>NZ_LXGN01000006.1 GCF_009372255.1 Acinetobacter guerrae
AACTCAATACAAATCCTTCAAACCTTAACCCTAAAAGCCAAGATCTTCATCGTGTATCGCGTCGGGATGCTGCGTATTCTATACAGTTTTTAAACCAGCGCAACCCCTGAAAGCATTTATTTTCAATGGATGTGCTTTTTTTCGTCGATTCAGCCTTGAGCGTTCAACAAATGAACGTAAATTGATTATTCTTCAAACTAACCATAAAAAAAGTACACGCGAGCATGTACTTTTGGAGCGAATTGTATCTCTTGATGCTTTAGTGAATATGATAGTTACCCCTTACATCAATGACTTCTCGAATCATTTGTTGTCTACCCACATAGCTTTCCCCAAAGAAAAATACTTTTGCCCGATATGGGAGTCTTGACATGACCATGCTCGACAATTGGTAATTTTCAACAACATCTAATTTATCTAGATAATAATGCGCTAATAAATACTGTTCTTCTTCTATAGCGACTGGATCTGTGTCAAATAAAAAAGTGATAAGCCAATTGAGGTGTTGTTGATCAAATCCCATGGATAGCTCTCCTCTCGTTGTTTTTATTTACTAAATCATCGTATTACTGCATGAATATCTTTTTTACTGAATAAAGCTTGTCTAAATGTTATGGATAGATGTGAGGTTCTCCTTAAACATGCTGTTGAATTTTTTGTTTAATCTATTTATACCGTAGTTTTTTAAGTTGTACAGGATTTATTTGATCTTTAATCAGGCAATAAAACTGATTTTATTTTCAGTTTTGTTGGGCTTATTTTATGTATTTATGCTCAGAAACAAAGTGATACTCACCATAGTCGTACAGGTCATATTCATAATTTAACAAAGTTTTCACTTATATATAAATAAAAAGCAGACTTATCGTCTGCTTTAGATAACACTTGAAAAGTTATTCTGCTTTAGTCGGTAAATGTGACTCGAGCAATCGCTTTTTTGCCTGCCTGAATGATATAGGTCTTGTTTTCTTTGACAGAAAAATTGGCATCAATCACATTCCAATCTACTTTGACTGCCCCACGTGCAACAGCATCTTTAGCTTGAGCTGCATTTTTAGTCAGACCTGCCAAACGTAAAATAGAGGCGATAAAGATTTCTCCACCAAATTCACCACGAGAAATAATCACCTCTGGAGTATCTTCTGGAATTTCCCCCTCGGTAATAATATTTCCAGCACCTTTATGTGCATTGGCAGCTGCTTCTGTCCCATGAAAACGCTCAACCAACTCAACCGCAAGAATCTTTTTCAATTCCTGTGGATTACGACCATCAGCCATTTCTTTGAGCAGACCTTGAATCTCATTCATTGACTTGAAACTGAGTAATTCGAAATAACGCTCAATCAAGGTATCTGGCATCGAGAGGACTTTTTGATACATCGCACCAGGTGCATCAAATACGCCAATATAATTGCCCAATGATTTGGACATTTTATTCACACCATCCAATCCTTCAAGAATTGGAACCGTGATACACACCTGTGATTCTTGCCCATAGCGGCTTTGTAAAGTGCGACCCATGAGCAAGTTAAATGTTTGGTCTGTTCCACCAAGCTCTACATCTGCTTCGAGTGCAATCGAATCGTAGCCTTGAACCAGTGGATATAAAAATTCGTGAATGGCAATCGGCTGATGGTTGTTATAGCGCTTGGTGAAGTCATCACGTTCTAGCATGCGCGAAACCGTTTGCTGACTCGCTAATTGAATCAGATCAGCGGCCGATCTTTGATTAAACCATTCGGAGTTAAAACGAACTTTGGTTTTATTTGGATCAAGAATTTTGAAAACCTGTTCCTGATAAGTTTTGGCATTCGCCTCCACCTGTTCACGAGTTAACGGCGGACGTGTCGCACTTTTACCCGTTGGATCGCCAATCATGGCAGTATAATCACCAATCAAGAATGTCACTTCATGACCTAAGTCTTGAAAAGTTTTGAGCTTGTTGATCAATACTGTATGACCAAAATGCAAATCTGGTGCAGTTGGATCAAAACCCGCCTTAATTTTTAAAGGACGATTTTCCTTGAGTTTCTTAAGCAGATCCTCTACAGAAATAATTTCATGAGTTCCTCGTTGAATGAGGGCAAGCTGTTCTTCAGCAGGCAAGAAATTTGACATCACAAAACCTAAACACATCAGTTATTCAATTTGTGCGATATACTAACACTTTTTCAGCAGATTGCAGGCGAAGTTACTCATGACATCGATCTATATTGGGGTAATGACCGGTACCAGCATGGATGGGGTCGATTTCGTTGCTGCCTCATTTGATCCCTTACATCTTCATGCGACTTTAACCATTCCTTTTGAACCAGAGTTACGTGATGAATTAATGGCACTGACCCTGCCAGGGGATAATGAAATTGATCGAATGGGTAAAGCCGATGTAACACTTGCCGAGCTGATTGGTCATGGGATTAATGAGCTGATTGAAAAGAATCATTTGGATCGTAGTCAAATTAAAGCAATCGGTTCCCACGGACAAACGATTCGCCATCGTCCTGAACATGGATTTACCTTACAAATTGGCGACCCCAATATCATTACTGAAATTACCCAAATTCCTGTAATTTCTGATTTTAGGCGTCGGGATATGGCTGCGGGCGGTCAAGGTGCGCCATTGGTTCCTGCATTTCATCAAGCGATTTTTCAGCATTCCAGTATTCATCGTGTGATTTTAAACTTGGGCGGTATTGCCAATGTCAGTCTGCTTCCCGCAGGGCGACCAGAAGCCGTTTATGGTTTCGATACAGGTCCTGCCAATATTTTAATGGATGCATGGTGTGAGCGTTATACAGGCCATCCTTATGACGAAAATGGCAATTGGGCGGCTTATGGTCATCCCATTCGCGGTTTATTAGAACGCTTGCAAGCGCACGAGTTTTTTTCAAAAGAGCCTCCAAAAAGCACAGGACGTGAAGACTTTAATATTGACTGGCTAGATGATCAGCTTGCAGATTGGCGTAATGATGAAATGGAATATGATGAGCTAGAAGATACCCCTGAAAATGTACAAGCAACCCTGTTGAAACTCACCACACGCGCGATTAAAAAAGCAATTTATCGTTCTGATTTAGATACTGGTGAAGTGTATGTTTGTGGTGGAGGCGCTTATAACTCACATTTATTAGAACAACTTCGCTGGCGTTTACGCAAACATAATTGGTCAGTGCAAAGTACCAGTGTACTTGGATTATCACCAACATGGGTAGAAGCGACCGCATTTGCATGGCTTGGCATGCGCTTTATGAATCAACAAAGTGGTAACTTGCCTTCGGTTACAGGCGCTAAGGATTTTAGAATACTAGGAACAATAACCAGTGTTTAAATTGTTTGATGATTTGATTACGATCGCATAAAAAAATCCCCTATTGGGGATTTTTTATACATCAAATTTTAGATCGAAAATGAAGAACCACAACCACAGGTTGTTGTAGCATTTGGATTTTGCACGATAAAACGTGAACCCTCTAGGCCTTCAAGATAATCTACGACAGAACCAACAAGATATTGATAGCTTAATGAATCGACCAACATGGTGACATCGCCATTTTCAAACTTGGCATCATCTTCATTAGCACTTTCAGCAAAATTAAAACCATAAGAAAAGCCAGAACAACCACCACCTGTCACGTAAACACGCAGCATTAAATCCTGATTCCCTTCGCTGTCACGGAGTTGACGCACTTTTTTGGCAGCATTATCTGAGATAACAAGAGTTTGGGCATTCATGATGGGTATTCCTCAACCTAAATCTGATGTCTTATAAAGAAAAAGACCATATACAGTATAACATACACAATATATGGTCAGTTCTGGAAGTTTAAACTTTATTCAGAGTATTTGTATCAGGATTATTTATAATTCTCGTCCTGTAATGCACACTCAAAGTTTTTCGGATTTTCCTTACAACGGAATTGCCACAATAGTTTCATCATACGCTTATCATAAATCCCTTTTTTGGTCAGGTTTATACGCGATTCACGCATCAACTTTTGATAGCCAGGTTTATCTGCTTCAGGAACATCCATCCAGTACTTTTGAGGAATATCAGCCTTCATTTTACCTAAAATAGTAAAAGAACGCGGCAACTGGGTTTTAACCCAATCGCGTGATTTTTGACCAAATCCAGCAGGGAATTTATCGGGACGAATAATGAGATTTCCTGTGACCTGTAAAATAGGATAATTAACGATCGCGCCTTTGGTTCCCAAACCTTTATGCAACTCTAGCGCTTTAAAAGCTGCGGCTGGCGCCCCAATAATATCGACCTGATGGTTATTAAATTTTGCTCCAAAATTAGTGACATCCGCACTGACTGCTTGCGCACCAATTTGCTGAACCATTATTTTTTGTGCTTCATCGTAGTCTAAAACTGCAATTTTTTTGCCTGCGGCTTTGGCAACTGTATTGATATTGCGGTCATTAACCAATAAATACGCGTCACCAATAGGAATAACGCCAACGACTTCATATTGACCCTGAGTCATATATTTGGCAAATGTAGGACTAGATAGCCCCTGCATGATCTTCACTGCAAGCTTGAGATCTGTAATTGCTCCAATTGCATCAAGTGAACCCGTAAATGCATTAAATTGGCGACCACGTAAACCTGTGATACTCACTCCATCACATTTACCCGCTTTAAAATCATCCGCAATTACACTTTCATTCTGGCTGACTTTTAGCTCAATATCAGCCCCCCAGTTTTTAGCCGCGAGCTGATAGTCTTTCATCACACTATAAACGTCGCCATTTTTTCCGACCAAATCGAAAACACAAATGGTTTGCTTGGCCTGCACCCCCATTGATGCTGCAAATAAGCCAGTTGTGATTGCGAGCGTTTTTGTCCATTTCATATGCGTACCTTCCATTATTACCTTTGTTCTTTTTCTGATTGATAAGCATGCAAATGCAACCGCGCACTTTGTCATGTTTCAGTCCAGTTAAAATCTATAATTTCACATTTGTAATAAATAACATGTTTAAAACCATCTCTGGTTTCTAGTGTCACTCATCCATGTGAATTGTATAATTTGGTTTTAGATTATCAATTTTTAAATCTGCATCAATGGCTCAACTGACAGTATTTTAGAAATAAAAAAACTCGGAAATAATTCCGAGTTTTCTTAATCAAATCAATATTATTCGCCAGCCATTGAACATTCAAAATTGGCTTTATCTACTGAGCAACGCGCTTTTTTCAATACAGACATCATACCCGCATCGTACACACCGCGTTTCGTCAAATCGATACGACCGTCACGAAGAAGTTTTTGATATTTCAATTTGTCTTCTGCGGTTAGATTCATCTTGTATTTAGCAGGAATTTGCGCTTCAAGACGATTGATCATAGCAAAGCTTTTCGGTAATTGTTTAGTGAACCAATCACGAGATTTTTGACCAAAACCAGCAGGGAATGCATCAGGGCGAATCACCAAGTCAGCAGTAACATGCAGAACTGGGAAATTCATCATCGCACCATTCGTTCCTAACCCTTTATTTAACTCAAGTGGTTTGTAGGCATAAGCTGGTGCACCCACCATATCAACCTGACCATTGTTAAATTTTGCAGCAAAGTTAGAAATATCTGATAAAACCGCTTGAGCACCTACACGTTGAACCATGATTTTTTGCGCATCGTCATAACCCAATACTGCAAACTTTTTACCTGCTGCTTTTTCTACAGAGTTAATGCTTTTGTCACGTACGAAGATAAACGCTGAACCAAGAGGTGCAATCCCTGCGACTTCGTATTTTTTACCGCCTAGATTTGAAGTTAATTTTGCTGCATTACGCGCATCAAGCACATAAGTAATTGCACGTTGTGCAATCTGGTTATTTGGAACACCACCCAAAGAATCGATTGAACCTGCAAATTTATTGTATTGGCGGGCACGCATAGCGGTCATGCTTACTGCATCACATTTACCCGCTTTAAAATCATTATCTGCAACCGCTTCGTCCTGACGCGGAACCAAAGTAATATCAGCACCCCAGCCTTTAGCTGCCAATGCCCATTCTTCCATCATTTTATAAGACTCGCCCGATTTCCCTAGCAAGTCGAATACACATACTGTTGCGGCTTGAGCTGTTACCGAAAAACCAGCTAAAGTAGTTGCGGCCAGAGCAAATGCAATTTTTTTCATATTGTTGTTCCTTTGTATGTAGCAAATTTCCAGTTAGAAGTATCCTTACACGGCAAATATTAATCGGGTTATTTAAAAAAAAATAGAGTATTTACTCCACTTTTTGTGGAAAAATGAATATTTATTGTACAAAATCGTGAATGAATTCTTATTTTTGGTAATAATCACTAAAAAACATATGAACAAAAGATTAAAATATAAAGAGTTTCCTTGAACTATATTTTTTAATGTACGAAGAAAACTCTCAAGTCATTTTACTCTGGCTGTCTTATTCACCGCCAAGGGAGCATTCAAAATTGGTACGCTCTACAGTACAACGTGCCCGTTTGAGTACTGTCATCATATTTGGATCGTAAATCCCTTGTTTTGCCAGATCAATACGCCCATCACGTAATAATTTTTGGTATTTGACTTTTTCGTCATTACTTAAATTAATTTTGTATTTATCTGGGATACCTGCCTCTAAACGGCGAACCATTGCAAAATTTTTCGGTAATTGATTAAGAAACCAATTACGTGATTGTTGACCAAAATTGGTCGGAAATTTATTTTGTCGAATAATCAGATCGGCTGTAATATTTGCAACTGGAAAATTGATCATAGCGCCATTACTGCCTAAGCCCTTTTGAATTTCCAGAGGTTTATAGGCATAGGCGGGTGCAGGGACAATATCAACTTGTCCACTATTAAATCTGGCAACAAAGTTAGAAATATCAGACGCTACAGGCACAGCCCCAACACGTTGACTCATAATTTTCTGCGCTTCATCATACTGCAAGATCGCAATTTTCTTACCTTTGGCACGCTCAAGATTATTCACATTACGATCACGTACAAATAAATAAGCCTGACCAATTTGTACAATCCCTGCAACTTCATATTTGTCACCATCAATTGTCGTGGTAAGTCGATGATTATTGCGTTTGTCCAATACGAAGGTAATGGCTTTTTGTGCAATAGAGTTATTTGGAACTGCACCAAGTGCGTCGACTGAACCTGCAAATTTGTTATAAGGGCGCGCACGCATTGAGGTGATGTAAACGCCATCGCATTTACCTTCACGAAAATCTTTTTCAGCCTGTGCCTCATCCTGACGTGGAATAAGATTAATATCTGCATTCCATGCTTTGGCAGCCAATGCCCACTCTTCCAACATTTTGTAAGAGTCACCTGCCTTTCCCAACAAATCAAAAGCACAGACATTAATTTGGGCATGAGCCGTCGTGATACATCCCAACAACATTGTTGTACCCACGATCGAAAGTCCTTTTTTCATCATCGTATTCCTTATCCGACTTGTTTTTGCTTAGTTTTTGTTCTGTACTTATTACTATAGTAAGCTTGAATCAATAAAAATAGAGTTTTAGCTCTATTTAAACTAAAATCCTGTAAATTTTCTGACGAAATGCATGGGTTTTTAGACACAATTCATGTTTTTTAAAAGAATCAATAAACAAGTAAAACTTTGTCTTATTTTGCATATCCCTTTAAAATAACCCCCTTTCTTTATGATGTTGCGTGTTCATTTCCATGATTCAGCTTGAACAGTTTTCAATTCGCCGCGGCGGACGTGTTTTATTTCAAAAAGCATCGATGCAACTGCATCCAGGCTGGAAAATTGGTTTAACAGGCGTAAATGGTGCAGGAAAATCCACTTTATTTTCAGCATTATTGGGTGGGATTGAAGCAGATAGCGGTAGCTTAAGTCGTCCGAATGTGTGGACAGTGGCACACATGGCACAAGAAATTAAAGCCTTAGACATGAAAGCGCTTGATTTTGTGTTATCAGGAGATGAAGAATATTGGACGATTCAAAATCAACTTGATGATCCAGAACAATTAAATAATGATCAATTGGCTGATTTATACAGCCGCTTTGATGAAATTAATGGCTATTCTGCCTCAGCTAAAGCCTCTCAATTGATGGCAGGTCTGGGTTTTTTTGAACATCAATCACAATTAGATGTATCCAGTTTTTCAGGCGGCTGGCGTATGCGTCTCAATCTGGCACGTACTTTGATGAGCCGTTCAGATTTATTATTGTTGGATGAACCGACCAACCATTTGGATCTTGATGCGATTTTATGGCTAGAAGACTGGCTAAAGAGTTACGAAGGAACTTTGGTTCTCATTTCACATGACCGTGATTTTTTAGATGCGATCACTGATCATGTTTTACATATTGAAAATCAAGAACTTACACTTTACACAGGGAACTATTCAACCTTTGAAACAACGCGTGCCGAACGTTTAGCCCAACAACAACAGGCTTTTGAAAAACAGCAGGAAACTCGCGCACATTTACAAAAATATATCGATCGATTCAAAGCTCAAGCCACCAAAGCGCGTCAAGCTCAAAGTCGGATCAAACAACTAGAACGGATGCAAGAACTTGCACCTGCGCATGTAGATACCCCGTTTACCTTTAGTTTTCGTGAACCAACCAAAATGAGTTCACCACTTTTGGCATTGGAACATGCTGATATTGGCTATGCAGCTAAACTCATTGTGACCAATGTTAATTTACAAATTACACCCACCAGCCGAATCGGATTGCTCGGTATGAATGGTGCAGGAAAATCAACGCTCATTAAATCTTTGGTGGGCGATCTTCCACTTATTCAAGGGCAACGCTACGCATCAGAATTACTCAATATTGGTTATTTTGCGCAACATCAAATGGATGCATTGGATGGCAATGCCAGCCCGATGCTACAACTGTCACGCATTGCAGATAAAAAAATCAGTGATGCGACTTTACGTGCATTTTTAGGCAGTTTTGGTTTTAGTGGCGAACGCATGGACACGCCAAGTGAAAGCTTTTCGGGTGGCGAACGTGCGCGTTTAGCATTGGCACTGATTGTCTGGCAGCGTCCTAATGTTCTTATTTTAGATGAACCAACCAACCATTTAGACTTAGATATGCGTCATGCTTTAACCATGGCATTGCAAGACTTTGAAGGCGCGGTGGTTTTGGTTTCACATGAACGTCAATTGATTGCCAGTGTTTGTGATGAACTGATTTTGGTTCACAACGGTCATAGCAAAAGTTTTGACGGCGATTTAACCGATTATGCCAACTGGCTGCGTCAAGCGCGTAATGAAATGATCAAAAAAGGACAGCAACCTGCTGCGCCTATTGTTTCAGAAGTGATCGCGCAACCCGCAACGTCTAAACTCGATAAAGAAGCCTTACGAAAGGAAGCTGCTCAACGTCGTGAGCTAACTCGTCCTATTCGTAAAAATATTGAGAAATGCGAAAGTCAGATTGAAAAATTTCAGCCACGTTTAGCTGAAATTGAAGCATTACTTGGCGATAGCTCACTCTATGAAGCCGATCGCAAAGACGAGTTACTCAAACTCATGAATGAGCAAACTGAACTTAAACAAAAACTGGAACAAGCTGAAGAACAATTATTGGAACTGCTGATGCAACTAGAAGAACTTGAGGGTTCTTTTGGCGAATAAAAAATAAAAGTCGGGTTGTAAAATTTAAAACATTACAGCCCGATACATTTTATTGCTTAGCGTTACATCTCAAAAGCTGATCAAGCCCAATTCGACTTTGACAATATGCTCTTTTAATTAAGAATTTTTATTAAAAAAAATTAAGATACTGATTTTTATAAAAAATAAAACTTAACAAAGCAGCATATAAAGCTGCTATTTTTTGATTAAAACACTATAAAGCCTTACACAAGCACCGCACAGGCCACTCAAAAACTGAATTACTCTCATTTGCAAGGCACAGCATTGACGCTGTTTTAAGTTTGATTTACTGACTTGCCTACTTGATACAAAGATCAAGTCAATAACATGAAACATCATGAAAATATGAGGGATAATCTCATGGCAACTATCAATGTACAAGATATTCAACATCATGCCGAAGTGGTCGGATCAGATCATCAACATGTCGGAACAGTCGATCATTTAGATGGTCAAGATAAGATTAAACTGGCAAAAAATGATCAATCAGCCAATGGTCAGCATCATTATATTCCAACTCAATGGGTACAGCAGATTCAAGGTAATCAGGTAATACTCAATAAAACAGCTGATCAAGTTTTCCAGCAGTGGCAATAAACTCAGTTGCAGGAAGTTATAATGAATATGGAAATTCAAAAAAAACAGGCGCTTTGTGCGCCTGTTTTTTAACCTGACTTCTATAGTAAGATTAGGTATCAATATCCGCATTTAGTGCATTTTCTTCGATGAAGGCACGACGCGGTTCAACATCATCACCCATCAAGCAACTGAACATTCGATCTGCTTCAATCGCATCATCAATGGTGACTTGCAGCATATTGCGGTTTTCAGGATCCATGGTCGTTTCCCAAAGCTGCTCTGCATTCATCTCACCCAAACCTTTATAACGCTGGATCATCATCCCACGGCGTGAATCCTGCAAAATTTGCTGCCAGACTTGATGGAAATTATTCACATTAATCTTGCGCTCGCCTTTTTGCAAATACGCGCCTTCTTCAAGCAACTTAAACCAGCTCTTGGAGTTTTTCAGTAAACGCGCATATTCTGCCGAATTGAGCAAACCTGCATCTAACAGATAATGATGCGGCAAGTTATGTACATAGACAGTGACACGTGGCCAGCAGTGAATCGATTTTTCACCTGCGGGTGTTTCTCGCTCAAAGCTTTCCAGACTAATCTCTGGTCGTAAACTTGGCTGTAGTTTTTCAATGGTTACGCGTAACTGATCAGCCCATTGTTCCACATAAGGACGATCCTGACTCTGATCCGCCTTAAATGGTTCAACTTCTAACAGTGCATCTAACAAACTCGCAGGATAACGCTGAGTGAGGCGCTGTAAGCTCTTTTGAGAAACCTGATAATCTTCAATTACTTTTGCCAAAGCCTCACCATTGATGGCAGGTGCATCAGCACTGATATGCAATTCCAGATCATCAATCGCATTGGAAATCAGGAAACTTTCTAAGGCTTCATTATCCTTAATATATAGTTCCTGCTTACCTTTTTTCAGCTTATACAGCGGTGGCTGTGCAATATAAATATGACCACGCTCTACCAGTTCTGGCATTTGACGGAAGAAAAATGTCAACAATAGCGTACGAATATGCGAACCATCAACATCAGCATCGGTCATGATGATGATTTTGTGATAACGCAATTTATCAGGATTATATTCTTCACGCCCAATGCCACAGCCGAGTGCAGTAATCAACGTGCCAACTTCCTGACTAGAAATCATCTTGTCAAAACGAGCACGTTCTACATTCAGAATTTTACCTTTGAGTGGTAAAATTGCCTGCATTTTACGGTTACGACCTTGCTTGGCACTTCCACCCGCAGAGTCACCCTCGACCAGATAAAGTTCAGACAAGGCTGGATCTTTTTCCTGACAATCAGCTAATTTACCTGGTAAACCTGCAATATCAAGCGCACTCTTACGACGTGTCATTTCACGTGCTTTACGCGCTGCATCACGCGCACGAGCAGCATCGATAATCTTACCCGCAATAGATTTAGCTGCTTGTGGATTTTCCAACAAATATGCTGAAAATTCCTTATTCATTGCTTGCTCAACCGCAGGTTTCACTTCACTAGATACCAATTTTTCTTTGGTTTGTGAAGAAAACTTAGGATCAGGCACTTTCACCGAAATAATCGCGGTTAAGCCTTCACGAGCATCATCACCTGTCACATTGACTTTTTCTTTCTTGAGAATATTTTCATTTTCAAGATAACTATTTAAACCACGAGTCAGTGCTGCACGAAAGCCTGCCAAATGCGAGCCGCCATCTTTTTGCGGGATATTATTAGTAAAACAGCGTACATTTTCTTGGTAGCTGTCATTCCATTGCAACGCGACTTCAACACCAATTCCATTGTCTGCATCAGCAGTAAAATGAAAAATCTCGTTTAAATGGTTTTTACCTTCGTTAATGTATTTGACAAACTCAGACAAACCACCCACATAGTTGTAAATATGCTCTAGATTAATCCGTTCATCACGCAGGATGATTTTTACCCCTGCATTCAAAAATGAAAGCTCACGTAAGCGACGCGCCAAAATTTCGACATGGAAAACGGTTTGGCTGAAAGTTTCAGCGCTTGGCCAGAAACGCACAGTGGTTCCTGTCGTCGTGGTTTCACCTATAATTCGCAAAGGATATTGTGGATCACCATGCTGATATTCTTGCTCATGGATCTGACCCGCACGATGAATCGTCAATTGTAATTTTTTGGAAAGCGCATTTACAACAGACACACCTACACCATGTAAGCCACCTGAGACTTTATAACTATTATCGTCAAACTTACCACCCGCATGTAGAATGGTTAGAATCACTTCTGCGGCAGAAACACCTTCTTCAGGGTGAATATCGGTAGGAATACCACGACCATTGTCGGAAACACTGACCGATTCATCTTCATGAATGGTGACAATAATTTCATCACAATGACCCGCTAAGGCTTCATCGATTGCGTTATCGACCACCTCAAAAACCATGTGGTGCAAGCCTGTCCCATCATCTGTATCACCAATATACATGCCTGGACGCTTACGAACTGCATCTAAACCACGCAATACCTTGATACTAGAGGAATCATACGCCTTTTCATGTGATTGTTCTGTTGGAGAGGCAGATTGAGACTCTGAACTCATGGTTTCTCCCTAGCAAATTATGGATCGATCCCCAGAGGGGAAAAAATCATATGGGGACAGCACAAACCTGACCATGTTCCACATTGAACAATTGATAAGATACAGCCAGATCTTGCAGGTGCTGTTGTACAGCCTGTTGATCTAAAGTGGTAATGAAAACTTGACTACCTAACTGGCTTAATCGTTCAATTAATCGCCGCTGTGCGGCATGGTCTAATTCTGCTGTCAAATCATCTAATAATACCACAGTTTCCTTATTACTCGCATGTAACATTGCAATCTGTGACAGTTTTAAAGCCATCATCAGGAGCTTTTTCTGCCCCCGTGATAGCACATCATCCGCATCGCCCAATGGGGTTTTTAAACGCAAATCGGCACGATGTGGACCATATTCGGTGTAGCGTCGTTCTATATCTTTTTGATGATATTGAATCAAATCCTGCAACAGCCCATGTTCTTGATGGAATCCCGATTGATAATCGAGTTCAATCGATAATTCAGGCAAAAGCAGGTTTAAATCTTGTTGTAAAAACACCTGCCATTTTTCAATAACCACTGTACGTTGTGTATGTAAAATTTCGCCGTACAGTGCGAGTAATTTATTCCAAGGTTCAAGCTGTGCAAGCGAAACTTGTCGTGAATTTTTAAGTAAGCTATTACGTTGCTTTAAAGCACGCGAATACTGCTGCCATGTCGCATAA
This sequence comes from Acinetobacter guerrae, assembly GCF_009372255.1. Lineage (GTDB taxonomy): Bacteria > Pseudomonadota > Gammaproteobacteria > Pseudomonadales > Moraxellaceae > Acinetobacter > Acinetobacter guerrae. The sequence goes on from NZ_LXGN01000006.1 coordinate 13,497, forward strand.
AAATCAGGTTCCACGTGAAACATCAGCCAGTCTAGCATTTGTCGTCGTGGTTTAGCTCCATGATCCAAAATATCTGTACTTTGTGGATCGATATGTTGTAAAGGAAGTAATTTTGCTAATTGACCTTGCGTTGCCACGGGATCGCCATTCACTTTAATCAACTGCTCGCCCGTGGCAAGTTTACGCATTCCTACTTTTTCAGTCGTCGACTGAGCAAAAACAATCGCATCAGGCGTACCATGTTGAATGTAATGTTTGGGTGTATAGGTACGAAAAGAGCGTCCAGTCGATAGCAAATGAATTGCTTCTAGCACTGAGGTTTTGCCCGAGCCGTTAGCGCCATAAAAAATATTAAACGGCTGCAACCCAGAAAGTGCAACCGTTTTTAAATTGCGCACACGCTCTATATTTAAACGTGTAATGTGCATCTGATCATCAGTTCTTTAGACACGCATCGGCATAACAACATAAGTCTGATCCGTATGAGTAGGATCCTGTACCAAGACCGATTGATTCGCTTCTGACATCGTCATACTTACATCATCACCATCTAATACACTCAATACATCCAGTAAATACTGGGCATTAAATGACATTTCCATAGAAGTGTTTTGATATTGAATGGCTAAATCTTCAATTGCCTCATCCTGTTCAGGGTTATTGGCACGAAGCTGTAATACATCAGGATTAAAGTTTAAGAAGACACCACGTAATTTTTCATTACTTAAAATTGCGACACGTTGCAAAGATTGTTTAAATACATCATGCGCAATTTGTGCGTGTTTATCACCACCACGAGGGATTACACGGCGATAATCTGGGAATTTACCATCAATCAACTTCGTGGTAAAACGAACTGTAATGTCACCCTGTTCTTTATCACGACTTGGTGTGGTAATCGTCACATTGAGCAATTCACGGCCAATCAGCAAACGTAATTGTTCATCTTCAATACTTAATAAACGCTGCAATTCACCAACCGCTTTACGAGGCACAATGGCTTGTACCAATTGAGTCGCATTAGAAGAAGCTAAAACTTCACACAGAGCCAGACGATGACCATCTGTAGTCACAGCACGTAGTTGATTTTCATCAATTTCTAGTAAAGTTCCAGTCAGATAAAAACGGACATCCTGAACTGCCATAGCAAAAGCAGTTTTTTCAAATAGGCGCTTGAGTTCACGTTGAGTGACCTGAACCTGTGTACCCTGACTATTTTCAGTATTGAGTAAGGGATAATCTTCTGCGGGTAAAGTACCCAACACAAAACGGCTATTGCCTGATTTTAAAATACAACGCTGGTCTTCTGTAATTTGCAGATCAATCAACGCCGCTGATGGTAATGATTTACAGATATCCATTAATTTACGTGCTGGAACTGTCGTTTCACCCGCTTGTAAACAAGCCCCTTCAGCCAATGTGGTACTGGCAACAAGTTCTACTTCCAGATCAGAACCAGTAATGGTCAAAGCCTGATCAGTCGCCTGAATTTTAACGTTTGAAAGAATATTTAAGGTATGACGACGCTCCACCGCTCCTACAACGTGGGACAGAACATTGACTAAACTTTCTTTAGCGATTTTCAAACGCACAATTCATTCCTCTAACAACTGAAGGCAATTATTTCATTTTTTAGCTGTGTACTATGCGGGAGTTGATACGACTTTGCAACTGCCCTGATGCTTAACTTTGCAGTAAACGCAACAAGTTTTTATAGTCTTCATTGAAGATCGGATCTTCATCTTTCAAACTTTGTACTTTTTCACAAGCATGCATGACCGTACTATGATCGCGTCCACCAAAAGCCATACCAATTTCAGGAAAACTATCCCCTGTTAATTCACGTGCCAATCCCATCGCCAGTTGTCTTGGTCGTGCATAAATTCGGGTACGTTTTGGCCCAATCAATTCTTTGAGCGGAATACGGAAATATTCACTGACCACACGCTGAATATTTTCCACACTAATGGTTCGTGCACGAATGGCTAGCACATCTTTTAAAGATTCTCTTACCACATCCAGATCAATTTGCGATCCCTTAAAACGGGCAATCGCCACCACTTTATTTAAAGCACCTTCTAGTTCACGAACATTAGCTACAACTTGTTGAGCAATAAACAAGGCACAATTACGCGGCAGATCTACACCACTATTTTCTGCTTTTTTGAGTAAAATCTCGATTCGGGTTTCAATATCTGGTGGTTCTACTCCAACAGAGAGTCCCCATGAAAAACGTGATACCAGACGTGGATCTAGCTCAGTTAACTCTTTTGGATAGCGATCAGAGGTCAGAATGATTTGTTTGGATTCATCCAATAACGCATTAAACGTATAAAAGAACTCGACCAGACTGGCTTCTTTACCTGCCAACAAATGAATATCATCGACCAAAAGCAAATCTAAAGAACGACAATTTTTCTTAAATTCTTCTACTTTGCCTTTTTGCAAAGAGGATACAAAATCTTGCACAAAACTTTCAGCAGTCATATACATGACCCGTGCATTCGGCTTGGCTTGTAATAACGCATTACCAACAGCTTGCATCAAGTGCGTTTTACCCAGACCCGTCGGACCATATAAAAATAATGGATTATGCTGCGATGCCCCGAGCTGGGTTAATACCTTACGACAAGTTTCTGCCGCCATCTGGTTAGAGCGACCTTCAACAAAAAGTGAAAAAGAAAATAACGGATTAAGTAAACGTTTTTTTGAATTCAAATTTTTAGCAGATGCCATTGGCGGTGTTTCAACAACATCTTTCTTAACCCGAGTCGGAGCCGCAACCGTATTTAAGGCAGCAGTGGTCGTCGCTGGTTGTTCTGTTGGGGATAAAATTGCCCCAGGACGTGAATCAACCAAAATATCAACCTGACGAACGCGCCCTTCAGATAACTGTTCAGCCAAAATTGAAATCAGTTCAAGGTGGTGTTCCTGAATATAACGTGTCCAATAAGGATTTGGCGCATATAAACGTAAGGTATCCTCCGCTTCCTCGGCAACCAAAGGGCGGATCCACATCGCAAAGACATTATCAGAGAGCTCTTGTCGCAAGCGATTTAAGCAGTCTGTCCACAGCATGTGATTCCCCTATCTCTTTTTTAAATTCAAAAAACAATATACACCCCCTTCCCAAACAAAGGGGCTGCCATTCTACCCAAGTTATCCACATCTGTCATGAACGAAACAAGTTGTTTTGTTCAAAAAGAGTGCTTTTGCTGTTTAAATTTAAATTCAAACCCACTGTGGATAAGTTTAACCACAAGCTGGGGATAGTTTTAAGCAACAAGTTATCCACAATCTATAAGTTTTATAAAAACAGAGTTATTCACAACCTAACAAGATGATTTTTAAATTTAAAGTTCGGGTTTCCACAGAAAAAACCGACCCTAATAAGAATAAATTTAAATTTTAAAATTTGAATTTATTTAATAGCATCCATGTTGCTGTGGATAATCTAGCGAGTTATGAATTTAAATTCAAACAATCTGATGATACTCATTGTTGCTTTTAAAATTGTTGATAAATATGAGAATAAGCTGTGGGTATCAAAAAAACAAGAATAAATTGAATGAATTAGATTGTGTATATTTTTTGTAGGCATGTTTCCATATTTTTATTCAAACTCATGGGTCGATCTACAAAGAGACTGAATAAAATGTAAACTTTTTGATTTTTCATTGACAGCGTGCGCGTTGCACCATAAAATCGCGAACCTTTACAGAAAGATCATATTTTGGGAGTTTCGATATGAAACGTACTTTTCAGCCCTCTGAACTAAAACGTAAACGTGTTCATGGTTTCCGCGCTCGTATGGCAACTAAAGCTGGTCGTCAAGTATTGGCTCGCCGTCGTGCAAAAGGTCGTCACAGCTTAACTGTTTAATTTATTTAAATCGTTATTACTACACGATCGGGTGTTATGACACTTTATAGCTTCGGTACAAATGTACGCTTACATTGCGCTGCTGATTTTAAAGGTGTGTTTGATGGTGCGCTTTTTAAAGTGCATCAACCCCATTTTTTATTTTTGGCAAAACCTTCTGAACAGTCTAAAAGCCGTTTAGGATTGGTTGTTGCCAAAAAAAAAGTGCGCCGTGCGCACGAAAGAAATCGAATAAAACGACTTGCACGCGAAAGCTTTCGTTTGCATCAACAACAATTAGCACTTATTGATATTGTTGTAATGCCAAAATTAGGCATTGAAGCGGTATCTAATGCTGATCTGGCTCAGCAACTTCAATTGGCTTGGCATAAATTAAACCGCCTTGCTCATAAGCATCAAAACACTGTCTCTTCCTCACTTCAAAAATAGAGATGACCAATGGTATTTATCCTGCATTGGTTGATTCGATTTTATCAAATTGCCTTGAGTCCTTTGTTTGGACCTCGTTGTCGTTATATGCCAACCTGTTCGCAATATGCACTGGAAGCAGTTCATACACATGGTGCAATGAAAGGAAGCTGGCTGGCGTTTAATCGTGTCTGTCGATGTCATCCCTGGGGGGGAAGTGGGTATGATCCTGTACCTACTAAAGCAATTCGTTTTATTTCATTTCAGCAAATAGATTCTCAAAAGCCTCACGTTGCTGTACCCTTTCGTGAGCGTTTATTAAACCAAAATCACTTTAACCACTTGGGATAATTGATATGCAACAATGGGCCAGGTTTGCGATTCTCGGAGCCATGTTTGTCACCGCATATTTGCTAATCTTGGCTTGGCAAAAAGATTATGGTCACAGCACAACTTCAGCTCAACCTGCGCCTGCCGCAGTCGTTGCATCTCATGAAGTTTCTGCGGACCTGCCGAATAGCCAGGCTACGGCGACATCGACAGATGTGCCACAAGCAAATATTGCGACACAGCAAGTTACAGATGCGACAGCACCTGTGAGTCAACAGCTTATTTCAGTACAAACTGACCTTTATCACCTCTGGATCAATCCTAAAGGTGGTGATATTGTGCGTATTGAATTACTCAATCACGATAAAGACAAAAACAGCGACCAGCCTTTTGTGATGCTGGAAAGTGATGCCAAACGCACTTATGTGGCACAATCCGGTTTAATTGGATTGAATGGCCCAGATAGTAGTCGTCAAGGTCGTCCGCAGTATGAAGTTGAAAAAACAACTTACACATTGTCAGATGCCAAAGACAGTCAAAATAAAGAAGGTAAAGCTGAAAAAGTTCTGACTGTACCTATGGTCTATAAAACGGCTGATGGTGTTGAAATCATCAAGCGTTTTACTTTCAAACAAGGTGATTATCCAGTTAATGTGAGCTATCAGGTTGTGAACCGTAGTGCGCAGAATTGGCAAGGTCAAATGTTTGGACAAATCAAGCGCGATAACTCTGAAGATCCAGGAAAATCTGATCAAGGTATCTTTACCTTAGGTACTTTTCTTGGGGGTGCATGGGGAACGCCTGACGAGCATTATAACAAGCTAAAATTTGCTAATTTCTCTGATGAAAAACTAAATGTGGATGCCAAAGGCGGCTGGGTCGCGATGGTACAACACTATTTTGTCAGTGCATGGATTCCAGGACATTTTGGTGATCAGGCTTATACAGCTAAGCTAGAATCACGAAAATCTGCCGATAATATGAACCTAATTGGCTTTACCTCACCGACAATTAATGTCCCTGCGGGTAAAACCATGACTGTTGATGCAACTTTCTACTCTGGGCCAAAAATCCAGTCAGAGTTGAAAGATCTGGCAGTTGGTTTAAATCAAACCGTTGATTACGGTTGGTTATGGCCGATTGCGAAACTATTGTTTTTAGGTTTGCAATTTTTCCATAGCATTGTGGGTAACTGGGGTTGGTCAATCATTCTTTTGACCATTTTAGTAAAGCTTATCTTGTGGCCGTTATCTTCAAAAAGCTATCGCTCAATGGCGAAAATGCGTGTCATTGCACCTGAAATGCAACGTATGAAAGAAGAGTTTGGCGAAGACCGTATGCGTTTCTCTCAGGAAATGATGGCGCTTTACAAACGTGAGCAGGTGAATCCGCTTTCAGGTTGTTTGCCCCTTCTGCTGCAAATGCCTATTTTCCTTGCTCTGTATTGGGTACTCATGGAAAGTGTGGAGTTACGTCACGCACCGTGGATGCTTTGGATTCAGGATTTATCTGCGATGGATCCATGGTTTATCTTGCCACTTTTGATGGGCGCGACCATGTTTATCCAGCAAATGCTGAACCCACAACCTGCGGATCCAATGCAGGCTAAAGTGTTCCGCCTGATGCCGATCATTTTCACTGTATTTATGCTGTTCTTCCCATCGGGCTTGGTGTTGTACTGGATCGTGAACAACAGTATTACGATTCTTCAGCAATGGTTTATTAATAAAAACGTTGCTAAAAATCGTCCAGCGACGCCAGAAGCGAGTTCTTAACTCACCTTCTGAGTTACAAAAGCTGATAAAATCCGCTCAAGATGCTAATCTTGAGCGGATTTTTTATTTCTGTTTTCTTGCAATATTTAGGTTGTTGTTATGCTTGCACAAACCACCATTACTGCTATTGCTACCCCTCCTGGTCGTGGTGGCGTGGGTGTGATTCGTCTTTCTGGCCCTAAAGCTTTTGTGATTGCGCAGGCTTTAACGGGAAAAACCTTACCTGAGTCACGTATGGCAGGCTTTCGCCAGTTTTACGATGCTGATGGTGAAGTGATGGATGAAGGTTTGGTGCTATGTTTTCCAAATCCACATTCATTTACGGGCGAAGATGTGGTGGAGTTACAGGGACATGGTGGACCTGTCATTCAAAATGCATTACTGGGTCGCTTATTTGAATTAGGTGCAAAAGCCGCGAAAGCGGGTGAGTTTTCCATGCGTGCTTTTGAAAATGGAAAACTGGATTTGGTACAGGCGGAAGCCATTGCAGATTTGATTGATGCGACTTCACAAGCTGCTGCACGTTCAGCGGTGCGTTCATTGCAAGGTGCTTTTTCGAATAAAATTAATACCGTTTTAGAAAAATTAATTCATTTACGCCTACATGTTGAAGCGGCGATTGATTTTCCAGAAGAAGAAATTGATTTTCTGGCAGATGGTAAAATTTTGGCTTTGCTCGATGAGGTTAAACAATCAGTTCACGCTGTACAGCAATCTGCACGACAAGGTCAGTTGTTGCGAGAAGGCTTACAAGTCGTAATTGCGGGCAAGCCTAATGCAGGTAAATCAAGCTTACTCAATGCTTTGGCGGGCAATGAGCGTGCGATTGTGACTGATATTGCAGGAACCACTCGTGATGTACTGCATGAAAAAATTAGCTTAAATGGCTTGCCGATCACTTTGACGGATACTGCGGGATTACGTGAAACAGGTGATATTGTCGAAAAAGAAGGGATTCGCCGCGCGATTAAGGAAATTGAACAAGCAGATCTGTTGCTGTTGGTTTACGACTTAAGTCATGGTGATGATCCATTACAGCTTGCTCAGGAATATTTCCAAGATCATCTTGATCCTAAACGTTTAATCCTCATTGGGAATAAGTCTGATTTGCTGGAGCAGACAACATTTGATGATCAATATCAAGGTTTTCGTCATGTTAGGGTTTCGGCCAAACAGGAAACTGGCGTAGAAGGACTCATAGAGACGATTACAGCGCATGCGGGCTTTCATCCAGAGGAAGACACCTTTATTGCCAGAACTCGTCACTTAGACGCAATGAAGCGCACTCAGCACTATCTAGATGAGGCACGCGAACAGCTTATAGTTTTCCATGCAGGTGAGTTGGTCGCTGAATCTTTACGTTTGGCGCAAAATGCATTGGGTGAAATTACAGGCGATTTTAGTGCGGATGATCTATTAGGTAAGATTTTTGGTTCGTTTTGTATTGGAAAATAAAAAAACACTCATGATCTTTCGGTCATGAGTGCGTGGAGAGTTTCGGAATTTATTCAGCTTAAACCTAATTTTGACTCGGTTACGTATAATTTATGTGAAAACGATTTTAATTTAAAAAATCTATCTTATAAACATCGCTAAGTTCATAAAAAATGTTTCACGTGAAACATCTGACTCAAGGTCTAAGATTCAAAGAAAATATAACAGAGCTGGTCTGTGTTTCTTTTACAATACAGCTTTGTTTTGGTTGAGTACGATGCAATGTATAAAATTTTACTGGCAGCTTTAATAAGTACATGGGCTTTTTCAAGTCAAGCCAGTGTGGAAAGTGTGCAGATTCAACTCAAACAAAAGTATCCCAAGTTAAATATTGAAAATATCCAGAAAACCGAAATGCAGGGCCTATATAGCGCGACACTGGATAATCAGATTATTTACGTCGGTGAAAATGCAGAACATATCCTAATTGGTTCTATGATTCGCTTAAAAGATCAGCATAATTTAACAAAGGATCTGGTGGTAAAAAACAAAACGATTAATTGGAATCAGTTGCCTTTGCAGGATGCAATTAAAACTGTAAAAGGGAATGGCAAACGTCAAATCGCGATTTTTTCCGATCCCAATTGTCCGTATTGCAAACAATTAGAAAATCAGCTCGATCAACTGCAAAATGTCACGATCTATACCTTTATTTATCCCATTCGCAGTCAATCGGTACAGCCTTCCAAACAAGTCTGGTGCGAAGCAAACCGTACTTATGCATGGAATAATCTGATTCGTAAGGGCATTGTTCCACAAAGTACAGTTCCCTGTGCAAATCCGATTGATCGAAATTTAAAGTTAGGTCAAACACTAGCAATTGAAGGTACACCAACTTTGATTTTTTCTAATGGATTTAAGGCGGCTGGCGTGGTTTCGGCTGAACAAATAGAATCGTTGTGGAAAGAATTTAAACTGAATTAAGCTACAAATTTCGTTTTCAATTCGAAAGGCTGATATGTCTATCAGCCTTGAATCAAATTTAAAAGATGAGTAATTTTTGTAGAGAAATTACCACCTTTATTTATATCTAGAGAAAATTTAGGCAGTTTTTTTGCTAATCAGATTATAAATAAACAGAATAATAATGGCGCCTACAACCGAGGCGATAAAGCCCGCACTGGAGTTTTCGGGATAAAGCCCTAAGGCGCGTCCGCCATAAGTTGCCAAGAGTGAACCTGCTATTCCGAGTAATGTTGTGACAATGAAACCTGCTTTATCTTCACCTGGATGAATAGCACGGGCGATTAAACCTGCAATAAAACCGACGACAATGGCAACAATAAATGACCACATAAGACGTTCTCCTTGTTTTGCTTATTCTGGTTTTACAAGTACTTGTTTTATTATAGTGAACTGTTTCAAATGATACTGATAGTCGATGATTGCTAAATCATGTTGCGTTTTTGTGCCATTTTTCCGATAAGGAATCTGCCATAAAAAATGACGCAAAACGCGCCATTTTTTGGTTACAGACCAATTTCACCAATGAAGGGTAAGTGGCGATATTTTTGGTCATAATCCAATCCATAACCCACAATAAAGCGGTCTTCAACCTCAAAGCCTAAAAACTTAACTTCTAGTTCAATTTCACGGCGAGAAGGTTTACTTACCAATGTGCAGAGTTCGATAGAATTCGGTTCACGAGTCTGTAGTATCTCCATGACCTTACTTAAAGTGTTACCTGAATCAATAATATCTTCGACCACCAACACATCTTTACCGCGAATTTCGCCATCAAGATCTTTTAAAATTTTAACGTCGCGACTCGAAGTTGTACTGCTGCCATAGCTGGAAACGGTCATAAAATCCAGTTCATGTGGTTTTTCGATGGCTCGGCATAAATCTGCCATAAAAATAAAGGAGCCGCGTAATAAACCAATCAATACCAGATCTTTTTGGCTATTGGCATAGTGAGCATTAATTTGTTCACCGAGTTGTTTGACTTTGGCTTGAATGTCTTCAGTTGAGATCATCACGCTCATTGCAACGGTCATGGGGTAGATACCTAAAACGCAAAAGTTAAAAATAAAAAAGGTGTTGACCTGCAACACCCTGAAATCTTCAATTCATCTGTAAATTTTAAAACAAAAAAGCAGATGATGCATCCCTTCTCAAATGATTAACTGTAACTATGGCTTCTTTTTGACAGGTTGATCACGCTTTAACATTAAGCCACATGCCACAGTTAGAATCATCCATTTCAGCCACGGTCTAGGTTTCACTTTTGATTTATTCGGTTTTTTGGTAGGCACATTGTCCATAAATATAAGTCGCCTCGATATTACGATCATCGCCCATAGTAAACAGCGCAAACAAGGCATCATCTAGAGATTTCGCGCGAGATTGACGCAGACTTTGCAAAGCGGTGGCTTTTAAATTCAGTACGACAAAATCTGCTTCTTTACCGACATTAAAGTTACCCAATTGATCTTGTAAATCGAGTGCTTTTGCACCGCCTATCGTGGCATGGTAAAGCGCTTCATAAGCAGATAGTTTATCGCCTTGTAGCTGTTGAACTTTATAGGCTTCACTTACGGTTTGTAAGAGATTAAAAGATGTACCGCCGCCAATATCTGTACCCAAACCAACTTTAACGCCTTGTTCCCAAGTCTTTTTCAATGGAAACAAACCACTACCTAAAAATAAGTTTGAGGTCGGGCAAAAGGCAATGGCTGAATCTGTTTGATGCATACATTGCCATTCATCTTGTTCTAAATGAACACAGTGCGCAAATACAGAACGTTGACCTGTCAAACCATAATGATGATATACATCGAGATAGCTTTTTTGTTCAGGATAAAGTGATTTTACCCACGCAATTTCATCTTTATTTTCACTTAAATGGGTATGCACATAGACATCAGGATATTCCTGTTTGAGTTGACCTGCTTTTTCTAATTGTTCTGGCGTCGAGGTCGGTGCAAAACGTGGCGTAATTGCATATAGAGCCCTGCCCTTACCATGCCATTTTTCAATCAGGGTTTTAGAGTCGTCATAAGCGCTTTGTGGCGTGTCACAAAGACCGTCTGGCGCATGACGATCCATAAGGACTTTACCTGCAATCAAACGCATCTGGATACGCTCTGCGGCTTCAAATAAGGCATCAACGGATTCAGGATGAACTGTACAAAATACCAATGCTGTCGTTGTTCCATTTTTTAACAGTTCTTGCACAAAAAAATGGGCAATGTTTTGTGCATATGCTGGGTCTTTAAACTGAAGTTCAGTTGGGAAGGTATAAGTATTTAGCCAACTGAGAAGTTGTTCACCATACGCACCCACCATTTCAGTTTGTGGATAATGGATATGGGTGTCAATGAAGCCGGGTACGATCAGTTGTTCAGGATAATGTTGAATTTCAATATTTTCAGGAAGATGAGGCTGTGCATCTTGCCATGTGCCAAACCATTTAATTTTACCATTTTCGCTAATAAGAACGCCGTCCTCAAGATAACGAACCTGATCAGGAATTTGTTGAGCCTGCTTAACTAAAGACTGGATATCTAAAAAACGACCACGAACAATGGTGGTTTGAGCAGAAGATGACATCTAAAAACCTATAACTTGTAATTTTTTCGATTGATTGTAACGTATTTCCTTCGCATTGCAGTGTTTATATGAAAAGCAAAACAAGGATTATCGAGAATTAAAGATAAGAGATTTAAGGACTCAATCAAGAGTCCTTAAATCTCGGCTTTTTTTCTGGATAAGATGCAAGGAACTTGCCAAACTGTATAAATTTAGTTCAAAACCTAGGTGATATGTCAAAATTTAACAATATTTCAGCATTTTATGATCAAGAAATTAAATCTCTGATTTTTAATCATGCATCGCTTTTTCAACGTTTAAAAGTATTACGCACCATCAATGAACACTGTTATCTGAGTGCGGGTGTGATTCGGCAATTGGTATGGTCTGAATTGCATCATCATCAATATGATATTGAACAGTCGGAAATCGATATTATTTTTTATGATTCCGATGCAGATGTGCAGCATGAGCAACACATTCAACAGGCCTTGCATAAACAATTTCCTTTAAATGACTGGGATGTGGTGAATCAGGCATACGTACATCAGTGGTATTTAAATGAAAATGGAAACAAGATACAAGCTTACACCTCATTGATTGATGCACTCTCGGCATGGCCCGAAACAGCAACAGCAATTGCAGTGCGCCTCACTGAAAATGATCTGCTTGAAATCATTGCACCCTTTGGATTAACAGATTTATTCGAGCTAAAACTACGTTGGAATCCACGTTTGGTTTGCTATGAGACTTTTTTACAGCGAGTAATACAAAAACAATGGCTTCAGCGTTGGCCAAAGCTTAAATTGATTGAATCTTTCAAATAAAAAGCCCTTTTATCTTGCTGACAAAAGGGCTAGATCAATCAGAATCGAGATTAAGATTGAGCTTGTTTTTTATTGTGGCGAATCGATAACCACGCGGTAATACCGAGCACCAATACGATAAAGCTCAAGGAAATCCAGATTGGCATATGGAATACATCTAGCATCAACATTTTAAAGCCGATAAATAGCAAGATGATGCCTAAACCATAGGGTAGATAATGCATTTTTGATGCTGTTCCTGCCAATAAAAAGAACATGGCACGCAAGCCCAAAATCGCCATCAGATTTGCCGTAAGGACAATAAACGGATCGGTTGTGACTGCAAAAATTGCGGGAATAGAATCTACCGCAAAGATCACATCAGAAAATTCAACCAAAATCAGTACAATAAACAATGGAGTTGCCCAAAGAACGCCTTGCTCTTTCACAAAGAAACGATCACCTTTAAAACTTGGTGTGATACGCATGTGTTTACGTAACCATTTCAGAAGTGCCATTTCTTCGATATTCGGGGTTTCTTCGCCTTGACCTTTTAAGAATTTAAAGCCTGTATAAACTAAAAAGGCACCGAAAATATATAAAATCCAAGAAAACTCCTGAACAAACCATGCGCCAATAAAAATAAAGATTGTTCTTAAAACAATCGCGCCCAACACACCATACAGAAGGATTTTACGTTGTAAGGATGGTGGAATTGCGAAAGCAGCAAAAATCATCAACCAGACAAAAACATTATCAATCGCTAATGATTTTTCCAGTAAATAACCTGCCAGATATTCCATGGTTTTTTGATTGGCAATAGCCAGCCCTGCTGTTTGTTGCAGGTATAGCCACAGTCCACCTGCAAATAGCATGGCGACTGTGACCCACGCCACGCTCCAGGCTAGTGCCTGTTTAATGGGTACAGATTGGTCTTTTTTTTGTTTAAAGCCAAGAAAGTCGATCAATAACATCGTAAAGACGATGCCAAAAAAGACCAGATAAAGCCAAATATTACCGATAGAGTCCATAAATCTCTCCACATCTGGCAATTGGCCATAAAAAAACCTTGACCTGTTGCCAGATGAATATAAAAAACATCTGTATCAACATGATCAAGGTCTTGCCTACATCAAATTATATTTGATGCTCAGATACCGACTTTTTGCAAAGTGTACTGACGATATCTGACACGCTATAAAGTAATTTTACAGATTACATCTTATAACGTTTGGAGGAGGCTACTCCCCTTGTCTATAAATTGGGTTTTGGATCAAATCCAAATCTGCGCTTAGCATCGCATATTTATGTTGTTTAAGCAAATCGGATCTGTTTTTCATCTTGCATATATCTAAAAAAGCCATTAAAACATTTAGAAGGTCATTGGCAATAAATAGCACAATCAATTGTGAAACAGTTGCATGTGCTGAGGTATTGAAATCATGAAACAATCCTAATTTTCATTTGATAATCATCCTTGCCCTGCGGCAAAACCTCAAAGTAAATAGTTGACCATGATCAAAATACTTTCAAAAAATCACGATGCTAGATCATTCCTCAAAATATAGCCATCAGTATCCTTTATATTATAAATCTATTCAGATCTGCGGGTTAAAACGATAAATTGACATACACCATATCACGGTAGGTACCTGCTGGAACCTGTATTGACGGACGATCTTCTAGTCTGACCGAAATGATGTATTTATTATCTTTGTGGGTGTTGGCAGTCAGTGGAACATTCCATAAATTATCCACGGGACCTGCTACGGTTAAACGTGTTCTTAATTTATAAGGGCCGTTGGTCACAAAACTTGAACCATCTGTGCTACGCAAATTCATACTATTAAAACGAATGGTGTAGGCACTATCACAATTGACATGAAATGATGTCGCAGCTTGGCTTTGATAGTAACTTCCCAAACGCATGCGTGGTTCGGTAATTTGTCCCATAGAACATTGGCCTGCATAGAGGCTGCCTAAAGCACAATATGCAATGATGCCAAGTAATATTTTCATTGCCTTTCTCCTTATTTACAAGTCAACTCAATGACTTGACGGGATGTGGTGGTACTGGTTTTTTCTGAAATTTGTAATTGGCTATGACAAGCCTTGTCTCCTTGAGTACTGAGTTGATAGGTTTTGGGTAAAAGACCGTACAGATAAACGTTACCTTGTTGGTCGACTGGATATACTTGATCTGTATTTTGATCCAGATAAACAGGCGTCGCTCTGGAAAGTAAATTTCCATTTTTATCGCGTAATTTTACGATCACTTGTTGGGTATGAGTAACTGGAAAATCAATGTAATAGCCGCGTTGATTCAGTGCGACCATTTTTTTGGATGAGTAATCAATTTTATCTTCAATTGGAAGTTGATCCTGATCAAAAGATAAATCGTAAGAAATATAAGGCAAAATATCATGGATAAAGAAATAGCCATTTTTATTGGTTCGACCAACAGGAGATAAAGAACGCATCACATCAACATCTTTATAATCACCAACTTTGACCAATGCAAAGGCGCTATCGACAGATTTTGTCAGATTTACCTGATTATTCAGCCAAACCAGTGCGCCACGATACGATACGCGTGAATCATAAGAGTCAGAGTTTTGAGTATGTTGTAAAGTCAAATCACCAATATCAGTTTTAAATAAACCAAATCCGTTATAAGTCATTTCACCATCACGACGTTCTGCACCTACAGAATAGTCAAAGCCTGTCTGTTCAGGTGAGCTTTTCGCAAAGGTTAAACGTGTATCACCATCAGTGGTTTGATCTAGATAAATATTTTTATTGTCATCCCAATTGAAAATAAGGGAGAAAAAAGCGCCAGAATCATTAAAATCCCCAAAATCTTTAAAATAGGACGCAGTAAAAGATAAACGTCTTGAAAAGCTTTTTGAGATTCCTACTGTTAATAATTTTGAGTTATTTCTAGGAACCTCATCATCTGGGTAATAACGCCGTTCCACATAGTTCAAATTAACACTATTGACATAAGGCACTTTAAAAAAAGATAAATACGCCAATGAATCGATACGAGGGTTTCGAAAATCTTGAGTATATCCAAGTGATTGATAGTCTTCAGAAGAATAACGAGTGCTCAGTCCCATCGAAAAGCTATTAAAACTATTGCTTACAGAAGCACCTACTGAATAACCATCATTTCCATAAGCAGAACTTCCTGCTGCATTTACATCTAACAAGGCATAGCGCCCTAATGATTGTGTCCACATCAATCCTAGATTTTTTACATCATCACTATATGATCCATTAAAACCGAGGGTGGTATTGGTGCTAAAGCCACGGCGATAATAGACATTGGTAAAGAAATCACGATAGTCATTACTGTCATAATCGTAATTAAAACGTAATTTACCTAGAGAGACGTTATATTCATTTAGTCCAACTTTGAGTAAACGATTGTTAATCAAAACAGGAAAATTTTGCACTGAGCGATTGCCTAAAATATCTTCAACGACAATTTGGGCATTGCCTGCTTGTTGGATATTTGCACCCGTTTGTAAGGTATAGTCTCCAGGTGTCACATTTTGTCGATAGATACTCACGCCATTTATATATAAATCAATGGTTGAAGGAACAATTGCACTTCCTCGTAAAATAGGTGTGTTCCAGTAAATAAAATCAGAACGTTCGCTAAAATTGGTCCCGAAGCTAATCCCACCGAAGCGAAATGAATCAATCAGTGAATTATATATACTAGTATTATCACCCAGCGTCAGTCTGGTAAAATGCTGAGGAAAATCTATGCTCAAAGAACTGTTTAAACGAATCACTCCTGTACTATCATCGTCTGCATCATTTTTTCTATAAATCAAAGAGTTATTTAACAACCAATAATCTTTGAAAATCCCTAGTTCGTAAAAATTATTAAATTCATAACCTTGATCAAATTTGTCATAAAAGAAGTCATAATTGAGAAATGCTCCCAAAGACGCTTTGTCGGGTTGTAACATGCTATTTTGGTTAGAAAAACCGAGAAAATATTCAGCTGGAAAATCAATTTTGAGTGATTGGCTGGCATTATCAAAACTGGAATGGATTTGATCATTACTTACTAGACAATATTGTTCTTTAGTGGCGTGTTTTTGTAATAGAAATACTTTTAAACTAAGTGAATTAAGAATCTGACATTCAACGTAATATTGATTATCCTGTTGTAAAACTAAGGCCTCTGTATTCCGATCGAGTCCATTAATCCAGAGATTGGATAAAATGACATTGTCAGCCGCATGGAGATGTGTAAATGCACATATTAAGCAGATATGTGCAGAAAGTGTCGATATTTTCATACAGATCACTCCTTAAGACTATATTCATAAGGCTGATCTTGTTTGTCTGTCAGAACGAGAAGTTTATAATGGTTATTATTCAGATTAATTTTTTCAAAATTAAAATCTTGTGCTGTATTTGGAAGTAAATATTTCATTTGACTTAAGTTTGCAACTTCTTTTTTTGAAGCATCTACCAACGTCAATTTTAAAATCTGAATATGTGAAGGAGAATTATTCTTAATATTGACGACTAAATTGTTGTCAACCGTTTTCGGTATGACATTTATATTGACTGGATTGAGCTTACCCACAAATAAAGGGACAGAAATATTAAATAAAAACGTTACCGAATCAGTGTCAACAGGTGGAGCCACTTCTTGAAAAATAATACGCCAGGTTTTTTCCTCATTTGTGGTGATTCCTGCTAAAGGTTGATTAAATCCAACACGAATGACCTGTTTTGAATTAGGAGCAATAATAAAGTTTTTGGGGTTAATAATGATATTGGGATCTGGTTCATAGACATCCTCTCCTTTGTCATTTTGTGACCATTTCACGGCGGTTGCTTCAAAGGTTTTAGTGTCCTCCATGTCTTTTGAGTCCATGGTGACCGTTGCGCTACGTTGCTTGGTTTTATCTGTAATATAGAGTTGGATTGGACTAATCGATAAACCTGCCCATACCATATGGATATACCCACATAAACCAAGTATTAATATTAAAAATTTTCTTTTCATAACCCACCCGTGTATTATTTATAAGTAATTAAATTTTGTATTCAATGATATTTTTTATAATGTGATTGGACTTGAAGTAATGAAGTTGGCTCCATTGCTAGAATAGAACCAACTTTTTGAAACAGTAAATGAATTAGAAGTAAACTGAAATGTTATATTTGTCAGTATAAGTTCCAGCGGGTTTGCTAATACCTAAAGGACCAGTGGTTTGTACTGTGATGCTATAATCATTAAGTGAAGAAGTACCAGCAGTCATTGGTTCATTATATTTGACTGCACCGAGATTTACGTTATTGGAGCCACGTTTAGTAGTGACTGTAGTCGGAATAGAATAAGTTCCATATTTTAATGCAGAACTGTTAGTTCCTGATGTGCGATTATCGGTATCAACCAATAGGTTATATGCTGCATTGGCACCCACACTAAAACTGCCAGTACCAGCGCCCGTAGTACCATTTAGGGTGATTTTGGTAGTTACATTTTTGAGTTCGCATACTTTTGGAATTGTGATTTCTATAGGAATAGACTTGCTTCCACAGAGTTCTGTACAGCCTTCAGGGTGCTGCGAACCGCCTCCACCACCCCATAAGCTCGCCGTTTCTACCTCTGCATGAGCAATACCAACCAATCCACCAAAAGCCATAACTGACAATATTGTTTTTACAAGCTTGTTCATAACGTATCTCCCATCTTTTATTATTAAGATGCTGTTTGTTATTTATAAATTTACAATTATGAGATCTGAATTTTTTGAAAAAATCTTCTATTCACAACTGTTCTTTAATCATAGTTTAATCACAATAATAAACAATAATGTGACTTATTTCACATAAAATTAAATTTTTAAATTTTTTATTTAGTTTAAGCTGTTGTTATTTAATATGTTTGGATTTTAATCCAAGTCAATTAACCCCTGAAATAAATCTGATTAATTTATTCATAAAAAATAGTTGATTTTTCATTAAAATAAAAATTATTTAAAATTAATAACTTAATATCATTAAAAAATCAAATATTTTTATATTTTGATATAAATTGTTACGTGTTATGAACTTTATTTGCGAAATTGTATTTATTATTGTCATTTATACTCAAAAAATATTTTTTTTAATCTCTATATCTATAAAAGAATGGATATTTCCATTATATTGCGTTTTTTATATTTACAATTGAATCGATGCTTAGTTTTTATTTAATAGATATTATATGAATAATCACATTTAAAAAATCTTTTTTATAGCTTTTTATTTTCTAAATTACTGGGATTCAGGTCAATATTTAATAAAATATGAATTAAAAAATATTGATTTAACTGATCAAATTCAATCTATTTATCCCTCAATAATATTGATAAAATTAAGACATTAAGGAAGGAAAAAATTAAAAAGAGTCCAAAAAAGGACTCTTTTTAATGGTATAACTTGAGCAAAATTTATTTTAAGGTATTTAGAAGTTTCTGATGTAAGCCCCCAAAGCCGCCATTTGACATAATCACCACAGCATCACCCTCACCTGCTTCGTTCACAATACGATTGATAATTTCGTCCAATGAACGACTGACTTGAGCATGATTGGTCGCAGCTTCGACCACAGGTTGTAAATCCCAATCCAGCCCTTCGGGTTGATACCAAATGACTTCATCAGCCAAACGTGCTGAATGTGCAAGCCCTTCTTTATGGCTGCCCATACGCATGGTGTTGGAACGTGGTTCAATAATTGCCCAAAGTTTACGTTCGCCCAAACGTTTACGTGCGCCGTCTAGCGTGGTTTCAATTGCGGTTGGATGATGGGCAAAGTCATCATAAACTTCAATTCCACGAACTGTTCCAAGCAGTTCCATACGGCGTTTCACCCCTCCAAAATTAGATAAGGCATGACAAGCTTGTTCGATACTGACACCGACGTGTTGTGCAGCAGCAATCGTCGCTAAAGCATTGGCGACACTATGTTGGCCTGTCATATTCCATTGTACTTCACCTTTGACCACACCGTGTTCTAGTACTTTAAAATGACTGCCATCCGCGCTAAGTTGTTCTGCACTGAATGCAACATCAGGATTATTGTTTAAACTGGTACGGACAACTGGTGTCCAACAGCCCATATCTAGCACCTGATCAATATTGGTTTCAGTAATCGGTGCAATAATACAGCCCTCACTTGGAATGGTACGCACCAAATGATGAAATTGTTTCTGAATAGCGGCCAGATCATCAAAAATATCGGCATGGTCAAATTCAAGATTATTTAAAATCGCGGTCTTTGGATGGTAGTGAACGAACTTCGAGCGTTTATCAAAGAAAGCCGAGTCATATTCATCTGCTTCAACACAGAAATACTGACCTCCACCCAAACGCGCGCTTTCGCTAAAACCAAGTGGTACACCACCAATCAAGAAGCCAGGATTGAGTCCCGCCTGATCCAATACCCAAGCTAACATCGTGGTTGTGGTGGTTTTACCATGCGTCCCTGCAACACCCAATACATGTTTACCTTGTAAAACATGATCAGCCAGAAACTGTGGACCAGAGATATATGGCAGACCTTGGTTGAGCATATATTCAATCGCATCAATGCCACGTTTCATTGCATTGCCCACAATCACCAGATCAGGATGTGGCTGTAAATGACTGCGATCGTAGCCTTGCATGAGTTCAATGCCAGCATTTTCTAATTGGGTCGACATGGGTGGATAGACATTGGCATCTGAACCCGTAACTTTATGTCCCAAATCGCGAGCTAAAAGTGCCAAAGAACCCATAAAAGTGCCACAAATACCCAAAATATGCAGATGCATAACTCGTCTACTCCACTGCCCTGAGCTGGCCTTTTATTTATATACGCCAACGTCAAATATCAATTCAAATTGACAGCAACGATAACAAGGCTGCCTCTGAAAAGATAGTCATAAATCATGCTATTCGGGTGTTTTGCTGTTGCTTTTGAGTGAAATGACAATGATTAAATTTTGATGAAAGAATTATTTTTTTAAATTTACCTTTTATAATTAATTTTACTGTTCTCATACTGATTACGGTTTATTGTGATCAAGGATATTCATTTGAATCCAACATTTATTGCGCTTGGCTGTTTAATTATTTCAAATTGCTTTATGACCATGGCGTGGTATGGACACTTAAAATTTTTACACCATGCGCCTTTGTGGCAAGCGATACTGTTTGGTTGGCTGATCGCACTGCTGGAATATAGCTTTATGATTCCTGCAACACGATATCTGGATCAACAAGGTTGGACACTAGGCGAAATGAAAATCACCCAAGAAGTGGTGACACTGATTGTATTTGTTCCTTTCATGCTATTTTTATTCAAACAACCCTTCAAACTGGATTATTTATGGGCGATGTTATGTTTGATGGGATGCGTCTATTTTGTGTTTCGTGGGCAATAGAGTTTTTTTAGTTTAATTTTTTAACAAATATCTACTTTTTCTCTGCTGAGGCTTCTCTCATCTAATTTGTAATATCGTAAAAACTTAAAAGTGGAATTTACAGTGAGATGAAAACACAGTCTTTGATTGCAGCATTAATCCTGACCACAGCTTTATCAGCGTGCGCTACACATGATGTTCATTCTCCTTCAGTTGCCCTACAAGGAAAATGTGATCAAAAATTTAACTATTCGATTCAGAGCACCCGATTTGACGAAACTGCACAACAGATTTCACACGCGACAGGATGTTTTATTCAGACCGACCTAAGCAAAACTGCTGATATCCAAACCCAGCCGGTTCAAGGTGAGTTTAGTCCTCGTGAAGCGATTCAAAAAGCGATTACAGGCACGTCTTTAAAAATCGTTCAACAGAGTGCGAATCGTATTGTCATTCAATAATTGAGATCTCTATTTTAAAAATCAAGAAAGCCCGACATCCTGTCGGGCTTTCTTATATCTTGCTTCTAGGTATAACTCCTGTTGTACCTCACGATCCTGATGGAAGAACTTATAATTTTTTGTTTTGTGTTCTGGAACTTCCTGTTCCTGATAAAACCAATCATAAGACAAAATAAAAAACAGACATAGAAGCAATTTTCTGAGAATTTCGTCAGTAAATGCTTACAGCACTCTATCTCCAAGTTCTGAAGCAATCAGCCATATTTTTTTGCTTAATTTTGCTCAAAACCCCGTAAAAGTATCAAACTTGATCAATTCATATCAAATTATTCCAGAGTTTTGGAGCTGTTGAAAAAAAACGCTATAATGCCGCCCATTCTCTTTTCTTTCTTGGTGTAAGCCGAGATCTCTATTTTTATCTTTGATACTTTGGAAATGCCAATGAACGCGGTCGCAGCGAAAGATGCTCAACCCTTAGTCGGAATTATTATGGGTTCTCAATCGGATTGGGCAACGCTAGAACATACTGCCAATATGCTCAAACAACTCGGTGTGCCTTTTGAGGCTGAAGTTGTTTCGGCACATCGAACACCCGATCGTTTATTTGAATATGCAGAAACCGCGCGTGAACGTGGCATTCAGGTGATTATCGCAGGTGCTGGCGGCGCGGCGCATTTACCAGGCATGTGTGCAGCCAAAACAGATCTGCCTGTACTTGGGGTTCCTGTAAAATCTTCGATTTTAAATGGTGTTGATTCTTTACTTTCAATTGTACAAATGCCAGCGGGTATTGCTGTGGGAACTTTGGCGATTGGCCCTGCGGGTGCAACCAATGCTGCGATTATGGCGGCACAGATTTTAGGTCTACATGATCCTGAAATTGCTAAAAATGTGGCTGATTTCCGTACTGCGCAGACCGATAAAGTCGCAAGCAACAATATTCCTGGTCAAGTATAACGAGGCAATCATGGATAAAACCATCGGGATATTTGGTGGTGGTCAATTGGGTCGCATGATGGCTCAAGCTGCATTACCATTAAATATTCAATGTACTTTTTTTGAAGCCCAGCAAGATTGTCCAGCCGCGGCGCTTGGACAGGTTTTTTCAAGTCAGGCAGAACATGGTTTAAGTGCTTTTATTCAAAGTGCCGATGTATTTAGTCTTGAGTTTGAAAATACGCCGCTTGAAGATGTGGATGCTTTAAATCAGACTAAAGCGATTTATCCACCGCGTCAGGCATTAGCGATTGCCCAAAATCGACTCTCGGAAAAGACCCTATTTAATCAGCTTGATATTCCAGTTGCACCGTTTAAAGCGGTCGATAGTCTAGACTCACTGAAA
Organism: Acinetobacter guerrae; assembly: GCF_009372255.1. Lineage (GTDB taxonomy): Bacteria > Pseudomonadota > Gammaproteobacteria > Pseudomonadales > Moraxellaceae > Acinetobacter > Acinetobacter guerrae. The sequence continues at coordinate 35,949 of NZ_LXGN01000006.1, forward strand.
CAAGCTGTGTCCGAGCTAGGCTTGCCGATTGTATTAAAAACCGCGACAGGTGGTTATGACGGTAAAGGACAGTTTGTTTTGCGTGAGCAAGAACAGCTTGAACAAGCTTGGGCTGAACTGGGGCCAGCAAAATCATTGATTGCTGAAAGTTTTGTGACTTTCTCGCGTGAAGTGTCCATTATTGCGGTACGTGGACAAAACGGTGAAGTGAAAACTTGGCCTTTGGCTGAAAATCATCATCATCATGGGATTTTATCACATTCGATTGTGCCTGCACCGAACAGCATTGATTTGCAACCTGTTGCACAGGATTACATTACTCGGCTACTGAATCATCTAAACTATGTCGGTGTATTAACACTCGAATTGTTTGTGACAGAACAGGGTTTATTTGCCAATGAAATGGCACCTCGTGTGCATAATTCAGGGCATTGGTCGATCGAAGGTTCGGTGTGTTCTCAGTTCGAAAATCATATTCGTGCTGTAGCGGGCTTGCCATTAGGTTCGACAGATGTCGTGCGTCCAACCGTGATGGTGAATATCATCAGCCAACATCCAAAATCTGAGGATGTTTTAGCTTTAAATGGTGCGCATTTGCACCTCTATAATAAGACAGAGCGTGAAGGCCGCAAACTTGGTCACATCACCTTAATGCCAGTAAATTCTGCTGATTTGGTGAGTTTATGTCGCCAATTGGCTCAGATTTTACCTGAACCATTGGCACTTAAAGCCGATATGGCATTTCAAATCAGTTGAGTTTTAGCTATAAAAAAAGCGATCAGTTTTCTGATCGCTTTTTTATTGATCTTATTTTAAATAGCGCTTATTCCTATCTGACCTTTTATCTCATTCTTCTGTTCAAATGGCGTTAAATTGTCTATTTTTTAACATCATTTCTAAAATAAAAAACGAAATAGTTTCGGCATAAAAGATTAAAAAATTTGAATTCAAAATATGGATATATTTCATAAGTTATTTTTTGAATTCAAAAAACATGGGTGAGTTTTGAATTTAAAAATAAGTCGCTCAAAGTTTTTAACTTTAAATTCAAAAACCAGAATAAACTTATCCACAGGTTGCTTATTGAGCTTTATTTGAATTTAAAATTTATGAAAAGGATATAAGTATCATTTGAATTCAAAGATATCTATCCCTATAGAAGATTTTTATTGATATAACCTATTATTTATATTAATAAAAATTAGAGCTGGAGAGGTGTAGTTTTTACTTTTTAAGCAAATCTATGGATATTTTGAATTTAAAATAGGCGCTGTGGATAAGTTTGAATTTAAAATGACATGGTGAATATGAATTTAAAACCAGAAGAATGAATTCAAAGTTACGAATCTTATCTGTCATCACACCATCTAAATGCTAAGGTAAAATCAAATTTTGAATTCAAAAATGGTGATGATAACAATGCGACGTTTGTCTTTATTCTTTTCTTCTTGTTTTTTTCTTGCTGCTCAAGCCCAAGCTGAACTCATTATGAATGGTGCAACGATTTCTGCAACAACAACTACACCAGCATCTAGCGGTTTTTCACCACAAAATGATTTCCAAAGTTGTATTGCCAATTTGCGTTCACAGGCGATTGCTTCAGGTGTGAGCGCAGCAACTTATGATCGTTATACACAAAATTTGAGTCCTGATTATTCAGTGATTGATAAATTAAATTATCAGCCTGAATTTTCAACACCAATTTGGGACTACCTTTCTGGCTTGGTGGATAATGAACGAGTACAGTTAGGCCAGCAGAAAATGGCACAGTATCGAGATGTTCTTAATCGTGCCTCACAAATCTATGGCGTGCCGCCAGAAACGATTGTTGCTGTTTGGGGAGTAGAAAGTAATTTTGGTGATATTTCTGGGAAATATCCGTTACTACAGGCTTTGGGAACATTGAGTTGTGAAGGTCGCCGTCAGAATTATTTTAAAGGTGAATTTTTTGCCACCATGCGAATTTTACAGCGTGGTGATTTGACTGAAAATCAACTAAAAGGTTCGTGGGCTGGGGCGTTTGGACATACTCAGTTTATGCCATCAACCTACGAACGTTTAGCTGTCGATTTTGATGGTGATGGTCGTCGTGACTTGGTATCAAGTGTGCCTGATGCACTCGCTTCAACAGCTAACTTCTTAAAACAAGCGGGTTGGCAAACAGGAATGCCATGGGGCTTTGAAGTCAAAATTCCAGACAGTATGTCAATCAGTGGAGAAGGGCGCCGTAATAAAAAGCCATTAAGTAGTTGGGAACAGCGAGGTCTCACTCGAATGGATGGATCACCTCTAATACAGGGAAATCTCACCTCATCCACACCAGCAGGTCTCATGACACCCGCAGGAGAAAATGGTCCAGCTTTTCTTGTATTTAAAAACTTTGATGCGATTTATAGTTACAACGCTGCCGAAAGCTATGGTTTAGCCATTGCACATTTATCAGATCGTTTAAAGGGTGGCGGTCCTTTTATTGCTTCATGGCCAACGGATGATGCAGGAACTTCACGTGCCGAACGCCGTGAAATTCAACGTTATTTGGTCAGTCGTGGTTATGATATTGGTGAAGTAGATGGTTTAATTGGTGATAAATCTCGTCAAGCGATTCGTAATGAACAAACACGATTGGGTTTAAATCCAACAGGACGGGCAGGGCAGCAAATTTTAAAAGCAATTCGTACTCAACAAGCTGTGAGCATGATGCAGTAGTATTTTTGAGAGTATGTCTTATGAATAAAAGGTCTGCGGATGACCTGTAGACCTTTTATTTGATTAAAATGAAAGTGATTATTCGATCGGAGAATCATCTAGTTTGACAGCTTCCAGAATATCCATGATTACAGTAGTCACATCCTGACTGAGTTCACGGTCATTAAAAATCTCATAAGCTGTAATGGTGACATCAGTATCACTTGGCAATAATTTTTGTTCTTCTTCAATCAAATGTTCAATGGGTAACAGTGTTTGTTTGACCTCTAAATGTAAAATATCTTTAAATTCGACATTTTCATCCTCAAGTTCAATTTCCTGCTCATTAAAATAAGGCAATAAAATCGAATGGAGATAAGGCTGAATCTCAATGATGTCAAGGATTTCGATATCCCGTGTTTGCTCAATCGTACTGATTAGATCATTCACTTCAATCAAGATATGATAATAACTCACGTCGATCTCCATTACCTGTTCATTAGACTAATCTAGCACAATAGCATGAATCTGAATGCTATTTCGATGATCATATTGAAATAGCATTCTAATAACTTAACTTCAGCACAGAATAAAATAAAAAATTGGTTTTATTAAAATAAATTTTAAAACCCTAATTCAATTATATTCTAACAAATTATATTAATGTGGAAGCATGGCAAGATCTGCGGGTTGTAGTTTAAAACTTTGCATATCTTGTTGTTTTAAAATAGGATACATTAAGGCTTTCGGGTCTTGGTTATGCCGAAGACCCAAAGCATGACCTAACTCATGTGCTAAGGTTAAAATTAAATCTTGCTGCGATTCAAATTCATAAATATTAATGTGTTTTCCATCAAATTCACCTTTATGGAATAAACGACCCTGAAATTTGTGGTTATAAGTTTGAATGTTCTGATTGACTTGCTGATTGATCTGGTTGACTGAGTCGACATTACGATTAATATGCTCCACATTAAAATTATGGGTATCAATTGCCTGCTGCAATTGTGCTTGTTGCTGTTGTAGGTTTTGTTTTTGTTGATCCAATCCTATGCGCTGTTCAGGCGTCGCGCCACCATTTTGATTGATTCGCTGAACCATTGCATTATATTGTTCAAGACTGTTTTGAAAATCAGCTTTTTGCTGATCTAATGATTGCAGCGAACTATTCAACTGTTGCTGTTGGTGTTGAAGATGCTGTTGTTCAATTGAATGAGATTGCTGTTGTTGCTTAATTTCTTGAAGTTGTTCAAGACGAAGCTTGGTTTCAGCTTGTCGTGCGTCGTATATAAAGTTTATATCAAGCTGCGCATTAGGATCATAAAGAAATAAAGATTTCCCAGTGCCATTCTGCCAGATAGAGCTGGCTTGTTGACTCAAGGCGATAATTTGTTGTTCATTTAGACCAAAGCGTGGATCAACTTGGCCAATTTTATAGTGAATTCTTGAATCAAAAGGTTGCTGAGTTATCGTCTTTTCTTTTTTTAGATAGAAAAAGAGTATACATAAAATTGAAATTAAAATGAGCCAGCGCATCTCTCAATGATTCTTTAAAAGTAAATATTATGAGAGTTTTATAACCGTTTTTTTAAAGTTTATTCAATCACTTTAATGGATGTTATAAAAAAACCGCGCTTTCGCGCGGTCTTTTTAAAGAGACAAATTATTTTTTGTCATCTTTTACTTCTGTGAACTCAGCATCTACAACGCCATCGTCCGCTTTTTGTTGTTGACCTGCATCACCACCTTGGAATGCATTTGGATCAAAACCTTCTGCGCCGCTAGCACCTTGTGCTTGTTCATAAGCACGTTGCGTGATTGGCATCAAGATGTTTTGTAAAGCTTCAGTTTTCGCTTTGATGTCATCCACATCGTTTTCTTTAGTCGCTGCTTCAAGTTCAGAAACCGCAGTTGCAATGGCAGTTTTCTCATCTTCAGTGACTTTATCACCCAGATCTTTGACTGCTTTATTTGAGCTAGAAACTAAAGCATCCGCTTCGTTACGTGCTTTTGCTAACTCTTCAAACTTACGGTCTTCTTCAGCATTCGCTTCAGCATCTTTGATCATGGCTTCGATTTCAGCATCAGACAAACCTGAGTTTGCTTTGATCTGGATCGATTGCTCTTTACCAGTGCTCTTATCTTTAGCCGATACTTTCAAGATACCATCCGCGTTGATGTCGAACGATACTTCAATTTGCGGTACGCCACGTGGAGCGGGTGGAATATCACCTAGTTGGAAGTTACCCAACAATTTGTTTTGTTGAGCCATTTTACGTTCACCTTGGTAAACCGAAATGTCCACCGCAGGTTGGTTATCTGCTGCTGTAGAGAACACTTGTGATTTCTTCGCAGGAATCGTGGTGTTCTTCTCAATGATCGGAGTTAATACACCGCCCATTGTTTCGATACCAAGTGTTAATGGTGTAACGTCTAATAATAGAACGTCAGTTTTGTCACCAGACAATACTGCACCTTGAATCGCAGCACCAATTGCAACTGCTTCGTCAGGGTTCACGTCTTTACGTGGCTCTTTACCAAAAAATTCTTGTACTTTTTGTTGTACAAGTGGCATACGAGACTGACCACCAACCAAGATCACGTCAGAGATATCAGAAGTCGAAAGACCCGCATCTTTAAGCGCAATACGGCAAGGCTCAATTGTACGAGCAACCAACTCAGCCACTAAACCTTCAAGTTTTGCACGAGTTACATTGATCACTAAGTGTTTAGGACCAGTTGCATCAGCCGTGATATATGGAAGGTTGATTTCAGTTGCATTGGATGAAGAAAGCTCAATTTTTGCTTTTTCAGCCGCTTCTTTCAAACGTTGTAATGCAAGTGGATCATTTTTCAGATTTACACTTTGCTCTTTTTTGAATTCTTCAACCAAGAACTCAATCAAGGCATTATCAAAGTCTTCACCACCCAAGAAAGTATCACCATTGGTTGATAACACTTCGATTTGTTGGTCGCCATCCAGATCTGCGATTTCGATGATTGATACGTCAAATGTACCACCACCTAAGTCATAAACCGCAATTTTACGGTCGCCTTCTTTTTTGTCCATACCGAACGCAAGTGCCGCAGCCGTTGGTTCGTTGATGATACGTTTAACATCAAGACCTGCAATTTTACCTGCATCTTTAGTCGCTTGACGTTGTGCATCATTAAAGTAAGCAGGAACGGTAATGACAGCTTCAGTAACCGTTTCACCTAAGTAGTCTTCGGCAGTTTTTTTCATCTTTTTCAAGATTTCAGCAGAAACCTGTTGTGGAGCAAGTTTCTTGTCGTTGACTTCAACCCAGGCATCGCCATTATCTGCTTTGATAATTTTGTAAGGGACAAGGCCAATATCTTTTTGTACAGCTTGGTCTTCATAACGACGACCAATTAAACGCTTGATCGCGAATAATGTATTTTTAGGATTCGTTACGGCTTGGCGTTTTGCACTTTGACCGACCAAGATTTCACCATCTTTATAGGCGATAATCGAAGGAGTAGTACGTGTACCTTCCGCATTTTCAATCACTTTAACTTTATCGCCTTCAAGTACTGCAACGCATGAGTTGGTTGTACCCAAGTCAATACCAATAATCTTTGCCATGTGGTGTATTCCTCAAATTTTTTGAATCCCCTAATTTCCCCTTTGGTCAAGGGAAGTTAAAAGGGGATTTGCTTGTTATTCGATATGAGAGTTAATCGTTTTTTTTCAAGGATTTTTATGAAAAAAATCAAAAAAATCTCAAATAATAGTCATTATTGACCAACCATGACCATAGCAGGGCGTAATAAACGTCCATTTAAGGTATAGCCTTTTTGTAAAACAGTACCAATCTGGTTGGCTTTGGCATTTGGATCGATACCAACCGCTTGATGTAAATCGGCGTTAAAGCCATTTTGAGTGTTTGCTTCAACTACGCCAAATTTTTCAAGGGTGGTGAGTAGTGATTTTAAAGTGAGTTTGACACCTTCAAGTAGGGGTGTTTCTTGATCGCCTGCAGCCTGAATTGCGCGCTCCAAATTATCGACAGAGTCCAATAATTCTTTGGCAAATTTCTCAAGCACGGTTTCTTTATGTTTCTCTGACTCACGTTGAATGCGCTCAACACTTTTTTGAGCTTCGTAAACAGCATTCGCTGTGCGTGCTTTTTCTAATTTCAAACTTTCTTCAAGTTTGCTGATTTGCGCTTTTAAATCTTCAACGCCAGCATCTGCGACTTGCTCGATATCTTCAGCCTGAAATTGCTCATTATTTTGTGCAGCTTGCTCTGAAGATAAGTCTTGAGCTTGCTCGTTTTGCTCATTAGCCATTGATGATCTCCGTTTAAATGGGTTTTTAAACATGTACAGTCCTTTAGTTACCAGTGTTTGCAACTGCATCATGCTGAACTGCCATATGAATAACGGATGAGGTATGGGCATCCTTTAAAAATTCAAGCATACAGTTATATTTAAATCTCTTTAATTTTCTTTATTTAAGTAAAAATCGAGGTGTTCAATTAAAAATGCAATAAATTGCTGAATCATTCTGGGTAAATGTTGTCGGGACACATAGACCAAAGATAGCGTCAAATCGGAGGCAGAAAAATCAGCTAATACTTGTATTAATTGTCCACGAATCAAATCATTTTGCACCAATCGCGTGGGTAACATGGCAATCCCTTGCGCATTGATACACATATCATACAAAGCATTTACGTCATTACTTTTGAAGGTACTATTAAGAGGATAATTCTGAGGCTGCTGTGCTGCGTTAAACAACGTCCAATACTGACTGGCATGATGATGAGTAATACAGTCGTATTGTAAAAGTTGGCTCGGATGTAATAGAGGAGGGTGTTGAGCTAAATAATCAGGATGCGCACAAAAAATAGATTCGATGTTATAAACAGGTCGAGCAATTAAACCATCAGCAACTTTTTGGGTAATACGCAAGGCTAAATCAACCTGACTGTCAATCAGATCAACCGTATTTTCAGTGAGAATAATTTCAAATTGAACTTGTGGATGCTGTTGTTTAAAAGCACGTAGGCATTCATTTAAGCCCATCTGATATAAAAATAACCCACACGTCAGACGAATAGTTCCCGTTTGTTGTTCGTGGGCAGCCAGATCAAACAGTAAACTTTGCTGCTGCAAAATATTTTCACAGTAACGTAACGCCTTTTCACCCGCAGGAGTCAGAGAGATTTTACGGGTATTACGCTGAAATAAGCGTACTGAAAAAGTTTGCTCTAAATGATCCAGATAACGTGACACCATTGCTCGAGAATAATTGAGTTGCTCTGCGGCACGGCTGAGGCTGCCTTGTTCTGCAATACTAACAAAAACTTGTATTGCTTTAATGGTATCCATAGAAAGATGTCTTATTGTTGCAATATTTGCAATAGTTTATCTTGAATAAACAGCTTTATCTGACACAAATTGCAAATTAAAGTTGTATTTATTTATCTGGATTGGATCATGAATAGTTTTAAAACGCGGATAATATTTGCGCTAACCACTGCTTTTTTTTCTCAAATGGCGATTGCGCAACCATTGGCCATACAAACTTTTTTAGCACAACCGCAAAACTTTGGTGTGACTTCGACTCTGATTGAAGGAGATAAAGAAGTGATGTTGGTGAATGCACAATTTTCCAAGTCAGAGGCTCTTCGGGTTGCTGCCGATATTCTGGATAGCGGTAAAATTTTAAATACAATTTTTGTTAGCTATGGCGATCCAGATTTTTATTTTGGTCTAGATGTATTCAAGCACTATTTTCCAAATGTCAAAATTATCGCGACTCCAGAAACGGTAAAACATATTCAAGATACAAAAGCCTTAAAACTTAAATACTGGTCACTGCAAATGGGAGCCAATGCACCTGAGAAAATTATTGTTCCAGAGATATTTACAGCGAAAACGCTGAAATTTGAAAATGAAAATATAGAAATCAAGGGTCATGATGAATTGACTTATTTGTGGATTCCTTCAATCAAAACAGTGGTGGGAGGCATTCCCGTATCTTCTGGTATTCATTTATGGATGGCAGATACACCAAGTACCCAAGATCGAGCTAAAGTCATTAAAACGCTGGAAAACATCAAGGCATTACAACCTCAGACTGTTGTACCTGCACACATGGTACAAAATGCACCAGAAGGTTTAGCAGCTGTCAATTTTTCACTTAATTATCTGAAAAGTTATGAAAAGGCAGTTAAAACCAGTAAAACCTCGCAACAACTTGCTCACACCATGCAGCAAAAATATCCAGAATTAAAAGAAACGGGAACCCTAGATTTTGGTGCAAAAGTAGTAAAAGGTGAAATGAAATGGCCTTAGCACAGGCGCAACACCGAAATACTTAGTCAAAAGACCGTATAAAAACCTTTATATAAAACCAATGTATTTGTATAACGACTAGGCTCATTCTCTAAGAATGGGCTTTTTTCTTGATAAGAAAACACAAAAAACGGGTGAAATTACCATGTAACTATTTATAGTTGTTTTACGAGATTTATATAACTTTAAAACTCTGATTTAACACTTAGTGTGTTTGTTAGGAACTTAAAAAATAAAAGATGTGAGAATAAGTTAGCGGGTTAATCGCATTCATTTAACCTAATTTTAGTGAAATTGGCCTGAGTTAAAAAAAATTGCAGAACATGTACGTCTATCTCTATAAACACCAACCAATGATGTGAGTTTGTCCTAAAAAAATTGTGAATGATAGGCAGCGCAAAGTTGGACTTTGCAATTTTTTGTCATAATGAAAGGAAAGAAACATGAATAAACTTGGTCTATTGTCTTTGGTATTGGCAGGCGTTACTTTTACAGCAGTAGGTTGTGCCTCTGAAGCTGGTTTACATGCCTCTGGCTCTACGCAGGCTTCTGCAAGTCCACAAGCGGCGACTGAAGCTCAGGGTGGTGTTGCAGTACAAGCTGATGCTGCTACACAAGCTCAACCTGTACAGGCATCTCCTGAAGCGCCACAAATTACACCTGAGTCAGCTCCGATTCAATAATATCTTGATCTGAATTGTCATCAATGAACGCATGAAAGTGATGATTGGATGCCACCATAACACTGGATTTTATATCAGCTGCTACTGATGTGAAACGTTCAAAACAGACAATCAGCGAAGATATGACGTACAAAAACATAGGTTGATTGCTCTCGAGTCCGCTCTAAGTGATCTATTATATTATCTTCCATAGTGAACAGGATGTTCCAAACTGGTCGTACTGGAAATGGCAGGATGCCAAAGTACGTTCCAAACAAAAGCCTAAATCTCCATAGATTTAGGCTTTTGTTTATTTAATACTTGCAACCTTAGTTATGATCACGATCAGCGTATCTCCAATGTCCGTCTGCATGACCCCAACGATGTTCATCTCTATCATTTTGATCATTATGGTTTCTATCATAACCGTAGCGATCACCATGTCGATGATCATGGTCTTCTGGTAAGACAATACAGCCTACTGCAAGAAATGCCGTTACAACTGAGATAAAAATTACTTTCATTTTACTGCTCCTCATTTTGTTTAAACCAATGGCAAAACTATCCAATGCCATATAACGTTTGAGTCAATGACTTTTATTTTGGTTGGTATTAGCGTAGGAAAAATTAAGGAAATGTAACTTGATTAGGTGTCTTGTATGCGCATATAGTCAAGACACAATCGAATATGTAGAAAAAGTGAATAAGACAGACATTTTAAGGGAGAGAACGAGTGAACGTATCGCAGCAAAAGCTTCAGGCATTATTAGAAAAAGGGCAGGGGCCAGCAGCACGTGCACTAGACAAACTCCCTGCTTTTGTTCAAGAGTCGCTAGTTAAGTTACTGGCTTATCCCTATCAATACCCACAACTCGACAGCTTTACCAAATGTTTAGTAGCGGTACAACTGAAGCAAGGCTATTCAGGTTTTATTGATGAGAATGTAGATCGATCACGTCAGATGTTTGAGTTGCAAATGCAGTCAATCCGACGTAAACCAACACCATTAGAATTTGTAGAAGATATTCGCCTACCTTTACAAAGCGGTACAATTTTTGCCAGACACTATCATCCACATCCGAATAAAAAGCTGCCGATGATCGTGTTTTATCATGGCGGCGGCTTTGTAGTGGGGAATGTTGACACTCATGATGAAGCTTGCCGCATTATTGCTAAATCAGCTAATGTGCAAATATTAAGTATTGAATATCCTTTAGCTCCAGAATTTTCTCCTAAGCATTTAATTCAGTCTTGTGAAGATGCATTGGCATGGGTCTACCAAAACCGACGCTATTTCAAAATTCTTAAAAATCGTATTGCTGTTGCGGGTGATAGTGCAGGAGGAAATATCAGTACTGTGGTGGCTCAACGTACAGTAGGAAAATCTTATGCACCGCAGGCACAATTTTTGATATATCCAGCTGTAGATTTTAAAAGTCGTCATCCATCTTTTTATGCCTATAAAGATGGATTAGTGCTAACAGGTCGTGATATTGACTACGTGACGGATTACTACGCGACTCAACATCATATTGAATTAACTGATCCCATTATTTCACCAACCTATGGAAATTTGAAAAAAATGGCACCCGCTTATGTGGTGACTGCTGGGCATGACGTTCTTCATGATGAAGGTGAAATTTATAGTCATAAATTACGTCAAAGTGGTGTAAAGGTTCAATACGATGAATATCTGGATCAGACGCATGGTTTTATTAACCTGACACCTGTTTCCCGTAAAGCCAAAGCCAATTTAGTACAAATGAGTAAAGCGTTTAGAAAATTTTGGGATAAACACGCATAATATCGACATCGGTATAGCAACAGCAAAAAGGTGTTTCACGTGGAACACCTTTTTTATTACACAAACAACAATACTTTAAAAATACAGCATACACATACTATGCTAGTGTGACAGCGAATTGATCGTTATAGATGATAAGGAAAAAACATGTTCAAAAAGGTAGCTTTGCTGGCAGCAGGATGTTTAATGAGTATAAATGTATTTGCTAATACTTTGGTTGAGATGAAAACTTCTATGGGTAATATTGAAATCGAACTTTTCAATGATCAAGCGCCCATCTCCACGAAAAATTTTGAAACCTATATAAAAAGCAACTTTTATACAGGAACCATTTTTCATCGAGTCATCCCTGGCTTTATGATACAGGGTGGCGGTATGGATACCAACCTAAAAGAAAAAGCAACTCGACCAGCAATAAAAAACGAAGCGAGTAATGGTCTTAAAAATACACGCGGTACTTTAGCAATGGCACGCACCAGTAATCCAAATTCTGCAACGAGCCAATTCTTTATTAATGTCGCAGATAACGACTCCCTTAATGCTTCTCCTGTAGATGCAGGATATGCGGTCTTTGGTAAGGTCACAAAAGGCATGGATGTGGTCGATAAAATTGTCAAACTCCCAACAACCACTATTGGTTCTTATCAAAATGTACCTAAACAACCCGTTAAAATACTAAGCGTTCAAATTAAGCCACAAAAAAGTGTCAAATAATAAACAATAAAGCAGAAATGTGACATAGATATTTCTGCTTTATAATGAAATGGTTACAGTGATTTTGAATACAATATGAACTTAAATGGTGCGCAAAAATAGAACATGCAATAAAACAATGGGTTAAAAGCGCTTGCTTGTGTAGGAATATGCCCTATAATGCACTCATCCCGACGCGATACACGAT
>NZ_LXGN01000007.1:0-170745 GCF_009372255.1 Acinetobacter guerrae
GTTTTAATGGGGGCTAATACAAGCATGCACTGATAATATAGAACAGACTATTCCCATTATTTGGAATAGTTTTGACAAGGATGAACTAATAGCCGATATCAAAAAACATGGCATCATGGACAAGAATCAAATTACGTTAAAGAGAAAAATTGCAGCTAAACTATACAAATACAGATACAGTTCTGACTGGAATTCTCTAAAATGTTATTTAAATTAAATACTACATCCGACGCTGTAAAAAATTCTGTTTATGCCATTTAAATGAATGCTTCTAAACGACCTTCAAATTCGATCATAAACAGACTCATAGCAGCATGCCAATTCCGAATTGGCTTATTCTATTTTTCTGGCTCTGCTTCAATCGCTAAATAAATGACTTTACGGACTGAGTTTAAGATCGACTATAATGATCCCAACCATTTTTATTGTGATTTACGATTTCAATCATGAGCAAACACGATACCTCCCTTTCCAAAGCCCAACAGGATTTATTAAAACAGTTTAAAAAACAAATCTCGAATGGTCAGGAAAAAGTGAGCGAGAAGCACACTGCAACCAAGCAACCCATTTACAATGGGCCTGAAACTGAACCTGATGATGACAGTCAGCTATTTAGTAAAGCCCTACAAGGTGTAAAACCGATTGAACACGGCAATATTGCAGATATTAAAACTAGCCGTACCAAGAAAGTCGATGCACAAACATTGGCAAAACGTGCAGCAGCTGAAGGTATCGCTGAAACTGAAAATGCGGAACTGTCAGATACTCAAGCTGTACTCAATCCTGTCGCCAGTCAAGCCAGCTTGAGCTATCGGATTGCCACCTTACAGCATAAAGTCTTTGAAGATTTAAAAGCAGGAAAGTTACGCTGGTTTGAAGCCGTAGATTTACATGGCTGTAACGTTGAACAAGCACGTTCCGCCGTTTTACAGATCATTCAGATTGCGAAAGCAGAAAATCAGAATGTGATTAAAATCGTACATGGCAAAGGCCCAGAAGCGATTTTAAAAACTTATGTAAATGGTTGGCTACGTCAACATAGGGATGTATTAGCTTTTGTTAGTGCGCCTGAAAATCAGGGAGGTACTGGTGCTGTTCTGGTTTTACTCAAACGTGCAGAGAAAAATCCGAAATTTGAGCAAAAAAATAGTTAAAGCATGAGAAAAGCCATCACTTTAAAAGTGCCACAGCCGTATAACATTGTCCAATGAGGCAACATTCCTGTTGCCTAACACAATAGTTAATGCCTTTTCCGCATTCTTATTCAGATAAAGGCCCAGATCAGCGTTTTATATTAAAGAGCTGTAGTAACTGTGCCACAACTGAAACTGCAATAATCGCGGGCTGCTTGGAACCAATTCCCTCAATTCCAATTGGACAAATTAAACGCTGTAGCTCTGTTTGGCTATAGCCTCTTGTCTGCATTCTTTTTTCAAATATCGCCCTTTTACTTTTTGAGCCAATCATTCCGACATAGGCAAAGGGCTGATTTGAAGGTTTTAATGCCTCAAAACACAATTGCAAATCTAACTGATGATCATGCGTTAAAATTAAAACTGCGCCAGAACGATCAAAGTGGGCAATTTCCGCTTCTGGCGCATCAGTACTAATACAATTGATTTGATCGATTAAATCGCGCGGAAAAATATCGTCCCGATTATCCACCCAAGTGATCTGTACACCAATAGGCAATAGGCAACGGACAATAGACTCGCCGACATGACCCGCACCAAAAATCATCACTTTCATGGCATAAGGTTGAACGGTTTGTTTCCATTGCCAAGCCGTATCGGTGTGTTGAAAATCACAGTTGAGTGACTGCGAGAGCTCTTCTACGATAGACCAAGTGGATAGCGACTTATTGGGAAGCTCTTGACTAGAGATTTGGCGAACGATGCGCTGCCCATTCTGCCATGCCTTTTGACAAGTGATAAAATTTTGATTATTACCTGTGGCTATAATTTTTTCAAATAATAGCCACATCACCCCGCCACAGCACTGCCCCAAACGCGCACTTAAATTAAATCTTTCAACAAACTGCTGCCGTTGATCGCTATCCAATAACATGTTTTTAGCAAGATCAATCGCCTGAAACTCCAGATGTCCACCACCAATGGTATCGGACTGTTGGAACTGTTGTTGCGCATCGAGACGCAGCAGCATGGTTGCACCCACTTCTCGCGGTGTCGAACCATCAGCACGAACGACTGTCACCAATACCACAGTGCTTCCCTGCTGCTGCCAACTGACGAAATCTCGCCACCATTGTAAATGTTGCATCTTACTGAATCGCTAGCGCAAGTGAGGCTGTGGTCGCTCAGCTAAGGCATGACCTTGCCCAATCGAAATAGCGCGTAGAATTTCTTCAGCCGTTGCAGGCGCATTGAGTTCAAGTGGCGCATCATCAGGAATGGCAGCTTGTACTGCTTGGCGAATCGCTGAAAATACTGAAAGTGCTAACATAAACGGCGGCTCACCCACAGCTTTAGAGCGATAAATCGTATCAGCAGTATTCTGGTTATCAAATAGTTTGACATTAAATACATGCGGAATATCGACGCTGGTCGGGATTTTGTAGGTCGAAGGCGCATGAGTAAATAAACGTCCTGCATGCGGCCCCTGTGGTTGCCAGTATAATTCCTCCGTGGTTAACCACCCCATACCTTGTATGAAACCACCTTCGATCTGTCCAATATCAATCGCAGGATTAATCGAACGTCCAACATCATGCAAAA
Source organism: Acinetobacter guerrae (assembly GCF_009372255.1). Classification (GTDB taxonomy): domain Bacteria; phylum Pseudomonadota; class Gammaproteobacteria; order Pseudomonadales; family Moraxellaceae; genus Acinetobacter; species Acinetobacter guerrae. Next base: position 2,736 of record NZ_LXGN01000007.1, read on the forward strand.
TATCAGCACGCAATACTTTCATTTCACCCGTTAAAGTATCGATCGCGACTTCACTGACTGCTGCACCGTAGGCATAGTAGAAAAAAGGACGACCTAAGTGATTAACCTGATCATAATGAATTTCTGGGGTTTTATAAAAACCGCTATCCCAAAGCTGCACCCGCGCCATATATGCGCGATTCACCAAGTCAGAAAATGTCCATGATTGCCCGTTACTTGTGGTCACCATATTATTTTCAAAGTGAATATTTTCTACATCGCTTTGACTAATCTCGGCAGCAAGTTTGGCTAAACGTTCACGAATTTTAATACAGGCATTTTGTACAGCTTTACCATTTAAATCTGCACCACTTGATGCAGCGGTCGCAGAGGTATTCGGTACACGTGACGTATCCGTTGCAATTAAACGAACGCTGTCTATTGGCAGTCCTAATTCATGTGCCGCAACCTGACGTACTTTGGTATATAAGCCTTGCCCCATTTCGGTGCCACCATGAGTAATGGCAACTGTACCATCCATATAGATATAAACCAGCGCACCCGCCTGATTAAAATGAACAGCATTAAACGAAATACCAAACATCAAGGGGGTTAGAGCAATGCCACGTTTGACAATCGGATTAAGCCGATTAAATTCTTCAATCGCTTGTTTACGCTTAAAGTAGTCGCTGCTGTGTAAAAGTTCTTCGACCATTTTGGGTGCAACATTATCGCGCACTTCTGCACCATAATGCATATGATCACGACCTTGACCCGGCTTTTCTGCAAAAAAGTTACGCTGCCGCACCAATACAGGATCGCACTTTAGATGACGAGCAATATCATCAATAATATTTTCAATGACAAACATGCCTTGAGGTCCACCAAAGCCACGATAGGCTGTATTGGATACCGTATTGGTTTTACATCGTAAATTACGCAATTGCACAGCATTCAAATAATATGCATTGCCGATATGACAAATCGCACGTTCATTGACTGGGCCAGATAAATCGGCAGAAAAACCACAATTCGATGCCAACTGAACTTTTAAACCCTGTAAGACACCCGAATCATCAAAAGCCACCGACCATTCATAGGCAAAACCATGGCGTTTACCTGTCGAACTCATATCGTCATCGCGGTCTAAACGAAGTTTGCATGGACGACCAGATTTCTGTGCCGCAAGAGAGGCAATACACGCCCATTGTGCCGACTGCGACTCTTTGCCGCCAAAGCCTCCACCCATACGACGCGCTTCAACACTCACTTGATGCATATTAAAACCCAACGCATGACAAATTAGTAATTGCATTTCAGTCGGATGCTGGGTCGAACAATAAACTTTTAAAGTTTGATCTTCTTGTGGAACAGCATACGAAATCTGCCCTTCTAAATAAAAATGCTCTTGTCCACCCAGTTCAATTGAACCAGAAAGTTGATGCGGTGCAGTTTCAAATGCCTGTTCAACTTCACCGTGACTAAAATCAACGGGAGGCAATACCCATGACTGTTGTTTAATGGCTTCCTCAATGCTGAGAATTGGGGTTTCGGGTATATATTCGATCTGCGCCAAACGTACCGCACGGCGTGCCTGCTGATAACTTTTAGCCGCAACGACAAACAATGCCTGACCATAAAACTCAACCTGATCTTTGGCAAAAATCGGGTCATCTTTAACAATCGGCCCCCAGTTATTTTCAATGCTGACATCATCTGCCGTATAAACCGCAAAAACCCCTTCAGCCTGACGCACAGTATCCAGATCAAATTTACTCATTTTACCTTTAGCGCATTGAGAAAAACCGACCACCAGATGCAAGGTATTCTCAAGTTCAGGCAAATCATCAATATAAGTCGCCTGTCCAGTCACGTGTAAATGTGCGCTTTCATGTGGAATCGATTGACCAGCTTTGGCTGATGCTTTTAAACCATTCAACTTGATAGACTGATTCATATTACACCTCCACCAATGCAATTAGGTTTTCGACACGAGTGAGTGTTTGAGCCTCAATTTTTTCCAAATAAAACCGCTGTAGGCAATTTTGAGCCACTTGCAGACGATACGCACTGCTGGCTCGCCCATCACTCAAAGGCTGATAATCCTGTGCCAATGCGATTTGTGCTTGCTTTATCAACTCAGGTGTCATGACCTGACCCAATAAAACTTTTTCGGTATTGAACGCCCGTTTTGGAATGGCTGCCATACCGCCAAATGCAATTTTGATCGATTGAACGATTTTACGCTCATCCAATTCACAACTCAAAGCCGCACAAACGGCTGAAATATCCTGCTCAAAACGCTTAGAAATTTTATAACTCGCAAATTTAAAAGTTTCAGATGGCTCACGAACTGGCACTAAAATCGTTTCGACAAATTCACCCACTTGCAAAGCAGTCTTTTGATAATCCAAATAATAATCAGCCAAAGTTAATTCACGTGTTTGATCACCATTTCGCAGACGCAACTTGGTATCGAGTGTGATTAAAGCTGGCATTGAATCGCCAATAGGAGAACCATTGGCAATATTACCGCCTAAAGTCCCTGCATTTTTGATCGGCATTGAAGCAAAACGGCGTTGTAATTCAGTAAAATCTGGATAAATTTCAGATATCTTAGCAAGTGCGTCGCTTAAGTTCACATTTGCACCAATCTGCAAAATATTATTCTCTATTTTGATGTGCTTTAATTCTTCAACCTGACCGATATACAACATATCGCCCAATTGTCGACCAAGCTTAGTGATCCACAACCCAACATCGGTACTGCCTGCAATAATTCGCGCTTGTGGATATTGCTGACGCAATGCAGCAAATTCCTGCAAGGTTTTAGGAGCAAAAAACTGCTGCCCCTGATAATTCAATCTTAAGGAAGCTAAGGCATGAATTTCGTTCAATACGTCAATAACTTTTTGACGTTCCAATTGCACACGTGGGTATGCATAAGCCCTTTGCACTGCATCTAAAATTGGTCGATAACCCGTACAGCGACACAAATTACCTGAAACATAGTCGCTAATTTTGTCTTTACTTGGTGCTTGTGTTTCATTTTCATACATCGACCATAGCGACATTATAAAACCTGGGGTACAAAAGCCGCACTGTGAACCATGCTGTTCAACCATTGCCTGCTGTACAGGATGTAATTGTCCCGTTTGTACTGGCAATAATTGCTGTAAATCTTCTACTGTATACAGTGCCTTGCCATCAAGTGTTGGTAAAAATTGAATACAGGCATTGACACTGCGAAGTTGTAATTGACCTTTAATCAGTTCACCAATCACAACCGTACATGCACCACAGTCACCTTCGGCACAGCCTTCTTTAGTCCCTGTTTGACGAATTTTTTCAGCAGAAATATATTCACGTAAATATTGCAAAACCGTAGTCGTTGGAGAGACTGCTTCAACTTGCTGGCGTTGTCCTCTAAAATAGAACGTGATTGGACGTGCTGACATTTTCGATCCCATTAATTTAAAACATCCTGACGATACATTTAGGCAGCAAATTAAATGCCATCTCCCTTGTTACTGCTCGATTTCAGTCTATTTTAATAGTGTGTATAAGGCTTTACATATAACTGAATAATCAATTGAAATCAGATAATTCCATACTTAGTTTTAACAGACTTTTAGGCTAAAAATGCATAAAAATTTCGTATTAGCTGAAATACTAACCGTACCAGTAATGAATTTTATTCAGCTTATTCAAATGAACCGTCATTGGAATAAATATCCTGCAAAGTTGCATGACCCATTTCTGCATTTTCTGATACAATGCCGAGCTTGTTTAATAGAGTAAGCCAATACGTCTTATGTCAATGCAGCAATCCTACGCAAATATTCTGACCGCAGTTGGTGAGGATTTAAATCGTCCTGGGCTTAAAGATACGCCTATTCGAGCTGCCAAGGCATTTTCTTTTTTGACCTCTGGCTATGGTAAAACACTGGAAGAAGTGACCAATAGCGCCGTTTTTCCATCAGATAACCATGAAATGGTGCTGGTGAAAAATATTGAATTTTATTCGCTATGTGAACATCATCTTCTACCTTTCTATGGTCGTGTCCATATTGCCTATTTGCCTGAAGGCAAAGTATTAGGTTTATCTAAATTCGCCCGAATTACAGAAATGTTTGCTCGTCGTTTGCAAATTCAGGAAAATCTGACTCAGCAAATTGCAGAAGCGGTTCTTGAAGTGACACAAGCACGCGGTGTTGCTGTCATGATTGATTCAGCACATATGTGTATGATGATGCGTGGTGTTGGCAAACAGGAATCTACCACACGTACTGTTTCTTTCTTAGGTGATTTTAAAACTGATAAAGAAGTTCGACGTGAGTTTTTAAGCGCTGTACCAGAAAGTTATTAATTTGTTTCAATATTTTATAAAGAAGAAGCCAGAATTTATCATATATTCTGGTCATTTATTGGGTCTTTGAATCTCTTATAGAAACTTGTATAAGGATCAAGAGATAAGCTTTAAGACCCTACATTAACGAAGTAATGATAAAGGTAGATCGTTAGTGGAGTTTTTCAATTTTTTACTTGGTTTTGAACATTACCTGCCTATTTTGATTCAAGAATATGGGTTATGGATTTATGCCATTCTGTTTCTAATTATTTTTTGCGAAACTGCTTTTATTTTCATGTTTTTTTTACCCGGAGATAGTCTACTTCTTGCTGTTGGAGCACTTTGCGCAACCGTACCGATGATGAATCTGGGTTTTGTCATCATTTTGCTTTCTATCGCCGCGACACTCGGCTATATGGTGAATTATCATATTGGCCGTCGCATGGGTGTACGTGTTTTTGAAATCAAGTCACGTTTTATTAAACATGAACATTTACTAAAAACCCATGCTTACTTTAAACGTCACGGCGCTATTACCATTTTGGTCGCTCGATTTATTCCTTTTGTGCGTTCTTTTGCGCCCTTCGCTGCGGGTTCTAGCGTGATGAATTATACTGTTTTTTCAATGTATAACATTATTGGCGCTTTTGTCTGGATTGCATTACTTGTAACCGCTGGGTATTTGCTAGGTCATACCGTTATGTTTATTGGTGATATAGAATAATTCTGATGTGTTATAAAATCAGCTTGATCATTGCCACAAAACATGGGATATTCTGCCAAAGCATTAGTTAAGCAATTTATCGTTTGACTAAAATCGTAAGCGTTCACGTTAACCAACGCATCTGTTCCAATATTTTTAAATAGTGGAAGTGGGTGCATGTGTCTATACGGTATCCCTTCTACGGAGTATCTAATGACACAAATTGATCATCCCATTACAATGACAGTCTCCACTTTGGAGAATGAAAAGAAAACACTTTATCCTTTAGTCATTGCGCTTTTTTTCTCATATTTAACGATTTCAGCACCTCTTGCGGTGATTCCACTTTATGTTCATGACCAACTTAATCTAAATAATTTTTGGGTCGGTATTGCAGTGGGCACTCAATTTGTAGCCACAGTTTTAACACGCCCCTATGCAGGTCGCATTGCCGATCAGATCAGTGCAAAACGTGCAACTTTACAAGGAATGGTTTCTCTACTTGTGGCGGGGGTGATTTATATCATCGTTTTTTTTCTTCCGTTACCCATCGTTTTTAAATTTATATTGCTGTTAGTGGGGCGTTTAGTTCATGGTTATGCTGAAAGTTTATTGGTCAGTGGACATTTAACTTGGGGACTTGGATTAGTAGGACAAAAAAAAGCAGGCAAACTACTTTCTTTCACTGGAATGTCCATGTTTGGAGCACTCGCAGCAGGTGCACCTTTAGGATTATGGCTGTACGAAAGTTATGGGTTTTATGCCGTTGCACTGCTTATTGTAGCTTTACCCCTCATTTCTTTAGTGATTGATCTATTTATTCGTGCAACACAACCACACACAGGTACTTATCCGCCACTCAAACAAGTCATTCAATACGTGTGGCGTTTTGGTCTGGTTTTGGCATTACAAGGCGTAGGCTTTGCTTGTATTGGAACATTTGTCGCACTGTATTTTAAACAACAGCAATGGGCATATGCAGGTTATGCACTGACCTTTTTTGGTCTGGCTTTTGTGGCGGTGCGTATTTTCTGTGGGCATTTAACAGATAAAGTTTCAGGATTTAAACTGGTTAAATATTCATTGATGATTGAAGCCATTGGCCTATTTTTATTATTTGTATCGCCACGCGTAGAAGTTGCATTGCTAGGCGCAGTAGTTACAGGTGCAGGGTGTTCTTTAATTTATCCTGCATTAGGCGTAGAACTGATTAAAGGCGCACCCGCTCAAATTCGCGGTACCGCAATGGGGGTATTTTCTGCCTGTCAGGATATTGCCTATGCGATTTATGCGCCTATATTTGGCTTAGTCGCACTTTATCTGGGCTATCCATTCGTCTTTATTGTCGCTGCATTTTGCGCACTTTTAGGTTGTCTGATTAATATCTACACCCGAAAGTTTGCCCAGCAAACACAAATCAATCCATAAAATAGGGGCACTCAAGTGCCCTATAATTTTCATTGAAAGTATGATAAAAATTCTTTTAAAAAGACTCAAGATAATGTTGAATTTTATTGAAAGTTATTCAACTTCCAATGACCATTATGACTTCGACTTCCCAGTATTTTCAGCACCAAAACCAAACTCAGCAATAATAATAAATACCATGAACCAAGTTTGCCCCATCCCACCATATGCCAAGCATTGACCTGACTTGGATAGAGCCAAATTTTATAAAAAGTACTAATATTTTCTGCAATCCAGATGATAAATGCCAAAACTAAAAGTACGGGAAGCATTGGCAATTGATATGTTTTTCCAGATAAATAAAAATTTAATCTGGTTTTCCAGAAAATAATGACACTCCAGACAAACAAGCTATAGCGCAGATCTGGAATAAAAAATTTGCTCATAAAGTTAACATATGAACACAATGCCAATGCCAACATATTGCCAAAACGTGGCAAAGCCTCAAATGACATTTGATATAAACGTAAGGAACGAGCAAAAAAACTTCCCACTGCTGAATACATAAAGCCAGCAAAAAGTGGAACTGTCCAAAGTTTAAATATGGCAGGTTGTGGATATTGCCATGAAGCAATCGAAGGATGCGTGAGAAAAATTTCCATCACCATTGCCATGATATGAAACAAAGCGATGACTTTGGCTTCAGCCCAAGATTCAAGCTTTAGATAAAGTAAACATGCCTGAATAACCAAGGCATAAAAAAGCAGATAATCATAGCGATAAAAGCCAAGATAATCATGACTCCCCATCGGTGCAGTAAGCACAAATGCGAGCAGTAATAAAATACCAAACAAGGCAGCCGAAGCTGCCTTAAAACAAAAATTAAAAACGAGACTCAGGACGTGCACAGAAAACCTATTTTAAGTATTTGGCGCTATATTCATGTACGGTATCAACAAAAATTTTCGGTTGGGTTGGATCAACCCATTGTGTGATACCATGTCCTAAGTTAGCGATATAACCTGTTGTTTCACCATTGGCATAAGCATCATCCAGCATGGCTTTGACAGACTTTTCAATGGATGCTCTAGAGCCATACAACACCGCAGGATCCAGATTCCCCTGCACTGCTGCACGTCCAGCAATAGTTTGACGTGCAACATTTAATGGTGTTGTCCAGTCCAGACCAAAAGCATCTGCACCTGTTGCGATCATTGGCTCCAACCATTGACCACCACCTTTGGTAAATAAAATTACAGGAATACGGCGCCCCTCTTTTTCACGTTGCAAACCTGCAATGATTTTTTGCATATAGTTCAGTGAAAATTCAATATATTCACGATGCGCCAAAGCCCCACCCCAACTATCAAAAATTTGAATCGCTTGGGCACCTGCGTCAATCTGTGCATTTAAATAATCAATGACAGCGACAGCAAGTCGATCTAACAAGGCATGTAAAACTTCTGGCTGCGCATACAGCATATGTTTGGTATGACGAAAATCTTTACTCGAACCACCTTCAATCATATACGTTGCAAGTGTCCATGGACTTCCAGAAAAACCAATCAAGGGAACTTGACCACCCAACGCAGAACGAATGGTCGATACCGCATTCATGACATAGTCCAGATCAGACTTGGCATTGAAGTTAGGTAAATTTAAAACATCTTGTTCTGTACGAATGGTCTTTTTAAACTTTGGCCCTTCGCCTGCTTCAAAATAAAGTCCTAAACCCAATGCATCTGGCACGGTTAAAATATCTGAAAATAAAATGGCAGCATCTAAATCATATCGGCGTAAAGGTTGTAACGTCACTTCACAAGCAAAGTCTGTGTTTTTACATAAAGATAAAAAGTCACCTGCTTTACCCCGTGTTTCACGATATTCTGGTAAATAACGACCCGCTTGTCGCATCATCCATACAGGTGTGGTATCCACAGGTTCACGCAATAAAGCACGTAGAAAACGATCATTTTTTAAGGTCGTCATTTACTTTCTCTATCTCAATTTTTATTGCATGCATCATAACAAAAAGGTTTGCTATTTAATAACTTCTAAGTAGGATAAAATTCAGATTGAGCAAGATAAAAATGGATAACTACACAAAAGAACTACTGCATCGTGATGTATTTTCTGTAATACTTGCCAAGTTTTCTGTCCTAACTATATGAATAATTCTTAAGGTTGAATTACATGTTTGTTCGCTCTTTGCTCGCTTTGAGTCTAACCTGTATTATGACTGGCACAGCGTTTGCTGCACCTACGGCCGAGCAACCGTTAAATCCCAAAGTGATTCACACTCAATCTGTTCAAGATCCGATTGATCCACTTGCCATAGAACATAAGCCTCTTTCTCAAAGTTCATCTTCTGCATCTAGTCCTGTATCTTCACCTGTTTCAAATGCAGCGTCTAGTCCTGCTGCAAATGTTGCTGCTGCATCTAGCTCTGCTAGCTCAGATCAGGCACAAATTAGCACTCAGGAAGAACATGACCTGAATCAGGCATCTGCTACTTTGCAAAATCTGGAAAATAGTGAAACCAAAAACGCAGATACTGGTATTGCACCAACTCCTGCGCAAAAAACTGCCCAGACTACAGCTACAGCCAAAACACAAGGTGGCAAAGCATCATGGACTCTTGATGGTTTAAATGCTGCAGATTGGTATGAAAATATCGGGCGTGGTCAATTTCCAGTGTATGCACGCGCGCAAGTCATGCTCAATAATGCACATGCATCTCCTGGCGCAATTGATGGCACCAGTGGTATGAACACATTGAAAGCCCTTTCATCTTTCCAGCAAATGAATGGTTTAAAGCCGACTGGTGAATTGACCAAAGAAACATGGGATGCATTAGTGGCAAAGCAGAATAAATCTGCTTATGTTGAATACACATTGACCGAAGATGACCTCAAAGGTCCTTATGCCGCATCTATTCCACACGACTATGCCTTACAAGCCAAAATGAAAGGCTTGTATTACACCCGTGTTACAGAAATGTTAGGTGAAAAGTTCCATATGGACGAAGACTTTTTGAAAAAGTTGAATCCAAAAGCCACCTTTAAAAAAGCAGGTGAAAAGATCATTGTTGCCAATGTGCGTAATGACCTTCCAGAAGATATTCATTTGATTATTGCGCATAAAGGTGCGCGTCAATTGTATCTATTTAATAGTCGTAACCAGATGATCGCGTCTTTCCCTGCGACGATTGGCAGTAGTGATACTCCATCTCCAAAAGGAACCTATAAAGTAGTGGGTGTTGCGCGTAATCCTTGGTATAGCTATTCACCAAGTAATTTTGTACAAGGTAATAACTTAAAACCACTTTCATTACCGCCTGGTCCAAATGCACCTGTAGGTAATATCTGGATTGGTTTAAGCAAAAAATCATTTGGTATTCATGGTACACCGAACCCATCTGCTATTTCTAAAACTGCATCGCATGGTTGTATTCGTTTAACAAACTGGGATGCCAATGATTTAGGTAATAAAGTTAGCAGCGGTGTCACAGTCAAATTCCTTGAATAAAATCAATTAGCCCGTTTAAAGCCTGCATGTAAATGTGGGCTTTTTTATATTCCAATTTTATGTTTATCAATTATTTTGATGCTTTTTATTGTTCTATTATTTTTAGTAATTATAAAAATAATATAAAATCATTTCATAAATAGAACAATTTGTTCCAATACTGGTGTTTTTACTTTGCTGAGGGATTGCTACTATGTGTTCATGCAGTAAAACATAAGAATTTGGGAGGTGCAGAATGAATGTATATCTACATCGTAGTGAAAACCGTGGTCATGTCAAAGCAGGTTGGTTAAACACCTATCATAGCTTTTCATTTGGTAGTTGGTACGACCCTAAGTATATGGGTTTTGGTCCTCTCCGTGTGATTAACGATGATACCATTGCCGCACATAATGGGTTTGGTACACATCCACATGACAATATGGAAATCTTAACCTATGTGACCGATGGCCGTTTAAGCCACCGAGATACAATGGGTAATGAAGAACATATTACCGCAGGTGAATGGCAGTTGATGAGTGCTGGGACAGGTGTTGCACACAGTGAGTTCAATAATACCGACGAGCCTGTGCATCTGTTTCAAATCTGGATTCAACCCAATGTACGTGATGCTGAACCAACGTATCAACAAATTAAACTGAATCCACGTGATCAACCGAATGAATGGCATTTGATTGCTGGGCCAAACGAAAATGCGCCGATGCATATTCGTCAAAATGCGGAAGTGAAAGCTGCCGTATTGGAAACTGGTAAAGAGCTAGAAATGACCAAGACTCAAAAGCACAATTATGTGCATGTGATCAAAGGTCAAATTATGATTGAAAATCAAATTGTTAAAGCAGGTGATGCTTTGTTGTTTGATGAAAAAACTTCAATCAAAGCACTTGAAGATAGTGAAATGATCTGGTTCGATTTACCAGCATAATCTCATCAAATAAACGCACTGTTTCGCCAGAAGCAGTGCGTTTTTTGTTTATATAATTTCTTTTTTAAATCATTTTACGATCGGTTAGATTCCATATTCTACCCTCATGAACCAATCAACTTAGCTTGTTATAAATAGTTTGTATTTGTAAATGACTTATGTCGCCATGAACTGGAGCATGGGCTGCTCTTGATGCGATGGATCTTTCTAAATAGCGTATACCGCCATGAACGTACTTCTTCAGGAGTTTGCGTTAAAGGTTTTTTTCTAAATGGCGTATACCGCCATGAACAGTCACTTGATGATGTTTATTGTTGGGAGGATTTTCTAAATGGCGTATGCCGCCATGAACTATGTCTGACAGCCAACGACCCCAAAACACAATTTCTAAATGGCGTATGCCGCCATGAACTGTTTTACCTATAATTTCTATATTGCCATGATTTTCTAAATGGCGTATGCCGCCATGAACACTTAAAGCTATCTTTTGAAGCCTTGGCTCAATTTCTAAATGGCGTATGCCGCCATGAACGGTGCTGCCTTTATTGCCTACTACACCAAACATTTCTAAATGGCGTATGCCGCCATGAACGTTGAATGGTCGATCACCAGACATGATTTTTCTTTCTAAATGGCGTATGCCGCCATGAACAGTAAGAATAAAGCAAAAAATAAAGTTATAACAGTGCTTTATCCCTAAAAAGTATGAAATACCCAAAGTTTTAAAGCAAAGTTACAACTTATTGATTTTATTAAGTTGTTAAAGAGTGTAAAAAATATTGGGTTAAAACTCTGGTACTGTGGATGTACGGCTTAATCCATAGCTTCCAAATTTTCCAATATTTGCTTCATCAATACATTTTTTTCCAATAATCAAACGGAAGTTCATATCATTGGTTTGGCTTTTCATATTGATATAAGGTTCAAAAGTCTCCGTCAGATCCAATGCTTTAAAGTGTTCCTGTGCTTCTTCAATTGAGATTCCACGGCGTTCTGCCTGATGAACAACACGCTGCTCAACTGTCAATTTTGGATTAACTTTAAAATAAGTAGCATAGCCGTTAATCTTATCCGCAGGAACTTTACGAGCAGATAATACATGTACATAATCTTGCAGCCTTGCTAACCAATGAGTTAGATTCAGTTGCTCCAATGCTTCGACTGAATCCGCAAAAATACGAATTTTATCGCCTAAATAGCCCAATTTTTTCTGCTGAATTAAGCGATATTTAGGAAAAGATACGCCGTAACTAATCTTTCCCTCTTCATCGGCTTGTTCAGCAAAGGCAATGTGTAATTGGGTATAAACTTTTGACCAAATTAAATGCAGAGGTATTTCCTCCTGCTCTAATAAAGTAATTTCTAAATAATAGAGCATAGTTAATCCTTGCTACTTTGACCAAAGACACCACCCCGTACTAAAACTGCCATGACATAATGCTCTTGTTCAGGATTTTCAAGTGATTCACCCAAAGCATATTTATCAAATAAAGTAAAAAAGTCTTTTTTATCTTTCGGGGTACGATAGGCTTTGCCAAGGTTAGTCACAGCACCATATGGCTCAATCGCAATTGCTGTTTTTTTCTCATCAAATTCTGGATACCAAGTATCTATAGTACGCAAAGCATTACCTAACTTTTGTGAATGCATTGCTGCAACATCATTTACATGGTAAAGAATTTTACTTTTTTCACCTTTACCTTTATCTAATACAAGTTCTTCACTTGGATAGACTTCTTGACCTTTACCCACCAGAGCATAAGCTTCAACTTTAATCAGTAAATAGGGAATTTCTCCTTTTAAAGCACTTGCAATTTGATGAGCTAGATTTTGTATATTTTCATCTTTAGCATCAAAATTATGCAATGGGTAATTTAAAGCATTAAATGTCACTGCTGCTTGATCATTCACAGTCACAACCACTTCTACTTTTTCAGCGCCAACGCGGTTACGCCATAAAAAACGTGCATTGGCGATATTGAGTGCATAACGTTTTGCAAGCTCACTAAAGCCATACGTAGTAATATAATTTTTAGCAACGTCATTATATGATTTTAAGAAAATTTCATTATTACAAGAAGATGGGTTTTCAACCCCACCCAATACTTTTAAGGTAAATCCAACTTTTAAAGTATCCTGATTTTCGCCTAAAGCACAAGCATCAACTTTTTGTAAATTAGCCTTTTCAACTTCTGCATTCAGCTTTAATGGATCACCTGCAACCGCAGGTTTTAAACGGTTTGAGATCGTACCACGCACAGATTTTTCAATCAGTTTTAAAGCGCTTTGTTCATTTCGTTTATCCCAATTTGTTCCATATAAATAACCGTCAGATGGAACCAATTTTTTTTCAAATGCAAGTACACTTGCAACTACTTTGTCATTTTTAGCCATGATTTTTCCTTTTAACGATTAAATTAGTTTGTTGTTAAGTTTTGGCAAAGATAAAGATTATTTTCTAAATCAACATGATATTGCCATAGTAGTTGATCGATACTTTCAATACGATAAGGCATAACAAACTCCCCAAGCGTCAAAACAGCTTCCGCAAAACGGTGCGGTGTATCGGAATCACGTTGATTTTTAGCAATACCTAATTCAGAAATTCCCTGAAAACCCACCGCAATGGGTACAAGCCACCCCTTTTCTTTTCGGCTGCTTGACCACGTGATTTTTCCATCATCATCTATTTGAGAACTATGTGTGACCTTTAAATAATCCCAAATTGCCTCCAAAGCATCTTGCCCTTCTTGCATACTTTGAATGACTAAATCACGACGCTCGATCAATACATGACCAAGCATAAGTTTATTTAAAATTGGCTTGAGCTCTTGATCTTTTTGACCGTCTTCATCAAAATCTAAAATTTGCTGATCGTACACAGCCAAAACATCCCCACCCGCAAACTTCATACTATTTAAAATTTCAGGCAGAATAGTTAAAAGCCCCCCTCTTTGTTTTTTCCCAAGATTTTCTACTTCAATTAAAAGAGAAACCTCTAAATGACAACGTGCTTCTTCAATAAATGCAGGTCGGCTACCATCCTTATCTAGTGGGTTTGCTGTACCAATAATGGAATGAACAAAATCATTTTGTCCTTTATGTGTTTGCAAGTTGAAGTCATGACAACTCACAGCAAGTCGCGTCAATTCAATATCATGCCCTTTGGCATTTAATTTACGCTGTAAGGCATGCATTGCCCCTAGCCATGCCGTCATTGCAGGAAAACCAATACTATATGGGCTACTCATGGCGTTGGCATTATGGATTTTAAGATGCGGAATTAAAATAAAGCGGCGCATTAAAAAAACTCCTTGATCTGTTGTAACGATTTCTCAACACGCTGTTTTACATTTAATAACTCACCAGTTCCCAATATATAAGCATCGCTAATCACTTTTTCATAGCTACGAATAATCCACCGTGCAATTTCTCGACTCAGCTCATCTCGCCATTCTGCATTTTCTTCACGTTCTTCTTTATAAATTTGATCCAACCAAATGCGTTGTAATTTGGGCAATCCAACATAATAGTCCTGATTTGACCATCCACTTTCGGCATATTCTCGTGTTTTTAGAGCCTGTAAGAGAACTTGATCAATGACAAATTGAATAATATTTCGAATCGCTGTACGAATATCAATATTATTAAGATCTACTTGCATAAATTTATGCAATTGAACAAAACTCTCCTGATAATTTTTTCGATATAAACATTGGGCGAAGAAGTCCGTTTTTGGTAACCGAATCGCTCTTTTTTCAATTACAGGTGGACAGCTTGAAAGTAAATAAGCTCGCCCTGCATTTTGACTATTTAAGACACTCACATTTTGTGGTTGAGTTCCGCCATAGGCTGTAACTGTTAACTCATAAATATCAGAATAACCAATCCCATCTAATTCATTTTTCTTACGATTTTCTTTGGCTTGTTTAGTTTCTTCCGAAAAACGAATTTGATCAATGGTTTGTTTTAACTTCGTAATTAATCCTGATGGCGTTAACAGCGACAATAAATGGTATTCACCCTCTGCTATTGGAAAATACACCTGTTTCACCAAATGATCTGTTTTCACAGAAGAATCCGTTGTTTTTATTTTTAAAAACTCAAAACTCAATTGTTCAAAATCAAGCTTATTTTGAACTAAAAGTTTTTTTAAATCTTCATTTTGCTGCTCAAAGCCATCTAACACTGTTGATTGATCCGTCAAAGGTAAAGATAAAAATTTAAAAACATCCATTGCAGCCGCATTACCAAAAACATCCAAACTATAATCAACATTACCACTACGCAGATAACCATCCCTCATCTTATTCGATGTTGTAATTACACTTGATGTTTTGGCACTTGGATGACTGAATTTACTTGGATGACTTACCATTGAAAGCTGAGAAACACGCTTTGCCGCATCAGGCAACCATTCATTCAAGCTAAATTTATCATCTGCCTGCTGATTTAATTCTGCAATTACAGTTTCTGTTTCTGCCTTTTTTAAACGATCTTTTAACCACAATTCTTTACGCTCGTTTAAAAAAGTATGAATACTCTCAGTCATACTTTCCCCCTATATTGTTATTACTATAAAATGATTAGTCCGAATTGTTCTGAATAATTTAACTGCTTATCTTCATCGTACTTGGGCAACATAACTTCCCCATAACGCCTTGATAATTTTTCAATCTTTTCATTAATATCCTCATTCTCATTTAATTTATCAAGTGCCTTACGACTTAAAATGTCGTGATAATCACGATTTAACCATAACCGTTGTTGTTCAATGGCATTTAACTCATAGGGCTTAATTTTGTAGAGACCACTACGATCAATATACTCACCAAAATCATCTCGTTCACAAAATGTAAGCTTGCCATTTTTCAACACAGCAAAAAGTTGAATGTTGGCGGTACTCTGTCGAAATGGCGTAAATTGTTGTGGCAATGCTGTTAAAAACCAGTTTTGCGTCAACCATGCATTCAAGGGTTTAGCACCTTGTTTTTGATATGATGTAAGCGCATCAATCATGACCGCATGCTCAAGATCTGCCAATTTTTTAATTGCCTGCAAAGGCTCATTGGCTCGAATTCTTGGAATGGCATTAACTCGAACTAAATTTTCAATATCAATCAATTTAGATAAATCTTTTGTTTCCAAAATAAAATTCGCTTTAGCAGAATCAACCTCAGACCCTGGTTTTTCAAAAGCAACTTTCGCTCCACGAAGACCTTTTAAATTATATTGCATCAGTGCAATATTCGGCTGCTGAATATCTTGTTCTAATTTACGATGCCGTAAAACACGCCCTGCTAACTGAATTATTGAACGATAAGATGACGGCTCGATAATCGCCCAATCAAAATCATGGTCTCGTCCGACTTCTTCAACTGGTGTCGCAACGAGAATAAAAATTACATCATCACCATTTGTCGTATCTAAATGTTGACGAACAACCCCATCATTGCCTGTTTCTAAAAATGCCTTAGGTTGTTCGCCCTGTTTTTCTTTACGTTTTAGCGTTTCATCTAAATGCTGCTCTTGTTTACTACGCAATAACAGCACTTGCCGACTATGGTAAGCCATTACTCGTGGCGCAACATTTGCTGACCATTCAGCATTGAGTAAATATCGGGTTAGTGCAACACAAGGCGAAATATTGGCAACACGTATCACGCCAAAAGAAACTTTTTTCCCAGTTTTAGCATCGATACTATGATGTGCTTGATGCAGCTTTTCAGCTTCAATTTTAATTCGTTCGAAATATTGCTGTTGAATACTTTCCCCTAAGCGTGGTTGTTCTTTTTCAGCCACCAAATCCTTACACTCAATAATGTAAGCTTTGTGCTTAATGATTTGCTGATTTAAGGCATCTGCACGGATTTTCACAAATTGAGCATGTGCCGTTTGATAATTTTGAATACTATTTTTTGGCTCAAGTAACTCAATTGATTGAATTTGCGTTTTAAACTCGTCGACCCACATACACTGCATATCTGTATTTTTTATTTTTTTAAATGCACAGTACAATTGCCATCCTTGTTGGTACGCGTTAAAAAAACCTTCTGCTAAAGCAGGTGGGATGGTCGCCGATGAAATCATGACTTTACGTCCAAGTATACCTGCCAAATGCACCAGTCGGGCAATCGCAATTAAATCTTGTCCATTAAAATCATCCACTTCATCAATCACTAAATCGGATGATGATAATCGCAAGCTCGGTAAAATATATTTTCCACCTCGTTTAGTTTCAGTTGCCGAGATAATATGATCAATCGTGCACACTAAAACAGGTTTATATAAAAAAGCTTTATTGCGCTCGGCTTGATTTTGAGGGAATAATGCAGCCATAAAATCAGCTTGTGGCATATTTTCATAAATCAGTTCATTGCCTAATAATTCTTCTAAAGACTCCGAACCTAATTCCTCAATATCTGCTTCTTCATATTCATGACTCGATTTATTTTTTTGTTGATGTAATTCCTGCACTGCTTTTGAACCAATTAAAATTGCCAACTCATCTTTAGCTAAACCAATATCATGTTGATAAGAATCACCCGTTTGTAAAGTTAAAGTTCTTAACCCTAGTGCCAAAATATAGCGTAATGATTGCGCATCTTTCGAAAGAGCCTGCATAATTTTGGCATTGGCAATGGTTTTGCCTTTACCTGTACTGGCCATATTGACAATAAACCAGCCTTGATCGGCTGCAATTTCATTTTTCTGGATAAATTGCTGAATGCCTTTAACCGCTTGATCTTGCCATTCAAAACCTTCTGGGCTTTTCTTTTTTAGCTTTTTCAAATCATAGGCAGGCTCCATTTCATCAGCCAAACGACTTAAAGACTGCGCAACTCGCATAGCATTATCACTGACACGCACCAAATGCTCATCAAGCTTTTGTTTGCCCTGTTTCGTTTTTGGATCGGTATTCGCTATGAGCGATAAACTAGTTTTCCAAGATTGGTCGGCATTACAAGATGAATAATAATGATCGCCTAACATTAAGCAGAGTCGAGCATGATGTAAAACGACTCGCCAACTGCCATCGTTAAAAATTTGCTCAAAGGAGCTTAACTCTTGGACTAAACGTCCCGCCCATTTTTTTAATTGTTTTGTCCATTCAACCGATTGACTTAATAGTCCTTGTTCAAATTCGAAGCATAACTTTAAACGCTGCTTATACTCTGTTTCATCCTGTTTATTTTGATAGCCCCAATTCACCTCAATGAAATCAAATAAATCTGTTAAATTTTTGGCAGGTTCATCTATATATGACTTTAGTTCTTTATCATCCCGAATATTAGGCAACCGATGATGCGACACGATCAACCATGCTACCAATTGCGCCAATGGTGGGAGCTGATCAAGTACTTTCGATTGATCTGTATTCTGTAACAGCGTATTTTTGAGCGTTTGTTCATCCCAACTGTGTTGCATGAGTAAATTTAACCATGCTTCATCAGACTGATTATTTCCTGATGATTGCACCAAGGCATTGAGTAATAAACAAGAAATCCACTCATGTCGTAATGGATCCCCCTTCTTTGCATTTTTACTTTTGTACTGTAGTTTTTCTTGAAATAGAACCGTGGCTTTGCCCCAATCATGCAATAAAGCAGAAACCGCGACTAACGCTTTAATTAACGGCAAATAATGCCAATCATTTTCCCATTTATTTTGATCTAATTTTTTCTGTGTGGTATTTACAGGCACAATACCTTCGCTATTAAACTTATTCCGATTACCCACAATCCACATCAACTCACTTCTACGCCGCCCGCGTATCCAATGACACGAAACAGCGATATTCTTCGTCACTGTCTTTTTAAGTAAACGCTTAACTGCCAATAATCCATCTTCGGTAATGACAGTCTGCCATGTGTTATCCCCAATACGATCAGCAAATGCATCTAACACACGACGAGTTCGAGGGATTGCTTTCTTTTCGCATTGGGAGATAAATGTCACAATCATAATGTGCCGTCCTCGCCTACAAAACTTTTACAAGCCTGTAATTTCACCTGATCAAACATCCAATCCAGACAACGGTAATCTGTAAATTTCTGCAACAGCTGTTGACGGAACTCTTGCTCAGACATCCCCTCTTTTGCACAAATAAATGCCCATGGTAAAACCACAGCATCCTTAATTAAATCAGCCACATCAAACACCAAAGCTCCACGGCGGGTTTTGCCATGCATGACTGCAAAACTATGTGAAATACCTAACACCCAAAGTGTGGTTGCTGCTAGTCCATAAGCCAAATAATTGCCATGATTCAAAAAGTCATTGGCTAAATCGCCCTGCTCAGGATTGCGCTCAAAACTGAGTTTGCAACGCGTCGCTGCGATTTTATAAAGTTGCTTGGTCATCTGTGCTTCAGCAAGCAACAAATCACCGACTTTGGTTTGCTGTGGAATTTTCTTTTCAAAACCAATTAAAGCTTGTTGAATATCTGCATCATCCAGATAAAAGCCCTCATCTTTTAGGTCTTTATCTTTTGACCAAATTTTACGAATAAATTCGATGCGAGCAAATTGGAACTGCTTTGCGACGTCCAACCGTTTATCATCGTCAAACCAGAAACTCATCCAACCTTGCATATATTCCGTTGGTCGATATTCATTTTGCGGCATCATCCATTCAATTTCTGATCCCATAAACAGTGGCGTCCCACCACCGCCTGTAAATCCAACCAATACCCCTGCACTGGCTAGCATACGCATGGCTGCTTGCGTAATCGATGTGCCTGTCCCCAATAAAATTACTGTGGTATTGGCAATCGGAATATTCCAGTATTGGTTTTCGTTTTTGGCCTCAGTTAAATATAAAACGCGACCATCTTTTTGCATGACTCGGCAATGTTCAAGATAATAAAGATTGGCTCGCTTAGAATGTAATATCGCTTTTAAGTCTGATGGTGAAAGTTGTTCCATTTTTATAATCGTATTGCTTTGATGTTATTAACTAAATTAACATACCTCCGTTTTTTGTTTTACATCATTTTTTCTGTTAAACGTCATAAAATGTCGTGTATATTTATCTTTACAGACAACAAATATTTTTATTTTCGATCATCACTATTTGCTTTAAATCAAGCATAAAATCACTTTCATATTGATCAAATTTCCCTTTATCCAACACATATCAGGTTAAAATACATTTTATTATTACAGATCGATCTAACTGGTAATGCAATCAAGCAATACCGCCATCAACCTCTAATTTTTATGATGATAAATGAATCAAGTAAGATGATTAGATCAAGCCGTGTTAGTACAACATTTTGAACTTTTTATGATTTTTAATGATTTCAATTTTCAAATCTTCCAAAGTCTTTTTATTATTTTCACTGATTTTTCAATAAATTTAAGCAAATTTTCAGAAAAACTTGAGTTAAAAACTCAAGTTTTCTCTATAAAATAGTAAAACATTGCTATGATCTATCTGACATATAAACAACTATGATCTCTTTTTTAACACCATTTTAGTTCTTTGGACACATTTTCATGGCAGCAGAAGCACATTCTCTTGGATTACTTAGTCCAGTTATTTTACTTGCTGCGGCAGTAATTGCCGTTCCAATATTTAAAAAATTGGGATTAGGCTCAGTCCTTGGCTATCTGGTTGCAGGTTTAATTATTGGTCCTTTTGGTTTTGCATTTATTCATGATCCTGCCTCTATTTTGCATATCGCCGAACTTGGCATTGTGATGTATCTCTTTATTATTGGAATGGAGATGCAGCCCTCACATTTATGGAATATGCGACGAGATATTTTTGGTTTGGGTACATTACAAATCACTTTTTGTACTATCGGGTTGACGAGCATTGGACTACTTTATGGATTCCCTTGGCAAATCGCTTTTATTGGAGCAGCAGGTTTCGTACTAACTTCAACTGCTATTGTCATGCAAATATTAGGAGATCGTGGGGATTTAAGTCAGCCCAATGGTCAAAAAATTGTTGCTATTTTACTGTTTGAAGATCTACTCATTGTGCCTTTGCTTGCCATCGTAGCATTTATGTCTCCCTATCAAGTGGTAGAAAGTACTCCAGATCACCTTAAAGATATTGGAATCGCATTAGCAGCCATTGCAGGATTGATTGCAGCAGGCTGTTGGCTACTCAATCCACTGTTTAAGATACTTGCTGCGGCGAAAGCACGTGAGGTGATGACCGCTGCTGCCTTACTGGTGGTACTTGGTGCCGCACATTTAATGCAAATTAGTGGTTTATCTATGGCAATGGGGGCATTCCTTGCTGGAGTTTTACTTTCTCAATCAACCTTTCGTCATCAGATTGAAGCCGATATTGAGCCGTTCCGTGGCATTTTATTAGGTTTATTTTTCCTTAGCGTAGGCATGTCGCTAAATTTATCCGTGGTACAAAATAATTGGCAACTCATTGTCAGTAGTGTTATTGCATTAATGCTAACTAAAGCAATTTTGATCTATGTCGTCGCTCGGTTCACCAAGAGTCCACATGCTGTAGCCTTAGATCGTGCAGTGATTATGGCGCAAGGCGGTGAATTTGCATTTGTACTTTTTACGGCAGCAGCAAGCGCGCAAGTGATTGATGAAACAATTAAATCCAACCTGACCGCAATTGTCGTTTTATCCATGATTTTGACTCCATTACTCGGAATCGTGGTGAAGCGCTTAATTAAATCCAATAAAACAGTCTCACTCGACGATGTCGAAATAGCCAACGATTTACACGGACGTGTATTACTCATTGGGTTTGGACGCTTTGGACAAGTTGCCAGCCAGCTTTTATTGGCGCGTGGTGTTGATGTGACGCTCATCGATACTGACATTAATATGATTCAAAATGCCACCAAATTTGGTTTTAAAATTTATTATGGTGATGGGACACGTCTGGACATTTTACATGCCTCAGGAGCCGCTCATGCACAGGCAATTATGGTCTGTGTGGATGATAAAAACATGACCAATAAAATTGTAGAATTGGTTAAACATGAATTTCCATTGGCCAAACTTTTAGTACGGTCTTATGACCGTGAACACTCCTTGTCTTTGGTTAAACACGATGTAGATTATCAGATTCGTGAAACTTTTGAGTCTGCACTATTATTTGGTGGAGCGACATTAGATGCTTTGGGTGTCGATGCAGAGGAAATCCGAAATATTACCAAAGAAATCCGCGAGTTGGATAAAGAACGTTTCGAAACAGAAATTGCGGCAGATGATGTAGAAGCAGGGATCGGTTTCCAGTTTTCAAATACTGAACATCAACCACGGCCAACATCACCATTGGTTAAACCTAAAACGCATAGTCAGCTTTTAAATGACTCAAACAATACCGATGTAAAATAATGATTTAAAACTATAAATCAAATATGGATATCTGATTAAATAAAACCGAATTCACCATCATTCGGTTTTATTTTTTCACATTTAAAAGGCTATCGGCTGATGTTATAACTGCCTTTTTCTGTTGTCTTTGATACAGACAAAGTTCACGTCCCTTTTTATTTTTCATGTGCGTTTGAGGATAATTGCCTTGTAACACCAACGCGGAATAACCAACACGATCATCAAACAACATAATGTCGCTCACTGCTTTGGCATTTTTTAAAGTACTGGCTTTGATACATGCAGTTGTGATTGCCTGATCATGCTGCTTCCAAGCCTGATCTGAGCTGGCATGAGTCATTCCAGCAACAATGCTACATACAACCAATGAGATCTTTAAAAAAACTGATGTCTTATCTGTCTGCTGTTTCATAAGGAAACCTCAAGCTATTTTTCTGAAACCATCATGAAATAAACTCAGCTAAAGGCATAGTGAATAACACAAGATTTAACAGCATTGGTCGAAAATGTTACATCTGTTATCCAATGAAAATAAAGCTTATCCAATTAAAAACTTTTCAAAATTACTGGTTCTTTGGGCAATTTCTGCAATTTCAGGAACAATTCCAGAATCACGATCAGAACGATAGATTGCACTATATTTGATCATAGGTAATCTTGGATTAAAGTTTAATACTCTTAATTTATCCTGATTAATTAAATTTTCTAATGGTTTTAACGGCAAATAGGTAATCCCCATTCCAGAAATCGTCAATCCTAATTGCGCCATTAAACTATTACAGATGATATTTTTATTTAAAGTAATTTTCTGCGATAAAAAATAGCGTTCATAAATTAAACCCGTACCCGACGTTGCGCCCTGTACAAAAAAAGAAAATTTTTCACGGCTGGCTTGTTCAAAATCAATATTTTTATTTTTTGCGATAAGTTTGGGTGAACACATCCAGACATTTTCAACACTTTTCAATGGAAGTGATTTTAATCGAACATCATCATACATATCGGGCGCAATAATAATATCAAGCTGATCATTAATAATTTGCTCAAATAAAACCCGACTGACCTCAACCGTAGGTTCTATATGTACTTTTGGATAAATTTGTCGAATTTTTTCAATAAAATCAGGGAGCCATGTCATTGCGGTTAGTTCCGTTACACCTAAGCGTAAGCGACTAATCAGCACTTTTTTATCACTCACTTTTTCAAGCATAACATCACGGCGTTCAAGAATTTCCTGACAGTAAATTAATAGCTCCCTTCCCTGTTCCGTGAGTTTGGCATTACGATTACTTCGGTCAAAAATTTCTATATCAAACGAACTTTCAAGTTCATGAATGCGTTTTGAAATCGCAGATTGTGACATATGTAATTTATCTGCCGCAGCTTCAAAACTGCCAAGCTTACATATCCACGTCAACGCTTCCATTTGCTTAAAAGTGATCATATTTATTTCCTCAAACTATTTCCTAACATAAAGCTATTTATAAAATATGGCAAATCATCAAATATCATTCAAAAAAAATAAAAATATAAAAATCAATTAAATATATCGATAATATTTTTCTAAAATAAATAAATATGAAAAAAAGTAATTTAATTGCATACATAAATATCGCTAAAAATATTGTTTAAGCATTGCTAGTATCAACTCAAGAGGTCAAATCACCTTCAATGGATTTTGAGAATTAGAGGATACGATGATGTCATTACCCGGCAGTATTATTCACCCAGCAGCGACCCCACTCACTCAACAAGAACGTCAACAATTTTCAGACGTGGTTACTCCTCATCTTAGCGATAACATGAACCGCAATGTCGGTATTCACGGTTTGCAACGCTTTAATAAAACAGGAAAGCTTATTGGAACTGCTCTGACCGTGAAAGTTCGTGGCGGTGATAATCTTTTGGTGTACAAAGCCATGACCATGTTACAAGACGGTCATGTTTTGGTGATTGACGCTCAAGGTGATGAAAATAACGCCATTATTGGCGAGCTAATCAAATTAGACTGCCTTCGTCGCGGTTGTGTAGGCTTCATTATTGATGGTGCAATTCGTGATGTTGCTAGTTTTGAAGATACGCCATGCTATGCCCGATCAATAACGCATCGTGGTCCATTCAAAACAGGTCCAGGCGAAATTAATGTCCCCGTCATCGTTGGTGGTCAAATTGTCAATCCAGGTGACATTATTGTAGGCGATGAAGATGGTGTGGTGTCTTTTCCTTATGCCCATAAAGATGAGTTGCTTGCTTTAGCAGCTAAACATGCGGACAAGGAAAACAAAGTGAAAGAAATGATTGCTTCTGGAGCCGAAAATCAGTCGTGGTACATGGATTTACTTCGTGAAAAAGGATACCTCTAATGAATGCCATGAATTTTATTTCTCAGCGTTTACAGATGATCAAACCATCACCAAGTATTGCTGCAAATGATCTTGTGAACAAACTACGTGCAGAAGGTAAAGACATTGTCAACTTCACCATTGGTGAGCCTGATTTTGATACGCCCGAGCATATTATGCAGGCAGCGATTGAAGCCATGCGTAAAGGTGAAACCCACTATACCAATGCGGCAGGCACTGTAGCGGTACGTCAGGCAATCAGCCAAAAACTCAAACGCGATAATCAACTTGATTATGGTATCAATGAAATCGTGTGTGGAAGTGGTGGTAAGCCGCTTATTTTTCATGCTTTTGCAGCAACGCTAGATGTACAGGATGAAGTGGTTATTCATGCGCCTTACTGGGTTTCCTATCCAGATTTGGCAACATTAAATGACGCAACGCCTGTCGTGATTCAAGGTCGTCAGGACAATGGTTTCAAGCTTACAGCCGAAGATCTTGCACCAGCAATCACCGAAAAAACCCGTTGGGTGGTGTTGAATTATCCAAACAACCCAACAGGTGCTGTTTATTCAAAACAGGAACTTGAGGCTTTAGCAGAACTGCTTAGACAGCATCCTCATGTCCTCATTATGCTAGATGAAATTTATGAATTTTTCGTTTATGACGATCATCAGCATATTTCGCTTGCTCAAATTGCACCTGATTTAAAAGATCGTATTTTGATTATTAATGGCGCTTCAAAAGGTTATGCCATGACAGGCTGGCGCATTGGTTATGCGGCTGGGCCAGAATGGTTAATCAAAGCCATGACGAAACTGATCTCACAAACTACGACTTGCCCTAGCTCTGTCAGTCAGGCAGCCGCAGTTGCTGCATTT
The DNA here is from genome assembly GCF_009372255.1 of Acinetobacter guerrae. GTDB lineage: Bacteria > Pseudomonadota > Gammaproteobacteria > Pseudomonadales > Moraxellaceae > Acinetobacter > Acinetobacter guerrae. The sequence goes on from NZ_LXGN01000007.1 coordinate 28,182, forward strand.
GTGGGAGATCAACAGCCCATTTATGACATGCTTGAAATTTATAAAACACGTCGTCAGCGTGTAGTTGAACGATTACAGCAGGTTTCTGGTTTTGACTTTGAGCCACCACAAGGCGCTTTTTATGTCTTCGCCAATGTTGCAGGTCTGATCGGTAAAACAACACCTCAAGGGCAAGTGATCCAGTCCGATGCTGATGTCGTTGAGTATTTATTGCGTGAAGGCGGTGTTGCCACGGTCAGTGGTCAAGCTTATGGCATGTCCCCATTTATTCGTCTTTCTTTTGCAAGCTCAATCGAAGTGATCGAAGAAGGATGTCAACGGATCAAGAATGCAGTTGAAAAACTCGCTTAATTGTATTCTTTATTATTAACGATGTTGAGAGCATAACCCCGATGTCAAACTAATCGAGCCGACCAACTTATGAACTGGCCGTCACGGATGACAGCGCAATATTTTATGCTCTCACCCCTACTCCTTTTGGGGTGATTTATGAACAAGAAGCCTAGAATTTCATTAGTCTGGCAAATCATGATCGGTTTGGTACTGGGTATTTTAGTGGGTTTTTACCTCAATACTCATCCTTCCGATAATAAATGGTTAATCGAACAAGTCTTTCAACCAATGGGAGACATTTTCATTAAATTGATGAAAATGATTGTAATCCCTATTGTTTTTTCTTGTCTGGTCGTTGGCATCGCTGGGCATTCCGATGGCAAATCCATGGGACGCATTGGTGCTAAAACAATTTTTTATTTCCTGTGTGTGACCACAACAGCCATTATTATTGGTCTAGTTGTCGGAAATGTAGTGAAACCGGGTGCGGGTGCTGACCTTTCTTCTATGGTTGCAGCGCATGTGAATACCCTGCCAACCACCGAAACTAATCATGGTTTAGGCCATATTATCTTAAACATCATTCCAGATAATATTGTCGATGCAATGGCAAAAGGCAGCTTGCTTCCTGTAATTTTCTTCGCAGTGATGTTTGGTTTAGGCGTCGCGTCTTTACCCCATGAGAAAAAAGACATTGTGGTTTCTTTCTTCTCGTCTGTTTCAGAAGCCATGTTTAAAGTTACCCATATGATCATGGCGTATTCTCCAATTGGTATCTTTGGCATGATCGCAGTGACGGTGACTAACTTTGGCATGGAATCCATGTTGCCACTGCTTAAATTGATTGGTACGACGTATGTGACTGCGATTTTATTCGTCATCATTGTCTTTGGTTTAATTGCTCGTTTTATTGGTCTAAATATTTTTCAGCTTATTCGTTTTATGAAAGCTGAACTGGTACTGGCATTTTCAAGCGCTAGCTCTACAACGGTATTACCGCAGGTGATCCAAAAAACTGAACGCTTTGGTTCTGATCGCGGCATTTCAAGTTTTGTAGTTCCAACAGGCTATTCGTTTAATCTCGATGGTGCATCACTCTTCCTTGGTTTAGGAACGCTATTTATTGCCCAGATTTATGGCATTCATTTAACACTTGCAGATCAAATCATGCTGGTGGTAACGATGGTCATTACATCTAAAGGCGCAGCAGGCGTACCAGGTTTTATGTTTGTGATTTTATCTGCGACTTTATCAAGTGCAGGGATTCCACTCGAAGGTATTGCATTTATTGCAGGGGTTTATCGATTGATGGATATGCCAAATACAGCTCTAAATGTCTTGGGTAACACGCTAGCACCGTTAGTAATTTCTAAATGGGAAGGAAAATTCAGCGAAGAGCGTCATCAACAAGCGTTACTCAGCATGAAACATTCAAATCCTTCTGTTGCTCAGCCTTCTTCGGAATCTTGAGGTAAACCCCATGCAAAATTTATCATATGTTGATGAAAACGAAGGTCAAGCTTGGCTCAATTTTTTAGAACAGCTCGATCGCGTAGAACCATATTTAGGCGATCTTAAAGAAAATCTGGATCATTTACGTCGCCCGAAACGCTCACTCATTGTAAATATTCCAGTCAAAATGGATGATGGCACTGTACGTCACTTTGAAGGTTATCGTGTTCAACACAGTATTACTCGTGGTCCTGGTAAAGGGGGTGTCCGTTTTCACCCTGATGTCAACCTGAACGAAGTCATGGCACTCGCTGGCTGGATGACCATTAAATGTGCAGCTTTAAACTTGCCTTTTGGTGGTGCAAAAGGTGGTGTTCGAGTAGACCCAACCATTTTATCTACAAATGAACTAGAACGTTTGACCCGTCGTTATACCACGGAAATCAATCTTATTATTGGGCCACAAAAAGATATTCCCGCACCTGATGTGGGTACTACACCACAAGTCATGGCGTGGATGATGGATACCTATTCCATGAATGCTGGTTCTACAGTCACAGGTGTCGTTACAGGAAAACCAGTACATTTAGGTGGTTCACTTGGTCGTTCCAGAGCAACAGGACGTGGAGTATTCATCACAGGTCTGGAAGCTGCACAAAAAATTGGTTTAGACATTGCCCATGCAACTGTATGTGTTCAAGGCTTTGGTAATGTTGGTGCTGAAGCAGCATTGTTATTTTATGAATCTGGTGCAAAAGTGATTGCGGTACAAGATCACACCGCTACACTTTATCATCCTGAAGGAATTAATATTCCAGATTTATTGGCTTATCAGAAACAGCAAGGTTCGATTAAGGGCTTTGATATGCTGCATGATATTGATAAAAACGAACTTTGGAATATCGAAGCAGATATTTTTATCCCTGCTGCACTCGAAGGTGTAATTAATAAAGAGATTGCCCAAAAACTTCAAACCAAGCTGATTTTGGAAGGTGCAAATGGCCCAACAGACCCAGCCGCAGATGATGTATTAAATGAACGTGGAATCATCATTGTTCCAGATGTCATTTGTAATGCTGGTGGTGTGACCGTCAGTTATTTTGAATGGGTTCAGGATTTAGCCAGTTATTTCTGGACGGAAGATGAAATTAATCATCGTATGGATGTAATTATGCGTAAAGCCATTCATGATGTCTGGGATCGTGCGCAAAATGCGAACTGTTCACTGAGAACCGCCGCTTATATCGTTGCTTGTGAGCGTATTTTGTTGGCACGTCGTGATCGGGGTTTAATTATTTAAAACAACTTCTGATCAGGTTTAAACCGTTAAAAGCATCTTTATGAGTTGACTGATAAAGATGCTTTTTACCATGTATCTTTGAATGTTACTAAAATAGTTACTTGGCAATAGTTACTTTTGCTCTGCTAAAAAATGTTGCAATGGCATAAATACCAATCGCGTTAGCTCAATCAAAATAATACCAAGTACAATGCCTGCTAACCGTATCCAGCCATTTTCCATACTGAGTAAATTCAGTTGATCGGGCACCATGACTACAATGTAAACCAAAGAAAGTTGCGTTCCTACATAGGCAAAAGCTTGTCCACTATTTTCAATATGGCGACCAATAATAATGCCCAATGCAATCACCAATGCCGCACAAATATAGTTTAAACCACCCAACGGTAACAAAATAAAAGCCAGTGCAGCCCCCAATAGACAACCAAATAATCGATATAAATTTCTTGTAGAGACCAATTTTTTATTATTTAAACCCGGTAAAGGAATCATAAGAACCGCTAATATCGTGATAGCGGTTTGAGTCAGTAAATCCACTGAAAAGAACTGAATTAGAAAAGGCACAACAGCAATTGCCAATGCAGCCTGAGCCGTATGAATCAACGTTAGTTTTCGATAACCTGCAAATTTTGAGATTTCTGCCAAACCAGTTCTATTGGCAGTCAAAGAAAAACGTGGTCGAACGATATAGCTGAAAAATAAACTCACTACCATACATGCCAACGTACCTGCAATCACTTCAATACTTCGGGTTTTGGCAAATAGACTCATATCTACAAAGGGATACATCAATCCATCAATAATCACCATCGCAAAGGTCAGACCAAAAAACAGCCATGCATAACCATAACGACTGGTCATAGCAAAGTACAATGAAAAGGCCGAGAAAAAAGCCAATACTAAACTATTGAGCCAGAGCGTTTTGGAAATATGTAGCTCAATCCAACAGGCCAGTAAAGCACCTGCTAGCGTCCCCAAAATTCTGAGTGTGCCACGAATACAGGTATCGACAATATGTGAGCGCAAGACCATATAACCACTAAATGCAGCCCAGCCAATATTTTCTACATTTAGACAATGCGCGACCCAGATCGCAAGGAAAACTGAAAATAAAACTTCAAGTTCATCCATATTCCGTTTCAGGCTATGACTGTCCCAACGGAATTGTTGCAAGATTGCAGACCATAAACTTTTTGCTGATTCAAATACTTGCATAGAGATAATTGAATAAGGTACTGCTTTTATTGTAGCGGATAGTGAAAAATGAAGATTTATATTCTTGTGATTTATATCTAGGCTTTATGAACTACATAAAAATGAGGCGGAAAATAACTTCCGCCTCATTTGCTTTTATAGATGACCCATCAAACAGATTTAGTCTTCCAAAATACGACTGTGTTTCTGTTGATCTTTCATGCGGAAGAAATACACCAGACAGATCGCACACATCATCGTTACATAGATAAAATAGAAGTTTTCATGACCGACATTTTTAAACTGTAATGCAACAAGTTCTGAGGTACCACCAAAAATAGTGTTTGCAATCGCATAAGGTAATGCCACACCAAGCGCACGAATATGTGCAGGGAACATTTCAGATTTGATGACCGCACTGGTTGAGGTATAGCCAGATAAAAACATCATACCAAACAAAATTAATAAACCTGCGATGACTGGACTCGAAGTTGTCGCAATTGTACTAAAGATTGGATAAGTAAATAGCACCCCACCAATACCAAAGAAAATCATCACTGCTCTACGACCAACTTTATCGGAAATAGAACCCATAACAGGTTGCGCCAACATAAAGATAAAGATGGTGACAGCAGAAACTATCGTTGCAACTTCTTTAGAAAATCCTGTGGTATTGACCATGAATTTTTGCATATAGGTGGTATATGCATAGAATGAAATCGTACCACCAGCAGTTAAAAATAAAACACCTAATGCTTCTTTAGGATGATGTTTAAATAATGCAAACGCACTAGATTTAACTTCCTGAGTCGCATTTTTAAAAGATTGTGTCTCAACCATACCACGACGGATAATAAAGACAGATAAAGCTAAAATTGAACCCACAAAGAACGGAACGCGCCAGCCCCATTCATACAATTGAGCATCAGTTAACACTTGTTGCAAAATAATCAATGTTGCAAGTGCCAAAAGCTGACCAGCCATAATGGTCATATATTGGAAGCTTGAGAAAAACCCGCGACGATTTTTACCCGCCATTTCACTTAAATATGTCGCACTCGCTCCATACTCGCCACCGACACTCAAGCCCTGAATCAATCGGGCGATAATCAGAATAACAGGTGCCATGACTCCAATCTGTTGATACGTCGGTGCAATCGCGATCAACATTGAGCCAATACACATCAACGTAACAGACAGGGTCAAACCTGCTTTGCGCCCTTTCCGATCTGCGAAAATTCCCATCATCCATGCGCCAATTGGACGCATTAAGAAACCTACTGCAAAGACAGCCGCAGCTTGTAACAACTCGACAGTTTGATTTCCTGCTGGGAAAAATGACTTTGCGAAGTAAAGGGTAAACATACTGTAGGCAAACCAGTCATACCATTCGACTAAGTTACCTGCTGAACCACCTAAAATAGATTTAATGCGTGTTTTCTGATCCAGATTCGCATTTAGTTTTTTATCAACCACCTGATCGATACTCATTAGGCTTCTCCTTAGCCATTAAATTTTTAGAACCAGTTCGCCTAACTTGGTTCCAGCTAAACCATCACTTTTGGTAATAGTTAACAAAGCCAGTTTGATTAAACAATGCGAAAAAAAGTCAGTGTGAAAATAAGAGCTATTTAAATTTAATTAATTTATTGTTTTTTATTAATTTATTTTTATTAAATTTATTCATTATTCGATCATTTTAAGTGATGGAACTGATCAGAATAAAATATAACCAATAAAAAAACTCTCCTTTTAAGGAGAGTTTAATTGTAAATGTGCTACTTGATTTTATCTTTTCTTTGTATGGAATGAGCGATATTTATGAAAAAAAATGACTGAATTAACTGTTAATCCTTGATAAAAGTTTTCATATTTGAAACATATCACTACAGTTTAAATTGAATTTATATAGAAATAGGAACAATTCAAAACTCGCACCTATTTCTTAAATATATGAAGTTAATCGAATATCTTACCTGGATTAATCAAAAGGTTATGATCAAAAATAGATTTAATACGCTTCATATACACTATCTCTTCATCGCTTCGGCTGTAACCGAGATAAGCCTTCTTGGTCATACCTATACCATGTTCGGCAGAGATTGCCCCATCATATTTTTCAACGATATCAAACACATATTTCATCGCATGTTTACATTGTGCATAAAATTCATCCTTATCCAAATTTTGAGGTTTAAGAATATTTAAATGCAAATTACCATCACCAATATGCCCAAACCAACAAATTTTAAATTCTGGGTGATGTTGTTTTAATACTTTTTCAACATCTTTAATAAAATCATCAATATAAGAGATCAAAACCGACACATCGACTTTGTACGGCAAATAAGGTGCGCATGATTCAGAGATATCTTCTCTTAAACGCCATAAATTTTTTGCTTGTTCAATACTCTGGCTAATCACACCATCTAAAATGAAACCTTGTTCCATACAAGATTCAAAAATTTGCATGGCTTTTTCTAATATAATTTCATAGGGCGCTTCAAATTCAATCAGGACATAATAAGGACAGGGCGCTGCTAATGGAGGTTGAAGCTGGCTATGTGCCATTACAATCTCCATGACGCGTTGATCAAAAAATTCAAACGCAGTTAAATCAATTTCTGCCTGAAATTTACTTAAAATTGGCATAATTGCAGCAAATTCAGGTACACCAAAAACCAATACCTGCAAATTTTTTGGAACGCGATCTAAACGAATATCAGCTTCTGTAATTAAACCAAGTGTACCTTCTCCCCCAATAAACAAATGTTGCATGGCATAGCCTGTCGCATTTTTCACCATGCCTTTGTTTAATCTTAGAATGTCCCCATTCCCCGTGACTACGGTTAACCCCAACACCCAGTTGCGGGTCATACCATAGCGGATAACTTTAATTCCTCCCGCATTCGTACTAATATTGCCGCCAATTTGGCTTGAACCTGATGCTGCCAAATCTACTGGAAAAAATAAGTTCTGTTGCAAAGCGTAATTTTGTAAATCTTCCGTAATCATTCCTGCCTGTACGCGAACCATTCGATCTGCTGGAAAGAAGGAAATAACCTGATTCATTTTATCAAGACTAATCACAAATTCTCCGTTAGCCGCAACAGCGCCAGCAGAAAGCCCTGTTCTACCTCCAGATGGTGTAATTGCAAATTTGAGTTGATTGGCTAAGCGTACAATTTGTTGGACTTGTTCAGTGGTCTGTGGAAATAAAATTGCCTGAGGTTTCGGATCAAAATGACGTGTTCGATCACAACCCCAAATTTCTAAGCTTTCTAAATCCGTTTTGATTCGATTTTCGCCTAATATCAAGGTTAGATTTTCAATAATTTCAACATAACTTCCCATAGCACATTATCCCTTTCACATCATTTAAAGTTTTGGTAAATCTAACGTTTAGAACGCATGATCCAAAACTCAATTTTTAAAAATCGTATATCGTATTTAGTCTTCTATAATTTTGCTGTGTTTTTGCTGATCTCGCATAAAAATGAAATAAATCAAGCAGATTGCACTCATCGTAGCCAGATAGATAAAATAATATTGTTCATGTCCCATTTGTTTAAACTTTAAAGCAACAAGTTCAGCCGTTCCTCCAAATAAAGCCGCAGCCAATGCATAAGGTAAAGCTACACCTAAAGCTCGAATATGGGATGGAAACATTTCAGATTTAATGACTGCACTAATGGAGGTATAGCAAGATAATGGAATCATCCCCGCGATAATAAGTAATCCTGCTGTGACTGGACTCGTCACTACTGAAATCGCAGAAAAAATTGGATAAGTTAATAATACCCCGCCTATGCCAAATAGAATCATCATTTTCTTACGACCAATTTTGTCAGACAAACTCCCCATAATCGGTTGCATGCAAAGGAACACAAAAATAGTACATGTCGAGATAAACGTGGCTGTTTCTTTGCTAAACCCTGAAGTATTGACCAGAAACTTTTGCATATAGTTGGTATATGAATAAAACAATAAAGTTCCAGCAACGGTAATCAGTACCACACCAATCGTCTCTTTTGGATATTGCTTTAGCAATGCAACCAAACCAGATTTTTCTTCGGTATCCGCATTTTTGAAGGACTCTGTTTCCACCATGTTACGGCGAATATAAAATACTGTTAAAGCCAAAAAGCCACCGATAAAAAATGGAATACGCCAGCCCCACGCGTGTAATTGCTCATTACTTAATACATTTTGCAGCAAAATCAAGGTGAACAATGCCAAAAGCTGACCCGACAGAATCGTCACGTATTGAATACTTGAGTAAAAACCACGACGTTTTTTGCCTGCCATTTCGGTCAAATACGTTGCACTTGCTCCATATTCTCCTCCCACACTTAAACCCTGTATTAAGCGTGCTATCAGTAAAATCATGGGTGCTAATAAACCAATTTGTGCATAAGTGGGTGCCAAAGCAATCAGAAATGAACCACCGCACATTAAAGTCACAGATAAGGTTAAACCTGCTTTTCTTCCCTTTCGATCAGCATATACACCCATGATCCATGCACCGATTGGACGCATTAAAAAGCCCACCGCAAATACTGCCGCAGCCTGTAACAACTCGACAGTTTGATTCCCTGCTGGGAAAAAAGACTTTGCGAAATAAAGCGTAAACATACTGTAGGCAAACCAGTCATACCATTCGACCAAGTTACCTGCCACACCGCCAAAAATTGATTTTCGACGTGTTTTTTGATCCATTTTTTTTTGTGCGTTTACCACACTCAGAGATTCATTTATTCCCATTTTTGGCTCCTTGCCATTTTTTATCGTTTTCCTCAAATCACTTGAGTTGAGTTTTTTGCATTAATGCTTATCCACCCATAAAGAGGTAACAAATAGGAAAATTAAGAACAAATTAAAAAAACAAATATTTAATTATTTAACTTTTCTATTCTTATTATTTATTTGATTTTTAATTATTTATTTCACTTAAAGTTGCATCATAAAATTTGATGCAACCCATGCCAAAAAAATATTGAAAAAATTTAACGATCAGAAATCCATGAACCACCTAACCATGCTTTTGTTTCAATCGCGATTTTGCAGCAATTAAATGTTTCTCCTGCAATTACATGCACGAGCTTAGAAATATGTCGAGTGTTGGGTAATGCAATTGCGATATTTCTTGAAAATTCTGTATGTTGGATAGGTGCGACTTTGATGGTCTTTTGTTGCAAATCACTTTTTACAGCGACCAAAGGTAAAATGGTATAACCCAGTCCCTCTTTCACCAATTGTTTTTGTACATTGAGATCATTAATTTCAGCCGCTATTTTTAAATCTAATTTCTCAATTTGAAAACCATGATCAATTAAAAACCGCAGTTGATGTGGTGAATAAGGCAAAATTAAAGGTAATTCTGAAATTTCAGCTAACTCAACAGCTTTAGACTGATGTAAATCAGAGGAATAAGGCCCGATTAACCATAATTGTTCTGCCACAATCTGATGACTATCAATAAACTTTGATGGTACAGAATCATAAAGTAAGGCTAAATCAATCTCTCCTGCCTCTAGCCATTCTTTTAAATGTCCTGAGTAACCCACCGATATTTTTAGATTTACGTCAGGAAACTTCTTTTTCATGACACGCATTAAAGCCACAGAAAGTAATTCACTTAAACTGGCTAAGATCCCAATATGTACCGTGCCTTTAAGCGCTCCATCTTTTGAAGTCAGTTCCATTTTCGCGGCTTCAATTTCTTTTAAGGCACGTCGAGCATAGTCTTCTAGAACTTTACCTTCCTGTGTCAAACTCATGCCATGCCGCCCACGCTCGAACAACTCGACACCCAATTCTTCTTCAAGTAAATGAATTTGACGAGAAACCGCAGGTTGAACAATATTCAGCATCGCTGCGGCTTTGGTAATATTGCGTGTTTCTGAAATAGTCAGAAATGCCCGCAGTTGTTTAATATCCATATCAATGCTCTTTTGAGATTACACCCATCAAATTATTCTATTTTAATAATTCGACAATAACAATATATGATCATTAAAACCTTCCAAGTTTGATAAGGACATCTCATGAAATCGACTATTGATAATTTTTCTGAAATTCGTGAAGCCGTTCGTGCTTTATGTGCACAGTTTCCTGATGAGTATCATCGTAAAATCGATGAGGAAAAAGGCTACCCAGAAGAATTTGTGGATGCCCTCACCCATGCAGGTTGGTTAGCTGCCATGATTCCAGAAGAATACGGCGGTTCTGGTTTAGGTTTAGCCGAAGCCACTGTCGTTATGGAAGAAATTAACCGTTCGGGCGGTAATGCAGGCGCCTGTCATGGTCAGATGTATAACATGGGAACTTTGCTGCGTCATGGTTCAAAAGCGCAAAAAGAATTGTATTTACCAAAGATTGCTAGTGGTGAATGGCGTTTACAATCTATGGGTGTGACTGAGCCAACAGCAGGAACAGACACCACCAAGATTCGCACTACAGCAGTTAAAAAAGGCGATAAATATGTCGTCAATGGTCAAAAAGTCTGGATCTCACGTATCCAACATAGTGACTGGATGATTTTATTGGCACGTACTACCCCTCTTGCAGAGGTTCAGAAGAAATCTGAGGGGATGTCTATTTTCATGGTCGATGTGAAAGAAGCGGTCAAACACGGTATGACTGTTCGTCCAATTCCCAATATGGTCAACCATGAAACCAACGAATTGTTCTTTGAAAATCTGGAAATTCCTGAAGAAAACCTGATTGGTGAAGAAGGCAAAGGTTTTAAATACATTCTAGATGGTTTAAATGCAGAACGTACCTTGATTGCAGCCGAATGTATCGGTGATGGTTACTGGTTTATGGATCGTGCTGTGAAATATGCCAATGACCGCGTGGTATTCGGGCGTCCGATTGGTCAAAATCAGGGTGTACAATTCCCACTTGCTGAATCTTTTGTTGAAATTGAAGCAGCCAACCTTATGCGTTTCCGTGCATGCGAATTGTTTGATGCGCATCAAAAATGTGGTGCAGAAGCCAATATGGCGAAATATCTTGCGGCTAAAGCCAGTTGGGAAGCAGCCAATGCCTGCTTACAAACGCATGGTGGTTTCGGTTTTGCCAACGAATATGATATTGAACGTAAATTCCGCGAAACCCGTTTGTATCAAGTTGCTCCAATTTCGACCAACCTCATTTTAAGTTATGTGTCTGAACATTTATTAGGTTTACCTCGTTCATTCTAAGATCAAGGGGAACAATTGATGAAAACTACACCTCATTCATTTCTGTTTGTTCCTGCTAACCGTGTTGAGCGCTTTGAAAAAGCGCTTAATGCAGGCAGTGATGCGGTGATTATTGATCTGGAAGATGCTGTTCCAGTCGAGCTTAAAATTCAGGCACGTGAGTTATTGTCAGATTGGCTTGCAGCTCATCCTGATCAAGTCGTTATGTTACGTGTCAATTCTCGACAAACCCAATGGTTTGCCGATGACTTAAATTTACTCAAATATGCAAATGTTTCTGCCATTGTGCTGCCTAAAACTGAGGCACCAGCCGATGTTGAAGCCGTAACACAAGTGAAAGCAGTGGATGTTTACCCTCTCATTGAAACGCCGCTTGGTTTGGCGCAAGTTCGTGACATTGCTAAAACGGCATATGTCAAAGCCTTGATGTTTGGCTCAATCGATTTCCAACTCGAAATGGGTATGAACGGTGGCTATACAGAACTGGTGTACTTCCGTAATGAAATTGTGTTGGCGTCTAAACTGGCCAATATCGAAGCACCGATTGATGGTGTCACAGTCGATATTAAAAATGATGAACTATTAAATCTTGAAACCACTCAAGCCAAGAATTTAGGGTTTGCAGCTAAGCTCTGTATCCATCCCTTACAAGTTGAGATGGTAAATCGAGTTTTTCGTCCAAGTGAAGCAGAAGTTGACTGGGCCAAACGTGTGATTGATGCAGTGAATGCAGCGCAAGGTCAAGCGATTAGTCTGGATGGCAAAATGATTGATTTGCCCGTGATTCGTCGTGCCGAGCAAGTCTTACAGGCTGTAGTTTAGTACAGGACTTTACAGGATCAATAAAATGAATAATTTTGAAGCATGGATTGGTAAAAAAGAAGTCTATCATGATGTTTGTAATGATAAACCGATAGGCATGATGCAAGCGTTACTCAATCAATATGGACAACCAATTGATGAGCTTCCGCTTTTATTTCATTGGTTATATTTCTTGCCTGTCGTCAACCAGTCTGAACTTGCCGAAGATGGACATCCACACAAAGGCAGTTTTTTACCGCCAATTCCTTTTCCAAAACGGATGTGGGCAGGTGGTCGTTTAAAATTTCACGCACCCATTTGTGTCAATCAACAACTGCGTCGCGAATCTGAAATTTTAAACGTTGAATTTAAGCAAGGTCGTAGTGGTGATTTATATTTTGTGACTGTGCAGCATTCAATTTTTGCCGATGATGTGCTCGCAATTGTGGAAGAACACGATATTGTCTACCGTGAAGCAACCAGTAATCTGCAAAACAAAGGTTCTACACAAGCATCGGAAAAGCCAAAAGCGCCTGAAAAGTCTGAGCTGCCTGCCAAAAACTATAGCTATAAAAAAAGCTATCCCGTGACCACCCCGACTTTATTCCGTTATTCAGCATTGACATTTAATGGTCACAAGATTCACTACGATCGTTCTTATTGTACCCAAATAGAAGGTTATCCAGGTCTAGTGGTACATGGACCTTTACTCGCTACTCTGCTGTTACATTTCCTGACACAGGAATACCCAGACAAACAGGTCGAGAGTTTCGAATTCCGTGCAGTTAAACCTGTTTTTGATTTTAATGAGTTTTATGTCTGTGGCGATATTCAAGAGCAAGACGGTGAACTCTGGATTGAACATGTCGATGGCCAAACTGCCATGCAGGCAAAAGTCAGTTTTAAATAAGGGAGTTATCTCATGCGACCATTAGAAGGAATTACGGTCATTACCCTTGAACACGCCATTGCTGCACCGTTTTGTACGCGTCAGTTGGCAGATCTAGGCGCTCGGGTAATCAAGGTTGAACGTCCCAATGTCGGTGACTTTGCCCGCAAATACGATGAACGTGTGGATGGAATGTCTTCACATTTTGTCTGGACAAATCGCTCTAAAGAAAGTTTAACACTAGATGTCAAAGCAGATCCTGCCAAAGATATTTTACATAAGCTGATTATGCAAGCCGATGTATTGGTACAAAATCTGGCACCTGGTGCAGCGGCGCGTTTAGGTTTGTCCTATGAAGAACTTTCAAAGATTAACCCTAAAATTATCGTCTGTGATATCTCTGGTTATGGCGATGATCATGACCATCCAGGTCCTTATCGCAATAAAAAAGCCTATGACTTATTGATTCAAAGTGAATCTGGCTTTTTATCCATTACAGGTACACCTGATGATTATGTCAAAGCAGGCTGTTCAATTGCCGATATTGCTGCGGGCATGTATGCCTATAGCAACATTTTAGCGGCTTTGCTTGAACGCAGCCAAACAGGTAAAGGCAAACGTATCGATGTTTCGATGCTCGAAAGTATGACAGAATGGATGGGCTATCCTTTGTATTACACGCTACGTGGCGATACCCCACCGCCGCGTACAGGTTCGGCTCATGCCACGATTTATCCTTATGGGCCTTTTCCTGCTCAAGATGGTCAAGTCATGCTTGGTATTCAAAATGAACGTGAATGGCAAGCATTTTGTCAGATCGTGCTGGAACAGCCAGAAACGGCAAATCAGCCAGAATTTATCAACAATACCTTGCGTGTTAAAAACCGTGAAGCACTCAAACAGATTATTATTGAATGTTTCGGTCAACTGACTCGTGATCAAGTGATTGAGCGTCTGGAAAAAGCTAAAATTGCCAATGCCAGTGTCAATGAAATGCAGGATGTCTGGCATCACCCTCAACTTCAAGCGCGTCATCGCTGGACAGAAGTCGAAACGCCGATTGGTAAAGTTCCAACTCTCAAGCCCGTCGGTTTAAGTGATGATCAGGATTTTATAATTAAAGCAGTGCCAGATCTCGGTGAAAACAGTGCTGATATTTTAACTGAGCTTCATTATTCACAACACGAGATTGATTTGCTTAAACAACAGCATGTGATTTAAATCGTACTTTCATAAATAAAAATGGATTGTATTTTTTTAATGCAATCCTTTTTTATACACGTTTTTCACTTATATGCTTTTCGTATCACAGCTATTAAATCTTAGTATTTTAAAAATCAGTATTTTGTTCTTATGATCAAAATAGAAACAACACCGCAGCAAAGTGCGATGTTTATTCAAATCATTGATGAAAGGACATCATCATCATTTAGATCACAATCCTGTCCATGTTGCCTCAACTGATCCTGCCATGATTTCGACCTACTCTTTAACATGGCATATTTGAGCTTCACAGGTCTGTGGCATGAGTACATATTAGATCGTCAATGTCCTTTCAACACCGTATTAAAAAACAAAGATTATGAACATCAATAATCTTTATTTATCGCAGGACATCAGATTATGTATATACAAAAGGATATGAAAGCACAGATGCAAGAGGTGATCGGCAAAATCAGTACAGATCTGACGCTTTCTGCCGACAGTGCCACATACATTGAAGAGCTGTATGAACAATATCTGCTTGCACCTGAAACGGTGAGTGAAGATTGGCAACTTTATTTTGGTCAATTTCCTCAAGGCGATCAGCCACACGGCCCGATCAAGCAACAGTTTAAGGATCTGGCACGTAATGCACATCGTGTTCAAAACATCGAAAAAACTGAGGTCAGCCCAGAACAACAACTGCGTCAAATTGCAGTAATTAAACTGATCGCGGCTTATCGTCATCGTGGTCATCAAAAAGCCAAACTAGACCCATTAGGTTTGGCCAAACGTGAACATGTTGCTGAGCTAGAATTGGCCACGCATGGTTTAACCCAAGCAGACTTGGCTACATTTTTTTTTACGGATGATCTGGCCATTGGCAAGCCACAAGCAAGCTTAAAAGAGATCATTCAGCACCTTGAAAATACCTATTGCCAAAGTATTGGTGCTGAATTTACTCATCTTATCAATACTCAGGAACAACGCTGGTTACAACGCCGCTTAGAGCAGACTCAAAATCGTTTTAACTTTAGTGTTGAAAAGAAAAAACAGATTTTTAATTTACTCAATAAAGCTGAAGGTCTGGAAAAATATCTGGCTAACAAATTTGTAGGTGCCAAACGTTTCGGTGCTGAAGGTGCCGAAACCTTAGTCCCTTTGATGCACGAAATTATTCAACGCGCAGGTGCAACGGGCACTAAAGAAATTGCGCTTGGCATGTGTCATCGCGGTCGATTAAATCAACTGGTCAATATTTTTGGTAAGCATCCCAATGAAATGTTTGCCGAATTTGAAGGTAAATTATTTACCAATTCAGGCTCAGGCGATGTGAAATACCATCAAGGTTATTCATCTAATGTCATGACGGATGGTGGCGAAGTTCATTTAGCACTTCAACCGAATCCATCTCATTTGGAAATCGTTTCCCCTGTTGCAGTTGGGTCTGCCCGTGCCCGTCAAGATCGTCGTCAAAATGTCGATGAAGTATTGTCTGTGAGTGTACATGGTGATGCTGCATTTGCAGGTCAGGGTGTAGTGATGGAAGCATTTCAGATGTCACAAACTCGCGCCTATTATGTTGGTGGAACACTGCATGTGATTGTCAATAATCAGGTCGGATTTACCACATCCAATATTTTGGATACACGTTCGACTGAATACTGCACAGATGTAGCAAAAACTGTTCAGGCACCAATTTTACATGTGAATGCTGATGACCCAGAAGCAGCAATTTATGCGATTCAACTGGCGCATGATTATCGTAAAGAATTTCGTAAAGATATCGTGGTCGATCTCTATTGCTACCGCCGTCGCGGTCATAATGAAGCAGATGAACCGTCAGGTACTCAACCGCTTATGTACCAAGTGGTGAACCAATTACCAACCACGCGGAACCTTTACTTAAATCAGTTGATCAATGAAAAAGTTCTGACTCAAATCGAAGCGGATCACATGTTATTGCAATATCGAGATCGCTTGGATGCAGGTCAGCATGTCACAGATAATCTGGTGCTCGACCCTGATCAAAGCATGTATGTCGACTGGGCTCCGTATATTGGTCTAAGTTATAGCGATGAGTGTGATAGCACATTTGATCTCAATCGACTCAAACAATTGGGCGTGATTTTAAATACAGTACCTGAAGGTTTTGTGTTGCAACGTCAAGTTCAAAAAGCCGTGGATGACCGATTGGCGATGCAAACAGGTGAACTCGCCTTAAACTGGGGCGCTGCTGAAAATCTGGCTTATGCTACATTAATTGATCAAGATTATTTGGTGCGTATTACTGGTGAAGATGTGGGTCGTGGTACATTTTCACATCGTCATGCGAAATTACACAATCAGGTCGATGGCACAACATATATTCCGCATTGCCACATTAAACCAAATCAACCTCATTTCGCTCTGTATGATTCATTACTCACAGAAGAAGCTGTACTTGCATTTGAATTTGGCTATGCGACGACCACACCAAATAGTCTAGTGATTTGGGAAGCACAATTTGGTGACTTCGTGAACTGCGCTCAGGTCATCATCGACCAATTTATCGCCTCAAGCGAAACTAAATGGGAACGTAACTGCGGACTCACGCTATTGCTTCCACACGGTTTTGAAGGTCAAGGGCCTGAACATTCTTCTGCACGTCTCGAGCGTTTCTTGCAGCTTTGTGGAGAAGATAATATGCAAGTGATCACACCGACCACACCTGCCCAGATTTTTCATGCACTACGTCGTCAAGCTTTACGCCAAGTCCGTAAACCAATGATTGTGATGTCACCAAAATCATTGTTAAGACATAAACTTGCTACCTCATCATTAGATGAATTGGCAACTGGCTCATTCCAAACTGTGATCGATGAAATTGATCAGATCAAGACTGAACAGGTTACACGTGTCGTGCTCTGCGCAGGTAAAGTCTATTACGATTTAGTAGAAAAACGTCGTGAGCAGCAGCTTGAGCATGTCGCTCTGGTGCGGATTGAACAACTTTATCCGTATCCAGAAGCACGTTTAACTGAAATCTTGAGCCAATATCCAAATCTGCAACAATTGATTTGGGCACAAGAAGAACCAGAAAATCAGGGTGCATGGTTATTTATGGTTTTACGCCTCTATAAGCTCATGGCAAAACTAGGCAAAACGGTTGATGTACAGTACGCAGGCAGAGAAACTGCTGCTGCACCCGCATGTGGTTCACCTTACTTACATGCCAAACAACAAGCTGAATTAGTGCAACAGGCATTAGGATTATAAGTAATTTATTATTACTACTTATATCCTCAAAATAAAAAACCGAATAATTAAATTATTCGGTTTTTTATTTAAAAAATAATCTTGGAAAATAATTCATATTACATAATTAATAAAAGTCATGAAAAAAATTAAAACAACAACAACCATAGAAATAAAATATAAAAATAATCTATCACCAATATCATGTTTAGTCGTTTTATTCGTTTAACAATATCTAGCTCAAACGCTTATATTTCTTTAATTTCTTATATAAACATAAACGGCTAATCCCCAAAAACTGACATGCCTGTGCCTGATTACCTCGTGTATTAATGAGCACAGCAGAGAATACGCCTTTTTCCATTTCTTTTAAAAAATAAGGATATAGCTTACTATCTGTGGATGTATCCTGTATTTCCATATGTCTAAGCAATTGATAGACATGCGCTCGAACGACATCAGCAAGCAAAACATCTTTCCCAGAAAAATGATCATGTATCGATAATTGTTCCAAATCCATTTTTGAAAACTCAGCTATAATCACAAGTATATTTTAACAAAGAATACCACATATATCCGATTATTTATTTTTATAAGAACAATAAAATAATATGATCATTTTTTAATAAATAATAATTTAAATCTTAGACAATTAAGGTTAATATAAAGCTCTGGTTTAAACGACGCCAGCTTTATAATCCAACCCTGGGTCGGGTTGGATTTTTTTATTCTATTTTTTTAATTTAGCTTTGAAACCTTAACTTTGGGTAATTACTTTTTTCTGTCGAATTTCTTTCATTAATATCATCGAGAAAATAACATTTAAAAGCGCCAAGAACGCAATACTATAAAGCACTGTATTCGCACCTAAAGTATCAATCATATAGCCTGCAATCAATGGCGTCATAGCTTGTGCGATGAGTGATGGACGAGCCAATTTCCCCATAAGATAGGCATATTCTTCTTTTTTGACCAAGGTCAAGGGCAAAGTACCACGCACAATGGAACGTAAGCCATTGCCTGCGCCATAGATGATCATTGCAAGTGCAGCATATTTGGGTGCAATACACAGTAAAGCAATTCCTAAGACCACCAAAATTACCGATACCAATAAGGATTTAATCGGATGATCAAACTTAATCACCAAATCTAGCATACGTGACGCAACTTGACTTGGCCCGATCAAAGCACTAATCGCAATGGCACTGGCTAAAGCCAGACCATTTTCTTGTAGAATATCAATCAACTGTACTGTCATCACTGTCATGATAATTGAAGTAATCATAAAAATAACTGAGATCAGGTGATACATAGATTTAGGGATGCTAATCGAGTTGGCTTTTTTCTTCTGTTTTAGCGACGGTTGTTCTGCAATCTTTTTAGGCTTAGGCAATGCGTAATGATAAATCGGCCAGATCACAATAATCATCACCACAGCGCCAAATACGCAGGTTGCACGCCAACCAAATAAGGAAACTCCGTAAGCTTGAACAGGCCAGACTATCGTAGTACAAAAGCCAGAAATGAGTGTCACACTGGTAATGGCAACTTTGGCATTTAATCCAAAGAGATTGCCCAAGACTGCAAATAACGTGTCATATAATCCGATAGACATTCCCAAACCAATCACAATCCATGCCAGAAAAAAAATTGCGATATGATAGCTAAATGCCAGTATCAATAAGCCTAAAGCGGTAATGACACCGCTCATGGCAAGAATTTCTTTACCACCATGACGTGTAATTAAACGACCAATATACGGTAAGGCAAAAGCAGAAACTAAGATACTTAAAGATAAGGCACCATAGACCAGTTCACGCCCCCAGCCCATTTCGGACATAATTGGTCGTGCCATGACTGCCAATAAAAAGAAAGATCCTCCCCATACGATGATCTGTGCGATCCCGATGAGAAGGATTGAAAAAAACGAAGGTTTATCTTGATCAGCAGGTTTGAAGAACGCCTTTAACCGGGGAGATAACATCTAATAATCCATAGGATTTTGCGGCGATTGACTTTAACAATCGCAGTTGCAGCTTATACATTCGCTTCAACCTCATGATTCAAATAATTTTGAATTAAACCTAAAATGATATCTGGCTTTTCTGCATGCAACCAATGCCCTGTTCCTTCAACAGTTTCAATGCGTGCTTGCGGAAATTGCTGTTCAATTTCGGCTTGATATTGAGGCAAAATGTACTCCGAATTTCCACCCCGGATAAACAAACACGGTTTATTCCATGGCTGGATTGGATTCCATCCCACAAGATTTCCATAATTGGCTTTAAATGCATCTACATTATATAGCCATTGACCTTTTACAAAGGATTTAAGTAAAAACTGCACAATCATCTCATGCGGTAGATATTTTCTCATGATTTCTGCCGCCTGAGTACGGCTTAAATTCGGATTTTGCTGTTCAATCACAGCATCGATCGCGCCAAACATACCATCATGACGTTCTCCCGCATAAGGCACAGGTGCAACATCCAATATGACCAGTTGTTCAACGCGTTCAGGAAATAAACCGACGATTTTCATCGAGGTTTTTCCACCCATAGAATGCCCAACCAAAGAAAAATGATTGACCTGTAAATGATCGAGTGTTTCGACCACATCCTGCGCCATCAACTCATAACTCATATCTGCTGCATGCGGCGACCCACCATGGTTGCGCAAATCCATCTGAATCACGTGATGATTCTGATTCAATTTTCTCGCAATCATGCCTAAATTAGAAAGGCTACCAAATAAACCGTGTAGTACCACAACGGGTATTTCATTCACTGGGTTCGGTGAAGCGTGATATTCAGCATTTAAAATCATGGTGTTGAGTCCCTATTCAATCTTGGCTTATATCCAACAGAAGATTGGTTCAATAAAAACCAGTCTTTATCAGTTATATATCGATAGCATCCTAAAGCAGATGATCAATGTACTGTTCTTTCTCTGATAGGTAAAATATAATTTTAAGATCACTGTCATATCATTTTACTATCTATATGATTAATTTTCGTTTGATCCGACATTTATGGTTATTTTTAACAGTTGCAGAAGAACAGCATTTTGGTCGTGCCGCAAAAAAACTCGGCATGTCACAACCACCCTTAACTGAACAAATTAAAGTACTAGAGCATTCTTTAAATCTACAGCTATTTGAACGCTCAAGACGGGGTACTAAACTTACTCCCGCAGGTCGCGCTATTCTGCCTGCTGTGAAAAAACTCGCGGATCAACTTGAAAATCTGGAAATTGCAGTTCGGGAGGCAGCGCAAGGTCAAATTGGAACGATTACCATTGGCGCAATTAGTGCTTCTATTATTGAAGTTTTACCTAAATTTATTGAACACGCCAAACTGCATTTTCCCAATCTGACCATTCATGTCAAAGAGATTGATACCATTGAGGCAATTCCAGCCTTAGAAAATGGTGATATTGACTTGGCGTTCGCCCGTCTGGAAGGTGACTTAGGACCTCATATTGCATCTCGTCCCCTCATTCGTGAACATCTTGCGGTCGCACTGCCTGAAAAGCATCCTTTGGCAACATATCAGGAAGTCTCTCTTTCTCAATTGAGCCAAGAACAATTTATTATGTTTGCTCGAAAGATCAGTCCATTATCCTATGATATTTTGACAGGTATGTGCCGCAAGCAAGGTTTTTTCCCTAAAGTCATTCATGAAGTTCGCTCGGTGACTTCACAAATTGCATTTGTAGGGTGTGGTCAAGGAATCGCGTTGGTTCCCTACTCTATTACACGTTTTTCATATCCAAATGTTGTCATTTTACCTTTGGCAGAAAATTTAGAATTTATTACTACAGCAATGGCGTGGCGTAATGACCGCGATAATCATTTACTCGAATCATTACTGGAAAGTTTAGATCTGGATCACAACCAAGTTATCGACCCAGAAACACCTTTATTTAACTAATGTAGATGGCAAAGCTTCTGGATATTGCGGAGCCTGATCGCCAATCACGTGCCACATTGCTTTGGAATTGACATATGCATGTGAGACAACATTTACATCGACTGGTTCATTGATCAGTCCTGCACGTAAACGAATGATTTCGGGTTTATCTAAACGTGCGCTATAAATTGGTGAGCCACATTGTTTACAAAATACCCGCTTTTTATCTGGCGTTGCAAAATACGCCTGTAAAAGTTCTTCTCCCTGCACAATTTCCAGATCTTTGGTTTCAACTTGAGTAATCGCAGCAAATGCACTGCCTTGGGCTTTTTGGCACTGTTTACAGTGACAGACATTGATTGGATTTAAAGGAGCCAATAGTTTCAATTGAATGCCGCCGCACAAACAAGACGCTGTAAACATCATTTAACTTTCCCTGATCAGAAATTTATCAAAATATTGCATGATTAGAAAAAAAAATCGAGCTAATTGCTTAACTCGACTTCAAATTACTTAGAGCGGTTGATATTAAAAACCAATATGCCTTTTAATATTTAACGCTATAACTCAGACCGTAAGTACGTCCCTGTGCGGGTAAGCTTGAAATAGCGCCATAAACAGGTACAACCGCTTGGCTATACACGGTTTTATAGTCGGTATTCCACACGTTATAAACCCCAAAGCCCAAAGTTCCTGGCCCAACTTTAGCATTTGCGATTACATCCATAACCGCATAGCCTTTAACTTTGGCTGCAGCATTGGGCTGGACATTGGCATCATAAACGGCTTGAAGTGAATCTTTATACGCTTTGTCGGTGCCTTTGATTGCAAGGGTTTGTACTCGTAGGCTATTGCCATTGCCATCTTGCCACTCACCAAATACCGTTCCTTTGATTGGTGATATTTGTAAGGCATTCAGCTCACGCCATTCTCCGCTCGCATCTTTAAATTCACCACGGGTATAACCTAGCGTACCGCCTACAGTAAATCGTTCCAGTACAGGAACACTCACATTGGCTTCCGCACCATAAATACGTTGGTCAGTATCTGCGACATTGACACTACGGTCAGATTTAAACTGAACCACTTTATCGGAGGTATTATAAAAACCAGTTACCCCTAAATTCAGGCCTTCATCGCCCTGTAAACGCCAACCCAACTCATAGCTGTTGACCTTAATCGGTTCAACATTGCTAGATTGCACTACAAATCCCGCCTGCACATCACGTAATACACGCTGCATATCAGGTAAACTGAAGCCTTGTGAAAAATTGGCAAAAATCTGCTGTTGGTCAGTCAATTTAAATACTGGACCAATATTAAATAGCGTAGCATTGTGTTTGACTGAACCTGCCGCAATCACCGCAGGGTTATAGCTTTGACCTGCCGAAGCACGGTCATCAGCAATTAACAATTCTGTCGTCGGTGAAAATGCATCACTGTCACTTTTAATATGTTGATAGCGAATCCCCGCTTGCACATTTAAACGATCAGTTAATGTGTAATCCCCCTGCAAAAAAGCACCCAGATTTTCAACAGTTACTTCGGGGCCATAGGCAATATTGGTTCCTGTCGATTTGATATTTAAGCCATTACTAGCAACAAATGTATTTAGATTATAACGATCTGCTTCCTGACTGCCTTCTTCGTGATCATAATCAACCCCGTAAGTGAGTTTTAAATTGCGGTTCGCCACATTTAGATTAGACTCCATTGCGGCACGAATACCTGCCACTTTGGACTCATTTTCAGATTGGAGAACTGCATAGACAGGTGCTGCACGGGTATACGCTGCGGCAAATGGGTAGAAACGCGCTTTTTCATTTCGATAGTAGGTTTCAATATTTAATATCTGACCCAACAGATTTTCATTACGGTATTGTGCATTAACCCCATAACGCTCTGTAAATGGCTGATCATCCAATTGTAAACCTTTCACCGCTTTAAGTGATGGCTTGGCACCAAATAACACAGCCACATTTTTCCCATAATCTGGGCCATAGTCACTGTCTTGTTCATCATTATAATACTGAGCGCCTACACTCAAAGATTGCTGATCAGTCAGTTTAAAGGTGATACGACCATTTACATCGATTGTTTCAGTGTCTGAACGATCTGTTTGTGCAGGTTCAGGTGCAATACGATCACCACGACTGTCCTGAATTTCACCGCGCTTGGTATAAGTCGCGCCTAAAAAACCACTGAGTGCGCCCTGATTAAAAGACATACTTTGCATGGCTTCATAGGCTAAAGCATCATGATTAAAATCATTGCCAGAAGTCACGCCGAGTTTGGTTTCAAAGCTTAAAGGCTTGTCACTGGCACGTTTGGTAATAATATTAATAATACCGCCAGTTGCCCCAGAACCATAAATACTGGTTGCACCCGAAACCACTTCGATACGTTCGATCATATCTGGACTGATACTATTAAACTGGCGTGACAAATCACGCGAGCCAGTTTGTGGTACACCATCAATCATGACCAGAATCTGGCGACCACGCATGGTTTGTCCATAGTTACTGGTGGTTCCACTACTCGCGCCCAATGACGGAATTAGTTGTGCCAAAATATCCGCAATTTTTCGTCCTGCCGCCGCCTGTTGCTGGATTTGAGCTTGATCGATAGATTGCACTGTCCCTGCAATTTCAGCAATACTTTGTGCGGAACGTGTGGCTGTTGTCACGATTGGTGCTAACTGTTTGGTGGTCTGTACAGACTGCTGTGTATCCCCCGATACTTGTGTATCAGCATAAAGCTGACCGCTTACAGCAAGACTTAATACAGTAATAGATGTAGCAAATGAACGATGTTTCATGATAATCCCTAAATAATAGTGGGGTTCGTTTTTGATTTTCTAACAATCATCTGAGACAAAATGACACTTAAGACTGAAGCAATAGCAAGCACGATATAAAAATTGCCATAACCCAATCCTTTGGCTAAAAAGCCAGAAAAAGCACCTCCTAAGAAATAAACTAGCAACTCAAAACACACCAGAATGGTAAAGTCAGTACCCGCCTGCTGTTTCGAGCTGTTCTGCATGAAATAAGCATAGAGAGCCGTCATGGCGATATAACGAATCGCCAAGATGACAATCACAAATAAACCCAATAAGCCGTGCCAGACTTCAAACCAACTGAGTAAAATAGCTATGCCAATGACGGCATAGACAAAAGTTCTTAACCAACCCGCCCATATTAACAGTTGGGTTGCTGCCAATTTTTTGAGTAAAAATGCCGCCGTTACCGCAGCCAACAATCCGACTAATGCGCCGAACACCGACATCAACACCCCAATTTCAGTCAAAGACCATTGCTGATCTATCAGCATAGGATTGAGCATGGCCATGGCAGGTGCTTCAACAAAGCGATAACATAGAATCAGTAACAAGGCCCACCGAATTTCGGATCGCTTAAAAGCATTTTTTAAACTTGGCGGTTGTTTGAATGTCGTCTGCTGTGGACGTTCTTTAATTTGCGATATAGCCAACATGGTGAGCGCGGTTAATACCGCCAAAGTAAGCAAGGCAACTTGCCAGCCATAATGTTGATAGAGCCATAAAGTTGCAGCACCACCAATCATACTGCCTAAAGCCACGCCGATACTTTGTGCCATACTGCCCAAACGATACTCAGACTCAGCTAGCGTTTCTACGGTATAGCCATCTATCGCAATGTCCTGTGTGGCAGCAAAAGTAGAAATCCACAGACCAATGATTACAAAGACCCAGATACCATAATTAAACTGAGTCATCGCGAGCATGATCACTCCTGCAACCAATGCAAGTTGCGTAAACAACAACCATGTTTTGCGTTTACCCAGTTTTTTCAGATAAAAACGATCCAGTACTGGTGCCCAGAAAAATTTAAAAGCCCACGGAATATAGAGCAGTGACAACATCCCAATCCATCGTAAATCTACACCTTGATGTCTCAAAATGGCAGGTAATGCCACATTGTAAAAATACAATGGTAAAGCATGCGCTAGATATAAAATGACAATTACGCCCAGTCCCAATGCCGAGACTGCTGTTATTTGTTTTTGGTTTGTCATGTGATTTGCGTCTTGCATAATGACCTCTGCACGGCCCAATCCAGTGCATCTGTTTTAGATAAACTTACAAAATAAGGCACTCGCCAAGCCTGCTGCAAAGCTGGTGTATCCAGACGAATACGATCATCTTCATCCTGTGCAATACGAGCCAGTCCCAAACAATATTGGAAAAAAAGTGACTTATAGCTTTTGTACCAACGTGACTGAATTTCCCGATAATCCTCGGGAAATTCAGTCTGTGGTAAAGTTTGCATAATGAGGACAAAAGCACGTCCCTGATCCAGAAAAAACTGTATCTGCGACAGCCAATCTTCAAATTCGCGACTCGAAACATGACCTGAAAACTGCATATCAAGGATCTGGATATAATGACTACTTAAGGTCATGAGCTATATTCTGCCGCCAGATTTTGTTTTTTAAATGATTGCGAGCGAATCAGTTCATCTTTAAATTTCTGATAAAATTTATCGCGATAGCAGTAATACAGCATCGCTGTTTTTTCAGCCATTGGAATTAGACCCTGCGCTTCATAACACAGTTCCTCTACAACAGCCGCATAGGGTTTAACGGTATGATCAGGTTCACCCACGATCTTGATCGATTGAGCATTTTCAAAAATATAAAAACTTAATAATCGAATGGTCGGACGTAAATATCCTTTACCAAAAGCTGATTTTTCACCAAATAGCAAATGCCAACCCAAATCATGCTCGTGACCATCATAATAGCGTCCCAAACGATCACGCTTGCCTTCATAAATTTCGGTATAACCGACATCCTGCCCATCAATTCCAACAATTAATAAGCGTTGATGATCATCAGCCAGCATTTTGTCAAAATAAACATGTAGCTCTAATTCAGTTTTATTGAGTTGCCATTGTGGAATCACATGCGGTTCATGCATCCATTTATGTAGCAATGCTATATCCTGTGGATATTGCACCTGACGCAAATAATACTGAGTACCTTCTTCAAAATATTCATAATAATCAGGAAGTTTTTTTGAAATCGTATTCATTTTTATCTCATCTCTAAGCAATATGAATGTGTCTAGATTCAGCATTTAACTGATGTTGCCAGTTTGCCAAAGTTTCTTTACTGACAGGATTTGGAATAGGATCAAGAAAAACTGGAACAGGACGTTCTGCCTCATCGTTATAACTGGTCGTAAATAAGCGCACCCGATTAAGACAAATTTTTTCGAACTCAGGACGAAGCATGGAAAACTTTTCAATTCTTTCTGATAATTCTGGATGCGATTGATGCAAATCAAGAATACTGTTTTGGATGGTTTGCCAGAAATCTAGTTCGCTATATTCTGAAAAATCCTCTAAAAACACATTACAGATATAGCGGTAATGCACCATGAATAAGCCAGTAAAGATAAAATGACTCAGCTCTAATGCACTGTGACGTAATAAAATATTTCCTTCTTCAGGTAAAGCGTCAAGCTCAGGGAAATCTTCATCAACCAAATTCACATCATCAATAAAATCTTTAAGAACTAAAGCTTTTGGAACACCATTTTCATGTATCAACATGGTATTTTCACCATGTGGGGAAAACGCCAATCCATAACGATAAAGACAGATCAGAAGCGGCGTCAAACATACCTTTGCGAACTGCGCCAACCAGTCTAGCGGTTTTAAATGAGACGCTTCAATTAAGGTTTGAAGGATAGAACGACCAGATAAATCGCGGTGCAATAATGCGGCTTGTGACAATACTTGCTGATCGGAAGAAATATACGGATCAATACTTTCTCGCCATAAACAGCCAAACAATTCTTTAAATTGATATGGCACACCTTCTATACGATCGAAACATGGCTGATGAATAGTTAAAGTGGCAACTTCTCCCAAAAACACGACACCGCTTGCTTGCAAGTCTGAATCGTTGGCCAAAATACTTTTAAGCCAACCAGTAACAGCAGGTGCAGCCAAATTTCGTTTTGAAGGTAAGCCTCGATAAACTGCCGTATTAAAAATACTGACTGGAAGCTTGATATAATGCCGTTTCGGGTTAGAAATATTACATAGGGTTCTAATCGATTGCATCGGTACAAAACTGTCTGAGCTTATATCCAGTTCAATAATCTTTTGATCGACAATTTCATTGGCATAAGTTGCAACTAACCATTGATGCCACTGCCATGCATGTACAGGGATAAGGTAATAATCCTCTACATTCAAATCTTTTTCGGACAACTTCTGTGCAAAGTGCTCAAGTTCCTTAGCATCAAATTCATGTTGATAAAGTGCTTTAGCATTCCAGTGTTCGCTAAATCGATAATTGGCAAGATCGCGGTGTACCGCCAACCACAATACTTTCACTTCAGGCGACAATTCAGGCGCGGCATTGAGATAGTCATCATAACCAAAGCCCATACGACCTTTACTCATGATGAGCCACGGATGTCCACGCAACATTCCTTCAATTCGATGATGCGATTCAGTTAAAACGGCTTCGCTATTTAAACGATTTTCATCGAAAAGATGTGCTTCTGCCAACCAAGTATTGTTCATTTCCTTGATCAGATAAGCTTGGGTGAATGGCTTAACCTGAGTCGCTTGCGCTGCCGCAACAATAAATTCATGTAAGTTCCACGCCGCTTGATGGGTTTCGACCTGACTTAAATCTCTTACAGAACCAGCCTGAATATACCAATGACCCAATAAATAACGATAACCATTAAATTGATAGGTTCGATCTGCCAACTGTAATTGATACAATCCATTGCCTAATGCCTGAACTTCTATAATTTCTTCATATAAAAATTCGGCAATCGCCATTTCAATTAAACGCTGTCCAGCCGCTCTCCATTGCTGCTGGTTAATTTGTAACTGTGCAAAACTCATAGGGATTTCTCGTACTGAAAAACATGGGACAAGACTTGTTTCAGCTTGGATTTATTTCTTTGAAGATGCAGCAGATGGTTTATGGGGCGATGATACTGACTCACCTCCACTCC
Organism: Acinetobacter guerrae; assembly: GCF_009372255.1. Classification (GTDB taxonomy): domain Bacteria; phylum Pseudomonadota; class Gammaproteobacteria; order Pseudomonadales; family Moraxellaceae; genus Acinetobacter; species Acinetobacter guerrae. The sequence goes on from NZ_LXGN01000007.1 coordinate 56,737, forward strand.
TCTGTGATCTGATTTGTCCTGACAAGTCTCAACCGTGTTTGTAACAGAGGGGGTAAATTGAATATTTGGATTTTGATTTAAGTGAAAATGTTGGAAAGTTTGCGGCTGATCTCCCAACTCATAAATCGTTTCGCTTGCAAGTTGATTGGCAATGACTGCGGCACGATAAGCACCCAAGCCCAAGTCAGGTGTTCCCACACCATGACTATGCATTTCCAGATTTTGCACAAAAATATTTCCCTTGGCTGAATGTACAAGCTGGTAATCCTGAGTAATCTGCCAGCGATGTTTCAAATCTCGTTCAATCAAAGGAGAAATTTTTTCCATAAAGCTCAACTGAGGTGTGCGATAACCTGTTGCTGCAATCACACTGTCGGCATCCAGATAAAAAGCCTGCTGAGTGGTCTTATGTACAAAATGTAAACGGACTTGCTCATTCTGTAAAAGAGTTGCATCCATTAACTCACAGCAACTATGCAAATGAGTCGCAAGAGCCTGTCCAGAAATGCTGCGCTGATAGAGTTTGTGATAAATCTCACGAATGGTTTTGGCACTAATGCCTTTATAAAGCAGAGCTTGTTGAGCCAATTGACTGCTCTTCACTTTTTCATCGAGTTGATAAAAATGTTGCAGATAATCTGGACTGAAATGCTCCAGACCCAACGGTGCATATTCCATTGGAAAAAAACCACTGGAACGGGTAAACCAATGCAATTCAATATCTTGATCTGGCCGATTATTTTGCAGCTCAAATAAATCCAGAAATACTTCAGCCGCAGACTGTCCAGAACCTAAGACCACCACATTGCCATTCAAATCTGCTTTATTTTTAAAAAGATAATGCGCCGAATGTAAGCATTGTTCAGGACGAATTTCAGCAATGGCTGATAAGCAAGCCGGTAAGTGAGGAACATGACCTGTTCCAAGCACGAGTTGCTTACAGCGATAGTGCTGTTTAACGCCATGCTGCTCAACAGTCACCTGAAAACCTGAGGCAAGCGCTTCGATTTCCAGAACTTGAGACTGATACTGGATATTATTTAGTTGCGCCGCAACCCATTGACAATACTGATTATATTCTTTTCTTGGAATATGTGATTGCTCAAGAAAATAAAACTTATAAAGCCGTTGCTGATGTTTTAAATAATTTAAAAAGCTATAAGGACTGGTAGGATCAACCATCGACACCAAATCTGCCATGAAAGGCACTTGCAACATGGTGTTGGGTAACTGCATGCCTGCATGCCAGTCAAAACAATCTTTTTGCTCAAAAAATAAATAGTTAAGTTTAGTTTTGTCTTGCAGCAAACTGGCTAAACTTAAATTAAAAGGGCCTAAGCCGATACCAATGAAATCAAGCATAGAGTAAATCCTCTTGTTTGATCATCAGTGGATTCGGTAATTCAACATAAACAGATTGATGCTCAACAGGCGCAATTAATTCGTCTAGTTCATGCAACCGAGTCAGCAGATTTCCCTTATAAGGCAGACTTTCTTTGTACAACAAACTTTTTATTAACGAACTTTGTGGATATTGCTCTAATAATGCGATTAAGGTTTTTTGCAGATATTCGAGTAAATCATCTTCAGACACATAGCCCGTTGCAGCAATCGCATTAATCAACCCAAACAAGGTATTGCCAAAGAAATAATAACTAAAACGCTCATCCACAAAGCTTTGTGGTCCAACTGCATGCGCTTTTTCATTGAGTTCGGGAAACTGGTGAAGAACTTTCTCTGCCAATTCCTCGATATAATAAAATCCCTGATTATCACGTAACCAGATATTTTTTGGTTTAAAGTTTTCAAGTTCAACCAAAACATTTTGCTGATGTGACTCAAAGGCCATGCCATATTCATGGTAGAGATACATCAATGGTTTTAGGCTAATTTCTAAAAAGTCATGAAACCAATTCATTGCAATTTGTTGATGGGTAAATGACGGATGTTGCTGACTGATTTTGTCAAATAAAGCATTAAAACGATTCAGCGGTTTAGCTGGATGATCCTGACACAACGACGCTATACACGTAATCTGATCATTGCGGTTAAAAGGCTGGTCTCTAAAAATACAAATACTTTCATTAATGATTTCATCATCCAGTCTCAGCGCAATCCATGCAGGATCATTCACCGCTTTAAGGGTGGGACAATTTTTTAGAATTTGTTTGCCTAAAACGCTATGCCATAACCGATGCGTCAATTCTCCACGATGGCATTCTTTGGCCAGATTGACCCGAATTGAATTAGTAATCATCACAGACAATGATGGTTTAAGCATCCATGGCGATGAAAAACTGGCTAATGTTCGAACAGAAGTAGTTGGATAAAAATCTACACCTTGTAAGCCAAGATCAATCAATCTCGTTTTTTGCTTAAGCTGACTGTACCATTTCTTGCTTTGTAGATATCGTGCCTGCCAAGGGTGTAAAGGCAATAATTTATAGTGAGCATAATTTTCTAAAAGACGTATATCCGCTTCAGACATTTGCCATTTCAAATAATCTTTAAGCTGACTAGAGATCAGTTGCCCTTCTGCACTCCCTTCAGCAATTGAATCTGGATGAACCAACCAGAAATGAAGTGGCGTTTTACCCTGATATTCAGGCGAAAATTTATGCCAGTCTTCATGGATAAAACCTGTACGGCTTTTAGGGGCTGGATGCATACTGTGTCCCAACAACAAAGCTTGTTCAGACTCGATGAAGTTTTGTTCTGCATCAATTAAAGCATCTAAGTTCTGTGATCGATGGTTTAAAAACTGCTGCAAGGCATCACGACTTTGTATCCATCGCTCGATAAGTGATGCCGCATCTAATTTATTGGTTTCATTTAAAATTAATTCTTCCAATAAAATGGTGGCAATAGCCACCATACTTAAATCACGAAATTGATGATTAATCCATAACTTTGGCAATGCTGCCAGTCGATGTCGACCCACTCGACTAACATAAGATAAAGCGACCAGTATTTGAGCATTTAAACTTTCAACTGGAATAACAAGTAAGGTCAAGCCTTGGCTAAACGCTTGTTGGGGAGAGTTTTGTTGAAAGTTTTCGAGTAAATGCCCTTTATCAGTTTCCTGAGTATAGGCATTGACGAGATGTTGCATCGCCAAACGATTGGCAAGCTCTTTCATCTGAGTATATCCTCTAAAATAGAGTAAAATAAGCAGCCATTTCTGGTCATCACTTAAATTAACTTTATGATTTTTCTTTAACGACCTACTGCATATAGCAGCAAGAATAAGATAATGATAATAATTAGCATTTACATATGCAATTTATTGAAATTTTATAGCATCTTTGTTAATTTCTTATAAATGTTTGATATATCTTTATTATTTTTAAATATTAATCGAACTATTATTTGAAATTTATCATGATATAAAACTATTAAATATTACCTTAGGATTGAGAATATTGATTAAAATTCCATATAAAAACAATGGATTAAACATTATTTTAAATTATTAAATGCGGATTAACCCTTTAATATAATTTAAAAATTTTTATAAGATTACGGGAAATTTCATTGTGATTTAATTCAAGTCGCTAGCATGTTACAAATAACCTTGCTTGAATTATGTACAATTAAATTATCAAATATCACGTCCAGATTAAAGGCGATATTTTAATCTGGAACATGGTTGATCGGAGTAACATTAAAATAAACAAAATTGAGTAATCTAAACTAGATGGAATCTATATCAAAGACCTAAAAACTCCACACAAATTTCAATCCGATATTATGCCCTTTGGCTCGATTTTCTACTTGATCTTCAATCAAATATTTCCCTTCCAAAAACCATTGTCGAGATGGGTGATAAGCTATTGCAGGCCCATAAGCGATCACTTGTGCTTTATTATCTTCAATTTTGACAGAATTTACTTTATCCGCAGTCGTTTGCTTTAAGGCATAACCTTGCACACCCACGGTTAAAGCTGGAGAAATATGATACCCAATATTATAATCAACAGCGGCATAATCCCCTGAGCGATAATCAGTATCATCATTTTTGCCATTGATGCTATAGGAAAATTTAGTGGAAATATCCACATAATGATTGATATAGCTATAAGCGAACATTGGTCGCCCTGTATAGTAATTTTTACCAATATTGGCTAAATGATTTTTATCATAATCTCCGCTCGGTACAACGTTTTCCAGAGCAACACCCCAATGATGATTACCCTGATGCCACGCCAATAATGGGGCAAAAACAAAATCAGCCAATCCTTTATCACTATCCGATAAACCTGCTACATTTAAACGCATACTTATCATAGGCTGGATACCATAAAACCCAAGCTGACCACCTAAAAAGGTTTTATCCGTCATCCACACTACTCGTAGTACCAATGCATTAACATCCAAATCAAAATTTGGAACAGTGGAATCTGCATGGCGATCTACCATTTTATTTGCACTATAATCCTGAAAATAGGTTAGCAAATAAACCCCTGCTGGGGGCAAATTACCAGCCATATTACCTTCTGCGCCCAATGCTGCCGAATCAGCACCATTTTCCAGTGCAAAAACCTGACTACTGGCTACTGACAATATGAAACCACATACTACATTTAATGTTGTTTTTAACATGAGATACATCCTTTTTTTGGCATGACTCAACCTGCAAGATGTCCTATCCTGCTATTAGATTGAAGCCAGCAATTTTTTGTTTTTAATACATGAAAGACTGACTAATTGCTTAATTTGATTCAATGATTAAGTCTGCGCCAGTTGCGTCCTGAATCTGCTTGATCGAGACATCTTTAGCCAGTTCGACCAATTTAAAACCATGTGGGGTAATATCAATCACACCTAAATCACTAATAATCCGTTGCACCACTTTCTTACCAGTCAGTGGCAATTGACAGTGTTTCAATAGTTTAGGTTTTCCTGATTTAGCAACATGCTCCATAAGAACAACGACTTTTTTAACCCCTGCAACCAAATCCATTGCACCACCAATGCCTTTGACTTTTTGACCAGGTACCATCCAGTTTGCCAAATCTCCCTGTTCTGATACTTCCATCGCACCCAAAATCGCCACATCTATATTTCCCCCACGAATCATGGCGAAAGAAGCAGAACTTTCAAAAAAGGAAGCACCCGGAATTGCAGTGACTGTTTGCTTGCCTGCATTGATGAGGTCGACATCCACCGTTTCCTCCGTTGGAAATTCACCCATGCCCAATAGACCATTTTCTGACTGCAACCAAATTTGTGAATCTTCTGGAATGTAGTTTGCCACCAATGTAGGTAAACCAATTCCTAAATTGACATAGAAGCCATCTTGCAACTCTTGTGCAGCGCGTTGCGCCATTTCAAATCTTGACCAGCCCATTTTATGCTCCCGCCTGTTGTTTGAGTTTCACTTGCTCCATCCGTTTTACAGGGTTGGGAACATGGATAATTCTCTGTACATAAATACCGGGTAAATGCACATCATCTGGGTCTATTTCGCCAATCTCGACCAGTTGTTCAACTTCAACAATTGTCGTTTTTCCTGCGACTGCACAGTCTGGATTAAAATTACGGGCCGTTTTTCTAAAAACCAAATTACCTGCTTTGTCTGCCTTGTAAGCTTTCACCAGCGCCACATCGACCTGAAAAGATTGTTCCAATAAATATTCCTGACCATTAAATTCACGAATTTCTTTCTGCTCTGCAATCACCGTACCTACACCTGTACGTGTATAGAACGCAGGAATACCAGCCCCCGCAGCACGAAGTTTTTCTGCTAATGTGCCTTGTGGTGTCAACTCTACATCTAACTCACCTGTGAGTAATTGACGCTCAAACTCTTGGTTATCACCAATATAAGACGCAATCATTTTTTTAATCTGGCGAGTTTTTAACAACATCCCAAGCCCATAATCATCCAATCCCGCATTATTGGAAATACAGGTCAAATCTTTGACACCACTCTCTCTAACCGCAGTAATTAGTTGATCTGGGATACCACATAATCCAAATCCTCCTACTGCAATAGTCAAATCATCCTTTATCACACCATCCAAAGCTGCTGCGGCATTTTGATATATTTTACTCATTTTGTTTGTCTCACTAAGCTATAGCAGTTGCATGTGTCGAGCTGTATTGCTGCATATATGCCTCAAAATACTCAATCAATTGCTGTGCATCTTCAGCTTGTTCAACCGCACCAAAGATGTAGAAATCTGGGCGAACCAGCATGGCTTGAATTTGATGCTGCTGCATAAATTGCGTGATCACCTGCTGAATATCTTTGGATTGTTCATCCTGCAATGAAAGGGTTTGTAATTGGTCTGATGATGAAAGCGCTATAGTCTGATTCAGAGTCAATAATGCAAATTGTCCTGAAATCAAATCATCCAATCTTTTCTGAACGGCGCCACATTGTAAAATGCTGTGTGGAGACAACTGACCTGCAATTTGCTGCGGGTTAAATTTTGGATTTTTTGCCAAAATTCCTTGGGTCAAATCAGGAAAATTTGGTGGTGGCGGTACAATCCCATCAAAAAATGCCTGATCTCGTTGCTGTGCTTCGGTTGGGTCAGATACACAAATCACTTTACCCAAGAACATCGATAGCTCAATCACATCATTGACGTGTGGACTACGTTCTTCAAAATAACTTTCCAAGATCTCATCATTATATTGACCACTTAATACACCTGAGATTTTCCATGATAAATTTAGCGCATCACGAAAACCTGCGCACATTCCTTGTCCCATAAAGGGTGGCATCACATGTGCTGCATCCCCTGCAATCAGGATTCGATCTTGCCGCCATTTTTGTGAAATAAGAGATTTAAAGTTATATAATTTGAAGCGAATCAAGGTGGCCTGTTCTGAAGTAACCCACGGCTTTAGCAGTTCCCACACCTTTTCTTCATTTTCAAGATCGGCCACTGACTCATGCGGTAAACGCATAAATTCCCATCTTCTCAAATATTGACCTTCAAAAATTCCCGCAGGAGCAATCGTAGTTGGTCGTTCAGGATTACAATATTGTGTGGCTTCGACGGGAATGTTATTTCGGATATTTTCATTTGGAATAATATCTACGACTAACCAATCTGCCTGAAAACCTTTATCAAACCAGTTAGCATCAATCGACTGCCGTACAATACTATTTGCACCATCGGCACCAACCACAAAACTTGCAGAAAATAAATCGGTTTGTTCTGTTGCCAGATTTCTAGCCATTACTTTGGCTTGCTGTGCATCTTGTTCTATTTTTAGAACTTCATAACCAAGACGAACATCGACATTTGGATATTTTTTTAATTCATTTTCAACTAATCTTTCAAAGCTGGGTTGATGAATAAAATTTACTTCCGCACCGCCTGAAATCGACTCACGTGCCCAATCGAAGGTAATGAGTTCTTTCCAGTCAGCATTGACCCATTGATAAGTTTCACCTGGCTGAATAATCGCTTGCAGTTGTTGCTCCAAACCAAGTGTCAATAACATACGACGCATTTCGTGGTCGATACAAATGGCACGTGGTAATGGATAACGCTCTGTCCAGCGTTCAAAAATCTGAACCTGATGGCCTTTTCGTGCCAGATTTAATGCCAAAACTGCACTGACAGGTCCAAAACCGACAACAATCACATCTGTTTGCTGAGCTACCATGATTAAATTCCTTTTAATTAAATGGTTTCGTAGTTAGTAATAAAATCCTTTGGAGGGTTTGGCCCCCATACAAACATCGAGTCTTCAACAGGATGGTTCGCAGCAGGCCAATCATGATCATGTGCGACAAAATCGATGTCATGCGAATATTCGGCATAACTTCCCCAAGGATCGCGAACATAATGGAAATAATTTGAACCCAGAACATGACGTCCAAGCCCCCACCCTTGATCGTAACCCGCCTGCTCCATTTGCTGTTTCCCTAGTCCAACATCATCAATCCGATCTACATTCCAGCTCGAATGATGTAAACCACCACCATTGGATTTTGCAATGGCAAGTAGATGATGATCACTACCATGAGCACCATGTAAAAATGCCACAATGCCACGTGACTGATCAGAAATACGCAGACCTAATACATCAACATAAAAATCCACCGTGGCTTCAACATCTACCGTAAAAATGGAAAGATGAGATAGGTATCCAGGATGAACTTGAGTAATTGAATTTCGATTTGGCGCACGTCCAGCTCTTGACTCCGTTGATGGATAAATGGCTTGAGATTTGTGGCTAGGCGAAACTTTATCTGCCACCATAATCTGTAAAGCAAGATTATCTGGCCCTCGAATCCAAAACGATTGCTCGGCATGATCGTCCAATGCTGTTATGGTCTGGATATTCTTTGCCGCGATGTGCTGTTGCATTGCATCAAAATCTTCGGCATAGACGCCAAAAGATAACCATTTCAATTGTTTTTTATCACCAGCCTGATAAATACGCGCCCACCGATGGGTATCTCCATAAGTATAGAGTTCAAGATGTCCCGCCGTTGATCGTTTGACTTGCAAACCGAAAGCATTAAAAAAGTCATAAGCCTTCTGTAGATCTGGAACGCTGATTATGAACTCGCAGATAGAGTGCACCGCAAGCTGATCTTGTCTTTTATTATTCATAACATTGTCCTAATGTTGTTTATTTCTTTCATCCATAAAGAAAACAAGCGGGTGTTTTTACATTACACAATCACTTGTTTTTGCTGACCTAGCAGATCACTGTCCAGTGTCACAACATCACCTTTTTTAAGGAAGCGCGCTGGCTTCATTCCACCACCTACACCCGCTGGTGTTCCTGTAATCACCACATCACCCGGTAAAAGCGTCATAAATTGACTGACATAGGCAATAATTTTCGCCACAGAGAAAATCATGTCGCTGGTATGGGCAGACTGCATGAGTTCATCGTTGACTTTTAATGAAAATTGAACATTTTGTGGATCTGTTAATTCATCACGCGTCACTAACCACGGTCCAATAGGACCAAAGGTGTCAAAGCTTTTACCCTTGCCCCATTGCCCATTACGTTGTAACTGCCAATGACGCTCAGAAACATCATTAGCCAGACAGTAACCTGCGACATAATCCAAAGCGTCTGCTTCGGATACATTCTGAGCAATTTTGCTCATCACAAAACCGAGTTCGAGTTCCCAATCTGTTGCCGTTGAGTTTGGCGGCAAAACCACGTTGTCATTTGGACCACTTAGAGAAGTAATAGCTTTGAGAAACACAACAGGTTCAGCAGGGAATTCTAGACCTGCCTCTCGAGCATGCTCACCATAATTCAGCCCAATCGCAATAAATTGACGTACACCAGTCACAGGCGTACCAAGCCTTTGCGCTGTATCTACGATTGGGAAAATATCCAAATCGAGCTGTTTCACAAGGGCAAGTTTTTCATTGCTTAGCCATTCTGGACTCCAGTCTGGAATCAGTGATGAAACATCGCGGATTATGCCTTTGTTGTCTAATATCCCTGGCTTTTCATTTCCTTGAGTACCAAATCGGATAAGCTTCATGCTTCTATTCCCTTTTTTATTAAATTGACATTTTGTCATTATGACATATTGTCATATTTAACCTAAAAAAAGATGTTGTCAATCATTTTTTGATCAGTTTAAAAGTGATCAAATTATGTTTTTGATTTTTAAATATTTATATTTTTGCATAAGGCAAATGAAGATTACTTTTGGATTTAGACCAAAATTTAGATAATATAGTTAAGATTTCAATGAGATAGCATAAAGCTTCTAAAGAGGAAAAATTGGACCACCGAAGCAGAGTCGGTTTAGAAAAAAAGCAAAAAATGAAAAATCATTTGATGCTTTCATCGCTTGATCTATATTGCCAAGCGCCTGCCGAGCAAAATTTATTGATTGATGATTTTGTCAAACATGCTGGTGTATCTCGAGGTACTTTTTATAATTACTTTACTTCGACAAATGATTTGCTCACTGAAATTGCCATGCAGATGAGTGACGAGGTACTGGACATTATTGAACCTATTATTTTGCAATATGACCATCCCGTTGAGCGAATAATGTTGGCTACTAAATTATATTTACGTTCTGCGATTCGCTATCCCATCTGGGGACAATTAATTACCAGCATAGGTCCCAAATTTACTATTCGTGGTAGAAATATTTCACTCTATCTCACTCGAGACTTAAAAAAAGCCGATGACTTGGCTTTAATTACGATCAAAGATTATCGGGTATCGCGTGATATTTTTCTGGGTTCTGCCTATTACTCTATGGAAACTATTTTAACGGAAACAGTGGGTCAGGATTATTTAAATCTGGTAATGGAAAGCATGTTTATCAATTTAGGGATTAGTCAAGATGAAGTAAATCGATTGATGAGTTTGACTTTACCCTCCGACATTGCCATAGAAACACCTTATTTTTCACTGCTAAAAGGTCTTCAGTCCAACTGAGTTTTTAAAATTTATTATTTATAACTAAGTTTAATCATTGTGATTTCAATTGATGAAAAGCTCGGTAGATAGAGTCTGATTTGGCTGTCTGGAAAATATTTGCACGCTATTTTTTGTCATGTGGAGAAATTTTTAACTGTTCCATATTCCTGCTCAATTGTTGTATCAAAATTTGGGAAATTCTGGAAAGTTGACGGCGTTGCCCTGCACATAGCGCTAAAGTTAGTGGTTGAATTGCTTTTTCACAAATCGGAATAAAAACCAATTCTTTATTCTCAACGGCAGTATAAACATCTAAATAGCTCAGAATCGCAACCCCCATATTTCTTTTTAACATTGAAATCATGAGTCGGATATCATTGGTCAGGGTTTGATGTATGGGCACAATATGCTGTTTTTTGTACATTGCGATGACTCGTTCATGAATGATCAAGGGTGCATCTGCAATAATATGGCGACTTTCAAATGTATCAGCAAGAGTGAGTTTTGCATGAGTCGCAAGCTTATGCTTTGGACTCATCACAAAGCCGATTGGAATTTCTATAAACGATAAAACTTCAAGTTGCGCATGTATCAAAGGATCTAAAATCAAGCCAAAATCAATTTCTGTATTGATAATTTTTTGAATAATCACCTTACTTTCATGTGTATGAATATTAAACGTAATCCACGGATATTGCTGCTGTAAATCTGCCAAAGTACCAATTACAAAACCTTCACTCAGGGCAGAAATTAATCCCAATTCAACAGATCCTCGCTTTAATCCTTGTATCTCATCAAAACGTATCCGTGTTTGATTGAATTCTTTTTTCCAGCGCAATAAGTCTGAATATAGTAATTCACCCGCCAGTGTTAATTTAAGTCCATTGGGTAAACGCTCAAATAGCGCAATGCCCAATTGCTCCTCAGCGAGTGTGATTTGACGATGAACGGCTGAAACAGAAATAAAGAGCTGCTCGGCCGCTTTATGTAAATTTTCAGTTTCGGCAACCACCAAAAAATATTCAGCAAACCGAGAAAAAGGAACATCGATCATTCTCACCCCCTGCATAATCAATCGCGCCAACAACTATTCTATTTTTTAGAACAGATTATACAAATCATTCTAATAGACAATATACATCATACATTCAATACTGCATTTAATCCGATCTATCTCATCAAAATAAAGTACGAGGCGCAGCCATGAATGCAATCCCAGTCATTAATTTGATCAATAAACCTTGTTATAGCCAATTCGAAGATCAGGATTGGCAAATTCTTTCTCAGCATTGGTATCCAGTGGCTCGGATTGAGGATGTTTCGATTCAGCCGCAACAGGTTACATTGCTAGATGTTAAAATGGCATTATATAAAACCGAATCAGGTGATATTCATCTGGTGCGCGATATCTGTCCACATCGCGGCGTGCCTCTTACAAAAGGTTGGGTTGAAGGTGAGGAAATTGTGTGTCCCTATCATGGCTTACGTTATAACGCAGAAGGAAAATGCACAAAAATTCCAGCTCAACCAGAATTAACCAAAATTTCAGATCGTTTTCGCTTAACTAAATTTCCAGTTGTACAAAAATATGGTTTGATCTGGACCAGTATTCAAAACCGCCATGTCGAATCTGCTAATTTTCCAGTACTTGATACGTGGGAAGATGCAACACATCAAGCTATTTTGCCGCCATTTGTCGATATCGCGGGCTCAAGTGGACGCCAACTTGAAGGATTTATTGATGTTGCACATTTTGCATGGGTGCATAATGAAGCGTTTGCGAGTCGTGAAAACCCAGTTGTGCCTAAATACTCCACTATAAAAACTGATTATGGTTTACATACTGAATATGTGAGCGATGTCAGTAATTATCCTCATGGTCTGCAACATCTGGCACCTCAAGATTTTTTATGGAAACGTGTATTTGATGTATATCCACCGTTTTCTGCAATATTGACCGTGCATTTTCCGAATGATGGAATTTTAAAAATCTTAAATGCCTGCTGCCCAGTTTCACATAACCAAACTCGTTTATTTGTACCGCTTACGCGTAATTTTGATACGACGGGAGATTTACAGGCTGTTTATGACTTTAATGAACAAATTTTTGCAGAAGATCAAGAGATGGTTGAAGCGCAAAAACCTGAGGAATTACCTCTCGATTTAACCATGGAAGCACATTTTGAAGCGGATCGTTCTTCTACAACTTATCGTCGTATTTTGGCCGATTGGGGATTAAGTAAACGCTATACGGTGTAACAGATCATACATTTTCAATGTTGTTGTTTCGATTGGTCATTTAACCAAAAGATAAAACTTTTTTCTGATCATTCTGTGAAAAAAACTGAGGCAAAATTGTTTATTAATCGACAATAACGATTGAAAAATATCTTCAGCTTATTGTCTTTCATATCGTAACTGGGCGATCAATTGAATTTTATATTACCCTTGATTGATCGCTAGCTATTTTACTGAATCACTTATTCTCTTTTAAGCTGTAAGTATCCTAGTATCATCAATTTTAGCTCGTCCACAATTTCATTCTGGCTCATTAAACTATGTTCTAAACTGATATAGCGCATCATGGTATACATGGTGCTATTGATAATAATAAATAATTTTGTTGATAGATTATTTAAGTCCAAATGCTGATGATACTTGAGCAATACTTGTTGTCCCAAATCAAAAATATGTTGTTGCATAACATCGGTTGCGCGAGTTTGAGGGAAATTATGCCAATGCCGAATAACCTCAACATAAAATTGATTGTTATTTAAAGCCTCGAAACCAAAGTTAATTGCGGTAGAAATTAACGTCTCTAACTTTTCATCAGGACTTAGGCTGAGCAGTTGTTTTAGTTGTTGCCCAATCTCATGACTTTTTTGCTCAAGCAAGCAATCCAATATATTTTGTTTATCTGAAAAATATTGATAAATAGAACCCACACTCACCCCTGAAAGCTCCGCAATTTTTGGTGTCGTTGTATTTTCCAAACCATATAAACACACTGCTTTTTCAGTTGCTTGAAGTATTACATTAACCAGTTCTCTAGAACGGCTTTGTTGAGGTTTTTTGCGCATGAAATCTCTCACGGCTAAACACGAATTGTATGCGAATATACATTCATATTATGGTATAAACAACGCTTAAATCTGGTAGAAGACGACATGTCTGAACATCTTACCGAGTTAAATTATTTAAATACATCCGATAAAAATCCTATCCCCCAACGGGTAAAATCATTCAAACACATCCAACAACAAGGTGTATTGCTCAAACCCCTGTCATTCATCATTAAAAAACAAGTCATTCCTAATTCTTCTCGTTATCAGCAATTGAGTGATGGTTTATGGCAAGGCGATCCATCTATGGATGTGCTAGTAGAGTGGCTATTTTCTGAAAATCCTGCACAGCGGAAAAAAATCTTTGAACAAGCGTTACAACACGGTATCAGTAGTATTGAAGACTGCCCCATCGAGATACAACACTTTTTTAAGCAAATAGAGACTTATCCTGCATGGCTTGACCAGAAAAAAATGGAGCAGGCTTTAGACTTTATAGCGGCTACAGGTATACATGCCAATTATATTTTACGTGATGTTGCCTTAATGGGTGGATATCTCCTTTCTGGTCTTAATCAGGCACTCGTACTCACAGGTGCATTGAATAAAGGTGCATCACGACGGCTAGCAGAAACCAGTAAATGGTGGATTGATTGCACCACAAAAAATGGTTTAAGACGTGATGGAGCAGGTTTTAAATCGACCATTCACGTCCGTATGATTCATTCACTGGTGCGTCGTAATCTGAAAAAACGTCAGGAATGGAATGCATCTGCATGGGGTTTACCTATTAACCAGATCGATATGGCGGCGACCAATCTGGCATTTTGTAACTTATTTTTGCTTGGTCTACGTGGAATTGGTATTTTCCCCAATCGACAAGAAGCCGACGCAGTCATGCACTTTTGGAAATATTTAGGATGGTTGATGGGTGTGGAAGAAAAATGGTTGGCAGAACATGAGGTTGATGGAATGATTTTAATGTATCAGTTTATACAGACTCAACCATCCGCCGATTGGACCAGCAAAGCTCTTGGATACTCTTTGTCTCAAGAACCTTTTGAGAAAGAGTATCAGAGGTTCATCAAATTACGCCAGCAGTTGGATTATCATAAACATTTAAGCATTAGCCGCTATTTTTTGGGCAGCAAGAAGATGGAGCTATTGGGCTTACCCAAACATATCATACCGTGGTACCCGATATTGCTCACTCCAAAGAACATAGCAACCTTCAGATTGCAACGATTTATTCCGATCTTACGAGAAAAACAAATCCAACGTGGTCGGCAAGAACAACTCGACTATCTAGCAGGTTTTGGGAGTAAAGGAACTCAAGTTATTCAGCCTGCAAAAGATCACCCAGCCTATATTGCAAATTAATCTACAATTCAAAAACAGGATTCAAAAAATGAAAAACTTAACAGGGAAAACCGTTTTTATTACGGGTGGTAGCCGAGGGATTGGACGTTCATTGGCGATTCGTTGTGGCAGGGCTGGCGCTAATGTGGTCATTGCAGCCAAATCAGCAGATCCCCATCCCATACTAGGTGGGTCAATTTACACGGTCGCCGAAGAAATCACTGCCGCAGGTGGAAACGTTCTACCCTTACAAGTCGATGTTCGCGACGAGCAACAAATCATTCATGCCTTAGCAGAAACAGCCGATCATTTCTCAGGCATTGATATTTTAGTCAATAATGCAGGTGCGATTCATCTTGGCAATGTTCAAGATACCTCATTGAAACAATATGATCTTATTCAAGCTATCAATCACCGAGCAACCTTTATTGCTGCAAAGCATGCTTTACCCTATTTAAAAAAATCCTCACAGGCACATATTTTAAGTTTTGCACCGCCGATTAACCTTGCAGCACACTGGCTTGGACAATACGCTCCATATGCTTTATCGAAATATGGAATGACTCTTTTAACACTTGGTCTTGCAGAGGAACTAAAAAACGATGATATTCAATGCAATACATTATGGCCTGTAACGCTAATTAATACTGCCGCGGTTAGTGTCAAGATTGGTGAGGTCGCTGCTCGACAATTCAGCCGTAAACCTGAAATGATGAGTGATGCTGCTTTTGCCATTATTAGCGGTGCTTGTGGCAAGATCACAGGGCAAACTCTCCTTGATGAAGACGCATTAAGACTGGCAGGCATTCGTGATTTTAACGAGTATGCCTGTTCACCTGAACATGCGAATCAATTGGCAAAAGATTTGTTTGTTGATTGATTTGTTAGGATTATTCATGTCATCCTTTACATTGGGGATGACTGTTTTACTGCTTTTAGGTAATTAGTGAGTTTAATTTTGACTTATTTGCTTCTATATAAAGCGAATTTAGTCACGAAATTCAAGACGTTTGTATCGAGTTGATAAAGTTAAGAATGTATGAAGTTCATTTTGATTTTTCAACTCATCCCTGCAAAACACACAATAAAGCAATATATCCAAGTTCTCTAAAGAAGAAAGATACCAAATTAATGCCGCATTCCCTTCTTGCAACAATTTCACAAGAAATCAGTATAACCAAAGACCACATGGCTAAATTTTAAAAACATCGATGTTATTCAAGAACATCATCATTAATCCCACTTGCTTATAAATCGCCACAGTAAAATAGAATTTACTCAACAACGATAAAATACTTATTTTTAAATTTTTTAATTTGTTCATTCATCCCATAATCAAATTTTTATTCCAGACAATGACTTCTTTTAAAAATACTAAACATAGAGCTATAAAATTAAAAAAGGCCACAAATAAAATTTGTGACCTTTTTTTAAAAAACTCGAATGTGAGTAACATTGTGAGTAAGTTTAACAAATACAGTTTAAATCATATTAAATGACAATAACTTAAACTATATATGAGCAGATTACATCATGCCGCCCATACCACCCATGCCGCCCATATCTGGCATTGCAGGCTTGTCTTCTGGAATATCAGTAATCATTGCTTCAGTCGTCAACATCAAGCCAGCAACAGATGCTGCATGCTCAAGTGCAGAACGCGTTACTTTAGCTGGATCAAGAATACCCATCTCAAGCATGTCACCATAAACACCAGTTGCAGCGTTGTAACCATAGTTACCTTCACCTGCTTTAACAGCATTTACAACAACTGAAGGTTCATCACCCGCATTTGAAACGATTTGACGAAGAGGAGCTTCAATCGCACGGCGTAAAATATTGATACCTGCGGTTTGATCTTCATTGATGCCTTTAAGACCATCAAGGGCATTGACTGCACGAACTAACGCAACACCACCACCTGCAACGACACCTTCTTCAACAGCAGCACGAGTTGCATGAAGCGCATCATCAACACGGTCTTTTTTCTCTTTCATTTCAACTTCAGTTGCTGCACCAATTTTGATGACCGCAACACCGCCTGCTAATTTAGCAACACGCTCTTGAAGTTTTTCTTTGTCGTATTCAGACGTTGATTCTTCGATTTGCGCACGAATCTGTTGAACACGCTCCGCAATTTGTGCTGCATTGCCAGCACCATCCACAATTACAGTATTTTCTTTAGAAACTGTGATTTTATGTGCAGTACCTAAATCTTGAAGTGTTGCCTGCTCTAAAGACATACCCACTTCTTCAGAGATTACAGTTGCACCGGTCAAAATTGCAATGTCTTGAAGCATCGCTTTACGACGATCACCAAAACCAGGTGCTTTCACTGCACAAACTTTAATAATACCGCGCATGTTGTTCACAACAAGTGTTGCAAGCGCTTCGCCTTCAACATCTTCAGCAATAATAAGCAGAGGCTTACCAGTTTTTGCAACCGCTTCTAAAACTGTAATCAATTCACGGATATTGCTGATTTTTTTATCAACCAACAAGATGAACGGATTTTCAAGTTCAGCAGTTAACGTGTCTTGTTTGTTTGCGAAATATGGAGAGATATAGCCGCGATCAAACTGCATACCTTCTACAACATCAAGCGCATCTTCAAAGCCAGAACCTTCTTCAACTGTGATGACGCCTTCTTTACCGACACGTTCCATGGCTTGAGCGATCAATTTACCCACAGTTTCATCAGAGTTTGCAGAAATCGAACCAACTTGCTCAATCGCTTTAAAATCATCTGCTGGTTTAGCGGTCGCACGAATGTTTTCTACAACTGCTTTAACCGCGATATCGATACCACGTTTAAGATCCATTGGGTTCATACCAGCAGTGACTGATTTGATCCCTTCATTTAAAATAGCTTGAGCAAGTACAGTCGCAGTCGTAGTACCGTCACCCGCAATATCATTGGTCTTGCTTGATACTTCACGTACAAGCTGCGCACCCATGTTTTCGAATTTGTCTTTTAGGCTGATTTCTTTAGCAACCGTTACACCGTCTTTAGTAATGTGCGGTGCACCAAAAGAACGATCAATAACCACGTTACGACCTTTAGGGCCTAAAGTCACTTTCACTGCATCTGCAAGAACATTGACACCTGCGATCATTTTTGAACGCGCTGAATCACCGAATTTAACGTCTTTAGCTGACATTATTTACTCCAAATTTTATATCTATGCTTGATCTGATTTATCAATGAGTTAAGTGAAAAATTAGCCTTCAAGAACAGCTAAAATGTCAGATTCTTTCATGATTAAGAATTCGTCGCCATTTACTTTTACAGTTGTCCCTGCATAAGTACCAAATAACACTTTATCACCCACTTTAACGTCCAATGCACGTACGCCATTGTCAGTGATTTGACCATTACCTACTGCAATCACTTCACCTTGAGCTGGTTTTTCAGCAGCAGAACCTGGCAATAAAATACCGCCAGCAGTTTTTGTTTCTTCTTCAACACGACGAATAACTACACGGTCATGTAATGGACGAATGTTGCTCATAAATAACTCCACCAGACTAAGTCTACGATTTGATAAATGATGCTTGCTTTCATTATTCCTTTAGCAACCATCAAAATGAATTTGATGACACTTTTGTGGGGATGGAAAAAAACGCTTCAAGGGGAAAAATTAAAAAAAATGCTATTTTTGTATATTTTTTAATCACTCAAACATCTTTGTGGTTTTCTCTGCCGAATCAATGTGCAAAACAAAATTTTGTGCTTGTTCATCAAACCAATAATGCTGAATTCTGCCATCATTTAAAATCGTATTAAAACTATTGGGCAGACCTTTATGCAAACGATAAGATGTTGCAGTGCCTGCATGGATATCATACACAGGATGATTGACTTTCAAATGAAAAATTTGCGTTAAATTATAGACTGCTGTTTGATGTAAATGCCCATGTAGCACACCAAATAAACCATTTTTACTCCAATTCTCCAAGGCCATTCTTCCTAGAACTGGACAGTCTTTTACTCCATGCGAATCGTCTGGTGGAGTATAAAAAGGCTGATGTAACACCACCAACTTCAATTTTTGATCAGGCGCGAGTTTTAATATCTCATTGGTTCTTTGAATTTGTTCCAACGAGATATAGCCACGAGTATGATAACGCCGACGAATACTATTCACCCCAACAATAAAAAAATGTTCAGTTTCCAATTTTGGCTCTAATTCGCCAAAAAAGAATTGATAGCGGGTGAATGGAGAAAAAAAACGATTCCACAAATTATACAACGAGATATCGTGATTTCCTGGAACGACAATATAAGGAATCTTCAGTGAATCCAAAAATTGTCGGCATTTATAAAATTCAACAAACTTTGCACGCTGCGTTAGATCTCCACTCACTACAATCAGTTCAGGTTGATACTCCCGACAGAACTTTTCGATTGCGGTCAGACATTCCTGCTTTTCTGTACCAAAATGCAGATCAGATAGATGAAGTAGCATGTGCAGGCACCATAATGCTTAACGCGTTCTTTGCAACACCAAATGTTAACGGTGTAGCCATTTCCTCAATTTCCCCATCAATTGCAACCGTTAAGGTTTTACTTTTTGAATCGACAAGCACGTGGTCGGCACTAAAACTATAGACATCTCTGGCATGCTCAAGATCGCCTTTGATCAGTTGAAAAAGCATCCGAAACAAACTTATTTTATCGCTTTTTGCAACGACTACGCCTGCTACTCGCCCTTCTGCCGCACATTGAGCGATGTTCAAATTCATCTCCTGAAGCTGCAACTGATTATTTCCAAAGAAAATGAGCGGTGTTTTTACTGGGTAAATTTTCCCATCCACAGTGATGGATAATTTAAGTTCTTTATGGTCACGAATGAGGACATCCAGACCAGAGGTATAGGCATTTAAAGTAAAGCGTCCAAAGCGCTGATTATATTGTTCCCTTTTTTGAATAAATAATGGATACAAACCTAAACTGGCATTATTTAAATACATTCGATCATTTAAAGTCGCAACATGAACAGAACGCGGTACTCCTGTTGCAATCACTTCTGCTGCTTGAAGTAAATCCTGTGGAATCTCCAAAACTCGTGCCACATAATTAAATGTTCCCAAAGGCAAAATTCCCATTGGAATATCAGTATTTTTTAATCTTGATGCCACCGCATTCAGAGTTCCATCGCCCCCAGCAGCAACGACCACCCCACGATCCTCACTCTGATGGCGACTTAATACCTGCTGCATGAAGTCATCAAAATTATCTTCAGCACCTAATTCAAAGACTTGTATCTCAAAATCATGGTTGGTAAATATCGTCATAATTTGCTCATACACGCCGTCTTTATTGGCAGCATGAAACCCAGACTTTTCGTTGTAAATAATAGATAAAGGTCGAAGTGTTGGCATTTTTATCATTCTAAGCTAATGATTGAGTCTATTTTTGTCCAAGAACTAAGCAAATAAAATACGCTTTATGTAAAATTCAAATGATGACTATTTATTTAATCGATAATTGTTCTCAAGTTTAATTTTAAATTAATATTTTGATTTTTATATAAATTTTATTTAAAAATAACACATATCAAAAATATTAATACCAACATTAATACTAGCTTAAATACAGTAAGAATATGATTTATATATATTTATCCCAATTTTCGGCTTAAAACTCTAATTTAGTCTTTAGTCTTATTTTTTTCATCAATTTATGCTTTAATAGCGCCACTTTTTTTTACTTCATCTATTTGCTGTATCCCTGCATCTAGATTTGTACTTTAGTACGTTTTTTAAATAGGCCTCACCATGACCCAAGTGAACGCACCAGAATTCGTTCGTCATCCTAAGCTTATTGCATGGGTTGAAGAAATTGCAAAATTAACCAAACCTGCAAAAATCGAGTGGTGTGACGGTAGCGAAGAAGAATATCAGCGTCTTATCGACCTGATGATCGCAAACGGCACAATGCAAGCACTCAACCAAGAAAAACATCCAGGTTCTTATCTTGCAAACTCTGACCCTTCTGACGTTGCTCGTGTTGAAGATCGCACATTCATTTGCTCTGAAAAGCAAGAAGATGCGGGTGCAACAAACAACTGGGAAGCACCAGCAGCCATGCGCACTAAACTAAACGGTTTATTTGATGGCGCAATGCAAGGCCGCACCATGTATGTGGTTCCATTCTCAATGGGTCCATTGGGTAGCCATATCGCGCAAATCGGTATCGAACTAACTGACTCGCCATATGTGGCAGTCAGCATGCGTAAAATGGCACGTATGGGTAAAGCTGTTTATGACGTATTGGGTACAGACGGCGAATTTGTACCATGTGTTCATACTGTTGGTGCACCTCTTGCTGAAGGTCAAAAAGATGTTGCATGGCCATGCAACCCTGAAAAATACATTGTCCATTATCCAGAAACACGTGAAATCTGGTCATTTGGTTCAGGTTACGGCGGTAATGCATTACTAGGTAAAAAATGTTTAGCCCTTCGTATCGCTTCTGCAATGGGTCGTGAACAAGGCTGGTTAGCTGAACACATGCTGATTTTAGGTGTAACGAACCCACAAGGTGAAAAACACTACATCGCAGCAGCATTCCCTTCTGCTTGCGGTAAAACCAACTTTGCAATGTTGATTCCACCAGCGGGTTATGAAGGTTGGAAAATTGAAACTGTTGGTGACGATATTGCTTGGATCAAACCAGGTGAAGATGGTCGCCTATATGCAATCAACCCAGAAGCAGGCTTCTTCGGTGTTGCACCAGGTACAAATACAAAAACCAATCCGAACTGTATGGCAACCCTGCACAAAGATGTTATTTATACTAACGTTGCAGTAACTGATAACGGTGAAGTTTGGTGGGAAGGTCTTTCTAAAGAAGTTCCAGCGAATTTGACTAACTGGAAAGGTCAACCACACGTAGATGGTGAAAAAGCAGCACATCCAAATGCGCGTTTCACAGTTGCAGCAGGTCAATGTCCTTCTATTGATGCTGATTGGGAAAATCCAGCAGGTGTTCCTATTTCTGCATTCATCTTTGGTGGTCGTCGTGCCGATACTGTACCTTTAGTATCAGAAGCTTTTGACTGGGTTGATGGTGTTTATAAAGCAGCAACAATGGGTTCTGAAACCACTGCGGCAGCTGTTGGCCAGCAAGGTGTGGTACGTCGTGACCCATTTGCAATGTTACCATTTACAGGCTACAACATGGCAGACTACTTCCAGCACTGGTTAGAAGTAGGACAGCAAGTTGGGGAAAAAGCTGAAGCTGCTGGTAATAAATTACCAAAAATCTTCAACGTAAACTGGTTCCGTCGTGATGCTGAAGGTAACTTTGTATGGCCTGGTTTTGGTCAAAACATGCGTGTTCTTGAGTGGATGATTGACCGTGTTGAAGGTCGTGCCAATGCTGTTGAAACGCCAATTGGTTATGTACCAACTTATGATGATCTAAACTGGGCAGGAACAGATTTTTCTAAAGAAGAATTTGAACTTATCACTGCACAAGACAAAGACCAGTGGATCACTGAAATCCAAAGCCATACTGAATTATTCAACAAACTTGGTGAACGTTTACCAAAAGCATTGAAAGAACGCCAAGAAGCGTTATTAGATGCTGTAAAAAATCACTAATATAAATGGATAAATAAAACAGGCCATACAATGGCCTGTTTTATTATGTGGTATATGCAAAAATAATCGGCATAAAATCTTTAATACATTGATAATTTAAAATTTATTTTTTACAACCAACGAGAAGCAAACAATGAAAAAGCTTGTTCTTTCTACTTTGTCTTTACTTGTTCTTTGCAACATCACCCATGCAGATGAGGTAACAGCAAATGAAAAAGCGAAGGATCATTTTGGGGTATGTCTCATTAATGGCGTTCCATCACAACAATATGTTGTCGTTAAACGTGTAAAAGTTGCAAAAGGTACCTACGGAAGTGTAGAAGAACTCTATCCAAAATTAGGCAATGCTGCACAAAAACTGAATGCTAATGCCATCGTAGACTACAATGCAAGTCAACGTTTTGGTTTTTGGCCGTGGCGTATTGTTCGCCCTGTAGCAACAGGGACTGCAGTCAAATGGACATCACCTAATGTCAACTGCCAGAATTTAGGCGGTAAAGAAATCTAAAATTATTTTTTATGGCTGCATAAATAGGCTTTGTGCAGTCATTTTTAGGCAATGTCGTTTTCGCTAATATCTTTTTAAGCAATCTTGCTTTGCTGATTTCCCAATACATTTTGAAGATAATTATCTAATCCTACAATTTCAGCACAATTAAATTTCAAGCCCAGTTTACTGCGTCTCCACAAAATATCATCGACTGATTGCACCCATTCAACTTTGATCAGGTAGTCAACTTCAAGTTGATACAGGCCATGCCCAAAATTTATGCCGAAATCATCAAAAGAGTAAATTTCTCTAAGTAATTGCCACACGCGTGTGCCATAGCTATTTGCCCATCGTATCGCAATTTCGAGTGGAATATTTTTAATTCTTAACTGAATTCCTCGAATTAAACTCTCCATGCTTTTAAAATACTCGCCTCCAGGCAAAGGCTCATGCTCAGTCCATTCAGGTCTTAACTCAGGGAAATAACAATTCAATTCATCCAGTGCAGATTCAGCAAGTCTACGATAAGTTGTAAGTTTGCCGCCAAATACTGACAACAATGGAACAGCACCATTCACCCTTGTCATTGCCAATGTATAATCACGAGTTACAGCTGAGGGTTGATCTGATTCATCATCACATAAGGGCCGAACTCCCGAAAATGTTTCAATGATATCGGATTGAATAAGGCTATTTTCAAAGTGTAGATTAACCACTGCCAGTAAATATTCAATTTCCTGCTGTGTAATTTCAACTTGCTCCAAATCACCTTGATAAATTTGGTCAGTTGTTCCAATCAAGGTATATTCATGTAAATAAGGAATAGTAAAGACGATTCGCCGATCTTCGTTTTGCAAAATATAAGCATAATCACCCTCGTAAAGTTTAGGCACAATCAAATGACTACCCTGAATTTGACGAATTTTATAAGGTGAAGTTAGCTTTAGCGTCTCCTTTAGAAAACGCTCAACCCACGGTCCTGCTGCATTGACTAAGGATTTTGCACAAATTTGATACTGTGTTTGTTGGTGTCTCAAAGTTAATAACCACACATCATCTATTACTTCGGCGGCAATACACTCAGTTCGAGTCACCAGTTCTGCACCCTTTTCTCTGGCTTGCATCGCATTTAAAATGACCAATCGCGCATCATCTACCGCACAATCTGAGTATTCAAAACCCAAGACGATATCCTGTTTTAACGGCCCTTGATGATCTAGCACCAACCTTCTGGATGCAGGCAATTTCTCTCGCTTACCCAAATAATCATACAAAAATAACCCTGAACGAATCAGCCATGCTGGACGCAAATGCGGACGATGTGGCAATACAAAACGCAGAGGACGAATAATATGTGGTGCTTTAGCCATAAGTACTTCTCGTTCGGCAAGTGCCTCACGGACTAAACGAAACTCAAAATGCTCTAAATAGCGTAAACCACCATGAATCAACTTACTACTAGCAGATGAAGTATGACTCGCAAAATCATCCTTCTCACACAAAAAAACAGAGAGCCCACGTCCCGCAGCATCATTGGCAATACCCACACCATTAATCCCACCACCAATCACTGCCAGATCGTAAAGAGGAAGATCTTTTAGATTAGATAACATATCTCACCCCCTTTTTATTATTATCATTATTTAATTAAGATCATTCGAAGTTAGCAAATTTACACGTAAAGTAAAAGCATTCCAGTCGTTACATGCTATGTATTTTTAATGTGTTTTTATTTGGTTTTAAAGTTAATACAATTTTATCGTTTGTTTAAGCAAGTAAATGCTTAAAATATAAAAAATACATCTGCATATTTTCAACGGCTTATTTGAATACGATTAGAAGGAACAACCTCATGAAAAAAACCTTATTACTTTTAATTTCAGGGAGCGTGATTGTATTAAGCGCCTGTCAAAGTACACCACGTCAATACAATGGCAATACAGGTTATCAGGTTGAAAATAAAACGGTATCTTCTGCAACTTTAGCCTATACCCTAGCAGGACGATCTAATCGAGAACTTGATGAACGAAAATTACAACGTGCCTGCCAACAAGTTTTAGGCACCACAAAAACTTATAAATTATCAATTTTAAGTGTAAATGAAATTGCAAATCCTGCTTCTAATCAATCAAATCATGATGGACTACAAGTAGGCAACTCACGCATGTCTGTAGGATTAATGGACTCTCCTAGCTTAAATAACAGCGAAGGTTATGCAACTCGGCAAGCGCTCGATACCAAACCAAGCACACTTAAAGTTGTACGCTATACTTGTTCATAACTTATCAATATAAAACGCTGTAAATATTTACAGCGTTTTATAGAAACTGACATTACGAAACTCTCTAGCTTCATCTAGATCAGGCCATGTTGTGGCACTACGTTCATCAATCTTCATATATTTAGGATGACTAAAATTTTTGACTCGGCTATCTGCCACCCATACTTCAGGTGCAAATTTTAGAAATTCATCCAGAAAAAAACGATTACATTGGTCATATAAGACATCGGCTGCCAGCAAAACATCGACTTGTTCTGCTCTATATAAATCGTCCAGATACTCAAGTTCAACATGATTTAGCAGCGCATTTTCACGACAGGCATCCAAACTTACTTGGTCGATATCACAGCAAATTACCCTTTTAGCACCTGCCATTTTAGCTGCAATCGCCACAACCCCAGAACCTGCACCAAAGTCTAAAACAACTTTATCCTTAACATGCTGCGGCTCTGCCAATAACCATTGAGCCATCGCCAAACCCGATGCCCAACAAAAAATCCAGTATGGCGTGTCATTCCAGATCCGTCGAATCACTTCATCATCCAAACGATCAGTGGGAAACACTGGCGGAATCAACCAAAGTGAAATAGGTGTTTCTGGCAATTGTTGTGCCATTAACTCGCAATTAGGAATAACGTCATTTAATGCTTGCAGTAAATGTTCAGGGGCTTGAGTAAATTGAAAAGTACAACTCATATTAAGTTCAATAATTTATAATTACTATTTGATACATATCAACATCATCCGCAATTGTTCAAGACCGTAATGGTGCTACTAGATTGTCTAAAGCAAACCAAAATCTGAAGAATTTGTCGGATGACACATTAATTTAGTTACTTTCCCCGAAAGAAAAGTAACCTAATAATTGCTAACATTTGTACGAAACAATAGGACTCTATGATGAATAAATAAAATTAACCTAAAGCTTTTTCAGCCGCTTCTACTGTTTGACGGATTAAGGTTGTAATGGTCATTGGCCCAACACCACCTGGTACAGGCGTATAAGCCGATGCAATGTCTTCAATTCCTTGTAATTGGATATCACCTACACCGCCGCCATCACGCGGATGGAAACCCGCATCGACCACAACTGCGCCTTGTTTAATCCAGTCTTTTTGAATCAACTCTGCTTTACCCACCGCACCCACAATAATATCTGCTTGTTTCACAAATTCTGACAAATTTTGAGTCCGTGAATGGCAAATGGTTACCGTCGCATTCGCTTCAAGTAACATCGCAGCCATTGGCTTGCCTAAAATTGCAGAACGTCCCACCACAACAGCATGTTTACCTGCAATTTCAATGTTGTTTTCTTTTAGAATCGTCATAATTCCAGCAGGAGTAGCAGAGCCATATGCCGCTTCGCCCATTGCCATACGACCATAACCCAAACAGGTTACGCCATCGACATCTTTATTCAAAGAAATCGCATCGAAACAAGCACGTTCGTCTATCTGAGCAGGCACAGGATGTTGCAATAAAATTCCATGTACATCTGGATTGGCATTTAATTTTTCAATTTCAGCCAAAAGTTGCTCAGTAGTCGTTTCCTGTGGCAATTCAATTTTAACTGAATCCATACCTACACGGCGGCAAGCATTGCCTTTCATACGCACGTAAGTTGCAGATGCACCATCATCTCCCACCAAAATGGTAGCCAAAATTGGGGTACGACCTGATTTTGCTTTTAACGCTTCTACGCGTGTCAGCAAGTCAGTTTCAATTTGTTTTGCCAATGCACGACCATCAAGAACCAATGCCACAGCACATCTCCAAAGTAGATATGAATTCGATTTTGCAAATGATACATGATAATTGAGCCAATTTTATTTTAGATGTTGTTTTTATGTGCATATTCTCTGAATTCACTATTGTTTTTTTTCTGAAGCTTGCTAATATGTGCATCACCAAATGATGGCGGGGTGGCAGAGTGGTCATGCAGCGGACTGCAACTCCGTGTACGCCGGTTCGATTCCGACCTCCGCCTCCAAATTTGGTCAAGCCCGGGTGGTGAAATAGGTAGACACAGGGGATTTAAAATCCCCCGCCCACAAAGCGTGCCGGTTCGAGTCCGGCCCCGGGCACCATTTTAAATCACTTAAAATGGTGTCAATAAAGAATCCAGCGCAAGCTGGTTTTTTTTATGCCTAAAATAAATTAAGACCACCAATATTTGATCCACAACCATAATTTTCTAAAACATAGACTCATCATATTGGGTGCAATAAAAGCAGTAGTTGCACAAATTAAGCCTGTAAAAACAATGATCGTAGCCGAATCAAATTTCGTGTCCACGTATTTAGACACAAATAAAGCAGCGGCTAGTCCCAGAAGCAAGCCTAATAATCCATAGCATCCAACAAACACTAAACGATCAATAGTTGTCCACCGTGCAATTTTTATTCTCTTTTTATGATCCAGTTAAAACATTTCGTATTATGTCAAAGCAATGCTATCTTGCAGATAAGCATATTTTTTCCATGAATTTACCCTAAAAGTAAGCAGCCCCTATGCCTAAAATTTTCGTTCTTGCCCCAGACTCATTTAAAGAAAGTATGACTGCAATAGAAGCCTGTCAGGCGATGCAAATCGGGCTGCAAAAAATATTTACTGATAGCCAATTTATTTTATGCCCAATGGCAGATGGTGGTGAAGGCACTGTAGATGCATTAATTAACGCCACAGATGGCAAAAAAGTCGATCTTGAGGTTATGGGGCCACTCCCCTCTCAAAAAGTTAAAACGTATTTCGGTCTGATTGATAACAACCAAACTGCTGTTATTGAAATGGCTAAAGCCAATGGCATTCACCTTTTGACTGGTGAACAACGCAATCCATTGTATACATCTACATTTGGTACAGGTCAAATGATCCGTGCAGCACTAGATCATCATGTTAAAAAGATTATTATTGGTTTGGGCGGCAGTGTTACCAATGATGCAGGTATGGGCATGGCAACGGCCTTAGGTGTGAAATTTTTAGATCAAAATAAACAACCCGTTAAGTTAGGTGGAGGTTATCTCAATGAAATTCACTTCATAGATATTTCTGAAATAGATCAACGACTGGATGACGTTGAAATTATCATTGCCAGCGACGTGAACAACCCCTTATTGGGACCAAATGGTGCAACTCATGTATTTGGACCGCAAAAAGGCGCTAATCCTGAAATGGTGCAATTGCTTGAAGCTAATATTAATCATTTTGCAAATTTACTTAAACAACAGTTGAAAATTAATATTCAACATATAGCAGGTGCAGGTGCCGCAGGTGGTTTAGCTGCTGGTCTATTAGCTTTTACCCATGCAAAAATTCAGTCTGGAGTAGATACCGTTATTGAAAGCATTGGTTTGCACCAAGCAATTCAACAGGCAGATTATGTTTTTACAGGCGAAGGGGGTATTGATTTTCAGACCAAATTTGGAAAAACACCTATTGGGGTTGCACGTGTTGCACAAAAATTAAATAAGCCTGTTTTTGTTTGTGCAGGTTATATCGGAGAAGGAATTGATACACTGTATCAGGAAGGCATAACCGCAGTTTTTGGAATATTAGATCGAAGTTGTGATCTTGAAACTGCCTTACAAAATGGTGCTAAAAATTTAACACGAAGCTGTGAAAATATTGCACGTCTGATTCATCAAATACAATAATTGAGTAAAATCGAAGTAGTTGTTTGAAAAAACTACAAATAATATAGGATATTCTTGCCAATACAAGTTTGTTCCACTATTATTGCCCTCAAGCCCGGGTGGTGAAATAGGTAGACACAGGGGATTTAAAATCCCCCGCCCACAAAGCGTGCCGGTTCGAGTCCGGCCCCGGGCACCA
Organism: Acinetobacter guerrae; assembly: GCF_009372255.1. GTDB lineage: Bacteria > Pseudomonadota > Gammaproteobacteria > Pseudomonadales > Moraxellaceae > Acinetobacter > Acinetobacter guerrae. The sequence goes on from NZ_LXGN01000007.1 coordinate 85,754, forward strand.
TCTTTTATGTTGATAACCGTGACAAATTAAAGCTCCAGCATTATGCTGGTTTTTTTATGCTTCAAATTTGAGAACACAATGAAAAAGAAACGAATCTTTTCTCTATTTTGCTTATTAAGTTTTTTAAACGTCTCAACCGCTTCTGCGCAAGATCTTTTTATGGGAACTATTATTCAAAAAGATCAAGACTTTTATCTGAAGCGTTGTGATCTTGGAGCAAAGGAGTATTTAATTGAAAGTCAAAACTCAGAAATTTTCGTACAACTCAAACAATTTCAACAAAGCTATCCCACTTACTGGTTAAGTGTGTTGGCAAAGGTGGATTTTTCCGATAATCAAGTCTTAAAACTGAATGTTGATCAGATTATTGATATTCATCCACATCGAAGTTGCCATCTCAGCGATGCTCTAGATCATTTAACTAATTTGGATACTACAGATAACTAAAGAGCCAAGTCCTCAAAAAATTTTACCATTCCCGAATAACCACTAGCTCTTCCATATCAATATCCAGATAACCTGCATCTTGCACCACCATCATCATGGCTTCAGCAATATAATCAGTTGCAGTGTCATCCAAACTCGAATCAAGATCTTCAAATTCGGCCTTCATCTCGTTAATTTTTGACAAAGTCAAATGAGCTAAATGATAAATTTCTGATTCAGTTTTAGTAGAACCAATAATCTTTTTTGAAAAATCAATGATATATTGCTTAATTTCAGCGACTAAAATTTGCGGATAATAGCCATCATCAAACATAGGGAGAAGAAGATCGTTCAACATGAATAAATACTTAACAACATTAAAATTCCGAGCTGCTTATAACATATTTAAAAACTAAATTCGACTAGTTGCTAATAAAAGACATCCAGACTAAGCTGATATTCCTTATAAATAAGCCAAGCTGCTGCAAGTAATAATATTGCGATAAAGACAAATAGTTTGTCAGAATAACAAATCGCAAAAATTAAAAAAAATATATCTAAAATAATAGAAATAACAAAAATCGCAAAAGTAACGGGATGAAGTTGCATCATAAAAATACTAATCAAATCACAAGTTGATTAATAAATTAACATATGCCAAATTTTCAACCTTATCCTCAAACACGCAAAACTTCATCATCTTAAACAATTGGCTTCTTTAAAATGAGTTAAATAAAATAGTTTATATTTTGAGCATTGCCTGCCAAATTCGAATCGCATCCACGGTTGCCTTTACATCATGTGCGCGGACAATAGACGCGCCCTGCTGAATACTCAGCAAATGGGCAGTTACACTTCCAACTGCTCGCTGCTGTGCATTAGCCCCACCCAATACTTCACCAATAAAACGTTTACGTGATAATGCTGATAAAATCGGATAACCCAAATCACTAAGCTTCCAAAATTCTTGCAGTAACTTTAGGTTTTGTTGTGCATTTTTTGCAAATCCAAACCCAGGATCAATGAGAATATTTTCAGATTTTACGCCCGCCAGTAAAGCGTCATTAATTCTATCTTGCAACTCATGTATTACATCAGATGTAACATCCCTATACTGATCCAAATGGTTCATCGTAGTTGGTTCACCACGCATGTGCATTATAATCACTGGAATATCCAGTTCTTTAGCAGTTTCCAAAGCTTTAGGACGAGTCAATGCTCTCACATCATTCCAGATATGTGCCCCCGCCTCCACCGCTGCTTTTATCACTTGAGGTTGACTAGTATCAATCGAAAGAATGATATTTTCTTTAGCCAATAACTCAACTACAGGCAGAACCCGTTTAATTTCTTCTTCAACATCAACAGATGAAGCACCCGGACGCGTAGACTCTCCACCAATATCAATAATGGAAGCCCCATCTATAATCATTTGCATTGCATGGGCATAAGCTTGTTGTTTTTGATTATGTTGACCGCCATCACTAAATGAATCAGGAGTAACATTTAAAATGCCCATCACTTGCGGTTGTGATAAATCAAGCTGGTGCTGACCACACTTGAGTTGTCGCTGAGGCAAAGACATTAAACGCATTTTGTGACTCCTATTCGTGTGACGTATTTTATCAGTACGAATCCAAATTTTGGCTGATTTAATTTCACATTCAGTTAAATAATATTCAAATAAAAAAGAGCTGCCGAAGCAGCTCTTATATTAGATAGACCATTAACCCATTGATGGTAATGGCGGTGGTGTCGATGGACCACTACTTGGCGGATCTAAATTGACCACAGGATTTTCAGCCACATAAACTTTTGGTGGACGTGGTTCACGGCCTTCCATAATGTCACGTACCTGCTCACGATCAATTGTTTCCCAATCAAGCAGTGCCTTCACCATCACATGGGCTTTGTCCTTGTTATTTTCAAGGATGTCCCAAGCAACTTTATACTGTTCATCCAGAATACGACGCACTTCCTGATCAACTTGTTGCTGCGTTGCTTCTGAAATGGTACGACTTCCCACATTTCCAAAGAAACCATTTTGGTTTTCGTCTTCATAAACCATTACACCCAGTTTATCCGACATTCCATATTTGGTGACCATTGCACGCGCCATTTTGGTTGCACGTTCAAAGTCATTAGAAGCACCCGTTGATTGCTGATTGATAAAAATCTCTTCAGCAATACGACCACCAAATAAAATCGAAATTTCATTGAGCATTTTGTCTTTATAGTGACTAATCTGGTCTTGTTCAGGTAGCTGCCAAGTCACACCCAACGCCCAACCACGTGGCATGATCGTAACCTTATGCACAGGATCTGTACCTGGTAGCATTTCAGCAACAATCGCATGCCCAGATTCATGGTAAGCCGTCGCACGACGTTCTTCTTCACGAAGAATCATGGATTTACGCTCAGGCCCCATGTAGATCTTGTCTTTGGCATCTTCAAAATCATGCATATCCACCGTATTTTTATTACGACGGGCTGCAAATAAAGCTGCCTCATTTACAAGGTTTGCCAACTGTGCACCAGAGAATCCTGGTGTACCACGTGCCAATACTTTTAGATCTACACCTGTTACCGAAGGAAGTTTCTTCAAATGAACATTCAGGATTTGCTCACGACCATTAATATCAGGCAAACCGACCATTACTTGTCGATCAAAACGACCTGGACGTAGTAGTGCTTTATCCAATACATCAGCACGGTTGGTTGCAGCAATGACGATCACACCTTCATTACCTTCAAAACCATCCATCTCAACCAACATCTGGTTCAAAGTCTGTTCACGCTCATCATGTCCACCACCTGTACCTGAACCACGATGACGACCGACCGCATCGATCTCATCAATAAAGATGATACAAGGTGCATGGCGTTTCGCTTGTTCAAACATGTCACGAACGCGGGACGCACCCACCCCCACAAACATTTCAACAAAGTCAGAACCCGAGATACTAAAGAATGGAACTTTGGCTTCACCCGCAATTGCTTTAGCTAATAAAGTCTTACCTGTACCAGGTGGACCCACCATCAACACGCCACGAGGAATGGTTGCACCCAAACGCTTAAACTTGGCTGGATCTTTTAAGAAATCGACAATTTCGACGACTTCCTGCTTCGCTTCATCACAACCTGCAACATCTTTAAACGTCACTTTGATCTGGTCTTCTGAAAGCATTTTAGCCTTAGACTTACCAAAACTCATTGGTCCGTTCTTGCCACCAGCTCCCCCACCCATATTTCGCATAAAGAACATGAATAACAAAATGATGAGAAGTACAGGGAAACTAGCAATGAGAAGTTGCATCAACAAGCCTTGACGCTGAGGTGCTGTTCCTTCAACCACAACGTTATTTTTGTTCAGGCTTGGTAAAAGCTCGGTGTCTTCAACCTGCGGGCGTACTGTCTCAAAATGAGAGCCGTTGGTTTTTTCACCACTAATATTTAAACCATCAATAGTGACTTGCTTAATTTGACCAGCATTCACCGCAGTAACGAATTCTGAATAATTCATCGCTGATGGCTTATTGCGGTCACTGATGTTACTGAAAATCAAAATCAGAACACCAAGTATTATTAGCCACAATACGGCATTCTTGAAGAGATCGCTCAAAGCTTTATTCCCATTATCAATCTAATTTGATCATGCCCATTACGGGGTAGACCCTAGTAAACAGCAAGTCTAGTGCTTGCTACAAGTTGAAATTGTACAAAATGCACAATTTTTCTCGACTTGGCAAGTAAACTTTATCGCATTGCCTTTTTGCGCCCCTGCCCGATCAAAAAAACTTCTTTTGAACGTGCACGAGAAGCTTCTGGTTTTACAGTTTTCAACACATCAAAACTATCGACAACTTGCTTTCGAAACTCATCGAAACCAGCACCCTGAAACACTTTTACCACAAATTGTCCATTGGGGCCGAGAACTTTTTGGGCGAAATCAAGAGCCAGTTCACATAAGTATATCTGACGGGGTTGATCTACAGCCCTATTACCTGATGTATTGGGGGCCATATCTGAAATTACAATGTCTACAGTACGTCCATTTAAAATATTTAACAATTTTTCGAAGACTTCTTCTTCGCGAAAGTCACCTTGTAAAAAAGTAACGTCAGGAAGTGCATCCATTGGTAAGATATCGGATGCGATTACAAGCCCTTTACTTCCAACCAATTTCCCTGCAATCTGGGACCAACTCCCTGGTGCTGCGCCTAAATCGACCACCGTCATACCTGGTCTAATCAGTTTATATTTTTCCTGAATTTCAAGAAGTTTATAAGCTGCACGCGCACGGTAACCTTCCTTTTGTGCTTTTTTGACAAAAGGATCATCAAGGTGTTCCCTCATCCACGCACGACTGCTCTTAGATAACTTCTGATTGGTAATGCGTGTTGCCATAACTCACTAAATATTAAAAAACTTCTGGATTATGATTGTACGTGAAAAATACAGGCTTTGCAGTATGCATATGTATCCAGAATAACCACTTTCGTCATCTTTTTTCCAATGATCATCATCGAATATTTCGTATATTTATGCGTATTGGCTGCATGCTGAATCTATCTTAGATACGGGATGCAAGTTATACTAGGTCGTTTTTACATTCAGGTAGTTTTCATGGCGGCTTTATCTATCCAAGAGCGCAAACGTTTACGTCAGATCGGACATGCGCTAAATCCTGTGGTCATGATCGGTGGGCAAGGTTTAACTGAAAACGTGATCGAAGAAACCAACCGCGCTTTAAACGACCATGAACTGATTAAAGTAAAAGTTGCAGGTGAAGATCGCGAAGTTCGTGCACAAGTCATTGATGAGCTTGCTCAAGCCACAGGTGCAGAAGCAGTTCAGAAAATTGGCAAGATCGTATTACTCTACAAAAAAGCACCGAAACAAAATCCGAATTTATCCAATCTTGTTCGTCACGCACATTTAGCCAAATAAATCGATTTTAATTATGGCAAGTTATGAATTGATGTCTTTCGATCGTTTTGAATCAATCTCATTGGTTGGAGCGATCGAACAACAATCTCCATTTACACTCAATGTTGGTTATTGGCTACGTGATCCTAATCATTTAATGCTTTGGCCAGAGCAAGTTGCCGCTCATCCACGTCGTGATTTTTTGTGGGAGCAAACTTGTTTCGAAATTTTCATTGGGGTGAAAAATCAGGATTTTTATCGCGAGATTAATTTATCCCCTTCTGAAGCATGGCAAGCCTATCAGTTTGAAGAGTATCGTTATCCTGAAAATATACCGCCAATCGCAGCTTATGACATTGAGTTAAATCAATTGAAACGAACCCATTATGGGATGAATGTAAGTGTGGACTTAACCGTGTTTATGCAAAAGCATCAACTGAAATGGTCTGATCTTTATGTAGGTTTAAGCGCTGTTTTAAACACATCACAAGGTATGCATTTTTATGCCATGCAACACAGCAGCCCATCAGCTGATTTTCATAATAAACGCGATTGGCTGCATGAGTTTTAATACAATTATTTTGAGCTGTTTAAACCAGTAAAAGTAGTTACTTTTACTGGTTCTTTTTGTTTTTTAGTTCTCACGTACTTTATTCCATGCTTCAACAGCATGTTCTTTTGAGCGTTTGAGTACGTCAGTTAAAGTATCCTTGTGTTTTAAAGTAATTTGACCTAAATCATCTTTAATTTCACGACCGACTTTACCAAGATCTTCTACCAATGTTCCCAACTCTTTTTTGATGACATCGCCAAGTTCTGTTAAATCACCTTGTGAGTTGTTGAATTGAGATTTGATCACGTCAACACGCTGCAAAACATCTTCTTTTAAATGCGAAAGTTGGCTTTGAATCGTTTGATTCAACTCTTTAGCTTCCGCTTCAATTTTTTCCTGAGTTTCGTTCAGAACATCTTTAACTTGAGCAGTGGTTTCTGTATATAACTGCTCAACTTGTTGTTGATGCTCTTCGACAACAGCTTTCAGTGGTTTCTTTACTGGCATTTGTTTACCCTCTTTTTTGGAATTATGACCACTTTTATTTTAAATCGATCAACATTCATCCAAGATGTAAATTGTTAGACAATTGATTTTTTAACTGAGTATTCCGATAAATAACGATTATTTGCCAAACACCGAAATAAGCGTGGATTTACGCTAAAACTCGTAGACTTATGAGGACTTCATGCGTATAATGCGCTGTTAAGTTATAAGCGAGCAGACCAAAAGGAGGGCGTGTTTTTGAAAGACAGCCGGCCTTTTTTTATGTCTACTCGCTTTTTTACAGCCCTATTTTTGTGGTTTTAATTCAGGAGCTTTGGTTTGAGCACCCCCGCCATTTTAGCCCTTGCTGATGGAACGATCTTTAAAGGAACGTCTATTGGTGCAACGGGATCAACGACTGGTGAAGTCGTTTTTAACACAGCCATGACAGGCTATCAAGAAATTCTGACCGATCCAAGTTATGCACAACAACTGGTGACGCTGACTTATCCCCACATTGGTAATACTGGATGCAATAGTGAAGATAATGAGTCTGGCCGTATCCAGAAAGTATGGGCCAATGGCTTAATCATTCGCGATCTTCCATTACTTCATAGCAATTTTCGTGCAGAACAATCACTAGGCGACTACTTACAACAAAATAATGTCGTTGCGATTGCAGATATTGACACACGTAAATTGACACGTATTTTGCGCGATAAAGGTGCGCAAAACGGTTGCATCCTTGCTGGTGAAAATATTACTGAAGAAGAAGCTTTAGCGAAAGCACGCGAATTTGGCGGTTTAAATGGCTTAGATCTTGCGAAAGAATGCTGTGATCCGAGCGGTTTTGAGTGGACTGAAGGTTCATGGGAACTTGGCACAGGCTTTACTCAACCTGAATTAAAATATCATGTTGTTGCATACGATTATGGTGTCAAAACCAACATCCTGCGTATGCTTGCAGACCGTGGTTGTAAATTGACCGTTGTTCCTGCGCAAACTCCTGCTGAAAAAGTGTTGGCCTTGAATCCAGATGGTGTTTTCTTGTCGAATGGTCCTGGTGATCCAGCAGCATGTGATTATGCCATTGAAGCAGTTAAAACCATTGTTGAAACCACAAGCCTGCCTGTATTTGGTATTTGTTTAGGTCATCAAATTTTAGCACTCGCTTCTGGCGCCAAAACCATGAAAATGAATCATGGTCATCACGGTGCCAACCATCCTGTACAAAACCTAGAAAAAGGTACAGTGATGATTACGTCTCAAAACCACGGCTTTGCTGTTGATGAAAGCACCTTACCAGCAAACTTGAAGGTGACACACCGTTCATTGTTTGATGGTACAAACCAAGGGATTCATCGTACTGACAAACCAGCATTTAGCTTTCAGGGTCATCCTGAAGCGAGCCCAGGTCCACATGACTGTGCCCCACTGTTCGATCATTTTATCGAACTTATTGAAGCCGCTAAGAAGTAATTGAGGAGCGAATAATGCCTAAACGTACGGATATTAAAAGCATCTTGATTATTGGTGCGGGTCCTATTGTCATTGGTCAGGCGTGTGAGTTTGACTACTCAGGTGCGCAAGCATGTAAAGCCCTTCGTGAAGAAGGTTATCGCGTTATTTTGGTCAACTCGAACCCTGCGACCATCATGACCGACCCTTCAATGGCAGATGCAACTTATATCGAGCCGATTACTTGGCAAACGGTTGCACAGATCATTGAAAAAGAACGTCCAGATGCAGTACTTCCGACCATGGGTGGTCAGACTGCATTAAACTGCGCTTTGGCACTCGATGAAAATGGTGTGCTAGAAAAGTACGGTGTAGAGCTGATTGGCGCAAGTAAAGATGCCATCGAAAAAGCAGAAGATCGTAAACTGTTCGATATCGCAATGCGCAAAATTGGTTTGGAATGTCCAAAAGCAGCCATTGCAGAAAATATGCAAGAAGCTTTGGAAATTCAATCGCGCTTTGGCTTCCCTGTCATTATTCGCCCATCATTTACAATGGGTGGTTCAGGTGGCGGTATTGCATATAATCGTGAAGAATTCCTTGAAATCTGTGAACGTGGTTTTGACCTTTCTCCAACGCATCAATTGTTAATCGATGAATCATTGATTGGTTGGAAAGAGTACGAAATGGAAGTTGTTCGTGATAAAAACGACAACTGTATCATTGTCTGTGCCATTGAAAACTTTGACCCAATGGGTGTTCATACTGGTGACTCGATCACGGTTGCACCTGCGCAAACACTGACAGATAAAGAATATCAAATCATGCGTAATGCATCGATTGCCGTTCTTCGTGAAATTGGTGTTGAAACTGGTGGTTCTAACGTTCAGTTTGGTATCAATCCTCAAGACGGCCGTATGGTTGTGATCGAGATGAACCCACGTGTATCACGTTCATCTGCGCTTGCCTCAAAAGCAACAGGCTTTCCGATTGCTAAAATTGCGGCAAAACTTGCAGTGGGTTATACCCTTGATGAGTTAAAAAATGATATTACGGGTGGAACAACACCTGCATCATTTGAACCATCGATCGACTACGTAGTGACCAAAATTCCTCGCTTTAACTTTGAGAAATTCCCACAAGCTGAACCTGTACTGACCACTCAGATGAAATCTGTGGGCGAAGTGATGGCGATTGGTCGTAACTTTCAGGAATCTGTTCAAAAAGCGCTTCGCGGTCTTGAAGTAGGTGTATGTGGTTTTGATGAAAAAATCGAAGCTGGTACAACCAATGTCAAAGAAAAACTCCTACAAGAACTAAAAGTTCCTGGCCCAGAGCGTATCTGGTATATCGCTGATGCATTCCGTCATGGTTTTACACTGGATGAAGTGTTTGAAGCGACTAAAATTGACCGTTGGTTCCTGATTCAAATCGAAGACATCATTAAAACTGAAGAACAAGTGAAAACATTGGGCTTTGGTGATTTGAATGCTGACAATATTCGTTCATTTAAGCGTAAAGGCTTATCTGACCTACGTATTGCTAACTTAATGGGTATTTCACAAAAGCAATTCCGTAAACAACGTTGGAACTTGGGTGTTTATCCAGTTTATAAACGTGTAGATACTTGTGCGGCTGAGTTTGAATCTTCAACTGCATATATGTATTCAACTTATGATGAAGAGTGTGAAGCCAATCCATCAAACCGTGACAAAATCATGGTTATCGGTGGTGGCCCTAACCGTATTGGTCAAGGGATTGAGTTTGATTATTGCTGTGTACATGCTGCGCTTGCTATGCGTGATGATGGTTACGAAACCATTATGGTCAACTGTAACCCTGAAACGGTTTCAACTGATTATGACACCTCAGATCGTTTATACTTTGAGCCAGTAACGCTTGAAGATGTATTAGAAATTGTTCGTATCGAGAAACCTAAAGGCGTAATCGTCCAGTACGGTGGTCAAACTCCATTGAAATTGGCACGTGCCTTAGAAGAAGCAGGTACTCCAATTATTGGGACATCTCCTGACGCGATTGATCGTGCAGAAGACCGTGAACGTTTCCAGCAAATGATTCAACGTTTACAACTTCGCCAACCCAACAACAGTATCGTTAAATCTGCTGAAGAAGGTATTTCTGAAGCAGCTAAAGTCGGCTATCCACTGGTTGTTCGTCCATCTTATGTATTGGGCGGCCGTGCAATGGAAATCGTTTATAACGAAGACGAACTGAAACGTTACCTTCGTGAAGCAGTTCAAGCATCGAATGAAGCACCTGTTCTGTTAGATCGTTTCCTTGATGATGCGACTGAAGTTGACGTTGACTGCGTATCTGACGGTAAAGATGTAGTGATTGGCGGTATCATGCAGCATATTGAGCAAGCGGGTATTCACTCAGGTGACTCAGCATGTTCAATTCCGCCTTACTCGTTGTCTGTAGAAGTTCAGGACGAAATGCGTCGTCAAACAGTTGCCATGGCAAAAGAACTTGGCGTAATTGGTTTGATGAACGTTCAGTTTGCGGTTAAAGGCAATGACATTTATATCCTTGAAGTGAACCCACGTGCATCACGTACGGTTCCTTTCGTATCTAAATGTATTGGTGAATCTTTAGCAAAAGTTGCTGCACGTTGTATGGCAGGTCAATCACTTGCATCTCAAGGTTTCACTAAAGAAATTATTCCAACTCACTTTGCGGTAAAAGAAGCGGTATTCCCTTTCGCTAAATTCCAAGGTGTCGATCCAATGCTTGGGCCTGAAATGAAATCAACAGGTGAAGTCATGGGTGTTGGCACGACATTTGGTGAAGCTTTCTATAAAGCAGTATTGGGTTCAAATGAACGCTTGCCGGGCTTACCAACTGAAGGTGAAGTGAAACATGCATTCTTGTCTGTACGTGAATCAGACAAGAAGCATATTGCTGATATTGCGAAAAAACTAGTTGATTATGGTTTCAAACTGGTTGCAACTGGTGGAACTTATCAAGTACTTAAAGACGCAGGTTTGCAATGCGAACGTGTAAATAAAGTAACCGAAGGCCGTCCACATATTGTTGACCGCTTGAAAAATGGTGAAATACACCTTATTGTCAATACCACTGAAGGCAAACAGGCTCAGTATGATTCTGCCATGATCCGTCGTGCTGCCCTACAAGGCAAAGTTTACTACACGACCACAATCAATGGTGCTGAAGCGGTTTGCCAAGCCTTTGCAATTCAATTACCAATGGATGTATATCGCTTGCAAGATTTACAAACTGTAGGTTAATTCGTTACCGATAAGCCCGTCACCTTATCGGTGGCGGGTTTTTTGTTTTTTAAAAAGAGAATCTATCGATATTTCAAAGGACTTATAACCTGAGCCAAAAACGAAAAGGCTCAAGTTTAGCTGATAAAACAGCAAGCCTAAAATATCAATAGAATCTCACTCCCATTTCATTTAGAGGGACTAAAATGCAACGTTATCCAATGACGCCTGAGGGCAAAGAAGCCCTTGAAAAAGAATTACAGCACCTAAAAAGTGTTGAACGTCCACGTATTATTCAAGCAATTGCTGAAGCACGTGAACACGGTGACTTAAAAGAAAATGCCGAATATCATGCTGCCCGCGAACAACAGGGTTTTTGTGAAGGTCGTATTCAGGACATCGAAGGCAAACTTGGTGCGGCTCAAGTGATCGATATTCATGAACTTGAAAAAAATGGTCGTGTTGTTTTTGGGGTAACTGTAACCATTGAAAATCTGGATACTGAAGAACGTAAAACCTATAAAATTGTAGGTGATGACGAAGCTGATTTTAAAATCAATAAAATCTCCGTGAACTCTCCTATCGCACGTGGCCTTTTAGGTAAAAATGAAGGCGATGAAGCCAAAATTGTGACACCTCAAGGTGAAGTTGAATATGAAGTCGTGAGTGTCGAATATATTTGATGCTAAAGCCTCCTTAAGGGGGCTTTTTTTATGTTGTAAAAAAAACTATTTTATTAAATCTTTACCCCTTTAGATTTGAATATATGCTAAAAAATTAATATGTACTTCATTTTATAATCAGGTGAATCCAGATGAGTTATCCACATATTTTAGTTGCTATTGATGATTCTGAACCTTCTCTTATTGCTTTAAAACAAGCCATCAAGCTGGCACAAGATTTAGATAGCAAACTTACCCTTGTCGAAGTTCTACAACTTGATCCTATTACCGCTGAAGAATATGTTAAAACTGGACAAAGTAATGAATATATTGAACGTGGTCGAAATTATATTCTGGAGTCTTTAGCTAGAATCAAAGCTGAATATGCCACAACGTTTGATATATCAACCCAATTACTAGAGGGTTTCTCGGTTGCCGATGCAATTTATCAAGCTGCTCAAGAAATGCATGCAGATCTCATTGTTATGGGTTCTCATGGGCGTACTGGAATAAAAAAACTGGTCTTGGGCAGTGTTGCACAAAAAGTACTTAATGAAAGCTCTATACCTGTTTTAATTGTTAAATAAGGAGTTTGGTAATTAAATCCATTGATATTCTTTTAGCTTAACTTTTCCATCTATTACTACAATGCCTTCTTCACATAATTTCACTTGCTGAATATTCTCACCTCGCAAATTTAATCGAGTGGTACTCATTTTTCCCTGAGAATTAATCACCCGATACCAAGGTATTTCACTTTTTGGATCGAGATGTTTGAGTACATAACCAACCAGTCGGGCATGTTTAGGTAATCCAGCTAGCTGTGCAATCTGCCCATATGTGGCAACCTTTCCATAAGGAATTAAGGCAATCACTTCCAATATTTGCGAATAAAGCTCTTTCGACATCATGATTTTTTAGGTTTTAGATATTCAATTATAAAAAATAGCATCACATTTGTTCAAACGAAATGATAAAACTGAAAAAGACATAACTTCTGGTTAAAACTTAACTTTAGTTTTAGAAATCTTCATCCGTTAAAAATTTATGCTAGTGTATAGTTTGAGAAGTTTTAGTCTCGTCATTTAATAAAATAACAAAATTAGATAATATCAATATTTATCTGATTTTTAAGAGTTTTCATAAAAGCATAATTTATAGTTTCATAAATAAAAAGGAGGACATGCAAATGTCATATCAACATATTTTAGTTCCTGTTGATGGTTCATCTACTGCGTATGCTGCGGTTAATCAAGCGGCACAATTAGCAAAAACCTATAACAGTGAAGTGACGATTTTACTGGTTGTGACGATTGATCCTTTTATTGGGGTCGAATATGTCAATGCAGAAAGCCAAAAAGAAGATGCGATCAATCATGGTCGAGCCATGATCAATGAAATTTTACAAGAAGCAAAGCAAGAGTTTTCAACGCAAGGTGTAGAAGCAAATACTAAAATAGTTGAAGGTCAGGAAATCTATAAAGAAATCGTAAAAGCAGCAAGTGATATAAATGCAGATTTGGTGGTCATCGGTTCACATGGACGAACAGGCATAAAAAAATTAGTGCTTGGCAGCGTGGCTCAAAAAGTTCTAGGAGAGATTCATCTGCCTGTATTAGTTGTTCGCGCATAATTTATTCTTTAAATAAAAAAGAGAATCCTGAGATTCTCTTTTTTATTTTGAAATTTTATTTAAAAATTTCCAATAATGTTTGTTGCGCATTATGTGGTTCTTCGCCTTCAGCTAACTGTACTCTGGTCCATGTACCATCGCCATGCAATTGCCATGATTGTTGATTATCTTTTAGATAATTGAGTAAGCCCTGCTGATAAATACGCTTTTTCAATGCAGCATCTTCAATTGGGAAGCAAGCTTCAACACGATTAAACAGGTTACGATCCATCCAGTCAGCACTTGAACAATAAATTCGTGCGTCGCCGTTATTACTAAAATAATAAACACGGGTGTGTTCTAAAAAACGACCAACGATAGAACGTACACGAATATTTTCTGAAAGACCAGGCAATTCAGGACGCAAACAACAAATAGAACGAATAATCAGATCAATTTTCACCCCAGCCTGAGAAGCTTCATAGAGCTTATTAATCAACTGCATTTCAGTTAGAGCATTCACTTTTATAATAATTTGAGCAGCCTTGCCTGCTTTCGCATTGGCAATTTCATCATCAATAAAATTGACCAATTGGGCATGTAGGGTAAAAGGTGCATGTAAAAGCTTTTTCAGCTTTGCCATTTTACCCATTCCAGTCAATTCCTGAAAAATACGATGCACATCATCACACAGCTCTTTATCTGTGGTGAGTAATCCATAATCTGTATAAATACGGGCATTACCTGCATGGTAATTCCCTGTGCCCAAATGTACATATCGAACCAGTTTATTATTTTCGCGGCGCACGACCATAATCATTTTGGCGTGGGTTTTATAACCCACAATGCCATAGACCACTACCGCTCCAGCTTCTTGTAGTAAATTGGCAACTTCAATATTGGATTCTTCATCAAAGCGCGCGCGTAACTCAATAATAGCAGTCACTTCCTTACCATTACGCGCTGCTTCTGCCAAAACTTGAACAATTTCAGAATCGGCGCCGCTACGATACAGCGTTTGTTTAATCGCAAGTACCTGTGGATCACGTGCTGCTTCACGCAGTAGATTAATGACGGGTGCAAAAGATTCAAAAGGATGATGCAGTAAAATGTCCTGTTTTTGCATGGCAGCAAAAATATTTTCAGATTTTTTTAATATTTTAGGGATTACAGGGGTATGCGAATCATAACGTAAATGGGGACGTTTAAAATTCGATAATAAACGTGCAAGATTGACTGGGCCATCGACCTTATAAAGCTGCTCATCATCCAGATCAAATTCATCTAGCAAATATTCATAAATATGCTTTGGACAATTTTCAGTCACTTCTAAACGTACCGCACGACCAAAACGGCGTGAGCTTAATTCACCTTTTAAAGCTTTGGCCAAGTCTTCAACATCTTCATTTAACGCCAAGTCTGCATTACGAGTAACACGGAACTGATAGCATCCTGTCGCAGTCATCCCCGGAAACAGATCAGAAATATGTTCATGAATAATCGCAGAAAGCATCACATGATGTTCTTTACCGCCTGTTAACTCATCAGGCAAGCGTACCACACGCGGCAACGAACGTGGAGCAGGTACAACTGCCAGATCAATCTGCCGACCAAAGGCATCTTTACCTTCTAAAGTCACGATAAAATTTAGGCTTTTATTGACTAAACGTGGAAATGGATGCGCAGGATCTAGGCTAATTGGGGTTAATACAGGCGCAACTTGTTCCTGAAAATACTTTTTAATCCATGCAGCTTGTGCAGGCGTTAGTTCACCACGACGCAAGAAGCAAATATCTTCTTCGCGAAGCTTTGGTAAAATTTCTTCATTTAAAATACGGTATTGGCGCTCAATGGCTGCATGTGCCGTTTTAGATATTTGATCTAAAACTTGTCGTGGCGTTAAACCATCTGGGCTACGACTTTCATTCCCCAGAGACATTTGTTCCATCACACCAGCCACACGAATTTCAAAAAATTCATCCAGATTACGTGAGAAAATCAGCAGAAAATTCATTCGCTCTAAAAGTGGATGCAGAGGATCGACTGCCTGCTCCAATACTCTCAGATGAAAGTCGAGAATTGAAAGCTCACGATTAATATAGCGATCGTTATATGTATATTCTGCTTCTGTCGGCGTGGTTTCTGAAGGAGTTATAATGGCGGTATTCATGCATTCAACCTAAGGTTATAAATTTTTGATGCCTGTGATTAGTATGCTGCAAAATTATGACAATTTCATAAAAAAAGCCCGTTTTCACAAGCTTTTTTAAAAATTAATACAATCTAGAGTTTACTGCTTAAGGAATCTGACTATAACGCATATATTTTAAGGTAAAACGCTGCTTAAACTTAAACTTTGGATCGTTACGATTTTCTTGATAACCTTTTGGATTCGGCAATAATGCAGCCAAAAAAGCAGCTTGTTGATTGGTTAAGCTTCTGGCACTTTTATGAAAATAATATTGAGAGGCGGCTTCCACGCCATAGATATTATCTCCAAGTTCAACGGAATTCATATATACCTCAAGAATACGTTGCTTTGACCACATCCGTTCCATCATCCAAGTCGCCACGGCTTCCTGACCTTTACGGATAAACGATCTGCGGTTGTATAAAAATAAATTCTTTGCCAATTGCTGTGAAATAGTAGAACCACCATTCACGACTTCACCTGATTTTTCATTTTTCTCAAGCGCATACTGAATACCATCCCAGTCAAAGCCATGATGCTGTAAAAACTTTCCATCTTCTGCTGCCACGACAGCACGCTTAAAATTATCACTAATATGGTCGTAGTCACGCCACTGATGTTTGATCGGTTCAGAAGGATCAGACCAATAATCGAGACGCATAAACATAGTGGTTTCGACAGGATGAGTTCGCCACCAAGCCAAACTACAAAAAATCCATAATTGCACCAGAAGAATAAAACTGACAAGAATTAAAACAGCGCGAACAATAAATTTCTTCATGCCAGTAGGGTTCTCCAGAAATCTGCATATTTCATGTTAAGCTTAATGCAAGCATTATTGATATATAACAAAAGCATATCATGTCTGAATATAGTCCTCCGCAAATAAATCGTAAACTTGAAGTCAATCTGTGGTGGATCACCGCAGTTTTAATCGCCATTAATGTCGGTTTATATGGCTGGCAAGTGCTGACAGGTGTCGATGCTACTAGCCCCACAACAGCCGATGCTATACGTTGGGGTGCAGACTTCTCGCCCATGACTTTTCTAGAACAACCACAACGTTTATTTACCAGTATGTTTTTTCATTTTGGTTTAGTCCATCTCATGCTGAATATGTGGGCGCTGTATATTTTCGGCAGTATTGCAGAACAAATGCTTGGGCGTTTTTATTTTATCGGGTTGTATCTATTGGCAGGACTCATGGGCAGTTTGCTCAGCAGTTACGTCACAATTCGTGACAGCTATGCGTTACTTGAGCATTTTGATCCAACTTTACTTCCTCATGTTGGCGCAGGTGCCTCTGGTGCAGTCATGGGACTTGGGGCCGCACTGACCATTTTAGCTTTATGTCCAGCCTTGCCCGATCAGCGTTTTATTCTAGATAAAAAGTCATTGCTGATGGTCATGGTGATTAACCTTGCCTTTGGTTTTATTGCGACAGGGATTAACAACGCAGCGCATATTGGCGGAATGATCATGGGCGCTTTATTGGCCTTAATCTGGTATTTCAGCCAAAAAATGAATATCGCAAAAATGGGGTCATTGGTTGGATTAGTCATCGGTGCTGCGGTTTGTGTCTTATTTTATCAGTACTGTGTCAGCCTCATTCCACCGATTGAGCCACTTTGGCAAGAAATTTTAACGCAAATGAAAAGCCAGCTTGGTTTATAGCTGGCTTTTCATGGTGTTATAGCTCACTCACATTCAGAGTTTAAGATTGATTCATTTCTCTTAAACTTTGTAACGGTGGAATGTCACACAAATAACTGAGTCGATATCGTCCAATCAAGGCACAAATCAGCATCATGGCAATAGGTAAAATCAGCCAGATTTCAGGATGCCATTGTAGACCAATATTCATTTTATAACTGGCAATGGCACTGATAATTTCAGCAAAGAAGCAGGATACTACCCCTGCAATCAAACCGATAAATCCAATTTCCAAACTCAGCATATGTTTAAGTTTTGAATTCGATAATCCAAATGAACGCATCAATGCCACTTCACGACGGCGTTCATCCATGAGTAGATTCAAACACGCCACTAAGACCAAAATCCCAGACAGCCCAACCAATATTGCCAATACCGTAATCACCTGAACCAACACAGTGACTAGTCTTTTAATTTCATCAAGTATCAAACTGACATCGATAAATACAGTATTAGAAAACTGTTGGATCACCTGAATTAATTGATTTTTGTCCTGCGGTGGAACATAAAAACTGCCTAAATAGCTTCCTGCATTTTCATCCATGCTGTGCGGTGAAAAAATAAAGAAGAAATTTGGACTAAAACTTTCCCATTCTACACTTCGTAAGTTAATCACCCGCGCAGATATCGCTCCTTCGGGTAAATTAAATGTCAGCTTATCCCCTACTTTTATACCCAGCTCTTCAGCCAATTTAGCCTCAACCGATACTTGATTGACCTGATTAAATAATGGCTGTCCTTGTGTAATGACATTGTCCTTTGGTAAGGTCTCTGCTTGGGTCAAATTCAGCTCACGCCGTAAAGAATTATTTGTTTGAATCAATTCATTAGCAAAGGGTTGATCATTCTTGGCAATCAATCTTCCCCGAATATTGGGATATAAAGGCGTACTTTGCCAGCCATTTTTTTCAAGCTGTTGCTTAAACTCAGGCATATCAAAAGGGGGTAAACCATAAACAAATTGATTCGGTGTCCCCTCTGGCAATTGCTGTTGCCAACGCTGTAACAGATCGGTACGCAAAACCGTCAAGACCGTAATTAAACTTAAACCCAAAGCCAGCGCTGTAATTTGTAAAGCCGTATGTGCAGGTGTCCGTATATATCCCGAAAACTGATTTTTGAGGCGCTTAAAGAATTTTAATAGGCTCCAAACCACACCATATAAAATCGCGCTAAGTAAGAGTATCGCTACCAACATAAGTCCACTGAGCTGAATATTTTCACTCAGCACCATACTAAAAACAGCCAGACTTAAAATTCCTGCCAAAAATATAAAAGTAAATGAGCGTCTGGAACGCATTTCCTGACGAATCACCCGAATTGGCGGTGTATTCAGCAACTCCCAGATACTTGGCAAGATAAATCCTGCCATCACCACGATACTGGTAAATATCGCAATCGGTAATGGGCCGAATAAAAATGCAATCACTGAAAAACTTAAGTTGAGTTGAGGAATCAACTGCAACATCAGTTGTAATAAACCATAACCTAGCACGACACCAAGTAATGAACCAATGAGGATTGAAATCAAACTTACTACAGCCAATAATCCAAGATATGCCCAGATAATCTGTATACGAGTTGCCCCTAAACAACGCATCAGTGCAATATGATCCTGATTTTGTTGTACATAACGCTGACCCGTTAAAGCAATTGCAATACCACAAAGTAAAATCGTTAAAATATTGGCCAACTGCAAAAATGTATCCAGATTTTCAATTGGCTTCATCAAACGAGTATTGCCTTGAGCAGCGTTACGCAGCCTTAAACTAGATTCTGGATCGGCCTCTGTATCATCCTTAACATGATGTTGCGCTTTAAATTTTTTTTCAAAATTTTGAATATTCTCAGGCGCTCCAGCCATGAGCAAACGATATTCAATCCGACTACCGACTTGAATCGCATTGGTTTTTGCAATGTCTACCTGATTGATCATGACAGTGGGAGAAAACCCAGAAAAACCTAATTCCTGATTGGGATCATGTGCAATGATGCCTGTGAATTTAAACTCTCCATCTGCAATAAATACTTGCTCACCCAATTTAACCTTGAGTAAATCCATTGCGCGTGGACTTAACCATATTTCACCTGATTTTAATTGCTGATTTTTTGGCTCAATTTTTAACTGCCCACGTAATGGAAAATGTGCATCTATCGCTTTGACATTAACCATCACAAATTGATCATGCGTTCGCGCCATTGAACTAAAGACAGTAACATCGGACTGTTGAAAGTTATCAGCACTCGCTTCTCGCTTCCATGTATCGCTAATTGGTTCATTGTCGGAAAGCACTAAATCTGCTGCCAGCATTTCAGCGGCTTGTAAAGTTACTGCATTTTGAATTTGATCATTACTAAATTTAAGTGCAGTCGTTGCACTAATCGCAAGTGATAAGGCAATGATGAGCAGATAAATACCACCTGTACGAAAACTTTGAATAAATAAGGGTTTTAGTAAAGAACTCATGTTCCATCCTCTACTTGATCGACCAAGGCAGATGCTTGCTCATTCAATATTCGATTTTGCGAGGATTTATTGTTTGTGATGGCGTCTTCTAAAAGTTGCCCATCGACCAATTGCAAACGGCGCTGACACATTTCAGCCAGTTTTGAGTCATGTGTTACCAGAATTAAAGTGGTTCCTAACTCACGATTAAGTTCAAATAATAAGGTTTCAATTTCATGCGCAGTTTGTCCATCCAGATTACCTGTAGGTTCATCGGCAAAAATAATTTTAGGCAATGCAATCAATGCTCGCGCAATTGCTACACGCTGCTGCTCCCCGCCAGACAAAACTTTGGGCGTTTGCAATGCTTGACGTTCTAGACCAACTCTTTTCAGCCACGATAACGCTTTTTGTTCAGCTTCCCGATAGCCAAAATGCGGCTGCAATCTTAAAGGCAGCATGACATTTTCCAATGCACTCAGGTGTGGTAAAAGTTGAAAAGACTGAAATACGAAACCAATATTTTCCAGACGTACTTTTGCCCGAGCTTCTTCACTCAGTTGATGTACTGCTTCTCCACAGACCCATACTTCACCCGAACTTGGCTGATCAAGTGTGGCCAATATTCCTAAAAGTGTTGATTTTCCAGAACCGGAACGTCCAGTAATCGCAACCTGCTCACCTGCATAAATTTCAAGATTGATCTCATTTAAAATAGTAAATACTTTATTATTTAATGGAATTGTTTGTGTCAGTTGGTGGGCAGAAATAATCGGTTGTGGCATGATGGTCATTATCCTGTCTGATTCAATGATCGGTCACTTTTTAATATGCAAATTTTAAAACGCTTGTTCAAACCCAAATCTGTAAAATACTACTTGGTTGCTACACTCACCCTGATACCTTTTGCAGCTTATGCCAAAACGATTCTGATTGTGGGAGATAGCCTCAGTGCTGGTTATGGAATTAACCCCGAACAAGGCTGGGTTCAATTATTACAAAAACGCCTAGACCAACAGTATCCGAAACAGCATAAAGTGGTCAATGCAAGTGTAAGCGGTGAAACAACCAGTGGCGCATTAGCCAGACTCCCTAAACTTATACAGAGCTACAAACCTGATGTTGTGGTGATAGAGTTGGGTGGCAATGATGCTTTAAGAGGCCAACCGCCTCAAATGATCCAAAAAAATTTGGGACAACTGGCACAACAGAGTCAGAGAGCCAAAGCAAAAGTGGTCTTGTTTGGTATGAAAATTCCGCCTAACTACGGAACTGCTTATAGTCAGGCCTTTGAAAACAACTACAAAGTCGTGAGTCAGCAATATAAAGTCCAATTACTGCCATTTTTTATGCAAGGTATCGCGGGACATAAAACGCTAATGCAAAATGATCAGATTCACCCGAATGCCAAAGCTCAAGGTATTCTGCTAGACAATGCCTATCCTTATATTAAAGGCGCGTTATAAATCTATGATGATCAGAGTTGCTTTGAAAAATATACAACTCTTTCAGTTTCTTGGAACCCTAAAGCAAGATGGACTTTTTGGCTTTGAATATTGTCTAAAGAAGTATCCGATGCTAATTCTTTACAATTTTGCTCCAAAGCCCAAGCCTCTGCTTTGTTGATTAATGCTTTGGCAATACCCAACTTGCGAAGCGATGGCTGAACAAAAATTCCTTCTAGAAAGGCAACAGGTGATGTTTTCGTTCCATTCACATACTCATAACGAATTGATGCTTCTAAAAAACCAATTTCAATATTTCCATCCAGTGCAAGAAGCAAATAAACCTGCGGTTTGTTTAATAAAGCATGCATTTCGACCCAATGTTCTGCATCATCACGAGGCCACAATAGCTGCCTTAGAAACAGCCATTGTGATTGGTATTCTTTTGTAATTTCAATGAATCTATACATAAGGCAAATTAAAAATCAAAAAAAGTAACTTCACCTGTTTCTAAAGAATATTCAGCACCCACAACAATCATTTTACCTTTATCAATCAGGCTTTCAAGCACAGCAGAACCATGACGCAACTGATTGACTGAAGCAAATACATTTGAACGAACCGCATGCATACATAATTTAGCATGGTCATGCTTTAAATCGGTTTGCAGCAAAATTTCCACAGATGGACGCACCCGATTTACAATGGACATCAAGTTGTCAGACGGCGGATGATCTGGATTCATTAGCGTATCTACTGTTGCCTGAATTGCACCGCAATGGCTATGACCAAGAACCACCACCACGGCACAATCATAACGTTCCGCTGCAAATTCAACACTTCCTACTTGGGAAGGCGCCACAATATTGCCTGCCACGCGGATCACAAACAAATCACCTAGCCCCTGATCAAATACAATTTCTGCGGGTACACGTGAATCTGAACATCCTAAAATAATGGCAAATGGATTTTGATCTTGAGCCATATCAGTACGTTCCTGATGTGATAATAATTTGCGATGAGTCACCTCACCTGTCGCAAATCTTTTATTACCAGCTTTAAGACGTTCAAGCGCTTCCTGAGCAGTGATCATTTGTTTTGCCATCAAATAATGAGTTCAAAATAGTGTAATAAGCTAGACTATGAAAGTCACTGACAAAAACTAAACTATGACAATCTTTCTGTGTTTTGATATTTTTTTAATCAATTAATGATAATTAACTGTTGCCTATAAATTTATTTACATTTTATTTCTTCAATAATACGACCTATTTAACGTTTCTGAGTCTGCTCGAATGACCAAATTGACTATAATTTCTCTATATTTTTTTTAGCAGCAAATGACGAATATTTGGTCTTTATTTCATAATGTAAAGATCTCAAATAACGTCGGCAACTTTCAAGGATGAAGTTTAATGACTTTCCGTGTTCCTCAGATTCATTTTTCATACGTATTGGCATTTGCTTTGTGTATATGTATGGGACTATTTGGGGGAAGTTTACAAATCGCTCATGCCGCAGACTGTCATTTTAATTTACACGATGAACTACAACAGCAACGTAATTGGGCAGGCTTAAAAACCAAAACGCTCAAAGTAGATGATATTACATGGGTCTATAGCGAAGGTGGTGCATCAAATAAACCTACTATTTTGCTTATTCATGGTTTAGCAGGCAGCCGCGACAACTGGAATTCAATTGCCAAAGTATTAACCCCTTATTACCACGTGATTATTCCTGATCTGCCTATGGCGGGCGATACCATCGTTCCAAAAGATTTTGATTTGTCTGTACCCAATGTGACTGAAAAGCTTCGACGTTTTACCGAAGCTGCACATGTGTCCAATCAGATTAATATTGTGGGGCATTCAGTTGGTGGAGCGATCGCGATGCTCTATGCATCACAATATGCTTTCGATACACAAAGCTTATTTCTCATTAGCAGTGCTGGCGTTTATCATTCAGCCAATACCATTTATTTAAAAGATCCAACTTATCTCAAACAATTGATTGTTTCAAAAAAAGGCGATCTGAATTATGTGCTGAGCCAAGTCATGTATCATCAGCCATTTTTATCCAATGATTATAAAAATGCGATGGAACAAAATTTAATTACACATGCTCAGGAAACCAGTAAAATTGTCGATCAACTGGTAGCACTTAAACGTCTATATACACCAGATACATTTTCAGTTTTAGCGCGCTCGATTGAAGCACCTACCCTAATTTTATGGGGTGCAGAGGATAAAATTGTCAATGTAGAAGCGGCGGGTGAATTAAAGAAAATGTTGAAACGTGCCGAAACGCCGATTATTTTAAATCATGTCGGACATATGCCGATACTTGAAGCCGATCAGATAGTCATTCAATATTACCTGCCTTTTTTAGAAAAAACACAGCATCAAAAAAACCCGTTGATCGATCCACTTGTATCTTTGGATACACATTAAAAAGTTATACTTTAAAAATTCATGTATTTAATTTGGGGATTCTATGAACAACGCGATCATTGATCAATTAATAGAAGCACAGCTTGATTTTTTAGATCAGGAATTTTCACAAAAATCGACTGTTCAATCTGAATTTTCAGAATTCTATCATTGGCTTAGAAAACAACAATTGAAAGATTTATGGTCGTTTGAACAAATTTATAATTTAATTCAAACTCAAATTTTAGATACGCCTGCCAGTCCCTTTTTAATTGAGCAAATTACTGAGCATATTCGTTTTGCCTTAATTCACCCAAGTAATGACCATACAAGTATTGAAGATATTATTCCTGTGGTGACGATTGACCATATCGCCCAATATGTAGCCAGTAAAAGTGAACATCGCAAAGCATTGATTAAACGTGTCACCAATAATCCAGCATTTTCAATGATGGTGACTCAACTTATCCAACATTCTATTCAGGATTATCTGGACAACTCTCTCATGAGTAAAAAAGTGCCTGGTGTTGGACGTTTCATGAAAATGGGAAAATCTGTACTTGAGTCTGTAACCGACTCTAATCTGGATGATACGGTCTCCAACTATCTACAAAAGAATATTATTAAGTTAAGCCAGCTTAGTGAAACAGTATTGAATCAGCATTTTAACGATGAAAAGTTATATCAATTCCAAGCCAATTTATGGCATAAGATCAAAAAATTACCTGTGAGCGTTATTCGCAATTATGTCGAAGTGAATGATTTACCTAAAACAGTCGGACTTGGTCATGAAATTTGGGAACATATTCGTCAGACTGATTATTTAAAACAACAGGTGCATGATGGTGTATATGCATGGTATGCACGTAATCAGGAGCGTTCTTTTGATTTAATGTTGCGTGATTTAAATATCAATGAAGAGTTAATTCAAAACCAACTGACTGAATTATTATCGCCAATTATTCAAGAGATGATTCAGTCCAAACATTTACGTGAGCGCGCACGACATTATTTGCAAAAGTTTTATTATTCTGAGCGAGTAAGTAGTTTACTCAAACCTCTATAATGATAGCTTATAAAAACTGTAGGAAAAATACACTATTTCCTACAGATTATATTTACGCTATTTTACTCTATAACTATTAACATAATCAAAACTCAATCGCTGAACCAAATTTTGCAATACATTTCCATTTTAAATTTTGTGCCAACATCCATTGATTTGTTCTTTTCTTATATGCTGCAATAGTTTTATCAGAACGCAAAGGGTGAATATAACCTGCCCAAACCAACACCAAGACCATATCAGTCAACTGTCTCAATGTAAGACTTTGATTTAGATCTTTTGATAATTCCAAAATACTAGCGTCTTGTCTAGATAGTAAAGTTAAGATTTTTCTAAAATAATCTATCGCATCTTTAATTCTACCTATTTTTGGATCTTGATTTAAATCTTTTCCAACTGGAGCATCGGGTAGTAAACCAAACTTCATGATGGAATAAACTGATTCCAACTCACTTTGGCTCAATTGTTGACGCTCTTTTATATAAATATCCTGACGCTGTAAAGTATTTAAGGATATATCCTTCACTGTTTCCTGTAGGGTTATCAAAGGCAAAGTTTTTATTATATTTTGTATTTCAACTGGAAGTGTCAATCTATTCAGATTTTCCATAATACCCGCACTAGCAATATAAGATAAACCTATTTTCCCAAATTGACGAATCATATCTGCGGAATGTTGTGGTTGCCAGTATTCAGATAAAAAATCATGCGCTACATAATTTATTTTATCCTGTGCAAGTTCTGATAATTCCTGATTTAAACTTGGTATTTTTCTAAATAATCCAGCATTTGCATTGCCAATGGCTCTAACTAAATTTAAAGATTGTGCCGCTTTTTTTGCAGAATCACCATTTAAATTCCTAGACATTTCAAACATTAACTTCTGTATCGATGTTAATCCTGTTGCTCCAGGATGGCTCATATAACTACAATATAGAATGCCATTTTTCTTTAACAATTTATTGATTATTTTTATTATAAAATTCTGATTTTCTTCCGAAATCCAAGACCAAACTCCATGAGTAACAATAAAGTCAAATGGCTCAATATCATATTCTAAAAAAGATTCAAAATCTGCTTGGATAAATTCGATATTACTGTTTTTTGTAGTTTGTACACCCTCCTCAGCTACCATCAATTGTTGAGGATTAAAATCAACACCAACAAAATGTCCAATTGGGTTTGCAGCAGCATTTAAATGTAGCTGAATCCCCATTGCACAACCCAGTTCTAAATAGCGATAGGGTTTTTCAATATCAGGCCCACGTACGCCCTCAAGCTGAGTAAGCATCGTCAACCATGAGGGCATCATTTGACGATGAACAAAAGTTGGATATGGAATATCCACCACATAGCCTTCTTGTAATACGTTCATTTAGCCTCCGATAAAGATAATTTTGAATAAAAAACAGCCCATTTCTGGACTGCTTTTTTAGAAAGTCTTAATTAAAAACGTGTGGTAAAGCCGACATAATAAGTCGCTGGTGGGGCATTGCCGTAATCTGAGTTACCTTTATTGACTTTATCACCGCCAATATTTTCGATACCAGCACGAACACTTAAATTATCATTATAATTAAAGTTAACTCCGACTGCGCCTGTAACACTAGAGTCTGTGAAATACAGCTCTTTACCAGCAGTTCCATTACCCGCAACAATATCAGCCTTTGTAAATGCCTGCTTACCTAAATATTGAACGCGAGCGAAAGTACTTAAACGATCATTAATATCCCAATACATTGCAATATTTGTTGTAAATTCTGGAGTTTGCGCGAGTGATTGACCTGTTGCTTTATTTTTAGATTCAAGCATATAGGTTGCATTACCATTGACACGCAAATAATCATTTAAAGGAAATTTATAAGTCAGCTCCAAACCACTGGTACGTGCTTCTTCAACATTGGTTTGGCGTGTATACCACACCCCATTAATTCGACCATAAAAATCATTAATAATTAAATCATTATAGTCGCTTAAAAAGTATGTTAAATCGACACCATAACCATTTTCATCATATCCGAAGCCAATTTCATAATTCGTACTAGTTTCAGGATCAAGATCTGGATTTCCTAACATATAACATGATTGACCACTTTGCCAACCATAAGGAATAAGACTGGTACATCCCATTCCCATTGAACTTGTACCTGATGATCCTGAGCGTTCTTTAAGATTAGGTGCTCTAAAACTACGAGAGACACCACCTTTCACTGTCCAAGCTTCGGCAGGATGATATACACCATAAATACGAGGACTAAAATTCACATCGTAATCGCCACTTCCATCTAAACGACCACCTAAAGTTAAAATAAAGTCATCTCGTAAATAGATTTGGTCTTCAGCAAATACTGACCAAGAATAATCATCTGGATTTTTTTCAGGGTCTTGAATATTTCCATTTTCATCAGGGACAAACTGATTACCAATATTAGAGGCATTTGAAACCTGTTCATATTTGCCCTGAATCCCCGCTGTGACCTCATGATTATGGCCCCATAATGTAACGGGTTTACTTGCTTTCGCATCTAGTACTGTTTCTTGTGCTTTACTTCCGCCATCAACAGCAAATGTGGACGTTTTATTTTCATATTGATTGTAATAAAGATCAATGTTGGTTTTTAATTCGTTTTCAAAGCGACCTTCATGTCCAATACCAACATTAAAATGCTCCATTTTATCGGCACCGAAATGCTCTACTGCAAGCTCAAGCTCTTCTTCTTCACTAAATGCAGGATTTTTTTCAATACCATAACCAAGATCAAAATTTAAATCCTGATTTTCATTGATGCGCCAATTCAAACGACCCGAAATGTTTTCTTCTTGATTTTCCCCTGTTCCCCCCAGAATATCTGAATCCGCATTTCTTTTTTTGATATTTCCTCCCAGTCTAAAGCCTACATTTTCTGTAATTGGCCCAGCAATATTCGCTGCAACATTGATCGTATCTCCTCTATTACGACCGTCGGGTTGACTATAATCGGTACGTAAAGATCCTGATAATTTATCTGGAATTTTTTTTGTAATAATATTAATGACACCACCTACAGCCTCTGAACCATAAAGCGTTGACATTGAACCACGGACGACTTCAATCCGCTCAATCATTTCAGGTGATATCCAGTCTAGATCTTGTGAAATAGTATCTGGTCTATGGCCAAGTAATGAAGAATTCCCGATACGCTTACCATCTACAAGTATCAATGTATATTTATCAGGCGAGCCTCTGAATGCTACTTTTGAACCAGGGCCAACATCAGAATACCCCCCAGTAACCCCTGGTAACTCACCTAATAGGTCTGCCAAACTACTGACAGGTCTTCTTGCAATATCTTCTGAGGTTATAACACTAATTGATGCTGGAGCATCTTTAACATCTACACCAGTACCACTTGCTGTAACAACAATCGTTTCTAACTTCACCTGTTCAGGTTGGATATTTAGATTTTCGTTACTCTGTTGAGGAACTTCTGTATTTGCATTTGCTGCCATACTGGCTAAAACTGATACCGTTAAAATTGAACGCCGAATCATTACCCGCCCCTTCATGATTTCTTAAAAACTTAAAACTAGCTTAAAACACGCAGGCATTTTAGCAAACAAATTGTAAAATTCAATAAAAACGAGAATTATTATTATTCATATCTAAAATAAAAAAATTATTGTTCAGATTAAATTAACAATAAGAGTTGGCATAAAAAAAGACGCATTCAGCGTCTTTTTAAAATTGAAATAAGCTTTTAAAAACGATATGTCATTCCGACAAATGCTGCTTGTCCTTCTAAATAATAACCAGAAGTACTACGTGCTAACTTCTTATTTAACAAATTGTTAATCCCTGCACGAATAGTAATGTCATCATTTACATCATAGTTTGTAGCTAAACCAAACACCGTATGTGCTTTTTGCAAAGTTGTGTCTTTCGTTACAGTGGTTGTATATTGTTTACCTGTATATTCGGCGAGTAAGTTTACCGCCCAAGCATCATTAATTAGATAATCTAAAGATGATGTTGCAGTTAATTCTGGCGTGTTAATTAAGGCTGCACCTGTATCCAAATTTTTTGCCTCAAAGAAATAGGTTGCACTATTGGTCCATTTGAGTTGGTCATTGATAGGAATTGCTGCACTAAATTCTAAACCTTCAGTTCTTGCTTTCTGAATATTTCTTAGCTGTGTCCACCAAACTCCGTTAAATTGACCCAAGGCAGCATATTCAATTTTATTTTCAAAATCTGTATAAAAATAAGTTAAGTTAATATCACTACCAAAGCCTGTATAATTGACTCCAATTTCATAATTTGTGCTTTTTTCTGGTTGTAAATCAGCATTACCCGCCATGTAACAACCACCAGAAATGTATCCCATTGAAGCTAAAGAGGTACAACCATTTCCACCCGATTGAGTTGCTGCACCCGCGGTACTTTCTTTAATGGTAGGGGCACGGAAACCACTTGCTATACCACCTTTAATCGCCCAATCTTCGCTTGGTAAATAAACGAGGTAAGCTCTTGGACTATTATGATCTCCAAATTTTTCATCGTGGTCATAACGGTTTCCAAGTGTTAATTTCAGTTGATCATTCAATTCCAAAGTATCTTCAATAAATAATGCCCACGTTTTACCTTCTAACTTTGAAATTCCTTCGTAGTCAGCACCATCATAGCTCGGTACTACATTACCATTGGCATCTTTAATCGGTGTTCCGATCGTATCAGTATTATTTAGCTCTGAACGACGCCATTGTCCACCCAAAGTTAATTTGTTAGGCACAATGAGGTCAAATGGTAGGTTTACCTGCCCTTCTACAATCGTCTCATTGGACTTTGCGGTTAAGCCATCGCCAGATTGATCATAATCATTGTAATAAGCAGATAATTTTGAGGTAATTTCATGTCCCCATTTCCCATCCCAAGATGCAACATATCCCTGTTTCTCTAATTTATCAGCTCCCCAACTCTGATTCGTATTTTGACCAGTAATAGCTCCTGTTGCTCCATTTTGGGTAGTCACTCCTTTGGCTTTTAAATTTTTTTCAATCCCATAGGTAGCTTCAAGCGATAAATCGTGTTGATCATTAAGTCTAAAGTTTAATTGGCTACCAAAGTTATTATTAACGTAACCTGTTGTACCTTCGACATTATTTAAATTTGCATCACCACCTCTAGGAGGGCTAGTTATTGTGTAACCTTTATCAGATTCACGACGAATCTGACTAGCATTCAAACGTAATCCTACATTGTCTGCCAATGGCCCACTCACTACAGCACCCGTTTGGAAGGTACGACCTTTATCTCCAGAAGTAGTTGGCTGGGTATAATTATAAGTTGCACTACCTGTCCAGTGATCCTGAATCTTTTTAGTAATAATATTGATTACACCACCCATTGCATCTGAACCATAAAGAGATGACATTGGTCCCCGTACCACTTCAATACGTTCAATCATATCAGGTGTAATCCAGTTTAAATCTTGTCTTCCTAAATCTGGACGATAATTGGTATCACGTGATGAGCCAATTCGCTTACCATCAATCAATATTAGTGTGTAATTATCTGGTAAACCACGTAATTTTATTTTTGATCCGTCTCCATTTGTACTTAAACCACCTGTTACACCTGGCACACGTTTTAATAAATCGGCCAGACTTGATACTGGACGTTTTTCTATTTCCTCAGCAGTAATCACAGAAATAGATGCAGGAGCCTCCTTTAAGTCGACTGCCTGACCACTAGCGGTTAAAACAATTTTTTCTAACTTTGTTGAATCACTACGTGTTGTATTTTGTTCAGCATTTACAGTGTCATCTTCTGCTGCATGAACCATTGAAAAAAGTGTCGCTGCAATTGCAGCCGAGAGAACTGTACGTAATATAGGTTGAGACATTTTCATCCCCTATTTTAAGAAATATTAAAAGAAGCTTAAAAAAACGATTGCATTGTAACAATTCATATATAAAAAACAATACTAATGATAATAATTATCATTATTTTAATCTATTTTATTTATAAATCCGATTTTAGACCCAAAAAAAACCTCTAACGAATTAGAGGTATTTTTATATATTTCAAAAGATTATTTGAAATATGCACCTTCTGCCTGTGAATGGTCAGTTTGGTCTACGACACGCTGTAATTCAGGTATATGTTGACGTAAAGTAGTTTCGACACCTTGTTTAAGAGTTACATCAATTGCTGAACAACCCTGACAACCGCCACCAAATTTAAGTACAGCAGTTAAACCTTTTTCAGGATCATTTTGTACTTCGACTAGAGCACAATTACCCCCATGCCCTTCTAAACCTGGATTAATTTCTGACTGAAGAATATAAGTAATACGCTCTTCAATCGATGCATCAGGTCCAACACGTGGCACTTTTGAGTTTGGCGCACGGAAAGTCAATTGACCACCAAAACGGTCTTTGTTGTAGTCAATCACGGCATCTAATAAATAAGGAATAGATGGCTGGTCGATATAAGCAGGAAATGCCGCATAATCTTGTTTATAGTCAGTCGGCACCACTTCATCAGGCGCGCTATATGCCATACAACATTCAGCACGTGGAGTACCTGGATGTTCAACAAAAATACGAACGCCAATTCCTGGTGTATTTTGTTTGTCCAACAGATCACTTAAATACTCTTGTGCAGTTGGAGTAATCAAAAGGTTGGGAATTTCTTCTGCAACCACAGTGTTGGTGTTCTCAGTCGACATAATCATCATCCTCAAGCTGAAGTGCTTATTTTAACTGAAGATGCGGGAGAATTAAAAAAAATCAACCAAAATTGTCGGAATTATTCACAGGAAATGTGTCTTACCTTGTTTTTAATGGCATTATGACAGTTAAGTTTAATATTTTTATAAAATTGACTATGTTTCATTTACCTTTCAATCATACGATTACGCTTATTGCAATTACTGTCATTGTTTCGCTCCTTGCCTTTTCCAATCAGGCGCTTATGAACCGTCTGATTTTTTGGCCACCCGCGATGCAACGTGGTCAATATGATCGTTTTATTACGCATGGTTTTGTACATGCTGATGGCACGCATTTATTATTTAATATGATTACCCTGTTTTTCTTTGGTCGTGTGATTGAAAGTTTTTATCGTCAATATTTTTTTGATCTAGGCTTTGTCCTGTTTTATCTGGGTGGTCTAATTTTTGCCATTTTTCCAAGTTATCTTAAGCACAAAAATGATACCAATTGGGCAAGTTTAGGGGCATCTGGTGCAGTTTCAGCGGTACTTTTTGCCTATATATTGTTTGAACCATGGAAATTGATTCTCGTGTTTTTTATTCCTGTGCCTGCCATCATTTTTGCAATTTTATATGTTGGATATAGTATTTGGTCGGGTAAACGCGGCAACAGTAATATCAATCATAGTGCGCACTTATGGGGTGCAGCTTATGGCGTGGTCATGACGATTATTCTAGAGCCTCGACTTATTGCACACTTTATTAACAAGCTCAGCCATCTGCCTTTTTAACTTGGATATTATTCTTTAATAAAGCCCTTCGGGGCTTTTTTATGGCGTGGAATTTAGTTATATCAAAATGTGTTCAGCATTATTTATGCATATGTTTACTCAACTAATTATTTAAAAAACCCACCCGACATGGTTAAGCTTTGTTAAATTTGACAGCAATACTTTAATCATGAAAAAACAAACACTTGTATTGAGCTTAAGCTTTATTTTTTTAAGTTTATCTTTAAGCGCATGCCACGACAATAACGACACATCTGCTACATCAACATCTGTAACTGAAACAAAAAAACCAAATATATTGTTCATTATGGCAGATGATCTGGGTTATTCAGATATAGGGGCTTTTGGCGGAGAAATTCACACGCCGAATCTGGATGCTTTAGCCAATGAAGGTCGTTTATTGAGTGATTATCACACTGCTCCAACTTGTTCTCCAACTCGATCACAGTTGATTTCAGGAACAGATCATCATTTAGCAGGTATTGGAGCGATGGCTGAACTCACACCAAGCCATCTTAAAGGTCAACCAGGTTACGAAGGTTACTTAAATGAACGTTCACTATCGATTGCCGAAGTACTAAGAGACAATGGCTATCGAACATATATCAGTGGAAAGTGGCATTTGGGGTTAACACCTGAAACCAATGCGCAAGCGCGCGGTTTTGATCATTCATTTACCTTGTTACAAGGTTTTGACTTGCACTTTAAACGCACCCCAACAGGCTATAATCGCAATGCAACCTACACCGAAGATGGTCAAGTCGTTCCACTGTCTTCTTTGCCAGATAATTTCTTTTCAACCAATTATTACACAGACAAGCTACTTGAATATTTAGAGTCAGGCAAAAACTCTGGTAAACCATTTTTTGCCTATGCAGCATATACAGCACCTCACTGGCCGATTCAAGCGCCAGAAGAATATCGTAATAAATATAAAGGAATCTATGATGTGGGTTATGACGCGATTCGTAATTCACGCATCGCGAAACAAAAGCAATTAGGTATTATTCCAGCCAATTTTGTTCCCGCCGAACCTATTGCAACTGCAAATGCGCCTGCGAAGTCAGGTAGATGGAATGAACTCAGTCCAGAACGTAAGGCTCTTGAAGCACGCAATATGGAAATCTATGCAGGCATGGTCGAAAATCTGGATGCCAACATTGGTCGTTTGATTCAATATTTAAAAGCCAATGGTTTATACGACAATACTCTGATCTTCTTTGTGTCTGATAATGGTGCAGAAGGATCATCAGGTAGTGCAAATGCTGG
Source organism: Acinetobacter guerrae (assembly GCF_009372255.1). GTDB lineage: Bacteria > Pseudomonadota > Gammaproteobacteria > Pseudomonadales > Moraxellaceae > Acinetobacter > Acinetobacter guerrae. The sequence continues at coordinate 119,173 of NZ_LXGN01000007.1, forward strand.
TGCTCAAGTTGATAATTCATTGGCTGGTTTGGGAACAGATAATTCTTATACTTTTATTGGACCTCGTTGGGCTGAAGTCAGTGCTGCACCCTTTCATCTTTGGAAAAATACCGCAGGTGAAGGTGCAACCACTGCTCCTGCAATCGTAAAACTGCCGCACCAAAATAAACTACAGCCTATACATAGCAGTTTTGCATCGGTATTAGATGTATTTCCGACCGTACTGGATTATGCCAATATCTCTGTTCCGCAAGGTCAATATAAAGGTCGTAATATCAATACACCAAGCGGTATTTCATGGAAAGCTATTCTGGAAAATAAAGCGACTAATATTCGTCCTGATGGATTCAGTTTTGCCGATGAACTACATGGTAATAAATATGCGAAACAAGGCGACTGGAAAATTGCATTACAGGGCAAAGCCGATCTCGGCACTGGAACATGGGAATTATATAATCTAAAACAGGATCGTGGTGAGAATCAAAATCTGGCAAATACTTATCCAGATAAAGTTCAAGAATTGATTAAAGTCTATCAAAAATACACTCAACAAAATGGCGTACAGGAATACTTTACTCAATGAAGGCGGCATTCCTATTAGTCTTGAGCTACAGCTTGTTACTGACTGGCTGTAGTCAAACAAACCGAACCCATTATACCAATAAAACCTCAAATGATGCCGCGCCTGCTTTATTATCACTTGGGTCAATTGCAACATGTAAAAACTATTCAGGATTGCCTGAAAAATGGTTAACAGACAAGCATTCAGGTATGGTTCGGGTCGACTCGGGTACAGTGAATCTTGGTTCAAATCTCGCCTATCCCGATGAAATTAATTTTGGAGAAAAACAAAGGCAAGTATCTGCCTTTTGGATTGATCAAACTGAAGTGACCGTGGCACAGTTCGCAAGCTTTGTTCAAGCAACAGGCTATATCACTGATGCTGAACGACAAAAACAGGCTGCGGTATTTTTACCTAATGCTCAACACCCACAACAATGGTGGCAGCTTAAATCTGGCTACACTTGGCAACAGCCTAATGGACCGAATGCAGGAAAAGCATTGCCAAATGAACCTGTTCGTTTTGTCACTAAAAACGATGCCGAACATTATGCTGTCTGGCTAGGTCGGGATTTACCTTCTGAAATAGAGTGGGAATATGCTGCCAAAGCAGGACAAACTCAAGATACCCCCTTGCACCAAGCGCCTCTGGATCATCACCGTCATCCTCAAGCCAATTATTGGCAAGGAGAGTTTCCATTTCATAACAATAAATTAGATCATTTTGAAGGTGTTGCACCTGTTGGGTGTTTTGCAGCAAATGCCTTTCAGCTCTATGACATGATTGGTAATGTATGGGAATGGACATCTTCGGTTTATCAAGGCGCACACGATGAACATATGGGGGATTATCAACATCTACGTCAAATGAATATGCCCAGCCAGAACTTTGTGATTAAAGGCGGTTCATATTTATGTGCAGATAACTATTGCGCACGTTTTCGTAACAGTAGTCGTCATCCGCAAGAGCTTGATTTAGCAAGTAGTCATGTCGGATTTCGTACCATCATGAGAGAATAAGAAAAAACCTAAGTATTTTAATTTACGACCAGACACCAGATTTAACGCTTTCTTGCAATTTTGGTAGTTAATGCCAACCTTTAAAGCAAGTTGGCATAGATAATGTTTACATCTGTATATTAATGCTATTTAAAGTGAGTTTTTTTGCATGTCCAGTCCAATTGAAGGTTTGCAGTTCCCAGTCAATCCTGCAACTCAGAAGCCAAGCACTTCACAAACAGGCAAAGCGATTGTCTCGGAAGCATTGTCTTTAGTGGATCATAAAATTTCTCAACAGGCTGCAAAAGAAAAAGACTGGCGCAAAAACTATCCGATCTATTTTAAGGCACTGGTTGAGCAAGGTATCGAAAAAACAGCAAACCCGATTACCATTGCAAAACAAGGCTTGCATAAAGCACACCATAGCTTTGAGTTTTATCGTAATGGTGAACAGTATTTGCTTAAAGACGTCATTCAAGTACCTAATATAGCTGAATTTAACACCGTCATATTAAAAGGTGAAAGTCAGGAACAACCTGAATGGTATGTGCCCTATCAAGGTCAAAAACTACAGGGACAAGCGCTGCTTGAGCAAATTTCAAATTGGGAACAGCGCGGTATTATTGAGCCAAGTCATGCCCAAGCGTTAAGAGAAGTGAATGCGCATCCAGAATGGTTTGATTTGTCTGATCGTACTATGGTGCTTTTTGGTGCTGCATCTGAAGCAGGTCCACTGACATGGTTAGCGAAATGGAAAGCTAATATTGTTGCACTTGATTTACCAAATGCAAAAGTCTGGGACAAGATTTTAAACACCATTCAAAAAGGCAATGCCACGCTCTACGCCCCAAGTCTGGAACCCATCAATGATACGACTCCATCTTATGACCTTAAAGATAAGCTCGGTGCAAACCTGCTGACACAATTACCTGAAATTGCTGAGTGGCTGATCAAATTTGAGCAAAGTTTGGATTTAGCTGCCATTGCCTATCTCGATGGTGAAAAACATGTCCGTGTTTCAATGGCAATGGATACCATTATGAGTTTGGTCAGTGAACGTAAGGCCAATACCAGCTTAATGTTTATGTGTACACCGACTGATGTCTATGCTGTGCCTAAAGAGGTCGTTTCTGCTGCGCATCAAAAATCTTTAGATCGTTCTACACTGCAAAAATTGCTGACCAAAGGAATATCGACACTCTCACTCAAGCATTTTTTTAAAGCCAATAATCAAGATCTTATTCGTTCCGATAACGGTAAAGAATATGGGATTGCAGACTGCTTGGTGATTGAACAAGGGCCAAACTATGCATTAGCAAAACGTATTCAACAGTGGCGTGCAACTTTAGCACGTCATGACGGACAACGTGTCAGTATCAATATTGCACCGTCCACCACTACACACTCAGTCACCAAGAACCCACTATTAAAAGCAGCATTTAATGGTGCCGATTTGTTTGATGTAGAAGCTTTTAGCCCAGAAACCACCAATGCAATTATGGCTGCACTCTGGGTACACGACTTGAGAAATGACCAATCTGTTGCTAATCCAGAAAATCAACTTGAACACCCTTTAGAGTTGATGATGGAAGGAGCAAATCATGGTGGATTATGGCGCGTTGCTTATCTGGCGAGAACTGCCCTGCCTTTTGCAGCAATTTATGGTTTTATTAACGAGAAGATTCCGTTGAAAAAAAGATAAATATAACGGTCTCAAATGCCAATATTTATCGGATAAGAGTTGATAGATTGAGCTTTGGAAATAAGCTGACTGATTTTTGCATAATCAGTGCATCATTATATTCAAAGTTTAACTATCTTTTAAATCATACGGTTTATCCTGATGAATCATGTCAAAAAGACAGTCGTTGTTTTAACGGCTGTTATGGTATTTATATTTATTTTTCCTACTTATGCAGCACAAGATTGTGAAATTAAAAAACAACAACTCGCTCATCAACTCAGCCATGCTGAAAAATATGCGAGCCGCTATCGAGTTGCAGATTTAAAACGTACTATTGCAAGTATCGATCGCTTTTGTCAGGACGATATTTCATCTCAAATTAAAATGCAGGTCAAAACTAAACAGAAAGTTGAAAAGCTAAAAGCGGAACTCGCCCAAGCCCAGCAAAAACAAGATATGCGCATGCTTTTAAAGCAACAACAGGCTCTAAGTGATGCGCTATTTGAACTTGAGCAGATTGAAACAATAAATTAAGCTGTTTGATATCTCAAAAAAAAGCAGTCATAGAAATTTATTTTTTAAACACTTATATTCTTAATTATAAATACTTTTGCATGTCATCTTCTGGCATCTTTCCGACACTTGTTGCCCCAATAATATATGTGACATTGATCAATTATTGATAGGCTTTTTCTATGGCTGTAGTAAGCCCACTAAATTCTGCTTTTACCGAGGGTTTAAGCTAAATTTGTTTGGATAAGAACCAAAATACAGGACAGAAAAAACTTATTTATAAAAAAATAATGATAAAAAAGGCCACTGATGTGACCTTTTGACTCTATGGATATAAATTTGACATTTATCCAACAAATTGAAGAAATAACCAGTAAAGTCCACCTGATAAACAAATAGTTGCAGGTAAAGTAAATACCCAAGCCGATAAAATCGTTTTAACGGTATTAAAGTTTAATCCAGATTTATTTGCGACCATTGTACCTGCCACTGCACTATTAAGTACATGTGTTGTAGATACTGGCATACCTAAGCCATCTGCCGCTGCGATTGTGCTCATCGCAACCAATTCAGCAGACATTCCCTGACCATAAGTCATGTGGTGCTTACCAATACGCTCTCCGACTGTGACCACAATACGCTTCCAACCCACCATCGTTCCTAGACCAAGTGCCAATGCCACAGCAACTTTGACCCAAGTTGGAATATATTGTAGGAAAGAATCCAGACTATCACGGTACTGTTTCACCACTTTTTGCTGATCTGCTGACATTGCTGGAAGCGCTTCTGCTTTATCCAAACGTTTAAATGTCGTGGTACTTAAATACATGTCGTTACGAATATTGCCAATCGCATCTTCAGGAATATCTTTCAAGCTCGTATAGCTACCAACACGTTGACCTAAATGATCTGTCAGACTTGCCAATGCAGGAACAACATCTGGAGTTTGCTGCTTGGTTTGAATATATTTTGTCAGAATGAGACGTGCTTTTTCGTCTTGCAGATCGGTATTTTGTGCAACAAGAACAGTAGAGGTTTGACTTGAAAGCTGTTTAAAAGTTTGAAGCTGCTGAGCATCTAGGCCTTTATTCAATGAATAAGCCATAGGAACCAAACCAATCAACACCAGCATGATGAGGCCCATCCCTTTTTGCCCATCATTAGAACCGTGTGCAAAACTCACACCTGTACAGGTGAAAATCAAAATAGCACGAATAATAGGTGGCGGTGGTTTATTACCTTCTGGTGGTTGGAAAAGTTCAAGTTGGCGTTTGAATACTTTTTTAACTAATAAAAATAGCAGTGCAGCAAAAGCAAAGCCAATTAAAGGTGAAAAAAGTAAAGCTTTACCGACTTTAATCACCTGATCCATATCGATGCCACTGGCCCCACCTGTTGCTGCATTTAACAGATGATTCATAATACCCACACCTAAAATTGAACCAATTAAAGTATGTGAGCTAGAAGCAGGAATACCCAGAAACCAAGTTCCCAAATTCCAGATAATCGCAGCAATCAATAAAGCGAAGACCATGGCAAAGCCTGCGCCACTGCTGACATTCATAATTAATTCAACAGGTAATAACGCAATAATACCGTAAGCAACAGCACCACTGGCAACCATTACACCAAGAAAATTACAGAAACCTGCCCACATTACGGCAACAGGTGCAGGCAATGCATTGGTATAAATTACTGTTGCTACAGCATTGGCCGTGTCATGGAAACCGTTTACAAACTCAAAGCCTAACGCAATAAAAAGTGCCGTTGCCAGCAATATCATGGAATATAGACTCAGTGCTGGTACGTGTGCCAAATCAGCATTCACCTGAACAGCAATATAAATCAGGGTTGCAATAATAACCGTAAGAAACACCGGCATAAAAAACTGCGGTGTAGGTACATGTACATTCGTCGATTGAACATGTCCAACTTCGACATGATTTGAATCCGAAACGGGGGGAAGATTTGAATTCATGTAGACGGTTCAAGAGGATCGTGAAAATCCCCATATTCTTAAATTAAATTATGACAATTATATGACAAATAGGGGTCTAATGAAGTCATTTTTTAGACGTTTGACTTCATTAATGGCAATGATTAGGGTTGTTTTGTGCCAATTATTTTACTTAATTTCAATAAATACAAAAACTTAAACCACAAAAACAATAATGACATTCAATTGTTGTATTTTGAAGCAAATATTATGAAATATGACAGCCAGTCACATTTCAGGTGCTCTCATTTTTTGCTCATTCTATTTTGAAACATGAATATTGCATTTTGATGAAAACATCCCCATCTCATTCATCAATGTCTGAAACTGTTTTTAGTCGTTTCAACAATCAATCAACCCCACTTATTGTTGGGGATTCTGTTACAATAATGCGCCTTTTAAAATTCATCTGGGGTTCTTATGTCCACGCTTGCCACCCTGAAATCACTTCTTGCTCAACGTATTCTCATTATTGATGGTGCGATGGGAACCATGATTCAACGCCATAAATTAGAAGAAGAAGATTATCGTGGTGAACGCTTTGCTGACTGGGCATCTGACCTTAAAGGCAATAACGATTTACTGGTACTCACTCAGCCGCAAATTATTCAGGGTATTCATGAAGCTTACCTTGAAGCAGGTGCAGATATTATTGAAACCAATAGCTTCAATGGTACACGTGTGTCCATGTCAGACTATCACATGGAAGATCTTGTCCCAGAGATTAACCGTGAAGCAGCACGATTAGCGCGAGCGGCCTGTGATAAATATTCGACACCAGATAAACCGCGTTTTGTTGCAGGTGTGCTTGGGCCAACATCTCGCACCTGTTCAATTTCGCCGAATGTAAATGACCCCGCATTTCGTAACATTACCTTTGATGAACTGAAAGAAAATTATATAGAAGCGACACATGCACTCATCGAAGGTGGTGCGGATATTCTTTTGATTGAAACTGTATTCGATACATTGAACTGTAAAGCTGCAATTTTTGCAGTCAAAGAAGTGTTTAAGCAAATTGGTCGTGAACTTCCGCTGATGATTTCAGGCACCATTACCGATGCCTCAGGTCGTACTCTAACAGGTCAGACTGCCGAAGCATTTTGGAACTCAGTGCGTCATGGTGATTTATTGTCGATTGGTTTTAACTGTGCTTTGGGTGCAGATGCAATGCGTCCACACGTCAAAACTATTAGCGATGTAGCTGATACTTTTGTTTCCGCACATCCAAATGCAGGTTTACCCAATGCATTTGGCGAATATGATGAAACACCTGAGCAAACCGCAGCATTCTTAAAAGAGTTTGCACAAAGTGGTTTGATCAATATCACAGGCGGTTGCTGCGGAACCACGCCCGACCATATCCGTGCCATTGCCAATGCTGTTAAAGAAATCAAACCGCGTCAAATTCCTGAAACGCGACCTGCTTGCCGCTTAAGTGGTTTAGAACCCTTTAACATTTATGATGATTCATTATTCGTCAATGTCGGTGAACGTACCAACGTAACAGGTTCAAAAAAATTCCTGCGTTTAATTCGCGAAGAAAATTTTGCAGAAGCACTTGATGTTGCACAGCAACAAGTTGAAGCTGGTGCACAAGTTATTGATATCAATATGGATGAAGGGATGCTTGATTCGCAAAATGCCATGGTGCATTTTTTGAATCTAGTTGCGTCTGAGCCTGATATTTCTCGCGTACCGATCATGATTGACTCATCTAAATGGGAAATCATTGAAGCGGGTTTAAAATGCGTACAAGGCAAGCCTGTCGTCAACTCAATCTCTTTAAAAGAGGGTTATAACGAGTTTGTCGAAAAAGCACGTTTATGCCGTCAATATGGTGCTGCAATTATTGTCATGGCTTTTGATGAAACAGGTCAGGCCGATACCGCTGCACGTAAACGTGAAATTTGTAAACGCTCTTATGACATTTTGGTCAATGAAGTAGGCTACCCCGCTGAAGATATTATTTTTGATCCGAACGTATTTGCGGTTGCAACAGGGATCGAAGAACATAATAACTACGGTGTTGACTTTATTGAGGCGACGGGCTGGATCAAACAGAACTTACCACATGCCATGATTTCTGGTGGTGTTTCCAACGTTTCATTCTCGTTCCGTGGTAATGAACCTGTACGTGAAGCGATTCACTCTGTCTTCCTTTACCATGCCATCAAACAAGGCATGACTATGGGGATTGTGAACGCTGGCCAAATGGCGATTTATGACGATATTCCAAAAGAACTCAAAGAAGCCGTTGAAGATGTTGTTCTGAATCAAAATCAAGGCACAAGCGGTCAGGAAGCTACAGAGAAACTACTTGAAGTTGCTGAAAAATACCGTGGTCATAGTGGCGCACAACGTGAAGCTGAAAACCTTGAATGGCGAAATGAGTCGGTTGAAAAACGTCTAGAATATGCGTTGGTAAAAGGTATCACCACTTATATTGATGAAGATACTGAAGAAGCACGTTTAAAAGCTAAACGCCCACTCGATGTGATTGAAGGCGCATTGATGGATGGTATGAATGTAGTGGGTGACTTATTTGGTTCGGGTAAAATGTTCCTGCCACAAGTAGTCAAATCTGCACGTGTTATGAAACAAGCTGTTGCTTGGCTGAATCCGTACATTGAAGCTGAAAAAGGTAATGCACAGTCCAAAGGTCGTGTTCTCATGGCGACTGTAAAAGGCGACGTACATGATATTGGTAAAAATATCGTAGGCGTGGTTTTAGGCTGTAACGGCTACGATATTGTGGATTTAGGGGTCATGGTTCCTGCTGAAAAAATCCTACAAACCGCAATTGATGAGAAATGCGACATTATCGGTTTGTCTGGTTTAATTACACCAAGTCTCGATGAAATGGTCTTTGTCGCCAAAGAAATGCAGCGTAAAGGCTTTAATATTCCATTATTGATTGGCGGCGCGACCACGTCTAAGGCACATACTGCGGTAAAAATTGATCCTCAATATCAAAATGATGCCGTGATTTATGTTGCCGATGCATCACGTGCAGTTGGTGTTGCGACGACCCTACTTTCTAAAGAAATGCGTGGTAACTTTATTACCGAACATCGTGCTGAGTATGCCAAGATTCGTGAACGTCTAGCCAATAAGCAACCAAAAGCCGCAAAACTTTCTTATGCCGAATCGGTTGAGAATGGCTTCAAGATTGATGATCACTATGTACCACCAAAGCCAAACGCTTTAGGTACGCAAGTCATTAAAAATTATCCACTTGAAACGTTAGTCCCGTATTTTGACTGGACACCGTTCTTCATCTCATGGAGTTTGGCAGGGAAATTCCCGAAAATTTTACAAGATGAGGTCGTTGGAGAAGCTGCAACCGATTTATACAATCAAGCGCAAGCCATGCTTAAAGACATTATCGATAATCAACGTTTCGATGCACGTGCGGTGTTTGGTTTATACCCTGCTCAGCGTACAGGTGCAGATAGTGTCAGCGTGTTTGATGAAAATGGCCAAAGTGTCACTCATACTTTCGAGCATGTTCGTCAGCAATCTGACAAAGTCACAGGCAAGCCGAATTTATCTTTAGCCGACTATATTAAGCCGACAACCAATCAGCAAGATTATTTAGGCGGTTTTACCGTGTCGATCTTTGGTGCTGAAGAATTAGCCAATGAATATAAAGCCAAAGGTGATGATTATTCTGCCATCTTGGTTCAGTCTTTGGCGGATCGTTTTGCTGAAGCATTTGCCGAGCATTTGCATGAACGTATTCGAAAAGAGTTTTGGGGCTATAAGGCCGATGAAACTTTGGACAATGAAGCGCTGATCAAAGAAAAGTATGTTGGTATTCGTCCTGCGCCTGGCTACCCTGCTTGCCCAGAACATTCTGAAAAAGCAGTGTTGTTTGATTGGTTAGGTTCTGAGAAGAAAATTGGAACGAAGCTAACTGAACATTTTGCAATGATGCCGCCATCAAGTGTCAGTGGTTTCTATTATTCGCATCCTCAAAGTGAATACTTTAATGTGGGCAAAATTGCTCAAGATCAGCTTGAGGATTATGCCAAACGTAAAGGTTGGACACTGGATGAAGCGAAGCGTTGGTTAGCACCCAATTTGGATGATTCGATTGTTTAAATCCCCCTCGATCCCCCTTTAACAAAGGGGGACTTGCACGTATCTAATAAATTACGTGGCAGCTCCTCCCTTTTTTAAAGGAAGATTGGGAGGGATTAAATCCAGTCAGTTGATTCTGTCATTCGTGGATGAGATATATATTCAATCTCAGTTGTAATTACTATTGATTTAACTTGTGAAATACATAAACCAGACCTTGATTCCTTATTCCATGAAAAATAAATGTTATTATTTCCTGCTGAAAAAGAACTATCAATTCCTTCATCTGTCACCTCAGGAAATAAGATGATATTATCTGCTGTGGGTAATTGAACTGATTTCAAAAATATCCCCTGAATCTGATCTCCGAATTTCACTCTCAAGTATTCAAAAAAGTATTGGCTTATCAAATAATCAAATTTTCCACTTTCAAGTTTTGGCTTAGATACACTTGCTATGAGTTTTTTGAAAAATACATAAACATCTAGTTTTTCTAAATAGTTTTCATCTAAATAATGAGGATAAAAACCCTTTGCTAATTTATTTAGATTTAATAATTTCAGTTCTATTCTATTAGAAAATTGTGCAATACCAACATATTGTCCAACTAAAGCTCTAATTTCAGCGACACATGCCATTTTATCTGTAGATAAATAAAGAGCAGATATCCCAAAAGGTGTCATTCGTTGATCACTAGCTAAGAATGAAGGTACTAACCCAAATTTATCCCTAATATTTTTTGCTATTATTTCATTTTCTGTTTCCACTTTAATTGTTAAATTATCCTTATTAACTTCTTTCATTAGATCTTTAAGGCTATCAAAACTTCTACCACGATATAAAATAGTATTTACTGGGATAATATTAAAAAGTGATTGATTGATATTTTGGTTAACTAGCAAGTATTCAAATGTATGATCTAAAAAATCCTTTAGTTTGGTATTAAAAAATCTAAATTCATGTTTAAAGCTTTTTTGAATGCATTCCCACTCAAATTCTTTATTACACCCTTCATACTCTTCTAAGGAGTCGTCATACAGTATCAATAACTCATTACCAAAATGCTTATCACCATCCTCAGCTAATTTTTCTGTTAGTTCTTCATCTAGCTCAAGACATTCAATAAGATTATAAAAATCACTTACTCCATCTTCCTGATGTCCTTCATAAAACCAGCCAGATCTATAAGGTAGATCACTTAAAAATTTATAGCTAGTAGATATCACATCGAATAATTTATTTTTAAAAATTTCATAATCTAAATGTTGAGTTTCACTCTGGCATTCTTCACAAAAGCTAGGCTCAAAATCATTTTTTCTATATTCATAAGGTGGTAATTTCTCTTCAATACACATTTTACAAATCAACATTTAAATAACCACCTTTAATTTATTTTAAATAGCAAATTCAATATATTACAAAAAAACTAAATCAATCTATTCTTTTCAATAAATCCTCCCTAACCCTCCTTTAAAAAGGAGGGAGTATCATGAATCTAATATCTATATTCAATTTGCAGTAAAGTCCCCCTTTGAAAAGGGGGATTTAGGGGGATTCCAATCTCTGCCGAACCACACAATAAATTTGTGCTACAACAGCGTCAGTCTCCGTCAAAATCTGGTGATTACTAAATCTGAGAACCATAAGTCCTAACTCACTTAAAGCTTGATCTCTCGCCCGATCAGCCGCCAATCCTTCTACTGTATAATGTTGCCCACCATCACATTCAATAACTAGATCTGCTACGGGGCAATAAAAATCCACAATAAAATTAAGAAGTGGCTTTTGTCGGTAAAACTGCAATCCTGAAATCTGTTTACGTCTTATACTTTGCCATAAGACTTGCTCTGCATCAGTCATATTTTTACGTAAATCACGAGATGGGAGCTTTAAATTTTTATTATAAGGTTTCATCATTCATTAATTTTCAAACAAACGTCCGTTTATATTTCTCATAATTTTCAATATTGGTCAGTTCATTTTTTTCTTCCCAAACTTGTAACTCCCAAGGGAAATAAAAATTTGATTTATTTTTAAAATCGGTATGCAAACCTCGATAGCCACTTTTATCTCGAAAATACCAATTTTTTAAACCAAATTTTTCTTGCCATCCATCTAGCAATTCACTAATTTTTTCAACTTCTTGTGTATTTAAAATAATTCTTGCACCAAAAATATCATTTAACCAGTTATTCACTGGATATTGATCTGTATTTAATGAATACCGATTAATCTTATCATCAATACTTTCTAAAGTTTTGACACGATAGTAATACTGCAATAAAAAGCCTTTTTTATTCTTAATTAAATAATCATTAATACTTTCATGTAAATTTAAACGGTATTTTGAAATATGTTGATATGGTATACGAGCAATGGTTTTAGACAAATTAATCTTGTCAATACGCCCTGTTTCAAAATAATCTCGTGAAAAATCAGCGTGGATTTTATTAATGGTTTCAATCATTAATTCAACCTTATTCAACACACTTTCACTCATATTTCTTCTCAATATCTAAATGATTTAAAAATAAATAAGTTATCTCATATTTTTTGATTTAATCTCTACTTCCTAAAACCATCTAGCAAGGCATTGGTAATCGACTTATTCGCTTCCATCGCTCTAGTTTTTTTAGCTTTGGCAGATTGGTCGATGACTCTTTCAATTTTTACAGCTTTATATTTACCGTTATTTTCAACAACCATGAATTTGACGCGTTCATTGCGTTTAGGCTCACCCCCTTCAAGCGGAAAATCCGAAATATGGAAAAAAATATCCTGCTCTAAGCCACCAATAAATCCAAAACCTTTTGTTGCATCGTATTGTTTAATTTTTCCCTGATAGAATTCAGATTTCATGATTTAACCTATAATGTTACGCAATCATCAAATTATACATGAATCTGCTGAAACGAAGAAAAATCCAAGAACATAGACTGACTTTAAATGAGTCGTAAATATTTTTCTAATTTTACAGAATTAAATTATCCCCTTTTACAGGGGATAATTTTGATCAATCACATTGATTTCACATGAGTCTTTGGTAAAAAGAAGGTTGCCAAACCAAGCAATGGCAAATACGAACATAGTTTAAATACCCATTCAATTCCATTGATATCCGCCAAATGTCCAAGCCCTGCTGCGGCAATCCCACTCACACCAAACATCAAACCAAACATGAGTCCTGAAATCATGCCTACACGTCCTGGAACTGCTTCTTGAGCATAAACTACCATTGCCGCAAAAGCTGAAGACAACACCAAACCAGCAATGATTGAAAGAATCGTCGTCCAGAATAAATCAGCATATGGCATCATCAGTGCAAACGGTGCCATGCCTGCAAAAGACACCCAGATCACCGCTTTACGCCCGATCTTGTCGCCAATTGGCCCACCTGCAAATGTTCCCACGGCTACGGCTGCCAAGAATGCAAATAAATGCAGTTGTGCAGTTTGTAAGCTCACATGAAATTTATGGATCAGATAAAAAGTAAAATAGTTACTGATACTGGCAATATAGGTAAATTTAGCAAACATCAATAAACAAATCGTGCCAATTGCTAGCGTTAATTGACGACCATGTAATTTACTACTGGCATTGACAATACGCGAAACAGCTTGAGTTTTGGCATGGCGAATTGTCCATTGGCTCACACGTGTTAATATCCAAATCGCCAATAATGCAAAGACCACCAACCAAGCCACTGCATGTTGTCCAAAGGGCACAATAATTAAGGCTGCCAATAAAGGGCCAATTGCAGTTCCCGTATTTCCACCCACTTGAAACGTAGATTGTGCTGTACCAAAACGTCCGCCCGATGCCATACGTGCAACACGTGAAGCCTCTGGGTGGAAGGTCGATGAACCAACCCCAATCAAGGCTGATGCGATCAACAATACAGTAAAAGTAGGCGAAAATGCGAGCAGCAAAATTCCTAGAAAAGTCACACACATTCCCATTGGCAGTAAATAGGGCTTCGGATGTTTATCGGTATATAGTCCAATCCATGGTTGTAACAGAGATGCTGTGACCTGATAAACCAATGAAATTAAGCCCACTTGAGTAAAACTGAGGGCAAAATTGGCTTTCAACATTGGGTAAATCGCAGGAAGTACTGCCTGAATCAAGTCATTGAGTAGATGTGCAATTGCAACAGCACCCACCACTTTAATTATCATTTGCTGTGGCTGTACATGGGAACTCGCCTGCTCTCTGATATTTTCCTTTAACGGAATTGAAGATGTCATTCCGAAAACTCCACACTTTTTTTGATTTAGATGGATATTGTAATGTGTCGCTTATAGCGCTATGTTCCAATATATATCGCTTAAGTGACAAAATTATCTGGTTATGTCTTCATCTACTTTTGAACCTGATCTGATTATTGGCTTGTCATCAGAACACGCTTATAAGGACACAACGTATGCTCATGCGCATTTTCGGGCACAGTTATTATACGCATCAATGGGAAGCATTCAGGTCTATACCGATCATCAACTCTGGATTTTACCACCTCGCTGTGCGCTTTGGATTCCTCCTCGTGTTGAGCATAGTGTGACTTTTTTAAGTCAGGTAAAATTAAATACGGCGTTAATTGAAGAACAAGCTGCCTATGCAATGGGCAAAAATTGCTTTTTGATTCGAGTCAGTAACTTATTGCACGAATTATTGATTCGTTTTAATGAATTGGATCAACTTAAAAAACAACAAATAGAAATATCACAACCAGTTTTACATGCCTTGCAAATGGTTATTTTTAATGAAATCCAACATGCCAATTCGTTGGCAATTCAAATTCCGTGGCCCAAAGACAAACGCCTGATTGGGATTTGCAAAGCACTTTTACAAGCGCCAGATCAGTTAAAAGATTTAAATACATGGGCAGATGAAATCGGCACCAGTTCCCGTACACTCATGCGTATGTTTCAAAAAGAAACTGGACTTTCATATCGGGCATGGATCCAACAAATGCATATCGCGCTGGCTTTAAGCAAAATTGCAGATGGTTATGCAATTTATCAAATTTCCGAGTCCCTTGGTTATGCCAGTGCAAGTGCATTTAGTGCCATGTTTAAACGGCATTTAGGAAAAACCCCTCAGCAGTTTAAAACGGGAACGATATAAAGCTAGTCAGCCTCATTTGAAATATCTTTTTGTTGTTGTATTAAATCGTCCAAATCTTGATAAACATGTAAAACCCGATCTTTATGCGTTCGGGCATGATCCAGTCGCTGTTCAGGATCGACCAGCAGTAAACTATGACCATCATCAATCAAACGGTCAATGCCTTCAAGAAACATACGTTTTCCGACATCATGAATAAGTGAAATCTGGGTTAAATCTATAATGATCGTACTTTGATCGATAGGTTCATGTTGAAAAATACGCAATAACATTTCTGCTTCGGTAAACTTCAAAACTCCACGTAACACATAAACACTTAATGATGCATCTTTTCCAGTGCGATAATGACTTTGTACAATGGTTTGTGCTGAAGGCGTTCCTTCCATTAAATGCAGCCCCATATCACGGCTAAGCCGTTCCATCACATCAATCCCGCGCACACTATTACCATGTTCATCCAGTTTGGGTGAAAAGGCTGCGATACTCACTTGACCCGGTAGAACACCCAAAATTCCACCCGCCACACCACTTTTGGCAGGGATACCCACTGTGGTCAGCCAGTCACCTGCGGCATCATACATGCCACAACTCATCATCACACTAAGCACTTGTCTTACCACTGAACGGTTCAATAAACGTTTGCCCGTTTTGGAGTCGACTCCACCATTGGCAAGCACGCTTCCCATACGTACCAAATCTTTTACCGTGACCAATATTGAGCATTGGCGAATATAGCCATTCACAATATCAACAGGATCAGTTTCTAAAATTCCGACTGTTCTTAACATATAACCGATTGAAAGATTACGGTAGGCAGTTTTAATTTCTGATTGATATACGGACTCATCAAAACGTAGCTCTCGCCCTGCTAGCTCACTCATAAATAAACGTAAAATCTCTGCACTATCCACGCCTTCTTTTATAGGAATAAGGGAATGTGTAGTAATTGCACCCGAATTAATCATTGGGTTTTTAGGACGTCGATCTGTGCCCAATGAAATCTCATTAAAGGCTTCGCCTGAAGGTTCGACACCAACTTTTTGCAAAACTTCATCGATGCCAAGTTGCTGTAACACATAGGCATACGTAAAGGGTTTTGACATCGACTGGATGGTAAATTCAATTTCATCATCTCCAACTGAATAGATCTCTCCATCGACTGTAGACATCGCTAAAGCTAGCCGATCTGGATTTGCATTTGCCAACTCTGGAATATAATCAGCCAGATGTCCGCTATCATCACCATCACATTCATCAAGTACATGTTCTAGATAATCTGGTAATGGAGTTTTCATCAAATCCGCCCTTTCTGGTCTTTATTTTCAATTTGAATTTATAGTACAGGGTCTTGATAATGCTAAATTTATGTTTTTTGTAATGATTATTGGCACATTTATTATTTTTCAGAATGTTTAAAATAGACTGTCACCGCAATACAATTTTTATTTTGAAAGCTTATAAAAATATACTCAACTTAGCCGTTCGATAAATAAAATACCATCTAAATGATCGACTTCATGCTGTACGATTCGTGCAGGAAAGCCATCATAATTCATCTCAAAATATTCTCCCTGTATCGACTGATAACGTACTTTGACCGAATAGGCTCGCTCTACCTCACCACGTTCATTTGGAACACTTAAACAGCCTTCTTCTCCTAAACATGTTTCATTAGAAAATTCTAAAATTTCAGGGTTCACCATCACCACTGCATCCATTTCTGGTGCATCGGGATAACGTGGATTTGGACGTGACGCAACAATAATGATTCTTTTAGAAATATAGACCTGTGGTGCTGCAATTCCAACGCCATTACGTTCTAGCATCGTATTGTGCATGGCAGCGGCTAACTGCTTGAGCCACTCACTATTTAATTCCGAATCGGCAACTGGTGCCGCCTCAAGTTTCAAGATTGCTTCACCACGTTTTGCAACAGGTAAAAAGGTGTTCATCTCATAGACCTATATGTATTTCATTGATATTTTGCGATTGAATTATCAGGTTGACAAGTCGAAACTCAAAATCAATTTGATAAAAGGTTTTTCAATATTTAACTAAAGCGTTTTGTTCGCTCAACAATCATCAATAGAATGAATAAATATCAGACCCAAATCACTTATTACGACATACAGCAACTTTGTATATTGAAATCAAATATTTTCCAGATATACATCTTCTTTACTATAAATTTGAAATGGCTGAGCATTTAAAACCAAATCTAAAACATCCAGTACACCCTCATGCTCATTGCTTGGAGCAATATATTTGGCAACTTGTTTCAGTTCAGGTACTGCATTTTGCATCGCAAAACCATAACCAGCCATTTGAATCATTTCTAGATCGTTGTAGTTATCGCCAATTGCTAATACATCCTGATGGGTAATGCCCCATTTATGTTGCAAAAGCTGTAATCCATAGGCCTTATGTCGATTTGGAATAATGAGATCAATAAAACCAAAACCACTTGAAACCATTTTGGCTAGTTTCTCGCGCATATAGGGCTTTTGCTCAAGATCATTCAAAATTTGCTGATTGTCCTGTTGCGCAGTCGTTAGCGTCACTTTACAAATTTGATCATCGATTTGACTCAGATCATCAACTTGTCTCAAATTTTTAAAATAAATTTTTAATTTTTGCTGTGTTTTTTCACTGACACTTTTTTCTATGTAGGCACTGTCTTTACCACATAGAATTAAGTTTTGCGCATAATCGTGTTTTAAGTCACCCAAAATTTGCTGCAATACATCTGAATTAAAATAATCATAATTTAAAGTTTCTGTTCCATCGACCACATAAGCGCCATTTTCTGCTACAAAAGCCATTTCGTGCGCAATCTCTGGGAAATAAGCTTTTAGGGTATAAAGCGGATTCCCACTGGCTGCGACAAAATGAATACCGCGCTGTTTAAGTTGCTTATACTGTTTAAAAAAACGTGAGCTGTTGTATTTCTTCTCTGAATTTAAAAAGGTTCCATCCATATCAACTGCAATAAGTTTGATTGGCATTTATACCTCGTCATGGGACAATCTTGATCTACTTTTATTATCTTAGCAGCACATCACAATTTTATGAATCTATGACTTTTCTGATGATCACGCTCACCCAAAGTTTCCCCTCTAAATAAAATTAAGTCTGATGCTTTAATCTACGATTCAGATTTTATTTTTATGCTAAGACTGATAAAAAATCGTAGAAATTAAGCACATGAATACTGCACAACTTTTATTAGGATTGGTCTTTAGTTGCATTGGCTTAGGCTATTTTATGTATGGAAAAAAGCAAAAAGTCATCGTGCCTTTAGTGTGCGGTCTAGTACTGATGATTTTCCCGTATTTTATTGAAAATGCAACGCTCATCACTGTCATTGGCATATTACTTTCAATCATTCCCTATTTTATACGTATATGATTTTAATTATAAAAACTCTCAATCTGACTTATATTTAAAATAAAAAATGGCTTTCCTTTGCTTAAGTTAATTTTGAATCTGTCGGATTTCCTTTTAAGTTAAATTTCAAGTAATATCGAGCCACTTATTTTATTTTTGAATCATTGCAGCATGGATGCTACCCCACATCTTTCCCGTCAGGATAAACGTACACTTGCACTTTCATCTCTCGGCGGAGCTTTAGAATTTTACGATTTTGTCATCTATGTCTTTTACGCCAAGATCATTTCAGATTTATTTTTTCCGAGCAGTTTAAGTCCATTTTGGGCGATGCTAAATACCTATGGAATTTTTGCAGCGGGTTATTTTTTCCGTCCTCTTGGCGGTGTGATCATGGCACATTTTGGTGATTTAGTCGGGCGTAAACGACTTTTCTCGCTCTCTATTTTATTAATGGCATTGCCCACTTTAATCATTGGCATTCTGCCTACCTTTGAAACCATTGGTTATTTGGCGCCGCTGTTGTTATTGTTGATGCGTGTAGTACAAGGAATTGCAATTGGTGGCGAGATCCCTGCGGCATGGACATTCGTTTCTGAACATGTGCCTGAGCAGCGCATTGGGCTTGCTAACGGTCTATTAACCGCAGGATTATCCTTAGGAATTTTACTGGGTGCATTGATGTCTTTATGGATATCAATACAGTTTAGTGAAACTGAAATTCATGCTTGGGCATGGCGAATTGCATTTATCGCAGGTGGGATTTTTGGATTATTTGCGTTGTATTTACGCAGTTATTTAAAAGAAACACCCGTATTTAAAGCCATGCAAGCACGTAAAGAATTATCCAAGGAGTTACCAGTCAAACAGGTCTTGCTAAAGCATCAAGCAGCAGTTGTCATTGGTATGTTATTTACGTGGTTTCTAACCGCTTGTGTTGTAGTCATCATTTTGGCGATGCCTAATCTACTCACTACAGCTTTCGGATATGATCGTGCCAGTGCATTTGAAATGCAAAGTGCGGCGATTATCATGCAAATGCTTGGCTGTATTTTAGCAGGAACATTGGCTGATCGTTTTGGTTGTGCCAAAGTGATGATAATTGGTGCCACTGCACTGGCAATTATTGCCGCCATTTTCTATAACAGCCTTGGTCATGCCAGTCACATCACCATTTTCATATTATATATGTTGCTGGGTTTATGTTCAGGTACTGTCGGCATGGTGTCATGCAGTATGGTGAAAATGTTCCCCGCACCTATTCGTTTTTCAGGTATTTCATTTTCTTATAATGTGTCTTATGCCATTGTGGGTGGTTTAACCCTGCCTTTCATTCAGATATTAAGCCATTACAGTAAGATAGGCTCGATGTACTATATATTCGCACTCGCAATGATGGCATGTGTGACAGCAATGGTATTTAAAAAGAAATTTGAATCATCTATCAAGCATTCCAGTATTTGATAGCAAATTTAGAAAAGGCAACAAAGCTATCGATCTTTAATAAAGCTCGTAAACGTTAAATTTACGAGCTTTGATTTTTTAAAGAGATTTGAGAAATTCCAAACCACGTTTAAGCTCAAGCTCATTCACAGAATGTCCAAGATCTTTATAGGTTTCCAGTTCGACATTAAAACCTGCTTCACGTAAAGCTTTAAAGGCATCCTGACTTTCATAGACAGGTATCACTTCATCTGCTTCGCCATGCATTAAGCTAATTTTGGCAGTCTGGTTCGCATTGCCCTCTATGGGTGAAGCTAAGCGTCCAGAAAAACCAATCACCCCTGCGATGGGCCAGCGACCAGAAGCAACCGCATCTAAAGACATAATTGTTCCCTGTGAGAATCCACAGAAAATAACGTGATGAAGCCGATCAACAAAGCCTTGCTCATCCAGTATCCGCTGAACTGTTTGATCGAAATATTCTCGTGCCTGTTCGATACGCTCAAAGCGATTTTCTTCGGTAATGCCTGTCAGACTAAACCATTCAAAAACTTCATGGCTATGCATAAATGGAAAAGGTGCATTTGGAGATGCAATACTCAAGCCATCAATTTGACGTTGCCAATATTGTGCAATCGGCAATAGATCACGACCATTACTGCCAACTCCATGAAACATGATTACCAGTTTATCCGTCATCTGATTTCATCTCTAATATTCAATGTTATCTATCTTAATTCGCAATTATCATCGATGCTTTATATATTCATATCGATCTTGTAATGTCCTTGCTTCATTTCGATACTTAATCTTTTTATTTTGTATGGGGTTTTATATTGAATCGAAATACAAAAGTCTTCTGCACCATCGTCTAAGCCAGAAACAGCCCATGTTGTTCCTACAGGAAAATCATCAAGCCATTTTGCCTTATAGACATCGGACACAGAATCAAAATCCAGATAATACTCAGGGGATTGGCAAATTTTCGTGGCTAATTGATCAAAACATTCCTGTTTGTATTGTTCCAGATCAAGTATTGTCATATCACTAATTTTGTCTGTTGTTTACGCTTAACCTGCTCCCATTGCCACCAACCAAAGGCAGCCATAATGACAAATGCAGCGTATAAACCTGCGGTCAGATATAAGTCTTTGTAAATAAACATCCCGACATAAACAATATCGACAAATACCCATAATATCCATGTTGCAATATGCTTACGACTTGTCCAATACGTTGCGAGTAGACTAAACGCAGCCAGTTGAGAATCTAGCATGGGTACAGCAGCATCGGTGAAATACTTTAAACTCAATCCGAAAATGATGCCGCCTACTGCGGCAATTGCCATTTGCAAAATCACCAGTTGTATAGCAATTGGTTCAATTCGAATGTCGTGATCGACCTGCTTGCCTTTGAGCCAGTGATAAAAACCATAAAAGTTCACCACCATAAAGAAAAATTGCAGGATGGTTTCGCCGTATAGCTTAAAAGTGAAAAATAAATAAGCATATAAAACAAAAGCCAAAAAGTTAAACCACCAGCACCACATATTGCGTTTAATGGTGAGACCAACACCAATCACGCTAATTATCACTGCAACAATCTCAAGTGGAGACATGTTCTATACATCAAAAGGGAAAGCGCTATTATGAAATGTTTCTGACTATACGCAAATGATTTCTATTCACTAAATGAATTATTTTAAAACCCAGTCGGATAAACGATTGCTCAAATTAATCGCTAAAGTATCGACATAACGACTATATAGATCAGCACAGATGATCAATGCGATAAAAAATATCAAAATTGAACAAATCGCAGCAGAATCATAACCCCAACCTAAAGCCATAAAATAATTAAAGACTGGTAGACATACGCAATACATTAAAAGCAAATGTAATAAATAAATTGAAAATGATAATTTGCCCAAATAGACGCAAACTCGATTATCTAGCTTTTTCGATAACATTGGATTCATCAAAATACTATATACAATCAGAATGCCTGCGACAAAATTACAGTATTCATAAGTTCGTTCTCCGACTAAAGAGTAAATCCAATAATAAGCCGAACTATTATTGTGTACGCCTGCCAAATAAAGACCAAGTGCTAATAAAAAAATAGCGAATATTGATGAACGAATGACTTGACCATAAAAATATATAAGTGACCCAATCAAAAAACACAATAATCCTAAATATAGCTCCTGACTCTGAAAGAAAATAGACGTGGTCGGAAAAAGTAAAACAAGAGGCAAAAATAGGCGTTTATCCAGACTGTAAATATACAATAGCCCAAATAGCAAAAATGAACCCAATAATTCAACTTGCATGGTCCATAACACCCAGTTTAGGCTAGATTCTGCAAACAGAAATGAGCCAATGGTGCCTTCATAGACCGCCTGAGCAAAACCAATATCTTGTGTCGCTAAAACCTTTAGCCAATACTGCACTTGAGAACTATCGATGTCACTAAACTGTAACGCCGCCCAAAGTAAAATACATGAACCTAAAGCAGGAATGGCTAAACGTGGATAACGTTTTACCATCATCGATTGCAGCTTCATTTGCATATTGCGGCTATTACAAACTACATAGGACAAAATAAAGCCGCTTAAAACAAAAAAAACATAAACGGCGGCTGTGCCTGAGTACCAAAATGCAAAAGGTGAATGATGAATAAAATGTACCCATGCATTACGTGCAACATCGTGTTCATCAAAATGATGTAAATAAGGATAAAAACTTAAGCTGAGATGCGAAAATACCACAGCGAGACAAGCCAACCCGCGAATGCTTTCAACTGCATTGAGTTTGGTAAACTTATCCATTATGAGAAATCTTCATCTTTAAGTTGCATGATCCTGATAAATTCCATTTAATAAAGTAGACTGGCGAATGATCGGCCATCATTGGCATTCGGGCTATTATAGAAAAATCACTCACAGCTTATGTTTCACTGCGCTCGACTTATGCAGTATCTATGTAATCATACTTGACCAATGTAAATGCCAGTTTGCTCTTAAACAAACTGGCATTGTGCATTTTAATATAATTGACTCAATCACTTAATCGATATGTGTGATCCGACCAGTCTCATCGTGATGTACCACACTAATTTTCTGCATACGCCCTTGATGAATCTGGGTTTCATCCAGTTCAAAATAACGCGCATAATCTGCCACATCTTTTTCGTGCAATCGCTTAACACTTTTTGCAGGAATATAATTACTCCATAGCAATAGTGCAACTGCACAGGCAATGAGAGAAGTAATACCATGCTCTAATCCTAGACTAAAGGCATGGAAAATCTGATGGATTAAATGACTTTTTTCTAGCTCAACTAAAGCCCAGACCAGAATAAACGGGCGCCATAACAGTAACCACGCGCCCCACATCATCATGGTTGAAGTATTTGATACATAGCGTCTGTGCCATGGCAATTGATGGCGCACGTCGATAATCAAATTGTTAGATTTCATGAAATTTTCTCGAAAACATGCTTAATATCTACATGCGCATGCCACGGTCAGGACTGACCCAGCGCGCGCGTTTTTCATCACCACGAAGGAGGACTTTAGGAAAGGCCACGATTGTAGCAGTAATGGTGATTAACCAAAATACAAACGGATACCAAATCATCCAGTAGTAATTTTTACCAAGATTAGGTTCATAACGACTGTCCATCCATTTGCTTAAAGCAAATTGAAGTAAACACGTCGCACCTAATAATATTCCGCTGCCATAAGGTAAAAATGGCGAGCTGATTCCAGACAAATCTCCAAGCGGCACCACAAAATGCAGTAACCAGAGAATTGCCATAATTAACATTAAATATGACCAGACCAGTGTCAAACATAACTCAAACAACAAAGGCCATAAAAAATTCAGTTTTGGCTTAAAGAACACATCCAGATTTTTAACTAAAACCTGTGCGCCTCCCATTGCCCAACGTAAACGCTGTTTCCATAGACCATTTAAGGTTTCAGGCATTAAAATCCAGACCAACGCATTCGGTTCAAAACGGATATCCCAACCAGCACGTTGTAGTTTCCAAGTAATATCAATATCTTCAGTTAGCATATTGGGTGACCAATATCCAACTTCATGCACAGCACTCTTACGAAATGCTGTAACGACACCAGAAACCGTAAACAAACGTCCAAAGCTACGCTGCGCACGTTTGATCATGCCGACAATTGAAGAAAACTCACCGACCTGAATTCGACCCAATAAAGTTGAACGGGTACGAATACGCGGATTACCAGTTACAGCTGCCACAGTTCGATCTTGCAGAAAATGACGAATCATCCATTTGGCTGCATGAGGATCTAGTAATGCATCACCATCAATCCCAATCAGAAACTCAGCTTGAGTCAACAAACTGCCTGCCTGTAATGCGACAGCTTTACCCTGATTTTGTGCCAAATGAACTACACGTAATTTTTCATGCTGTTCAGCCAACCGATCTAATACCTGTGCCGTATTATCTGAGCTTCCATCATTGATGGCAATCACTTCAAAATTAGGATAATCCAGACCTAAAGCATGGCTAATCGTTTCTTCTGCATTATCCCCTTCATTAAAGCAGGGAATCAGTACAGCAACCATAGGATAAACATCTAATTCCGCTGGTTGCTGATATGGGGGCTCTTTACGCTCTTTCCAATAAAAGATCAGCGCACCCATCATCCACAAATACGACATAAACAGCGGATAATAGAACACGAAGTTCAGTGCTGAATGCCATAAATGCTGTAAGGTTGTTGACATGGTCAATTCCTACTACGGGACTAACTTTGAAGGTTTAGTCGCAAATACATCATGCAACATTTGGGTATCAGGATGATCTTTAAAAGGATCATCTGGATAATATCCAACGTGCATAGCACCCTGGCTGTACAGGGAACGAATCGTATCGACAAGCTCCTGCGATGGCACAGGTTGATTAGTACGCCAGTTAGTCGCCTGTAATTCAAATACAGTTTTCTTGATTCCGTTTGGATATTGTTTTACACGTTTTACAATATCCTGATAGAACTTGGTCGGATTCTCTGCTTGTTCCATGTAAGGCATGGCCATAATTGCAGTAAAATCATAACGTTTTAGTGACTGCTCCAGAGACTGCGAATACCAGTTTTCTGCATAAGGAGATAAAGCAACTTGCGCGTACATATTGCGCGCAGTCAGTAAATAAGGCTGATAATAACGCACATCTGAAGCAAGCTTCATTGCAAAGTTATCAATCGTCTTGATTTTAAAATCAGTCCATTTAGATAACAAAGCATCATCATTCCGAATTTTATCCAGATCAGTAGGCAGGCCTGCTTTTGCATAGGCTTTCAATGCATCTGGACTGGCATCTTCATAATCAGATAAAGTGGTATCATCATGGAATAGTATACCATCAAATGTGGAATATTTTGCCAAGTCGGTATAAATTCCTTCAATCACTTTACGTGCTTCTGGTGAATATGGGCTTAAACGAATGTATCCCATGTTCAAGTGGTCACTGTCTTTAGGCTGTTGGGTCACCACCAGTTTTTTAGATGCTAGATTATTTTTTGGCAATTCCCATGCCATCAGAGGCATCCACGCATAAACACGGTTGACCGAAGTACGCGTCGAAATTTGCCAAGCTACGCGATTAAACAAATCGGCACGCATTGGAAGATAACGATTTGGGAAATACACCATATCCGCAGAACCGTTGGCATCTGGGTCGGAAAAGGCCTGCAAATACACTGTATTTACGCCAGCAGCACGAATCCGATCAAGTACATGCCCCAGATTACGTTCAATCTGTGCTGGATCAGGATCATAAATATAATCTAGATCGATATGCATGATTTTTTGCGGACGGTTATTATCGTTCAAATTCATTTGACGAGTTAAAATATCCTGCGCTAAGTCGTCGGTACTTTCACCTTTCATCACCAGAATACGACTTAAATGACCTAAAGATTTGGTCACATGATCAGGCCCATCATCAAGTGTAATGGTAATTGGCATACCGAGTTTTTTAGCAATACGCACAGTTTCCATATTATAGCGACCATATGGCCAAACCATCACACGTGGCGCACGAATGCCATTCGCCTTAAAGGTTTCGATATTTTTCTTTAAATCATCACTGATGCGTTTTTCATAAGCGCGATCAGACTCATAAGTTTTAGTTTTATCATCATAAATACGCGTGGTTGCTGCGGGTTCAGAGTTACCTTGTGGGTTACCCGTTACACCATGATGCAAATCATAACTGTGGCTACCTATTTCGATTAAACCACTGTCCTGCATTTCTTTAATTTCTTTCCAACTTAATAATTTGCTGCGTTCAAGTTTTTCGTCACCGAATTGCACCATTTTATTAGGTTTAACTTCTAGCCATTTACCGACCACAGCCAATACAGCAGGTATTTTACGTGCTTTTAAAATCGGATATGCATATTGATAGAAAGATTGATAACCATCATCTACCGTTAGTAAAACTGGCTTTGGTGGTAATTTGAGTTTACCTTCGTTGGCTTTAATCAGTTGATCAACACTAATAAAGTGATAACCATTTTTAATAAGCCAATCTAGATGCAATTCAAAACGCTGCGGAGTTACAGCATAATCTGGAATAACAGCATCTTTAGATGTAATTTCGTGATAACCAATAATCGTTAAAGTCGACACATCAATCTGTGGCTCTTCTTCTGGTGCTTCGCCTGTATGAGGATCAGTCACAGCTGGTATCTCCGCTGCTGTAGGAAGATCAGTGGCTGCCGATGTTTCTGCATGGGCATAACTTATTCCGATAGAACTGAACAGTAATGAAATGCTCAAAGTTAAAGTTTGCAAGGGAAAGCGTGTTGGCATAGAAATATCATCTTTCAATTCGGGTTATTTTCTGAAGGTTTTGTCTCGTCGAAAATGTCTTTTCTACTGACCACAATCCATTGCTTTTGACAGAAATCCATCAGGCTTTTAACAGTGTCAGTTATACTAATCAAATCTGAAAAGAAACTTAAAATTTTTTGTAGGTTTTTCTTAACTTTACAGTCATATTTCAAAAATAAAAAACTCCTTTATATGAATATTCAAACAATTGTTTTAGTACAAAAAATACTCAAAAAGAGTTGATTCGATTTATATTTTCGCATAAAAAAAGATGGCAAAAAAGCCACCTTTTTCATATGTAAATTACAATAAAGTCTAATGATTAAACTAAATTTTTCTTAAGAATGATTCATTATAAAATTTTTAATACTCAATCGTGGCAAAATTAGGATTTTCAGCCATTTGCTCTAGATAGTAACGTTCTTTTTGATATAAATACTTATATAAACGATTAATCCAATGCCCACGGCGGAAGATTTTTATTTTTTTATTGACACCATCATAATCCAATAAAGTGATCCGTTCAGCATCTTGTAATAATGTAATGCGATAATCAGCAGATTGATGCGGATGCATAGATAATGTCTCTTTAATCAATTCAACTTTATAGCCCTCGTCTAACCAATAATGCTTATCGAAATTGACCTTTTCTTGTACCCATAATCCTGAATACTCCTCTTGATTAGTATCAATCATAAAAAAATGATGCAATTCTTTTAAAAGCTCTGTGGCAGTTAAGTCTGTATAGTCATTCATAGTCTTCGTCTCTTATTGTTGCTTTTATCTTGGTATTACAATAACTCTAAGTCTATACACTTAGTTCTAAAATAGGTTTTGCCTATTGATCTAATTTTACATAAATAAAGGTCAATTAAATCACACAAAATTGTAGTAAATTTATTGAAATATTCAATTTAAAATATAAAAAACGATGAAAAATACTTTTCTAAAATGTGATTCTCTTTTTGTTGATATTAATCAATATCGTGCTTAAAAAGATCAATTAAATTTGATTCTGTAATGTAGATTTAAATGTCGCGGTTTTAACAAGATGAACAATACAAAAAATAGTGTCGTCTAAATGTCAAAAGTTATTTTTTAAGTAACAAATTCAACAATGATTCAAATAAAAAATCAAGAAAGCCTAACATCGCTTAAAACTACGCATCAAATCTTCAATATTATAAAAATTCGATGCGTAATCTCGTTTGATTGCTCAATTGTCACGTGTTTTTACATCAAACAATTCAATCTCAAAAATCAGATTTGAGTTTGCAGGAATAATCTTACCCATTTTTCGTTCGCCATAAGCCAGATGCGAAGGAACGATTAATTTACGTTTTCCACCGACTTTCATTCCCATAATGCCCTGATCCCAACCTTTAATTACACGGCCAGTTCCAATGACACATTCAAAGTAATTCCCACGATCCAGCGAAGAATCAAATTTGGTTCCGTCTTCAAGCCAACCTGTATAATGAGTAGTAATTAAAGCACCTTTGACTGCTTCTTTCCCCTCGCCCACTTTTAGATCAATAATTTCAAGTTCTTTAGTCATGACAAATTCTCCAGTTCAAATCGCTTATTTTCAATAATGAGATGCTAGACCTTGTAGTTGCGTCCACTGAATCACAACTTGCGTCTGATCACCAATAAGAGTCCACTCGCCATCCATAACATTTAGTTGAAGCTGCATGGTACGTTGGCATAGTTGTTCAAGCTGTGCAGAACTATCCGCAGAAATTTGCCAAACTTCAACTTTCTCAAGGGTTTTTATTTTACTATTTCTTTTCCACCAATCTTCTACTTGTGAGCCATAGGCAATGACTGCAACATGTTTACACCGTGCGGCTGCTTTTTTCACTTTATCTTCAGAAGGCAAGCCAACTTCAATCCACTGCTCAAGTTGACCTGTTAAATCTTTCTTCCATAAAGCTGGTTCATCGGTTTCAAATAGATCTTTGGTAAATTCAAGCTGTTCATCTGCATAACGCGCAAAAGCCACAATACGAACCATTAAACGCTCTAAGGTTTCAGATGGATGCAAAGCCAATGTAAGCTGATAATCACCATATTGATGCTGATCCATATCTGCAATATTTAAATCTGCTTTATAAATCGTTGCTTTGAGCGCCATAATGAAACTGTCCATTTTTGATGGGCGCTAGCATAACTGATTTTATAGCTCAGATTGAAGTCATCGTATGGGTCTGTTCAAATTTCCAATCATTTATTATAGATATCACTTCGGTATTTTTTATTGCAAAACCTAAAACTGGCGAGCTTTTTGCACTGTTCGGAGGATTTCTCAATGATGAACATGCAAGATGTGGCAAAAAATTAAATCCAGTCTTTTTATTCAAGTCATTATCGCGTTAATTTTAGGTATCGTGATTGGCATAAGTTTCCATGATTTCTCTTTAAATTTAAAACCGTTGGGTGATGGTTTTATTTCTCTGATAAAAATGCTCATCGCACCAATTGTATTTTGTGTAGTGGTATTGGGTATTTATGGTGCAAGTGATATCAAAAAAATGGGGAAAGTTGGTGCAAAAACCATTTTGTATTTTGAAATCGTCACTACTATCGCGCTAGTCTTGGGTATAGCAGTGGCTTATATATTCAAACCAGGCGTTGGAATGAATATTGATATCAGCACACTCGATAGCAAAGATCTCAGCACCTACACAGAACGTGCGCATGCCATCAGTTCTGGTTCAGATTTTATTTTGCATATTATTCCCAAAACATTATTTGGAGCATTTACAGATGGAGACATCCTACAAGTTTTATTAATTGCGATTTTATTTGGTATTAGCCTACTACTCATTCCCAAGCAGTTCTCAGCCATCGTCTGCCCAGCTATTGAAGCCTTTTCCGAGGTTTTGTTTAAGATGATGGGACTGATTATTCGTCTTGCACCTTTAGGAGTTTTAGGCTCAGTTGCTTATACCACTGCAAAGTTCGGACTGGATTCGCTCATGCAACTGGGCTATCTGGTAATTTTGTTTTATCTCACTTGTATAATCTTTGTCGTGGGAATTTTAGGTTTTATTCTTAAATTAACGGGTTTGAATATTTTCAAATTTTTAAATTACTTTAAAGATGAATTATCTATTGTTCTCGGTACCGCTTCTTCTGATTCAGTTTTGCCACAAATCATGAAAAAGTTAAAAGCGCTTGGGATTAAAGACTCAACAGTGGGTTTGGTCATTCCAACGGGTTATTCTTTTAATCTGGATGGATTTTCGATCTATTTAACATTAGGCGTTATCTTTATCGCACAAGCGTGTAATATCGATCTATCCATGCATAACCTACTTGCGATTTTGCTGGTTTCATTGGTCACATCTAAAGGCGCACATGGTATCCCGGGTTCAGCCTTAGTCATTTTAGCTGCAACTTTATCTGTGATTCCAAGTTTACCTGCGATTGGTCTAGTGCTTTTGCTCTCAGTAGATTGGTTTATTGGTATTGTACGCGCATGTACCAACCTAATTGGCAACTGTGTCGCTACAGTGGTCATTGCCCATTGGGAAAAAGATATTGACCATGCAAAAGCCAAAGCAGTGCTGGATCAACAATCACATTAATTAAAATAAGCTCAGAATAGCCTTAAAACAGGATAGAAACCTAATCAGGTTTCCATCCTAGCTGCTAGTAACTCAGTTTCAAGTTTGAGCCAGTTGTGTTCATGCTGACTAATCATTTCAATCCGATTATCAATATTTTCATCACCAGACTTATAATTAAATTGATGCGGATTGCAATTAAAATACATCCATCCTTGATTGGTATTAAAAATGGCTTTTATGCGTAACCAATCGTGCTGATCACATAACATATCTAACAATTGTTCAAAATTAAAAACCCAACGACGCGGGAACTTCCAGCCTGCAACAATGTAACCTTGCGCATGCTCTACATAATGATAAGGCAACTCTTTAATTTCAGGTGTTGTTTCCTCTGTCGAGTGCTGTCTTTGTTGTATAAGTAAAGGTTGAATTTTACGTTCATGCGCGACATGTGCCAGATCAATCTGCTTTAACTCAAGCTCGCCATGCGCGACTTTTAACCAATTTTGTTGGTAAACCTCATATTCTTGCTGAAGTTGCAACAATGCTTGATCATCTTCAAAGGTCATGACATCAACATGTGATATAACAACAATTTCAGCAGCCTTGATCTGATCTTCATACAAATTTTGTTTTACCCAATCAGTTTGGTGCAAGCGACTACCATCGACGACTGTCACCAATGCCCGCATGTTCAGACTGCTTTGCCAGTGAGGTTCTGTCAATTGTTCCATTAACTGTGCGGGATGTCCCAATCCTGTTGGTTCTATAAATAAACGATCAGGTTTCGATTCTGAAAGCAAACGAGCCAATGCAATATGCAAAGGTAATTGACTGCTACAGCACATGCATCCACCAAGCAGTTCTTTGATTTCAAAGCCTTGTTGCTGAGGTAAAAGCTGTTGATCAACGCCAATTTGACCAAACTCATTCATAAGGACTGCCCAAACTTCATGTTCAGGTTTTTGTTGAAGTAAATACTGCAACAATGTGGTTTTTCCCGCACCCAAAAAGCCTGAAATGATATGTGTAGGAACACTTTTAGCATTAATGATTTTCACGTTAAACTCAACTTATCAATCAAGGGAGCAAATAAAATTTATTCAATTTAATCTGGCAACTGAATCTATCTTATTATGAAGTATTAAAATACACAGCCGCCCCATAAATAATTTTTAAAAAGTAAGGGTGTGATCAACAGCACATTTAATATTTAAAAAAACGCAAAAAAATTAAAATCAAATGGAATATCCAATCATAAAGACCTACGCTCTGCCGCTTTTATGTAAAACCAAGTAATTGTAGAGAGCATTTTTTAAGCACCATGAAATAAATCCATACATTTTATATAGAATTAAATTAAGTGATTTTTACAATAAAAATACAGTTTATGATGAATTGTGTTTTTATGTAATCCAGTAGGTTACGCATTGTTTCATTGATTGCCGCTTGTCAACAGAGCTTCTAGCATGATGTTCAAGCAAAGTTATTTAGTCGCTTATTTTAAGTGATTCAATTTTGCTTTTAATTAATTTAAATTAAATAAAGGATGCCTCCAATGAAACTCGTTAAAATTTTACTTGCTTCGACATTTGCTTTAACTGCTGCAACGACTTTTGCTGCTAAAGCAGATCATGCAAAAGAACAGGAAAAAGTAGTGGTATCTACTCAGGAATCTCCTACTGCTGCTCCTGAATCTGCTGCTGGTCAACCAACCTCTGCACAACCCACTTCTGAAAATGCAGCCGAAGCACAAGGACAGGGTCAACCTACACAACCATCTCCTGCTCAGTAATTGAAATTGTTTCTCTTAACAGCATTTATTTTGGTTTAAATTTTCCCAGTTTAAACCAGCTCACAGAGGTTAAATCATTGCTGCGATTTAACCTCTGTCTTATTCAATATGAATTAATTTTTCTTATGTGTTTTTGCAAGTATTTTAACAATGTCAAAGATCATGACTTAACAATGTCAAAGATCATGACGGCTTGAATGAGGAAGAAAAGGAATACATTCTGCTAGATCCTGACAGTTTTTTCCCGTATGCAAGCGAATAAAATAGTCTTGCACCATTTGGGCTTGCTGCTCGACACCATAATGGAAAAATTGCTTACCTTGCTCCAATACATAACGATATTGCCGATCAAAAATCGCTTTACGAATTAGTTTGATTCCTTGTTGTACCTGCCAGACATGAACCAGTTCATGAATAAACCATGACTGCTTTAAAATTGTTTCCTGCGCAAAATCTTCACTCCAGTTAGCTAGATTAAAGTAAATATTTCCATTGGGGCTTATCGCAAAATGTTTTAAAACCATTCGATGCGCTACAATCTGAATGCCTTCAAGTTGCAGTGATGTGCCAAATATACTGACCGCCAATTGCTTTTCGGCTTTGGTCAGTAAACGTTTCTTTAGCACTAAGTACTTGTTTAAACCGTATATCATATTATTTCTAAACAAATCATCTTGAGCTTAATATAATGCTATGATGAATTGCATAAAAAATGTCAATTTGTAAGTATTCCATAATAATATGCAAAAACTTGTCATTTTTTACGCCGAAAAACATTGGATTGGTATATATTATCCACCTTGCGCTTTTACGTTATACGTTAACTTTATTTTGTTACCTCATACACAGAGTTGAACAAAAAAAATGATAAATCAACATGTTGTGTATATCTATATATTTAATCTAGGATTAGGTTTGGATGAAAAGTTTTAAAATTGCCCTTGCCCAATTTTCACCGCATATTGGCAATATAGATGCGAATGCTCAAAAAATGATTGAGCAAGCACTTGAAGCAAAAAAACAAAATGCTGATTTAATTATTTTCCCAGAACTTTCAGTGATCGGTTATCCATCTGAAGACTTATTGTTGCGTCCAGCGCTTGCCAAACGTATCGATAAAGCCTTTAAACAGCTTGCTGAAATCAAAGATATCGTCATGGTATTTGGTTTTGTACATTTGACTGAAGAAGGTCAGCGTTATAATTCTGCTGCTGTAATGAAAGACGGTCAAGTACTTGGAATTTATAATAAACATAATCTGCCGAATTACGGCGTTTTTGATGAAAAACGTTATTTTAATGAAGGTCATCAGCATCTCGTTTTTGAATATCTAGGTCATAAATTTGGCGTACTGATTTGTGAAGATATCTGGTCACTCAATACCGTTAAACAGGTTGCACAGCTTAACGTTGACAGTATTTTGATTTTAAATGCTTCACCTTATGAAGTAGGTAAACCTCAACACCGCGTTCAAACCCTGACTGAGTTATCTAAACAATTTAATGTCAATCTGATATATGTGAATCAAGTCGGTGGACAGGATGACCTAATTTTTGATGGTAGTAGTTTTATTATCAACCATGACAGCAGCCTTGCACTAAAAGCCCCTAGCTTTAAAGAAGCTCTTTATTTCACAGATTTTAATCCTGAAGATAAAAAGTTTAATGTGGCAGATCCATCACCCAACCTTGATGCAATTGCTGAAATCTATCAGGGATTGGTTATGGCTACGCGTGACTATGTTCAGCGTTCAGGTTTTCCTGGTGTGATTTTAGGCTTATCTGGTGGAATCGATTCTGCATTAACGCTTGCAATTGCTGTTGATGCATTAGGTCCAGATAAAGTACAAGCCGTCATGATGCCTTATACATACACTGCCCAAATCAGTGTAGAAGATGCCTCTGAACAAGCACAACGTATGGGTGTAACGTTTGGGATTGCTGAAATTCACAATATCGTGAATAGCTTTATGCAAACGCTTTATCCTTTCTTTGGCAACAGCCCAGCCGATGCCACTGAGGAAAATCTACAAGCCCGTGCGCGTGGTACCTTATTGATGGGATTATCCAATAAATTTGGCAATCTAGTACTTTCTACAGGCAATAAATCTGAACTGGCAGTCGGTTATTGCACACTTTACGGCGACATGGTCGGTGGTTTTGCAGTCCTCAAAGATGTCTATAAAACTATCGTATTTGAATTGGCGAAATATCGTAATAGCTTAAGTGATACACCTGTAATTCCTGAGCGTGTGATCACTCGACCGCCATCGGCAGAATTACGTCCAGACCAAAAAGATCAGGACTCATTACCTGCTTATGATATTTTGGATGCTATTCTTTATGCCTATATTGAAGAAGATCAAAGTCAGGCCGATATTATTGCCAAAGGTTTCGATAAAGCTGTGGTTGAAAAAGTCATTCGTTTAGTCGATCGAAATGAATATAAACGTCGTCAGGGTTCGATTGGACCGCGTATCAGCTCACGTGCTTTTAGTCGCGAACGCCGCTACCCTATTGTAAATGGTTGGAGACCAGATGACATCTAAGGATCAAATTGTCACGGATCAGACATTATCGCCTAGCGAACAACTTGCTCAAGCACTTTTGCTTGAGCAAGTGAGTTATTTTAAACAGCAGCTTACTGGTGCACATTCACCAGAATATCTAAAACATATTACGCATCTCATTTTTAATACGTCTCAATACTTAACACTAGGTCAGGTGGTTAGCCTTGAACAATTACAAGATGTAGTCAAACGCTATGCGCTTGAAATGCAACTTGGTGCGGGTTTACTAGAGTTCATTGGTGAAATTTCTCAACAGATTTATCTGTACATGCTTCAATCCACCTCAATTGTAAATGATCTGGTTTCTGATCAACAATTTGAAATCTGGTTATCCAAATTTTTAGAGTTAGATAATGTACGGGTTTATTTGAATCAGTTTCTAAAAAGTAGCCCTGCAATTCGGCAGTTATGTCACTTTATTGCCACGACTATTTTACAAAATAAGCTTCCCGCATTATTCACATCTTTTAAGCTAAAAAGTCAGTTGTCTGAACAAAATGGAGCTGAATGGAAGCGCAAACTACTCAACTTTTCTAACATTCAGCAGCAGCGTATTGAGCAGAAACTTGAAGATTATCTGGCTGAGTTTATTCAACAACAGCTTGCAGAGTTAAGTATTCTCACCAATGAAGATCTAGAAATTTTGATTCGCGATATTTGGGATGATGTCAAAGAAAAAACCATTTATCAGTACATTTCTCACCTAAAACCAATTGATATTGAAGAATTTTTCGTTTTAATTTATGAATATTGGAAAGAATTACGTCAATCCCCTTTGATGCAAAACCTGATTTTGCATGGCGTTGAAGTGTTCTATCGGTTTTATGAAGATGAAACACTACAAGATTTATTGTTTGGTGTTGGTCTGACTGAACTCGATATACAAACAGAGGCATTACGGTTTTATCCGAAAGCGATTCAAGCATTAGATGAACAAAATTTGTTAGAGCCTTTAATCTTTAATTTACTGAAACCATTTTACCTTCGTTCAGAGACGCTCAATGTGATTTCTAAACATTTAAAATCGACCTAATCTTTAAGCTCAATACATTTTCTAGTATGTATTGAGCTTAAAACCCGATAATCAAAAATAGTAACCAACCGCCAGATAAAACATTTTATCCCAACCATTTTGACTTTGATTCCCATGTGCCAAACTTTCAGCGTCTCCGCCATTCATCGGGTCATTACGACTCATGATATATTCAGCTTGTACGCCGATTGCCTTGTAATTAAAGCCAACACCACCAATTAATCGCTCGGAATCTTTATAACCTGATTCATCTTTAAAAAAACGACTATGCGACAAATAAGGCTTGATATTTTCCAAATGAAAATATGGTTTTTGAAAAGTATAGTTTATTTCATTGACCAGATACTGACCTTTATTGGCAAGTTGATAAGGGAAGTCAAAAGCACCTAAAGTAGAATATTCTGGAAAAAAATCATCCCTATTTTTAATTTTTTGCTCGCCATATAGGCTCATCCATTGCCAATCACCATAATTGGTCGTTGCAAAAATATTCCATGTATTACGATGACCATTGTGTTGGGTTCTTTTATTTTCAATATCCGAATACCAGAAAGATGTTCCAAGTTCAGTCGACATTTTTTTGCTATCATTTAAAGAAAACTTTTTGGATAATCGCCCAATCCACATATTTTTTTCTTTAAGATGAGTACCTTCATCCAAATCATCTGCTGCAACAAAATTCGCGCTATAACGACTTGAGTCTTTAGATGTGCCTTTATAATTTCCCCCATCACGCGGATAAAAACCTAAACTTAAATGATAATTTTGATGAGATAATTGATATTGAATTCCTAGATTTGAAATATCTTCAAAACCTGCCGTGTTCATGAGCGTTTCATAATAACTACTGCCCCAAAACTCCCCTAAACCAAAATCAATCGGTTGCAATCCCAAATTCAAACGTTGTTCATCATCAAATTTATAGCCAAGCCATGCGTGACGTAAAAAAACCGCATCACAAAGTTGATCATATCGATAGCAGCGTCCATCTATCGAAGCCAGCCAATCTGGATTTTCATAATCTAGCACCAAACGAATATCCGCTAAACGCCAAAGATTATTTTGACCCTCATTGGCTTTTTCCTGATAATCCTTACTAGAAAAATGAGTTCGTATTGCACCTGAAAGTTTGATTTCCCCCAGATTTTCATCAGGATCACCCCAACTTAAATCACTTGCATATACAGCAGTGGGTACAAATATAAACGTAGTTATAAAAAGTAATAGTGACTTATTCATGTCATAACATCCTAAAATGAAGTAATGAAAATGCATAAGTTCGTTATGAATTAGAAAACTAAAACGATGAACTTGATTTTTACAAAGTATGTTAAATGAAATATGCAAATAAAAAAAAAGATCACGTAAGGTACATGATCTTGAAAAATGGTGGCTATGACGGGACTTGAACCTGTGACCCCCGCATTATGAGTGCGGTGCTCTAACCAACTGAGCTACATAGCCATAAACTGTGTGCGCATTATCTATAGAACCACGATGAGCGTCAACACCTTTATTTACCATCTGTTCATCAAATACTCAAATGTATAAAAATACCCTGCAATATTTAAAGTTTAGAAATATTTAGAGCTCAAAAAAACCACTAAACACAATATTTAAAAAAAAATGATACACATTCAATTTATTATTTAAATCTAGCCAGACAATGAAAAATCCTAGATTAATGTCATTTTCGAGTTAAAAGAAAAATATAAAGCTTAAAATTAAATTTAATTTTAAGCACGGCTTAGACTAAATTTATTATATAAATGTAACCAAGAATCATTCTCCATAACAATCAGGCTAATATGTTGTTCTGAAAAATTTTTGAAAATTTAAGGACAATTCAATGACACGTGCATTTAAAACGACGTTATTTTTACTGACAACTTCAGTAATCAGCATGTCAGCATTGGCGGAGTACAAACAAGCCCCCTTACCTTATGCCAGTAATGCTTTAGAACCCGCTATTGACCAGCAAACAATGGAAATTCATTATGGCAAACACCATAAGGCCTATGTTGATAATCTGAATGCACAAATCAAAACTTATCCAGAACTGGATAAAACGGATCTTGTTCAATTACAGAAACAGATTTCTAAATATAATACAGCGGTTCGTAACAACGGTGGCGGGCATTTTAACCATACTTTCTTTTGGGATAGCCTCGCACCCAGCAATAAGACAGGTCAACCCAGCGCTAATTTACTCAAACAGATCAATAAAGACTTTGGTTCTTTAGACACCTTTAAACAGAAATTCAATGAAGCTGCTTCAGGTCGTTTTGGTTCAGGTTGGGCATGGTTGATTGTTACAGCTGATGGCAAGCTTGCAATCACTTCAACACCAAATCAGGATAATCCATTAATGGATATTGCAGAAACTAAAGGCACACCTTTGTTGGCTTTAGATGTTTGGGAACATGCCTATTACTTGAAATATCAAAACCGACGTGCTGACTATATCAAAGCATTTTGGAGTGTAGTGAACTGGAATAAAGTTAATGAACGTTATACTCAAGCGTTAAAAAAATAATTGAATTACCCTAAAAAGTGAGCCTGCAATCGCAGGCTCACTTTTAATAAAACCGAAAGAACATTAAAAACCAAATGTTTTTAAATCCAATGGAATTTCAATACCAACGGATGCACCCGCATCATTTCCATTGATATCAGAATCACTCACCCAACCATTAATTTTTAATGGAATATCTGGTTTCAAATAATGCGACCATGTTAAATCCAATGCTTTAATTTCATCTTTTTCAGGAAATGCCTGATTAATGTCCAAGCTAGATTGGTTCACTTTAGCATATAAAACACGCCCACTAATACGATTCATGATATCAACACGGATGTCACCACCCACCGATACCATCTGTCCATCACCACCCATCGCGTGTGCTAAAGGATAGCCATGCTGATAATAACCATCTGTATAAATGTAATGATTGTATGAAATGCCTTTTACATCTCCATTTGTGCGGGTATCTGCCCATTCTGCATAAAGTTGATAAGGCATATTCTTATAAATAGAAGAATAATCAACACCTACTAAATACATTTTCTTGGAAGGTAATTTACCCGCCTCATCTTCTCCGACATATTGACCATAAATGCCGACTGGTACATTTAGAAGGGGTTGTAAATTTAAACGACCATCAAATCCAGCAATCTGATTTGAGCGATCATCATCGCCATCATAGACATTATCGTTGCCCTTAATGGCATTCCATAAAGAGTCCCAGCTTTCAGAACGCCCCTCACCACCCCATTGCAATGTACGGGAAGCACCTAATTCAAGATAAGGCAATGGTTGTGCTATAATACGTAAACCTAATAATTTTGCATCAGGAATTGCTTTATAGTCATCTAGCTGTCCTGCAAACAACTGATATTGCCACGGCCCGATCCAGGATAACCATTTTGTTTCAAAGGCATTCTGCACTGCACGTTGCATCGTCACACCATACACGGGACGACTTGCATCTCCACGAATCAGGCTGCCATCGTGCCCAGGTCCCCACCATGTCGGAATCTGCCCTGCAACAACCCATTGGTTCCATAGTTTTCCAGCAAGATAAGAACCTTCAACATTGACATCATGTCCACTATCAATCAGTGGATCTTTTTCAGCGTTTACACGAATTTTAGCATCCCAGTTTTCACCACCCGCATTAAATTCCAATGCACCCTGATATTGTGATTTTTGTTTATCACCAAATGCTTGAGGAATATTTTTTTGGTCAGTTTCTGCAAATAAGCCAACTTTTACTGGATGATTATCTGCTTTTAATGCAGCTCGAACTGAGTTAATTACTTTTTCTTGAGTTGGATTAGAGATATTGGCTTGAGAAAGTGCTCGCTCAATTTCATCACCACTTAAGGGCCAAGTCGACGTACTTATCTGGATTACGCCTTGTTGATTGAGCCAATTTAGATCAGTTCTTAAATTTTGGTCATTCAGAACAAGACCTTGTGCGAATAAAGAAGAAGAGCTTGCGGTCAATATTGCCAATAACAGTGTTTTTCTCGAAAACATTAGTGTGTCTTTCTCAAGTTTATTTCTCTGCCACACCTTAAATTTTTTATCAAAAGTTTGCAATCTTTAAACGTAACATTTACGTTGTATACATATTAACAGACAAAATAAAACCACTTTAAAGTGGTTTTATTTGAATAATATCGTTTTGATTAATCTTTACGACGCATATGCGGGAATAAAATCACATCGCGAATACTTGGCGCATCAGCAAACAACATCACAAGACGGTCAATTCCGATACCTTCACCCGCTGTCGGCGGTAAACCATATTCTAGTGCTTCGACAAAGTCTGCGTCATAGTGCATAGCTTCATCATCACCTGCATCTTTTTCTGCAACCTGTGCCTGAAAACGTTCTGCTTGATCAATCGGGTCATTTAACTCTGAGAAACCATTAGCAAGTTCACGACCACCGATGAAAAACTCAAAACGATCCGTGATATGTGGATTGTCATCATTACGACGTGCAAGTGGTGAAGTTTCGGCAGGATATTCAGTGATAAATGTTGGCTGACGTAATTTGGTTTCGACGGTTTCTTCAAACACAATCGTTTGTAATTTGCCTAAACCAAAACCAGGTTTAACTTGTTCTTTTAAAACATCTTGAGTGAATTTAGCCAAAAATTCACGGTCATTCACATTTTCAGGCGTGAATTCTGGATTATGCTCCAAAATTGCATCGAACATGGAAATCTTTTTAAACGGCCCTTTAAAGCTAAATACTTCATCTTGATACGGAACGTCTGTGCTTCCTAAAATATCCAGAGCCAATTTTTCCAGCATATTTTCAGTGAGCTGCATCAGGTCTTTATAGTCTGCATAGGCCTGATAAAATTCAATCATGGTAAATTCAGGATTATGACGTGTCGATACCCCTTCATTACGGAAGTTACGGTTAATCTCAAATACACGTTCAAAACCACCTACA
Organism: Acinetobacter guerrae; assembly: GCF_009372255.1. Taxonomy (GTDB): domain Bacteria; phylum Pseudomonadota; class Gammaproteobacteria; order Pseudomonadales; family Moraxellaceae; genus Acinetobacter; species Acinetobacter guerrae. The sequence continues at coordinate 159,791 of NZ_LXGN01000007.1, forward strand.
ACCAAACGTTTTAAGTAAAGCTCAGGTGCGATACGTAAGAATAAAGGCATATCCAGTGCATTATGATGTGTCTCAAATGGACGTGCTGAAGCTCCGCCCGGAATGATATGCATCATTGGAGTTTCCACTTCCATAAAACGTTCATTGGTCAAAAATGCACGAATCCCTGCAACGACTTTAGCGCGAATTTCAAAGGTCTTACGTGTTTCTTCATTGACGATCAAATCCAAATAACGTTTACGATATTTGGCTTCGGTATCGGTTAAACCATGAAATTTATCAGGTAACGGACGTAAAGACTTTGTGAGTAACTCAAAACCTTCCAAGTGAACATATAAATCGCCTTTGCCTGAACGACCAATATATCCTTCGGCTGCAATAATATCACCGAGGTCTAAACTTTTGATGGTTTCTAAAGTTTCTGCTGGTAGCCCTTTACGATCGACATAAAGCTGAATACGACCTGTCATATCTTGAATCACCATAAATGATCCACGATTGAGCATCACACGACCAGCAACTTTAACATAAATATGTTCGGCAGCTTCGATCTGTGCTTTGTCTTGATCTTTAAATTGTTCTTGTAAATCAGCAGCGTAATGTTCACGCTTAAATGTATTTGGCCACGGGCTTTGACCACTTACTTTTGCATTGTCCTGGATTTGTTTTAACTTGGCATGACGCTGTGCAATTAAATCGTTTTCGGAAATAATGGGTTCAGAAGTCGATTGAGCGTTTTGTTGCGTCATCTCTGCCTCGATTAAGTAAAAAAATGAAGTCGTAGAGTTTAGCAGAAGTCATCAGATTTTCGTATGATTTCTTCTGCTGTATCGTTGAAATTCATGTGAATCCTAAATTTTTAATCTATTAGACAAGCCCCCTTAGACCAAAATCTAAGATTCAATTTCCGTACTTCACAGTAAGATAATTAAACATTGAAGTGCTTTTAAAATGAATAGCTGTGGACATGGATGACCAGTTTATTCTGGATACTGGTTTAAATTAAAAATGTTGCAAAATCAATTGAAAATATTATTTTTGCATGGCTTGGACTCCTCTCGTGAATCAACCAAGTTTCATGCCATTCAAAGTACAAACAAGTTTTGTATTGATGTAGATTATCGCAACTTAAACTACGATACCGTTGCAAGTTTTTATCAGAACATTATTCAAAGCATTCGACCTGATATTTTGATTGGACATAGTTTAGGCGGCTACTGGGCACTTAAACTCTCTAGCCAGTATCAATTGGCAACAATTGTCGCCAACCCAAGTTTAACCCCTCATTTTCGTGATGACTATCCCCCAATTTTGCCTGAAGATCTGGATAATGATATTCCAAGATTGGCTTATCTTGAGCTAGGCGATGAAGTTATTGATATGCGAGCAGTCCAATCACAACTGGAAAATTATATGCTGATCGATGCGGTTGAAGGTGGCCACCATCGTCTTGAACAGCCCGAAAAGATCAATCATCTGATTCAACATATCCAGAAACAGTATTTTAAATAAATTGAAAACTTAGCCAACAGAGAATAAGAAAACTTTCATTTCCTATTCTCTTTTCTATGCATTTGATTTTTGAAGATACTTTTTAAAATTTATTATCTAAAACATGCCAAACAACCAAGCCCAAATCTGCATGTAAATCTGGTAAATCGAGTAAAACAACTGCACCCAAAACCTGATGTCCACATTTTTGACTCAGTTGATTGACTGCTTTTAAAGTTCCACCTGTCGCCAGAACATCATCCACCAAAATGACTTTTTGTGCTTCAATTTGCGCAGACATTTCCAATTGATCTGCTCCGTATTCCAGACTATAACTGACACATTCTACAGGCGGTGGTAACTTACCTGCTTTACGCACAAGTAATAAGCCCTTTTGTAATCTTTGAGCAAGTAATGTAGCTAAAACAAATCCCCTCGCTTCAACCGCAACAAAGCTTTCAACGCGTTGTAAATGATCTTCTGGCAAAGCAGCAATCAACGCATCTGTAAGCAAATCTAGCTCTTTTGCAAATAATGGAGTCAAATCATAAAAACAAATGCCTTTTTTAGGAAAATCAGGCACCGTACGGATATGCGACCATAACGTCTGACGAAGTGAAGTCATATTAATCATTGGCAGTAGCAGATTGTACATTTATTCTACGCGGTCATTATGTTTAAGACCAGTAAATGAACAAAAGTAAAAATTATTGAATAATGTATTATTCGACTCATAAAACCAATATATAAGCAATTGTTAATAAACAAAATTATATTTTTAAATAAAAATGAATTGGCATCATTGCCCAAATAACCCCACTTTTGTCCCAAGCTGCCATTCCGCTTTTATTCTGAATGATTAAACTCCTTTAATTGCTTTACTTAGATGTAGAACTGCGTAAAAATCAGAAACTGAATAAACTGCTTTGTGTTTATTATCAGAATCTATATCAAAGAATGGATCAGTTTTACGACAGGCCGCTGAAGCGAACTTATCGGGTTGGAGAATCAAATGAAAAAATATCAATGCATCGTGTGTGGTTGGATTTATGACGAGTCAGAAGGCTGGCCACAAGACGGCATTGCACCGGGGACAAAATGGGAAGATATTCCAGATGACTGGACGTGCCCAGATTGCGGCGTTTCAAAAGCTGATTTTGAAATGATCGAAGTTTAATTTGATCAATTAAGACCATGCTCAATTCATGGTCTTTTTTACTTAGAATGAATCAATAATTTACTGTGAATGGAGAATACTCAATGCATCCTATCGTCATTATCGGATCAGGCATGGCAGGTTATACTTTGGCTCGCGAGTTTAGGAAATTAAACCCAGACCATGAACTTCTGATGATTTGTGCTGACGATGCAGTAAATTATGCCAAACCCACCTTATCTAATGCACTTGTTGGAAATAAAGCTCCTGAGCAAATTCCATTGGGTGACGCTGAGAAAATGTCGACTCAGCTCAAGATGCAAATTCAGACTCATACGTGGGTCAAGGAAATTCATGCAGATCGTCATGAATTACTCACAGAAAAAAATGGGCAACAGCAGATTCAACCTTATTCAAAATTAGTGTTAGCTGTTGGAGCAAACCCGATCCGTCTTGCCATTGCGGGTGATGGTAGTGACGATATTCATGTCGTAAACTCACTGATTGATTATCGCGCCTTCCGTGAAAATCTAGCGCAATGTAATGACAAACGTGTGGTGATATTGGGTGCGGGGCTTATTGGATGTGAATTTGCCAATGACCTTCAAAATACAGGTCATGATGTTACTGTCATTGATTTGTCTCCACGACCTTTAGGTCGTTTACTTCCCGCACACGTTGCAGAAGCTTTCCAGCAAAATCTTGAAGAAAGCGGGATTCATTTTGTACTTTCAACCACTGTTGAAAAAGTCACAAAGGTTAATAATGGACAGGACTATGCTGTTACGCTCGCCAATGGTCAGACCTTAATAGCGGATATTGTACTTTCCGCAATTGGCTTACAACCCAATATTTCATTGGCAAAAACGGCAGATATTCACACCAGTCGTGGAGTGATTACCAATAGTTTACTCGAAACCACTCAAGCTGATATTTTTGCAATTGGCGACTGTGCAGAAGTGAACGGAACGTTATTACCTTATGTCATGCCAATTATGCAACAAGCCCGCGCACTGGCTAAAACATTAAGTGGTCAAACCACTCATGTACATTATCCTGCCATGCCTGTTGCAGTTAAAACACCCGCTGCACCACTTACTGTGCTTCCTGCGCCTATAGATGTCGAAGTTAACTGGGAAACAGAAGAACTTGAAGATGGAATGCTTGCCAAAGCAGCTGATAACGAAGGCACTTTAAGAGGTTTCGTATTACTTGGCCCAACAGCAGCAAAACAACGCTTAACCTTAACAAAACTCGTTCCAGACTTGATTCCTGCTCAAGTTTAAGGTTTAAATAATCTTAGGCATTTAACATGTATTAAATGCCTTTTGGGGAATGAAAATAAAAATGAACAGTGCATTGGAATTTAAAGTTTCACCTTATACCTCATTTATGCATGAGACCAAAGTTAAGCTAAGTAATGGGCTTGAACTTCACGTCGAAGTGGGTGGAAATCCTGAACACCCCACTATTGTTCTCATTATGGGTCTAGGCGCACAAATGCTGTTTTGGCCAGATTTTTTTTGTAAATCCCTGATTGATCAGGGATTTCACATTGTTCGCTTTGATAATCGTGATATCGGTCTTTCCTCAAAAATTCGCCATAAAGGCAAGCGATTAAATACGATTAAGCTGATGGGACGTTTTGCACTCGGCTTAGGCAATCAGGGAGCACCTTATACGCTTTATGATATGGCCGAAGATGTTTCGATGCTGATTGATGAAATGGGTCTAGGTAAAGTTTATGTGATTGGCGCATCTATGGGCGGTATGATTGCCCAGATTGTTGCGGCAAAATACCCAGACAAAGTAAAAAAATTAGGATTACTATTTACCAGTAATAATCAGGCCTTACTTCCGCCCCCATTCCCAAAACAACTGTTTAGTCTTATTGGTAAACCCAAATCCAATGATGAAGATGGTATTATTAGTCATAGTTTAAAACTGTATGACATTATTGGCTCGCCTGGTTATGTCAATCAAATGGAAGCGATGCAAACTGCGCGTAAACTGTATCAACGGAATTATCATCCTGCGGGTGTACTTCAACAGTTTTTAGCAATATTATGTACAGGCTCATTGTTACAACTGGATAAACAGATCTCACAACCTACTTTTGTGGTACATGGTTCTAGAGATCGATTACTTCCACCAAGCCACGGCAAGGCTGTTGCGAAAGCAATCCCTGGTGCTAAGTTTGAATTAATTGAAGGAATGGGGCATGATATCCCTGCTCACTTTATTCCTCAACTTAGCGGTTTATTTGCAAACCACTTTAGATCATCACATTAGGACACTATGGCTGCATTACCATCATTAAGACAGCTATCTTACTTAGTTACGCTGTCGGAAACGTTGCACTTTACAGAAGCAGCACGCCGTTCGTTCGTTACTCAATCGACTTTGTCGGGTGGGATTATGGAACTTGAGCGTTTGCTTGGTGGCGTATTGGTTGAACGTGACCGCCAAAATGTACGTTTAACTCCGCTTGGCGAACAGGTGGTTGCGCGAGCCCGTGTCTTATTGGCAGATGCACAGGATTTGATGCGTTTAAGCCGAGAGATGAGTGAGCCTCTCACAGGTGATCTTCATTTGGGAATTATCCCAACCATTGCGCCATTCATTTTAACACCGCTTCTGGAAGAGGTTCATAAGCAGCTTCCTAAAATTCAATTACACTTACATGAAGCACAAAGTGAAAAGATTGTAGAACGTCTTGAGCACGGCAATCTGGATATGGTAGTACTGGCACTGCCATTTGATACACGAGGTTTAAAAGTTTCTGAGGTTGCTAAAGAAAACTTATATCTCATCTGTAATAGACATGATAAACATTCTTTAAATGCTCAATCTCTAGATGATTTGGATTTATCACGTTTAATGCTTTTGGAAGAAGGTCATTGTTTACGTGATCATGCATTAAGTGCCTGCCCGATTGGGGAGCGTAAAAATGATAATCGCCTTAAAGCTAGCTCCTTACCTACCCTAATTGAAATGGTGTCTTCAAACTTAGGCTTTACTTTATTGCCTGCGATCGCGATTGAAACGCATATGTTAAAGGGTAATGATGAGTTAGTAATCAAACCACTTCAAGATGCTCCAAGTCGTACACTTGCATTGATCACTCGTAAAAGTACGCCACTTCAAAGTGAGTTTGATGTGATTTTAGGTATCTTGAAAAAGATAACTTCGAATTTAAATTGATATTTTTGATTATGAAGCTCACTCTAATGAGCTTCATATTATTCTTTTTAAAATTCTAATTTTATATTAAGGATATCTATTAATATTTTTTCTTCATTTAAACTTCTAAATCTTTGATAAATTTTCACAATATTTTCTAAACTCTCAACATTCAGCATATCTTTATAATGTTCAAGGTGATGTAATAAGCGTTTTATCAAATCATCTGGACCATTTTCAATTAATTTTTTATATGTTGCATAACTACTAATATAATCTTTTAACTTATAGGCATTTAAACATAATTCGTAATCGCACCAATATTGATAAACAGGCAAGTTAACAAATAATCGATTTCCTGAAGGAATTTTAAGTTTTACTGCCTCTTTTGCATAACAATATGCCAAATGATAATTTCCTCGCCAATTATTTAATCTTGCCAAATGATACCAACATTCAGCTCTTTCTGGATCGATTGACACACCACATTGCCAAGCATACAAAGCTTGCATATCCATTTTTTTACGTTCGTACAAAAGTCCCATTTGTTCATAACTTGTATAAATCTCGTCTTTCCAGCCCTCTTTCATTTCAGCTCTTTTGGCATACCAATGAATTGCATGATCCAATTGTTCAGCATCACGATAAGACTGGGCACAATAAAAAGCATAACGTGGTTTTAAATCCTCATCTTTATCTTCATAAAAAGCTTTACTTAAGACTTCTGCATCACGTAAATATTTGTTCTCTTGCTTACTTCGATTTCCTTTTCTGCCCGAAATAATATGATATTCGCCATTAATTGAACCGACTGAAATTTCTCCATGTTGATCAATAAATTCATGTAAAACACCACGCCAATAAAATTTTTGATTATTTTTAAGTAAAAGTTTTCTTTGATAATGTAAAGATCTATTTTCACTTGAGATATTCATGAGATAACAATCTTTATTTAATTTCTCTGGAAGCTTAAATGATCCTTCAAAAAAATCATCTGCATCAAAAACTAAAATATAGTCACTTTTTCCGACACAATGTTTTAATGCAATATTTCTGTTATAACTAAAATCTTTCCAAGGTTCGTAAATCATTTCACCTTTAATATTTTTCTTATCAAAGAAATTTTGTATCTTTTCTACAGTGTCATCTGTAGAGCCTGTATCACAAACCACCCAATAATCTATTTCTATAAAGTTACAAATATTTTCTAATGTTTCCTGAATAATTTCTCCTTCATTTTTAACAATCATGTTTAAACAAATTGAAGTCATATTTAAAATCCCTTCTTGCTTTAAAATTATAATGAAATACATCTCTTAAAATTTATAATATTTTCATATAAATCAAATAAAAAAAGAGAGCCCGAAAGCTCTCTTTTCAGCTATTTAAAGAATAATTTGACCATTATTCAGCAAATCATCCAACGTTGTATCTACATTTTTAAGCGTTAACAACTCTACCGAATGATAGGCATCACTGCCTGCACCATCGCGGTCAATAGTGATAATAGTACTTAAACCCGATTGTTGATCTTCTACGGTCTTAACATTCAGATATCCAGTTAATGAAGCTGCTGAACCATCACCATGATAATCAACAAGTAATGCACCTATATCAATTTTATCTGCATTGACATCTACACCGACTTTTCCTACATGGAAATCACTCCAGATGTCATGACCATTACCCGCATCACTTAAGGTGTTATTTAATACCTTAAAGAGGAGTGTATCTTCTCCAGCTCCGCCTGCGAATACTTCATTTGTAAGCCCACTAATCAAAGTACTAGCACCAGATAAATCTGGTAATTTAATTTCACTTCCTAGTCCATCAACAATTGGTTTAACCACATCATCTAATAGACCATTGAGAAGACCACCTACTCCCTGAACAAGATTTTCAAGACTTGCATTTTCTGGAAGCTGCTCCGCCGTATACAATGCTTTGACCAGTTCGGTTAAAATACCCAACTGACCACTTTCCACATCAGTCAATCCATTAATTGCAGAAAGCAAATCACCTGTCACTCCATCATTACGAATAATGTTATCGACTAATGTACTTATCGGCTGTAATGAACCTTCACCCGCAAGGTCATGCACAATATCAGAAAGTACATCCAATAAACCAAGTGTACTAGCACCATCACCATCGGTAGGTATAGGATCTTTTAAGATTCCATCGCCATTTACGATATCCAATACATCATTTACAAGAGGTTTTACAATGCCATTTACTACAGTATTTATGGCATTCGTTGCTAAAGTATATGGATTAAGTGGTCCCAAAAGAGGTTGATTCAATACATTTTGAAGTAAACCAGAAATATTTGATAATCCTAGATTATCTAATACATTATTTAGTAAAGCGTTATTGCCAAGAAGACCTTTTACTGTTTGATCCAATTCACCAAGCTGATGAGCTACACCATTTGCAATACCATTTTCATTTTCAAGCAAACTATTGATAGAACCAGTTACTGCATTCGTAATTGCAGTAAGACTGATATTTAGTCCTAAAGTTTCAGATAAAATACCAGTAATAGGTGAAAGGAGAGCATCTACTCCAGTGGTTAAACCTGATATCGTATTAGTTAATAAAGTTGAATTAACCAAGCCATCAAGACCAACCAAGTTAATATTAGTTCCGACTGAACCATTTAAAAAATCACCTAGGCTCACTTCCCCATTTACTTCTAAAGGATTTGAAAGAATGTTTCCGAGAATGCTTTCGGCATTTGTTCCGCTCAACAAACTTTCCAATGCATTATTCGCATTATCCAATAAACCTGTATCAGACGTACCCAAGAATCCTATCAATGTATTTAAGGCATTAATAACGACTCCAAAGTTTGCGTCACCACCTGTATCAGCATCTGTTAGAGCATTGACGACTTCTGTTAAGGCACCAAGTAAAGGTTGATTGGTTAGAGTGAGTGCTTCGACTATACCTGTAATGCCAGAAAAAGTTCCTGTTTCAGGATCAACTAGATTATTTAATAAGGTTGAAACAGGTTCAATCATCGTACTGTCAGTCAAGTTAGCTACGATATTTTGTAGAACTGTCACCAGTCCATAGTTTCCACTGCCATCTCCTAAAGCACTCACATTTCCAGCGATATCTTCTGCCTGAAGTTTAAAGTCTAAATCTGTGTATTTACCTTCTTCTAATGAAATAGTGAAATTACCATTTGCATCAGTTATACCCGTACCAATAGGAGTAGTATTCCCTTCTACAAAAACATTAACCGTCGTTCCAGCAACCTCACCCGCTACATGACCATATAAAGTTGTGCCATCAGGACTAAAACTAATAACCTCAGGCGTATTCGGTACGGTCTTATCAATGATGATTAGACCAAGATTTGTGGCATTGCCCACATTACCTGCCGTATCAACCTGACGAACCTGAACAGTTCCATTAGCATATGTACCTTCTACTAAAGTAAAACTAATGCCACTAACTACAGTTTTCCATGTCGCACCGCTATCAAGACTGTATTGAAGTTTTGCTCCCTCTTCCAAGCCAGTAACATTGATTGTGCCATCCTGACTAATACGATCACCAGCAATACTTGTATCGGTAGATAACGCAGCCGTTAGTGCATCTGGATTACTTTGATCAATTGTCACTGGTTTAAGCGCAGTCGAGATATTGACTTGTGTTTCACCGGTACTGGAAACACGTGCCAAAACGTTACCTTGAGCATAAGTATTTGGTGCTAATTCAAAGCTGCTTCCTGTACCTGTTGTCCAAGTATTTCCACCATCAATACTATATTCCCAAGCTTGACCTTCATGTAGGCCTTTGACTAATACAGTTCCATCAGATGTGATTCCATCTGTTTTGCTGATACCTGTATCATGTTCAAGTTGTAGGGTCAGTACATTTGGAATAAATTGACTAATTTCTGAACCTAAATCACTTACGATTGGTTTTACAACTCCATCCAATAGACCATTAAGAATACCACCAAGTCCTTGCACAAGATCTTCGAGATTTGTTCCAACTGGAAGCTCTGCATTATAAAATGCTTGAACCAATTCAGTTAAAATGCCCAAAGCACCACCATCTTCTGCGGTTAATGCATTCAATGAGGCCAAGATATTTCCAACTGGACCATTATTACTAATTAAATTATCAAGCAAATCACTAACTGGCGAAAGTGTTGTCTCTGATCCAGTTAAGTCTCTAACAATATCTGCGACAATATTGACTAATCCAGTCGTGCTATTTCCTTCGCCATCTTCTGGTGCAGGTGGTAATAGAATACTTCCTCCTTGATCCACCAAACCTAAAACGGAATCAATGAGTGGTTCTAATAAACTATTGGTCAAAGGACCTAGTAATCCAGTTGCGATTTCTCCTAACCCAAGCTTCCCTAATAACTGTGTAACTAAATCTGTCGTATTATCTAATAAACCATCTACAGTCTTATCAAGTTCACCCGTCACATGACCTAAGCCATTTTCTATAACTTCATTGCCAGTTAATACGTCTTTAAGTGTTTCAAATAAAGCATCAGTAAGTTTTGTTGAATCTAAGCCTAAAGGACCTAGTAAACCAGTAAGTAAGTCGCCTACACCTGTAAGTATCTGTTCTACAAGCGAAGTAAGCTGTGTTTGATCTAGTAGTTCACTCAGATCGACTACTTGAATATTACTACCTAAAGCACCTTGTAGTAATTCGCCTACTGTTTGATCAACACCATCAACTGTAGTCTCTAAAATACCACTTAACGTATCCGCAGCGTTTTCAGCATTTAATAAACTATTGACCGACTCTTTAATACCCTCAAGATCTGATGGGCTTCCACTACCAAGAAATGCAATAATTGAATTTAAAGCATGAATGAGTCCACCCAAGTTTTCTGTTCCATTATTACTTGCGGCAGTAAGGCTATCTACCAATTCAGTTAAAGCACCAGTGATCGGCTGATCTGTTTCTGTTAATTGAGCAAGAATGCTTGTGACACCAGATAAAGTTCCAGTATTCGGATTAATTAAGTTATTGAGTAAAACTGAAATTGGTTGTATCGCAGTATCATCAGATAAGTTATTCACTGCATCTTGTGTAACTGTTACTAAATCACTTCCACCCGTTTCACCTGTACCTCCGGTTCCAC
>NZ_LXGN01000007.1:170824-171105 GCF_009372255.1 Acinetobacter guerrae
GTTCCACCCGTTTCGCCTGTACCTCCAGTTCCACCCGTTTCACCTGTACCTCCAGTTCCACCAGTTTCGCCTGTACCTCCAGTTTCGCCTGTACCTCCAGTTCCACCTGTACCTCCGGTTCCACCAGTTTCGCCTGTACCCCCGGTTCCACCTGTACCGCCAGTTCCACCAGTTTCGCCTGTACCTCCAGTTCCACCCGTTTCACCTGTACCTCCTGTTCCACCTGTGCCTCCGGTTCCACCCGTTTCACCTGTACCTCCTGTTCCACCTGTGCCTCCGGT
>NZ_LXGN01000007.1:171209-275000 GCF_009372255.1 Acinetobacter guerrae
ACCTGTACCGCCAGTTCCACCAGTTTCACCTGTACCTCCGGTTCCACCTGTACCTCCAGTTCCACCTGTGTTCCCGGTACTGCCTGTGCTTCCAGTTCCACTAGTGCTTCCACCTCCTGATGAACCTCCACCACTACCTGCCGCTGCCGCAATTGCGCCAACAGCGGCTACGCCACCTACCCATGCCCATGGGCTAATCGCATTACTCTGTTCATCATATAATAAAGGTTCAATATTATTTAATGGTTCATAAATCACAGGATCAATAACGTTACCTTGCGCATCAACAAATTGTGCCCACATTAACTTATTTGGTGTATCTTCAAAGACAAGACTATTATTGGTTGCAGTCTGGGTACTAAAAAAATCCTCAATGACAATTTTTTCCCCATTTTTTAATTCGACTATCGCGCTTGTCCCATCTCGAGTAATTGATTTGATATCACTCGTTGACGCCTTAATTAATACTACTGATGCTTGGTTTAATTTAGCGGTATTAGCTGTAATATTAGCTAAAGTTGCATGGCTTGATTTGGCGATAATTTGTATTTCAGACATGTGATATCTCCTTATTCATATAATCTTGGGTTTTTATTTTTAAGTATTTCAGTTCAATATTTCGCATTTCATAAATGAGAAATACATCCATTTTTATGTAAATATTATTTAAAACCTAAAATTTAGAAAATAGAATATGCAAAACATGACACTTTGCCAATATTCCGATAATTAGTTCACCACAGAAAAAACAAATAAAATATAAATGTATGTTTAATTTCAAAAAAAAAATTATAGAATAGAAATAGATTACACTTGAGATACATTTTACATACAAATAATTTACTATAAAATAATATTTTATTAAGATTTACTTTATCTAAATAAAATAAAGTTAAATTATTTTTAATAATAAATTATCAAATTAAACTAACCTAATATATTTCTTTATTTTTTTTAAAATTAAAGTGCTAAAAGCTTACATCCTTAACTTTTAGCACTAATGACTACGAATTAAAGATATAAATATTTAAAAATTATCAGGATTCTCTAAACGTTTTACTTCTTCGATTTTATTAGGATTATGCACAGAGGCTATCCCATCTTCTGATTTTTTATCAATAATAACTTCTGGGTTGTAAATCGTTATGGTTTCCAATCCGTTGATATCCTCCCCAACAATATATTTAAAACCTCGACGATTCATTTTATGGCATAACTGCTGATACCAACCTTTAAAACCCTGTGTTTCTTCATTAGGATTATAATAAAATGCATTCATCACCGCAGGTAAACCCAAACCACAAACAACACCCGAAAGAAGTACGCTAATAAATGTATAACCAATTAAAATACTACTATATTCACGTAATTCAGGAACGTTTGCGACTGCTAATATTAATGCTAAAGAAATCCCTCCACGTACACCACCCCAAGATAATATTGTCAGACTCCCGTTATAACTCTTTGTTCTAAATGAAGGAAAAAACGAAAAAGATAAAAAGTTTGCTGCAAATCTGGAAATATGTAATGCAATAAAAGCAATCATTCCACCTAAAATCATAGTTGCATTTAAATCAAGAATAAAAAGTTCAAGCCCAATTAATGTGAAAAGGAAAGAATTGATAATCCCTTCAACGGTATGCCAAAAATGATTTACTTCTCGTATTTCACGTTCCTGTAATATTTCTTTCCATTTATTGCCTACGATCAAACCGCCAATCACACAAGCAATCGGTGCGGAAGCATGTGCAAATAATGCCACCAAATAAGAACCACAAGCGAGTAAAGCTGTTGTTAAAATCAGCGATTCCATTTCATGTTTCCCACGAAGTAATCGCAGAATTCCTAATCCGAACGCCCAACCAATGAGCGCAGCAACCGCAATTTCATAAATAAAGTTTTCAAGTGTATGAACCAGCGAAAAGTGCTCACCTTGCAATACATTCAATAAAGTCATAAATACTGCAATACACATCGCATCATTAAATAAAGATTCGCCTTCTAGCTTGACGATTAAATGATGCGGAGCGCGAACTGAACTCAGTACACCCTTAATGCCTATCGGATCTGTTGCACCTAATGCCGAACCTAAAAGGAGTAATACAAGTATAGGAACTGGATTCCCAATCAAAAATTGAAAACCATACATTAAACCTGCAAAAAGAATTGCACAGAGTAATAATGCAATCGTGGCAAGAATCCCGATCGGTTTCCAATGTTTTCGTAAATCAGATATTTTAAATTTAAGTGCCGATGAAGTGAGAATAAAACAGATTACCCCATTAATTAAAAAGTCATAAAAATCAATGCCTCTTACTGCTTCTTCAATATTATGAATATTGATGGTGATAAATTGGTTACCTTGCAGTAAATTCGCCCCCCACTGCAAAATGAATACCAGTACAGCCGAAACGATAGGTACACCTATAGCTTGAGGGAAATCTAAAATTCGTTTATTAAACATTGTGGTCGCAATTGAAAGTGCAAATACAACGCTAAGAGCCTGTAGTAAAAAATAATTACCCATAAAAGTCCTTCACTTATTACAGGAATAACCGAAACCTCTTTCAATTATTTCTAATAAAAATACAAATCAAAATATCATTTCAAAGTAATGATAATTTTAACGAAAAGTTTCATTCAATCTGTGAAATAATTAACTTTTTTAACATAAAATCTTTTTGTTCAAAGAGTGTCGCTTTTTTTACAGCCAATATTCATGAATAAAAGCCGATGTTAAACATTTGTCTCTAATATTTTTCAAACCTTTGAAGATAAACATGCATCAAACCATTAAGAAAGTGTTCCGCTTTAGTCTGGCAATCTGTATTTTTGTGATCACAGCAGCTCTAGTTGTCACCTGTATCGTGAAAACGCAAGATATTTTAAAAAGTAGCGAGACGTATGAAAGCCGAAAAACCATCAAATTTGATACAGATTCAAATCATCAATACATTTTAATGTCGAATAATCAAAAACCAGATCAGTCAGCACTCATTGTGCTAAAAGATCATGGTTATGTAGTCAAGCTAAGTTGTGAACACTATTTAAAAACTGTTTGCACAGATCAATACAATCTATTTAGTACACGTTACATCCGCAAAGCGACCATTCAATCAATCGGAAATTATGTTTATTTTCAAAATATTCAATGGGCAGACATTCAAAACAATCAACTCACCGCTTTGAGTTGGTCACAGCAGGATATTCAACAGCTTTATCAGAATGATATAGACAATTTGAAATATATCTTAGGCGCATTGATTTTATTTTCATTGAGCGGATTGTACGTTTGTTATCGAATCATACGTAATTTTAGAAAATTCATTGGTTAGTTCACATGATGATAAAGATAAATTGAACCTCAATAATCCTCCCATTTTTTGTTTTTCAACTCAGACTTTCAACAAAGAGTGACAATAGAACTTAGCTCAAATTTAATCAGCGTCCGATCCAAAAGTTGAAGGATTGATCTGTTAAATCTGAGCCAAAGTCGATAAGCATTATTTTGCGATATAAAACCGATCAGTAATCGTTTGAATGCGCTGTGCATAACTTTTTACTGTTTCAATATCACCTTCTGGAATTTCATCTACACTTGCATCAGCGGGAGTTTGAATCAGTGCACCTACTGAACCACCCAGATTATTGATATCCTGACGCGTTGCTGTTTTAGTATTGGCAGGCAACAAACCCAAACTGACCCAAATACCACCGTGTTGTGATGCCAATGTCTGGAACTGGATTAGAGTGACTTGTTTATCACCGTTTAAGCTGGCGCTATTGGTAAAACCACCAAAAACTTTATCTTGCCAAGTGCGAGTAAACCATTTTTTTGAAGAAGCATCGGCGAATTTTTTAAATTGCCATGGCGCCGCAGCCATATACGTTGGTGCTGCAAATACAATTGCAGCAGAATCATCTAGCGTCTGCCAGTCTTGATCCTGAATATCACCATCCTGATTAATTTCAATTAAATTCGCTTCAATTTGCGCGGCAAAAGTTTCTGCCAAAACCTTAGTGTGACCATAGCCTGAAAAATAAACCAGAGATACCTTAGCCATTAGAAATGCCCTATTTGCATGGAGATAGATTAATGATATATTTTAGAAACTAGGTGTCAATTAGTTACCAAAAGGTAACTATATTAATTTGAGTGATTTTTTACACAAAGTGAACAATTAAGGAGCCAATAAATGAATGCCTTACTTGCCTATAATGTCTACAGTCAGTTTTGTCCCGCTCGTCTTATTTTTGAAAAAATGGCAGATAAATGGGTTCTTCTCATTTTGAATGTTTTAGAAGAACAGCCGATTCATTTCAATCTTCTCAAGAAAAAAATTGAAGGTATTTCTCCAAAAGTTTTATCGCAAAAACTTAAAATATTGGAACGAGATGGTTTTATCCTTCGGCAAGTACAAGACAGCTCACCCATTCGAGTCGAATACCGTTTAACCGATTTAGGTCGCGATGTATCCCAAACTGCATTACAACTAAAAGGATGGGCAGAAACGCACATTGAATCTGTTCTCAAAGCACAACAAAATTATGATTCATCTCAAACCACAGCGACATCATAAGAAAGAGGGATAGAATGACACCCCAACCTTTAATTGCAGTCGATAATGTCGAACTGAGTAGTCAGTGGTATCAACATGTTCTCGCACTCAAAAGTGGTCATGGTGGCTCCGAATACGAACAACTGCTGAATGAACAAGGTGAAATGGTGTTACAACTGCACCAATGGCAAGCACATCATCACCCTTATTTGGGAAACCCAAATCAACTCAAGGGCAATGGCGTTCTGCTCTGGTTTCAAACCAAACATTTCGATGCTCTAGTACAGCGTTTACAGATACATCAAGTCAATATTTTGGAACAACCGAAAGTCAATTTAAATGCCAACCATCGTGAAGTCTGGTTTAAAGACCCTGACGGTTATATCATCGTTGTTGCAGGCCCTTATGGAGATATTTAAATCTTATGATAAAGGTTGAAAACCTTGTTGCCGCCAAGCTTCATAGACAATCACTGCCGTTGCATTCGACAAATTCAAACTGCGTGAGTTTTCTGCCATTGGTAAACGAATCCAGTTTTGCTGCGGAAACATGAAACGAACATGCTCAGGCAAACCACGGGTTTCAGGCCCCATCAATAATGCAACAGGACGATTTAAATCGACCGTATGTGGTGTCGCACTGCCTTTGGTGGTCAGTGGGAAAATATCAGTTTCAGTGATATTTTGTGACTTAAGATATTCTAGACACTGCTCAATATTGTCCCAGATCTTCATCCGTGCATATTCATGGTAATCTAAACCTGCACGTTTGAGCTTTTTATCATCTAATTCAAATCCTAAAGGTTTAACCAGATGTAGTTGTGCCCCCGTATTGGCACATAAACGAATGATATTACCTGTGTTGGCAGGAATTTCAGGCTCAAACAATACAACGTGAATCACAGAGTTTCTCTACTAAATAATTGGAACAATTCAGGTTATAACCATTGTAATTGTTCACGCAAACTGACTACTTCACCAATAATCGTCAAAGTTGGTGCATGGATTTGATATTCCGAGACTTTAGACGCAATATTCGAGAGTGTCCCCACAACAACTTTTTGTTCAGGGGTCGTGCCCTTAGAAATCAGAGCCACAGGCATATCAGGACGTTGACCATATGAAATCAATTGCTGACAAATATGTTCAAGCCCCACCAACCCCATATACAACACAAGCGTCTGATTTTCATACACCAACTCATTCCAAGGCAGTTCAGGCGAGCCTTCTTTCAAATGTCCTGT
Source organism: Acinetobacter guerrae (assembly GCF_009372255.1). GTDB lineage: Bacteria > Pseudomonadota > Gammaproteobacteria > Pseudomonadales > Moraxellaceae > Acinetobacter > Acinetobacter guerrae. Next base: position 177,012 of record NZ_LXGN01000007.1, read on the forward strand.
CAGAAAACGTACACTTTGCGCATAATCACGATGAGTGAGTGGAATACCTGCATACGCCGCACAACCCGATGCAGCAGTAATTCCGGGCACCACCTGAAAAGGAACACCCGAAGCAAATAATTCCTGAATTTCTTCACCACCACGTCCAAATATAAATGGATCGCCACCTTTTAAACGACAGACACGTTTTCCTGATTGTGCATATTGAACGAGTAAAGCATTAATGCCATCTTGCGGTACACTATGATTTGAACGTGCTTTACCCACGTAAACTTTTTCTGCATCACGGCGACAAAGTTCCAAGATTGGTGGTGAAACCAAACGATCATAAATGACGACATCGGCCTGTTGCATCAATCTCAACGCTTTTAAAGTCAATAACTCTGGATCACCTGGCCCTGCACCCACCAAATAAACCTCACCTTTTGGTGCAGTCCACTCGGAAAGTGCTTGTATCATCATGTGATTGGCTGTTTGCAGATTGTCATTAAATACTTGTTCTTTAAGCGGACTGGCATACAGTTCTTCCCAGAAAATACGACGTTCATCTGGATTGGTAATCTGTGTCTTAACTCGGCTACGCCACTGTCCAGAAAACTCAGCGAGTTTCCCCATACCATGTGGCACTAATGTTTCAATTTGGGTACGCAACTGACGTGACAGCACAGGTGAAGCCCCATTTGACGCGACAGAAATGACTAATGGCGAACGATCAATAATCGCAGGCATCATGAAACGACAGTTGGGAATATCATCCACACTATTCACCAACAGATTTCGGAGTTCGGCTTGCTCGAACACGCGTTGATTTACCGCAGTATCATTGGTTGCAGCAATCACTAAACGATAGGCTTGATCTAAATCACTGTCTTCAAATACTTTTAAATGAAGCGAACCTTTACTTTGTTCAATCAGTCTCTTGAGTTGGTCATCAATGTCAGGTGCAATTACATCAAGAATTGCACCCGCCTTGACCAGTAATAGTGCTTTGCGATAGGCAATATGCCCCCCACCCACGATCAGACAACGTTGCTGTTGCAACTTAAGTGAAATTGGAAGAATTTCCACAGCCGACCTCTACATCTTGATTTTGGGTAGGTTAAAGCAAAAATCATGCACAATAGATATCGATCTGATTAATCGATATAGGTTGTACCGCCCATGTAAGGACGTAATGCTTCTGGAATTTCGATCGAGCCATCAGCACGTTGATAATTTTCCATGACCGCCAATAAAGTACGACCCACCGCCAAACCAGAACCATTTAAAGTATGCACCAATTCAGTTTTTTTCTGATCCGCGCGATAACGTGCCATCATACGACGTGCCTGAAAGTCACCCATATTTGAGCAGCTTGAAATTTCACGATAAGTATTTTGACTTGGCACCCACACTTCAAGATCGTACGTTTTAGTTGAACCAAAGCCCATATCACCACCGCAAAGTAAAATTTTACGGTATGGTAAACCCAATGCCTGCAAGATTCCTTCAGCATGACCTGTTAATTCTTCTAATGCCTGCATCGAATTTTCTGGTTTGACGATTTGCACCATTTCAACCTTATCAAACTGATGCTGGCGAATCAGACCACGCGTATCACGTCCATAAGAACCAGCTTCACTACGGAAACAAGGTGTATGTGCTGCATATTTAAGTGGCAAACGATCCGCATCAATGATTTCGTCACGCACAAAGTTGGTCACAGGAACTTCGGCAGTGGGAATTAAGTAATACTCTTTTTCGCCTTGTAGCTTAAACAAATCTTCTTCAAACTTTGGCAGTTGGCCTGTACCACGTAATGAATCTGCATTGACCAAATACGGTACATACGCTTCGGTATAACCATTTTTTAAAGTATGGGTATCTAACATAAACTGGGTCAAAGCACGTTGTAACCGAGCTAAAGGCCCTTTCAATACGCTAAAACGTGAACCCGTCAACTTGGTTGCGGTTTCAAACTCAAGACCGCCCATCCACTCACCCAAATCGGTGTGATCTTTTATTTCAAAATCGAACTGACGTGGTGTCCCCCATTTTGAGATTTCCACATTGTCATTTTCATCTTTGCCTTCTGGCACAGAATCATCTGGCAAGTTTGGAATACTCAGTGCTTTTTCTTCAATTTCAGCCTGTAACTCTGCTAAAGCAACTTCTGCTGCCTTAATTTCATCACCAATGGCCTGCATACGCGCCATGATCTCAGAGGCATCACCGCCTGCTTTTTTAATCTGACCTACCTGTTTAGCACCAGAATTACGTTCTGCCTGTAAACTTTCAGTTTTGGATTGAAACTCTTTACGGCGCGTTTCCAAAGATGCCCATTCAGCAGGATCAAGTTGCACACCACGTTTTGCCAAAGCCTGATTTACAGCTTCAATATTATTTCTGAGTAATTTTGGGTCGATCATAGCCAATCATAAGTTGCAGAGAAAAACTGCCTATAGTGTAAGTGCTTCACAGCAAAAAATATAGTCACTATGAAGTGACTATATTTACAAATCATGATTTTAACTTACAGGTATTTATTATTCTTTAGGTAATACAGGCTGACTTGGCAGATATTCGGCTTTTAATACATCTGTTGCCTGATCATAAGGCAGAGTCAACTCAGTTAAACCCTCTGCATAAGAAGCCAACTCATAGAGTGGATAAACAAAGACAATTCCGTCATTGCCATAATAAAAATTATCACTCAACTGAAGCTTGTCTTTGCTAATGTTGTGTTCTTCTAGCCAACTTTGATTATAGCTATACAACCGATCACGCACTGTTGTATCACTACCCTCTTTCAGCAAATCTGCAACACTCACCCGTTTTTTCTTATTTAAATCAAAAATGACATATTCTTCATGATGCATCCCATGTGCAGCACCTGCTGAATAGGTGTAGCTATATAACTGAAATGAAGCCAAATTATAGTTTTGTCCTAAATAACGCACGAACATGATGCTTTGACCATCTTGTGGCATACCTTCTGGTAATTTGACTTGCTGATCCTGAATATTGTCAAAAGCATTTGGATCTGCTTTTTTTATACGATTGATAAAATATTCATTGATCCATGGCTGATTGGTTTCGACTGTCTGAAAGTTGTATTCGGTACAGCCGTCTTCCAGACACAGCTTATTCTTGGGCAATTTGACGGCGACTACTTTCGACTGAATAACAGGAATACTAACCTTTTCAACTTTGGTTTCAGTCGAAGTTTCCTTTTTATTCTCTGTTTTTGGTTGACAGCCCACAGTGAGAAATACAGCGCTTAAAAATGGCAGAATTATTAATGTTTTTTTAAAGTGTTGTGCAGACATTGCCGCCCCTTCTGATCGTTTTCAATGTTCATTTTTATCTACTATACAAAGCTCTATTTATACTGAACATTGAAAATATGTATCTATATGATCCATCAAAAAGCTAACCGCCCAAAATGAGCGGTTAACTGAAACGATATTTTGGAAATCAACGAGATATTATTGATCAATAATATCTGTTCCCTTTGGGGGCGTGAAATTAAAAGTCGAAGCGGGAATCGATGGATTCAGCTTCACATTATTAAAACGCACATAAGTCGTTTGACCCAAAGAGTCCTGTAAAATCATCAAACTTGGGGCTTTATTTGCACCAAAACTAATCGTCAGACTTTGAAAAGCGCCCTCACTGTCTTTAGGGTACAAGGTGTAATAGGTTTTGCTGCTATCTGGCTGAGTCACACGATAAGACTGCATAATCTGATTGGTATTGCCTGACAACAATAACGCAGGTGTATTGGCCACCTGATCATCCAGACTTTGGCGAACCGCTTGCTGTAAATCAGGATCATAAATCCAGACTGTTTTACCTGTCGTTGCAATCGTTTGTTTTGATGGTGAAGTCGTTTCCCAGAAGAATTTACCTGGACGTTCCACTTTCATCACACCCGTAAAGGTCTGATTCATATGTTGTGCGGTTAGACCTTTATTTTTTTGCGCACGAGTACTATTGGTCGCTTTAGTGGTTTGCTCAAAATTGGCAGATAAACTTTGCATACCGCTGAGTTGTTTCACAAGGTTTGAGGTTGCTTGCTGTTCCGAAGCTGCCGTGGCTGCAAAAGCACTCACACTCATTACAGGTGCAACTACACTTGTGGTTAAAGTTAATGCGTATGCCACTTTTTTTACGGAATTCATAAAATAAAACCTCTAATCAGTTTTTACTGTTATGTCGATATCTTACTGTTTTTGAAAAATAAAACTATGGAGAAACACATTGATTTTGTTTAATTAATGTCTCCAATAAGAATTTTATGTACAGAAATCACAGCATTATGAAGAAAATAACAAGATAAAGAGATTCAAATACACGCTTGCGGTAATAGGAGAACATACTGAAATTAAAATACAGTGTCCTATTATACAGACTGACCCCATCTGAAAAAAAGAATTATGCTATTCCTATGACAATACATTAAAAATAATGGAGTTCACCTATGAAAAGCCTTGCATTTATTCATCGCAACGATACCCGTTTTTCAGTCGGTGACTTCTACCCTGTGCTTTCAGTATTTTCTTATCATGAACTTGGCAATACAACTTCGCCATTTTTATTGCTGGATCATTTAGGCCCTGGAATATTAACACCCTCTAATAAACGTCGTGGCGTAAATGAACATCCACATCGCGGATTTGAAACCGTAACCTTTATGTTTGAAGGTGAGTTAGAACATCGTGATTCCACTGGCAGTGGCGGAATCATTGCAAAAGGCGATGTACAATGGATGACTGCGGCCTCTGGCGTTATGCACCGCGAACAATTTAGTTCTGCTTTTCGTGAGCGCGGTGGAGCTTTTGAAATGGTACAACTTTGGGTCAATTTACCCGCCAAAGATAAAATGGCCGAGCCACGCTATCAAAGTTTAAAAAATGGCGATATTCCAAAAGTTGAATTACCTCAACAGGCGGGTTCAGTTCGGGTCATTGCAGGACAATACCAACACGTACAAGGACCCGCACTAACCTTCAGTCCAATGACTGTTTTAGATATTGATCTACGTCAAGGACAGCACCTGATCTTGCCTGCCCAGCATGGGGACAGCTCTTTACTTTATTTACGTCATGGTCAGATACAATTTACAGAACAAGATGAGCTTTTAGAGGAACAGGCGTTGGCTGTCATGTCGAGTCATGGAGAAAATATTGAAATCACGGCATTGCATCACAGCAAATTACTTTTACTTTCAGGAAAACCGTTAGGTGAACCCATCAACGGTCAAGGTCCTTTTGTCATGAATACTTATGATGAAATTTTACAAGCCTATGACGACATTAAACATCATCGATTTATTCGCAATCGGGCTAAAGAGTCAAGTTTGTAAAACAAGTAGTAGCGCTAAATGTAAAAAAACCCGCAAGATGCGGGTTTTTCAAACTATTAAAACTTATACAGATTCAACAGTTACATAGCGACGGCCAAATTGACCTTTCACTTCAAACTTTACTACGCCATCAGCAGTAGCAAATAAAGTATGGTCACGACCCATACCTACGTTAGCACCAGCGTGGAATTCAGTACCACGTTGACGAACGATGATGTTACCAGCAGTTACTGATTGACCACCGTAGATTTTAACACCTAACATTTTAGGATTCGAATCACGACCGTTTTTAGTCGATCCACCAGCTTTTTTAGAAGCCATGTCTATTACTCCTCGTGATTAGCCTGCAATACCAGTAATTTTCAACTCGGTAAACCATTGACGGTGACCTTGTTGTTTACGGTAGTGTTTACGACGACGCATTTTGATGATGCGGATTTTGTCGTGACGACCATGACCAACCACTTCTGCAGTTACTTTTGCGCCAGCAACAACTGGAGCACCGATTTGAATGCTCTCACCATTTACAACCATTAATACGTCATCAAACGTAATAGTTGAGCCAGTTTCAGCTTTCAATAATTCAACTTTAAGGGTTTCACCCTCAACTACACGGTGCTGTTTACCACCGCTTTGGATTACTGCGTACATAATGTACTCCAACCAAGCCCGTGTCGTCGTGTCGATAAAGGGATATACCGATCTTAAAACGAACGCCACTGGGATGTATAAGGCGAAAGATTTTAAGGGATAACTGGGCAAACAACAAGTATTTTGATGCAAAATCACTCAAGCTAAAACAAAAAAACAGAAGAAAAGCACTTAAGCATTATGATCAGTGGAATCAATCTAGTATTTCGTTTGAATATGTGTAAAATCACAAATAAGGTTTAAAAACAAATTGCTACTATAAAACCACTCAACATGGAGTTTCTCCCTAACGCTGGCTAAACAACATAAAAAAAGCGCATACAACTTCTGCATGTATGCCAAGTTATGTTGTTTCATTCATTTGAGTTTAAGTTTTTATAGCTTTATTTCATTGAACAAATTACCAATATTTTGATGAGGTTTCCTTTCATATGGCCATCGACTTTAAGCAAGATATACTCGCGCCTGTAGCTAACGACTTTGCTGTGATGGACAAATTTATTAATGAAGGAATTACCTCTAAAGTCGCTTTAGTCATGGCGGTGAGTAAACATGTAGTCGAAGCAGGTGGTAAGCGTATGCGCCCCATCATGTGTTTACTTGCAGGTCAAGCATGTGGAGTCCAAGACTTAGAACATCATCGTAAATTGGCCGCGATTATAGAAATGCTACATACTGCAACACTAGTACATGATGATGTCGTCGATGAGTCTGGTTTACGTCGTGGTCGTCCGACAGCAAATGCAACATGGAACAACCAAACTGCAGTTTTAGTAGGTGACTTTCTAATATCACGTGCCTTTGATTTATTGGTCGATCTGAATGAAATGGTCTTACTCAAAGACTTTTCAACAGGAACCTGTGAAATTGCCGAAGGTGAAGTACTACAGCTTCAATCTCAACATGATCCAGACACCACCGAAGCAACCTATTTAAATATTATTCACGGTAAAACTTCTCGCCTGTTTGAATTGGCAACTGAAGGTGCAGCAATTTTAGCCAACACGCCAGAATATCGCGAACCATTACGTCATTTTGCAGGTCATTTTGGCAATGCTTTCCAAATTATTGATGATATTTTGGACTATACCTCTGACGCAGACACCTTAGGTAAAAATATCGGTGATGACTTAATGGAAGGTAAACCAACCTTGCCACTGATCGCAGCGTTACAAAAAACCACTGGCGAAGAACATGACATTATTCGTAAAAGTATTTCCACAGGAGGTATAAGCCAACTCGAACAAGTCATCCAAATTGTACAAAATTCTGGTGCTTTAGAGTATTGCCGTACCCGTGCTGAACAAGAAACACAAGCGGCCCTTGATGCTTTAAATCGATTACCTGATAGCGAAGCACGTCAAGCCTTAACTAATCTTACATTAATGGCGTTACATCGAATCCAATAACTCTTTTGCCTATGCATATAAATTTATCTGACCTATATACTCAAATGCAGCAGCAGCTTGATCAGAGTCAAGCTGTAGATGAAAATATTATTATTGAGCTGGTTAACCGTATTCGTCCAACAGACACCAAAGATCAGGATGAAATTAATGCCAAGTTTGACGCATTTGTAGAATCTTTACTGATTAGACCAGATGCTGCAAATACGTTACAAAGCTTTTTATTACGCTTGATTAATCAATACAAGCAGACCAGCTTATATGCAGACAGCGGCATTTTGTCATTAGATGGTTTTTGGAATCAGTTGGTTAAGCGTTTAGGCGCACACTTTCTACCTTTAATTCAAGATGATCATGACTTGAGCACCTTGATTGGCAAGGTATTTCATCAACGTAGCGATAAGTATTGGTTAAATGCGATTGAGCAAAAACGCTGGTATGCTCTTTTTGAAATTATTGGTCAAAGTAATAGCAATATCGATGAAAAACGTGCCATTCAGGATCAAATGATTAAAGCCATTACGGTTTTATCTTATCGTATCAGTGGTATTGGCTTATATCCTGAGTTTATTAATGCACAACCTGAACTCACCGAATATGAATCACCTTTTCTGGTACAAAATCGTGAAGTCATCGATTTTATTGAAAAGTTTAAAAAACAACACTACACGGGCCACGAAGTTGCTGTACTCGAACCACCCGATGCCTCTCAAGCCTTTGTTATGTTTGAGCAATGTCGGGAAGTTGTTCTCAAAATACGTCGTGCGACCAAACGTATCGGTGTCAGCCTAAGTCTGACTTATTTATTGTCATTGCTTGAACAGTGTCTAGATCGAATTGAACTACTATTAAATATCGTTGTTGGAGATGCTCAAACTCGCTATATGTCGATGGGTGAGTTTCTCGAAGATATTACCGAAGCGCATTATAGTGAAAAAAGCGTACGCGCTCTGATGACGACAAACAGTGAGTTAATTGCCTTACAAGTCACCGAAAACGCGAGTCGTACAGGTGAACACTATGTAAGCACCGATAAAAAAGGCTTTGTTGAAATGTACAAAGCTGCGGCTGGTGCGGGTGTCATTATCGCAGCAATGGCAACGCTTAAAATTTTGGCAGCACGCTTAACACTCGCTCCTTTGATGCATGCTTTTATTTACAGCATGAACTATTCACTGGGCTTTGTTTTGATCCATGTTTTACACTTCACTGTTGCCACAAAACAGCCTGCAATGACAGCCGCCGCACTTGCTTCTACCGTACAGCAACGTAAAGGTTCCAGAACGGCTCAAATTGCAGAACTTGCAGCCCTCATTATCAATATTATCAGAACACAGTTCGTTGCAATTTTAGGAAATATTTCCATCGCCATTCCTACGGCGGCGGTGATTACCTATCTTTGGCAATACTTTTTGGATGAGCCACTACTCACGCATACCAAAGCGAATGCCCTATTGCATAGCTTAAATCCCTTTACTTCACTCGCCATTCCGCATGCTGCGATTGCAGGCGTATGTTTATTTTTATCGGGTCTACTAGCTGGCTATTTTGATAACATGGCCGTTTATCGCAAGGTTGGCCCACGTCTTAAAGCGCATCATCGTTTAGCAAACTGGATGGGACAGGAACGATTAAATAAATTTGCAGACTATATTCAACGTAATTTAGGAGCACTTTCGGGTAATTTTATTTTCGGAATTATGCTTGGAAGTATGGGAACCATTGGTTTTATTTTAGGTTTACCTTTAGATATTCGCCATATTGCCTTTGCTTCTGCCAATTTCATGCAAGGTTTAATGTGTATTAATGGGCCGCCTGATATTGGACTCATTATCGTATCGTTTATGGGGGTATTGCTGATTGGTTTAACCAACCTTTTTGTAAGTTTTACATTGACGATTATTGTTGCTTTACGCGCACGTCGGGTACGCTTTGAACAGTGGAAACCTTTAGCTAAATTAGTGGTGACACATTTTCTCACGCGCCCAAGTGACTTCTTCTGGCCACCTAAACAACCACTTGAAGTAGATGATGGGGCACCAAAATCAGGATCTATACACTAAATACGACTGAACATGATGAAGAAAACGTGCCAAAAATCACTTAAAATTGTTATCTTTGTGTGCTGATTGTTAAAAATTTTTCGAAAAGAAATTAGTATAAATAACCTAGACTTGAAAAAAAGTGTACTGACGAGTACACTTTGACGACATATTCCAACCGATGAGCTTGGTTAAACTGAAGGTTATTAAATATGCCTTACCTAATACTTTGTATTGGTTGCATTTTATTTTTATTGAGTGTGTTTGGCTTATATTCTCCCTTCATTTCAAAATTTGATTTACACGCTATTCAAATTTTGAGTGAACATCGAAATAAGATCCTGGATCAAATTGTTATTGTTCTGGCTTATCTGGGTGGCATGCCATTTGTATTATTTTTTACGTCAGTCTGGTGTTTATGCTGTGCATGGTATAAAAAGTATTCAACACTCATCTTCATTTTAATGGGGATCAGCGGCAGTATTGCTTTAGGATGGTTATTAAAGTGGTGTTTTAATCGGCCCAGACCGCCAGAGATTTATCATCTGGTAGAAAATTATGGTGCATCATTTCCCAGTGCCCATAGTGTTTATGCCGCAGCATTTGCCAGTTTAATAATATTGATTTCTCAGAACCATTCCCAAAAAGTGTATTTCATAGGGGTTTCCTGTTTATGGCTGCTTTTTATGGGGTTATCCAGAATTTATGCTGGGGTTCATTATCCTACAGATGTTCTAGCGGGATGGAGTATTGGTTTTATTTGGATCTCACTGCTTTGGCTCTGGTTACAAAGTAGGTTTGACAACAACAAATTATTTGTTAGATAAAAATCTAAACGAGGTGGAACAATGATGTCTGCAAAGCTTTGGGCTCCAGCCCTTACTGCTTGCACATTAGCAGCAAGTATTGCGCTTGTTGGCTGTAGCAAAGATCCTAAAAATGCTCAGCAAGCTGGTGCAGCTCAGCAAATGCCCCCTACTGAAGTTGGTGTGCTTGTTGCACAACCACAAAGTGTCGAGCAAACTGTTGAGCTTTCTGGGCGTACAACAGCCTATCAAATTTCTGAAGTGCGTCCTCAGACTAGCGGTGTGATTCTGAAGCGTTTATTTACCGAAGGCAGTTATGTCCGCGAAGGTCAGTCATTGTATGAACTGGATTCAAGAACAAACCGTGCCACTTTAGATAACGCCAAGGCAGCATTGTTGCAACAGGATGCAAATCTAAATTCACTTAAAACCAAAATGAATCGTTATAAACAATTGGTTTCAAGTAATGCTGTTTCAAAGCAGGAATATGATGACTTAGTCGGTCAGGTGAATGTTGCAGAAGCTCAAGTTGCTGCTGCTCGTGCGCAAGTTAAAAATGCTGAAGTTGATTTAGGCTACTCAACTATTCGCTCGCCTATCTCTGGTCAATCTGGTCGTTCATCTGTTACTGCTGGTGCATTAGTCACAGCAAATCAGACTGATCCACTTGTAACGATTCAACAACTTGATCCGATTTATGTCGACATTAACCAATCAAGTGCAGAACTATTACGCTTACGTCAAAAGTTAAGTAAAGGTAGTCTGGACAGTAGTAACAACACTAAAGTTAAACTACGCCTTGAGGATGGTTCGATTTATCCAGTAGAAGGTCATCTTGCATTTTCTGATGCAAGCGTTAGCCCAGACACTGGTACAGTGACTTTACGTGCAGTCTTCTCAAACCCAAATCATCTATTGCTTCCGGGCATGTATGCGACTGCTCAGATTACCCAAGCCGTGATTCCAAATGCGTATCTGGTACCACAACAGGCAGTTACACGCACGCCAACTGGACAAGCAGTTGCCATGCTGATAAATGAAAAAGGTGTTGTAGAATCTCGTCAAATTGAGACTGTAGGTGTACAAGGCACGAGTTGGATTGTAACTGGTGGTTTAAAAACAGGTGAAAAGATCATTGTTGATGGAATAGCGAAAATCAAAGAAGGTCAGCAAGTTTCTGCTAAACCATATCAGGCGCCTGCAGCTCAATCTGGTACTCAACCGCAAAATCCAAATGCCAAAGCTAATTCGGAAAATGCCAAACCAGTTGAACAAAACAAAGCTCCATCTGAACAAAAAGCTACTTCAAATACATAAGGGGTAGACTGAATGGCTCAATTTTTTATTCATCGGCCCATTTTTGCATGGGTGATCGCGTTGGTGATTATGTTGGCGGGGATTATCACGCTAACAAAAATGCCAATTTCACAGTATCCAACCATTGCGCCACCCAAAATTTCGATTTCGGCTTCTTATCCTGGTGCATCAGCTGAAACCATTGAGAACTCAGTCACTCAGGTAATTGAGCAACAACTGAATGGCTTAGATGGGCTGCGTTATATCAGCTCACAAAGCTTATCTAATGGTAGCGTTGCCATTGATGTAAACTTCAATCAAGGTGTTGATGCCAACATCGCGCAAGTACAGGTGCAAAACAAACTGCAAACTGCAACTGCATCTTTACCTGAAGTTGTACAGCGTCAAGGGATTACCATTAAGAAATCGGGTGCTAGTTTCTTACAGGTTATTTCGTTCTATTCACCAGATGGATCATTATCTGGGGCAGATATCAAAGACTATATCAATGCCAACATTAAAGATCCGTTAAGTCGTGTCCCGGGTGTTGGTGAAGTACAAGTCTTTGGTGGCCAGTACTCAATGCGTGTTTGGCTTGATCCAGCAAAATTGAATACCTATCAATTGACTCCAGTTGATGTATCCAATGCGATTAAAGCACAAAATGCTCAGGTCGCTGTAGGTCAAGTCGGTGGTGCTCCTGCTATTGAAGGTCAAACTATCAATGCAACCATTAACGCGCAAAGCCTATTACAGACACCAGAGCAATTTCGCAACATTTTCTTAAAGAACATGACTTCTGGCGCACAAGTGCGTTTAGGCGATGTCGCTCGGGTGGAATTGGGATCTGAAAACTATCAGTTCAATTCAAAATATAACGGTAAAGAAGCTGGTGGTATTGCTATTCGTCTTTCTACAGGTGCAAATGCCTTAGATACAGCCAATAACGTACAAACCGCATTAGACAAACTTCGTCCAAATTATCCAGCAGGATTTAAAGACGAAATTGCGTTTGATACTACGCCATTCGTTAAATTGTCGATTGAAAACGTTGTTCATACTTTAATCGAAGCTGTGGTGTTAGTATTTATCGTCATGTTCCTATTCTTACAGAACTGGCGTGCAACAATTATTCCAACACTTGCTGTTCCTGTGGTTGTTTTAGGAACATTTGCTGTCATCAATCTATTCGGATTTAGTATTAACACCTTAACCATGTTTGCAATGGTACTGGCAATTGGTTTGTTGGTCGATGATGCGATTGTGGTGGTGGAAAACGTCGAACGGATTATGCAAGAGGAACATCTCGAACCTATCCCTGCAACTGAAAAATCCATGCAGCAGATTTCGGGTGCCTTAATCGGTATTACTAGCGTTCTAACCGCAGTATTCGTACCTATGGCCTTTTTTGGTGGTACAACAGGCGTTATTTATCGACAATTTTCGGTCACGTTAGTCACCGCCATGATCTTCTCTTTGATCATTGCACTAACCTTTACCCCTGCCCTTTGTGCAACATTCTTGAAACAACATGATCCAAATAAAGAGCAAAGCAATAATATTTTTGCGCGTTTCTTTAGATGGTTTAATCGTAGTTTTGACAAAATTTCGACCAAATACCAAAACGGTGTAAACCGTATGACACACCATAAAATATTTTCTGGAATATTTTATGCAATCATTATTGCGGTATTCGTTTTAGTCTTCCGTAACTTACCAACGTCGTTCTTACCTGATGAAGATCAGGGTGTAGTGATGACTCTTATTCAGTTGCCACCAAATGCGTCATTGGAAAGAACAGACAAAACACTGGATAAAGTAACTGATTACTTCCTGAAACAAGAAGAGAAAAGCGTTGCCTCAATCTTTACAGTTTCTGGCTTCTCATTTACTGGTCAGGGACAAAACCAAGGTCTGGCTTTTGTACGACTGAAAGATTGGTCTGAACGAACTTCTGACGATACCCAAATTGGTTCTATTATCGGTCGAGCTATGCGCTTGAATGGAATGGTACAAGATGCATCAATGATCTTCCCGCTCCAGCTTCCAGCCATGCCTGAACTTGGTGTAAGCCAAGGCTTTGACTTCATCTTAAAAGATGTTAATGGTCAAGGTCACCAAAAATTGATTCAGGCACGTAATACCATTCTTGGTCTCGCTTCTCAGGATAAACGCCTGATGGCTGTCCGTCCAAATGGTATGGAAGATACACCTCAGTATCAAATTGAAATTGATCAAGCGAAAGCAGGTGCAATGGGTGTTAGTCTGGCAGATATCAACAATACGATGAGTATTGCTTGGGGTAGTAGCTATGTAAATGATTTTCTTGACCGCGGTCGTATTAAGAAAGTTTATTTACAAGGTGAAGCTGCTGCGCGGATGATGCCTGAAGATCTAGATAAATGGTATGTAAGAAATAGTGCAGGTACGATGGTTCCATTCTCAGCCTTTACAACAGGTCACTGGAGTTATGGTTCACCACGACTAGAACGTTATAATGGCGTATCCTCTGTAAACATTCAGGGTTCACCAGCAGCGGGTGTCAGTTCGGGTGAAGCCATGCAGGCGATGGAAGATATTATGCAGAAACTCCCATCTATGGGACTCACTGGATTTGACCATGAATGGACAGGTCTTTCATTAGAAGAAAGAGACTCTGGACAATCGGGTACAGCCGTATACGTACTTTCATTGCTTATTGTATTCCTATGTCTTGCAGCACTTTATGAAAGTTGGTCAATTCCATTTTCAGTAATGCTTGTGGTTCCATTAGGTGTTTTAGGTGCAGTATTACTAACCTACTTTGGATTCCACATTCTGCATAATCCGAACCTTTCCAATAACATCTACTTTAGGGTAGCGATCATTGCGGTGATTGGTCTATCTGCAAAGAATGCAATTTTGATTGTTGAATTTGCCAAAGAGTTACAGGAAAAAGGCGAAGAATTGTTTGCAGCGACTATGCATGCAGCCAAAATGCGGTTACGTCCAATCATTATGACCACCCTTGCCTTTGGTTTTGGTGTTCTACCACTTGCCATCTCTTCGGGTGCAGGTGCAGGAAGCCAGCACTCAGTAGGTTTTGGTGTACTTGGTGGCGTACTCAGTTCAACACTTTTAGGTATTTTCTTTATCCCTGTATTTTATGTATGGATTCGTAGTATCTTTAAGTACAAACCAAAAACCCAAAATAATCAGGAGCAAACATCGTGATGCAAAAGGTATGGTCTATTTCGGGTCGTAGCATTGCGGTATCTGCACTTGCGCTTGCTTTGACAGCTTGTCAAAGCATGCGTGGCCCAGAACCAGTTACCAAAGCCGATATTCCTGAAAGCTATAGTTATGGCGCTTCAGGTACATCTATTGCAGAACAAGGCTATCAAGACTTTTTCTCTGACCCTCGCTTATTGCAAGTGATTGAGTTGGCTCTAGACAATAACCGTGATCTTCGTACTGCTACACTAAATATTCAACGTGCGCAGCAACAATATCAGATTACTGAAAATAATCAGTTACCTACTATTGGTGCAAGTGGCAGTGCTATTCGTCAGGTTACACCAAGCCGTGATCCAAATAATCCTTATTCTACCTTTCAGGTCGGATTAGGAGTGACTTCTTATGAGCTGGATTTCTGGGGACGGGTTCGTAGCCTAAAAGATGCGGCACTAGATAATTATTTAGCGACGCAAAGTGCTCGTGATGCCACACAAATTAGTTTAGTGAGTCAGGTTGCTCAGGCATGGTTAAGCTATTCTTTCGCGAGTGCGAATTTGAAACTGGCTGACCAAACTTTAAAAGCTCAACTCGATTCTTATAATCTGAACAAAAAACGTTTTGATGTTGGTATTGATAGTGAAGTTCCTTTACGTCAAGCCCAGATTTCTGTTGAAACCGCACGTAATGATGTTGCGAACTACAAGACCCAGATTGCACAAGCACAAAACTTGTTAAATTTGCTAGTCGGTCAACCTGTTGCTCAGAACTTACTGCCAAATCAACCTGTTAAATCTGTGACACGTCAAAATGTATTTGCGACTGGCTTACCAAGTGATCTGTTAAATAACCGTCCTGATGTGAAATCTGCGGAATATCAATTGAGTGCCGCTGGCGCAAATATTGGCGCAGCAAAAGCCGCGTTGTTTCCAACGATCAGCCTTACAGGTTCGGCAGGTTATGCTTCAGCAGAATTGAGCGATTTGTTTAAATCTGGCTCGGGTGCATGGTCTATTGGTCCAAGTATTAGCCTACCAATCTTTGACTGGGGTACTCGTCGCGCTAACATCAAAATTTCTGAAACTGATCAGAAAATTGCATTGTCTGGTTATGAGAAATCTATTCAGTCTGCATTTCGTGAAGTCAATGATGCTTTAGCAACACGTGCCAACATTGGTGATCGTATTTCAGCGCAACGCCGTCTGGTGGAAGCGACCAATACAACCTATAACTTATCTAATGCCCGCTTCCGTGCTGGTATTGATAACTATTTGACAGTATTGGATGCACAGCGTTCATCTTACTCCGCAGAACAAGGCTTATTGTTACTTGAGCAAGCCAATTTGAATAATCAAATTGAATTATACAAAACGTTAGGTGGCGGTTTAAAAACCAATACCACTGATACTGTCGTACATCAGCCATCGAGTGCTGATCTGAAAAAACAGTAAGTATAAACAGTTTGAATAAGCTCACTTCGGTGGGCTTTTTTATTGCATTGATATGACTTTTTTTATATCTTCATAACACCCTTATTTTTTAAAAAAAGTATATGTTATTAAGTAATTTAGAGAGTATGCCCGGTCATTACATCACGCAACAACTTGATGTCGTATATGGCAGCACTGTTCGTAGTAAACATGCTGGACGCGATCTGATGGCAGGTTTAAAAAATATTGTAGGTGGTGAGCTAACTGCATATACAGAGCTTTTGGAAGAATCTCGTCAGGAAGCAATGCAACGAATGATCAGCAAAGCTGAGCAATTAGGTGCAAATGCAATTGTAGGAATTCGTTTTTCAACTTCAAATATTGCTCAAGGTGCATCAGAACTTTTTGTTTATGGTACTGCTGTTATTGTGCAACCTAATGCCCCAAAACTTCCCGATCCTTTTAGTTCTTAAGGAATAACTCATGGAAAATCTTATTTTTCAGATTGTCCTCTTTTTTATTCTTTGTTGTATAGGTTGGGGATTTGGTCGTCATTTTGAACGAAAACACTGGCGTGAACTTAAAGAGAAAGAACAACAACTTTCGCATATTTCCATTGATACCAATCGTTTTGTATATAGTGAAATAGCAGGTCAATTTATTTCAAGTAATGTTGTTATTTCTCATGATTATTTTAAATATATCATTGCAAATATTCATAATTTTTTAGGTGGTCGCTTAACCAGTTATGAAAGTGTCATTGATCGTGCAAGAAGAGAAGCTATTGTTCGACTTAAACAAGAAGCTGTGCGTCAAGGCGCAGATAAAGTTATGGGTGTACGTTTAAGTACTACAGAACTCGGCATGCAAGGTGGTATGGTTGAAGTGTTTGCCTATGGAACCGCTATTTTTACAAAATCAAAATAACACCGTTCAAGAAGTTGAAGACAACTTCTTGAAACAGCATAAGGAATCTTATTTAACTTTCATCTTACGAATCATTCTATAGAGTAAATTTGGGGATAACCGAGATACCCAAACACCTAATTTCTCTTTTGCGCCACCGACTACAATATATTCTTCTTCTTGCATCAGCGCTTTGACCACTTCCTGTGCAAATACATCTGCTTCAAGACCATTTTCAATTGCTTCATCCTGATGGCCTTGTGGCTTTCCCTCACCATTAAGCGCATTAAAAGACACATTGGTTTTAACAAAACCCGGAAAGATCACAGAAACTCCGACTCCAAATTGTGCAATTTCAGCACGTAAGCTATTTGCCCACATATGAATAGCGGCTTTAGCTGCTGAATAACTGGCGCGATATTGAGTCCCTAATAAACCCGCTACACTGGAAACAAAGGCGATACGGCCAGTTTTTTGCTGAATAAAAGTTGGAAGCACAGTTTTAGTCAGATATACCTGCGAAAAATAATCAATTTCCATAATCGCGCGTTCAGTCTGCATGCTTGTATCCTGAATCAACGCACGCTGACTGAGTCCTGCATTATTAATTAGCCAGTCAATTTTTCCCTTTTCTTCAAGCACCTGTACATAAGCATGGCGAATTTGAGATTCATCGGTAATATCGGCAGCAATTGAAATATGTCGTTCAGGTTTAAATAAACCAATTCTCACACTTTCCAATTCATCATATCGGCGTGCCGTTAAGATAACTTGTGCCCCTTGCAACGCACATTCACGTGCCAAAGCTTTTCCTAAACCAGATGATGCCCCAGTAATCCAGACGACTTTATTTTCAAGTGTTGTTAACTTCGCCATGTTTATTCCCTTATTAATGATTAGATCATGCTTCTTTTTGCATAAACATCAGAAAATGTTCAATATATTCATTTGCTGTCGTAGAATCAATTTTTTCACCCAATTTCTCAAGGCGTTTATATCCCAAATGTGTCGTCATATTAATCACTCCGTTTAAGGTTTTGTCGACAACCAGATTAAACTTAAGTAATTTTTTTGGATTACGAATGAGGCTAGTCACCCCTTCATCTACAATTTGAGTGAGTAATTGAAATGCTTTAGGAACATAACTCATCTGCCCTTCACGTACTTTTTCAATATATGCAAATGCTTCTTGAACCAATACAGAATCTAACTCATAGCGTACATAAATTTGTCGATTATGCTCACTTAATAAATCTGAAAAGTAATTCACCAAGGGCGTTAAACGTTCATTGCTAAAAAATGAAACTGACCACGGCATATATTTGCGCATAGTCTCCAAGATTTGCTGAATCACTTTTTCTGATTCTGCTGCATGTTTTTGCGCATATTCGTTATTTTTTTGCTTTTGTTGGTACAACAACTCAGCAAAGACTTGCTCTATAATCTCACAGGCAATTTCAGATAAAACATTCCCCAAAGCCTTAGACTGACTTTTTTCTGCTCCCAGATTTAATTGCATTCGAATACTTTCAAAACGACCATGTGTTGCTTCATTAATTTTTAAAAAGACTGCATATCCCATTGCATTATCCCCAAATTTTAAACTCATCTTCTCTCGCTTATTTTTATAGATCAATTAAATGACTACTTTACATAAATTTAGCAAGTTTCGCTCAAAAACATAAACTTTTTTTACTGACTCTACAGATTACTTTTGCACCAAAATAGATAACAATTTTTTAGCCCAATCCAATCTGATCGTAACACGCCATTTTCATTGTTTTTTTGCTACAATAGATACAATTTTTTATTCTCTTTTGACTTCTAAATTATGTCTGATGCAACCGCTCAATCTGCTCAAAACATTGCGACCACTTACGATCCGACTGAGATCGAAAAAAAATGGTATCAAACTTGGGAACAACAGGGCTACTTTAAGCCATCTGGTCATGGTGAATCATTCTGTATCATGATTCCACCGCCAAATGTGACAGGTAGCTTGCACATGGGGCATGGTTTTAATAATACCATTATGGATGCCTTGACCCGTTACAACCGTATGATGGGTAAAAATACCTTATGGCAACCAGGAACAGACCATGCGGGTATCGCCACACAAATGGTGGTTGAACGTCAATTGGCTGCACAAGATGTAAGTCGTCATGACTTAGGCCGTGAGCAATTTATAGATAAAGTCTGGGAATGGAAAGAACAATCAGGTGGCACCATTACCAAACAAATTCGTCGTTTGGGATCTTCTGTAGATTGGTCACGTGAACGCTTTACCATGGATGAAGGCTTATCTAACGCAGTGAAAGAAGTCTTTGTTCAACTGCATGAACAAGGTCTTATTTATCGTGGAAAACGTTTAGTCAACTGGGATCCAAAACTACAAACTGCCCTATCTGACCTTGAAGTTGAATCGGTTGAAGAAAAAGGTTCTTTGTGGCATTTCAAATATTTCTTTGAAGATAAATCACTTAAAACCCAAGATGGCAATGATTATTTGGTGGTGGCAACTACACGCCCAGAAACATTGTTAGGCGATAGCGCAGTTGCGGTACATCCTGAAGATGAACGTTATCAGCATCTGATTGGTCAAAATATTGTATTGCCGATTACTGGCCGTTTAGTGCCTATCGTTGCAGATGAATATGTCGAAAAAGACTTTGGTACAGGCTGTGTCAAAATCACGCCTGCCCATGACTTTAATGACTATGATTTAGGCAAACGTCATGACTTGCCAATTATCAATATCTTCAATAAAAATGCCGAAATTCTGGCTGATTTTGAATTTATTGCCAAAGCTGGCGAACAGATTTCAGCAACCATTGCTGCACCGAGTGATTATATTGGTTTAGAGCGTTTTGCTGCCCGTAAAAAATTGGTTGCACAAGCAGAAGCCGAAGGCTGGCTGGATCAGATTCAACCTTATGACCTTAAAGCACCTCGTGGCGACCGTTCAGGTGTCATTGTTGAGCCATTATTGACCGATCAATGGTATGTAAAAATTGCACCGCTTGCTCAACCAGCAATTGAAGCGGTTCAAGATGGACGCATTAAGTTTGTTCCAGAGCAATATACCAATATGTATATGGCGTGGATGAACAACATTCAGGACTGGTGTATTTCACGCCAACTCTGGTGGGGTCATCGTATTCCTGCATGGTACGACGTTGATGGCAACATCTATGTAGGTCGTAACGAAGAAGAAGTTCGTGCTAAAAATAATATTCCAGACGATGTGACTTTACAGCAGGATGAAGATGTTCTGGACACTTGGTTCTCATCAGGTCTTTGGACATTCTCCACCTTAGGTTGGACAGGTGATGCTGCCAAAGATAAACAAAATTATTTCTTAAACACCTTCCACCCAACTGATGTACTAGTCACTGGTTTTGACATTATCTTCTTCTGGGTGGCACGCATGATCATGCTGACCATGCACTTTATGAAGAATGAAGATGGTACTGCACAAGTACCGTTCAAAACTGTGTACGTACATGGTTTGGTTCGTGATGGCGAAGGTCAAAAAATGTCAAAATCTAAAGGGAATGTACTTGATCCTTTAGATTTGATTGACGGGATTGACTTGGAAAGTCTGGTGGCTAAACGTACCTTTGGTTTGATGAATCCGAAACAAGCTGAAAAGATTGAAAAATCGACGCGTAAAGAGTTTCCCGAAGGGATTAATGCTTACGGTACAGATGCAGTGCGTTTCACGTTCTGTGCGCTTGCCAATACAGGTCGTGACATTAAGTTTGATTTAAAACGTGTCGAAGGCTACCGTAATTTCTGTAATAAAATCTGGAATGCCACTCGTTTTGTACTGATGAATGTTGAAGGTCAAACTGTTGCTCAAGAAGCTCGCCCTGAGCTTTGGGAACTTCCAGAACAATGGATCATCAGTCGTTTGCAAAAAGCTGAGCAAGCTGTTCATCAAGCATTTGCAACTTATCGTTTAGATCTTGCTGCACAAACCATTTATGACTTTATTTGGAATGAATATTGCGACTGGTATGTTGAACTGACCAAACCTGTTTTGAACGATGCCAATGTTTCAGAAGAACGTAAAGCTGAAGTTCGCCGTGTGTTACTTGCAGTGATAGAAGCATCACTTCGTCTAGCACATCCATTGATGCCGTATTTAACCGAAGAAATCTGGCAAACGCTTGCGCCAATGATTGGCAAAGGTGGCGATACGATCATGACGGCGCAATACCCTGTTCCTGAAGCAGCAAAAATCAATGAACAAGCCGAAGCAGATATGCAATGGTTGCAAGGTTTAATTGGTGCGGTTCGTAACATTCGTGGAGAAATGGGCTTGGGTAATGCACGTTTATTACCTGTATTGCTGCAAAATATTTCGGATGCAGAACGTACTCAAATTGAGCGTATTCAACCTTTATTTAAAGCACTGGCAAAAGTTGAAAGCATTGAATTCTTGACCAAAGATCAGGAACCACCACTTTCTTCTTCGAGTGTGATTGGTCATGCGTCTGTCTTTGTGCCAATGAAAGGTTTGATTGATCCGAAAGCCGAACTTGGTCGTTTACAGAAGGACTTGGATAAAGTTCAAAAGCAACATGACCAGATTGCTAATAAATTGGGTAATGAAGGTTTTGTGGCAAAAGCACCGGCAGCGGTAGTTGAAGGTGAAAAAGCCAAGTTGGCTGAATGTGCTGATCAGTTAAGCAAGATTAAAGCGAGTATGGAGCAGATTGCTGCGCTTTAAGGTGTTGGTAATTTAATCTAATTCGTAGTGTAAAGGACTGATTATTCAGTCCTTTTTTAAACAACTCTTTATTCAATCAACAATGAGTAATGTTGCACCATTTAAGCTAAAAGATTGATGTGGTTCCGCATGATCACCGACCTGATAACTCATTCCTTTGGTTAAAATAAAAGTTCTACCATCTTTTAATCGACTTTCAAGCGATCCCTCAAGACAAAATAAAATATGACCCTTTTCACACCAATGATCGGCTAGATAATTGGCTGAATATTCCACCATTCTGACTCTAATTTTGTTATTTTCTTCACCAAAATACTGTGTTTTCCAGTACGCTTTTCCAGTCTCACCGTTATATTCTGTCGTTTCTATTTTTTCCCAATCAGTGACTTGAAAAGGAAAAGGGAAAATATTCATATGTAGTTCCAAACTCTAAATTCATTTAAATATATAATCAAATTATCTCTCGAAAATATATCGATTCAATTTACGCGATTGTAGCGCTAACACTTTTGATATTCTCCAATCACCATATAAATCTCACCATTCAATCATCAAAAATAATCTGACCACAACAAATAAATTCTGCTGCATTACTCTCTATACAATAGTATGAAAAATTAGGCAATCACCCCACCCACCAAATCACCAAGGGCAAGGTCACCGCAGCACAAAGGGTTTGAAAACTAATCACCGCAGCCATAAGCTGGCTATCCCCTTTCAATACTTTAGTCAGGATATAAGCCGCAGATGCAGTCGGTAACGCAAAAAAGATAACCGTAATCTGGCTTTCTAACTTGGAAAGTCCCAAATGCAAACACACAAAATAAGCCACTGCAGGCATTATCAGTAACCGAGCAAAAGTATCTAAAATTAAAACAGGAACATCCTTTCTCATCTCCTTAAACTGTAAAGCGGCACCGACACAAAGTAATCCCAAAGGTAAGCTCGATGCAGAAAACAGCTTAAGTAAATTTGTAAAACCGTCCCAAACGGGAATATGTAATACATTGACCAAGCCACCTAAAATGCAGGATAAAATCAGAGGGTTTTTAAGCAATGCAATTAAAACTGGTTTAAGCGACATTTGTTCAGACGGCGTAAGCGCAAGTACAGAAATGATATTAACGACAGGTACACTCAGCGCCAACAAAATAGCCAAAATCGACATGCCTTCTTTTTGATAAAGTGCAGCGACTAAAGCCAACCCAATATAAGTATTAAATCGAATAATACTTTGTACATGTACCCCAAAACGGGCAGGTGGAATCTTTTTTAAAATGCCTAAAAAATAAAGCACACAAGTAACCATAAGAAGCACTACAAACATCGCCGTGATCACCGTTTTGACACTATGCGGATCGATATTTGCTGTAGCCAATGTATAAAACAGTAATGCAGGGAAAAGCACGTAGTAGTTCAGTTTCTCTGCACCCAGCCAAAACTCATCACTAAAAAAATTATATTTTTTAAATAGATAACCTGTTGCGATTAAGGCAATAAGTGGAAAAAGTGCGAGAAAAATATGAGCCATAGCCGACCATTATTAACTATCGTTATTTTTAAATCCTGACTTATTCTATTCCCAAAATGATTGCTAATCTTAAATTTCGCGTTAAAAACAATCAAAGGGTTAATAATGAAAACAGCACCATATTTGACCAACGCGCACCACTATTATTAAAAAAATTGGAAATAGCCGCTAAACTGGTGCATTTTTTGCTTGATGCTTTTTATGATCATAAGATAATTACTATGATCGCTATTTTTTAGATTTACTAAACCATTTTGGTGCATTAACAATATAAGTTGTGCAGTTAAAGTGATTTTAAGCACCTATTTTGAGCAGATTATGCAAAATGTAGATCTTTTTTTCTTGTTGTTAGGCGCTGTCTTAGTACTAGCCATGCATGCTGGTTTTGCATTTTTAGAGCTAGGTACAGTCCGCCATAAAAATCAGGTCAATGCACTTAGCAAGATTCTGACTGACTTTTCAATCTCTGCAATTGCCTATTTTTTTATAGGTTATTACATCTCCTATGGTTTGCATTTTTTTCATATGGGCACAACGCTTTCGGCAGAACATGGCTATAACCTGATGCGTTGTTTCTTCTTACTGACCTTTGCCGCAGCGATTCCTGCCATTATTTCAGGTGGTATTGCCGAACGCGCCAAAATGCGCCCTCAAGCGATTGCAACCTTTTTATTGGTTGCGTTGGTTTATCCATTATTTGAAGGTATTGCATGGAATGGCAACTTTGGTCTACAGAATTGGTTACAAACACATTTTGGTGCGCCATTTCATGACTTTGCTGGTTCTGTGGTAGTTCATGCAATGGGTGGTTGGATCGCACTTGCAGCGGTACTTTTATTAGGGGCACGTCATGGTCGTTATAAAAATGATGGTCGTGTCAGTGCGCATCCGCCATCATCTATTCCATTTCTGGCTTTAGGCTCATGGATTTTAATTGTTGGCTGGTTCGGCTTTAATGTTATGAGTGCCCAGCGAGTCGATGCAATCTCTGGTCTTGTTGCGATTAATTCACTCATGGCTATGGTGGGCGGTACACTCAGCGCCAATCTAGCAGGAAAAAACGATCCAGGATTTTTACACAATGGCCCATTGGCTGGTTTAGTTGCTATTTGTGCAGGCTCAGACGTGGTGCATCCTTTTGGTGCATTAATGATTGGGTTAATTGCAGGTGTGATTTTCGTTAAATTATTTACATATACCCAAAACAAACTAAAAATTGATGACGTTCTAGGTGTTTGGCCTTTGCATGGCGTTTGTGGTGTATTTGGAGGTCTGGCTGTAGGAGTATTTGGACAACAATGGCTAGGTGGATTAGGTCATGTTTCTTTTATGTCACAATTGATTGGAAGCGTTCTAGCAGTCAGTATCGCCCTACTGGGTGGTTTCATTGTCTATGGTGTTTTAAAAGTGACAATAGGCATTCGATTATCACAGGAAGAAGAATTTCAGGGCGCAGATTTGTCTATTCACAAAATTTCTGCCAACTCAGAAGAAGGTATGTTTTAAATCCCTTCACACTTTCATGATGATCTTTTAAACGGTTCTTTAGAACCGTTTTTTTTGACTAATTTTTTATTGTATTTGAACGCCGTTTCTAAAAAGTGACATCCTCTATAACCTGACATAAAATATCCATTATAAAATGTAGGGTTTAATTTTATGTCTAATTTTACGGAGTTGCTCCATGCATCTCTCGATCAACAGAACGAATCCATTCAGTCTTATGAGTTTGAGCATGTCAAAGTTTGGCTAAAAAAAGCATCTACACGGCATTCTATCTGGATGTATACTCCTCTGAAATGGCTGGCACGTTTGCTTCATATAGAAGCATTAACGCCTATTCCTAATTATGGCGGCAAGAAAGCAATTCACTGTGAATATCGACGTATTACTTCCCTTGCAAAATTAGGAGTAAGCACTCCCAAAGTGTTAGCTCTCTGTGATAATGGGATTTTACTTCAAGATGCTGCAAACGGCGGTCAACATGTTATTCAACTTGATCATGCACTTGCACAAGCAGATGGCTCTGAGCAGCGATTAAAACTTTACACAGATGCAATGACTGAAATTCAAACACTCCACCATAAAGGTGCCTATTTAAGTGAAGCTTTTGTTCGTAATATTTTAGTCGATGCGCATCATCATTTTACTTTTATTGATTTTGAAACAGATCCACGAGAAATTCTAAACTTAAAAAACTGCCAAATACGTGATTGGTTATGTTTTATTTTCTCATCATCATATCGTTTTAAATTAGAGGAAATTGAACAAGCGAGTACCATTTTTTATGATGCGCTGAATAAAAATAAAAAAGTGTTGCGTGAAATCTGTAAAATTGGGCATAAATTACAATGGATTTTACATTTTAAACCAGAAAAACTAGGCAACGATGGAAAGAGAATCCAAAAATGTATGCTGTTTTTAAAAAAACTGGAGCAACATGAACCTCTCCCAATGATCTAATGAAAATCAATCAAACCCTTTTAATCTATTCAACTTTTTAAGATTTTTGGCAAACGTACCAATACACTCAACCCCCCTAGCTCTGGGCTTTGTGAAAGGATTAACTCACCGCCCAAACGCTGCGTTGCTTTATCCACAATAGACAAACCAAGACCACTTCCTACTTCAAGATGATGATGTACACGATAAAAACGTTTTAATACCTGATCATAATATTGTGGATCAATCCCTGCGCCGCTGTCTTCAATTTGCACACAGGCATAGTTATTTTCATTTTCATATACAGAAATATTAATCACACCAGCCACTGGAGTGTACTTAATCGCATTATCAATCAAGTTAAAAATGATAGAGTGAACAGTAGGTTCAATACTGACCATTTCAATATCTTCATTGCGCTCAAAGCCCAGATCTATTTCCTTTTCCATCGCTAAATTCATCAGCTGCTCGACACAATTCAATGCGACGTTATTGAGTTGAAAAGTGCTAAATCGCTCAAGGCTATTCATTGAAGCATCTTGCTTAGCTAAAGCCAAAAGCTGACTAACCAAATGCTGGATACGAGCCAAGCCTTTGCTCAGGTTTTGTAATGCCACGTGGTCTGGAAACTGGCTTAATAAAATTTTGGTCTGCAAATTTAAAGCGGTAATCGGGGTACGCAGTTCGTGAGCAGCATCGGCAACAAACTGTTTCTGCTCTTGTTGAGCTGTAGAAATCCGTTCAAATAGCCGATTCATTTCATGAATGGTGGGTGAAAGCTCTTCAGGATAATGTTTTTCATAAATAGGTGCTAAATCATTAGAATCACGTTGAATCAGTTCAGATTTAAAGTCATCTAGTGGTTTTAAACTACGTCGAATAATTCCCGCTAAACCAATGAGAGCAAAAGGTAAAATAATGACATAAGGCAAAAACATGCTTCCCGCAAGTTCAAGCGCCATGACCTGTCTAACTTTTTGTTGTTGGCTAATTTGAATTTGAAAATCTTTGGTCGGCATTACATAAGTACGCCAGATTCCATGTTCAGTCTGCTGCGTATAAAAACCTGCATATTTGACAGGAGGAACCAATAAACGGTCTGCATGACTTAAATGGCTTTGTTCCTTGTATGCCCAAATATCAACAAAAAGATCTTCTTCACGATAAATACGATCTTTTTCAAAGTGACTTACGACAGCCGCATAAGGTTGAGTTGCAGAGCGCTTAGCCAAATATTGCATTTGTGCATCAAGAATCTGATTACTTTCTTGTAAGGCAATTTTGTACGCTGAAAAAATAAGAACACAGCCCAGCAAAATACTAAAAATAGACGTGTACCAAATTAAGCGCCGCTTTAAAGAATAATGCTGGAACATAGATATTTAAAATCCTTTAGCTATGTCCAAGACGATAACCCAAACCGCGAATTGTACGAATAAAATCCTTACCCAGTTTAGAGCGCAAATGATGCACATAGACTTCAATAGTATTACTGGTCACTTCGCTATCGAAGTCATACAGCTTATCTTCCAAATTTGCTTTGGAGAAAATCTTATTTGGATGTGTCATGAGTGGAATTAAAATTGCCCACTCACGATTAGAAAGTTCAATTTCCTGACCTTTTACTGTGGCAACATGCTTCTCGATATTTAAGATTACATCGCCACTTTTGAGAATTTGATCCTGACTGGTGGCTTGTGCCTCTTTACCGCTACGGCGCAATAATGCGTGGATACGTGCCAATAACTCATCAAACTCATAAGGCTTGATCAAATAATCATCAGCCCCCTGATTTAGTCCATCTACACGATTTTCCAGTTGATCACGTGCTGAAATAATCAGCACAGGTACAGCAGTTTTCTGACGAATTTGCTTCAGTACCTGCATACCATCCATCATGGGTAAACCAAGATCAAGCAATACCAGATCAAAAGTCTGTTTTGCAAGTTGTGCTAGGCCATCGATTCCATTATTTACCCATTCCACATCAAATTGATGATACTTGAGCAAAGTAAGCGTGGACTCTGCAATCATGAAGTCATCTTCAATAATTAGGATTTTAGGCATGGTATTGGCTCACAGCTAATCAATTTATTATCAGGATTTCTATCTGTATGTCATGTCGCTTAGATATTCATGTCATCCAAAAATATCTTAAACCCAATGACAGTGTATCTGAACATTAGAATGTTTATTTTCATCCGTATTTAAACAGGTAATGTTTAAAATGACCAGTCCGATATAATCCTGCAAGCGATTTTATATCGAATAAATAACGTCTATCATTTTGGTCTTTAGGAGTTTTTATTTTTACCTAATTAAATAATTCAAACCAGTAACCTGTATTTGTCAAATAAACTTAAGTATCATATAAACTCAAAAAATGGGATCGAACATCAACATCATATTCCGATTACACCCTGCTAATCTAAGAATTTAAACTTAAAACTCTCTTAAATAAAGAAAGGCGACCTTTCTGATCGCCTCTATTTAGCTTATTGATTTATTAGAATTTAAACTCTAAGCCAATTCCTCCGACAGGCTGCTTATCTTTTTTGTCTGCCTGCTCAAGTGTTAAATAGCCTGCATAACCATAGGTTCTAAATTGCTTACTAAATGCATAATCTAACCCTGCAATAATTTGTTCGGCTTCAAAATCGGATACATTGGTTTTAAAACTGGTATTGTTTTGGCTGTATTGACCTTTTACTGTCCAGTTTTTTGCATTTGGAAAATTATATTCAGCGCCAATCAACCAGCCATTTGCGTCATCAATTTTTTCTGAACCCACTGCATTGCCTGCCACACGCTCAACCTCTGAACTCTGATAAAGTGCTTTTAAAGCCAAATTATTATCTAGTAAATTAATTCGACCAATCGCTCGAATCGTATTGGCAGCGGCTAAAAGAGAACCACCTGAAATTTCTGGTTCAGATGCATTTAAAAAGCCACGTCCTAAAAAGGTGCTTGGAATCGCTTTGTCATAGCCAATCCCTGCAACCACAATTTTATTGTCATACACAGCCGAGGCAGACCATGCATCGCCTAAACCACCGCCCGCAGCTTTTACGCCACCACTCGATGACTTAATGCCTGAGCCTTCCCCAGTGGCTAGCAGTGCATTAATTTTAATCTGACCATTAGGTAAGTTTAGTGCAGGAGATTCATATACAACCACATTATCTACTCGGTTTTCACCAGTAAAAATACCTGTAATATCAGCTTTGTTAGCAACATAATTATTAAATGTGTCTACGACTGAGGAAAGTTGTTTAACGGGTGTATCGTGTTTACCAATTTTCAGCGTGCCGAATACATTATCTTTTAATCCCACAAAACGATTACGCTGCGCCCAGTCGGTTCCATCTCCATCGGCGTTAAATGCCCATTCTGCCAAATAAACTGCACTTAAACGTTCGGTTAATTTTTCTTCACCTTTTATCCCAAGATATGAACTATTGGAACTGAGTTCCCAAACATCACTATCTGATTTTGTTGCATTACGTTCAGGCAAGTAATCAAGCGAAGTGTCGATTTCCCCATACAACGTCGGTGCGGCAAAACTGGTTCCAGCAAAGAAAGATAAGGCAAATGCCAATGCAATTTTGGTTTTCATATTTTGTTCCTGTGTAAATTTGTTACAAATCCTACACAGTTCGCAAATATTACAGAACGATTAAAATTTTATTAACTTATTCAGTTTTTTGCTTAGGCTAATTTTTACATTATTGATTTTTAAATAATTATTTATTTAAATTTTGTATAATGTTTTTTCCATTGATAAAGCGGAATCATACATATCATCGCGATCAATACAATCGAACTCAAATACACAGCGTAGCCTAGCCAGTCTCCCACAATTCCACTTACCGTGTATAAGCCGCCTCCCACGGTGGCCATGATTGCAACCTGAAAGGTAAAATCAGTGCCCGCCAAAGTTTTTCGACTGTATTGCATCACCAAAGTTAGAATAACCACCAAAAGCATGGCAGAAACGGCATCTTCAAATGCATTAATCAGATAAATAATCATGTTTGGTAGTTTGATATTCTGACCAAAAACAAAGGCTAAACCTGCATAAGCCAATAGGCTTAAAATTTTCAAATAAGAAAATAAAATCAATAACATTGAACGCGAATAGCGTTTAAGTAAGTACCCTGAAATTGCTGCTCCACATAATGCAGCAAAAGCACCAAACATCGTGATATATACACCAATCTGAGTAAAGTTAAGTCCCATATCCACCATGAGCGGTTTTAATAATGGCCCACTCAAACCATCCGCAACTTTAAAACTGATCAACACCAGTAGCCAACAACGTAGCTCTTTTGATTGCGTAAAATGATCAAAATAGTCTTTTAATGAATACTGCAATTGCGCTGTATTATTTATTCTGGTTTGCTCATTTTTATAATATAAAATTGGAATGGTATTCATGAGTACAGCCAAAGCTAGCCCCAGAAAAGTTATTTGCCAACTGAGCCAATCTAAAGCCCAAAGCAAAACCCCGCCACCAACGATAAAACCAAGCCGAGAACCAATAACCTGAAAGGTATTACCCCAATGTTGTTGATCTGTTTTCAACAAATTAACCGCTAGACCATCGGTCGCAATATCTTGTGTTGCACCAGTTAAATTTAAAAAAAGCAGCAGTACAAAAAACAAAAAAAGATAATGTGTTTGACCTAATGAATCAATCGGATAAAAAGATAAAATTACTAAAATGACCACACTAAAAATTTGCGTGGGTAATATCCAACTACGATAATGCCCTATTTTAGAATAACCAAATCGATCGACCAGTGGTGCCCAAAGTATTTTGATTGACCACGGTAACATCAGTAAACCAAAGCCACCAATCTGTGCCAGCGAAACACCTTGCGACCTTAAAATTACAGGCAAGGCATGTGTCATAAACCCAACAGGTAATCCTTGCGCCCAATACAATGAAAATAATAAAACATATAAGCGCGTAGGATTCAGCATTTATTTCCCTTTGCAAAATATTGGGCATTAAAGTCTATATTCTGCCAATGTCAGTTTAATTTCAAAAGACTATGATGATAAAAAGGATTTTTTTATAGCCAGCAGGATATGCAATATTTTCCAGAATTGCCCAATCAGGTTCCACATCGTGGTACAACTTTTAGCCGTGCTTTATTTAAAAAAATGTTCTTGGCACAAGGCTGGAGCATTGAAGGTGAATTGCCAAACTTAGCCAAAGCTGTCGCAATTATTGCACCACATACTTCCAATATTGATGCATGGTATGGTTTTTTAGCAATTGGTGGCTTAGGCATTAAAATTACTGTTTTGGGCAAAGATAGCTTGTTTAAACCACCTTTCCAGCCTTTATTAAAATGGGCAGGGTTAATTCCTGTAAAACGTGATCGTATCAATGGATTAACTGAGCAAGTTGTTCATTTCATTGAACAACAGGATCAGATCTGGGTAGGTATGGCCCCCGAAGGTACACGTAAAAAAGCAGAAAAAATAAAAAGTGGCTTTTATCAAATTGCGTTAAAAGCGCATATTCCGATTGTGATTTTTGCTTTTGATTTTGATCAAAAAAAGATTCATAGCTTAGGCTTATTTCATCCAACAGGTCACTATGAACAAGATCTGGATCAAATTATGCAGCATTTCGCAGGAAAATTTTCAGCGCATACACCAAACTGGCTCTCATTACCTTTACAAAATCTAGTCAAAAAACGCTAGTATTCACCAATTAAATCTGTTCAGATGTGCGCATCTTTTTTGGCCATTTTTGCTATTTTAATTGAAGATGAAAGTTGTACATTTTGCCCTGATTGGCACCCTGAGTCTTGCGCTATTTGGTTGTGATAAAACCGTTAAAACTCCCACTCAAACCACACCTCTCAAAGCCCGCGAACCCGTGATTGCATTAGCTCTTGGCGGTGGTGGTGCTAAAGGCTTTGCTCATATTGGGGTAATTAAAGTTTTAGAGTCGCATGGTATTAAAGCTAAAATTGTCACTGGAACCAGTGCAGGTAGTTTTGTCGGTAGTATTTATGCTAGTGGTCAAACACCGTATCAAATGCAAAGTCTTGCGCTAAAGCTACAGGAATCGGATTTACGCGATCTGACGCTTAATCGTCAGGGCATTATTTTGGGTCAAAAATTACAGGATTACGTCAATACCCAAGTAGGCAATAAACCGATTGAAAAATTCCCAATTCGCTTTGCCGCAGTTGCCACTCGTCTGGACAATGGTCAAAAAGCCGATTTTATTAAAGGCAATGCAGGTCAAGCAGTTCGCGCATCTTGTAGTATCCCCAATGTCTTTGTACCGGCAACGATTGCTAATGTGAAATATGTCGATGGCGGTCTGGTAAGCCCTATTCCAGTCAAAACAGCAAAAGATATGGGCGCGGATATTGTGATAGCAGTCGATATCTCTGCACGTCCCACAGGTTCAGGCGCGGGCAATATGCTAGGCCTTTTAGATCAAACCATTAATATTATGGGTCAGCAAAGTATCAGTACAGAGTTGAATCAAGCCAATGTCGTCATTCAGCCAAAAGTCGGCAATTTAGGCGTACTGGATTTGAAATCGAGCAATCAGGCAATTTTGGAAGGCGAAAAAGCAGCTCAACTGAAAATAAAAGAAATTCAAGGTGTAATTAATGCCTTTAAAAAATCCCCAGCCGCACTAAAACCTGCACCACGTCCAAAATTTTAATGCATCTTTAACTCATAAAATGGGTATTTGAGCTTTAGGCTTAACTACCCATTATATTGCCAAATTTATAGCATTTTTTTGATTTTTATATTCATTTTGCTATTTTAATATTCATCCTTGCCTAGTTCTGTTACATTGATGACTGATGATTTTTTCATCTCTATCATAAGTAATATGAGCAACGCTATGGAATTATTTTTAGAACCCTGGCATTGGTTTGTTTTAGGTATTATTCTCATGCTTTCCGAGCTGATTTTACCTGCCTTTGCCGCCCTTTGGTTTGGTATTGCCGCCATTATGGTAGGTATTTTACTGTGGCTTTTCCCGATGATGAGTGTAAACACACAAATTGTACTGTGGATTATCTTGTCAATTCTTTGCACCATTCTATGGTTTAAATTTATTAAGCCACTTTCAATTGATAAAACTAAAGCTGGATTATCCCGTGAAGCCACGATTGGTCAGGTCGGTATGGTGATTCAGGTCGGATTAAGCCATGATCAGGTCGTAGTACGTTTTGCTTTGCCTGTATTGGGAGCCGATGAATGGAACTGCCGTAGCCTTTCTCCTGTACAAGTGGGAGATCGTGTCAGGGTGGTCGATATTATGGGCAATGATCTAGTTGTTCAATTACATAAATCTCAAGAAACATAAGAGGATTTTTTATGCCAGTCGGTACGATTATTGGTTTAGCCTTTCTCATTTTTGTGGGTGTCACCATCTTTAAAGGGGTGCGTATTGTCCCACAAGGCTATAAATGGATTGTTCAGCGCCTTGGGAAATACCATGCGACCTTAAGTCCAGGACTTAATTTTGTGATTCCCTATGTCGATGAAGTGGCTTATAAAGTCACCACAAAAGATATTGTATTGGATATCCCCTCTCAGGAAGTGATTACCCGCGATAATGCAGTTTTGGTCATGAATGCAGTCGCTTATATTAATTTGACCACCCCAGAAAAAGCGGTTTATGGTATTGAGAACTATACATGGGCAATTCAAAATCTGGTTCAGACCTCATTACGCTCCATTGTGGGTGAGATGGATCTAGATGATGCATTATCTTCTCGTGACCATATTAAAGCCAAGCTTAAAGCTGCAATTTCAGATGATATTTCAGACTGGGGCATTACCTTAAAAACAGTTGAAATTCAGGATATTCAACCTTCAACAACAATGCAGGCTGCGATGGAAGCTCAAGCCGCAGCAGAACGTCAACGTCGTGCAACCGTAACGCGTGCAGATGGTGAAAAACAGGCCGCGATTTTAGAAGCCGATGGACGGTTAGAAGCATCTCGTCGTGACGCTGAAGCTCAAGTAGTACTCGCTGAAGCTTCGCAAAAAGCCATTGAGATGGTGACTTCGGCAGTCGGTGAACAGGAAATTCCTGTGGCTTATTTATTGGGCGAACAATATATCAAGGCTATGCAAGATATGGCAAAATCCAACAATGCCAAAACGGTGGTACTCCCTGCCGACGTTCTCAATACTATTCGTGGTGTGATGGGGCGAAATCCTTCATAAGCCAATCATCCATCATTCACACAATTCCTTTCCTTCAAGGAAAGGAATTGCTGCTCTGAACAAAAAATCAGTTTTTTCTAGATAATACAAACTGCGCGATTTCTAGCAAGTCTTTGGCAGATTCACCAAAATAATCTAGTGCAGAAAGCGCTTGCTGCTGTAAAGATTGGGCATAGTGTTGTGCCTCATCTAAACCCATCAATGCAGGATAAGTCGATTTTTCAACCTGTTCATCTTTACCTGCGGTTTTGCCTAATGTTTCTGTGGTGGAAATAATATCCAGTACATCATCATGCACCTGAAAGGCTAAACCAATATGTTGTCCAAATTGGCGCAATTGAGGAATGGCTTGATCAGTTCCAGAAAATGCCGTAACAGCCCCCATCATAATCGCAGCCTGAATCAAAGCTCCAGTTTTATTACGATGAATGGTTTCTAGTTGATCTTGATTGATCGCTTGTCCTTCTGCCTGCAAATCCATGACTTGGCCACTGACCATTTTAGAACTTGCAGTTGCTAAAATTTGGACTTGTTTCAACACAATTGCGGTATCAACGCTACTTTGCTGATCAAATAAACGACTGGTCAAAACCTCAAACGCCATCGACTGTAAAATATCTCCTGCAAGTAAAGCCGTATCTTCGCCAAAAGCCACATGACAGGTCGGTTGCCCCCTGCGTAACAAATCATTGTCCATACATGGAAGGTCGTCATGTACCAATGAATAGCAATGAATAAATTCAACTGCAACTGCTGCCCGACGTGCCGCAGCAAAATTTGAATGCTGATTGAGCGATGCTGCTGCATAGCACAGCGCTGGACGTACACGTTTTCCACCCAACATCACAGCATGATAAACCGCAGATTTTAAAGGTTCAGCCAAAGAGAATGCATCTAAGGCCATTTTTAAATCTTGCTGAATACGCTCTTGTGCCGCAAATAATGCATTGGCATTTACTTGTGAAATCGATGTCACGACAGCCTCGGATGAAACAAAAAATGAAAGATCTTTACACTCTTGGGTACGATCTGGCGGATTGCCCATAAAGATAACATATTCAATTCAGCCACATGCTGTTTTCATCAGCTAAAACAAATCTGACACTCTGTTTTGATTAAAAAATGAGGGCGAGGAACTAAGCTTTAGATCACTCCAATGAAATACTTTTATTTTTTTCGCGGACTTTGACATTCTTAATTGCAAAACACAAACGTGATTCAATTTCAGAAAATGAAGTTAGTTCATGAAGAGAAGGCTTATAGATTGCAACTGTTGCCGTCAATCTATCTTGAAGACCATTTTCAAACAGATACGCAGCTTCATAAATTGCGATTCGAAGGCGTTCCGCCAAAGTATAAGCTGTCAGTTCGGATGCATTGGGCATAATGACAACGAATTGCGCAGAATTCAGTCGATAAAGCATACTTTCTTTAGGATTCAAATAACTCTCTAAAAGCTCGGCAATTTCTTTTAGAGCGACATCTCCCTGACTATAACTATAAGTTTGATTAAATTTTTTGAAATCGTCTAAATCAATCATCAAGGCATAAAAGGGAATATGCTTATGTTCTGACTGAGTTTCGCTCAACCATTGTTCCAGAGCCAAACGATTTGCAGCACCTGTGACAGGATCGACATATAAATATTCCTGTAAGCGCAGATTATTCAGCTCCAGTACACGTTCACGGCGTTTTAACTTGGTTACTTCTGCCCAGACAATCATAATTGCAATAATCTGTTCAGCATCATCCTTTAAAGCGCGCCAGTAGGTATTATAAAAATGCCCTTTTACATAAAGTTCTTTCTCATAATGCCCTTCCTTATGCTCAAATTGATCGAGTACAGTCACGATTTCATCTTCAATATTTTCAAGAAAACTACTTATTGATTTACCTTGCATATATAAGGCATCGCTTGCATATATATCTGCAAACAACTGATTTACTTTCAAAAAAATACCATCGCTACTTAAAATAAATGCAGGAATGGGTAATTTATCCAATAAAGACAATGTCGGTACTGAACTTTGAATGGTTTCCTTGGAAATTAAAGGTGTCAGCGTACGTAATTGTAGCTGCCCTAAAATAAATACCGTTTCTAAATCATTATCATTAAGCATATTCAGTTATATTTTTCCCACCAGAAGAACATTGTACTCAAAAGTTATTCAAAATATGTATTAAAATTAACTTAATTAATTATTTTAATGACTTAATTCTCATAAAGGCACTAAAGA
The DNA here is from genome assembly GCF_009372255.1 of Acinetobacter guerrae. GTDB lineage: Bacteria > Pseudomonadota > Gammaproteobacteria > Pseudomonadales > Moraxellaceae > Acinetobacter > Acinetobacter guerrae. The sequence goes on from NZ_LXGN01000007.1 coordinate 213,280, forward strand.
TTATCTCAAAACTAGATAGATACTATTCCACTAGTCCTAAAATATCGCTCCAATATTATAAAATTTATACACTATTATTTTAATATTATTTAATAAAGCCCTATATTCTTTGTTTGAACTATAGGACTTTATATTTTTGATTGATTTAAGTTTACATCAACCTCTATTTTTCAAATATTTTTATTTAAAAACAATCTTCTGGAACTCGCACCCAGCCTTCCATTAATACTCGGGCACTGCGACTCATGATGGCTTTTTTCACCACCCATTTTTCTCCATTTCGCTCGGCTTGTGCGCCCACCCGTAAACTTCCTGATGGATGACCAAATCGTACTGCTTCTCGTGCGCCCCCACCTGCTGCAAGATTGACTAAGGTTCCAGGAATTGCGGCGGCAGTTCCAATAGCTACTGCTGCTGTTCCCATCATGGCATGATGTAATTTACCCATAGATAATGCACGTACCAGTAAATCAACATGCTGTGCTTCAACCATTTTCCCACTAGATGATTGATAAGAGTTTGCTGGTGCAACAAATGCAATTTTTGGCGTATGTTGACGTGCTGCCGCTTCAGAAATATCTGAAATTAAGCCCATTTGTACAGCACCATAAGCCCGAATTTTTTCAAATCGTGCAAGTGCTTGGGTATCACTATTAATTGCTTCCTGTAACTCTGTGCCTGTATAGCCGAGATCAGCGGCATTTAAGAAAATCGTGGGAATACCTGCATTAATAAAAGTCGCTTTGAAGCTTCCAATCTCTGGAACTTCAAGGGTATCCACCACATTTCCTGTAGGAAACATATCGCCGCCCTCTTCACCGTCATCGGCAGGATCAAGGAATTCAATCTGAACTTCTGCCGCAGGAAAAGTCACACCATCCAGTTCAAAATCGCCTGTTTCTTGAACCTGACCCTGGGTGATAGGTACATGGGCAATAATGGTTTTTTCAATATTTTTTTGCCAAATTCTAACGGTACATACACCGTTATCAGGGATACGGCTCGCATCCACTAAGCCATTACTAATTGCAAAAGAACCCACCGCAGCAGTTAAGTTGCCACAATTTCCACTCCAGTCAACAAAAGGCTGATCAATCGATACTTGTCCAAATAAGTAATCGACATCATGCTCTGGTTGGGTACTCTTTGCCAGAATCACCGTTTTACTGGTACTTGATGTTGCACCACCCATTCCATCAATTTGTTTACCATACGGATCTGGACTACCAATAACCCGAAGTAATAGCTGATCTCTTGCTTGCCCTGCAATTTTCGCGGATTCAGGTAAATCATCCAGTTTAAAGAAAACTCCTTTACTGGTTCCACCACGCATATAAGTAGCTGGAATTTTAACTTGTGGTCGAGAACTCATGATCCTTCATCCTTTTCATTTATATTTGTGCATCACCCAAATAAGGCATATCTAATTTTATACATCATATAAGCAAAAAAATCAGATGTATAAATGGCTATTTGCATTACTTGGTTGAATTTAACTTGTTAAGTGCTAAGTTTCTAATATCTTCGCTTTCATCATTTAAGAAGTATTCAGCCATTTCAGGTAGTTCAACCAACACTTTTTTGCGAATTTTAGGGTCTAGGTCAGTTTTTAGTTTTGATGCAAAAGATTTGTCTATATGAAAACACAACGATTTAATATCAGCCGATTCATCGTTTATAAAGAGTTCAGCTAGATTTTTATGCTGATACAGCGCATTCCATCTAACCTTTAAACTTTTGTCATTCACATACTGTCTAGCACACACCTCCCATTTTGCACACCACTCTCGTACAAAGTCAGAAGAATCATTCATCAATTTCAAACCATATTCTTCACTTTTCACAGCAACTACAGCACGAACATAGTGATGTGTATCGTTTAAAAGTACATCTGAAATCTTTGTTGAAGCATATACACAGGAAGCCCGAACATCAGGACTTTTATCATTCATTAACTCATGTGCAATTAACTTGTTATTTTTAGCTGCTCTCATTCGCACATCATCACATTGACTATGCGCCATAACAACCAAACTACTAGCCCACTTCGCACAACCGACATCAAAAAATTCCCAAAAATCTTCATTATTTTTTAATTCTTCAATGAATTTTTGGTGTGAGTTTGTAATTGTTGAAAATTTTTTAGATATTTCTTCATCATTACAGATGCCTTCAAATAGCCCTTGATGGTATTCCATAAAGTCATCATAACTAAGGTCTTGGCAAATCATATCAATATAAAATGGCACATCTGCAAGTTTCATTTTAAAAGGCTTGTGGAGTATATTACCTACATAATATCTACAATTATGGCATGAAAAAATAAGCATATAAGTAAAAAATCAAATTAACAACTCTCAACCTTGAATTGCAAATAGCCGTATAAATATGTAGATGTAACGCTAGAAGATTTATTTTCTAACACTGCTGCCCTTTTTCTCAATGGCCTAAATCATTGCTAAATGATTTAAAATGTCCATGAATCGATCGAAATCATGACAAATTCGACTATTAAGTTCAACTAAAGTCGATCGCTTTTTTTATAGTCAGGCTAGGCTAAAACCACTCGATCTATTAGAATAGCCAACTTATTCACGGTCGAGCGAAGTCCTTTGAACAACGATTCTTCAAAACTTCAGCGGGGGTTAAAAAACCGTCATATCCAGTTGATTGCCATGGGAGGCGCAATTGGTACAGGTTTATTTCTTGGTTCCGCACAAGTTATTCAATCTGCTGGTCCCTCTATTATTTTAGGTTATGCCATTGGTGGCTTAATTGCTTTTCTAATCATGCGCCAGCTTGGTGAAATGATCGTAGAAGAGCCTGTTGCTGGTTCATTTAGCCATTTTGCCAATAAATATTGGGGGAAGTTTCCTGGCTTTTTAGCAGGCTGGAACTACTGGATTTTGTATGTTTTAGTGGCCATGACTGAACTTACAGCAGTCGCCAAATATATTAACTATTGGTGGCCTCATATTCCGTCATGGATTTCTGTGCTGTTTTTCTTTGTAGTCATTACTGCAATTAACTTAACCAATGTTAAGTTTTATGGTGAATCTGAATTTTGGCTTGCGATTATCAAAGTGGTTGCGGTCATTTCCATGATCATTTTTGGTCTTTATCTGCTTTTTACTGCGGGAGCAGATTCAACTGCGTCATTTAGTAATCTATGGACACATGGTGGATTTTTTCCAAATGGGTTTGATGGATTATTTTATATGCTAGCCTTTTTGATGTTTGCCTTTGGTGGGATTGAACTGATCGGTATGGCTGCGGCAGAAGCTGATAATCCAAAGAAAACTATTCCAAAAGCGATCAATCAGGTGGTGATTCGTATCCTGATTTTCTATGTAGGTTCATTGACTATTCTGCTTTCTTTAGTGCCGTGGAATCAATTGGATTTAGGTGGTCTAGATAAAAGTCCCTTTGTCATGATCTTTAGTCAATTAGGGATTGGCTGGGCAGCTCACTTATTGAATTTTATTATTTTGACTGCCGCATTATCTGTTTATAACAGTGGTATGTATGCCAATAGCCGTATGCTTTATGGTCTAGCTCAACAGGGCAACGCACCAGCCGTATTTAAAAAAGTCAATAAAGAAGGGGTTCCAATTCCTGCCGTTTTGTTGTCTGCGGTATTGATTTTCGGTTGTGTATTACTGAACTATTTTGTTCCTGAAGATGCGCTTGGGCACTTAATGTATGTTGTAGTGGGTGCATTGGTTCTAAATTGGGCCATGATCAGTCTAACCCATTTAAAATTCAGATCGGCAATGAAAGCTTTGCATCACAAGGTATCATTCCCTGCGCTTTGGTCGCCAGTAAGTAACTACATCGTTCTACTGTTTATTGCGGTTGTTCTTTATATTATGTGGACGCAAGGGTTTAAGGAATCTGTCATCATGATTCCTGTCTGGATTGTGGTCATGTATTTACTATACAAGTTGCTAAATTCGAAGACTTCTACGTCTGAATAAAAAATTAAAAAAGTTATTGCTTAGGCAATAACTTTTTTGTTTATAATCATAAAATTATGCGCTTGTAGCTTAACTGGATAGAGCAGTTGCCTCCTAAGTGACCGACGTGGGTTCGAGTCCCGCCGAGCGCACCACCCCCATAGCAAAATATAAAATAATTTAGTTAAAAATAGTTTATATTCATATAGATAAAATAAAAACATAACAAAATATAAGTAAATGTATAAGGATATAGTTGCAAAATACAAGGATATGATTGAGGATATATAAAGTTCTACTAAATATGTATCCTTATTCAATCATGGCCAAAAAGACAATTCCGCTATCTGACTCCAAATGTACTGGGGCAAAACCACAGGAAAAAGACTACTCTTTGTATGATGGTAATGGGCTAATACTATTCATTCGAAAGAGTGGTTCGAAGGTATGGCGATTTAAATATAAGAGAGCTAATGGCAAAGATGGCTTAATGACTTTAGGTAACTTCCCAGCTTTAAGCTTAAAAGCTGCCCGGACTAAGCGCCGTGAATTAGAAGAACTAATTGCTAATGGTATAGATCCAATTGAATACGGTGAAATACAAAAAGCTAAACTAGAGAATAAATATAATTTTGAATCTATAGCTCGAGAGTGGCACACCGCATATAAAAATACTGGGCGCTGGGGTCCTGAAACAGCAGAAAGGGCTCTTAAGAATATGGAGGATTATGTTTTCCCCAAACTAGGGGAAAAACCCATTGATGCAATCAAGTCAAAAGAACTCGTTCAAGTAATTAAAACTATTGAAGACTTAGGTTATACAGAAGTTGTAAAAAAGACACGCCAGCGGCTAACAAGTATTTTTGCATTTGCAATATCTAAAGGGTTTATTGAAACGAACCCAGCTTACAGTTTACAAGATATATTCGTTCTTACAAAGAAAACAAAGCATCATCCTCAGTTACCGTTAGAAAAACTGCCAGAGTTACAATCTAAGCTATTGGTCGATACTGGTTATCCTTTAACACGTTTATGTGTGGAGTTTGCATTACATACTTTTGCTCGTTCAAGTGAAATCAGATTTGCTAGATGGAAAGAATTTGATTTTGAGAATGCTATATGGACCATTCCCCCAACTAGAGATTTTGTAGAAGGTTACAAGTATTCTCACCGTGGGGCGAAAATGAAGACTTCACATTTAATTCCACTCTCGAAACAGGCACTGGCAATAATAAAAGAGATTTATAGATACAGCGGCCATACTCAAAATGTATTTCCTAAAAATGGCGACCCTCACGGATTTATGAGTGAATCAACCATTAATAAAGCTTTACGCCGTCTTGGATATGACACAAACACTGAAGTGTGCGGTCACGGATTTAGAGGAATGGCCTGTGCTGCATTGATTCAGAGTAAATTATTTCAAAAAGATGCTGTTGAAAAACAAATGAGTCACCAAGAGCGTAATAATGTACGGCTTGCATATATCCATAAAGCAGAGTTCTTAGAAGAAAGAAGAACTATGCTCAACTGGTGGAGTGATTATTTAGATGCGACTAAAGAGACAAGTATTAGCCCATATGATTATACAGCCAAGATTTTAGGCGATGAAATCATACAGTTCCAGTATGCAAAGTTAGCAAAGTAGCTACTTCTAGAGTTATCGATTGTGTCCAATTAGTAGTTATTAACAATTTTGCAGAATTAGACCAAATTGTAAATTTTAGAGTTGGAAATTATGATGAAACATAAAAATAAAGAATCAAATATTAACGATACAATTCCATTTCCAGAATTTAAAGATCCTATTTCGTGTTTAGGAAAACTACTTTATACACAAAAAGCATTTGAAGAAAAAACTAAAGAAATTGAAAAATATAACCGACATCAAGCTGGAAGAATTACATTAATAAGATTGATGAAACTTCTAGATTTAATGGATGCTTATGGAATTAAAAAAACAAATGGCGATACTATGTGGATGGCTCTAGCCTATAAGCTAGCTGAAAAGCACGAGCCAAGCTTCCAGATTGAAAAAGCACCTCGAGGACGTCCATCAAAGTGGGATACATTCAGCTTATTTGGAATCTATTGCATAATTGAATTTGTTAAATTTAACAACACTATTACAGATGATAGTCATGCATGTAAGACCGCTATTTCAAAAATTCTAAAATATACAAAAATCAATATTTCGCAAAAGACTCTCCAAAATAAGTATGCAGAGTCTAAAAGTAAAAGTAATCCGTTTATTTATTTTGTAAAAAATGCAAAAACTGAGGATCAAAGGAAAGAGCTTATAATGTATGGGATGCATACTTATTTGGATAGTTTGAAAGAAAAATCATCCCAATAAATATCAATCCCCGTATTTTCGGGATAGCAACGAAAACACACTTCAACCATATTCTTATAAATATGGTTATAGATATGAATCAGGCGACTCCTCTTCGTATTCAATTTAGTACAGCATGCCAAATGTTGGATGTCACACGTGAATCACTTCGTCATACGATCCGAAAAGATCCCACGTTTCCAAAGCCAATGAAAATGGGTACCACAAAACAAGCTCCTGTTTTCTTTGATTATCAAGAGATTGTTGAGTGGCATAATAGTAAGAAAGAAGCTGCTGCAGCTCAAATGGAGGCATAACCATGAAAGTCTCCGCAAATGTGTTAGTTGCCTCTAAAGTCAATATTGATGGCGCCATGATTCGGCAAGATCAGCATGGACGCTTCTGTGCCAATGATTTACATCAGGCCAGCGGAGGTGAACGTAAAAACCAGCCCCAATATTTTCTTGAAAACAAACAAACCCGGGATCTTGTTCAAGTATTAATCGATACAGGAATTCCTGTATCCCCCATCAATGTAATTCGTGGTGGGATAAATCAGGGTACATACGTTGTAAAAGAAATAGTTTATGCATATGCCATGTGGATTAGTCCAGCTTTCCATCTTAAAGTTATTCACAACTTTGATGCCATGATGCTACAACCTCAACTGCCTGATCTAAACAATCCAGCACAATTGCGAGACCTGTTGCTTAGCTATGCTGAACAAAATATCCAACTTTGTACTGAAAACCAAGTACTGTCGAAAGCTATAGAAACTATCACTCGTACAGAACACGGCGTGAAGTTTCAACAGGCATGTAAAATTCTGAACTTAAAGCAACAAGTTTTGGCCCAGTGGCTTAGAAAAAATAATTGGGATCGCTATTTAAATAATGCCAGAGCTTCAACTTATTACAGTGAAAATCAGGGCTATTGTGAAACTAAGTATTCTTTGAAAGAAGGTGTTAAAGCCTCTGGCCAATCATATAGCTTTACACAAACTGAATTCTTCATCTTGCCAAAAGGCATGCGGATACTTGCCAAGAGATTTGGAGAATCTGTATGAAATATTCACCTATTTTTAGCTTCGCCCTTTTCAAATTAATTTTATTGATTTATATTAAGTTTGTCTGGTGCAAAATCACTAGATTAGCTTTGGTCGGCTATCAACTCATTGGCGCATACAGTCCGCTTCGGGCTTTTTTTATGCGTTATCTCTCTATGCATTCGCATGTTATGGTGAAGTTGGAGAGGGACACTTTCGAGTGTGCAGGTAACCTAATGAGCCTGTCGACCAACCCTTTTCAGCTTTGCCACCCTCACTTGGTCGTGACTGGTAAAGCCTCTAAACAATCATTAGGAGTGCATTCGTCATGAACGCAAAAGTTAATATTCAATTTCCAGAAAAATCTTTTTATAGTGCAATCAATATCCTTGATGCTTATTCACTTGCATTAGATTCAACCACTCAAGTTAAAGTTCTAATTAGTCGTATTAAGAAAGAAACACAGCGACTTATAGAGGTTGAGCAAGAATCTAGCTCCACACCTCATAGCTTTACTGATATTAAAAGTCTTATTTCAGTTGCAGAATACTTAGCTGAAAACTACATCAACATTTTTGATTCTGAATATGAGAAATATAAAAATGCATCAAAAAATATAAACGTTAAATTTGATGCTGCCGATCTTTCCGAAGCCTATGGCCTAGCCCATGAAATAAGCTCTTGGTTTGGTGCACTGCTTCATCAAATCAAAGATGAGTTATTTGCTATTAAAGAAAATTCTAAAGTTCTTTCTAATGTAGTTTTCACAAGTCTTGAGCGTTTGATTTATATTGCAGATTTTTTATCTGAAAGTATTAGCAATACTTTTGAAAGTGAATTTAAAAAGTATGAATCAGAATGGGAGGCATCTAAAAATGGATAAGCCTTCTATTACAGCAGAAAATACCAAAGAATCGTCCAAAACTGCTGTTAAGTATACTGATTCTGTATCATCGTCCGTATATGCTGAATCAGTGCGTATGACACCAGAACGCCTTCTAAATGCCGTAGTAAATAACCAAGATCGGCATAAGGAGGACGAGTGAGTAATGATGCTACTCGCTGGGCTTGGACTGCTCCAGTAAACACCTCTGCTCAGCGCTTGGTTCTGCTTTCCTTAGCAGACCGCGCTGGCGAACAACATACAGCATGGCCCAGTATGGAGCGTTTAGCTGCTGATACTGTTTTGAACTTAAAAACGGTGAAAAAGGTAGTCAATGAGCTTATCGAAATTGGCTTAATTTTAGACACGGGGAAGCGAACTGGACCTACTGGTAGAGTCAGAATTTTGCAATTAATTGGTGTTAAATCACGCGATCAAGAGCAAAAAAATGACGATTCTAATAGTACCAATATTGGGTCTATTGACCTAAATAATGAATCCAATATTGGGACGATTAAAACCCCCAATAAGCCCGAAAACGGGACGATTAAACAAGACCAAAAACGGGACGATTACCCCCCTGTAATCGACCCAATTTTGGATAGTAATGAACCCAAAAACGGTACTTTGAATGAACCCAATTTTGGGTCGCTGAATCTATCATTGAATCTATCAATGAATCTCTCTGAAAAACACGACTGGATTCCGAATCAAAAACAACTTGAAACTAAGATCAAAATCGCTGGTCACGAAAAAAATCTTGAGCTCATTTTTGGTCTTCCAAGTTTTGAATTTGAATTAAGCTCATTCAATTCCTATTTCGATGGCAAGGGATTATCTGAATCTCAGAAACTCCACAAATTTACAGCATGGATTATCGACAAATTTCAGCGATACCAGAAAGCCAATCCAGATTATGTGAATCTGCTAGAGCCAACTCAGAACTCAGCAGCAATGCCAGCTTTAAATATTACCGACAGCAAACCAAAAAGTTTATTGGAGAACATCACATGAGTAACAAGACTCCAATTCACAATATTCAAATCGAACAGGCGGTACTCGCTGCCCTGATGACCGTAACTGGATCTTATGACCAAATTGAAAATTTACTTTCTGAAAACGATTTTTATGCAACACGTCATAAGTTAATCTTTAGTGCGATTGTAGATCTTGATGCTCATAACTCACCTTATGATTTAATCCTAGTCAATCAATGGTTAGAAACGCGAAAATATGGTGAAGCATCAGGTGGCGAAAAGTATCTAATGCAACTCATGAGTGATGCACCATCAAGTTTTTATAATCTACAGTCGTATGCAGAAAAATTAAAAGATCTTACAGCCTGTAGACAAGTTGAAACTGAAGCATTAAAAATCATTCAGCAAGCACGTCAGCTAACCGTTACTCGTGGTGAACTTGTACAAAATGCTCAAACAGTTTTTGCAAATTTAAATACTGAAACGGCAAGTGAATCTTTATTCCATATCCATGATGCAGCATCAAACACATTTGTAGAAATCAGCCGTAAAATGGAAGCAGCGATTGCTGGTACTACGTTGATCAAGGGTATTCAAACTGGTATTTATGATTTAGATCAAAAATTAGGTGACGTTGAACCAGGTTGTTTATTTGTGATAGCAGCCCGACCTGCCATGGGAAAAACCACCATGATGCAAGTTATTGCGAATCATGTTGCTGTCATCCAAAAAAAACCAGTTCTGATTATGTCGGGTGAAATGCCGAAAGAACAGATCGCTATGCGTCTCTGTTGCGCCATAGCACCCGCTAATATCAGTTTGGTGCGCAACACACCACACCTACTACCAAAAGACGAATTTACGGCTTATACGCGCGCTGTAGCAATGCTTCAAAATGTACCTATGCAAATCAATGATACATCTCGCCCTTCAATTGCCAATATCAGAGAGTCAGTTCGCAAGGTAAAGCATGAATATGGATCGATTGGCTTAGTACTGATTGATTATCTGCAGATTATGAAAACGACCAAACAGTTTGCCCGTGAAGACCTAAAAATTGCGTATTTCACTGGGGAATTGAAAGCCATGGCAAAAGAGTTTGATTGCGTGGTTGTTCTATTATCACAGCTCAATCGTGAATTAGAAAAACGTCCCAATAAGCGCCCCATACTTTCTGATCTAAGAGAATCTGGAGCCATCGAACAGGATGCAGATCAAATCTTATTTTTATATCGAGATGAGATTTATAACAAAGAGTCTAAATACATAGGTGTTGCTGAGGCTATTGTTGGTAAGAATAGACACGGCGCACCTGGTACAGCATATATGCACGCTTACTTGAAGTACTGTCAATTTTCAAATTTAGATGCGAATGCACTAGAACAAATACATGGGGTAACCACTTAATGTATATATATGATTTAAATTTTGATAGTTCTGTACTAACAGGTGGACTACCTAAACGTTTTAGAAAACTAAAATCTGATAAAAAAATTAAAAAATTTTTAGTGCAAAGACGGGGTTATAAAGCACCCGATTTTGGTCGTATGATTTTAGATTTACGCAATCTCGGTTGGTCACATGAAAAAATTTCCTATGTGCTTGATGCATCATCATCAGCGGTATCAAGTTGGGCGACAGGCAGTATTCCAAACTATGAACATGGAGATGCGTTTATTGAGCTGTGGCGCGAACAAACTGGCATTAATCGCATTCCACGTTTAGGCGAATGGCAAAGTTATAAATATGAAATTGGGCAGTTAAATCTGCTTAAATAAATAAACAGCATTTTTAAAATATTTTCTATTTGATTATTAAAAGCCCCATCTATATTAAGGGGCTTAAGTTAAGTTTTTTGCGAAATTTATTGGTTTTTCATTCTACTCTCAATAATATATCGCACTGCATTATCATAGGAGTCTTTTTTTAGTTTTTCGCTATATTCATTCGCCATTTTTATATCTAAGCTTGTCATATCATGCTTACCAACAGCATGTAATTGATTAAATGAAGCTGTAGTTACTTCAGATAGTTGGGATTCACATTTGCTTAAAGTAGCTTGTGCCGCCTCTCCAGCAGATGAACTGGATTTTGAGTAAATTAAGCTAGCCTCTTTAATACAAGTGAGATAATTAATCTGCTTTTCTTTTGTTACATATCTTAATTGCCCAATATCGACTTTTGTTTTTTCTGGTTGAGTTGCGCATCCCGTTAATAATACCAATAAAATTATTCCAATTCTTTTCATTCGCTCATATCCCACCAGTAACTATTCCCTAAATTTTCTAATCGCTGCTGTGTTTTAGGCAAATAATCTGGGTCAATCATATTTTGAAGTTTAGAATACAGCATGCGGTCTATAACCAATTTACTGTACCATAAGTTTTGAAGTGGGATATTTCCTTTTAATGTGTTGGCTATTTCCATCATTCGGGTTGATTCTTTACCCTCAATAATATTATTACCCATACCTGTAAGCAGCATACCCAATTTCATGCCCTGTCCAATTAATGGGCCACTAATAAAATCAGATGCACTGCGCCCTGTTGGATCTGAAAGTGCAGACATGATGTCCCCCAAGAAGGAAAGCCCACCACCTTTTAAAAGTGACTTACCAAAGAAATCAGGCGTAAATACTGGCTCTGGATTTTTACCATTTGCCACGTTTTGCATCTGAACAATTAATGCGCCCGCCAAAGTTTGATACGCAAGTAAAGATGCCAGAAATGTCGCCCGACTTTTTATATCATTTTGAGCAAATGCACGATGCCCCATACGAAACATATAAGCTAAAGGGAATCCCTTAAATTGGAATAAGGTTCTACCTAGCTCGCCTTGGATTGTACCAGCTTCACCTAAATTGATAATACTTCGCTCACGAACACCAGCCTCAATAATAGCCACGCTTTCTTCATTAAAAATATGAGTCTGGTATTTCATTGCAGCCTTATAGCGGAAATCCTGAATAGCTCGATCACTTGATTGTTTGTCAGGTGGCAGAAATTGTTTAATCACATCATCAGGCGCATTAAAAAAATCATTCTGAGTTAAAACAGGCGTTCCATCATCACGCTTGCTTGGTTCAAGTTTTTGCCACAATTGCCAATCGCTTTCATTAATCCCATTGCCTTTTAGGATTTTTAAATCAGCTTCACCAAGATCCTTCCAATCCATTTTACGGGTCATTTCAGCAAGCTTATTCATATGCACCAGATTGAACGCTCGTTTCGCCCCTGCAGTGACGGCGTTCAAACCTGATAGTTTCATAGTCGTTGCAGCAAAAGCCTGCATACGTGCATTAAAGCGGCCTGACTTGGTAGCACTGCTGACAACATCAGCGTCACCAAAACGAGTTATTGAACCGGCCATTTCGTTAATGCCGAGGCCAAACCGCAATGCTTCATCGCGATACTTGCCTTGTGTAAGCTGCTTCATGTATTCAGGTGCAATCGATTTAGTGTAGGAAAGTCCTAGCATGTTACCTATTCGCTTCATGCTTGCATGGTCACCAAATGTGGTGATGGTGGTACTGCCCAATTTTGATGACACCATGAGCGCACGCAGCCCACCCATGATATTTCCAAGAGTTGAGTCAATCGCCTTAGTATGAGCATCTAAAGTGTTATACATGCTCGTTGCTCGATGCGCCTGTTTATCTAGTGCGCCATGCTTTTGACCGTTACTAGGATCGGCTTTAGCCCGTATCAATGCTTCATTTAGAATGGTTTCAAAAGCCAGTCTAGGATTAGAACCAAAGTTTTGCATCATGGCAATTTCGGTTGACATACGCTGTACATGGTTCTTTAAAATCTCATGAAATCCAGTTTCATTATAGGTGCCATACTTTCCCTGATAATTCAGCCATGCATCACCATCTTTAAAATGTAAAGCTCTAGCTTCTTGGTGGCGATTTGCCATTTTACTACGCCCGCCAATTGGAGTAATAGCATCGGATTTCTTTTGTTGATTTAAAGCTTTTAATTCCTTGTTTGCACCATTGGTTGCAATGGTTTGATAAACATCATCAAGCACTGTTTTAAGCTCGGCATCATTCATTAAAGAGCCATCTTCTTTAACATACTGATTGCGATCCAAGCCCTGCATTACATTATTGACCCATTCAGATTGATCAGTGAGAGCCACTTTTTTCTGATCATGAGAAGTCATAAAACCATAGTTATCTAACTTCTTAATATTTCCGCCATTACGATTAAAGGCTAAACGCATTTCTTCTAGCGTTTCGCTTACCTCTTTAGCCATTGCCATAATTTCTGGATTGTCGGATTTACCACCAAACATGACTCGAATAATGTCATCAGTCATAGTTTTATTGACTGACATTCCAAATCGTTCCTGGGTTTTGGTGAAGACATCAGCAACTCGTGACATCCATAAACTATGCAAGGATTGCGCCTGTTTTTCCGCAGATTGAATGCCGCTTTGATCTGAAAAATAGGCTATTTTACGCATCAAGGCTTGTATCGGGTTGAGCTTTGGATGATTATAAATCTGTGCTTCAATCTGTGCCTTTAAGACCGCATCACGTGCAATATTTTGGTTATTCTTTGCAATCTGAATAGATAGGTCGCTTGCCGTTTTTTGTGCAATCGCTTCCGCTCGATCGGCTGCACTTTTCATACCCCAATCGGGATCAGTCCGCGCTAAAATGTTTTGCGCTCGTTGATACATTAAAGAAATTCGATTACGATAATTGGTTGGTGTTTTACGCCCTAAGGCTTTCTCTACCGCTTCTTTACATTCCGATCTCATGCCGCATCGCTCCCAAATTTCATCGCACAACTTGCTAAAGCCTTGACGGCACTAATATCTTCTTTGGCTAAATCTTCTTGATCACGAATATCATCCAATAGGTCACGAGCCGAAGCTGTAATCACCTCCTCATTTCCATCTTGATCCAAACGAGTATAAGTAATCTGCATATCTGGATTAGATTCCATGATTTCCAATGCTTCACGACCATCCGCCGTACTTGCAAATGAGCCATATTCATTACTGGAATCTTTAGATAAGTCTGGCACACCATCGTGCTGTTTTGTCTTTGGTTGCCAGAATTCACGTTCAAGTGCTTGGGCTGCATCATTCTGGCTTTTTGTCAAAACATTATTGCCTTTTGATACTGCAAATAAATCACGCCCATCTTTAACGGCACGAACAGGACTAATCGTTCCATCACTATTTATTTGTCGTTCAAAAGTGGTGTTATTTTTCTTGTTGTGCAGTTGCTGCAATGTAGAGCCATCAGATTGCGCCATACTACGCTTTAAATAATTATCCGAGCGTGTGCCTTGCCAATTGTTAATATTTGCTGTGGGCGCATCTGACGCAACAATAGCCCCATTAATCTGATCAATTGCATTATCTGGATTATTGATTGCTTCTTGCTTTACGCTTTCAACAGTAGTTTGTTGTGGATTAGCAGTGGTTTGTAGTTGCTCAATACTTTCCTCAAGTTGAGTCAAACGAGTTTCGTTAGAAGCACCTTTGCCAGACAGTATAATTTGTGGTTCAACATAAGCCACACGATTTATGTTGCCATTAACAGGTTGATAATGCGCCGTATCTTTAAGATAGTTCAAATCCTCTTGCGTCATTGGGGATTCCAAATCCTTAAAGCTAGACTCAAGGTCGCTTCTCACATTGATATCATCAACAAGGCTTTCATGCATCACATTAGGCATTGCCATAGCTTCAGCATCAGCTTGTGATTTATATTCTGGTGGTCTTGAATAGTCTGCTTCAAACTCTGGAAATTCCGATTCTGAGCCACGGATTACAGGTGCTTCACCACCTAAGCTTTTACTAATTCGATCAATATATGCAATGGTTTCTGCATGTACTGCCTGCCCTGTTTTTTGAACAGATCGACCATTCTTATATCCACCATTGTAATGAGCAGCAATCACTCTTGGGTCTTGGGTTTTATATTCTTTGGAAATATCACGAACTAAGTAATAAGCAGCTTCAGTCATGTCGCTTGGATTATTAATATTCCAATTTTTATTGTATTTATTTTTTAAAGCATTAAAGGTGCTTGGAATAAACTGCATAACCGAGCGTGCACCTTTTGGGGATACTTGGTTATTATTGGATTTTTCACCGCTTTTACGAATGGCTTTGATTAGTGGCGTTGCCCACTGCATTCCCATTTCAACGCCTTTGTTATCTGCAACAACATCAAGGCGTGGATCATTATATTTGATAGAGCTAAACTCTGACGCATCAATATTTACAGTCTGAATAGTGTTAGCAACAGAGGTGATGGGCTTGGTTGTTTTTGGTGTAGTTACAACTGTTTTAGGCTTGCCAGTAACAGGATTTTGTAGGCTTACAAGCTCATTATTAAACATCTGCTCCATTGATGAATCTAAGGCATAAAAATGAGAGTTTGCATCTTTAGCATTCTCAGGCTCAAAAATATTTGATTTTTCAGCGTGTTCAATATTGGCTTGAACATGTGCAGCATCAGTTGCGGCATCTGTTTGTTTAATTTGTTTGGCTTGCTCTGGTTGCAATTTCCCTTTATTTGCCCATAGATTTAAAAGTAATGCCATTCCACCATTTGCAGCAATCGTTGTAGGGCTTATAGCATTTTCCTGTAATCCCTCCCCATATAGAGCAACTTTTTTAACATCATTGTCTTAAAGGTAGTTGCCCTCGACATAATCACCAGTAATACCACCACCAATCGCAAGCCCAGTCGTTGCAACTGCGTCAGCTACAACATTTTTTGCAATACCGTGGGCAGGGATGGCAAAAGTTGCAGCATCGGTGGCACCACGAATTGCAGCACCTTTAGTTGCGGTGCTTTCATCGGCCCCCATATTAATTAGATCTGATTTTTCCGACTCATAAGACTGGAATCCAAATAGCCCTGCTTGTGTGGCGACACCACTAATACCACCTGTGCTAATTGTGGCTAATGCATTCCACCCAACTTTCGTGAAGTCGCGTGTTAATCCATAAGTAAATTCACCCGCTACCCCTAAATCATCAGGTTTAAATATGGAAAGGTTTTGCGCCCGCAGCGCTGCTGCTTTCTTATTCCCGCGAAATGCAGCATCAACCGAAGTTGCAGTCTCAACTGTACCCATCGCAATACCAGATACAACACCAAGCCCACCATCCGCAATAGCATTACGTTGGGATTTTGGTTTATATCGTGGGTCATCTTGATTTAGGCTTAATTCGTCATCTGCTAAAATGTCCATGCTCACCTCAATGTAATTCAAGCGTTAGGCGTGTTTGTTTCTTAGGGTCTTTATTGCTGTTTTTATCTAAGATATAGCCAGAACCATTTTTAAAAAAATACTGATATGGATTTTTAGGGTTTTGTTCTAATGGTAAATCTAAAAAGAAATCACGATCGGAGCCACCATAAGTGCGGGAGTTTTGAGAGTTAAAGACTTCTAGCTGATCTTGAAATGATTTTTCGCTTACTGTATGTGGTCGAAGTACAGTACTTTTGCTGCCCCACCCGCGCGAAGTGAACTTACCGCCAGTAATCTCAAGAATTGCCTTATTAAATAAGTCAGGATCAATGTTTTTGGCATCTAATTTCCCAGACTTGTCTGTTAGTTTTTCAGACTTCTGAGCAAGATATGCATAGTTCGCCTTAACCGAATCAAAATAAACTTTGTATTCTGGTGAACCAGGTGAAGCTACTCCTTTTAAATATTCAGTGACCTGATAATTAAGCCCATTGTCATTCAGCTTGACTAAGTTTTTATCTAACAAATCCTGTCCAGAAACTACTTGATTTGCAATTACTGGTAGATTTCTATTGTTTAATGATATCGCCCAGCGAATTGAGTTTTTGTCACCAAATACCGAGTTAATCATATCTCTCGCAGCATTGGCATTCCCTGCACTAGCCTTAAACAAACTTGATCCCAGTTGCAGTTTTTGTGCTGAATTGGCAGTCGATACATACTGCTGCATTTCTTGCTGCTGCTGTTGTGATAGCGGATTTAATGATCCTGTAACCCCATCTGTTTGATGACTCGCAGCAATGGCCTTAATGTTATTAGAAAGCGTTTGAATTGCACTAGCATCACCCTGAGCAATCAAAGTCGTTGGAACAACTTGTAAATTCTGTCCAGTCTTAATGGAATAAGCCAAACTTGCATTATTCTTTTCATTGCCAAGCATATTTGTATTGGCTTTTTTTAATAGGTCCAAGCGGAACCCTAAACCTTTTGGATCATCTGATGGTGCGCTATGTGCATCTGATTCAAGCTTTGACAAATACGATTGACGAGCATCTGGCGGCATTCTCATAAACTTCTGAACTTCAACCGTATTAGATGCAAGTTTTTGGAACTCTGCTTCTTGTTTTGTGCCTTTCACTCGACTATATAAGCCTTGAATTTTAGAATCATCCGGCACAATACCTATTTCGGTAATTTGACGCATTTCCGTGGTTGCATCTTTCGCATCCGCTTCAATACGATTCTGCGCAACTTCAGCAGCTTTATTGTTTTGATCAATGCGCGTCAGGCTTTTATGCGCGTAATAGATTGCTTGTTCTTGAGTTAAGTTTGGATAGGCTTTTAAAACATCCTCTGCTGCGGTCATTTTTGATAATTGCTCATTATTATCCATACTTCCAGCAAACCAAGCATTTGCGCCATTCGTGGCAGATGTATTTTTGTATTTATTTACTGTTGCTTCTACAGTGCCGATTGGTAAATTTTTGGATATACCAAACTCACGAATAGATTTTTCACCATCTCCTATAGTGGTGTTGGACTTTAAAAGATTATTAGATAGCTCATCTAACTGTGCAGATGCTTGTGAACGTGCAGCTTGAAATGCGACTGGCATATACTTGGATGCACTTTGATATGACGTTTTATCAATATGCTGATCAAAATCCATTTTTCGCGTATTGGGTATATTCGAGATATATTGTCTTTTAATTTTTTCCAAATTACTTTGACGCTCTTGAACAGCGTTTTCTATTAGCAATGAGCCACTTTGAACTCTCGCCGTAATATCAGCATCCATTAAATCAATATCAGCTGAGAACTTTGCAGATTGTTGAATATATTGAGCAGTATCTTGTTTATACTGCTGATCATTCATAAGTAATTCTGTTTTTTTAGCTTCTACTTCTTTATTAATTTGGTTTCGATGGGCCTGTTCAGCAGCGTTACTAATATTTTGCAAAGCATTGCCAATCATCTGGCCACTTTGATTTTCAGGCATTTGGATACGCTGGGTTTGTGGCAACGCATTACCGAAGTTACCCATTGGGATTCTAGCCATTATTTCCACCCCTTTGCACCAGCAGCCACAGCATTAGCAGCACCAGTCGCCAATGCGGTATTGGCGTTGCTCTTGTAGATACTGGATTCAGCCTGTAACCGCTGTGAAGAATTAAATCCTGTTATTTCAGCCATGGCAGCATCGTATTGTGCATCTTGTTCAATACGATCGTTAATCGTAACCACTGTACCTTCATTCACACTCAAACCATTTTCGGCGGCGGCTGCTCGTGCTGCTGATTGAACTTTTTCCTTTTGTTTACGGATACGCTCGGCTTCTAAACGTCCTTGTGCCTTTGATGCATCTGCATCAGCTTTCGCTTGTTCACTTTGCGTTTTTCCTGTTTCGTATGCAGAGTAACCTGATATTGCGGTACCCACTGCTGCTGCTGCTGCCGCAGCTACTGCAAACCATGTCATTGTAGATCTCCTTTATCCTCAAGAGACTTTAAAAAGTTTTGTATTTGATTATCAGGAACAATCATTTGATTCTCAATTTCTAATAAATTAGTTGATTCAGTTGGATGTACAGTTAGCCATGATGAGTCTTCATGAAAGTAAATAACACGTTTGGTTCCCGGCATAGTTTTTATGATCTGCGGTGCATAAACTTGACTCATTCCATCTGCGCTTTGTATTGTTGCACTACCTTTTAAAATAATTAAGAAATGCTCTGTTTTATGCATCTTCGTAACCATTAAAGTTCCTGCTGGTGCATCCATTTGGCGCATATAAACATTAGGTGCGAAATGGTGGAAAACTGGTAATTCAAGTTGTGGTAATTCACTCACCTGTTGCTGAACATCACACACAACATCGATATAGGCTTTGTTTTGAATATCACCCAAGATTTGCACTAGAAGCTCGGTATTGTCTGGTGAAATAATTTTTGTCATTAATGATAAATCTTTCTGTAAAATTTAATTTTATGTTTACTCTGCATTAAAAAAATGAGTGAATTAAGACATCTCAGATAAGCTATCTTTTTAAATTTTTAATTTTGCTAATTTTTTTTAAATACTTATTCACTAAATTAACTTTAGATTTTACCTGCTCAAGTTCTTGATCAAAATAAAATTTACTCAATAACCTCTTATATTTATTTTCTGGATTAAGGTAATGCGCCGTGATAATAAATACATTGGGTGTCATATTTATCAATCCAACTGATTCTTTCAGGACACGAAAGTAAATACTATTCGGCTTAACTAAACCCAATAATAAATAAATCAGCTCATCTAAATTTTTCGCAATTAATATCAACTGGTCAACGAAACATTTTTTAAAAAGTTGATTAGAATCAAGGTAATGAATGTCCGCTTGGAACTGATCAATACCATTTACAACCATAGCACATAGTTCTTTAGATCGATCCATTTCCACACCAATAATTGGTTCCCGTAATTTAAATCTAGAAGTCATAAATTGCTCTCAATAAAAGCGAGTAATACGCGGAATTTGCTCATCAGATTTTTCAGTTAAAGTCTTCCATAAGTCCACAAAGTTTTCGCCATGTTCATAGAACGGCTTTGCGCCAGTCGACCAACCAAATACTGCACTTTCACTGTCCTGTAATATGAATGCAATCTTCTCGACTGACATATCGTGGTTCTCTCTGAGCTCCTCTATCATCAAACTAAAATTGGGGGTTGAATATCTTCTAATCTTTTTATTGATGAACAGTTTTTCTTGAGAAGAAAAACAATAAAGTTCAGTAAGCATTGGAATTCATCTTATTGCGATTAAGGTATTAAGGATTAAACTCCGCTTACAAAAATTGGGTAAATTCTCAACAAAACGCGCGCGCGCGCGAGGGAGAGTGAAATATGCTGTTTTTTTAAACATATACTTGCATTTTCATTGATCAGCGAATAACCTTATTTTTTTATTCTTAATACTAAAAAAACATGTCAATTCAGTCTATATCATCAACTATTTCAAGGCTCAATAAAGAGCTGGCCGATGTAACTCATAGAATGAGTCTAGAACAGAAGAAAGCAAGCGATATCACCACCAAAACTATCCAGATTCAAACATCCATCACTAAGACCACTACAGCTAACACACTAAAATCTAAGCTTTCTGAAATCAGTAGAAAAGAACAAGAAAATGCGCAGATACAGAAAAAACTCTCAGACCTCCAAAAGAAAAAAACAGATATTCAAAATAAATTACTTAAAGAAAATCAGAACTTAATGAAGGCTGAATCAGATGAACGTAAAAAGTTAGATGCATTGGTTAAAAAACAGCAAAAAGAAGCGATAGAACATCAGAGAAAATTGAAACGCGAGATTGATAGCATAAAAGCATCTACTCAATACATTAGTGGAGTCACCGCTTCAACATCCATTAATCCCAATTTTGAATCAGAGCCTGAATATGACCTTTTCATTTCACATGCTTCAGAGGATAAAGATGACTTTGTTAGGCCTCTCGCTGAGACATTACAGGAGCTTGGCGTAAAAGTATGGTACGACGAATTTACTTTGAAAGTTGGTGACAGTTTACGACGGAATATCGACAGTGGTCTTAGGAACTCTAAATATGGGACTGTAGTACTTTCAGCAGACTTCATAAAAAAAGAGTGGACTAATTATGAGTTGGATGGACTTGTTGCCAGAGAAATGAACGGTCATAAAATGATATTACCGATCTGGCATAAGATATCAAAAACAGAGGTAATGAACTACAGTTCCAATCTTGCTGATAAAGTTGCTTTGAATACTGCTATTAGTACTATCCAAGAAATTGCTGAACAGTTAGCAGATGTTATTTTAGAAAAATAATCATAGGTTTTCATTCAGAATAAGACAGAAATAACAGCTATTTCTCTCAATATTTTTTGATGTAATAACATGATCAGCGTATATAAAATAAACAAAATCATGAATTCAATACCTGATATCTTCTATCAACCTTAGTTTTCGTAACTTTATCAAAATAATTTTTATTGATTTTACCTTATTAAAAGATAAATCTACTTAGGATAAAAACTTAACTCTAAATTACGATGAATATTGACAGACGAGTATGTGCAAAAGATTTTAGGGCCCTTCTTTCAATAAAGAAGGATGCCTTCTATGATCGGGTAAATAGTGGTGAAATTCCCAACCAACCCGTATTAACAAAAAAGATGTTTTCTGGTATGAGTCAGTTTTAAAAAAAAGAAGTTGAAAAGTTTAAAGATAAACTGGAGTAGTCTCTAATATGTTTAAGCAAAAATATATCATCACTGTAGAAAGCGAATCTCCACCTCAGATATGCTTAGGAGATAAAATTCACGGCGCCACAGTTATTTCATTAGAAGTAGAGCAATATCCCGATCTTGTAGATTTAGCATGGCTCACTAAACGCTTTCCTCTATCAAGAGAAATGCTCTCACAAAAATTAGAACTATTTAATGTGGGTGGTTCTGGAAAGAAACTCTATGATCCAAATCTTGTTGTTCCTTTTCTAAAAAATGATTTAAGAAATCGAACCGGTAGACCTAGAAAAAACTAAACACCAACCAATGGTAAAAAAACACTTAAATTGGTAAAAAATTTTTAAAACGGTAAATTTTAGGATAAAATCTACTTGTTATATTAAAAAAGTTTACCAAAATGGAACTAAAACTTAGCCAACTTCTTATTGATTCCGCTCTAACTGGTAATATCAGATCAGTTGAAATGGCATTAAAAAAAATCGCTCCTAAAATTAAGAGTGATGATCCAGAGTTGTACCATTTTATTAACAGTAGATTGCAATCGAACCTTTTACGTTCGAAAGATAATTCAAAAATACTTCCTGTTGACACTGATTCACGATTACAACTAGTTCGTGTCGAAAATCCAGTTATTATGCCTTCAACTCCTATTCTGTCAGAAAATATTGAAAGTAAATTATTTCAAGTAGTTAAAGAACGCTCTTTAATTGAAAAATTGTTAGAACTCGGATTAACTCCTACTAAAACAATTTTATTTGAAGGTCCTCCAGGCATAGGCAAAACAATGTCAGCTAGATGGCTGGCAAATAAATTAGAACTGCCATTAATTGTTTTAGATTTAGCTACAGTTATAAGTAGTTATCTTGGTAAAACAGGCAGCAACATTCGAGCAGTTCTTGATTACGCCTCTTCGTTCCCTTGTGTAATGCTATTAGATGAATTTGATGCAATTGCAAAACGTAGAGATGATGAGCGAGAACTAGGAGAATTGAAACGTCTAGTCACGGTGCTTTTACAGACACTAGATGACTGGCCAGAATCATCCATCTTAATAGCAGCTACAAATCATAGCGAATTACTTGATCCGGCAATTTGGCGTAGATTTGACTTACAACTTAAGTTCAGTAATCCAACTCCACAAATGATCGAAGCTTATATAGAACAGCAACATTCTGACTTAAAAAAACATAAAAAACTTTTATGTGACCTTTTTTCAGGAAAATCTTTTAGCGATATTGAAAGAACATTTAACTTAGCTAGAAAAGAAGCCTTTATAAAAGACCAAGCACTCATTAATATTCTTTTAGGAAGAAATGAAAATTTAGAATCAGTTTCTAATACTTCTCAACAGCAAATTTCTAAAACCGAAAGAAATGAAATTGTGCTTAAACTATATCGAAAAGGTCTTTCTCAAAGAAAAATCGCTGAAGAAACAGGCTTAAGTAGACCAACGATTAAAAAAATTATTACCACTTTACAAACAATTGAGAGTAATTAAATATGAAGAACTTCCTCATAGGTTATGGTGAAACCATTACAAATCCAGTTTACATAAAAACTGGCGGTGGCGATAAGAAACATCCCTATTCCATAGAAGAAGGGAGATTAAGATTCCAACATAATTTAGAGGAAATTATGTGGGAAATCGAAAATAAACCTGCGGATGCATGTGCTAATGATGAGGTCGTGGTCAAGTTTATTCAACACCCTTCATATTTAGCTAAAACTTATTATCCTCGTAAGCTGTTTAAAAAATTTGGGATGAAAGATATAGGATCAAAATCTATAAAAATTTCCCCTGATAGTTGGGCTACACGTAAACATCCAGATATTGCTATAACTTCTTGCATATATGTATCAGGAAAAAAAACTGATTATCAAAAAATGCTTAAAAATGTTGAAGAAAATGATTTAGATCAAGTTACTTTAGACTTTATTCGAACAATTGAACGTGTTGATATTTTTACTTCAGAAGAAAAGATTAAAAATTTAGATCCGACTAGACAAATCAATAAACTTGAAGTGGTAATTCACGCATCCCAAGAAGAAGAAAGTATTCTAGAAGCTTTTCTAAAATATGTTGATAAGCTAGGAGGAAATGCGGAAAAAAATAAAAGTAAATTTGTTGGAGGCTTAACATTCTTACCTGTAACTATTGAACATGGTCTTGAAGAGGAGCTTGCTGAATTTTCTCATTTGCGAGCGTTAAGAAGTATTCCCAAGTTACGTTTCAATAAGCCTAATTTAACAAGGACACAATTAAAAGAAGCTTTTGCCTTTCCTCAAAATTATCAACTCTCTGATAAGTTTAAAGTATGTATTTTCGATGGTGGCCTTGGAAGCATTCATCTTCTGGGAGATTTAGCTAAGGAAATTATACCTGTTGATGTTTCTACATCTCATCCCCATTTTTTAGCACATGGTAGTGAAGTATGCTCAACTTATCTATTTGGACCATATCAACCAGGTTCTGGGTTGTTAGGCTCTCCGTACACAAGTGTGGATGTAGTTAGAGTTCTTTCACCAGAAGATGAGCATGATCCTGATTTATTTAATGTCTTATCAAGAATTGAAGATGTACTTAAAGAAAAAAAGTATAAATATATTAATTTGAGTCTAGGACCTCAAATAGCTGTTGATGATGATGATGTACATGTATGGACCTCTGTCCTCGACCAATATCTACAAGATGGACATTGTTTAGCGACAATTGCTATTGGAAATGATGGCGACCTACCTGGAGAATTAGGACGCATCCAACCCCCAAGTGACATGGTTAACAGCCTTGCTATTGGAGCAATTGATTGCCAAAGCGAAGATTGGGAACGTGCCCCTTATAGCTGTACGGGTCCTGGAAGAAGTCCTGGCTTAATTAAACCTGATGGAGTTTTATTTGGTGGAAGTGAAAAGGAGATGTTCCATGTTTACTCACCATTAACTCATTCAATAATCTCGACAATGGGCACTAGCTTCGCTTCCCCACTTGCCATGCGTGTAGCAGCTGGTATTGATGCATTAACAGATTTTGAGTTAACAACAAATTCAATTAAAGCCTTAATGATTCATAAGGCTAAACCAAAACAACATTCACAAAATAATGTAGGTTGGGGTAAATTACCACATCAACCAGAAGAAGTATTAGAATGCTTAGATGATGAAGCTACAATTCTATTTCAGGGAGAACTTAAACCAGACCAACATTTGCGTATACCTATTCCAGTTCCTAAAGACGCGGATTGTACATGGGTTATTTTAAAAGCAACATTCAGTATTAATGCTATTACAGATCCTGAACATCCACTGCACTACACCCGATCAGGTTTGGATATTACTTTTAGAGCTAATCAAAATAAGAAAAATGATGAACAACAACATCCTGATGCAAAAACTTTTTTCTCAAGTAAAGGCTTATATCTAACTGAAGAAGAATTAAGAGAAGATGCACATAAATGGGAAACAACAATATCTAGAAGCCAAAGATTTAAATTATCTACTCTTGAAGATCCTTTATTTGATGTTAAATACCATGCTAGAGAACAAGGTGCTGCGACTGAAATATCAGAACTATCTCCTATTAGATATTCTTTAGTTTTATCAATTCAAACTGTGGGTGATGTGAACGTATACAATAGTATTCTGCAAAAAAATCAGACTCTTCTACCCGTAAAAGTTTCAAACCGAATTCAACTTTAAAGCTAATAATTTATCAGATCAGATTAAATTATTTTAGTAGTTCGAATCCTAAATAAGGATTCGAACTAGAACTATTAATTGAATAAAATTCAGTTAATAGTACTTAAGAAAATAAGGATACAATTAGGGATACAACTCAATATAATTTTAAAATATTTAAATATAAAACAATTGCTTAAATTAAAAATCCAAGTCCCGCCGAGCGCACCACTTTATTGTATAATTTAGTATTTAGAAGAATATTCAAATCTATCCGAATATTAAAAATCAATAACTTAATAAAATTCAAAATAAATAATTGTCTCTATTGATCTATCAAAATCTACGTTTTTTACGGTAATTTATACGGCAAACTTATTTTACCGTGAAACTGATACCGCAAAAATGCCAAAAATTGTTTGAATAGCCACCGATTTTGTAGACACCATTAAGTTAGATCTGGACTGCCACCACTCTCCTATTCGATAATTTTTTTAATCATATTGGCATTCAAATTGCATTCAAATTAACACTTTCCTTAAATTTTACTTAAAATGGAGCGGTTATTTTGAAAAAATCACTTTTATCAATACTTGTTTTGGGGTGTTCTGCATTTGCTACAGTATATGCTGATGATTTCACAGTTTTAAAACAAATATCTGATAAACCCACCTTACTTAAAAGTGGACCTTATTCTGGAAATTATTATATCCCCTCCACTCTTTCAACAATTAAATGGGGATATTTGCCAAATAAAGATACAAAATCAGTTTTAACCGTACCATCTGGAAGCACTATCACATTTGATACAGTTTCACATGAAGGTTTACTTGAAGATCAAGGGCGTGATGCTGAAAAATATTTTAAATCTAAAGGTGTTAAATCGGACTATATTTTAGATGAAGCAAAATTAATTACAAAATCTAACTTAAAACATGATTTCGTCAAAGATGGTCCTCATATCATTACAGGTCCAGTCGCTATTGAAGGGGCTATGCCAGGTGATATTTTAAAAGTTGAGATTATTAAAGTCGAGCCACGAGTACCTTACGGGGTCATATCGAATCGACATGGCAAGGGTGCTTTAGCTGGCGAATTTCCTAAAACCCCAGCTAGTCCAAATCCCTCAGTAAATGATCCCGCATCATTTGGAAATGTTTCAATATTCACCCCTATTGAGAAGAATGCAAAAGGTGAATATGAAGGTGTAATGAAAACAGATTCTGGTAAATCTATACGCTTCCCACTTTACCCATTCATGGGAACTATGGGTGTTGCACCGAATACCAGCGAACCAGTAAATTCCATTCCACCTGCTTTCTTTGGCGGAAACATTGATATTAATGAGCTTGGTGCTGGAGCGACAGCCTATTATCCAGTGCAAGTTCCTGGTGCAATGTTCTATACTGGGGATAGTCATTTTGTGCAAGGTGATGGCGAAGTTGCATTAACGGCGCTTGAAGGGTCTGCTCGTGCTACTTTGAAAATTACAGTACTTAAATCTGGACGCGATAAAATACCAGGTAAAGAGATTAAACAGCCTTTAGCTGAAAATGCAGAATTCTGGATTACTCCCGGTTTAGATCCAGATCTTGATGAAGCAATGAAGAAATCAACTCGTGAAGCTATTGCCTTTTTAAAGAATGAATTTGGCATCGATGAAGCCACTGCCTACGCATACTTAAGTGCAGCGACTGATTTTCAGGTTTCACAGGTAGTAGATCGTACAAAAGGTATCCATGCCATGATTCGTAAGGCTGATTTTAAAGAGTTTATTGAGGAAGCGAAAAAGTAATTTCAAAGTCAATAATAACCTCGTTTAGGCGAGGTTATTAAACTAATCTCAATAATTGCATGCTCTATACTATAACCGCACGATAAAGCACCACGTTAAGTGGTATTGGTACATTAAAGACTGTCAAAATCCTTACGGAGCGTTATCGGAATAAAGGTAAAAAACTCAGTCCAAGATTCTATTTGATTACAGGAACTTATAATTTAGAGCTGCGTAAAAGTGATTTATAAAAGAAGTCTATTCAATTAAATAAATATTTAAAATTTAACTTTTAGTCTTATTTGTAAAATACCGTAGAGGTGGATTAGATCTAATGAATCGAAATCACTTTTAATGGTTTAGCCGATAGAGATTTGCACACCTAAATAAATTTAGACTAACTGTTCAAAAAAATAGCATGAAAATTCAAGTGAATTTTTGTTGATTAAATTTTAAAACATGGTTAGATTTTTCAAACTCATTGTTGATAAACAATGACTGGACAATTTTTTAAACCTATGTGGTCGAGTTAAATGAAAATTCAGGGACTGAAACAATTCAGTATTGTGAG
The DNA here is from genome assembly GCF_009372255.1 of Acinetobacter guerrae. GTDB lineage: Bacteria > Pseudomonadota > Gammaproteobacteria > Pseudomonadales > Moraxellaceae > Acinetobacter > Acinetobacter guerrae. The sequence goes on from NZ_LXGN01000007.1 coordinate 240,985, forward strand.
CTGTGTTGCAGCAATATCCAGTTTTAATCTAAGTTATGCAGACGATGCCTTTAGCCCTCAGAGCAAGTATCTATTGGGCGACTGGAATGGCCAACGTACTGAATTGGCGAGTAAAGGGATTAATTTTGATGCTAACCTATATGTCGATACAGACTATCTGGCAGATGGTGGTTACAAACCAAGAGATGGGGCAACATTTGCTAGTCAGCTCTGGTTAGGAAGTAGTCTGGATTTAGAAAAGTTACTTGGTTGGAAAGGTGTGTCCGTTCGTACCATCGTTACTGCTCGTCAAGGACAAAGCACCAGTGTAGATAACATTTCATACCCTGGTGCACCCCAAATGGCAAACACTCAAGCCACTTGGGGACGGGGCAATGTTGACTCACGTCTAACACAGTTTTCGATTGAAAAAATCTTTACAGATACAGGCTGGAGTGTCCGTGTGGGACGTATCGGCATGGGATCATATTTTAATGCCATGGGCTGTGACTTTCAGAGCACTTCATTTTGTACAGCACAAAATGGAAAATGGATGGGCAATGTCTGGTATAACGAGCCTGTGGCACAATGGGCAGGTATCGTAAAATACCGATTTACCCCTGAGCTTTCTGCACAAATTGGTGTTTTTGAGTTTAATCCGACCAATATCAAGGAAAATCAGGGCTGGAACTTAAAGTCCAATGAAATGGATGGAGTCACTGTTCCAGTTGAATTACATTATCAACCAAAACAGGGAATTAACCAGTTACCAGGAAGTTATCGTCTGGGTGTTTTTTATAACAATGCCGATAAAACACAAAACAAAGATGTGCTAACAGGTGAACAAAAAGACCGGGCGTATGCAGGATGGTTTACCGCAGATCAGCAACTCAGTTCTGTTGATGGTGGAAAACGTGGTTTATATGGATTTACCAATATTTCATTTCATGACACCACCGTCAATAAAATCGACAACACCCAACAAATCGGGATTCGTTATCTTGGACTATTCGATGAACATCCAAACGATATCTTGGGCTTAGGTGTTAACCGTATTCATGTCAATGATCGTTATCGCGATGGAGTTTATAATAAAAAAGCCGCGATTAATGAAGATGCAGAATATAACATCGAACTTAATTACTCACATTATGTCACGCCATGGCTCATGCTACGCCCTGTTGTGCAATATGTGGTTCAGCCTGGTGCGACCGATAAAGTAGATAATGCATTGGTACTCGGTCTTACCACCAAAGTGATTTTCTAAAGTCTATCCCATTCTAAAATATGCTGTGAGTTTCATACTGACAGCATATTTTTTTAAATAAACTATTTTAAAATTGATCACTAAAAATAACATCGCCTTACTTTTTTATTGAACCAATCTCTGCCAAGATAAAAATGCAATAAAACAATGATAGAGAGGTAATGCCAATGATTTCAAGAAACCTCCCCCTCACCGATATCCATCGTCATTTGGACGGTAATATTCGTGCGCAAACAATTTTAGATTTAGGTCAACAATACCAAATTACTTTACCTGCTCAAACACTTGAAGAATTACGCCCACATGTACAAGTCACGGATAATCAGCCAGATTTGCTCAGTTTTTTAGCGAAATTAGATTGGGGCGTCAAGGTCTTGGCAAGTCTGGAGGCGTGCCAACGTATTGCCTATGAAAATATCGAAGATGCAAAACAACAAGGGCTGGATTATATTGAACTGCGTTTTTCTCCAGGCTATATGGGAATGACACATCATCTTCCGTTGGCTGGTGTTGTTGAAGCCGTTATTGATGGTGTACAACAAGGATGTCGAGATTTGGGCATAAAAGCCAATTTGATTGGGATCATGAGTCGTACTTTTGGACAAGCAGCCTGTCAAGCTGAACTCGATGCCTTACTGGCACATAAACTTCATATCACCGCATTGGACTTGGCAGGTGATGAACTGGGATTTCCTGGAACTCTTTTCTTAGACCAGTTTAAACAGGCTCGAAATGCAGGTTGGCATATTACGGTACATGCGGGTGAAGCTGCAGGGCCAGAAAGTATTTGGCAAGCTATACAGGAACTTGGGGCAGAACGGATCGGTCATGGTGTAAAAGCGATTCAAGATCCTAAACTGATGGATTATCTGGCTGAACATGAGATTGCAATTGAATCCTGTATAACGTCAAATGTACAAACCAACACAGTCAGTTCAATCGAAAAACATCCAATTAAGGAGTTTTTACAACATGGAATATTGGCAACCATCAATACTGATGACCCTGCGGTAGAAGGTATTGAAATTCAACATGAATATCAAGTTGCAGCACCACAAGCGGGTTTAACTCAGAATCAAATCCGCACCGCGCAAGAAAATGGTTTGAAAGTGGCATTTTTATCTGAACAGGAAAAACAGCTATTAAAGAATCAAGCTTTAGCCCGCCAACACGAAGTTGCCTAATTTTTTAAATTTCAGTGGTTCGAGTTTGAAGTGGCTATGAAAATAGCCATCTTGTAGACTTAATCAATCGACAGCGTATTTTTCTGTTGTAGGTTTGCAATATGCGTACGATGAGTTTTCCATGATGGCTCCAATATTTCTTTTTCGATTCGATACTTAATTCTTTTTTGCTTCATAGCTGGAATCACCTCCTGATTAAATTTTTTCACATGTGTGATCCAATCTTTACCACGACAAACATGTTCGGGCATGACGGTTTTAAACTCGCTACGTGATGTAAATACAATGACTGAATGTAGATACTCAGGAACAACTACATCCTCAAGAATTTGCTCCAATACTTTTAAATGCTTGAAGTTCTGATGGATTGGATTTTGGAAACGATAATTTTTCTTATAAATTTTTTGTGTCCAATGTTTTTGGTTAATACTGCCAAAAATCCAGCCAGTATAGTTTTTGGTTTCAATAATAAACACCCCATATGGGCTAATCAAAATATGATCAATTTGTGTTGTTCCATTTTGCTCATCAGGAATCGTACAATTATTCAGAATGATATATTCTTCACCTAAATAACGCTTGGCCTGATCAATGACCACGCTCTCCCCCATTTTCCCTTTAAAAGTTGGGGAAGATAAATAGGATAGAAGCCCGATAATAACAATAAAAAAAATGACATATAAAAACATATAATTATCCTTATATTTTATAAGACTAAAATATTATTCATTTCCAAATTCAACAAAATCTCTTTTTTATCGAGTCCACCTGCAAAGCCAACCAAAGCTCCGCCTGCTCCAATCACACGATGGCACGGCGCAATAATCGAAATTGGATTCTTACCATTGGCAGCTCCCACCGCACGTACTGCTTTTTCATTGCCAATGTATTGGGCAATGTATTTGTAGCTGCGGGTTTCCCCATAGGGAATGGTGAGCAATGCAGCCCAAACTTTTTTCTGAAAATCAGTTCCCTCAAAATCAAGCGGAATATCAAATACACTACGCTGACCTGAAAAATACTCGATCAGTTGCATTTTGGTCTTTACTAATATCGGATGATTTAAATCTTCAGTAAGTTCAGCCAAACGGACTCTTTTCGGGTTTTCATTATCCCAAAGAATGGCGACTAGAGCCTGTTCATTCGCGACTAATTTAAGTTGCCCGACAGGCGATGACATATAAAGATAAGATAACTGCATATTCAATAACCTTAAGCAGGTGATGACAATTTCATCAATACAAGACCTGAAACGATCAAAATCGCGGCCATCATGCGCATCGCTCCCATAGGTTCATGCAAAACGAGGATCCCTACAATAAAAGATCCAATTGCACCAATTCCTGTCCAGACTGTGTAGGCAGTACCAAGAGGCAAACTTCGCATTGAGATTGATAATAATACGACACTCAACACCATGAATATGATGGTAATAACACTTGGCACCAAACGGGTAAAACCTTCCGACATTTTCATCGAATAGGCCCAAACGACTTCAAAAAGTCCCGCCAAAATTAATATTGCCCAAGCCATTTTAATCTCCATCATCAGGCGTCAGGCCGTCCTGACCTTCTTTCCCTCATCTGGGGGAGGTCGTTCCTCCATGTTGTCTCACATCTCCACGCGATTGCTAGCGTGAACCAAAGTACATTCTTTTTCGCATTTTGTATGCTCAATATTTTTATGGTTTTAATGCAAGTTTATTTAAAATTAGAATATTAAACACTCTTAAAAAAATTAAAAATATCACCAACATGGCCATCATCAAATCAATATTGGTGTTCTGTGTGAGCTGAAGTAGCAATCCAGTCACGACCAAAGCGATTGCAACACTTACATCGATATTCTGCACCAGATGACTCCAGTGCAAAGGCCGATTCTTCATATAATCTTTGGCAATTAAATAACGCGATAAAATAAAGGCCGTTAGAATAACCAATCCTTCTAAGATAATAAAACCCGCCAATGGAACATGTGGATTAAAGTAATCGTATACAATGCCAATGATTAATCCAGTTGCTGCAATCAGCTCAAACCATGCCAAAGTTTGAATCATTCTATTTCTGAGTAATGGCTCAATTAAAATGGCATTATTCGCAACTAAATAAATCAGTGCATCCATCAAAATCAATAAACTCATCGCAAATAGACTGAATGATGTCGCCAGAATTGCTACACAAAAAGTGACCAGACATAAGATAATATAAATCGAAGATAACCACGATAAAATTTGCGTGGTTTTGATCACAGGTTTTAAAGTCGTAGTAACAGGCAAAAAATTGGATAAAGTTTGCTGATAATCAAACTGTTCCACATATTTTTTGAATAAATTGGTCACGCTCTCAACCGTACCATCATGGAAAATTGCCATATGTTGAGTTTCATGATCCATCTCGACATATTTGACCTGATGGCATTGTGCCAAAGCCTTGCGTAATTCACGCTCATGCGTCATATCCAGTTTGGGAACATAGTAATAACTGACCCATTCTGACTGGATGTTGTCTTGCTCTGAAAAATCATACTCATCATCTGTAAAAAAATTGACGTCTGCGTGTAACTCCCTTTGTGATTGAAAAAAAGCATTGGAAAGTAAAAAACGTTGGTACTGCTGTTTTAGGCTCATTTACGCACCAGATCAGATGCAAAAAGAATGTCATCAGGTTAGTTGTGATGACATTCTATACAGCTTTATTTTGACGAATCAATTAAAACTTGAAACTAATCCCTACGCCATAGAGCCAGCCTGATTCTGAGCCCGTTGCAACTTGACGACTGGTTTCCCGATCACCTTTTTCATAACGATAGGCAACATCGACAAATGGCATCACTTTTTTATTGATTTCATAACGGGTTTGAATCCCCATTTGCAAAGAGCTTAATCCTGTTTTTTGAGCATAATCAGATTCATCCCGAATTAAAACCTCTGCGCTGATATAAGGCTGCGTAATTAACTTTTGCGTCAGTAAAAGATCACGCTCAGTTTCCAGACTTAAACTTATATGTTGATCTTGTCCAACGTAAAGGTACGCATCGGTTTCAAAAAAATATGGGGCTAAACCATGTAAACCCAATGCTGCATCAACCGCTTCCTGACGATGTGTATCAAAGGCTTCACTACGATAGCGCAACCCTGCTTGAGCATCCCAAAATTCAGCGATATTACGGCTGTATAACGCAGAAATCGCGTAATCTGCTTTTTGAGACTCTGACTTTTCATGATGTGCTTTAATGAAAAGTTTATTTTCATCTGTGCCAATCCGTGTTTCCAGTTCAGTATTAAACTCACCCTGCCCGTGTTTATCCAATCGCCATTGATTGTCCAATTTCGTTGCCTGATAAATTTGCCCTCCATGTTCATGGCGATGATCATGATCTGAATGATCATCAAAAGAAACATCTGAGGGCATTTGATGATTTTCCATTGAAGTATCTGTTTCTGGCATTTGCATTTCTGCATGATGCTGCATATTTGACATTGGCATATTCGCCATCATCATGTCGTGCCCTTCATGTGCAAATGCCCATGAACTTAAAGTCAAGCCGCCAGAAAAAACTAACATGTTCATCAATTTAGTGCTGTGCATGTTGATCTCCCTGAGCAGGCTGAAGCGTATTTTTTTCAGACGAAATACTTGGCAATCCATCATCATTGACTTTCGCCACGATCAGTTTATTCATCATGCCTGCGGACATGTGATACAACAAATGACAGTGAATTGCCCATTCTCCTAATTCATCTGCTGTGAGCAATGCAGTCACCGTTTTACCGGGCGGCACAATAAGCGTGTGCTTATTCGGTAGATTTTCCAGAGAATGGCCATTTTCCAATTGCACAAACATGCCATGCAAATGCATTGGATGTGCCATCATGCTGTCATTAATAAATTTCAGGCGAATCCGCTCGCCATATTTCACTTTTAGTGGTTCTGCCTCATTGTATTTTTTTCCATTCATCGTCCAAATATAACGCTCCATATTTCCGCCCAAACGGATAACTAACTCTTTGGTCGGCTGACGAATATCTGACTGTGGTGTTAATGCTTGTAAATCCTGATATTGCAATGCCCTTAAACCTATTGGTGTTGAAGCATTTGCCCAACCTTGCACAGTTTTTGCTGATTGAACTTCAGATGAATGATTGGATATTTCTGGATGCATCATATTCTGATGACTCATCTCATCATGTGACATCGCATCATGACTCATATGTTCAGACATACTTGGCATGGATGGAGAAGCTTCAGAGGTGTCCTGCATATTCTTCGACATAGACATAGAAGAATGATCTGTATGTTCTGAACGTTCAGACATATTGCCGTGACCCATATCCTGCATCGTCAGTAATGCACGTGGTCGTGCGTTTGGAATCTCAATCTGCTGTGGTGTAGGCATCGCCGCATTTTGTAGACTTGCTAATGCAAAACCACTCCGATCGATTGATTCTGCTTGTATTTGATAATGTGCAGCTTTCGGCTCAACAATCACATCATAAGTTTCTGCTGTCCCAATCCGAAACTCATCAACAGTAACAGGTTTAACGGGTTGCCCATCAGCACTGACCACTGTCATTTTCAAGTTGGGAATGCGTACATCAAAAAATGACATCGCTGAGGCATTAATAAAACGTAAACGAACTTTCTCACCTGAGCCAAATGCTCCACTCCAGTTTTGTTCAGGCGTCTTACCATTCACCAAAAAAGTATAGCCTGTGACATCAGATAAATCGGTTTTAAGCATCCGCATCTGATTCCACATTTTTCGGTCTTGCCACGTGGCTTTCAAACCTTGTTGTTTAACCTGTTGCAATACATCGCCCAGTGTTTCACGCTGATTTTGATAATATTCGGCAGACTTTTTCAGATTTTTCATGAGTGTATCACTCGATGATTCATGAAAATCTGACAGCATCACTACATAATCTTGTTCAGTCTGTTCCTGTACTGTCAGTGGCTTCTTATTTTTTGGATAGACAATAAAAGCACCATATAAACCGTCCTGCTCTTGCCCCTTACTATGCGCGTGATACCAATACGTTCCGTTTTGGCGAATTTTAAAACGATATTCAAATGAACCATTAGGTTTTATCCCCTGAAACCCATTAAACCCAGGTACACCATCCATAATGCCGGGCAGCAATAAACCATGCCAATGAATCGAAGAATCCTGATTTTTGAGGCTATTGTGGACATAAATAACCGCTTCATCGCCTTCTTCAAATTCAAGTTTGGGTGCGGGAAATTGACCGTTTACTGTAATTCGCTGAACAGATTTCCCCGTGATATTGACCGTTTTTTCAGCAATATCCAAATGGTATTCTTTGACCGCTGCTAGACTGAACGGCGAAATAGCCACACACAGTCCTGCAAAAAGAACATTTCTTAATAAAATAGACATGACTAACCTCAAAATTTAAAAACTGAATATTTAGTTTGAATTTGAGATTAGGCTTTGGGTGGTCTGAGGATTTCTTGCCAAAAACCAGAAAAATGCTGACCTCTATAATCAGTATGAGAATCTGAGATAGCAGCAAAGGCAGTTTGTTGCGGTAATGCTGGAATCACATGTTCAGCATAACTATTTAGATTTTGGCAATGTAATTGATGACAATCCTGACAAGATTGAGAGATGGTAGAAGAATGTAACTGAGTTTGTTGATCACAATGCATCATGGTTTGGTTAAGATGTTTTAAACCCTGCTGCATATTCTGTGCATTTATATGCTGCATTGCATTGTTATGACATGGCGAACCATTCGATGAATGCTGTATCGGTTGAACACCGTTTTGTATCATTCCCGCATGCATATTTTTGACCGAAGCAACAGCCACACCACTCCAGCTCATGATAAAAACCATAAGCAACACAAACCACGTCTGTTTGCGCTGAAGTTGATGCAAACTGGAAATCCTCTTAAATATGCTCATCATAATTTGATGAATACTGTACAGCATACCCAAGTTTATAGGGAGATACAAATATAGGCCTTTTTTCTTTAGGGTGTCATTTTTATCTTCGTTACTCAATTTATCCAAGAAATTTGTTTCTTTAAGATCAACAATATCAATTTTAAATAATCTGTGGATAACACTTAAAGTTGAATAAGAGCATATTTATCACCTTTTATTTCTTATCATTTTCTATTTTTTGAACAATTGTTGTGACATACATCACAGATCAAAAATAAAGCAAAATAAATCACTTAAAATGCATAAAAAAGATGCATCTTGATTTATTTCTATACAAATTTAATGGATTTTTTAAACGATTGATATCATTTTGATTATTCTATCAGCAGCTTATCCACCGCGTTATCAACATAGTTATCCAGAGAGTTATAAACAAAGTTATCCACATGAGCTGCAAATAAAGCATCGCTTTATTGACCGCGCAAGATCCAATTAAGCATTGCTTTATTTCTGGCGTAAGACGAATAGTTTTGCTTTGAGTGAAGAAAACAGACAACGCTTTATTTTTGCACAACACAAATAATCGTGCTGTGCATTAAAATGTAAACATCACATCGAAATCAGGATTAAACTTCTTGAGCACCGACTTTAGCCAATTCAGCACGCATTTCGTCGATCACCGTTTTATAGTCAGGTTGACCAAAAATTGCTGAACCTGCTACAAACATATCTGCGCCTGCTTCCGCGATTTCACGAATATTGGCAGGCCCAACACCACCATCTACTTCTAAACGAATATCGCGACCACTGGCATCAATAATTTGACGTGCTTGACGTAATTTTTCTAGCGTCATCGGAATAAATTTCTGACCACCAAATCCAGGGTTTACACTCATTAGTAAAATCTGATCAACTTTATCCATTACATAATCCAGATAATGTAATGGTGTCGCAGGATTAAAGACCAAACCTGCTTTTGCTCCACCTGCCTTGATTAACTGTAAGGAACGATCAATATGATCCGAAGCTTCAGGGTGAAACGTAATAATATCCGCACCTGCTTCAATAAAATCACCAATCATACGATCTACAGGTGAAACCATGAGATGCACATCAATCGGGGCTTTGATACCGTAGTTTTTTAGTGCCTTACACACACCTGCACCAAAAGTTAGATTCGGCACATAGTGGTTATCCATCACATCGAAATGAACCACATCTGCACCAGCATCCAGAACTTTTTCAACCTCTTCACCTAAACGTGCAAAATCAGCCGAAAGAATAGAAGGTGCGATTAAATAAGGCTTGGACATGCTGGACCTGGCAAATAAAAAAACAAAAAATGATTATAACAAAAAGTATCTTTGCTGTGGACCAGACTCTTTATTCAAGCCTTTAATCATTTGCAAAAAATAACACTCTGTATGATTTTCTCTATCAATTTCAGAGTTAAATTTGTTAGGGTAATGACCATCTTATGAAATATCTTCACTAGGAAAAACCGATATGCAAAGTTCAACTTCAATTACGACCACAGAAGCAAGAAGAATTGCTAAACGTCTGCTCAACCATTGGAAACATAAATTTGAAGTTACTGAGACAGATCAGGATTTTAAAATTTTTATGCCGACTGCAACCGTAACATTAACACCGCTTGAACAGCATTTAGATGTGCTGATCAGCAGTGAAAATCAAGATGATATCCGTTTGGAAGGCGTAGTACTAGATCATTTAAACCGCATGGCTCAGCAAGAATTTCAAGCAGATTGGGTACGTCAATAAACTTACTCATCACCATTTTGTATAAAGAGCGTAGTCTATACGCGCTCTAATTGCACAGCATGAAACTGTAAATGATCATCGATAAAACTCTGAATAAAATAATAGCCATGATCATATCCAGCATGCTGTCTGAGGCTTAGTTTTTGTCCAACCTTATTACAGGCTTGCTCAAATAAATCGGGATTTAACTGACTATAAAACTGATCGTCTGTCCCCTGATCGATCAAAATTTCAGAAAATAAAGCACCCTTTTGTTCTACTAATGCAGTCGCATCATGTTGAGTCCATACGTTACGGTCATTTCCCAGATAGTTTGAAAATGCCTTTTCTCCCCAAGGACATTGACTTGGTGCACAAATCGGAGCAAAAGCAGAAACTGATTTAAACTTTTCAGGATATTTCAATGCGAGCGTCAATGCCCCATGCCCACCCATAGAATGACCAAAAATTCCGATTTGATCTTGAATCACTGGAAATTCAGCTTGGATTATTGAATAAAGTTCATCAACAACATAATGTTCCATTTGATAATGCGCTGCCCACGGCGCTTGAGTCGCATTAATATAAAATCCTGCACCTAAGCCTAAATCCCAACTATCGCCTTTGGCAACATCTTCACCACGAGGTGAGGTATCTGGTGTAATAAGAATAAGATCAAGTTGTGCTGCCAAACGCTGTGCATGTGCTTTAATTGCAAATGTTTCCTCTGTACAGGTTAAGCCTGCAAGATAAAACAGTGCCGAACATTTTTCACCTTTTAATGCTGCGGGTGGTAAAAAAACACCAAATTTACTCATTCCATTCAACGCCTGCGAATCACATTGATAAATACGTTGTTCACCATCAAAGCAACGATTTTTTTGCAACATTTCCATGTGTTTTTTCCTCATGTTTGGCAGTAGTAGTGGTTTGAGGTAGATTCTGTTGAGGAAATAAATGTTGTTCTAACTGCGGCAACATCAACTCCATATTTTTACCAATCACCCATTGTGGTTCTGAAGGTTCAAAACCCTGTGCCGATTCCCACGTCGCAACTGTTTCCTGAGCTTGCTTAAACGCATCTTTGATCGAATGTTGATCACGCATCGCCTGATCAAAGAAAGCACGACCAAAATAGGTATAATCTGCTTCATTGGTACAGCCAAAAGACTGACGATCTGCGGCAGAAGCCGTGATAATTAAAGTGTCAGGGGATTGCAATGCAGGAATAAAACTTCCTGAAAAACACGATGAAATCACAATAACACGCCAGCGAATACCCGATTTATCAAGAGTTTCCCTTAACCATTTTGGGTCGACTTGATTTAAATCTAATGGTGCATTTTCCATCTCAAATTCATTTGGCGCACCGTGCGATGTCATATATAAAAATAATACATCGCTTTCTTTATTCATTTGCTGACCGATACGGCGCAAGGCAATAGCCATACTAGTTTGTGAGGCAATCGGAACCTCTGTACGCGTATCTGGATTATTAATTAACATCAAAGAACGTCCGAACGTACCGAAACGGGTATCAAACTGCTCCTTAATACGCATAATTTCCGACTTAAATACATCCTGATAACTCGCCCCTGCAATACCCAGAAAATACCAATGACTTTGCGCAAACTCACCATACTGGATTTGCTCAAGTGATTTATTCAGTAAGCGACTTTGGGCATAAAAAGCATCTTCTGCAAATGTCGGCGGAACATCTTCCACTTTCCAAATGGGCTGACTACGCACTGAACCTTGCCAGACCACAAGTGTAACTAGTGTGGCAGTCATGATCAAAGCACGTTCCCACCACGGCCATTTTAGCTCACGTGAAAATACCCAGACCACTGCCAGACTTTGCCAGACAAACAACACCATAAATAATGTCGGCAGGTAGTCATAAGTAAAATAAGGTAGATAATCCAATTGCCCCAAAAATTGAATAAAACTTTGGAGTAACGCGATATTGGTGTCTAATACCAACCACAAAATGGCAGGCACCAACATCAATCGTGCATTATTGGTACGTTGTGACAGAAAAATTCCAACAATTAAAGCAAGAAAAGGCCAAAGTGCATAACTCACTAAACCTTGAGAATTAAACTCACCATCCTGCCCTGCAACCAACCAGCTAAATAATGTATTGGCAGCACCACCTAGTACGCCCCAAACCAGAAGCTGAAGAATCGAGGGGTGGACAATTTGTAAACAACGTCGTGACCCTAAAAATAACCACATACCCGCAATTTGGTTGCTTTTGAAATCATGCCAAAAATTGATGGAAGGTTTAAGGTCAATCATAGAAAATTATTCGGGAGTTATAATGCATAATCAGTTTATGCTTGCGTGGAATTATATCAATAATGCTTTTATCTATATAACAAATATTTGCCGATTATTGAAGCAATGATCACAATTCATCACAGAGCAAGCTGAAAATAGGCATCGAAACGACAGGCATCACCAATCCACTGATGATCAGGGGCTTGCTCATTAAGAAACACGGCATGCCGTGGACGTTTCACAATCACCCGTTTAGCAATTTGTTGTGCTAAAGGTAGCAGTGAATCGCCTAAATCCATTTCACCCTGCTCTGGTAAGAGTAAATGCAAAAGTTGCATTTGCTTTTTGACCTGTGCCTGTTTTTTTATCGCCTGTTGATGTTGATCACGCTGCGGAAACATGGGATCAAGATAGACCACATCTACCTGTTTATTATGCTGAATATATGATTGTAAATAGTCAACTGAATCTGCAAAGACCAATTCAATCCGATCTACAACTTTAGTTAAAAATGCATCTGTTCTTGATTGCCTTTGTGCATCTTCAAGCAAAGTAAATAAAATCGGATGACGTTCAAGCAAAATCACCTGCGCACCCAAATGTGCCATCAGTAAACTATCGTGACCCAAACCTGCTGTTGCATCGATCAGTTTTGGCGCTTCACTCAACTGACAGGCTCGAGCAATCATTTCTGATTTAATACTGGCTCGTTTTAAACGAGAAACTTCCGCTTTCCAGTCTGGTTGCATTCGCATGCCATTGGCACATAACCACAAACCTTGTTCATCTACGCAAAGTGCCAAATCAGTATGTTGCCTAAAAAAACGTGCATTGAGTTGTTCAACTTCATACAAATCAATCTCTACGCCTCGCTCACATAAGACTTGCTGAAAGTTTTGTGCAGACTCTAAATGAGAGGCAGCAAAAAATAATTGCATGACGATTAACTCACACTTCCAATTACCATAATTTCCAACCTGTAAAGGCGAAAAGTAAAATAATTAATCCAGAGAAAATTCGATACCACGCAAAAATCATAAAGTCACGTTTAGCAACATAAGCCACTAAAGCACGAATCAATAGTAACGCAGAAATAAATGAAACTAGCAGACCTACAGCTAAAACGATCCAGTCCTGTTGTCCTTGAAAGACATCATGGCTTTGATATAAATCAAGCAACCCTGCACCAATAATGACAGGAATTCCAAGAAAGAAAGAGAATTCGGTTGCGGCTTTACGTGATACACCTAAAAACATCGCACCAATAATGGTTGCACCTGAACGGGAAGTCCCAGGAATCAAAGAAAGTACTTGAATTAAACCAATCCAGATCGCTTGTTTAAGTGTGATATTTTCAACTTCAACCGCATTTACCTTAGGTGGATTTTTTTCAATCCACATAATGATTAAACCGCCAATGATCAACCCTAATGCAACTGCAACATCATTGAATAATAAATCTTTAACCGTTTGTCCAAAAGTTAGACCCACCAATACAATAGGGATCGATGCAACAATCAAACTAATGGCTAAATGGCGACCTTTGGCTTCCCCTGTCACCATGCCAGTCGCGGCACCCCACAGACGTGACCAATACTCATAAATAACTGCGGCGATTGCACCCATTTGAATCGCAACAACAAAAACTGCACTTTTCTCAGGTGTCCAAAAATTCAGTAATTCAGAGGCTAAAATTAAGTGTCCAGTGCTAGAAATTGGAAGAAATTCTGTAATTCCCTCCACAACTCCCATAATTGCCGCTTTTAAAAGCAGTAAAAGATCCATAATTTTTCCTAGTTCGGCTTACCTTGTTCTGCAATTTTTTTCCAAGCATTGTCCCTTAAATAGACGGGTAATGCCTGCTCTGCACTGACCCAACGCTTTTGTTTGGCATAATGTCTGGCTAATATTGCAATATCTCGTGCAGAGGGACTAATCGTACTTGTCTGCTCAGAAACCGAAGAAGAAATAAGCTTGGCTCCCGACCCTACACAAGCAAATTGAGCGTAGGACTGTGCCAACTCATAATTTAAAAGTTGCTCTTCACCTTGAAGTTGCATGATGCCATCTGCATCACAACTAAAATTTGCCAGATACACTTCCTGCATCCGAGCATCTAATACGGCTGTGACCCGACTAAGTTGTAATTCACGATAGGCAGCTTGCGCCAAAGCTTGCAGGGTAGAAACTGGAATCACGGGAAAATCATTGGCCCAAGCCAAGGCTTGGGTCACTGCCGCATTAATACGGACACCACTAAATGAACCCGGCCCACGACTAAATGCAATTGCAGTTAGATCGCTATAACTGAGTTGTGCCTGTTGCAATGCCCGCTCAATCATCGGCAAAATGGTACGTGTTTGAGCTTTAGCCTGTGTATCCAGTTGAAAAAAAAGCTCATTTGATTCGTCTATCAAACAAACAGAACAATGATCATTTGCCGTTTCCAATGCCAGCACGTTCATGCAACTTCACGCTATTATCTTTAAAAAAACGTGAGCTATCATACTCTACAACGCTTATTTAGGCGAGATTTTCAATTTTACTGATACAAAAATCTGAGCTTTAGCCGTCTAATTCAAATAAATAGCTAAAATGAGAACGGCTGTAATTTGGTAAACCGTTTATAGTGCTCCGCATAATGTAGAGCGCTCAAACGTAATTTTGCAGCACCAAATTCATCTAGCGTTTTAACAATCTTACCTGGGGAACCCATTACCACAGAGTTATCTGGAATCACCTTGCCTTCTGGGATTAAGGCATTTGCACCAATAATACAATTTTTACCAATCACAGCATGATTCAATACCACCGCATTAATGCCAATCAAACTATTTTCACCAATAGTACAACCATGCAACATCGCCTGATGTCCAACCGTTACATAATCTCCAATATTAAGCTCAATACCTGCATCGGTATGCAGTACGGCATTTTCCTGAATATTGGTAAAATGACCTAGACGAATTGGACTATTATCTGCTCGGATCACGGCGCCAAACCAGACGCTCACCTGTTGTCCCAATTCAACCTGACCAATGACTGTCGCATTATCTGCAACCCATCCATCCCATGGTTCAATCAAGGCTTTTGGAGAATGTCCTTCAAAGCTATACATCATATTGGCAACATCCTGTTGAGTTTTGTGAAATTAGAGTTTTCGGGGTTTAAAGTTAGGTGAATTTAAGAGAAAAGGCCAATCCTTCTGATAATCCAGTCCATAATGAAATAATGAAATAAGCATTCTTGCGGTCAATCCCCAAATCACTTCATTTTCCACTTGTAAGCTTGGGAAATAAAGGGATTGATGTGCATATTTCACCTCATAGGGTGTTGCAGGCGCAGCCAACAATTGATTTAAAGATGCAAAAAAAATACGATCAATTTCTGAAGGTTGAGCAATTAAGTTTACATTTGGAGGAATTAAGCCCACAACAGGTTTGACAAGCATACCGCTACGTGCGCGTTGCATCGGCAAATCCCCAATCAACTCAACATCAAAAGGATTGAGTGCCGTTTCCTCCTGAGCTTCCCTTAAAGCGACCACAATATTACTGGTATCGCCCGCGTCACGTTTCCCACCAGGAAAAGACACTTCACCTGCATGATTAGTTAATTGAGTTGAGCGACGTGTCAATAAAACTTTAGGATTCTGTTCATTGGTAATCGCAATTAATACCGCTGCCTGTGCAGGCGAAGTACGTTTTGAGAAACGTAAGCGTTGCTGCAAAAGATGCGTGAATTCTTGCTCTACCATGCTTCTCTCTCTATTTCCTTATCTATTTCATCATAGCCGAAAAATAGCGGCGTTCGTATAGAAATGATGCGAAAGTCCAAAATTTCAGTTATGCTGAGTCATCTTTATAGCCGATGATCATTATGAGTTTTTGCACCGTTTGCGGACATGAAACTGAAGATAAAATTCCGTTAGGCGATCATCAGCTTCGTCGTGTATGTACACATTGTGGGCATATTCATTATGAAAATCCTAAACTGATTTGTGGTGCTTTGGCAATTTGGGAAAATAAAGTCTTATTATGCCGTCGTGCCATTGAACCTCGTTATGGTTTATGGACACTTCCTGCGGGATATATGGAACTCTTTGAAACCATGGAGCAAGGTGCAGCGCGCGAAACCAGAGAAGAAGCTGAAGCAGAAATTGACATAGAACAGCTATATTGTACTTACAATATTCCACGTATTGGACAAATTTATGTTCTTTTTAAAGCAAAATTAAAAGATGGTGTCTTTGGTGCGGGCGAAGAAAGTATTGAATGTCGTTTATTTGAAGAAAATGAAATTCCCTGGGATGAACTGGCTTTTCCAAGTGTAGAACGAACACTAAGACATTATTTTGAAGACCGAAAGATTCAAAAGTTTCCTGTGCATCTGGAAACGTTGGGTACACGATTAGATCATACTGGATAGTATAACTTAACATCAGTTTAAATATAAAAAACAGGGGAACCATCATGATTCCCCTGTTTTTTTAATCAGAGATTATTTCTGTTTAATCGTATAACAGCTTGGTAGCTCAATACTCAAAGTACCGTAAATACGTTTTGCTAGCTCTTGCTGAGCTTGTGTTGGTGCAGGAGAAACATCTTTAATATTGTTATAGACTTTTTGATAAGCCGCATGAATATTAATCCAGCTCGCTTCTGCATTACTAAAGTCAGTGATATTTACACCACGAGTCGTGTTATGGTCGGTCAAGAGATTATGCAAGTTAATTTTTACACCACCAGAAGTTAAGGTCTGAGAAGACACACTTCCATCATTACTGGCTCTCACAGTCAAACTCTGATTAAGTCCCAAAATCGCACCTTCAAGCAAACCAAATTTCGCATTGGTTAGAATCATACGGATAGTGATAGATTTATCAGTTTCCGCATAATTGGCAGTTCCAGTAGTTCCTATTCTAAACTGTTGAACACCGTTACTATCAATCATAGTAGAAGGGTTTACAGTCGCACATGTCCCTGACATATCATTAGCAGTCGCATTTGGTTTGATATCCGAACGAATATCTCCATTTTCATCAATCACAACACCTAGTTTGACATCTTTAATTGTGGTATCGCTAAATTTGAAATTCAGTGTCGCATACATCGGGAATACATAATATTCGCCTGAATTGGTGTTGTTTTGTGTAGTTAAAATTTTCTTATCAAGGTAAGTAATCGGGTTTGTTTTGGAGATATCAATCGTTCCTTCAAACTGTTCAGGACTAAAGTCTTGTGTCCACTTACCATAACTTGCAGGATCACCCTCTTTAGAACCAGTGGCTTGTTTATATACAGCTTCTGTTCCCGTAATAATATAACCGTTGATTAAACGTCCCTGATTAATCTTTAATGGAGCACTCGTTTGATCTGCCATTGAAAATACATAAGGCGTACTTCCCAGTTTTTTGGTAATTGGACTAATCCAATTGGTTTGTGACTCAGCATTCATTTTTTGTGGTGCAACTTTGCTAATGAGCGTCATACGTTTTAGTGAATCACTAATGATTGTTCCTGCACTGGTCTTATCATCAGGCTTACCTTTCCACTGCAAACCATAACCAAAAGTATGCCCAGTACGATCAGATAATAAATACATATTGGCTATAATTTCATTGCCTAGTAAGCTCTTACCGTGGAAACCCTCAATATATTGTTGATCGACACCACTTTCAGCAGGTAATGGCCACGGTAAAAAATCAGATTGGAAACTACCTGCATTCTGCATATTGAGCATCTTGCTGACAACATCAAAAGCAGTCTGATCGCTCACTCCAGAAACATCAACCCAAGGTTTTAAAATTGCAGCATAACTACCATCTTTGAAATTTGTAACATCAATCGATTGGCTAATATTTTTCAAATTACTTTTATAATCTTCATCTAGTGTTATTGGCTGAAGATCACCTATTGCATTTTTCTCATTCACAACGCCCGCAGCTTGAAAAATTTTAACCAAAGCCATTGCGACTTTAATGGTTTCATCATTTTGATCTAGACTGGCAGGTGCTTTACCAACCATTGCAGTTGCAATATCGACTAAAGAAATAGGTGCATCTGAAATTTTCAGAGAGGTAATGGTTTTTAAATCCACCGTACCTAATTTAATCTGCTTATCCGTACCTTGCCCCTTGATGGAGAACGTCACGGTATCGCCTAATTTACAGGCACCTGCAACTGCATTAGAACTATTTTGGGTAATAAAGTGATTCGTTGTATCACTGCTACAATCAAAATTTAGACCTGCCACAGGATAATCGAAAACAAATTCCAGACAATCACTACTGGTGGTAGAACAACTGGTACTTGCCGTGACTCCAGTACTACTGCCTGATGAATCTACATTAATATTTCCACCCTCTCCACCACATCCACTTAAAGCAGCCATGAGAGCGGTTAATGTAAAAGGAATTAATATTTGTTTTTTCATAATACAATCACTTTATTTCCTAACGGATCGCCGTTAATTTTATTTGTCCTTGATTTGATAAAGATTTTTCCTGAACATCTAATGCTGAAGCTAACGGTGTTAACAATATATAGGATGTTTGATCTGGAAGTCTTATCGTTCCCTCAATAGCCGCATGTTGTAACATTGTGGCTGGAAATTCCTGATTTTTGTAACCACTTACACCTTCAAGTATGCATCCTTTCTGATCTAGAAATACCACAAAAGGCCAGTAAAAGGTTGGATTCTGTTCAGTCGTAGCATAAGAAGTAAGTTTCAATTGTTTTAAGGGTGCAGAAAGCTTAACCACATCATAATCAAAAGTGTCTTTTAGCGGTTTCCTTGGCCATAAACCTACCTGCTTTTCAACATTAAATAATTTTGCATCTTTGATCTTTTTACCTGTGAAGCATGCTGTTTCCAAACTTTCAACGACTTGCTCCTTAGGAATCCGATAATAAGTCGGAGACAAAGCTAATACTTCTTCTGCTTTTTCATCTTGATTCTTTTTCAGCATTGATTGTAAAAAGGATTTACTCACCCCTTTTTCACGTTGCTCTGGCTGCATACGCACCGCACCAAGTCGGGCATCGACAATACCTTCTGGCATCATGTAAAAGCGTTTTTTACCTTCAAGATTAAACTCTTTGTCTTCTAAATATTCGCTATCAATATATTTTTCGCCATTTAATTCAACAATATGCTCATCTGTTTCAGAGGCAGATGATGACTGTTCAATAGGCTTTGAATGAGTTTCCACCTGAGCTTTCTGAGTTGAAGGCATCGTTGGTTTTGCCGTAGGCTGAGGCTGAGGCTGAGGCTGAGGCTGAGGCTGAGGCTGAGGCTGAATATATCGTGCCTGTTCAGATGATGCTTTATTTTCTTGTTTTTGCTTCGGCTGAGTTTGGACTGGAATGACTATTTTTGATTCAGAAGATTTTTTTTGCTGAACATGTACTTCTGGCAAAGCTTCACTCACATTTTTTTGTGCTGTATTGGTAGCTTGTTCCTGTAAATGATTTTGATTTATAGATTGTGGCTGAGTCGTTTGTGTAGGCTGAGATTGGCTAGATTTAACAGATGCAGGTATCTGATCAGATTCATTAACCACTTTGCGATTGGTCGTCTTTTTATGTTCCGTTGGATCACGAGGAATCACCAACGGACGACCATCAGGACCAATAATAGTAAAAAAATCGGCAGCATATCCCATTGACCCTGTTCCTATTGAAAACAGTACCAACGATAAATAGACAATTGATTTCTTACTTTTAAACATATTTACCATCTTGTTCTGTAGTTAATCCCTAAAAGAGTGACTTGCGTATTGGTACGAACATTTAAACCTGCATATGGGTTCAGAATTAAATTATCAACACCTGTTGCATTCGATAAACTACTAGTATTTGCTGGGATATTATCGCGGCTACGTAAAAAGGCTAAGGTTAAGTCAATATCCGTATCTGCATCAAACCGATAACCCAACCCCAGACCAAATAACTGTGCGTTATTAATTGGAATCATAGTGTTACGTTTGTCATCTGGTGTTGCAGATGAGCGAGGTTCATATCCAGCACGTAGTTTTAAACGATCCGTTGCAGAGTACTCTATCCCAATTCCCCAACTCCATGGAGAAGTAAATTTTAAAGGGACTGCTAAAGTGCTGTCAGTTACACCATTTGAAAGTAATTTTGCAATTTTAAGTGCCGAAACTTGTCGATCAAATTCGAATTTGAATTGATCCCACTGTTTGTAATCTGTCCAGCCTACATCAAAGTTAATTTGTAAATCTGGCAAAATTTTATATTTGATACCTGCCTGAAAATGCGCTGGATATTTTAAATCCATTGAGACCAAACCAGACTCACTGGCTGGAATATACGATGGAAATCCTAAAATAGCAGCAAAAATTTGTCCTGTTGCAGATGAATTTAATGCACGGATTAACTCACGTGGTGCATTGGCATTATCGATATAATATTTGCCCTTTAAGCGCATTTTGCTTTCGCTCTGATAAACCATACCAAAAGCAAAATCATCTGATGGTTCCCACATTAACCCTAGGTTATAACTTGGAGCTAATGATTGTTCCATCGTCGCTTTTAACTGTCCAAACTTACCAAATGGGTTTAGGCCTTCATTGGCATTACATAAACCCAAAAGTAAAAGATCAGTAATAATATCTGAGTTATCACGAAATGGTGAGCAGACTACGTCATCAACCATACGCAATACACCAATGAGTTCATTGGGAAAACGTAAGTCAGTTTTTAAAGACATGGCCTGATAAGACATACCTAATGACGCACCAAGCGACAATTCATCATTGACCTGAAAAGCAAATGACGGTGATAAATAGGTGATGCGCTCAAACGCCATCTGTTGTCCCATAAAATTACCAGGATTGCCATTTTCAGAGCCATAACCCACAATTAATGGTGCATAAATCGCTGTTGCATAAGTTACTTTTGAACCTGGTGGTTTATACGCGACACCAGCCGTAGGCGCTGCAATAGGAACACCTTCGCCCAGATCTACCATTTTCTTTAAAATAGGTACATAGATACTGGCATACTCGACATCTGCATTAACTGTACCTTTAAAATCGGTACATAAACTGGATGGATTCTCAGGTGCATCATTACACACGATAGGATCATCAGAATAGCCAAATACGTTATAACCTGCGGGTGCAGAAAGATCACGTTTTACATTAAAGTTTGCAACAATGCCTTGTACATCAGTTTGCAAACCTTCAATTTTAGCTAATCCTGCTGGGTTAAAGTGAATCGCACTAATGCCCGGTGGATCAGCCGTAACCGCATTTCCCATTGATAATGATCGAATATCAACCGATAAGTTTTGTCCAAGCTGAGCGAAAGCCACACTTGAAAAGCCCGTTAAAAAAATTGCAGCAGCTAACGGGCGTAGTCTCAGGTATAACATACCGACTACTCCCTTTAATTACGAATTTTTTTAGCAAAACCAATAATATCCAATGGGAAAGATAACCCCAGTGAAACATCAGGTGTGTCTTCAGTTAAACCTATTCCCAATGTACCGTTCACAATAGTATCTGGGGAAACACGAACACCCAAAGCAATGGAGAAGGTCGCGCTGGTTTGATCTGCTGGCTTATAGCTTTCACCTGTATTGTAGGTAAATTCACTCTCAGTATTGAAACTTTGCTGATAAGACATCGTCAAAGAAACATCATAGTTAAACGAGTAAGCGAAACCGAAAGCAAAACCACCACTGATACCTGGATCAAACTCATCGATAATTCGTGTACCACGAATTTGGTTTAGACCTGTTTCCTTAAAGCCATAATTTGCTGAAACTGAGGCGAATAACACAACTGGATCAATATATTTTCGTGTACTTGCACCAATACCTGCTGAGTAATATCCCTTACCTGTTGATAAATCCTTGGTTGGATTTACTTCATATGGACTATCACCTGTTTTAGTCGAAATATTACCAAATAAAATCAGAGGTAAACGCCCTGCTTTTAAAGGAAACGGCTCCCAACGCGCGCCAAACGAAATATCACCTAATCCTGCTGTTGTAGTGTCTTTTAAATTATCTGACTTCGCGACAAAAGGAAGAGAGGTCGATAATGTAAGATTATCACGTAGACCATATTGCAAGGTAAATGTGTTAGTCAAAGTATGGGTTGCATCTTCATCAACCCTTAACTGCGCAACACTACCATCCTGAATCGCAAGGTTAAGTTGACTATCTCGATAGTAGGTGTAATCGATATCATAATACGTCGAGATCTCGCCTCTTTTGATCAAAGAGTACTGACGCTCATTTGAAGTAAATACTTCTTGCAGGTTACTTTCTTGTGTTGCATCGCCTTCTTGCTTCTGCAATGCCTCAGCCGCACCGTTTGACTGAACAGTTTGAGCTGTATGAGGTGGCGCAACTGGAGCAGGTTCAATTGCAGGTGTATCCTCAGGTTGTACAGCTGTTGCATTTGGATCAGGTTCTGTAAATGCAGTTGCTGGCTCAGATGCTGCTGGCACATCCTGTGCTTTTACATCGGCCGCATATGCGCCACCCACCATAAAAATTTGAATACTGACTGCAAGTAGAGTTTTATTCATCCATTGAGCTCTCATCATCTAATTCCCACCACTTATTTTTTTTCTGACTATTTACGCTTGTAATACAAGCGCATAAAAGTATTAACGTTCTGACCATAAGTATCTGATTCTTTATTTAGATCAGGCCCTCTGCGTACAGTCGATGCTTTATCTGCAATCTTTTCCATATAAAAAGTTGGATATTGGATATCTACGAGTGCATATTTATTGACTGTTGCATCTTCCACATGGCGCATATCAGAATCTTGTAAGGCCAATAAATTCTGTCTTTGAGCTTCTGGGACATTGATTAAGAATAAAGTATTGTTTTCCCAAATCTGTTTAAATCTTTCCTGATCAAAGCTGATATTTCCAAGCGCGGGGTCAGCTACATAAACACGCCCATTTTTATAGGCTTTGTAAACGACAAAATGCTTAAAACCAGCGTAAGAAATAGGAACAATTGCAGGCTGCCCCTGTTTAATTAGATCAGAGAACTCTCCGCGATAACCACCGCTTTCCAAACCCAATGCTGTCACGAAACGTTTCATATCCAGCAATGAAAAGCTTCGACGTTCTACAATGCGGTTATATTCACCAAAGCGCAATAAACCATTCATGGTTTGCTGCTCAGTTAAGCGCGTGCCCACATAACCATTTAACAAAGTCGTTAACGCTGCTGAACCACAACTATAATCATAGGCCTGACGTACGATGCCACGAAATTGATCTTCAACCGCAGGTTTAATATTGACCTGCTCACGGTGGAAACGAGTGAATGAAGGTTCACGTGAATCGAGAACCTCTGTGTAGTTAACAGTACCTGGCGGCTTTTCCTTAATATCAAAGGCTTGAGTCGCAAAGTAATAAATCAGTGCCGACCCCAATGTAATCTCTAACATAATCTGACTTTTCTACTTTTGGCATCTGATGCCCTTACGTTGCTATTATTTTTAGAGTAAGTACTCTACGTTCCTTGTCTGTTGAAGATACCTTTTTTTATAAAAAAATACAGCTTTTTTTTTATTTTTTTGACGGAATGCGTCTTTTTTTGTAACTGATGTAAATAAAAAAACGCGCATCAATGCGCGTTTTTTTATTATGGCTTAATCTAAATTAGATTAGTGACCAGAAATTGTAATTTGTGAGCCAGGAGTTGACATAGTTGCACCGTAGAAAGTTTTTAAACCGCTAACTTCCACATCACCAATTGAATTTGTAGCCGTCTTAGTACCTAGATGGATACCTTTGATATAAATATCGTTACCAGCAGCGTCATTTGAAGTAATTTGCAGACCAGTCGTTAATACTTTCACAGATGCATCAACATTTAAGTCACCTGTTGTGCTACCAGTAGAGGCAACTTTGATACTGTCTAATACGATATCACCATTACCAGAACCATCATGAATGGATAAATTCGCTAACTCTAATCCACCTTGCATAGTAGTATTCAATTTGATCATCGCACCTTGTGGAGCTGTACCTAATTGAATATTCGCATCCATTTTACCGGTTTTTAAAGTCAAACCATTTAAGATTTTATTGTAACCCGTATCTTCTACACCGCGTTTTACTGCTCCAACAGTATAAGCCTTACTTTTTGCAACACCTACTTCACCAATATAGATATCAAGACCTGAAACTGCTGCAGCTACGTTTAAAAAAGCACCGTTTGCACCACCAGCATCTGTATCAATAACCAAATCAGCCATATTGTGAGAAGCCAAAGCACGCGTTGTATCTAATGCACCATTTTTAATTGGAGCAGTAATTACCAAACCACTCGTTTCATTGACATCACCACTTATAGCATTACCTTTAATTACAATTGCACCAGCAGTTGAAGTACCACCATTATAATTAGCTGAAGCAGGCGCATCAGGGTTTGTAGTAGCAGGATTACCTACTTGAGCCAAACCGTCATTATCGTGAATTGCTAATTTATCAATGGTAATTTTAGAAATACCGATACCAATATTCAGACCATCTTGACCTGTGGTCGAGCTAAGCGCAGCATCATCCATTGACTGCATTGCCATTGCATTTGCACTGATCGCGATTGAAGAAACTAAAGCAAGTTTAGTGAACATTTTCATTCCGTACTCTCCCAAGAGCATTTATTTTTTTTGGTTTTCACTACTCTATGTTTCTACGGTTTTATAATTTCCCCAGTAGAAACGTCCTATCCATGAGTAGCTGAATTTGCCTCTCTAAATTACAACTCTGTTAATTTTTGTTCAACTGCTGTTAGTCAAATTTGACTAACTACCCGATAAACGGTTCATTAACTTATGTCAGTTTAAGTTATGTAGTAAAATCACGGTTTCGACTCTATTTATGATTTTAGGTTTATCTTAGTGAAGTTTTTTTGTAAATTAAATCAAATCATTAGCTCTGTTTCTGAAATATTATTAAAACTTCATAGTACGCATGGACTGGTGTATCTGAAAGATCAAGACCAACCTATCATTGCTTTTAATCCCTCAAATTATTTAGTTTATCAAAACAATCAATTTAAATATTTTAAAATTAATGCAAACAATCTTTATGAAATGATGGATAAATTCACTATTGACAATTTCCCTCAATTTCATCCTTTAGAGAATATTCAAGTATCAACAACTTTTTCGGGTGGCTATATCGGATTTATTTCTTACGACTATGCAGCTAAACAATTTGTCTCAAGCAAAGAACGTTCCCAACCTGCTTTTTATTTAGGACAATATGAAAGTTTTTTAAAGCAGCAAGATGACGGCTGGTACTTTTATAGCCATGCAAATAATGCCAAACAACAATTGAATGAGTTGGAAATATTACTTTCCCAACCGATAAAAACTGAAAACCTAGTATTGAATCAAGCCTGCCATTCGCGTTGGTCAAAATCACAGTATGCCGATGCCTTCCAACGCATTCAAGACTATATTCTCGCAGGTGACTGCTATCAAATTAATCTCACACAGGAATTTACAACAAGCTGTAAAGGTGAGTTATTAAGTCGTGCTGAAGAATTATGGAATCTTACCGATGCTCCTTATGCAGGTTATTTAAAACTGGATGATTTTGAACTGCTTAGTTGTTCTCCTGAACTCTTTATTGAGTTTAATCAAAAGCAGCTTATTACACGCCCAATTAAAGGTACGATGCCACGTTTTGCTGATCCTAAATTAGATGCATTATCGAAACAAAAACTGCAATCTTCTGAAAAAGATCAAGCTGAAAATGTCATGATTGTGGACTTATTACGTAATGATTTAAGTGTTTATGCTGAAACTGGCTCTGTAAAAACCACTAAACTATTTGAAATTGAAAGCTTTAATCAGGTTCATCATATGGTGAGTGAAATTGAGGCCAGATTAAAGCCTGAAGTCCATCCATTTGAAGTATTAATGTCTGCTCTGCCAGGAGGTTCTATTACGGGAGCACCTAAAATCCGTGCAATGCAAATTATTGATGAACTCGAAGGTGCTCCACGTGGTGCTTACTGTGGTTCACTAGGTTATTTTAATTTCGATGGTTCTGGTCGCTGGAATATCCTCATTCGCAGTATCCAAAAATTTCAGGATGAACTTTCGGTTTGGGCAGGTGGCGGAATTACCATTGCATCTGATTGTGATGCAGAATATCAGGAGTGCTTTGATAAAGTGTCTGCCATGTTAAATTTACTGAATACATGGCAGCTCAAAGATTAAATTTCAGGTGTAATTGATCCTAAAGCAGATTTTTTAAGGTATCTACCAGACGCTGATTTTGTTCATCTGTACCAATGGTAATTCGTAAATATTGATCAATACGTGGTTTATTAAAGTAGCGCACAATCACGCCTTGCTCGCGCAATTTTAACGCTAATTCAGCAGCATCATGTGCGGGATTCGTTGCAAAAATAAAATTGGCTTTAGATGGTAACACTTTAAAACCAATGCCTTGCAATTGTTCCACCAACCGATCCCGACTTTGAATGACTTTTTGGCACTGTGCTTCAAAATATGCCTGATCTTGAAAAGATGCGACTGCCGCTGCAATGGCAAAACGATCGATTGGATATGAATTAAAGCTATTTTTTACCGCCTCTAAAGCAGCAATCAAATGTGGTTGTGCAATTGCAAAACCAACTCGCAGACCCGCTAATGAACGTGATTTTGAAGTGGTTTGGCAAACAACCAAATTATCATATTGATCAACTAAAGCGACCGCAGTTTCAGCACCAAAATCAACATAAGCTTCATCAATCACAACTACGCGATCAGGGTTTGCTTTCAAAATCTGTTCAATTTCTACAAGTGACAGTGCAATACTTGTCGGCGCATTTGGATTAGTAATAATAATACCGCCATTGGCTTGACGATAATCATCAACTTCAATCTCGAAATCATCATTCAGCGGAATTTGCTGAGTTTTTACCGCAAAAAACTGACTATATACGGGATAAAAACTATAAGTAATATCTGGATAGAGAATCGGTTCATCTTGAATAAAAAATGCTTTAAAAATATGTGCTAGCACTTCATCTGAACCATTGCCAACAAATACTTGTTCAACCGTGACATTCTGCTGTGTTGCAATCGCCTGTTTGAGTTGCGTTACATCAGGATCTGGATATAAACGCAATACATCTGCTTGATGGCTAAGTATTGCTTGCACAGCTTCTACCACGTTTGGAGAAGGTGGGTATGGATTTTCATTCGTATTTAATTTCAATAAATTCTGGATTTTAGGTTGTTCACCTGGCGTATAAGGTTCTAATTCACGAACTTCTGGACTCCAGAAACGCATTTGTTCATTGCTAATTTTCATTTAGATATTCATTCCATTTCATCAAAATCGACTCGCTTTTTTTATCTTAATGGGTGATGGACAGATAACACCATCTTTAAGATTATCTACTCAAGCAAATCAACTTTATAAATTTCACTATTGTCATCTCTTTAAAAAGGGCTGAATTTTCAGCCCTTTAATCTTTAAAAATTTGTTTCAGGGCAATATCGATAACGTGCAGAACGCGCATGGGCATCCAAATTTTCTTGTTGTGCCAATAGATCTGCTGTCTTGGCTAGTGTTTTAACACCCGCTTCTGAACACATAATCAGGCTTGAACGTTTCTGAAAGTCATATACACCTAGAGGTGAGGAAAACCGTGCTGTACCTGATGTTGGTAAAACATGATTAGGCCCTGCACAATAATCACCAATCGCTTCTGGTGTATAGCGCCCCATAAAAATTGCACCTGCATGACGGATCTCTTGACTCATGGCTTCAGCATCATCCAGACAAAGCTCTAAATGCTCAGGTGCAACCTGATTGATCAGTTCAACAGCTTCCGCCCGATCTTTCACTAAAACCAATGCACCACGATTGGCAATTGAAGTTCGCGCAATATCCGCTTTTGGCAATGCAGCTAAATGTTCTTCTATAGCCTGAGCTACATCTTCGAGCAAATCGGCATCTGGAGTAATAAAAATTGCCTGTGCAACGGTGTCATGTTCGGCTTGAGATAAAACATCCATCGCTAACCATTTAGCGTTATTTTGACCTTCAGCATAAACCAAAATTTCTGAAGGCCCTGCAATCATATCAATGCCAACCTGACCAAAAACCGCACGTTTTGCAGCAGCCACAAAACGGTTACCCGGTCCTGTGATTTTATCGACAGCAGGAATAGTCTGAGTTCCATAAGCCAATGCTGCTACCGCTTGAGCGCCGCCAATGGTAAAAATACGGCTCACACCTGCCAAATATGCCGCTGCTAAAACCAATGGATTGAGTTCACCATTCGGTGCTGGAACAACCATAATAATTTCGGGTACGCCTGCAACGTGTGCAGGAATCGCGTTCATCAAAACCGAAGAAGGATAAGAAGCCAAGCCACCAGGGACATAAATTCCGACTCGATCTAAAGGCGTGACTTTCTGACCTAGTGTATTGCCTAAAGCATCCACATAGCTCCAGCCTTCCTGCTTTTGCACCTGATGAAAGCTACGAATACGCTCGGCAGCAAGTTCTAATGCTTCACGAATTTCAGGATTTAAAGCATCAAATGCTGCTTTTAATTGCTCTTGAGTCAGTTCTAGGTCTGAAAATTGATGCGCTGGATGTCGATCAAACTGTTGAGTGAGCTTAAGAACATGATCATCACCATGCTGACGAACATCAGCAATGATTTGGTCTACAGTTTTTAAAAGTTCAGGGTCATTAACAGTCTCAAACGCCAACAAATCAGAAAAGACTTGTTTGAAGTTTTGATCTTGAGTCGATAAACGTCGCATCAATTTACCTACAAGGTTTTGAGTGAAAAGAAAAACTTAGTTTACCCTGTTTCATGTGGTTTGTGGGCAAGTTCTGTGCTTATTCGTATCTAGTTTTATAGGAAATCATGAACAAGAAAATAGGAAAAACTGCTAATCATCTTTAATCGCTATCAGTAATTAAACCCCAAAAGAAAAACCGCTGTTGTGAGCAGCGGTTTTAATTATAAAAAGATTATTTCTGGCGATCACTTACCGCTTGCTCAACTTGAGACAAAATCGGATCGAGTAAAGCCTGCTTTCGCTTAAAACTTGCTTTATTAACAATCAAGCGTGAAGAAACTTTCATAATTTCTTCAAGTGGTTCCAAACCATTAGCACGCAAGGTATTTCCAGTATCGACTACATCGACAATATAATCACCCAAACCCACTAAAGGCGCTAATTCCATAGAACCGTACAGCTTAATCACATCAACTTGCTCACCTAAGCTTGCATAGTATTGACGAGTTAAATTGACATACTTTGTGGCGATTTTTAATCGACCTTGCGGACGTTGCATGCCAACCTTACCTGCTGTCATCAATTTACAATTCGCAATTTTCAGATCCAGCAACTCATAAACGTGTTGTGCGCCATGTTCCATCAGCACATCTTTACCCGCCACACCAATATCGGCTGCACCATTTTCTACATAAGTCGGCACATCGGAAGCCCGTAAAATTAGAATACGAACTTGTTTGTGCGTGGTTGGAAAAATTAACTTACGTGATTTTTCAGGATCTTCAAGCAAATTAATGCCCGCTGCTTCCAGCAAAGGCAGAGTTTCTTTTAAAATTCGACCTTTACTGAGTGCCAATGTTAAACCATGATCAAAATTTCCCATGACGTTAAAGTTTGGATCATCGTTTCTCATATCATTCATTAACTGACTCGCTTAATATTCGCGCCTAAACTTTGCAATTTTTGTTCAATATTTTCATAACCGCGATCAATATGATAAATACGGTCAATAAGCGTATCGCCTTCTGCAACTAATGCTGCTAAAACCAAAGAGAAAGAAGCACGTAAATCTGTTGCCATCACAGGAGCAGCCTGTAAAGTTTCAACTCCAGTTACCACAGCATCATTACCTTCAACTTGAATATTAGCACCCATACGCGCAAGCTCAGGTACATGCATAAAACGATTTTCAAAAATCGTCTCAGAAATTGTAGCAAAACCTCGTCCAATCACATTGACAGCCATCAGTTGTGCTTGCATATCAGTTGGAAATTCTGGATGCGGTAAGGTTCTAAAACTCACGGCTTTAGGACGTTTGCCTTGCATGTCTAGCTCGATCCAATCATCGCCACGGGTTACTTCTGCACCCATTTCTTCAAACTTCTCAAGTACTGACTCCAATAGACTTGGATCAGTATGTGTGGTCTTAATACGACCACCTGTAATCGCTGCTGCTGCTAAATAAGAACCTGTTTCAATACGATCTGCGACCACCGCATATTCGCAACCATGTAAACTTTCAACACCTGTAATTACAAGTGTATCAGTATCGATCCCTTCGATTTTTGCACCCATTTTCACCAACAGATTAGCTAGGTCAGTAATTTCAGGTTCACGGGCCGCATTACGTAGTATAGTCACGCCTTCTGCCAAAACAGCAGCCATCAAGATATTTTCCGTTCCACCAACTGTGACCATATCAAAGGTAATATCTGCACCTTTTAAACGACCATTGACGGTCGCATGCACATAACCATTTTCAACTTCGATATGTGCACCCAAAGCTTCTAATGCCTTCAAATGCTGATCAACAGGACGAGAACCAATCGCACAGCCACCTGGCAAAGACACTTGAGCATTACCATAACGTGCCAATAAAGGTCCTAAAACCAGAATAGAAGCGCGCATTGTCTTGACTAATTCATACGGTGCAAACTGATTAGATAAAGTTGAAGTGTCAGCCTTAACCGTATCCCCTTGATATTCCATGGTAATGCCTAAACCAGCAATTAATTTTACCAGCGTATTTACATCTTTTAGATTTGGAACATTCGTCAAAGTAATTGGCGAATCCGCTAAAATCATAGCAGCCAGTAATGGTAATGCCGCATTTTTTGCACCTGAAATGCGTACTTCACCCTCGAGCTTAACACCGCCCGTAATTAAAAATTTATCCATTAATTATTATGCTCCGAAAAGGCTTGCTTTGCGCCATTCGTCTTTGGTCATTGCCCGAATTGTAACTGCATGGACTGCACCACTTGCAATATAAGAATTCAAAGGCGCATAAACGGCTTGCTGACGTGCAACACTACGCTTTCCTTCAAATTGATCATCTACAATACGCAGGTCAAATTTTCCCGCCTGACCAGTGACAGCCACTTCCGCATCTGGAAAAGCTTCTTGTAAAATTTGAGTGAGCTGCTCACTATTCATTGCTAGACCTCATATACAAGCTTAGGCGTAAAAACGCATTATTTTACTATAAATCATCGATATAATTCAGCACATGTTGATATTTTACAAATAAAAAAAGAGGCTAATTATTAGCCTCTTTTAAAGAAAAAACTACATATCAACAATAACTTGCTGATGATTACACTGTATTTTTCGATGTTTTTGTAATTGGCGCTTCAACTTTTCAGTCAGTTTTTTGATCGACATATACATATCATCCGCTGAAGCCTGTGCAAAAAGTTCAACACCAGGCAATCGTACAATTGCTTCTGCAATATGATTTGAACTTCCTTTATGTGTTCTTTTATCGATCTGATGATCTTTAGAAAGCTTGACCTGCATACTATTGACCTGATCCAGATGTTTGGTCAATTGATCAAACTTGGTTTTAATACTGTTTTCAATTGCAGGGGTAATAACTAAATGATGTCCACGAATTGTTATTTGCATAATTCTATCCCTCACCTTCTTTCAGGATATAAAGTCATAGCCAAGACGATCTAATGACAAAACAGAATTCTGCATCACAATCATTAAATCATTTCAGCTACTCCTTTGGTAAAAAAAATTCATTATTTTGCAACAATGAACATCTAGAATAGTCATACTTTAAAAATCAGATCAAGACTTTTCGTTCAGAAGATGAAGGAATATGTAACGATTCGCGATATTTTGCTACTGTTCGACGGGCAACATCGATACCTTCTTCTTTTAATAATTCTGCAATCGCATTATCAGACAAAGGCTTACGTGGATTTTCCGCTGAAATCATTTTCTTAATACGCGCACGAATAGCGGTTGACGAACATTCGCCGCCAGATGTTGTGCCCACGTGACTTGAAAAAAAATATTTCAATTCAAACAAACCACGTGGCGTTAACATATATTTATTGGTCGTAACCCTTGAAACTGTGGACTCGTGTAACTCAACCTCTTCCGCCACATCACGTAGTACAAGTGGCTTCATCCCTTCTGCACCAATTTCAAAAAAAGTGCGTTGATGTTCTACAATACAAGTCGCAACTTTTAATAAAGTTTTATGACGTTCATCAATACTCTTAATAAAATTTTTGGCTTCAAGCATTTGGTTACGCAGATAAAGATTTTCATCGCTCTGATCTGCTCTTCGAATCATATTTGAATAAAAAGAATTTATTCTCAACTTTGGCAAAACATCTGGATTTAATTGCACTTGCCAGCTATTGTCTTTTTTATTAACCACTACATCAGGAATTTGATAGTCAGATTCCTGATTTTCAAAATCCGCGCCGGGATAAGGTTTTAATGTTTTTAATAAACCAATCGCCTCTTTTAATTGATTCATATTTAAACTTGAAGCTTTTAAAAGCTTATTTAAATCATTGGCAATAAATAATTCATAGTTTTGCAACAGACTTAAAGCTTCTTTTCTTGATGGTGTGTGTGCATCCATCACTTCTAATTGAATTTTTAAACATTCAGCCAAATTTACTGAGGCAACACCGACTGGGTCAAGTCGTTGTATATGTTTAATAACGACTAATATTTCATCATGCTCAATTTCTTCGTCATAATCAGCTTCAGCAAGTAAATGCTGTGCTGCCAATAACACCTCTTCAATTTCTGCATCAAGAAAACCCTTTTCATCCAAACAATCGATAATGCAATAGGCAATCAACTTATCGACTGTAGAAAAATGCAATAAATTGACCTGCTCTAGAATATGTTCTTTTAAAGTATGATGAGCTTGACGATTATCTTCACGCTCTTCAAACTCTGGTGAAGCTAAGGCTGTTGATTGATGGGTATAAACATCATCCCAATCTGTATCGACAGGAAGGTCATTAGGTAAATGATCTGCATTCAAATCTTGTGTTAAATCGTTAGTATCTTTGGTTTCCAAATGATTTAAACTTTCTGCGATACTTTCATCTTCTATTTTTTCGAGTAATGGATTACTATCAAGTTGTATTTGGATTTCTTGTTCCAGTTCAAGACTAGACAATTGCAATAAACGAATTGCTTGTTGTAATTGAGGGGTGAGCGATAAACTATTCGCAACTTTCAATCCAACAGATAACTTCATACGACATCCTAACTATATTTAACAAGCAAAAAATGTGCCTATGAAGTTATTTATAGCATAATTTTTAACGATATCCTACACAAACAATATGATCGAATAACATTCCATTACCCTGATAAGTCATTTTTTAAAATTATATTTCCATTCTCGACTCACCATCTGAACAAAAAAAAGCACCCTAACCTGTTTAAAGATTAGGGTGCTTTAGATTTAAAAGCTGGCGATGACTTACTCTCACATGGCCAAGGCCACACTACCATCAGCGCGAAGAGGTTTCACTTCTGAGTTCGGGAAGGGATCAGGTGGTTCACTCTTGCTATTG
>NZ_LXGN01000008.1 GCF_009372255.1 Acinetobacter guerrae
TTTTAATTCGGGGCTAATACACAGTACCTCTGTAATGATTAGAAAAAATACCTAGTAACACGAATAGCGCCAAATTTTGACTGGGAACAATAAATTGAATAGTTATCTCCAAAAACAATTCCTGCATCTGAGTAGATGATATAAAGCATGCTCAAAGTTAAACGCTAATAAAAAAACTCTCCACATATGGGAGAGTTTTTTAAAAATATTAGAATGAATGATTAAAGTTATTCAAATGAGTTTTGATCAGGCGGAAGCATGTGTTTGCTGACAGCGACGAGAATAAAGTTTACCTGCAATACCACCGATTAGTGCACCACTAAACGTACCAAAAACGGGAAGAATACTCCCTGCCACAGCACCAATAACGACACCTTTAACCGTAGGTGAGAAACGCGATTTTTTTGCTGATTCCTGCTCATTTGCTGTTGAAGTACTGGCGGTATCTAATATGCTAGAATTTTGATCAGTTGCCATTTTCATTTCCTCTTATTTAGGTTGCAAATATCCATGACCTGAATTGAGTCGAACGAGTCATTAAAAATATCTAAACATAGATTTATGCTGCTTTTGTGGCAGAGCTGTTAATAAAAAACTGAGTTTAGTAACAACCTTGACAGTTTGGTTGCAGGTTAGATGCATTGGGTGAAATAACTTATTTGTCGCGTGATTCAGTCTATTGTTTTGTATCTTATAAATAAGTGAGCACTTGATAAAATATGCGAAAATAAACGGAGTATTCATTTGTTGAAGAAATTTAAAGCACTTTCAATTGTTGCACCTGCCTGTGAACGAATTGTTTCAGGACAGAAAAAACTAGAAATCCGTTCATGGCGACCTAAAAAATTACCCTTACTGGATTTGGTTATTGTACAAAACACGCAGTTTCTCTATCTCGAGGGTAATGAACAAATGGGAGACGCGGTTGCAATGATTGATATTTTTGCTGTACATGCTTGGCGCATAGATGAACTTGAAGCTGCCTGTGCAAACAATTGGGAAGAGGGATATTGGGCTTGGGAAATAAGTAATGTACGTCCCATTGTGCCAAGGATTAAAATAATGGCAAAACGTAAGATTTATGAGATTGAGATCGATCTATAAAAAATCCCCCTTAAGCGGGGGGATAAACTCAAGCTTATCTAGCAGTTAATTTGACAAGATAAGTGTGATGAAGAAAATTACAGCGCATTTACTTATCTAAATTTTAGGATTTAAATAGATGAGCGCATAGTCTATTTTTGCAACGCAGCATTGCAAAATAAGTCTCGACTGTAAACAATATTTATTGTGGTGGAATTTCGCAACCTTCATCGTTACAGGTCGCCGTAGTCGATGCTGCAACCGAATCTTGAACTTGCGCCTGTTGTAACGCCTGTAGAAAAACTTCACTGGGTTGTGCGCCCGACAAAGTCAATTTTTGATCGAAAACAAAAAAAGGAACACCACTGATATTAAGTTGTTCATGTGCGATCTTTTCATCGTGGCGGACAAAATCAGCCAATTCATAACTATTTAGTACAAACTCAACTTCAGCAAGGTCTAACCCAATTCTGGATGCAATTTCTTCAACCACTTCACGTTCACCGATCGCAAGACCTTCAGTCATATAGGCATGGAAAAAGGCTTCTTTGGCCTCATTACCCAAACCTTTACTTTGTGCTAAATGGATAATTCGGTGCGCATTAAAGCTATTGCCAGACTTGGCTTGTTGCCATTGGAAATCGATTCCTTCACTGGCAGCCATTGTTGCAATATTACGCTCCATTTCTTCCATTTGCTCAAAGCTACGACCATATTTAATTGCCAAACGTTGAGTATTGGACATTTCATGTTTAGCAGGGGCATTTGGATCGAGTTCAAAACTATGCCAATGAACTTCTAATTCGATACCTGCTTGTTCTGCGACATGCTCTAGACGTTTCTTCCCAATATAACAAAATGGACAGACTACATCTGACCAGATATCTACGCGCATAATTTATACTCAATAATCGGATAATACTTTTATAATAGGGGTGAGCAGAAGTAGTTTAAAGTGCGAAAACTGCAATACAGCATTACAATCTATGCAATCACGCCACTACTTATTGGATAATGGTAGTGTATATTCCATAAATACATCACGATAAAACAAAAAAACAAGCAAATAAATCAAGGAGGTGTATATGTTGATACGCCGTTTTATGGTGGGTGGAATGATACTGATTCTGCTGGCAGGTTGTGTATTTTGGTTCTATAAAAACTCACAATACCAACGTGATGATGCTTATAACCAAAAAATGTTCGATGTGGTCATGGCTGAAAAAATGCAGCAGCTTTATGATCAAGCTCAAAACTGGGAACAGCCTATTCGTCTGGATGTCCATGATAAGCGGCTTTATGGCGACTATAAAATCATGTCGGAGTTTTTACTCAATTACTGGATGGAAAATGCCGAAGCCAGAAATCTATATTTACGTGAACTAAAAGCTGCTAAATGGGATAAATTTCTGGACGTAGATCGACTTGATCGTGATCGTCAACAAAACTATGTAGAAACAACGCAAATGCTGGCAGATGTTAAAATGATCGAAACTAGCTATTTGCAAGACAATAGCGAATCACAACAGCATTTTTTAAATCAGGCACGTAGTTTATCCATTCATCCTGAAATGAAAGCGGCACTTTTGGTAAAAATTAACCAAAAACAAGATCAGCGAAAAGAATATGCGCTATTCAATCTGGAACAACAAATTTACAGCAAAGCAGAGCAAATGTTTGAGTTATTAAAAAATCATCGCTGGCAAAAACAAGAAGGTAAAATCTCATTTTATGACACTGCTCAGGTGAAACAATTCAATCAGCTTTACCAAGATGTATTGCGCTTAAATGAAAAAATTGAAAAGATCAAAAGTCAGAATGCGCAAACGCTAGAACAGGATGTAGCTTCAATTGCACAATAAAAAAGGGCAAATCACTTATATTTGCCCTTTTCTTCATTCTTTTAGAGGATAAGTTTGCTCAACATCAATGCGAATCGATTAAACTTGACTCTGAATATAGTTTTCAATTCCTACATCTTCATTTAAGTCAATTTGTGTTTCAGTCCAGTCCCAAAATTCTTCTTCTTTTTCAAGAATTTCGCGAACTAAATCACGAGAGACGTAATCCTGAGCCAACTCACAGACTTCAATCGTTTTCTTTTCAACTTCAATGTTTTCTTTTACTTTGCGTACATCGCATTTTAAAACTTCTGAAGTATGTTGGCCGATATAAAGTTTGCCCAGATGTTGTAGGTTTGGAAGGCCTTCTAAAAATAAAATACGTTCAATAATTTTATCGGCATGTTTCATTTGACGAATCGATTCTTTATATTCACTTGATCCTAATTTCTCGATACCCCAGTCATTACACATTCGTGAATGTAAAAAATACTGATTGATTGCGGTTAAATGATGATAAAGCACCTGATTAAGTTGATTAATAACTTCACGATTGCCTTTCATTGCGCTGACTCCCAAAAACAAGTTTTGCCCCGAAAGTAAGGTTCAAGGCCATCTTTTAAGATAAGTTTAATCAAGATTTTAGGTTCAGGCGAGTAATTTATGGAACAGCAAATGAAAATCGCAATCAAAAACAACTAAATATAAAAGAGAGGAAAAATAAAACCCGCTTAGAGTCACAAGCGGGGAGGAGAATATGATCTGGGGATCATGATGATATTGTTATAATTATGTTCAAAATAAAACTTAAGCAGCAACTGAAAGGCGCGCAGCAATTTCGGAAAGTTCATCACTAATAATACTACGAGCTTCTGGCGCACAGCGTCCACAGCATGTACCTAAATCTAATAAATCACGAATTTCACGATAGCTTTCAGCACCATTTGCAACAGCATCTTTAATATCTTGATCGGTAATACCGCGACATAAACATACGTACATCAGACTTATTCGCATTGATAAATGGGATAACTGATATTATTGATAATTGTTATCGTTTGTCAATGAAATTCATTTAAATATTCGATTTTAAGCATTGACATTTTGAATGAAAAATCGCCATTTGAGCGGAAAATCCGAGCATTGCTCGGATTTTGCTGAAAATACTTCTAATTTAATATTAAAATACTTAAAACTAGAGAGCTAAATATTTTATAAATTATTGATTAATAATTACAATTCCATCCATTTCAACCAGTGCGCCTTTAGGTAAACTGGCGACACCCAAAGCTGCACGCGCAGGATAAGGTTGAGCAAAATATTCGCCCATGATTTGATTAACGAGTTGAAAATTAGATAAATCGGTAAGAAAAATATTGAGTTTGGCGATATCTGCTAATGTTCCACCAGCCGCTTCACAGACTGCTTTTAAATTATCAAATACACGACGAATTTGTGCTTCGATACCTTCAACAAGTTCCATACTATAAGGGTCTAAACCAATTTGGCCCGATAAATAAAGCGTATTGCCGACTAAAATTGCCTGAGAATAGGTTCCAATCGCAGCAGGTGCATTTTCAGTATGGATCACTTGACGGGTCATTGAATTTTCCTCAATCTAAACTAGATTTCATCATAATCCATGCTGCTTCTAGACAAAAGGCTAATTCATGAATTATGGGAAATTAATTCAGTCTTGTTTTTTCCAAAAACAAGTGTGCTAACTCGCTTGAGAGCTTTCCATAATAGAAGGAGGGAGAGCAAGGCGCGAGATGCGTGGGAAATTAAATTGCATGCGCAGGTCGCGGATAATCTGTGCAATTTGTTTGCGATTGTTGACGACAATATTGACATAGGTTGAATCTGTAGCAGGATAAACCTGTTCTACACCAATATGCGATTTACGACATAAATAGATCAACTCAGAGACTTGTTCATCGTCCATCGCGAGTTCGATACACAAATAGGCATTAAAACTAACATCGTCCAGATCATCAGACTGCCAGTGTAAAGGCATGATATTTTCTGGATGCAAATGTTGTTCATGCAATAAGTTATGACATCGAGCACGATGTACAATCAGACCACGACGTGACAGATGTCCCTGAATTGGATCACCTAAAACGGGATTACAGCAATGCGCATATTTGACATCAATGCCTTCAGTTCCCTGAATCAATCGGTCAGACTCATGTGCTTGCAACTGGGCAGTATCCTGCTGCACATATAAATGATTGGCGACCAGTTGTGGTAAAAGATCTCCAACTGCGATCTGCTCAAATAAAGCGTCTTTGCTTTCAACATGCCGCCATTGTAATAAATCTAGCCAATCTGATTCAGATAAATCATTGATGGATCGGTTAAATAATTTTAATGCGCGATTGAGGGCTTGTTGACCGACCAAACGCTGTTCATCAATATCCTGATCACGCAGTATATTTTGCAAAGCACGTCGTGCTTTTTGCGTATTAATAAAACTTAGCCAATCAGGGTTAGGTGCCGCTAAAACATCTGTAATGACATCAACCACCTGACCACTAATCAGTGGGGTGGAAAGTGGGCGAATTTCACCATCCACTTTGGCGCCTACAGCATGATTGCCTAAAAATAAACTAGCGGCATAGGCAAAATCAACAACTGTTGCCCCTTGGGGCAGTTCATGTAAATGCCCGTGAGGTGTATAAACCCAGATTTTTTCCTGATGTAAATAATCGAGTAAATCATTGAAAGTGGTTTTGGCACAGGCATCATCAATCAGCAGGTTTAAATTCTGCATAGAAGCTTGTATGGCAGAACGGCAGGCTTGTGGCGCATTTTCACCAAGAACAACGCCAAAACGTGCTGCTTTACGCATGAGTTCAGTCTGAATAGTTAATGAAAGCGTAGTACTTTCACCTTTCAATTTCATTAATAAAGATTGATTACCGCCTGGTAGTGGTCTACGAATATGATCTTCAAAATGTAATACTTCAAAATTTTCACGTAGTGCCTCAACTAATCGGTCACAGTCAGCAATGCTGTGCAAAATAATCTCAAAGGCATGGCTATGAGTGAGTTCATGCAAATCAATTTCGTTTTTTACAAAGTGGCGTAATAACTCAATATTATTATTTTTCTTTTTAATTCGACCATTTAATTGATAAGCAAGCAGCAAATCAGCTAAATGCTTTTCCCATTGGGTCTGATATTCACAGCGTTTAGGCTTACTTTCGAGTAATGCGGTCTGTACGTTATTGTACATATCCAGATCAAGATTTTGATAACATAGTAATTCTAGGTTATCTGCCATTTCATTCATGCCGACGATACGTGCCATCGGTACAAAAATATCAAGCGTTTCCTGTGCTATGCGTGCGCGCTTATCTGGACGTAAGGCATCTAGCGTCGTCATATTATGGTAGCGATCTGCAAGCTTGATAATAATGACACGGGGATCTTGCAAAG
The DNA here is from genome assembly GCF_009372255.1 of Acinetobacter guerrae. Taxonomy (GTDB): domain Bacteria; phylum Pseudomonadota; class Gammaproteobacteria; order Pseudomonadales; family Moraxellaceae; genus Acinetobacter; species Acinetobacter guerrae. The sequence continues at coordinate 6,369 of NZ_LXGN01000008.1, forward strand.
TCGCTTGTAAGATTTTACGAAAAGAAGCTGCTTTATTAAATTGTTTATCGCTTGAATGTGTCAGCTTAGTCACACCATCGACCAAATCAGAAACGGTGCGGCCAAAACGTTCTGCCACATCATCTTTGGTATAATCCGTATCTTCTATCACATCATGTAATAGTGCAGCCATTAAGGTTTCTGCATCTAGCCGCATATGCGCCAAAATACAACATACCGCGATGGGATGGAGCACATAAGGCTCTCCACTTTTACGGGTAATGCCCGTATGTGCCAGATCGGCAAAATCACAGGCAGCAAGCACACGCTCGACATCCTCAACTTTTAAATAGGCATCGATAATAAGTTTGAGCTGTCGCTTGGCTTGGCTGACCTCTTCGCCTGGCATAGAGCACCTTTTATTTGCAGTGAATAACTAGAATGTACCTATCTCTTAATGAAATGCATATTGCAAATTTTGTCAATTCGTTCACACAAATATTCGCTGGTAAATTTCAATAGAGGACATCGGCAGAATCAATCGAATCTTACAGTTGTATCAAATCTTTTATTGAGATGCATCATTTTTGATGGGTTAGATGCATTTTTTTAAACAATATGGTGATGCAAGTGTTTTATTTTTGAGCAAAATAGCGAGATTGAAATAAAGCATAGAGAAAAAGTGATGACAAATAGATGAATCTGAAAAAAATAAATTGTAATGTTGAATGGCAGATCTTTAAATTTTTTAGGTACAAAAAAAGAGTGCGATATCGCACTCTTTTTTATTGTTTAAACAATTATTGGAAAGAAAAACCTTCCAGATTTAAACTGTTTGCAGACAAAGCTAAATCAAGGCTAGAAGTTTGATAGTCTTGATCGCGTTGTTTTAAAATATCTTTGGTGACATGACCAGTTGCAATTTCACGTAATGCAACGACAGTTGGTTTGTCATTGTCCCACTCTACAGTCGGTTCAATGCCCTGACGAGCGAGTTGACGCGCGCGTTTGCTTGCCACTAGTACAAGCTCAAAGCGGTTGTCTACATGGTCTAAACAATCTTCAACGGTTACGCGTGCCATATAAATTCTCGGGTTATAAATACAACTAGACTGTAAAGTATAAAATGTATTGGTCGCAGACTCAAGTTTATTCGTTGTTCGGGGTGATGAGCTGCTCAATCAACGGCTGATGACGATAAACCTGCTGTGTGAGCGTCAAACGATTTGCTGTAATAATAGACTCTAAATCATGCAAAGCTTTATTAAAGTCATCATTGATAATCACATAGTCAAAATTGACGTATTGTTGCATATCTTCAACTGCACAACTTAAACGATGCTCAATGATTTCAACGGAATCTGTACCACGGTTGGATAAACGCTGACGCAAATCAAACTGGCTTGGAGGAAGAATAAAAATCTGTCTAGAATCAGGAAAAAGTCGACGAACTTGCTGTGCGCCTTGCCAGTCAATTTCGAGTAATACATCATGACCTTTTGCAAGTTGCTGTTCTACAGTGGCTTGTGATGTTCCATAATAGTTACCAAAAACCTCAGCATATTCAATAAAACCACCCTGTTCGACATGGCTTAGAAAAGCATCTTTTGTGGTAAAATGATAATGTACACCGTCGAGTTCGCCAGGTCGCTGTCCACGGGTGGTATGCGAAACTGAAACGTGTAAATTGGTCACGCGTTCCAGTAGGGCTTTGACTAAGGATGTTTTGCCCGTTCCTGAAGCAGCAGAAACGACAAACAATAGACCCGACATGATATTTTTCCTGATATGATAAAATATCTTCGCTATTGTAGTGTACCGACAGCCTAAACTAAAGAGTTGAAGCCAAAGTTTAGATCGCTATCTCCGTAAAAAATTTAAAATATTGTTCATTTCAGTCATTTGTTGAGGATCATATGCAAATCGTATTGGCAAATCCACGAGGTTTTTGTGCTGGGGTAGACCGTGCAATTGCGATCGTCAATCGTGCACTCGAATGTTTTAGTCCTCCGATTTATGTCCGTCATGAAGTGGTTCATAATAAATTTGTGGTTGATGACTTACGTCAGCGTGGCGCAATTTTTGTTGATGAACTGGACCAAGTTCCAGATGACTCGATTGTAATATTTAGTGCTCATGGTGTTTCTAAAGCAGTACAGATTGAGGCTGAACAACGGGGCCTAAAAGTTTTTGATGCCACTTGTCCATTGGTAACCAAAGTGCATATTGAAGTGACTAAATATGCGCGTGAAGGTACAGAGGCGATTTTAATTGGTCATGAAGGTCATCCAGAGGTTGAGGGAACCATGGGGCAATATGACAAAAAAAGTGGCGGAGATATTTATCTGGTCGAAGATGAACAGGATGTTGCTGAGCTAGCGGTGAGACATCCTGAAAAGTTGGCTTTTGTGACTCAAACGACATTATCGATTGATGATACGGCTAAAGTCATTGATGCTTTACGTTCACGCTTTCCTCATATTCAGGGACCGCGTAAAGATGACATTTGTTATGCTACCCAAAACCGTCAGGATGCGGTACGAGACTTAGCTGCGCAGTGTGATGTTGTACTTGTGGTCGGTTCTCCAAATTCATCCAACTCAAATCGTCTACGTGAACTGGCAGAGCGTATGGGGAAGTCGGCTTATTTGGTTGATAACGCCGATCAACTTGAGCACGAATGGTTTAAAGCGACGGATAAAATTGGCGTTACGGCAGGTGCATCTGCTCCAGAAATTTTAATTAAACAGGTCATTCAACGTTTACAAGATTGGGGTGCAGAAGCACCTAAAGAGTTGGATGGACGTGAGGAAAATATTACTTTTAGCTTGCCGAAAGAGTTACGAATACAAGTGACACAGGCTTAATTTTTAACTAAAAAAACTTTTAAAAAGCGGATGAGTGCTACTCATCCGCTTTTTTATGCCCTTAATCTTGATTGTATTGGTTCTGTAAAAAAAACAGATAATCTAGAATAATAAAAAAGCGGTTATAAAAAAGTAGGGGCGGACAATGGGTAAAAGTTTGGGATTTACGCTAATTGAGTTAATGGTCACTATTGCTGTATTGGCGATCATTGCGACGATGGCTGCGCCTTCTATGTCCAATTTAATGGAAAAACGTCGTTATGAAAATAATACAAGAGAGTTGTTATTAGTGTTATCACAAGCTAAAAGTCAGGCAATTTTAAATCGTACTAATGTAAATGCCAATCTTTCTTCAAATAATCCCAATAATGCAACAACATTAAATTGGGTGGTACTCAATAATTATACGACCTTGGTTGTTACCCCTCCAGTACCATCGGCTACATTTATATTTGATCAAAATGGATTGGTTTCAAATATTGCGGGAGATACTTCGATTATTCTATGCAACTCCAAATTGAATATTAAGAAAACCATTATTTTGACGCGTTTGGGTGCATACATTATTAAACCAGACAGTATAGTGAGTGCGTGCTAATGAAAATAAAAAATATACAGGCTGGTGTGGGGCTGATGGAGGTTCTTGTTGCTTTACTATTATTGGCAATAGGTGTATTGGGATATGTCGCTTTACAATTAAGAGCATTTGATGCTTCTGCTGAAGCGGTAAGGAAGTCTCAGTCTATTGTAATAATGCGAGGTTTGGCTGAGAGCATGCGAGTCAATAAAACTCAGATGGCAAACTATCCAACTTTTGTTCGTAATTACACTGGCTTTTCATCTAGTACAACAGCACCAATAAATTGTTTTAACTCAAACTGTACACCAAACGATTTCGCTCAATTTGATGCATATCAGGCAGCTAGAAATGCTGATCAATTAGGCATAAAACTTACAATGGATAATTGCCCTGGCGTTACATCAAGTATGACATTACGTCGCCAATGTCTTTATGCCTTTTGGGGTAAAACTTCTCCAATAATTAATACTTCAGGAACTGGGAGTGCTGTAACTACTTCAGCAGATGTATCTAGCTGTATGGGGAATAATGGCATTTACACTTCAGGTGCATCATGCTTAATGATGGAGCTTTATTAATATGAAAAAACTCTCTCATTATAATGTCCAAAATGGTTTTACCCTTATTGAATTAATGGTTGCTCTTGCACTGGGACTTGTGGTTGTTGCGGCAGCAATGCAATTGTTTATTGGTGGGATACTCTCAAGTCGTTTACAACAAGCAAATGCTGAAATTCAAGATAGTGGAATTTTTGGTCTGGATTATGTGATGAAAGATATTCGTCTTCTTAATCAAGATAATTTAACCAACTTAAAACTCGACGACCAAACTGCTTACGGTGGGGTCGTGCTTACTGGATCAACTGCTACTGGTACCATAAATGTAAATTTTGTGCCTAAAGTCGGTACTACATATGTGGATCCTGCATTACTCAGTAGAGGACAGGGAGATGTTGTTTCAACTACACCAGATTATTGGAAAGGTTTGACTGCGGTTACTTTAAAAGATAGATCTGGGAGTACGATTTCAAGTCCAATAAGTGACCAATTAACAATTCAATTTATTGCACCAACGAATATGGTCAATTGTGAAGGCAGTAATGTACTTGTGGGTGATTTGGTTGTAGAGCGTTATTTTGTTCGTCCAGATAGTAATGGTGTTGCAACAGATTATGCTTTAGCTTGTGATGCGAATACACCATTAACAACGGCTGCTGCTGTGACTGCGGCAGCTACAGCAAGGACAACACCTGATGAAACGACTAAGGTGATAACACCTCAGGCAATAACTGGATTTGGAAATGCAGGGCAAATTATTATTCCTCGCGTTGATCATTTTCATGTTTTATTAGGTGCTATGACAACAACGACAAATACCTCAACAAACCCGCCGACTATAACCAATCAGTTTGCATATTATACGATACCTCAATATCGAACTGCTGCTACTGCGGCTCGGACAGCATCAACATCTACTGTACCTGTTGAAACTCGTATTTTATCTGTTCAGGTTTCAGTTTTAGTTCGTTCAGCAAATAATGCTCAAAACAGTGCCATAGATCCCACACAACCTTTGATTATGCTGGATCAAACAGCAACAGCTACTGATGCTTCAACGCGTTTTCAACGTCGGGTTTATAGCACTACGATTGCTTTGCGTAATGCTATGGGAGAGTCCTTATGAGGTCTTCATATCGCATAAATAATAAAATTATGAAGCATCAACAAGGTGCGACATTAATTATAGTCATGATTATTTTACTGATTATTGTTGTAGTTGGAATTCTTGCTATACGTGTTGCTTTGGTTTCTTTACGTGTAGCAACAAATAGTCAGGTCAATCAATTAAATTTCCAATCATCAGATACGCCATTAGCATGGTTTAATAATGTTGATCCAACAACGATCACTGATTTCGACAATGTTATAGGCGCCGCTTTAAAAGAAAATGAAAGTAATCCAGGTGGTGAATATATCTTTTGCTATAAACCAGTGTCGTCAGCTGTTGGATTTGCACAAACAGTAGATGCAAGTTTAATCCGAAAAGCCGATTCAGGAAATAATGCGACTGTAGACACAGGCGGGGTAGCTGGTTTTTGTAATCTAAGTCGTGATTTTGGTAGTAATAGACAAGCTGTAGTCACACAGGTTGCTGTGAGCATACCCACAGATACGAGTAATACAACACCAGGTTCAAGTCTGCCGAGAGGAATAAACGTATCAGAAGGGACACAGTTACCTAAAAGTATGACATCTACTCAGAGAATTCGCGTGACAACAACAGCAATGCTACCAGCATATTCAGCTAGTAGTATTTCATCTATTCAACAAGCTTGTTTGAGTTCTAGTACGGCTAAAATTAGTGATGATCTCACAGCGACATTAGGGGCAGGTAGCGAATATACATTGGGGAAATGTCTTTCGGATAATGGTGTGCCTTTTAGTTCACAGGTGCAGGAATTTAATTATCTTAACCAGCTAACTGAAGTCACGGCACCAGGAAGTTAAGGAAAAATACCATGAATACAAAATTAAAAAACTTTCAAAAACCTAAGTCGTGGTATGCGATTTGTTCAAGCTCCTTAGCCATGACGTGGTTAATGACTGCTTCGGTGGTACAAGCCAGTGATTTGCAGATTTATGCTGTACCTAAAGCAGGTAAAAAAACGATTATTATGATGTTGGATACATCAGGGTCGATGGGTTATGGGGTAGGTTATGGCGGTAACTCAAAAGGTCTGGGTATTTTTGATGATTATGGTGGCATTTGTTCTAATAAAGCAATGTCTAATGGTACAAGCTATTCCAATAATAATCTTTATTCAGTAACGTCTACTACTACACCAAACTATTCTCGTAATTTTTGTTATATTTCAGCTTCTTCAGCAAGTGCTACTGTAAAAGCAATGGATGGAACGGGGTGCAAGCCTGTGGATGCAAGTGGTAATGAATACACTTACCCTTTACCTACAGGTATTACCGTTACAGGTTATCGTTGTTTTGACCGGCTAACTCGGCTAAAAGATGGAATGTTTAAGTTTCTGGATAGTGGGGATTCAAATTTACCAGCGACATTGGTTGGCGTGGGTAATTTTTCCTCAAGTAGTCGTGATAGTACAGATGGCGATGGCAAAACAGGACAAATTTTAGTTCCTAGCGCAAAATTGGGTGATGTAAGTACAGCTAATACTGCAGGTTCGCAACGTTATTTATTAAAAGATGCGATTGCACATTTACAAGCTTATAATGGTACTCCGACTGCGAATGCTTACGCAGAAGCAGCAGCGTATTTAATGGGAACCACAACCTTGGCCCCATTTGTCACTGTACAGAAGGATTGGTATAAACAGGTTGCAACAACAGCTTATACATGTCCGACATCTGGTTCTAATCCTGCTAAGTATTTAGATCCTACTACTGGTAAATGTTGGACTAGATCCTCATTTTCAGGGACATCCACAGTTGCAAGCTCTACTTTAACTAATGCTTACTATCAGTGTACTGCTTGGAATACATCGAATTTCAATGGAACGCCAAGTCAAAGTTGTTCGACATCGGGTTGGACAATATCTTTTGGCTCAACAGCCCCATCGGATTTGGATCAAGATGGCAATACAAATACTACAACTACGAGTGGCAGCGGTTCAACGACAGGTTCAAGTACTACAACCACAATATATTATGTGAATGATAGTCAGAGTAATCCATCTAGTGGTTATAACAGTTACAGTGGTTTTTCAAAATCAGTCAGTACATCTAAAAATGGTACATCGACTAATAGTGCAACGGCTTATATCTCTCCCTTGCCAGCAACTGCTGATCGAGTCAGTTGTGATGGGCAAGGAGTTTATATTTTGTCAGATGGTGCGGCAAATAGTTCTAGTACAGCTATTGCACAGTCCTTAATGAAAAATTCTTTAGATAGTTCAGCTGGAAGTTTTAGTTGTCCCAATTCAGGTGGTTTAACAACGGGTGATAGCTCGGCTGCATATAATTGTATGGGTGAATATGCCAAAGCTCTGTTTGATAGAACTAGAAATCCAGTAGGGGTTTCGATTCAAACTGCATTTGTAGGGTTTGGTAATGATTTTAAAGCGGGGTTGAATGGAGTATTTTCGCAAGATTATGCGTTAAGTTCTTGTAAGTTAGGTTCTCGCTCTCAAAATGAACGCAGGGGTAATGATCAATGTTCACCTGGAACAACACCAAGTAGTCAGGCGATTACAGCACCAGGTTATGGTAATGGGGTTTTTAATGCGGCTTTTGATGCAGCTGATGTAACAAATAGTGTGATTAAATTTATTAATGCGATAGGTGGGATTCCACTAGATCCATTAACTACTGGGCAAATTTCTGTTCCTTATGATGCGTTGAATCCAAATAATCTATCTCAAACGGGTTATTTGCGAGCATTTGAACCAGATCCTGCAAGTAGCTATCTAACATGGAAAGGAAATCTTAAAAAGTATAGCGTTGCAATGAGCGGAGCTAATATAGGAGCATTTCAAGGAGTCTCAGGTGGCTTGGTTTATGATGATACAGGTGGATTCAAAACCGAGACAAAAGATTACTGGAATAGTTCAGCTTATAACGATGGTGGTAAGGTGTTCTTAGGGGGGGCTTATTCACAAGTACCTTTACCCTATAATGGTCAGACACAAACTACTGACACCAATGGGTTAATCACAAGATATGCTTATATAGCCTCAAGTAAGCTTCGTAACCTTTTTACTGATGTTTCAGCAGTTACAGGATCGTCATTAACGCCTTCTACAGGAAGCCAAGCTGGTACGAGTTTATTACAGATTCCTGAAAAACCAAATTCAGCATTTAATAATGTATCATCAGTAGCAACTTATGTTTTAGGAAAGTTTGATTCTTCAAATGGACAGGCAATTTTAAAAGATTTTCCAACAACGATTAAACTGAAGTTGTTAAACTATTTAGGCTACACTGCAGATATCACTTCATCTTCACTGCCAACAAGCTTGACTGCTCAAGATGCGCCTTATCTATCAATGGGAGGAAGTATCCATTCATTACCAGTGCAGTTAACCTATTCTGGAACATTAGATAGTCAGGGTAATTTAACCAGTACGCGTGATCAATCTATTGTATATGGCTCTATGGAAGGTGGGTTGCATATTGTCGATGCTTCATCTGGCGAAGAACAAATGGTTTTTGTTCCATCTGAGATATTAAATGATACGACAAAATCAAAAGCCTTAGTTGTTGGGCAAACAGATATGGCCTCTCCTTCACATGGAGTGGATGCAACTTGGGTTTCTGATCCAAGTTATGCAATTAGCACTGCAACATCTGGTGGAAGCACAGTAACTAAAGTAACGGCACGCCAAATGAATATTTATGGTGGTATGCGTATGGGGGGCAATAGCTATTATGGTTTAAATGTGCTTAATCCAAGTAGTCCAAAATTATTATTTAGAATTGATAAAACCACTTCAGGATTTGAGCGTTTGGGTCAAACCTGGTCTAAACCAGTTTTGGCAAATGTTCGTTATAATGGAAAAATTACCCGTGTCATGATTGTGGCTGGTGGTTATGACCAATGTTATGAAAATCCTAATTTTAGTTTAGGTGCAAATGTTTCAAACACGGATTTTACTGATACTAGCTGTAATAATAAATCACAGGCACAAGGAAATGCCGTTTATATAATTAATGCTAAAACAGGGGACTTAATATGGTCAGCGACAAATAGTACTGGTGTGCTAGATGGTCGACAATATATGACGCATAGTATTGTCAGTCGTATTAGTACCTTGGATCGTGATGCGGATGGTTTAGTTGATCATTTATACTTTGGCGACTTGGGAGGGCAAGTTTTTCGCGTTGACTTGAATAATAAGGCAACGAGTACCAGTGGATTTGGTGTACGTGTGGTTCGTTTGGCGAATTTAGCAACTAATGATACAAATAACGATGCAAATAACGACTATAGGGGATCAAAAGCACCTAGATTTTATGTGCAACCAACAGTGACCATCCATGATCAAGGTGCTAATACTTTTATTGTTGTTGGGATTGCTTCGGGTAATCGTAGTACGCCTCTGGATGTGTATCCAATTAAAGGTCGTGAAGGGATGTTGCCAGCAAATGCTCTGAGTAATCAACCAAGCAATAATGTATATGGAATTTTGGATCGTGACTTTATAAAAAGAGACTTAATTACAGGAAATCCTACATTAGATACTCAAAATAAAGAGCGTATATCTTTTAAAAAGGATCCTCAGATTCTTACAGGAACACAGAGAGTGGTGGATTTCTTTTTCCCAAGTTCTGGTTCGGGTGTCGCTGGATGGTATCGTTCTTTATCTAGCCAAAACACGTCTACATCAGGGATTAATAGTATAGAAAGAGCTGATAATAGTTTTAGAACTAAAGGGGGGCTAAAAGCTTTTGAGGAAGAGCCTATAGCCATTACTAATAATTTACTCGTACCTGTATATGATCCTGAAGGAAGTGGTATTGAACCTCCAAATCCATGTAAACCTCGCGTTATCGGTGAAACAGATTGGCAAAGATACTGTTTACCTTATGGGGCTTGCTTAAATTCCAATGGAACATTAAATACGAACTTGGAGCGGAAAAGTGGTTTTCTAACAAAAACTACTAACTGCCCTGCTGGTGTAAGTGAGTGCAATGATAATGTTCTAGGAGCAGGTATTCGGGGTATTACTTTCGTACCAAAACCCGATAGCGGTGCAACAAACAGTTGCGGTAAATTGACAATAGCTGGTAATACCCAAGGGACAGGGGAATGGCAGTGTACTAGCCGTTTAATCCAGACACGATGGTATGAGCGTTACCGTTAACTATAAAAAGGACGAATTATGCAAAGATACCACTCTGTTAAGTTCAATCAAGGTTATACCTTGATTGAACTTATGATTGTACTCGTGATTATTGCAATATTTGCATCTATTGCTTTTCCAGGCTATCAATTGTATATGCGTCGAGCTAACGCGGCAGCAGCTCAACAAGAAATGCAAAAATTAGCAGAACAGTTAGAGCGCCATAAATCTAGAAATTTTAGTTATAGAGGGTTTGATGCACAATATTTATATAATTCTACAGGTACAATCCCTTTTAATGCAGCAAGCCAAACATTGACATTGCCTTTAAATGCATCAGGTACAGGAATAAAATATAATGTGACTATTGTTGATGGCAATGGTTCTGGGACATTATTACCCGCTTCGACATCTGGTCAGAGTTGGGCAATTCAAGCTGTAAGTACAGATGCACAAAACTATTCTCTGTTAATGACCAGTACAGGTGTTCGTTGTCAAAATAGAACTACAGCAAATATTAAATTTAACACCTCAACAAATGTCTGGGAGTGTGGTGTAGGTGGAGAGAGTTGGTAATGTTTAAACAACGAGGTTTTACATTGATTGAAGTGATGATTGTGGTTGTTATTATTGGTGTATTAGTGGCCATAGTTTATCCCTCATATACTCAATATAAAGTTCGTACCAATCGTGCTGATATGCAAGTCGAAATGATGAATATTGCCCAAAAACTTGAATCGCGAAAATTGGCAAATAATAGTTATCTCAACTCGGACTCTACTAAAAATACTATTGGATCGATTTATGGTTCCACGACTAGTCCGCAACAAGGAACAGCACTTTATACATTGGCATTTAGTACACTCACAAGCACAGCATGGACTTTAACTGCTACTCCAATTAACAGTACTCCTCAAACTGGCAATGGAATCATTTGCCTCAATGATCAAGGTCAAAAATATTGGGCCAAAGGTGCAACGGCTTGCGCTCTTTCTGCCACCTCCAACTGGGACGGGCGTTAAAATATAAATTCAAAACTGCGGATAACTCAAAAAAGCATCTTTCATTCAGATCAAATATCACGTAGAATATCGCCCTCTATGAAAGGGGTTTGAAGCGTGATCGGTGGTCGGTTACAGGGATAATCCGTAAGAATTATAAGGCTTTTATCATGGTTGTTATTCGTTTAGCGCGCGGTGGTGCAAAAAAACGTCCATTCTATCAAATCGTTGTGACTGATAGCCGCAATGCACGTGATGGTCGTTTCATCGAACGTATTGGTTTCTTTAACCCAACTGCTCAAGGTCAAGCGGAAAAACTTCGTTTAGATGCAGACCGTTTTGCTCACTGGGTATCTCAAGGTGCTCAACCATCTGAGCGTGTTGCTTCTTTAGCTGCTCAAGCTAAAAAAGCGGCAACTGCTGCTTAATTGCGAGTAGATCATCCATGACACCAGCGCTGAATGTTCCCGAAGATCGTATCCAGATTGGACAGTTACGTTCAGCTTATGGTTTAAATGGGTGGCTCTGGGTGTATTCCAATACAGAACCCATGAGCAATATGTTTGACTATCTGCCTTGGTACATCGAGACCAAAGCAGGTTGGCAAACTATAGATGTAAAACGTTGGAAGCCACATGGCAAAGGTCTGGTTGTAAGCTTAAAGGGTGTGAATGATCGCACAGGAGCTGACAGTCTAGTCGGTGCTAATATCTGGGTAGCCAAGTCACAATTGCCAAAAGCAGATGTAGATGAGTATTACTGGTCTGATCTCAAAGGTCTTACAGTGCTAGGACTGAATGAGGATGAACAGGAAGTTAATCTCGGACAAATTCATGAGCTTTTTGAAACAGGTGCCAATGATGTCATGGTGGTTCGCGCCACTGCTGAAAGTATTGATGCCGAAGAGCGTATGATTCCGTGGCATAAAGATGTGGTGCAGCATGTTGATCTTGAAGCGGGTCGTATTTACGTCAATTGGGGCGTAGATTACTAAACTACGGCTAAGTGGTTTTAGTGCGAACGCAGTAGGAAAATAGAGGAGTCTGCGATGTTTTTTGCAGTCATTACACTGTTTCCTGAAATGTTCGATGCGATTACTGCATACGGGATTAGCGGTCGTGCAGCCAAGCGGGACATAGTGCAGTTAACCTGTATTAACCCACGTGAATTTGCACAGGGTAACTACAAACGAGTGGATGAGCGTCCATTTGGTGGTGGCCCAGGTATGGTGATGATGGCTGAGCCTTTGGCAAAAGCAATTCAACATGCCAAACAGCTTGCAAGCCAAGCAGGATGTGTTCATGCACCTGTGGTGTATATGTCGCCACAAGGTAAAACCTTAAATGAACAGGCAGTACAACAATTTGTTCAATATGACGGTTTAATTGTGCTGTGTGGTCGTTATGAGGGAGTCGATGAGCGTTTAATCCAGCATTATGTTGATCAAGAATGGTCAATTGGGGATTACGTTTTATCGGGTGGTGAACTGCCCGCGATGGTGCTTTTGGATAGTATTATTCGGCGTTTGCCTGATGTCATGTCCGATGAGCAATCGCATATACAGGATTCTTTTGTGGATGGTCTACTCGACTGCCCACAATATACCAAGCCTGACCATTTTGAAGGGTTAGATGTACCTGAGGTACTTAAATCAGGACATCATGCCAATATTGAAAAATGGCGTTTTTTGCAGCGTTATCAACGCACACTTGAACGTCGACCTGAGTTGGTTGAGCAAGTGACATTGACTAAACAGCAAAAAAAATGGCTAAAAGATGAACGAGGGAATATCAGCGATTAAGTATCGCTGCCCTGAAGAGCAATGCTCTGCAACAAGACGAGAGCTATGCTCAAGTTAGAGGATAGGTAGCAATACATATCCTCACACCCAACGAGAAGCTTCGCTTCGAGTTTTGCTTAAACTTGGTTTAAGTTAAAAATAGGCTCTTTAAGGCAGTTTTGTTTTAAAGGGAAAGTTAAACGGGTTGATATGCGTTTTAGCCTCTGTCCCCAGCGGTGTAAGAGACCTCTTCTCTCCCGCGCATATTGGAGATTCCACAATGAGTGGTAAGCATCCTTTAATTCAAGCAATTGAAAATTCACAGTTAAAATCAGACATTCCTGCTTTTGCTCCAGGCGATACTGTTATCGTTCAGGTTAAAGTAAAAGAGGGTGATCGTGAGCGTCTTCAAGCATTTGAAGGTGTTGTGATTGCGAAGAAAAACCGTGGCCTAAACTCTGCGTTCACTGTTCGTAAAATTTCTAGCGGTGTTGGTGTTGAGCGTGTTTTCCAAACTCACTCTCCAGTTGTTGCTAAAATTGAAGTGAAACGTCGTGGTGATGTTCGCCGTGCGAAACTTTACTATCTTCGTGACTTGTCTGGTAAAGCTGCACGTATTCGTGAAAAATTGCCAGCACGTAAACAAGGTTAATCTTAACTTTGTTTTCAAGCAAAAAAATGCGCCAGATTTGGCGCATTTTTTATGCCTGTTTTAAAGACCTTGTAATTTGAGTCGATTAGCATGCTGACGATAAAGAGATACAGGATCTGCGGAGAAAACACTGCGTAACCCGAGTACCTGATTCACTTCATCAAAATGATTATGATAGTAGTCATCTCGAATAGTTTTTCCGAGGCGGCTGCTACACTGGCTTACTAGTCCATCATTCTTTTGACCGCCAAAGGCGACATAACCCATCGAGGTCAGTAGGGTATCTGGATCTAGAAGATTAGTGGTTTGTGCTGCACCTGTCCATGAATAGAAGGCAATCCCATTGGCATTCGCAGGCCCATCTTGACAGGCTTTTGTTGGCAATCCGAGTGGGAATTTAGCGTTAAAGTCTGCCGCCCCCTGAGCGGATAAACTATGAATAGATGCTTTAAAATCACTTGGTAATTTAGAACGAAGCTGAGCATAGCTAATGATTGGCGAAACTAAAGCATCAACCGCAGCAGCCAGTGCAGTATTGAGTAACGGCACATTTTGAACAAGATCGGCGACAGGAGAACCAAAGTTCGTACCTGCTACACTGGTGACCGATGAAACTAGATCAGGTCTGACGCCTGCAATATAACGTGCGGTTGGGCCACCATGACTATGCCCAATCAGATTAACCTTATTTTTTCCAGTCAGTGCAACGACTTCTTCGACTTGCTGTAGAAGTTGTTCACCACGTACTTCTGTAGATTCTAGTGGTGAAACCTGTGTAGCATAGGCGGTAGCTCCATTTTTAGCTAAATCGGGTAATACCTGATACCAGTAATCGAGCCCAAACTCTGCTGAACCTAAACGGTTAAATCCAAACATACCATGTACAAATACCAAAGGATATTTGGTTTTGGCATAGTCTGAAATGACATTTTTTGTTTCCGCGCTTTGTAATCCTTCCGCAGCAAAACTGCTCTGGATTGCAAGGCAACTAAGAAGTCCTGCTATAAATAATCTTGATCGCATTTGATCTTATCCTCTTTTTTGTTTTGGTTTTATGCTGGTTGTCCTCTCCAGCAGGTTGTTAAAAATTTTCCTCCTGTGGCTAACGTGCTCTTAATTGGCAAAGGGAAGTTTTCCGCCTTGATCGTGCACAGATTCAAATGTTTGTAAGCGAAGTTGTTCTTGTGGTTGTTCAAAGGACTGCTTTCGTAATTGAGTAATTGCTTGTTGCTTGGCTACATCAGACATTCCACTTGTTAAAATAGTGTCGCGCTGATCCAGATATTGATTAACTTTACTTTTCCAGACATCCCGATTTTGGTCTAATGTTTCTAGCCGTTGAGTCGCTTCAGCCCCCACCAGATTCAAACGCATTTGTCGTAATTCACTTGCGGAGCCATGGCGATCTTGAATGGCTTGAGTTAGGTGTCTCAGCTCTTCTAATTTTGTGGTTTGTTGTAGGTTTTCCTGCCAATCTTGGGGAAGTTGATCGAACAGGGCTTTTAAGCGTTTGGCTTTTTCACTTTCTGCTAACGTTTTGTCATCCAATATTGCCATGCGGTTTAAGGTGTATTCATGATAAATATCCTCACTCCCAAACAATCCAGAAATTTCATACGCTGAGAAAAATTGTTGGCGTAGATTTTTCATATTGCTGAAAATGGCACGATAATAAGCAGGATCATCCTGTTTTAAATTCGGTGGGCTAATTTCGCCAAGCTGCTGTCGATATTTTAAATAGCGACTCCACAGATTTTGAATTTGTGATAAAGCGGGTTCTTGATAATTTTGCTGTAAATACTTTCTAAAATCCTCATCAATTTGGGCAATGCTTTTTTCACCATATTGAGTAATAAAATATTCAAAACAATTTTTAGTTTGTTCATTCACGATTAAACTATTTTGTTGATCCAACTTAAGCTGGCAGTTAATTTGGGTATCTGCCTGACTTGGGCTATTCAATGTCGATGAAGCTAAATTTGATACAGGGGATGGAGCAACTAAAGTCGTCTGTGTGAAAGTATTTTGCTTTGAATTATCATGACTAGATATCGAACCATTGGCAGACTGGGGCTTAAGCCAAAATACTAAACCGATCACCAAAAGAACAATAAAACCAATGGCGATCCAAACTTTATGATTGCGAAATCCTTGCATCTAGAGATCCATCCCTATTTCATTTTTTGTTTTAGTAGATTTAAAGAATCCATGCATAAAAATATCACACTAAACATAAAATACTGTAAAAATGGATAAGCGGATTTGATAACATGGCGGCAGCATTGACTGCCTTGCACTGGACATACATGACGGCTAAATCTGAAAAAACTCCTCGTCGCCACCTCAGTGGTGTTTTTCTGTTGAATAAGCCTTTAGGGCTAAGTTCAAATGCCGCATTGCAAAAAGTTCGCTGGTTATTTCGGGCGCAAAAAGCAGGTCATACGGGAGCGCTTGATCCCTTGGCAACGGGTCTATTGCCTATTTGTCTGGGAGAGGCAACCAAGTTTTCACATTATTTATTAGACTCAACCAAACGTTACCAAACTATAGTTAAGCTTGGACAAACTACTTCGACAGGCGATGTAGAAGGGGAGATTCTTCAGACTAGAAATGTCCCTGCTTTGACCCGTGAAAGTATTGAACAAGTACTGGATCAATTTCGTGGAGATATTCAGCAAATCCCTCCGATGTACTCTGCCTTAAAACGTGATGGACGTCCTTTATATGAATTAGCCAGACAAGGCATTGAGGTGGAGCGAGCCGCTCGTCCTGTAACAATCTATGATTTAAAACTTATTGATTTTGATGCAGAAAGTCTTACGTTAGATGTGACTTGTTCTAAGGGAACTTATATTCGAGTATTAGGTGAAGATATTGGTGAGGTGCTCGGTTGTGGTGGTCATCTCACCCATTTGCATCGAACCCAGACGGGACATTTCCAGTTAATTCCTGAATATAGCATTGAATATTTAGAGCAGCTTAATGAAACCGCCCGCGATATGCTATTATTGCCAGCCTACGCACCAGTCGAATATTTACCGAAAGTTCAAATTCCTGAAGGCCGTCACAAATATTTTTGTAATGGTCAGGAAAGTAATATCGAACATACACCTGCGCCTGAAGTTCTGGTGTTTGATCAAGATCAATGTTTGGGTCTGGCTGAAATTACCGATAAAAAAAGATTGGTGCCAAAGCGTCTTTTAAATTTATAGGCATAGCTCCCAGATGGAAATTGAAGTCATACTCAGCTTAATCTTTTTTGCGTTTTGTGCAGGTGCAATTGATGCAGCGGTTGGGGGAGGTGGTCTGATTCAGATTCCTGCTCTGATGAGTACCTTCCCGCAAATGTCACCTGCAACCGTGATTGGAACCAATAAGCTCTCTTCAGTTTTTGGAACGGCTTCCGCAGCCTATACATTTGTACGAAAGGTGAAGCTGCAATGGAAGTTACTCGCAGTGATTGCTGTTTGTGCATTGATTAGCTCTTTTTTAGGCGCCGCCTGTCTGTCATTAATTCCACAATCTGTTTTGCGCCCTTTTGTTTTTATCATGCTAATCGTTATTGCGATTTATACATTGGTAAAAAAGAATTTTGGACAGGTACATGTTGCTTTAAGTATCACGCCTAAAGTACTGATGCTTGCTGCAATTGGGAGCTTGCTGATTGGATTCTATGACGGAATTTTTGGTCCAGGGACAGGTAGTTTTTTTATTTTCTTCTTTATCCGCTTTTTGAATGTTGATTTTTTACATGCTTCTGCATTATCAAAAATAGGAAACTTCATGACTAATATTGCTGCTCTTAGCTTTTTGGCACCGACAGGTCATGTTATTTTTCATATTGGTTTGATGATGGCAGTTGCCAATGTCATTGGTTCGGTAGTGGGTGTACGTGTTGCATTGAAATACGGCAGTGGCTTTGTTCGGATTATCTTTTTAATTTTGGTTTCAATCCTCATCTGTCGCATTGGATATCAAATGTTTGTAACTGGCTAATGGCCTAAGCAACGTTCTGAAACAGATTTTGACACGAAGTATCTATTCTTAAAAAATTGAAAAAATAAACTAAAAGGTAGCAAGGCATGCTGCCTTTTCTATTTAGCCAATAATAAAATAGCCAGAATAGGGACTATCAAACAATGAATATTTTTGAAGCATTACGTGAAAGTCATGATAATCAACGCTTGCTTTCTGAACGTTTAGTACAGACGCATGGACATAGTGAAGAACGGGAACAATTATTTCAGGCTCTAAAAAATGAACTGTGGGCGCATTCAGTTGCTGAAGATCGCTATCTTTATATTCCTTTGATGTTTAACGATATTGGGCTGGATATTAGCCGACATGCATTGTCGGAACATCATGAAATGGATGAATTAGTTGAGCAACTGGAAGAAACCGATATGAGTAGCCCTAGCTGGTTGGCGATTGCTAAACAGTTAAGTGAAGTGGTACACCATCATTTGAAAGAAGAGGAGCATAAATTTTTCCAACAGGCTGGGAAAATTTTGGATGACAAGCAAAAAGAAAAGCTTGGTCAACAATATTTAAAAGAATATGCCAAGTATAAAAAAGCTGAATTAGTTTAAATTCAGAGATTTTTTAAACCACTTAAATCGCGGGCTATTCAGTGTTACTCAGTGATATTTTCAGTTTTTGCTCGTAAAGTTACACCAATAGACGCCAATGTAATGAAACCAAGCGCAATCCATTGTAATAACGAGATTTTTTCACTGAGTAAAACCAGACCTGCGAGTGCAGCTAGCGCAGGCGAAAGACTAGAAAGTGTACCATAACTGAGTTTAGTTAGTCTTTTTAGTGCAAATAGATCTAATGCATAGGGGATTGCAGTGGCGAGAATGGCAATCAGTAAAGCTTTGGGCCAATGTTCTGGATTGATTAAATGTTCAGGTTGATGGACTAAGCCGATAGGCAGTAGCACCAATGCAGAAAGACTAATTGCAATGGTCAAAGCATGCATACCTATATTTTGGCGGACAACTTTATGACCAAAATAAATATAAAATGCCCAACATAAACCTGCCCCAAGTGCAAAAGCAGCGCCAGTCATGGAAAAATTAGTCTGAGCTGCTTGTTGCCACGGTACCATCAGAGCAATCCCTAAGATGGCACATAAAACCCAAATATAATCGCGGCGTTGCTGAATAGAAAGCAATGCAAGTCCTAATGGACCAATAAACTCTAATCCAACGGCAATCCCTTGAGGCAATTTGCCAAGAGACATATAAAACAACACGTTCATGAGACCTAAAGCGCCGCTATAACCGAGTAAGTCACGCCATTTTAAAGTTGAAAGTTTGCTTAAGATTTTCCAAGATCGAAACATCAAAAAGACTAAAACTGAAGCAAAGCAGAGCCTTAAGATAGTCACACTTAATGGGTCTAATACCGCAATCAATTGCTTGGCAAAAGATGCGCTAATCTGATAACACATCATCGACAGCAACATGGCAACAATAGCAATCAATGGCGTGTTAGGCATGATTAAGACTCAACATTTGTAGGTGTTTTAAATAAATTAAAGCCATATGGATTCAATAGTAGCTCAATTAAATCCATATCGAGCAAATAAACAAGCAGTTATCAATCTGATGTATTGGAGTGCCGTGCCCGTTGAGTTGTCACTGTGCAACCAATGGAGGCTGTAATAATCGTTGCTAAAGCTAACCATTGACTCCATATTAATTTTTCGCCCAAAAAGATAAAACCAGAAAATGCAGCAACAGCAGGTTCCATGCTCATGAGCGTACCAAAACTAAGTGCGGTCAGTCGTCTCAATGCCAGCATTTCTAGAGAAAAAGGTAAAGCACTGGCTAAAATTGCAAGGGCAATAAAATAAAAAATATTCGGAAGTTCAAACACATGATCAACTGAACCCGTGAAAACGGCGATAGGGAGTAGAACCAGCATACCAACAGTCATCCCTAAAAGAACGGTGTGATTACCTGAAACGCCTGAAGGTTTTTGACCTGCAATAATATATAACGCCCAGCAAGCACCTGCGGCTAAGGCATAAGCTATTCCAATCAGATCAAGATGATGGCTGGCCTGATGAAAAGGAAATAATAAGAGTAAACCTATGATGGCGCAGCATACCCAGATCAAATCATATTTCTGCCGTGCATAATATAAAGCAATGCTTAGTGGGCCAACAAACTCAAACGCCACTGCGATACCCAAAGGTAAGCGTTGTAATGATAAATAAAACAAAGCATTCATCCCTGCTAGCGCAATACCATAACTGAAAATGGCTTTCCAGCGCACTTGCTGCCACTGGATTTTCCATGCTTGAAAAATTACGGCTAAAATGATTGCGCCAAAAAATAGACGCATGGCAGAGACAGTTAAAACTGGATAACTTTGAAATAAAATTTTGGCGAGAGAACCGCTACTTTGTACACAGATCATCGCTACAAGCAGAAAGATTAACGCTTGTAATTGCGATTTTGAGCTGGATAAGGACATTTTGAACAAACGGTATATTTTTGATTATGATAATTCATGTTGACATAAAAAAGCCACAGACGATGCTGTGGCTTTTCATCAATATTTAATTAGAACAAGATGCGAACGCGAATTGTGCCTTCGACTTCGTTCAACATATCAAGTGCTTCCTGAGAAGCAGATGCATCAACATCCATCACAAGATAGCCAATATCACCTTTGGTCATTAAGCTTTGACCAGAAATGTTAATGCCTTGTTCTGCGAATAGATTATTGATTTTTGATAATACGCCTGGAATATTCTTGTGAATATGTAATAGACGGTGTTTACCTTCAGTCAATGGTAATGCAATTTCTGGGAAATTCACCGCAGAAAGTGTCATACCTTTATCAGAATACGCAACAAATTTTTCAGCAACTTCAAGACCAATGTTGGCTTGCGCTTCCATTGTTGAACCACCCACATGCGGGGTGAGGATCACGTTTGGAATGTTGCGTAATGGCGAAACAAATTCTTCACCGTTGGCTTTTGGTTCTTTCGGGAACACGTCAACCGCTGCGCCTGCAAGATGACCAGATTTCAAAGAATCTGCCAAATCTTCAATCACTACACATGTACCACGTGCAGCATTTAAGAAGATTGCACCTTCTTTCATCTTGGCAAACTGTTCTTTTTTGAAGAAGTTGCGTGTAGATGGTACATCTGGAACATGCAAAGTGACGACATCAGCAGTTGCAAGTAGTTCATCAAGTGAACCGACCTGACGTGCATTACCCAATGGTAGTTTAGTCACAGCATCAAAATAGATCACTTTCATGCCCATACTTTCTGCCAATACAGAAAGTTGAGAACCAATCGAACCGTAACCGACAATACCTAAAGTTTTACCACGAGTTTCAAAAGAACCGACTGCAGATTTATTCCATCCACCTGCATGGGTATCTGTTGATTTCTCTGGCACACGACGCAACAATAAAATTGTTTCAGCTAGTACCAACTCAGCAACAGAGCGCGTATTTGAATACGGGGCGTTGAAAACTGGGATACCACGTGACATCGCGGCTTTTAAATCAACCTGATTTGTTCCGATACAGAAACAGCCGACCGCAATCAATTTGTTCGCTGCTTCAAATACTTCTTCAGTCAATTGAGTACGCGAACGAATACCAATAAAGTGTGCATCTTTAACGGCTTCTTTCAAAGCTTCGCCTTCAAGTGCAGTTTTATGGTAATCGATGTTGGTATAACCCGCTGCGTTTAAAGTATCGATGGCGTTTTGGTGAACACCTTCTAACAATAAGAAACGAATTTTATCTTTAGGTAGTGATAGATGTTGGCTCATTACGGCTCCGCTACAAAGGCCAAATTTAGTCGCGAAATTATATCACAAGTCCTGCCAGTTGTTGATGCGTTATAAATATACGATATGGATTCAATAGATGAATAAATTTCAGTGTATTGACAAACTTATTTAGGCTGTGATTGACGTTAAGAAAAATATTGGCACTATGCCTGAAGATTCAACACATTTTGTAGCGACTGCATTTTTAAGCCATGCTTTATCCTGCTCGTGCTTACATGTAAAATAAACGCAGATTTTTGGTAGAATCTCAAAAGCTTTTAGAAATTTGCAAGACGTGCAATTGATTTCCATCGTATTCGCAAATTTCCCAAACCCACCTGTTTATTTCTTGCTAGGCCTGTAAACGATGAATGCTCCAGTCGCTTTAACACCTGAGTTGCTTACTCAATTAACCGCAATCGTGGGTGAAAACCGCATTAAAACTGATGCGGATAGTCTTGAAAATTGGGGGCGCGATCATACCAAGCATTTTGATCCAAACCCATCGGTCATCGTTTTTCCATCGACCACGGAGCAAGTTCAATCCATCGTAAAACTGGCAAATCAATTTCATGTCGCCATTACACCATCGGGTGGGCGTACAGGGTTGTCCGCAGGTGCAGTCGCGACCAACGGTGAAATTGTCGTGAGTATGGACAAGATGAACCAGATTCTGGAATTTTTCCCAGCAGATCGTATGGTAAGAGTGCAGGCAGGTGTTGTGACTGAGCAATTACAAAATTATGCTGAAGAACAGGGCATGTATTATCCTGTTGATTTTGCATCTGCTGGTTCTAGCCAGATTGGCGGTAATATTGGCACCAATGCGGGCGGTATCAAAGTTATCAAATACGGCATGACGCGTAACTGGGTGCTAGGTTTGACCGTAGTCACAGGTAAAGGCGATATTTTACGCTTAAACAAAGGCATGGTTAAAAACGCAACTGGCTATGCATTGCAACATTTGTTTATTGGTGGTGAAGGAACTTTAGGTTTAGTAACTGAAGCTGAAATCAAATTGGAACGTCAACCACAAAACCTACAAGTTTTGGTTCTGGGTGTTCCTGATTTTGATGCGGTGATGCCAGTGCTACATGCTTTCCAAAAGGAAATTGACCTAACGGCATTTGAGTTCTTTGGTGAACTTGCGATGAAAAAAGTGTTGGATCGTGGTCATGTACAACGCCCATTTGAAACTCAATGCCCATTTTACGTGTTACTTGAATTTGAAGCACCTTATGAACCGATTATGGATAAAGCCATGCAGATCTTTGAACATTGCATGGAGCAAGGTTGGGTACTTGATGGGGTGATGAGTCAAAGTCTGGATCAGGTTGAAAGTTTATGGCGTTTGCGTGAAGATATTTCCGAGTCAATTGCGCCATTTACGCCTTACAAAAATGATATTTCAGTATTAATTACTCATGTTCCTGCATTTATTAAAGAAATTGATGCAATTGTGCAGAACAATTATCCAGACTTTGAAATCTGTTGGTTTGGTCATATTGGTGACGGTAACTTACACTTAAATATTTTAAAACCTGAAAATTTAAGCAAGGATGAATTCTTTGCTAAATGTCAGGTGGTGAATAAATATGTATTTGATACTGTAAAAAAATATGATGGTTCAATTTCGGCTGAACACGGCGTGGGAATGACCAAAAAACCATATTTGGAATATTCGCGTTCGCTAGAGGAAATCGAATATATGAAAGCGCTGAAATTGGCATTTGATCCAAATGCAATTATGAATCCTGGTAAATTATTTGATTTATAAAACTATTGAAATAGAAGCTACATAGTTTCTACAGTGTAAATGAGATTGGCGTAGCATCATAAAGCTACGCCTTTTTTTATTAGATGTGTGAAAAAGATGTTACGTTTATTTGCGATTTCTGGATTATGTTTGGGACTGATGACGGGTTGTGCCACAACGACCAAGTTGATGTCATTTGGCAGTGGCGAAAGTCCGATGCAGCAAGTGCTTAAAGCACAACCTGAAATTAGTAAAGAACATCAAAACACTTCGATTCAGCAAGTGTTTAATCGAGTTGAATCTCCTACTGTTTCCAGAATTACAGTTATTCAAACAGGTTTGATGGATGATTCTGTATCTGCGATTAAGACTGAATATTTATTTAAGTTGGATGATAAAAAATGGCTGTTGCAAAATAAACAGCAAAGTTATCAGTGTGCCAGAGGCAAGAATACTCGAGGTTTTCAGAGCAAGTTATGTTCTTAGTGTTTTAGGCTTTATTGCTTGAATAAATAATAAATTTTAGGTAAAAGCATATCGGAAGATATGCTTTTTTTATGAGAATTTTATAATAATGAATATTTTGATCATTGGAAATGGATTCGATTTGTCACATTATTTGCCAACAAAGTATGATCATTTTATGGATGTGATGAAAGCAATTGAAGAAAAAGATTTAGGACAGCCGATAAAAAATATTTTTGATACCTCAGTAGATGATCTTACGACTCTATTAATAAAAATACAACAATTTCAATATGCATTTACTGAAAAAACGTATCAGATGAATTTTGATGAGTTATTTGCTGAATGTCGTGATAAATGGTTTATTGATAAAACTAAAGAAATTTATATTACAGATTCAATTAAATTATCTTTTGAACAGATCATAAAAATTCAGCATCAACTTAAAAAAAATGATTGGTATCAATATTTCGATAATCATGTAAGGGAAGTGAAAAGCTGGATTGATTTTGAGATAAAAATAAGTGAAGCACTTAAAGTTATAGCTAGTTTCCTTATTCAATTAGAAAATAAAATAGATGAATTTGGAAGTTTTTCAACAGAAATTTGTTTCTATGGTCAAAAAGAGCCGAAGCAATTATTCTTAACAAGAGAGTATTGTAACATACTAGAATTATTCAAAATATTAAAATCAGGATATTATATTGATGAAGATTGTCAAGATGAGTTAGGAAGGTTTTATACTCAAAATCATGATGTTGGAGATGAAGAAACTGATGGCGATTTTAGATTTTATATTCGAGAAAAATATATTATCTTGCACTCAGGTTTTTTAAAAATAAAAGTAGGCCAAATACTTGATGAGATTTACACATCATTAGATGAGTTTATTAAAATATTTAATCATTACTTAGAAATAACAGTAAGCAAACTTCAACCTAAAGATCAATTGAGAATTGATGCTAAGGATTGGATATATCCTGAGAAAATTTATTCTTTTAACTATACAAATACTTATCAAAGATTTTATGATGCTATTGAGGTGGATTACTTACATGGTAGTTTCGGTGAGAATCAGAACATTGTTTTAGGAATCTCTGAACTAGAGCATGAAAATTTGATAAAATTAAAGGCATATGGTTTTACTAAGTATCATCAGAAAATTTTCAAAGATACTGATTATTTATTTTTAAATGATTGTAAAGATAAAATAGAGAATCATAAGTTGAAAATAGAAAATTTGGAAAAAGATTTTGATAGTTCGGATTCATTAGGCAAGCGATTTGCTCGACAAAATTTAATGGAAGTGGAAAGTAAACTAAATATTACTTTTTATATTTGGGGGCATTCATTAGATATTTCCGATAAGGATTATATTATTGATCTTTTTAGTTTAAACGATGATATGGATCGTAATGTACGCGTTACTGTTTACTATTTTGATAAAAACGCAAAATTTTCATTACTTAACAATTTATTAGCTATTCTAGGTAAAGAAAAAGTTGAGACATGGATGAAGAAAAATTGGTTAAAATTTGAGAAAAATCCAAGAATAATGATGAGTGATTCTATAAGCTGAAATAACGAAATATAAATAAAAAAATTTGACGTTATCAGTGAAATACACTTTTACTGATAACCTCTAATGTTCTAAACCCCACTCTCCAAAATACGAACTTTGACATCCCTCACATGATCTTTGATCATTTCAAAATGCTGCTGCATATGTGCAGTTTGCATATGCATTTTAAGATGTGCAGTGCTTTGCCATTTTTCCAGCATCATAATTAAATTTGGATCTTGAGTTTGCATTTCAAGCGCAGGTAAGTGATCAATCAAAGTCTCGTAACCATAACAACCATCTTCTGCCAACACCATAGGGGTGATTTTTTGGAAAGCATCTAAAACAGCCTGACGATGTTCCGTAGCTGCATGGGTACGAATTTCGGCAATAATCGTCAACATTGTATTTTCCTTATTCATATTCAACTGTAAAAACTTGATCTAAATGGGCTTTGTAAGCGTCGATATAGCTGGGCACGTTTGGCATTTTAATCACATCATTGACGATAAAAGTGGGGAGTGAGTCCATACCCAAAAATTGGTTTGCCTTATGAAAAGGTAAATACACACCATCTACACCGACGCCGTGAAAAAACTGATCAGGATCCTTAAATGCTTCGATGGGGGCATTCCATGTCAAAGAAAGCATATATTTTTTGCCTTGAATCAATCCACCAGAACCATATTTTTTAGTGGCATCGGAACGGCTACGTCCATCGCTGGCATACAGTACACCATGACCAATGGTAAATACGTCATCAATATATTTTTTCATCGTCCACGGTGCGCCCATCCACCAAGCTGGCATTTGATAAATCACTACATCTGCCCAGACATATTTATCTATCTCAGCTTGAATATCATAGTCACTGTCCGTCCGAGTTACTTTGACGTCATGACCTAACTGGATTAAATGACGTTGCGCAAAATCGGTTAAGGTATCATTCAATTGTCCATTGGAATGCGCAAATGCTTTAGCACCGTTGATGATTAAGATATGACTCACGGGAGAACCTGATTTTTAAAATGAATGAGGATCACTATAGGGTGTTTATTGCGTTTAAAAAATGCATGAATATGCAAAATATTATTGTTTAAAAATCAATAATCAAAAGGGCATAAGTCATTATGGTGTTTATTTTTTAACTCAATCTGTGGATAACTTAGCGTTTACTCACAGTCACAACATGCATAATTTGTGGTTAAATTTTAAAAAAATTGAAAGAAATAATAATGTTGTACTTCATTTAACATTTTAATATCGACGCTGAAAATAAAAAATGCTATGGTTATCGCAGATTTTTCTACAAATCTTGGTCATGTAATTTGACCTAAATCTCACGTTGTTATTCTCTCCTCAAAATTCAGACACTTTGTGAATACAGTGTTTTATTGCTGAGTGTTCAGCACATTAAAAATCCAATTTTTTAAAACTCAATGTTTGCCATTGGGCTGGCGCATATTGATTAAAAAATAATGTTCAGCTTGCAAACAGATATATTGAATAAGTAGATCACAATGCAAAATATGCAAACGACAACATTAAATCGTAAGACCTTAATGTTTCCGCTAGCTTTGGTTCTGTTTGAACTTGCGGTTTATATTGGTAATGATTTAATCCAGCCAGCGATGCTGGCCATTACACAGGATTTTGGTGTCAGTTCGACATGGGCACCCTCATCAATGTCCTTTTATTTATTGGGTGGAGCAAGTGTAGCTTGGTTGCTCGGCCCCCTTTCTGATCGTTTAGGTCGTAAAAAGGTTTTATTAACTGGAGTATTATTTTTTGGCGTCTGTTGTTTACTCATTTTATTGACACAGAATATGGCGCAATTTCTGATCTTGCGCTTTTTACAAGGTATTGGTTTGACTGTGATAGCTGCGGTCGGTTATGCCGCTATTCAGGAAACTTTTGCTGAACGTGATGCGATTAAAGTAATGGCATTAATGGCCAATATTTCCCTACTTGCACCTTTACTTGGGCCAGTGTTAGGTGCTTTTCTGATTGATTCTGTGTCATGGCACTGGGGTTTTGTTGCAATCGCTTTGTTGGCATTTATTAGTTGGTTTGGATTAAAAGCCAAAATGCCAAGTCAGCAGCAGAGTGTGACGCGTCAACCGTTTATTTATCTGTTTGATGATTTTAAAAAAATCTTTACCGATAAGAAGTTTTTAGGTCTTACTCTGGCATTGCCTTTGGTGAGTTTACCTTTAATGCTATGGATTGCATTGTCCCCTGTGATGTTGGTGGAAGAACTCAAGTTTAGTAGTGTGCAATATGGCTTGGCACAGTTCCCCGTTTTTATCGGGCTGATTTTGGGTAATATTGTGTTGATTAAAATTATTGACCGCTATCCTTTAGGAAAAACTATTTTAATGGGTTTGCCAATTATGTTATTGGGTACGCTTATTTTAGTTATTGGCGCAATCTGGCAACAATCTCTAGTGCTGTGTCTATTAATTGGAATGACGTTGATTAGCTTTGGTGAGGGTATTAGTTTTTCGGTCATGTATCGTTTTGCCTTGATGTCATCTGAGATGAGTAAAGGAACCGTGGCAGCAGCAGTGTCGATGTTATTGATGTTGAGCTTCTTTGTGGTTATTGAACTGGTGCGCGAACTCTATATACATTTTCATATCATGGTATTTAGTTTCACCTGTTTGATTCTGATCGGTTTTTGGTTTTTAAAACCTAAGCAAGTTTTGCTTAAATTGATGCAGCAACGTAGGCAGGACGGGCAGTTTTAAGCAAAGAGCGAATCTATAGATTCGCTCTTTTTACGAATGATTTATTGTATGTATGATTTACGGTTGGATCGATTTTTTTAATTTATGATCAAAAACAAAAGGGCCAAATGGTAAAATCGAAGCTATAAAACCCAGAATAAACATATGAATCGACCATTTCATACGCTGACATACCGCAATTAAAATCACTAAAAATAAAATAAATAACAGACCATGCCCCATACCGACATATTTGACCCAAAGTGGATTATCCCAAATATATTTCATTGGCATGGCAATAAACAGGAGTAACAAAAAAGACAGACCTTCTAAAAATCCCACAATCCGTAACGTATTTACGTTCATAATTTGCCCTGAAATACAAACAAAGTCCGAGTGTAGCTCAGATCGAATGAAAGCTACATAAAAATAGGGTTTATTTAATTTCCATCGTGAGTAGTTTGTTTTGCAGCATGAGTAATTCTGGCAAAGTTTCAAGCAATAAGCTGATTTGCTTTAAAATCAACATGAGGTCATCCGATGTCGAATCCTGTTCAGAAAGTTGCCGAATTTCTAATAATTTGTGTTCAATTTCTTGAGTAGGAAGTGTTTTTTGTTCCAGTAACGTCTGTTGCAGGGTATGAGTACACCAGACCAATAAATCCATGACTTCCCGATCATTGATTTTTTCTCTATGGCTACCGAGCGCTGAAATATAACTGAGCTGGCTATGGCTATAAACCAGATAGCGAAACGCAGAATGAATCAACGCCTGATTCGGTTGCGGTTCTGCACTCAAGCTGGAAATCATACTGGAAAGTTCAGTTTGTGCATTATGTGCCAAACGCCTTGCAGTACGATATTCAACACTATTGGTACAGCCAAACTGGTATTGATTTAGCACTGCATTTAAGTAGTTCATACTCGCTTGGCTGCTTTTTTTAATATTGTTGGAAATATTGCGAAAGTTCCAGTCTGGCCAGATAAAACTCACGGCAAACCATGCGATACCACAGCCGATGAGGGTATCCAAAATACGTGGGGCAATAATGCTATAACCAAAGCCTTTAAGGTTAAAAATCAGTAAAACCATTAAGGTCGCCATTGAAGTCGCAAGCGCATATTTCTTTTGACGTAGATAGAAAAAATATACGCCACAAATCACGGTGATGATCAGTTGACCTTCGACACTTGGCACAAAATAAAGAATCGGTAGACCTAAAATTACACCCAGTAAAGTACCTAAAGTTCGTAGTTTTAAACGACTTTTGGTCGCGAAATAAGTCACCTGACACACAAATAAACTGGTCAGAACAATCCAGTAACCATTTTGGGCAAATGGTAAAAGTGAAACCAGCGAGCCTGCTGCAAAGACAAAAGCAATCCGAGTTGCATGGCGAAATAGGGCAGATTTTGGTGTTAAATGTTGTTTGAATTTAAGCCATAAATCTTTGATACCGTGAATATCATCATCGAGCAGATTTAAATTATCTGCATGTTGTTCAAAACGATAAGCATAAGTAAATTGCACGTCTTGTAAATGACTGAGTTGATCGTGTAAATCTTTTAAGTTTTTTACGATCAATTTCAGATTTTTGACTTCAGTATTATGAGGATGATCCTGAATCCAGTCTTGTAGTGAAAGTTCCAGATTTTGTAAAGCGTAGCTTGGATCAAGACTGGGCGTAAATGCTTCATTTCGCAAAATACATTCAGATAATTGCTGACAGGAAAGTGCTAATAGTCGAATATTTTTTTGAAACCGAAAGATGAGATCACTGCGACTAAAGTTGTGCTGAATCTGTTCATAGTGCAAATAATTGGCACTCACTTTCTCGTGAATATCTTGCGCGACAAAATATAAATGCAGCCAGTAGATGCTGTTTTTATTGACGCGCGATGCTTTGATTCTTGTTAATAATGACGCTTTGCTAATATTTAGATATTGAACCACTTGGGCATTTTCAGTTGAGAGTTCAAAAAGTAAAGGTTCTACATTGTCTTTGTTATCGGGGTCAAAGAGTCGGGCTTTGGTCATTAACACATCAGACAAATGGCTAAAGACTTGCGAAAGATTATCCTGAACAGGCAGCGTTGGTTTAATCAGAAAAAAAACAATTGAGGTAATGCCGTACCAAATCACACCGTAAACAAAATAGATAGGTTGTTGATACCAGTGCTGATACTCACCTAAGCCAAAAAGGCTGTATACCGAAAGTAAAATGGTGCCAAAAGAAATGGTTGCATAGCGTTGACCAAGTGAACCTAATAAAATCAAAAAACCACTAGAAAGTGATAAGTATAAAATCAGTAGAAATTTATGAGGTGCTAAAAACTCTAAAATACTACTGACCGCAAAAAATAACACGGCCACATAAAATAAATTTCTAAGCCGAATAGTTAAGCGATCATCAAAGTCTGTTAATGCTGTGGCAATCGTACCCAGTGTGACAGGTACAATCAGTTCATCATGTCCGAGCCAGCGTAAACCTAGTGTTGTTCCTGTAAGAACAATCAATATTTGAAAGCAGTAAACTAGCGTTGCATTAAAATTATAATGTTTGAAGAAACGGGTGAGGCCATTCATGAATTGGGAGGATTTCATTTATATTTTTATTGAGGTTGGGCTTTTTTTAAAAGCCTGTCAATCCTGATTCTACAAAAAAGGAAGCGAATGATTCGCTTCCTTTGCAAAAACGATTTACGACCTTAATAACCCACGGTAAAACGTTGCTGGATATGATTGTTTTGTTCAAGCTCATCAGCAAGCGCCACCGCAAAATCTTCAGCCGAGATTTTACTTCCTTCTTCCCCGATCAAAAGCTCATCTTTACCTAAGCGAAATTCACCTGTACGTTTCCCTGGACCAAATTCAGCAGAAGGCGAAATAAACGTCCAGTCGAGATCATCGATTTCTTTGAGTTTATCGAGAAATATTGCTGCCGCTTCTGCTTCAGGTTTATAAGCATCAGGAAAATCAGGTGTATCCAAAACACGGATATTTTGATGAGGTACATGTAAACTTCCTGCACCGCCCACGATCAAATAGCGTTTTACTTTAGAGTCACGTACCGCTTCAATCAATGCATGAGCATCTAAGCCCTGAAAACGAACGGCACTAATCACCGCGTCTTGTCCTTTTAATGCATCTACTAAAGCCTCATGATCATTTAAATCGACATTAACTGCCATCACACGTTCTGTATCCGCCACTTTGTGCGTGTCTCGCGCAATGGCTTTGACATAATGACCACGTGAAACCAGTTCTTCTAAAATACGTGAACCTGCCATACCTGTTGCACCAATTAAAGCAATTTTCATTGTAAGCCTCTTTGTTTTTTATCAGAAAATTTAACCAAATTTAAATGATATTGATTTGTACAGAATGATATCTATCATGCCAGTCTGGCTTGTAAATTACGTTCGTTTTATGTCCATGCCCTGTAACAGTTTGGGTATAAGTGTTGGCGTATCAATAAGAAATATAAGCTTGGTGGTAATTTTGATACGGACAGATAGGCGAGGTTAAATACAAAGCTATTTGGGAATAACAGGAGCTGATAGCTCTCGTTTTTTGTTATGGAAACTGCTAAAATCAAAATACGCCATTGACGTATAAAGAGTTCATGTTATTTATTGAAACCAGCATCTTTACCAAGCAAATTAAAGACCTTGTATCTGATGAGGAATATCGTCAACTTCAGCAAGATCTTTTGGTACAGCTTGATAGAGGTGACCTAATCAAGAATGGCGGTGGTATTCGCAAAGTACGTTGTGTTCAAGGTAACAAAGGGAAAAGTGGTGGCATACGGGTGATTTATTATTGGGTTACCGAGGATGATCAGATCTTTTTCTTAGTGGCTTATCCCAAATCAGTGAAAGATAATTTAACAGATAAGGAAACAGCTATTCTGCGCCAACTCGTGAAGGAGCAATTTCATGGATAACAACTTATTTGAGGACTTGGTTGCTTCAATCAAAGAAGCTGGAGCTATCAAACGTGAAGAAGTTAAAGCAAGTCGAGTTACAGAGCTCGAATTGCCAGATATTAAAGAAGTGCGTGAAAAAACTGGCTTAAGCCAAAATGAATTTGCGGCACGTCTAAATATTAGCCCCCGTACGCTGCAAAATTGGGAACAGGGACGACGCTATCCAACTGGACCAGCAGCTACATTAATTCGAATTCTAGATGCTCACCCAAGCCTTATTTGAAAAGATTATCTAAAACTGGGAGCTTAAGGTTCCCATTTTTGTGTAAGCCCCAAATAAAAATGTCTGGTCGATGATGCCTATCAACACCATGGACTAGATATAAATAACAGTTGAATCAAGATCAATTTAATTTTACATGCAGAGGTCTAAGTAAAGAAAAGGGTGAAATCGATTAATGATGAATCTTTTCAACCCTTCGCTTGTAGACTCTAAAACATTCAAAAATTAAATTTTAGGATCGTCTAGATCATCATAAATCATGGTGGTTTTCGGCATTGGTTCAGGTTCAATATTTTCATGCAACCATTCACGCCAGATTGCAAGTAAAATTGCCAAAATCACAGGGCCAATAAACAAGCCCACCAAACCAAAACTCGCCAAACCACCCAATACGCCAAACATAATAAGCAAGAATGGAATTTTGGTGGCACCTGAAATCACCAAAGGACGAATGACATTATCAGAAGTACTGACGATACAAACACCCCACAGCATCACACCAATTGCTCCCATCATATGATCTTGAGAAAACAACCAAAGTGCGACAGAGGTATATGCGACAGGCGTACCAAACGGAATTAAAGCCAATAAAAAGGTGACAATGGTTAATACCATTGGGTTAGGAACACCCGCTATAAAATAACTGAGTCCTGCCAAAATCGCCTGTGCGACTGCGGTTAAGCCAACACCATATACAACTGCACGAGTGGTTTCAGAAATGGTGTCCATATAATGATGAACACGTGGCCCAATCACCATTTCCATCGCTTTTTTCACTTGATTTAAAATGGTCGGCCCATCACGGTAAAAGAAATAGAGTGATAAAAGCGCAAAACCCAATTTAACCAGATTTCGGCTAATTTCACTTAAAACAAAACGCCCATAGCCCATATGCCCCTGAATCCACGCGGCTACATTCTGGGTAATACTATTAGGGTCATTATTGATGTCATTAAGAATCCGTGAAACTTCCTTACCAATAATCGGCAGCTCACGAATAAAATCTGGAACATCTAAATGACCCGAAAAAATTTGTTTTTGCAGTTCAAAAAAAAGATTGCGACCTTCGTGTTGTAGCATAAATACGCCAAAAGTCAGCGGTACGCCAATCACCAGAATAATCAGCAAAATCATGATAGATGCATTAAGATTCGGACGCTGAACACCACAGAAACGTTGTACGGACTGATAAATTGGCCAAGTCATATAGGCAATAATGGCCGCCCAAACCACAGGAACAATAAAGTATTTCAGGATATTAAATCCCAAAAAAAGCAGGATAATAAGTAATCCGAACAATAAAGCTCGTTGTAACGTGGGCGCGTATTGTTGCACTGAACTCTCTATGTATTAAATATTAGGCAAATTATCTTAACTGAAAAAAAACCATCCGAAAATAAATGTTGAGTTTCATTACGTTGTTAAAATGAATGCCAACATTTTCTGTAGCTTATAAACCTTCAACCTATGATTAAAACCATTCAGTCGGATCTTCAATCAAAGTATCTAGCAGCGGTTGCCATTGTGCTTGTAATAACAAAAAATTCTTTTGAGATCGATCAAAAATACTCAAACCTTGCATTGCCAATTGACCATAAGCACTACGTTCAGAAATTGTAGCGACAGGCTGTTGTTCAATTTTCTCAAAAAATTGCTGAATATCTTTACTGCTTGATGTGTTGGCTTTCATCCGATTGGCAAGTAAATGAATACCAATTTTGCCTTTACGAATCCGTTTGATATCTTGTAAATGTTTTAAAAAACGCTTGGTACTGTCAATATCAAAAAAAGAGGGTTGGAGTGGTGTGACAATTGCGTGGGCTTCACTAATCAGTTGTTCAGCATGTTCACCAGATAATGCACCAGGTGCATCAATAATCAGATAATCTATATTTTTAGGTGCATCACCAATCGATTTTTCATGTCGCCAATCTAAACTCTGAATCGTTACTGCGGTTTTTGGGCGTTGTTTAAGCCATTGTAAGGCTGATTTTTGATTATCCGCATCGGCTAGTGCGACTTTGTATCCTTTTTGCGCCAATGCTGAAGCCAGTGTAATTGCTGTAATGGTTTTACCGCATCCGCCTTTTTGATTTGCTATAAGTATCGTTTTCATGCCCGAGATATATTCTTGATTTACTCGATTAGATTAGCATCTTTTTAACGCCGAAAGGTTACACATGACAAAAGTCTTTCGCTTATTTAAAGTGTTTAACAGTTAAAGTATTTAACCGAATCTGGAGTAAATAAGTTCATGTCCATTTGGATGGCAATGTTAATTGGAGCATGTATAGGTGTAGTGGTCACCACATTAATTCTTTCAAATACACGAAATGGGCGCATTCGGGCGGAATATGAACAATATATTGGTGAGTTGGAACTTGAACATCAACAGGCTTTAGCTCAGGCACAAAAGCGCAGTGTAAATACCAGTCGCGCGGTATTAAAAGGCAAAATGGCAGAACAATTCGCGCCGATATTACCCGAATTTCGCTATTTACCAAGTGATGCCAAGTTTCTGGGAGATCCTGTAGATTATGTGGTGTTTGATGGCTATACCGATTTTCGTGATGGTGAAGGTCAAGCTGAAGATATCGAAGTGATTCTGATGGATATTAAAAGTGGAGGCGCACGACTCACAAAAGGTCAGCAAGCGATTGCACAGGCGGTTCAAGATGGACGAGTACGCTTTGAAACTTTAAGAGTTGATTTTGAAGATTAGCTTGAGCTGTAATTTATTTATATCAAACATGCTTTATTTGAAGCTAAACCGACAGTTCACAACTATTAACGTGCCACAAAAAAGAGACTGAATACATCTTTATTGTTACTCAAATTTGCAACTTTTTATAAAATTTGAGCCTATGATAAAAACATCAATCTCAATGTAATGATGCTTTTTTAGTGGAGGACTCAATATGCTCAAGCAGATGTGTATAGGATTGATTGTGGCATTGAGTATTGGGCAAGTCAGTGCTTCTGCATCAACCTCCAGTGACTATAATATTGCGCGAGGTTTGGCTCCTGCGGTTAAAGGTCAGTCTATTTCAGTGTTAAAACCCTTTAATGGTGATTTTCGTATTTTGGGTTCTAAACAATATCGTGATGATGAACAGGCAAAATTCTCTCCTATCGATTTTGCTGTCAGTTATGGCTTATTTGCACATCCTGAAATTGCTTCACAAATTAAAATTAATCAGTACGATCGTTACTTGAACTGGAGTATGCAAACACTTCCTGTGTCCCCTGATCAGGCCATGAAACTGGTTTCAAACATGCATATTATTCCTGCTAACCCAGATATTGCTAAACAGATTACCCAAGTCAAACGTGGTGATTTAGTTCGATTGAAAGGTGAATTGGTTGAAGTGAAGGATAATAATCTGGTGTGGACGTCATCACTTGCTCCTGGTGGTGTAGGTGATGGTGCTTGTGAGGTATTTCGTGTTCATTCCATTCAATGGATTGAGCGTCAAAAAATTTAATTTCCTGCTCAAACTTTAAAAATGATCCGCAGCGGCACAGTTCTTTTGAATAATGTCGCTGCTTTTATTTCTATGCTGGCTTTTGTTGGTCTTTCCAGTGTTTTAATTGTTCCTGAGCATGTAAATAATCACTCAGGTCTTGTACATTGATTGCGGCTTTTTTCTGATTCTGAGCATTTGCAGAGCTGGTTTGCTCATTGATTAATTTGCCCTGATTTTCCCAGTATTGATATAACAATCCCTGAATATATCGTCCTTGTGCTGTTTTTAAATCTAAATCTTTTAGCATGGTCAGTGCCGACTGAATATGATCGAGTTTACGGTTACGTTCAAATTCAGGTGTTAAGTTTCCATCCTGTTGCATTTTTGCCAGTTCATTGTCCATATCATCTGTCATTGCAGTGAATTTTTCATCAAACTCATCTAATAGCGCAATGTCATGAGTATCTTGTTCTGTCGTAGGAAACTCTTTGATCGGTGGCGTTTTTAATTGATCTACATTTGCCTGATGCTCATTGGTCTGTTGTTCAGTTGATGGTGCTGTTTTGCTTTGATCATTTTTATTACATGCACTGAGTAACAATGTACTGCCTAAAACCAAAGCAAATATCTGCAAGGGCTTATTATTTTGGATGCTCATGATGTTTTCCTTATTGAGTTTGGATCAGCATTAGATTTTTTTAAAGTGGTAAGCATAGGTGATATAAGGGAATTCAATTTCATCCTGTGGTTGTTTACCCGTAAACTCATATACGACTTGTTCAAATTGTTTTTTAAGTTCGAGCTGTTGTTTTTCAGTCATCGCGGCAATAAAACTGGTGGAAAGCAAGCGTTTACTCACCACTTGTTCCACTGTCCCTTTTTGAACTTGAGAATAAACTTTGACACTTTCGAGTCGAAATAGAAATTGATGCTCAAATACTTTTTTCCAGTCGCCACTGTGATAACGAGGGGTATCTTGTTCTAACGGTTGCAATATATCTGCCAGTGCTTTGACCCAGTCTACTTCAATATCACGTTGATTCCAGATTAACCCTAAATGCCCTTCAATTTTGAGAAGTTGATAGATTTCATTGAGTGTTTCGATATTGGCAAACCAATGAAATGACTGCGCACATAGCACCGCATCGACGCTTTGAGGGGGCAATGGAATTTCAGTGCTATGGGCATCTAGGGTTTTAACTTTAGGGTGTGCAAGGCTCAACTGTTCACGCATAGCTTGAACGGGTTCAACCGCAATAATTTCTGATGTAACTTGCTCAAGATAAGGGATGAATTTACCCGTACCAGCACCTAAATCCACGACACACGAGCTTTGATCTAATTGCAACTCCTGATTTAGCCAGTTCACAATTTCATTTGGATAATCTGGTCGAACCTGTTGGTATAGTTCGGCAGCCTGACTAAATCCTTGTTGTGCAGCATGATGAAACGGTTTCATAAGCTTTGACCCAAAAATAGTATTTTTTAATGCAGATAACCTTTTTCTATTATGAACCCCGCATCTATACGAAGCGTTTAGAAAATAGCATTTTTCATACAATTCGATGAGTTTTATAACATTTTTATATGTGGATATAGCAGAGCTATACGGTTTTACATGTTAAAACTTTAGATACAATGCATACATAAAAGAGTGAAAAATGACTCAGCAGATTAACATCCCTTCTTTCAAACTTCATGATGGTCATCAGATTCCTGCACTTGGCTTTGGAACTTATACATTAAAAGGCAAAGCAGGGGTTGAGGTCATGTTACGTGCCTTGAACAATGGTTATCGTCTGTTGGATTCGGCATTTAACTACGAAAATGAAGGCGCTGTGGGTGAAGCATTGCGGCAATCTGGATTAGAGCGCAAAGAAGTCTTTATAAGCTCTAAGTTACCAGGTCGTCGTCATCCATATAAACAGGCAATGGAAACCATTGAAGAATCTTTATATCGTATGCAACTGGATTATCTGGATCTCTATCTGATTCATTGGCCGAATCCAAAACAGGGATTATACGTTGAGGCATGGCAAGCGCTGATTGAGGCACAAAAGCAGGGCTTGATCAAATCCATTGGCGTCAGTAATTTTTTGCCTGAGCATATTGATACCTTACAACGTGAAACAGGTATATTGCCTGTGATCAATCAGGTCGAGCTACATCCTTATTTTAATCAGGCAGAGCAGCGTCGATATGATCAATCCAAGCAGATTTTGACGATGGCATGGAGTCCTTTGGGGCGGGGCAGTGAGGTCATTAAAAATGAGGTCTTGCAGCAGATTGCTCAAGAGCTGAATTATTCAGTGCAGCAAGTGATTTTAAGATGGCAGCATCAACTGGGTGTAATCCCGATTCCGAAGGCCAGTAGCGATAAAAACCAATTGGCGAATCAGGAAATTTTTAACTTTAGCCTGAGTGATGAGCAGATGCAGCAGATCAACCAATTGACCCGCACAGATGGTCGTTTAGCCAATCAGAACCCTGCTGTATATGAGGAATTTTAAAGGTTGGTGATTGGATTCAGATCATATCTTATTGATGGAAATGTGAATACAAGCGTGATAATGAAATTGATAATCATTATCTTTTGATGCTATATTGAAATGACTTTTCCTATATTAGGATGTGATCATGAATCAGGCACAGCCTTATTTGATTGTGAATATGCAATTGGCTCAAATTCAAAAATTATCTCCAACCATGACCCGATTTACCTTTCAAGGAGATCAACTGGATCAGGTGCTCAGTTATGCACCTGATCAGCGGGTAAAGTTATTTTTCCCCATAATAGACAATCCTGAACAAACACAATGGATTGAAAACCATGCTGAATGGTATCAGCACTATCGACAGTTACCTGAACAGGTTCGCCCACCTATGCGTACTTATACCATTCGACATTTACGACAAAAACAGAAACAAGTGGATATCGATTTTGCCATGCATGGCGAGACTGGGCCCGCATCTTCGTGGGCGGAACAGGCGAAACTGGGGGATCATTTACAAATGGCTGCTCCAAATATCGCTTGGCAGGGAGAACAAGCAGGTTTTGAATGGCAGCCTCCACAACATGCGAGCCAGATTTTACTCATGGCAGATGAAACTGCACTTCCGGCAGTTTCGGGAATTATTGAAGAACTTGTTCAACAAAATACACAGGCACAGGTCAAAGTTTATATTGAAATGCCTTTGGATCAAGATCAGGTTGCATTCGCTGAACATCCGAATATTCAAGTGCAATGGTTTAGCCGTGAACAGGGGCAGTCGGCTGGACATCATTTGATTGAAACGGTTCAGCAATTATTTAAACCAACACAACAGCAACAGTTTGAATTAGAAGATATTAATGTCGATGAGCAAATATTGTGGCTGACTAAAAATGAACAGCAAGCACAGCAAACTTTTTATGCATGGGTTGCGGCTGAGTCTGCGGCTGTTTTGGCGATACGCCGTTTTTTAATTCAGGATTGCGGCATTGATAAAAACTGCCTGAATTTTATGGGCTATTGGCGAAAAGGAAAAGTATTTGATTAATTTAAAGTCACTGTAAAGTAACTCGTACTTTTTTATATGGAATTATGAAATCAAGAAGGGTGGTTTCTTAAAAGCTGACCATCGCTGAGGATTGATCATGGTGTTTGAAATTTACTCATTTTTTATGAATTGTGGATAACTTTTTTAATTTTGCTGATAACTTTTGGACGTATATGTTTATAGGAAGTTTCAACAAGATTGCAACATTGTGGTAGCTTTTGCCCTGTTTTCTCGCCACAGTCTTTATAAAATAACAAGTTCCGCGTTGTTCTGTAGAGCATGGCGTTTGGAACTGAGCCAGTCATTATTTTTGGTAGCCTAATGGACAAGCAAATTATTTTTGAAGACGAACATATACGGGTTATTTTTCTAAAAGGGACATCCAGTGAATTGGTGATTTCATTTGGAGATTTAATTAGTCGTGCCAAAGGTTTGACCATTAATGCCGAAAAATCCTTAATTAAATATGATTACAACGTCTTGGGTATTATGCCCAAGCTCAAATCATGGTTTCCGCAAGCTTCCATGCAACAGATGATGGAAAGTGTACAGCCCATACTGAATCAGTTTGAACATATTGTGGGATATGGTGGTTCGATGGGGGGCTATGCTGCGATTAAATATTCTAAATTGCTGAAAATGAATCGTGTGATTGCCTTTGTTCCCCAATTTAGCATTGATCCACAGCAAGTTGAAGATCGCCGTTATGCCGAGTTTTTTGATGTTAATTTAAATCGGGATATGCAGATTCAGTCCACTGATGTTGAAACTCAGGCTGAATATATTGTGGTCTATGATCCTTACTATAAAGAAGACCGTGAACACTATTTAAAAATTAAAAAAGTCATTCCCGCTCTGCATACTTTAAAATTACCGTTTACTGGACATGAAGCGCTTTCAGTGTTGGCAAGTTCAAGCCTATTAAATGATTTCATACGCCATCCTTATGATCAGGGCTATTTTTACCAGCAAATACGTAGTGTAAAGAAGAACAGTAAGTTTTATTATCGGACTGTTATTTCAAACTTAATGTCGCGACATAGCGCAGCACTTGGACGCATTTTAAGAAATAATGAATTGCATTTGGATGATCAATATTTTGATGCCAACCTGAAACAGTTGATTACCCGCGTCATGCTAAGTAAACGTCAGGTCACAGAGCAGGATTTGCAGAAATTGGGGATCAAATTTAATCTGCCTATGTCTCAGCAAGAAACCAACGATCAATTACAGGATAATTTTGGGCATCATTTGGTATTTAATCTAATTAGCCATAAACTTGAAAGTTATCTTGCCGATGCTGTTCAATTGAATAATAAATATCTGATTAGTATTCATGCCAAAAGTAGCGGGATTGTCAAAATCGTGATTAATGCCGAGCGTTATATTGTTGCGATGAATGACCGACGTGTGATGAAATTATTTAAAGAAGAAGATGCACTGACCACAGATATGAGTCCAATTATAATTAAAAAATATCCCGACTATTTTGTGCTGAGCTATAAGCAGTTAAATTTAAACAGTGATGAACACGGAATATGTACTTTCACTGAAAATTCAGTACAAGATGCAGAAAAGTTTAAAACGTTCTAGTGATGGATTTAATTCAATATGGATGCAGAAAAGGGACGATGAATCGTCCCTTTTTTATCCTATACAATGTCATATTTAGTTTGTTGTAGAGGCTTGTTTATTGGTTGGTTGTCTTTCAATACCTGCTTGACTCTGAATACCAATATTATGATTTGAGGCATTGGCAGCAACGCCCGCATTGGCATTGACAGAACCTACTTTTACACCTGTTTGCGTTTGCGCATTGATACCTTGATTGCCATTTGAATTATTCTTCATGGCTGCCCAGTCTGCTTTAGCTTTGGCCTTTTGCTCAGCTGTAAATTTTTCAGTTTTATTCACGGCTTTTTGGGTTCCACGTTTGGTGTCTTGCCAAGCTTGTTCGCTTTTATCACCTACTTTCTCTGCGGCATTTACGGTTTTATCTTTAGCACTTACTGCTACATCATGTGTCTTATGTGCGACATGACTTCCAGCACCTATCGTTGCATCAGTTGCTTTAACTGCTGTCGAATGAACGGCATGTGTGGTACTGCTTACACCGTTTTTTACCCCATTTCCAATACTATTTAATAAGCCACCAGATTCTACTTGAGCATTGGCTCCAGCATTAATAGAGGCACTTTCTGCAAATACAGTCGCAGAAGCTAAAATACTTGCAGTTAAAATCGCGGTTTTCATCATTTTCATTTTTCTTTCCTTTTGTGAATCCACTCAGTTGAATGGTGCTCGACGTTGCTATCATATTCACTAATTGATCAATTTGGTGAGATGATTGAAAAATGTTACAAGCATTTAACAACGCCTATAAAGTGAAGGAGAAATTGTGAAGAGCCGTAAAAACATCATTTTGAACAAAAAAATGGCATAAAGAATCGTTATAAAAATCACCTTGACGCATTGCTATTTCAGATAGATAGTCGTATGTGCTTTAGCAAAGGATTGAACCGTATTTTACAAAACGGCTCCTCAATTTTAATTAGAGAATTTACAAAAGAGTGCATGATGAATTTAACTGCCGCATTTTTGGATTATGCTTCATTGGATATGGACGATCTGGATTTTAGTTCATTAGAAGGCTGCTTTAGTCAGCTTCAGTTATATCCAAGCACCACACCAGAACAGGTGGTCGAACGACTAAGCCATGTTGAAGTTGCCATTAGTAACAAAATCATGATCGATGCAGAGGCGATTAAACAGCTTTCTCAACTAAAATTAATCCTGATCTCTGCAACAGGCACCAATAACGTCGATTTGCAGGCAGCTAAAGCACAGGGAATCGTGGTATGTAATTGTCAGGGTTATGGCACTGCCTCTGTTGCGCAGCATACTCTGACATTGATGCTTGCCTTGGCAACGTCACTGATTCGTTATGATCGTGCCGTGACACAAGGACGTTGGCAGCAATCCACCCAATTTTGTTTTCTGGATTATCCTATTCTTGAGCTTTCTGGAAAGACCTTAGGCATTATGGGGTATGGTGAGTTAGGGCAAGAAGTTGCACGTTTGGCACAAGCCTTTGGTATGCAGATTTTAATTGCAAATTTACCCAACCGACCAAAACATAAAAATGGTTTAGAGCTGAATGAGTTATTGCCAAAAGTGGATTTTTTAAGTTTGCATTGTCCACTGACAGAAGACACAAGAAATCTCATCAATGCAGATGCATTTAAGTTAATGAAAAACTCGGCTTTTTTGATCAATTGTGCGCGTGGTGGCATTGTGCATGAAGCTGATCTGGTTCATGCTTTAAAACAAGGAGAAATTGCGGGTGCTGCTACTGATGTGCTCAGTGTCGAACCACCCAAAGATGGCAATGTTTTGCTAGATGCAAATCTTCCTAACTTAATCATTACCCCACACTCTGCATGGGGAAGTGTTCAATCCAGACAGCGTATGGTGGAGCAATTGGCTGAAAATGTGCAAGGATTTATCTCAGGGCAAATTTTACGTCAGGTCAATGCCTAAAGTATGTTGATAACTAAAATGTTTAAGGATTCGCACTTTCTGGAAGTGGCGCAGCCGATGTTGTTGGGCTAATTGCGCTTGCAGGAGCAGCAGAGGCTGGTGCAGCGGTTGGTTGTCCTGTTGAGGATTGACTTAAATTGCCTTGTTCAATGGGAACTGTACCGCCATTTGTACCCACAACTGCATCTTTAGTTTGTTGCCACTTTTGTTCAGTGTAAGTTTTGGCTTCACTGGTTTTTTCTTTGGCTACCTGAGATTGTTCTGTTCCAAATGCTTTGGTTTCTTGCCATTTTTCACTTATTTTTTCCGAAGATTTATCTGCGCCCCGTTGCATTGAATGACCTAAACGACTAATGCTTTGCCCAGTTTTATAGGTGAGTACGCGAAAAATATTGGGATTATCCCCATAAGGCATAGTTTTAGGCTGATCTGAAGAAGATGTCGTATTTTCATTTGCATTGGCAGACATCGGTAGAATCGCAACCAGACTGAGCGTTGCACAATAAATAGCATGCTTGAACATTTAGGAATCCTTTTTCTTGATTCTATTG
The DNA here is from genome assembly GCF_009372255.1 of Acinetobacter guerrae. GTDB lineage: Bacteria > Pseudomonadota > Gammaproteobacteria > Pseudomonadales > Moraxellaceae > Acinetobacter > Acinetobacter guerrae. The sequence continues at coordinate 49,671 of NZ_LXGN01000008.1, forward strand.
TGTCGGCTATCTTAGCGGGAATATGAAAATTTAAGAATAAAAGAGATCAAACTGATACAGCTTGCTACAAGCCATATACAGTCAAGGAGAAAAAATAAGAATTAGAAATTGAACGGATTTTGCCCCTAATTCGTGTTAAGGGCAAAATAGAAAAGCTTATTCACACGCAGCAACATTTTCTTTTTTGAAATTGTCACGTAGTGAAAGGAAGTTTGCTTGAACTTGTTTGTCATACAGGTCAAAAGATTTAGCAGAACTGGTTCCATCTTTAGCAACGATTACAGTTCCTGCCGAAATTAAGGTATTGCCTTTAAATACCCAGTTTTCACGTGCTCGAGCCGAATCCATAATACCTGTAAATTCAATATTACAATGATCACCCAGTTTGATCAATTTGGCCTTATTATTTTTGGTATCAGGAAATGCTTTAATGTTTGTGACTTCTTCAACGACTCCAACAGTGGTTTCTGGAAGAGGGGGAGTGGTAGAACACGCTGTGATTGTTAAACAGGTAGCAGTTACTAAAAAAAGAGTTTTAAGTTTCATCATTTAATTGCTTACATGTGTTGTTATTGGCTATAAGTATAACCATATTTGCCCATTCAGCTAGAGTAATGAGTGAAAAAATAAGCTATTTTTTATTTGAAAATTCTGTCTTTAATAACTCAATAAAAGCATCTCTGGCTTTATGATGTTGAACATTTTGATGCCAAAAAAACTGATTTTGCATAGAACTCAGTTGTGTAAATTGATAACCACAAATATTGGTCATGGTTTTGTATTGTTCAAAAATACTTTGGGGAACTAAAGAAACGCCAGAACCAGCACTCACGCAACCAATAATCGTGGCATAACTGGTAATGCCTGTCATGGGTAAGGACAGGTTTTTTAATTTAAGCCATTCCTCAAGTGCTGCACGATAAGGACAACCTTCAGTCCACATAAAAATTTCCCGATCGATTAAATCTTCCTGACAATGAATTTCACCGATCGATGTTGGTGCAATCAGCACCATATTTTCCTGATAAATTTCAAGCTTATGTAGTAATGGTAGCTGAATTTGTCCAGCTACAATCGCGCCGTCTAGTTTATGTTGAACCACATCTTGTAATAACTGTTTCCATGTTCCTGTCGTGATTTGAATCGAAACATCAGGGTACAGTTGATGATACTGAGCCAATAAACGAGGTAGGCGAGTCGTTGCTGAAGATTCAATTGCACCAATTCTTAATGGCCCAGATGGAGCTGCATCAGGATGAATACTACGCTTAGCTTCATCGCATAACGCCAAAATTTTTTGACTATATTCCAGAAAAATCTCACCAGAAGCAGTGAGTTTAAGGGTTTTTCCTTCACGTAGAAATAAAGGGGCTTTTAGTTCTGCTTCTAGCTGTTTTATGCGGATCGTAATATTCGACGGAACACAATGCAACTTGGTCGCAGCTTGAACCATACTGCCGCATTCCACGATGCTTCGAAACATTTTAAGTTGTTGGATATCCATATTTTATACTTGAATAAAAATGAATGATAAGCTCAATATAAGTTAATTTTACTCAATCATCTATCGCTTTATGATGCAACAAAGACCTTATCTGGTAATCTTCGATGCATCACTTCGCCATTTCATTTTTAAACCATCGACAACTCAAACTCTATTTTTATATTACTTTGGTGGTGATGTGTTGGGGTTATTCACCCGTGGGCGTACATACTGCTCTATTGTCTTATTCGCCCGAACATATTGCGCTGTTACGTTTCGTCATTGCTTCTGCTGTTTTAGGGATGATTGCAATGCAAAAGGGAGTAATAGTACCTAGAATACAGGATCTTCCTTTATTTTTAATCTTAGGGCTTTTTTCTGTGACTTTGCATCATGTCTTGATTAATACAGGACAGCAGTATGTTACGGCAACGGCTTCAAGTATTTTAAGTCAATCGATTCCATTATTTACGCTGATGATCTCAGCATTCGTTTTTAAAGATAAAATCTCTCTCAAACAAAGTATTTGCATTTTAGTCGGGTTTATCGGTGCAACTTTAGTGGTCAGTGGTGATCGGGGTTTGATTTTGCCGAATGTCCATAGTGTTCTGATTCTTTTGGCAGCAATGTGTTGGGCCATTTATTTTGTTCTTTATAAAAAATTTGATCTTCCTTATGACTCGATCAGTATGATGTGTTATGTCGTCTGGTTTGGCACTCTGCCTTTATTGTTTTATAGCCCTGATGTGCTTGTGCAAATCCAACAGGCGACCTGGCAGGCAAATATTGCGGTGCTGTTATTGGGGCTTTTCCCGAGTGCTTTGGCGTATATTCTTTGGGGCTATGTACTCAAACATATGCCCTTAATGCAGGCTTCAAATTATTTGTACTGTACGCCCTTGGTGGCGATGACTATTGCTATATTGTTTTTAGGTGAACGACCGTCGATTTATGTTTTGATCGGCGGCATGATGATCGTGGGCAGTATTGGGTGGATGAATTGGGTGAAATAAAATTACTATTAGCCAGATAAATATAACAACTGGCAGTAATAATTCGAATTTTTTTCATAATGTCATTGTGTATTTTGTACTTCTATTTTTTTTACATTTGGTGTTACAAGGAATGAAATTGATCCAAGAAAAATTAAGCAAGCAATCAAGCCTACCGCAAACTTGAGCCTAAATAATTTTAAATCACGAATATAGATTAATTTTAGATGTTCAAAAGCAAGTTCATTTATAAATGGAAAATTAAGATCATCTAATTCATTAGAATAATTTAATACAGTTTTATTAGTGCGAATATCTGTGCGTAAGAATCCATTAATTACATTAAATTTAAAAATTCCACCCCCGTAATAGGTGCCTTTTTGGGCATAACCATCATTAATATGCTTACTAGGATTATCAATAGCTGAAAGTGCCGCTAATAAAATTAAAACAGCAATTAGCCAAATTGAAAAAATAATCCAAGCTAAACCTTGTTGCCACCAAATTCCGTTGGAACTTAAAAACTCATAAATAGTTCTAATTTGTGGAAATGGAACAATACACCCTGCTAGCAATGCTCCAATTTTAAAATCAATAGCACGGATATTTTGTTGAGTGTCTTGAATGGCAGACTGTAAAAAAGTGGATTTATCCATTTTGTTGTACCCAATTATTCATATAGGTACTAACAACGTCACCTTCATAGTAATCCGTATAACTTACTTTTTGACAAAGATTTCTATTATGTTCATTTAAATTTTGATGAAACACGTCAGATAAGATAATAGTTTTCCTGTATCCTTTACTGGCGTAACTACAATATTGTGCTGTTTTGCCAATAAGCTCACCAATCCATGTAACTTCATTAATACCACTTCCTTTATAGCCAGCTTTTATAACTAATGCTTGTCCATAATGTAATCCTATACCTATTTTAAGTTGAGAGTAGGACCTTTTCTTTAGTTTTATATTAAGTGTTTGAATTAATGAATTAGCTTCATAAGCAGTTTGAAAAACTTTATCGATTTGATCTTTAGTTTCTGTGTTGAATACACCCCAGACGCAATCACCTTCAATATAGATTTGTCTAATATTTGGATTTCCATTAAGTAAAGCAACAAGTTCTGAAATATAAGCTCTATAAATTTTTGCTAAAACCTTTTTTTGATGTTTTGTTGCTAATTCTTTTGAACCGCGTATGTCAATAAATAAGGCAGAACAATTGATATGATAGCCATTTGTGTATGTTAAGTTATCAATGCTCGGTATTTGATTACTTTCAAGATAATTATTTTCAGAAGCATTTAAGATTTCATCAATTCTTTCACGACTTTTTTCAAAATCATATTCTTTATAGTTTGCTTCCATTAGTTATTCCAAAAATAAACCCCACTAATTTATAGCGAGGTTTATTTAAAAAATCAATAATTTTAAAGATTTAACCCTGCAACATACTCACATCCGCAATTGCGGTAAATAAACCACGTAACTGCGCCAGTAAACGCAAGCGATTGGCTTTGAGCTTTGGATCTTCTGCCATCACCATCACGTTGTCAAAGAACGCATCAATTGGCGAACGTAAAGAAGCCAGTTGCGACAGCGCATCGGTATAGTTATGTGCTTCAAGCAAAGGTTGTACCACTGGTGTCACACTTTGCAGTGCAGCAAATAACGCTTTTTCAGCATCTTCAACTAACAGCGAGGCATCCACATCACCGACAATCTGACCTTCTTTAGCCAAAATGTTGGCAACACGTTTATTGGCAGCAGCCAATGCTTGTGCTTCTGGCAAAGTTTTAAAATGATTGACAGCTTTAACGCGATGATCAAAATCAAGCGGAGATTTTGGAGACAACGCTTGAACAGATTGAATCACATCAATGGCAACGCCCTGATCTTCATACATGGCACGATAGCGCGCTTCAATAAAGTTCAATGCTTCATGTTGCGCTTTGACAGGTTCACGTAACTTGCCATGATAGTTTTCAGAAGCGATTTTGGTCAGTTCAACTAGTGGCAAATCTAACTCTTTTTCAATCAATAGACGCAATACACCAATCGCAGCACGACGCAAACTAAAAGGGTCTTTTGAACCTGTTGGGGCTTGACCAATGCCAAAAATACCAACCAAGGTATCTAAACGATCTGCCAGCGCAAGCGCAGTACCCGTTTGAGTTTGCGGTAAAACATCACCTGAAAAACGTGGTAAATACTGCTCTGCAATCGCATCTGCAACTTCGCTTGGTAAACCTTCCAAACGTGCATAATAGGTTCCCGCAGTACCTTGTAATTCAGGGAATTCACCGACCAGTTCAGAGGTCAAATCGCATTTTGCTAAAAGACCTGCTTGCTCTGCGGCAGCACGATCACCATGAGTTAATGTCGCGATCTGGCTTGCCAATTTGGCAATACGTAAAGATTTATCCCAGAGTGTTCCAAGTTCAGCTTGGAATACCATATTGGCTAATTTGTCTTTACGACTGGCAAGCGGTTGCTTTTGATCTTGCAAGAAAAAGAATTCCGCATCGCTTAAGCGTGGACGTACTACTTTTTCATTTCCTTCAATAATTTGATTTGGATCTTTCGATTCAATATTAGAAATGGTAATGAAGTAAGGTTGTAGTTTGCCTTCACTATTGACTAGACAGAAATATTTCTGGTTGTCTTGCATCGTGGTGATCAAAGCTTCTTGAGGAACAGCCAAATAGCGTTCTTCAAAAGTGGCACGTAGTGCTACTGGCCATTCTACCAATGCAGTGACTTCATCGAGTAAGTTGTCAGGCACAATCGCAGTTGCATTCACTTCATCTGCCAATTGTTTCACTTGCTGCTGAATGGTGGTTTGACGTTTTGAAAAATCAGCCACCACATAGGCACTTTCAAGTGCAGTCAAATAATCATTGGCATGATCCAAAGTGATCGCTTCAGGCGCATGGAAACGATGACCATAGGTCACATTGCTGGCTGAATGATCCTGAATCGTGGCTGGAATGACTTGATCATCTTTAAGCAATACGACCCATTTTACTGGACGGACAAATTCGGTACGACTTGCAGCAGAACGCATGCGTTTAGCAATCGGTAAATTGTCCAACGCCGTTTGTAAAATATCTGGTAACAACTCATCAAGGCTTTGACCTTTGATGTCTTTGTAATAACACACTTTTTCGACTTTACCAGCCTGAAAGGTCGATACTTGATCCGCCTCAATCCCTTGACCACGCATAAAGCCTTCAAGGGCTTTGGTTGGTTTGCCTTCGCTATCATAAGCAGCCTGAAGCGCAGGACCATCAAAGCGTTTTTGTGTATCTGCCTGAGCGCCATCAACATCCACAATGTTTAAAGCCAAGCGACGTGGTGCAGCATAGGCTTCCACTGTTGCAAAGTTTAAGCCAGCATCGTTTAAACCTTTGATGGTTTCTGCTTGTAAGGCATCGCGTAATGTTTTTAAACTTTTTGGGGGCAGCTCTTCGCAGCCAAGTTCAAATAATACCGTATGTTGACTCATTATTTGTTCTCCGCTTTTTGCGCTTTCGCTGCATCATTTTCTGCTTGTGCTTTGAGTTGGGCTAAAACTTCATCACGTAAATGTGGCTCTGCCATTGGAAAGCCAAGTTCAGCACGCGCCTGAACATAACTTTGCGCAATGGCACGCGCTAAAGTTCTTACACGCAAAATATAACGTTGACGCTCGGTGACTGAAATTGCTCCACGTGCATCGAGTAAGTTAAAGGTATGCGATGCTTTAACCACTTGTTCATAGGCAGGCAAAGACAGTTTCGCGTCAATTAAACGAACGGCTTCTGATTCATAAAAATCAAATAGTTCAAATAATTTCTCGACAGGGGCATATTCAAAGTTATAGGTCGATTGTTCAACTTCATTTTGGTGGAACACATCGCCATAAGTCACTGTGCCAAATTGACCTTTAGTCCAGACCAAGTCATAAACTGAATCGACCCCTTGCAGGTACATGGCAAGACGTTCTAAACCATAGGTAATTTCACCTGTGACAGGATAACACTCAACACCACCGACCTGTTGGAAGTAAGTAAACTGAGTCACTTCCATCCCATTTAACCAGACTTCCCAACCTAAGCCCCATGCACCAAGAGTTGGGGATTCCCAGTTATCTTCTACAAAACGAATATCGTGGGTCAGAGTATCAATTCCAATCGCTTTAAGTGAGTCTAAATAAAGCTGCTGGATATTGTCTGGGTTTGGCTTAAGTACCACTTGAAATTGATAATAATGTTGTAAGCGGTTTGGGTTCTCACCATAACGTCCATCTTTCGGACGACGCGAAGGTTGCACATAAGCGGCATTCCATGTTTCAGGGCCAAGCGCACGTAAGAAGGTCGCGGTATGGAATGTACCTGCACCCATTTCCATGTCGTAGGGTTGTAGAACGACGCAGCCTTGTTCGGCCCAATAGTTTTGTAGGGCAAGAATTAAGCCCTGAAAGGTATCAATATGCGATATGGCGCGACTCATGGTGCATCCACTAATAAAATCAAAGAAAAATTGCGTTCAAGTATAAGGATTTTAAAGGGGAGTGGCAAAGGTTCTGTCGAGTTCTTGCGAATAAAAAATAGCAGAGATCGAACTTCATCTTTTCTGCTGAATTTAGGCGTAGATTAGAGCTAAAAATAAACATAAAGGTTAATCGAGATGGCCGACTTCAGAAAAATATCTAAACGATGGCTTGCGATATTTGTTGTTATTGCTCTGATTGTGCATATCCATTCAGCTCAAGCTGCGTGGTTGGCAGAGAGGCCATTTGCAGAAAAAATAAAGCAAAAAATTGAGCAAAGAACAACTGAGAACATTTCGCTATCATCACAATATCTTCAAGTTGATGGTATGCAGCGCAGCTATCAATTATATATCCCATCTTCTGCAAGGCAATCTGCTCGCCCAGTGGTGATTGCATTACATGGCGGAGGAGGCAATGCCAATCAAATGCTAAAACGCTGGCAAGCCATTGCACAACAACAAAACTTTATTTTAGTTGCGCCACAAGGCATAGGTGCAAATAGCAAAATGGGAACATGGAATGCATACGGTTGTTGTGGTCAAGCGATGCAGAAGCAGGTAAATGATATTCAATTTATTCAAGCGGTTTTAAAAGATGCATCGCAGCATGCTCTGCTTGATTCCCACCGAATTTATGTAGTGGGTTTTTCAAATGGGGGAATGTTAACGCATCAATTAGCCATCCACATGGGGCGGCAACTGGCTGCTGTAGCAATCGTGTCAGGTGCATTATTTGGAGATGAAGCAACAGCAAAAGATGCAGTGCCTATTTTAATTATTCATGGTGAAAAAGATTCGGTTGTGCCTTTTCAGGGAGGAATAAGCCCGACTCGATTTGTTGCAAAAGCACAGCAACAACCGTTTCAATCGGTTGCCTATGCGATGCATTACTGGAAGACGGTCAATCAATGTCAAACAAAAGGCTTTATCGAGCAAACAGCACATTTCAATATTGAAAAAAATCTGGGCTGTCAGGCAGATGTTGTACTTTATGATGTTGATCAAGGACAACATGTCTGGCCAACTGCCGATCAGGAAAATGAAGGATTTGATGCGACTCAAGTGGTTTGGAGTTTTTTTAAACAACATGCACATTAAAGGAGGGAAACATGATAAAGCTCAAAAATAGCTTACTTTCACTGTGCCTAATTTTCTTGGTAGAAACTGCAAATGCGCAGAATCCTGTTGAGCCAGATTTATATAGCCAATGCGTGGATGAGACAATACGGGAGCAGCATTTGCCGAGTATTAATAACGCAGTAGTAGAAGTCTGTAGTGAACACGCCCGAAGTCTTTATGAACAGCAGATTGTACAATTGCTAGACCAGATCAAAACAACTGGAAATCCTGAACGATATAACAAAATCATGAAATCGCAACGGCTTTGGAAACAGTATGTCGATCAGGAATGTCAAAATGCAGGGGATTATATAGGTTCTCCAATGTATGGATTTTGTCCAATGCTTGAATATCAACATCGGGTAGAGCAATTGCAGGAATACATCAATTAAAATCATGAGCAAATTTTCTGATTCTATTAAGATATAATACAAATACATTTTTAAGATAAATCCGCTTATACTTTTTGCGACTCAGGCAAGATTAAGACCTAGGTGAATGGTGAGCGGTATACAACAAGATTGGCTTTCAGCCTTAAAACCCAACTTTAAGGTTCTTTCTGTAAAAGAACGATTATTGTGTGGTATGGGTGCATTATGTGGTTTAGCAATTTCTTCACTGATTAGCTGGTATGTATTGGGTGGAGTCAACGCTTGGTATATCGCGCCGATGGGGGCATCCTCTGTTTTATTGTTTGCTGTCCCATCAAGTCCTTTGGCGCAGCCGTGGAATATCGTTATTGGAAATACTATAGCAGGCATCGTGGGCGTGGCCTGTTCGATGTGGATTCCCGACCTAACAGGCGCATTTAGCTTTGCTGTAGGATTGGCCATTTTCCTCATGATGACGACCGACTCACTGCATCCCCCTAGTGGCGCGGTTGCGATTACTGCGGTTTTAGGAGGGGAGACTGTTCATCAATTGGGCTTTAATTTTGTTATTTATCCTGTTTTGCTCAATTCCGTGTTATTGCTCGCATTTGCCTTATTTTTTAATCGTGTAATCGGACGGCATTATCCTTACCCCAAACATGTCAATGAGCGTTCCAAAGACCCAACGCCCACTCAAAAAGTGAGCATTCAGCCACAAGATATTCAACGCGCACTAGATGAGCATACGGAGTTATTGGACATTAGCCAGTACGATCTGGAAAAGATTATTTTGGAAGCGCAGGAATGGGCCAATGAACGTCAGGGCAAAGACTATCTATGTCAAGACATCATGAGCAAGGATGTCATCACCTTAAATGAAAATGATGATATTCATCAAGCGCTAGATAAATTTAAACATAATAATTTGATGAGTTTACCTGTCATTCAAGACGATGGTCGTATCGTTGGAACTTTGGCTTTATATGAAGTGGTCGAGTGGTTTAAACGAGCAGCAGATCCTCGTGCTTCATGGGAACATCTGGTGAAACAAATTATGAACCGTAAAGTGGTCACCGTTACGCCATTACAACCTATTCGGGACTTAGTGCCTTATTTTGTAGAAAAGTCTTTTAATTATATTCCAGTGGTACAGGATCAAATATTGATCGGTATTATTAGCCGTGCAGATATGATTGCTGTGTTACAACAACAGCTTAATCAAATTAGGTAAGTGCTTAATTTTTTGTATATGATGAAAAATATGAATAAAAAAAAGCTACGATTGCATTTTAGGGGATCACAATCGTAGCGACCAAAATAACAAGGTCAAATAGCGTGGAGGATTAACGTCTAATTCGATCCTCTTGATGTACAGTTCGGATAGGTTGTTGATAACCCTGCTCATATTGCAGGCGTTCAGTTTTCTTTGGCATAATTAGCCATAAAACTAAATAAACTAAAATGCCAGGAAAAGCAGCACTCATCACAGAAACAATTACGAAAATAATGCGTAATAAATTTGCATTCCAACCAAAACGTTCAGCAATACCGCCCATGACACCGGCGATTATATTTTGTCGGTTAGAACGATATAAACCAGTATTGGCCATTCAGAAAATCTCCTCAAATAAAAGTAAATACATACGCAAAATATTATTTGGCATGTACTTTATAAAATGGGGAAGATTCAAACGCTTTAAAGGTAAAAAAACTAAAAAATCGTTATTTTATGTAAGCAAAATCACTTAATAAAATCTGAAATAGATAAACTTGCTGCAATTCCATGTAGAAACTGATTTTGCTGGATGATATCAATCTCTCATCATGAGATTCGAAACATAATCATGATTTTAACTTTATGATATAGCGGTTTTTTCCTGAGTATAGGAAGAAAACGGTAAAGATACTTATCTATGTTTTATTTAAAAAATTCCGCTGTTGGTCTCTCGATCACGCAACAACGTTTGCTGCTTGTACTTTTTTTGAGTATAGGTTTGTCAGCATGTGAGCAACATTCGTCTGAACGTGATATTTCCACCCATGATCGTGAGGCTACATCCTCTTTATCACAAGACTTATCTCATAATACTGATGATGAACAGGGCAGTAAATTGGTGGATATCGCAGGACAGGCAACTTTACCTATAGAAACAAATTCTGCCGAAAAGAAGTCAACTTTACTGTCTGATGAAGCATTGAAATATGCAGGACGTTATCACGCGCATATCCGATGTATCGATCCTTTTGCTCGATGTGACCGCAAGCATGGAGAAATTGATTATATAGTCAATCTTCTCGATGATGGTTCAGCCTATCGGCAACGCGTGAGCTTAGGGCGTTTGAAAGTAGATGACAGTCAAAGCACAAAATCGTATCGGCATGATAACTGGACAATGAATAAAAATGAAACTCAGCATGAAGTGGTGGTGAGTGTTGCCGCAGGCGGAGATCTTTATTTTATTGCGAAGGATCAAAATCATTTACAGATGAATTTGGCTAAAACGCTTAATACAGAAAATGGACAGAATCGTAAACAGTTAGGCGACAATTTTATTTTGCCACAACAAGCTTATATTCTTACACGAATTTACGATACAGAAATATCGAATCAACCTTAAATAAAAAAAGTAGCCTCTTTGAGTCTTGCTAATCAGTTAAGGATGTTTAGTTTAATTTTTAATCTTAACATCCTTTTTTAGATTTAAAAATTCTTTGTAAATTATACTCTTATATTTAAAATTTTGTTTTACGCTAAAAATAAAGTTTAAAATGACAAGATTTAAACTGGTCCCTTTTCTAATATGAAAATAAATAATAGCCACAGCGAAAAACCATGCTGCACAATATTGATAATATATTAGAACATCTAGGCTTAG
>NZ_LXGN01000009.1 GCF_009372255.1 Acinetobacter guerrae
CTAAGCCTAGATGTTCTAATAATGGGGGTAGATTGTTTGACATCATGTTTCTTCATTTGTAATTTTATTGATATAAATCGCGTCTAAGTTTAAAAAATGAAGAAAGTACAGTCTTGTCAGATTTTTATATTTTTTTTAGCAAAAGAAACAAAAAAAGAGCCGAAGCTCTTTTCTCGATCAGGCATCAATCTAATTTGAAAATAAATTCAAATTAAAATGGTACACGCTTATAGGTTCGATATTCAGGTTGCCAGAATTCCTTTTCAATATTGATCTGAATTTGTTCATCACTTAAAGGAACAGCAACTCCATCTGCAATCGCAGCCTGAGCAACTTTTAATGCAATCACTCTGGACACTTTCTGAATATCTGAGAGTGGTGGAAGTAAATCCGCCTTAGCGTCCTGTAGCAATGGTGAACAATCAGCCAGTGCATTACTAGAAGCCATCAGCATATTATCAGTCACACGTTTAGCACCAGAAGCAATTACACCCAAACCAATTCCTGGAAAAATATAAGAGTTATTACATTGCGCAATATTATACAGTTGCCCCTTATAATTGACGGGGGTAAATGGACTACCCGTAGCAATCAATGCTTGACCATTAGTCCATTGAATAATATCAGCAGGCACTGCTTCTACGCGCGAAGTCGGATTTGATAGCGGCATTACAATCGGACGCTCACAGTTGGTATTGAGTGCTTCAATCACTTCCTGTGTAAATAAGCCCGGTTGACCAGAGACACCAATCAATACAGTGGGCTGAGCATGCTTGACGACATCGAGCAAAGAAATAACCTCTTCCACATTGCCCCAATCTGAAATCACCTCAGCTTTTTGTGCAAGTTTACGCTGGAAATCCAGTAAATTTGGCTGATTCTCTGTGATAAGTCCAAAGCGATCTACCATAAAGACTCGTGCACGGGCTTCGCTGTCACTTAGACCCTCCGCCACCATTTGTGCAACAATCTGCTCCGCAATACCACAACCCGCAGAACCTGCGCCCAGAAAAGCCACAATTTGATCTTTAAGTTGTTTACCCGCAGCACGACTTGCTGCAATTAGACTCCCCACCGACACCGCAGCTGTACCTTGAATATCATCGTTAAAACAGCAGAACTTATCGCGATATTTGGTCAATAAAGGCATCGCATTTTTTTGTGCAAAGTCTTCAAACTGAATTAAGGCATGTGGCCAACGACGACGAATCCCTGTTAATACCTGATCGATAAAATCATAGTATTCATCACCACTAATACGTGGCTGACGCCAACCCATATACAATGGATCATTGAGTAATTGTTGATTATTGGTTCCTACATCAATAGTAATAGGCAAAGTATAGGCAGGACTAATACCGCCACATGCCGTATAAAGCGAGAGCTTACCAATCGGAATTCCCATGCCACCGATGCCTTGATCGCCCAATCCCAAAATACGTTCGCCATCGGTAATCACAATCACTTTAACGTTACGTCGATTAATATTTTGCAGAATATCATCAATATGTTCACGGTCTGGATAAGATACAAACACACCGCGGTGACGACGATAAATATCAGAAAAACGCTGACATGCTTCGCCCACTGTCGGCGTATAAATAATCGGCATCATTTCTTCTAAGTGATCTTCGATTAAACGGTAAAACAGGGTTTCATTGGTATCCTGAATATTTCGTAAATAAATATGCTTATTGATGTCATCGTTAAATGCAGTGAACTGTTGATAAGATCGTTGACTTTGTTCTTCGATCGTTTCGATCACATGTGGTAGCAAGCCATGTAAATTAAAATAGCCTCGTTCTTGTTGAGAAAAAGCCGAGCCTTTGTTGAGCAGTGGGAGTTCTAGAAGAGTATAGCCAGCGTAGGGAATATAAAGTGGAAGTTTTTTGGTGGTATTTTCAGCAGTCATTGCCCATCTCATTGTTCAGCTTAAATGCTAAACGGTTATTCATTCAATTCATCGGTTCGATATAGCTTACGCCTTTTTTAAACAAATTTGGTATTTCTAAAATTGATAATGCTGTGGACAATATTTTATGTTCAAATATGATTATTTTTTAGCCTCTCTGTTTGTGCGTTTTTATCTGTTGCAACAAATGTTCTTAAAACTCTTGAAATACTGAACATTTAACATGAGACATCTAAAAAATGCGATTCTGAGTAATTTATATAGCGTCTCCAATTCTTATAACTTCTATTGCACTCAAAACTTGAGATATTAAAAAAAAGAGTTTGTCACCGCTTAGTTCACTAGGATTTATCATGAAGAATATTTATATCGTATTAAAAATCAACATGCTGAACGATTAAAAAATCGAGCTCTAAATCATGCGTCATTCAAAATAAATCATTCCATGATTGCCTTTGATGCTGTCATTTAAATTAAATCGGCTTGCAGCTAAAACAGCCTCACCTAAAGCGGACAAAATTTGCTATATTTAGCGTTTTTCCGCGAACATTCGTTTTAGATAGATATGAATACCGCCATACAAGCAGCTCTTGATCATGCCGTGCAATCTCTTCAACAAGCAGGGATTCTTCCTTCGGATTGGACTAACAACAGTGTGTTAACCCGAACCAAAGACCGAAGTCATGGTGACTTTGCTTCCAACATTGCAATGGTTGGTGCAAAAGCTGCGGGTATGAAACCACGCGATTTGGCTGAAAAAGTATTGGCTCATCTGCCAGAAGTCGCAGACATTACTAAAGCTGAAATTGCAGGTCCAGGGTTTATCAATTTCTTTTTAAATGCAGATCAGCGTTATGCCATATTAGATCAAATTCAGGCACAAAAAGACCAATTTGGCCGTAGTCAGGTCAATGGCGCACAAAAAATTCAAGTGGAATTTGTTTCTGCCAACCCAACTTCGAGCTTACATGTGGGACATGGTCGCGGTGCCGCTTATGGCATGACCGTAGCGAACTTATTAGAAGCAACAGGTGCCAAAGTCGATCGTGAATATTATGTCAATGATGCAGGTCGTCAAATGGATATTTTGGCGACTTCGACGTATTTACGTTATCTTGAATTACTTGGACAAAACCTTGTTTTTCCTAAAAATGCTTATCAAGGTGATTATGTCAAGGAAATTGCACAAAGCATTATCGACAAAGATGGTGATGCTTATGTTCGTGCTGTAACCAATGTTTATCAAGATGTACCAGAAGATGTGCAATATGCTGCTGAACTGGATGCAGAAGGCAATAAAGTTGTTCTTTCTGGTGATAAAGAAAAACATATTGATGGCCTGATTGCCAATTCACAGCAGTTACTCGTCGAAGGTTATCGTGTTTTTCATCAGGCGGCACTTAAAGCTATTTTAGATGATATTAAAGATGATCTTGCTGATTTCGGTGTCACCTTTGATCGTTGGTTTAGTGAAGCTTCACTGGCCGATAAAATCGAAGAAGCCTTACAAACACTGGATCAACGTGGTTTTCTCTATGAAAAAGACGGCAATATCTGGTTTAAATCGACTGAATTTGGTGATGAAAAAGACCGCGTGGTAAAACGTCGTAATGGGCAAACCACATATTTTGCTTCCGACATCGCCTATCATTTAGATAAATTACAACGTGGTTATACGCATATTGTAGATATCTGGGGGTCAGATCACCATGGTTATATCGCACGTGTAAAAGCTGCGATTGATGCGCTGGGTTATGACTCTGCGAAACTTACCGTACTTCTAGTTCAGTTTGTAAGTTTATGGCGTGGTGGTGAAATGGTACAAATGTCATCACGTTCAGGGCAATTTGTGACTTTACGTGAACTTCGTGAAGAAGTAGGCAACGATGCAGCACGTTTTTACTACGTGATGCGTAAATCTGAGCAACATATTGACTTCGATTTGGATCTTGCTGTATCACAAAGCAAGGACAATGCGGTGTATTACATTCAATATGCCCATGCCCGTATTTGTCGTATGCTAGAAAAAGCCGCGGCTAATAATATCAACTTTGACTCAGTTCAAGCACGTCAATATGCGTCACGTCTGGAACTTGATGCAGAAACAGAAGTTTTATCGAAACTTGCAGCTTATCCAGATATTATTGTACGTGCGGCAAATGCTTACGAACCGCATCAAATTGGTAATTATTTGAAAGAGTTAGCAGCATTATTTCACGGTTGGTACAATGAGCATAAAGTCTTGAATGATGATGCGACATTAACTCAAGCGCGTCTTTTGTTGTCAGTCAATGTACAACAAGTATTGCGTAATGGCTTAGAATTGCTTGGCGTATCTGCGCCAAAATCAATGTAAATCATCTATCGTTTGACTTACACCTCAGACCAATATCTTTTTGGTCTGATGACCTAATTTGAAGAGGATTTCACGTGTTTGGAAAAACGCAGCGCGGTGTATCTGAGCGACCAAATAAACCGAAGAAACCACTGATTCCAAAGTGGTTAGGAACATTGGTGGCTATTTTGGTTCTCATGTGCATCGCCGTAGTATTGATGCTGTGGAAGCCGTGGAAGCCTGTTTCAACCAAAAATGAAGTGACTTCTCCACATTATCAGGAAGAAGAAACTAATCATGACTACCGTTTCTATGATTTGCTACCACAGCAACAAGTCACTCCTATCCCTGAACAAGCGGTGCCAGAGACTAAGCCACAACAACCTGTGGTAATTGTAGAGGCTCCACGTGAAACCAGTGCACCCGTTAGCAGCGATCCTGCGGCTGCCGTAGCTGCTGAAGAAAGCGTACAACAACCGCACCAAACATCATATATCCTACAAGTCCGCAGCTATCCTGATCCAGACAGTGCTGATGCACGGCGTGCAGAAATCATTCTTAATGGTTTATCTGCCGATGTAGTGAAAAGTATAGAAAATGGAAAAACATGGTATCGCGTGGTTTCTGGACCTTATGATTCGCAAGAAGCAGCCGTTGCAGCTCAACAGACTTTGCAGCATAGTGGCATTGATTCTATTGTGGTGAAGCGTTAATACCTTCATAGCATCAAAAAAGAACGCTGATTGCGTTCTTTTTTATCTCAAATGTTTTGATCAAATGCTTACCAGCCCCAACATGTTCCCGTAGTCGGTTTACCGCATTCACGATAATGAACAGCATACCAGACACTGCCACCTGATCTTGGTGTTCCATCTTTTTTTACTTCATCCCGATTAAGCTCATCAAAAGTGCTTATCGCATTCGCTGTTACCGAACCTTTATCTGCATTTTTTTGCAAACTTAAACTACCCAGACTTTTTGCCGTCTGATTCTGATAAATCATAGTTTCTGGCGCTGCTGTTCCGATCAATAAGGCATAGTTGGCAACTGCCGCCGTATAACCTGTAGCACTACCCGACAAAGTTAAATCCTTTTTGATGGTGGTGCTTGCCAATACATCTGCCCCGCCATAAGTTTTTGGATCAAGATGATAAAAGCTTAAAGGCTGCACAATGCCTGATTTAACCTGAGCTTCTAACCAGTCTTGCCATAAAAATTCCAGAAAGTCAGTGGCATTGTCAGGTTTGCTATAACCAACATCTCGAATAAAATACATCAGTGAACGGTACTGATTTTCTTCCATGCCTGTTGGATTAGCTGTAGATTTTATTCCTAAATTTTTTGGTAATTGTTGATATGTAATGCTTTGGTTTTGTCCATTTCGCAACCATGCACGTCCATTGCTCACCATTTTTGCCCAGAACTCATCTGCAGTTTTAATATCACTGTAATTGTCCACAACACGTACCCAAACAGCTAAAGACTCTCCGCCATCGGGTAACTCACGTAATTGGGTCATGGTATGATGACCATCTGTCAAATATAAATGACCATCATAGCCAACGACCACTGTTTTCAAATCAGCGGTTTCTGTACCTGGTTTTTCGACACAGCCAAAACTATCTAGTTGTTTTAAATTTGCAGCTTTGAGTTGATCAAGACTATTAAAGTCATCACGACTTTTCGCCCCAATCGCTTCACAGTAATCACTGAATTTTTTGCCAATGGTTTTATTCAAATAACTAAGTTGATTAGTCGGATCTGCTTGCCATGTCTGACGATTCCAATCGCCTTGCCAACGACCCAATTTATAATAAATCTGGTCATAACCCACTGCGCCTTGAGTCGGAGTGAGATCGGCAATTTTCACCTGAAGAATATCGCCAGCTTTTGCATTTAAGAATCGTTGATCGCGCTGATCCGTTTGAGTCGATGCTGTATTCTGGCTTTGATCATCATTTGAATCATTACAAGCCGTTAATGCTAAAACTGCACAGATACCCAGTGACAAAAAAGTCATATTTCTAGTCAATAATTTCATAAAACATCAATTATCTAAAGCTTGCCCGAAAAGATGCATATTGACGAGAAATTATTCAAAACAAATGACAAATGCTATTTCTCATTGATGTTTTAAGGATTTAGACCAATATGGCAATTTTAAGATCCATTGAGGCTGACGAAATAAAATGAAATTTCCAAACAAAATTAGAATAACGCCAAATCCTGCACTCCATGTCCATTGATATCCCTCCCAAAATGTAGACAAAGTCAGCGCAACCAAAGGAAATAACAAAGTGGTATATGCCGCTTGACCTGCGCCTATACGTCCAACCAACAGAAAATAAGCGCTAAAACCAATTACTGATCCAACAACAGCCAGATATAATACAGCACTGATCGCAATCCCTGATGATGTCGCTAAGAAGCTTTCTCCGCGCAGTACAGCCACAATTGCCATAACAATAGCGCCATACAGCATGCCGTAGGCATTGGTACTGAGTACATCCAATTTATGTCGTTGATGACGAAGACTAATCATATTGCCCAAAGAAAAGCCATACGTCCCTAATACACATAATAAAATCGCAAAAACTGTCTGCGAATGAATATGCGTTACTGTCAAGTCATGCCAAAATAACGCCAACATTCCAAGCAATCCGCATATTACTGCGGGGATAAAATAAACTGAAATACGCTGCTTAAAAAATAAATAACTATTGATGGCATTAAAAATCACTGCCATCGAGAAAACCACCGATTCCAAGCCACTGTTTACATAAGCTACAGCGCTATAAAAACAAATAAAGTTAAGCCCAAAAATACATAAACCTTGTAATAGACAAAAGAAATGATCGATAAATGTGAGCTTCTTTAAACGTTTAGATAAGCATAGTCCAACAAATAAGATCAGTGCCGCGATACAAAACCGCCAGAACACCGCAATAACTGGCGTAATATGTCCATGCTGAGCACTAATCGCAATCCATGTTGTTCCAAAAATGAAGACTACAATTGTGTATAACGCCACGTTCATGACCAAACTCCTCTCATTTATAAGACAATTTTGGTTTAGATTAGCTTGAACTGCTTTTAGGACTTTGTCGTGACTTACATAATCTTGCGGTTTTTTGATGGTCTTATTTGGGTTATTACAAAGAAACTAGATAAACTCATCCTATGTTCTAAATACTCAAATAATTGATATCACCTAATGAAGTACCAGACCCTTGAGCAACTGCAACAGCATAAAACTCAACTGCTTGAAACGGCGCGATTAGGCTCGGGGATGCAAATTGCAGCTTGGAAAAACCAACACGATCTGGTCAGTGTTTGTAGTAATCATCATACCTTGAGTCTATATGTAAAAGGTGGGTATGAAAGTTATCGCAAAACACCTCATGGTTGGCGCAATGGTGGCGCACCAGATCGATTTTGTCTAATGCCACAAGGACTAGAGTCGACTTGGGATATTCGTGGTGATCTTAGTTTTGTACATTTGTACTATACAGATCAGCATTTGCGCAGTCTGGCGACAAAAATCTGGGACAGAGAACCCGCACAGATTCAGCTTCAAGAGCAAAGCTTTGTTGCAGATACCAAAATCAGTAGCTTGTATCGACACTTTTTATTGGGATGCGACTGGCAGGAACCGAGTAATCATTTACAACTCAGTAGCACTGCCAATTTATTGCTTAATCATCTATTACAACACTACAGCAATGTTCAATGGCAACTTCCACGTGTAACAGGCGGTCTTGCACCTTACCTGTTAAAACATCTGAAACAATGGATTGAACAACATCTCGATCAAGCCATTACTTTGGCAGATCTAGCAGCACAAACTCAATTGAGTGAATACCATTTTGCTCACATGTTTAAGCAGTCTATGCGCATTTCACCGCATCAATATGTGTTACAGCAACGTTTGCACAAAGCGCATACGCTTATTTTATCTAGCACAAATGATTTGACGGACATCGCCTTGCAATGTGGTTTTAGTTCCGCCAGTCATTTTAGTACTCGATTTAAACAGTATTATGGCTACCGCCCTTCACAACTTCGGCAAGGACGTGGCTAAGATTCGACTGAAGTTATTCAATGCCTTTTTGCTTGGCACGTTGATAAGCAGCACGGGCATAAATCCGAGCGAGCAAAGCCTGAATATTTGGATATTGACCTGTGGTACGAGTCAAAATAGCTTCTAGCGGAAAACTCATCTGAATATCAGCAAAACTAAAATCCCCTGCAAAATAGTCATGCCGAGATAAATAATCCTCTAAAAAAGCAATGTGGTCTTTTAAACGAGGACGAATAAATCCTGCTGTAATACCATCGGTAATTTTATTGGCAATAGGACGAATGATAAAAGGTACATTTTTACCCACATTGTTCATGACCAATTGAAATACCAACAACGGCATAAGCGAACCTTCGGCATAATGCATCCAATATAAATACTGAAATGCATCTTCATCATTTTGTGGTTTAAACTGATTTTGCAAATCGTATTTATTTTGCAGATATTCTAAAATCACCGCAGACTCTGCAATTGCACGATGATCATCCTGTAAAATTGGCGCTTTACCCAAAGGGTGAATCTGTTTCAGTTCAGGTGGCGCAGCTAAAGTGGGCAAGCGTTTATAGTGCTTAATCTGATAATCCTGCTGTAGCTCTTCCAAAGCCCATAGAATCCGAAAGGAACGTGATTGTTCCAGATGATGTAAAGTCAGCATTTTGTTCTCTATTTCTCGCCATGATTTTCAAATATGTTTATAGCATTAAGCCCATGGCAATAGCATGGGCTTAACTTTAAAATTATTTAATTACAACAGAACTAACCTAATGTAGTGTGAATTTCCAAACTGCGTAGCAAAGTTTTGGTCACAGGGGTTTTGCTACAAACATTTAGCACTTTTTCTTGCCATTCGGCAGATAAAGGATTTTTAAAAGTCACACGACGTTCGATCCACTCCTGCTGCTCTTTATTCATAAAAAAATCTACTTCGACGGTAAATTCACCGAAATCTATTTCCTTATGCTGTGCATACATACGCAAGGTAATCATGGTACATGAAGCCAGACTTGCCGTCAGAAAGTCATAAGGTGCAGGTCCAGTATCATGACCGCCAAAAGACTCAGGTTTGTCGGTGATAAAATGGTGTTTGCCACTGGTGATTTCACCTTTCCACGGTGCAGGATCTGTCTTTACTAAACTACGTGCAATCACACTCATTTGGATGCTCTCATTTGATCAGGAAATGTTGGGGCTTCAAGACGAGGGCCGTCATAATCAGGAATTTCGCCAAAGCGTGCATCATGATTGACCCATTGTTCACGTGCTTCACGTAGTCCTTCGGTGGTACGCCCCACCAAATTCCACCAAAGCAGAATTGGGGTTTCAAATGGCTTGCCGCCGATTAATAAAATACGATGCCCTTTCGGAATTTCGACTTCAATCTGTTCAAGACCTGGCTCTAACACCACCAGATTATCCTGATTTAGCTCATGTCCATTAACCCAGCCATGACCATCTAGCGCCAGAAAACCATATTCAAACTCAGGATTTAAAGGAATCAGCGTTTTACTATCTGCTTGCGCGGTCATATCGACACCCACCAGCGGCGTATGTACTGCCACAGGTGAATTTTGTCCCATAAACTCACCCACCAATACGGTAAATTCAACTTGATCCTGAACGGTTTTTGGTAATTCTGGATAATGGTCAAACTGTGGTGGCATATTGAGTTTGTCATCAGGCAAGGCTATCCACAACTGTGCTGCATGCATTTTAGTTTCACTATCAGGGGCGACTTCGGTATGCGAAATACCATGCCCCGCAGTCATCAAGTTGACCTGATACGGGCGGATAAGCTGCTTGGTTCCCAGACTATCGGTATGCATCATGGTACCTTCAATCATCCAAGTGAAGGTTTGTAAACCTGTATGTGGATGGGGTCCAACATCTAAACCATCACCTTGTGGGAAGGTCACTGGTCCTGCGTGATCCAAAAAACACCACGCACCAATCATGCGTTTTTGTCGACTTGGTAAAGCACGTTTGATGACAGTACCTTTACCAATTTCGGCACTCCGAATTTGAAAATCCTGAATAAATTGATTGATATAGCTTTCACAGTCCTGTGAGTCTGAGATTTCCGTATAATTGGTATTGGTCATTATCTTTGTCCTAATGTGTGCTTAAATCATATGAATGGCTAGCAAAATTTAGCGCTGCGATTGCTGATCAAAATGCTATTCACAACATGGATACGCGTTTAAATCAGAATAACGTGTCTCAGACCATTGTTCTTTTATCATTGCGTAAACAACATATTCTGAAGAAACCTTGCGCTTGCTTTCATATGTGGCTTATCTTACTCATTATCTTTATATTAACAAAATAAACCCAGCATTCTATGTCCAACTTTAAGACAGTGTAGTGCTATTTTTAAGACAATCCGTGTCACAGCACACCTCAAAGATTATTTTGACTGTGGAATCTGGCTTTTCATATGTTTCATAAAATCATGAAAATGCGGTGCGAACTCGGTAAATAACGGATGATTCCGATGTTCTAACATCACCTCACCAAATAGTTTTAGACCGACAGCGAAAGATTGTGTGGTCTGATCATTAAAAAATTCCGCAGTTTTCAATTTTTCCACAATTTTAAAAATATCATCATGATTGCCTGTATAAAACTCAAGTTTTTCAGCATAAGTTGATACTTCACCTTTCGCATCTTTGAGATGCTGAACAGTGACAAAATATTGATGTTGCTTCATAAATAAATTCCTACTCTATTTTAAATTAAGCACTTTCTTGAATCTCAAGTTGCATTAAGTTCACTTGAAATTGCTGAAAAACTGCTTGTAAGGATTGTAAAAACTGCGCTTGTTGAGTACTTGATAATGCTGAACATTGAATATGAAGTACCTGTTTTTTGCTCTGATCTGGCAGATTAAATTTTGCCTCTGCACGGTGAAATTGATAACTTGCAATTAAACCTGCATCCACCAAATCACTGACGACGCGATAAATTGTTGCCAGACTGAGTTGCTGATGCTGCACATGCAATTTCTGATAAATCTGTTTGATGGTTAAATCATCGCCTTGCTGTTCAAGTAATTTCAACACAGCCATTCTTGAATGTGTGACTCTTAAGCCAGCCTGCTTAAGTCGGTATTGTACGTCTAACACCATTATCCCTCCGCTATAAACGACTAATCTCAACAGCTGCCTGATCAATCTTTTCAGCAATTTGATGAATCTGTTCTAGCTTTAAATCGGCAGTATTCAGTTTAAGTCGCAAAGCCGTTTTCAGATTTTCCATCGCGCGGTGTATATCTATCAATTGGTCATTGCTATGAATCTCGCGGCGAAGGCGCAGCTTTTCCAACAGTGCAGTCAACAAGTCCTGTTGTTGCTTTAAATATGCTTCGCCTTCTTCTGTTACTTGATATTGTTTACGCTCAGCATCGAGCAATGAAATCAGATGCATTTCTTCCAGATTGGTCAATGTTGGATAAATGGTGCCAGCACTGGGACTATAATCCCCTCCAACTAAATCACTAATTTCTTTAATAATTTCATACCCATGTTTTGGGTTTTGTTGGATCAAATGAAGAACTAAAAGTTTCATTCGACCCGATTCAAATAAACGCCCACGACGACCTGAACGTTGAGACATTTCAGAAGCTGGAGCATGCTCAAAATAATGATCGCTTGCATGTTTCATACTTATTTTTCTCAAATTGATTAATTTATGCATATTAAGATATATCTTTTAATATCTTAAAACAATATTTTTATTTCTATATGAATTTAATATTTT
Organism: Acinetobacter guerrae; assembly: GCF_009372255.1. Lineage (GTDB taxonomy): Bacteria > Pseudomonadota > Gammaproteobacteria > Pseudomonadales > Moraxellaceae > Acinetobacter > Acinetobacter guerrae. The sequence goes on from NZ_LXGN01000009.1 coordinate 12,085, forward strand.
GATAAATATTGTTTTTTAATAAAAAAGGCAAGGAATAAAGCATTACTTAAAGGGATTTTTCTGCTAAGAAAACTTATCAAAATAGGTAAATTACATGGATGAATGAGCTATTCGGAACAAAAAGATAAACTTGATTGCATGTAAGATCATTTTTTGAAGTCACATAAAGATCATAAAAATGGGTTCAATCTTTCCTATTTTTAGATTAAATTGAATGCCCAAAATTCTTGATTAGATTTATTTAATCAAATCCACTGTTTTCTCCTGAATCGCTAAGCACTATGATGACTCACCGAAATCTGTTCGTTCTATTCTTGGTGCTTGCCCCAGCTTTGGTCACGGGGGGCATCCTGTGTATTGCAGGAAATGCTTCTGATGGTATACGACTGGGTTTGTTGTCATTACCAGGTTCATGGCTGATGTATTTAGGTATTTCGCGCCCCGTACTCTACTGGAAAGTGGCTGCGATTGTTTGGTGGAGTATTTTTCTGGGCGATGCATGCATACGCTCACTCAGTTGGTTTATTTATCAAAGTGATACCGATGCCTATTTCATTGTACAGGCAATTGCCAATACCACACGGCAAGAAACCATTGAATTTTTTCAGTTCCATGCTAGGTCACTCGTACTATCAGCGCTAATATTTTTCTTCGGTTTGACAGCCTATTTCTGGTTCTGTTTCGGACAACCTATTCATAAGTTATGGTCACAGTTGTTTCAGGTTAAACTTAACCGCTATTTCTGCTCATTTTTAGGTGTTCTGACTTTAGCGAGCTATCTCATCGAACCTTCTCGCGCACAGCATCCTGTGGTGTATTGGTCAGATTATTATTCTAAAATTCAAAATTTTAAAAGCCAGATTTCGACACACAAACAACTTCATCATGTATGGTTAGATACCGCGCAACATAATCTGATCCTCGATCCACAACAACTGCTATCACAAACACATACATTAATGATCACAGACAGTGTGACCAGTAAAAATTTTGGCGTATGTGGCTACCCACGGAACACCACCCCAGAGCTTGAGAAATACAGCGCGTCATTTAAAATTTTCTGTAATGCATTTTCACCTGCTGCATCTACGATCGGTGCTCTCAAGATGAAACTCACAGAGCAACGCAGGTCGAGCAGCCAAACTACTCTACTGAAAGTTTGTTGGCATATGCCAAAGTGGCAGGATTTAAGGTGTACTGGATCAGTAACCAAAATGATAGCTATATTTCTTCATTATTTGGTTCATTCGTTGATGAACAAATCTATACCAATCATCGTTCAGGTCGAAGCAGCACATCCTTCGATGAAAATCTGTTACCAGTCTATCAGGAGATCTTGAAACGCCCTGAAGCTAAAAAGCTGATTATTGTACATATGATTGGGGCACATCCCAATTATCAACTGCGTTACCCTGAGCAGTTTAATCGTTTTTCATCAGACACATCAGATGTCGTTGAAACTCAACTTGAACAGAAAAATATTGGTATGCTCGTACAACAGCAGCGTAATTATTATGACAACAATATTTTGTATGAGGACTGGCTATTAAAGCGCTTCTTTCAAAGCTTACAAAAAAATGATCACGCAGAGCGGCGCTCCTTTGTATTTGTCTCAGATCATGGCAATGAGGTTGGTCATGAAATTAACTTTGCTGGACACAGTCCTAATACTCAGGCTGGCTATCAAGTTCCACTGGTTGTATGGTATGACGGCATTCAGGATACTGGGGTTAATTTGGACAAACAAATTAATACCGCAGATCTGGATACATTAATGATGGAACTGATGGGACTACATGAACGTAATGAGACATCCCACAGCTCTCTTTTATGTCACAATTATCTATTCAAACCTTCATCCAGTTGGCCGTACTGGAAGCCTGTACCTACCTCTTAAAAGATTAAAATTGATTGCAATAAAAAAGAGCGCTTGGAACGCGCTCTTTTTTGAAATCCCCTACTGCCGCGAGCACAGCGCTTGGCGTAATTCAGGCAAGAAGCTTCGCTTCGTTTAAAGCGGTGCTTTAAACTCGCTCATGCTTGAAATCCCTCTGCCGCGAGCACAGCGCTTGGCGTAATTCAGCCAAGAAGCTTCGCTTCTTGAAATCCCTGAATTACTCCCATTCAATTGTTGCAGGTGGTTTAGATGAAACATCATATACCACACGGGAAACATCTTTAATTTCGTTCATGATACGAGTTGAGATTTTATCAACCAAATCATAAGGAAGATGAGCAAAACGAGCTGTCATAAAGTCAACAGTTTCAACCGCACGAAGAGCAATGACCCATGCATAACGGCGACCATCACCAACCACACCCACTGATTTTACAGGCTGGAACACGGCAAAGGCTTGCGCAGTTTTGTCATACCAACCACTAGAACGAAGCTCCTGCATAAAGATGTCATCTGCCAGACGCAGAATATCAGCATATTCTTTTTTCACTTCACCCAAAATCCGCACGCCCAAACCAGGACCTGGGAATGGATGACGATAAATCATGCTATGTGGTAAGCCAAGCGTCGTACCTAGCTTACGCACTTCGTCTTTAAACAAGTCACGTAATGGTTCGACCAAATCAAATGCCAAATCTTCTGGTAAACCGCCTACGTTATGATGAGATTTAATCACATGCGCTTTGCCTTGTTTGCTGGCAGCAGATTCAATCACGTCAGGATAAATTGTTCCTTGTGCAAGAAATTTTACGCCATCAAGTTTACGGGCTTCCTCTGCAAAAACTTCGATAAATTCACGACCAATGATTTTACGTTTTTTCTCAGGATCAACTTCACCAACAAGCGCAGTTAAGAAACGCTCTTCTGCAGCTGCGCGAATAACACGTATGCCCATGTTATCTGCAAACATTTGCATCACTTGGTCGCCTTCATTTAAACGAAGTAACCCGTTATCTACAAATACACACGTTAATTGATCGCCAATGGCTTTATGCAAGAGCGCAGCAACGACAGATGAATCTACACCACCAGATAAACCAAGTAATACTTTTTCATCACCAATTTGCTGACGTAATTGTTCTACACGTAAATCGATAATGTGTTCTGGTGTCCAAAGACCACCACAACCACAAATTTTATGAACAAAGTTAGAAAGTAATTCTGCACCTTTTGCCGTATGCGTGACTTCAGGATGGAACTGAACACCATAAAAACGGCGGGTTTCATCCGATGCTGCCGCATATGGACAGCTTGGTGTACTCGCTGTGGTATGAAAACCTTCTGGTAAACGTCCAACTTTGTCACCATGACTCATCCAGACATGCAGTTGATCTTCACGATCCTGCAAATTACCAATCAGTTGATCACGTTGTTGAATATCAACTTCTGCATAGCCAAACTCATGCACAGTGCCCGGCTCAACTTTACCGCCCAACTGCTCAGACATGGTTTGAAAACCATAACAAATTCCCAATACAGGAACGCCCAGTTCGAACACCACTTGTGGCGCACGTGGACTACCCTCTTCATGAACACTTTCAGGACCACCTGACAAAATCACGCCATTTGGATTAAAAGCACGGATGTCTTCTTCAGACATATCAAAAGCATACATTTCAGAATATACACCTGCTTCACGCACACGGCGTGCAATCAGCTGGCTGTATTGAGAGCCGAAATCTAGAATCAAGATACGATCATCAGTAATGTGGGTATTGGTTGTCATGATTACGCAACTATGCAAGGCAACGAGAGAAGCGCAAAATTATAGCATTTTTCATAATGTCGCGCACGTTCTTTCAGTTGACACAAACTTGTGGAAAAACAGTATAAAAAAGGCACTGAATCAGTGCCCTTGTTTTAGTGGTGAATTTTCTCGATTTTCACGACCTCAATATCGGTCGGCTTATAACGATGGGTATCAACTTCGCCCACCAATCGCACGTGATCACCCACTTTTAAATCTGCTGTACGCCAAATATCATCATCAATTTCAAGACTTATCGTGCCAGAGTTATCTTTAAACTCATAATGATCACTTTTAATGTGTTTGGTAATTTGACCTGTCAATGTTACGCCCGTTTCATCTTTCATTTTTGCTACTTGCTGAACAGTCGCAATATTTTTTGCAGCTTCCTGAATAATCACATGATCATCTTTGCCTGCAAATGCATTGGAAGATAAAACAACGGCCGTTAGCATTGAAACTCTAAATATTAATTTTTTCATTATTCTCTCTAAGAAATTTAAACATCTTCAAAGTTATCTAAACAGAAAGAGAAAAAGATGTCGGCTAGAGTTTTGTAATATAAGGTAAAAGTTAATTTACCCTATATGTCTGAATAATTTATTTTTCAATCGCTGCATCTAGACTAAATTTGCCTGCACCATGTAACATCAGGAAGAATAAGCCTCCCGCCATAGTTAAGTTTTTCATAAAATTAATGGCTTGAGATTGGTCTGAACCTTCATGGAAAATCAGTGCAGTAATAATACTAAAAACGCCAAGTCCCAATGCCGCTAAACGAGCCTGAAAACCAAATAAAAGCGCTAACCCACCGCCGAATTCAACCAAAATTGTTAAAGGTAATAGTCCACCTGGCACACCCATCGATTCCATATAACCAACAGTTGCCGAATACGCTGTAATTTTTCCCCAACCTGCAACTATAAAAATATATGCCATGAGGATTCGTGCGATCAGCGATATAACAGAATCCGCACCAGATTGAGTGACGATGTTTTTTACGACTACATTTGGATTAAACATAACACTTGCCCTTTTCGATTAATTTCAAATTATGTTGTTTTGATAAAGCCATCATAGGCTTGTTTGTTTTTGCAATAAATATTCATTTTTTAGACGTATCGTTCCAAATAAAAGACAATAAAAGATGTAACTTTTTACCTATTGATACTGACTTTCAGGCAAGGCGCTGCTAGGATTTGATCACAATTTTGCGCTGTAGCCTGTCATGGAACTTATTGATTTTATTTTGCACGTTGATGATCACCTTCTTGAGTTTATTCGCAATTATGGCGTATGGATATATGCAATTTTGTTTCTGATTATTTTTGTGGAAACAGGATTGGTGGTGATGCCGTTCTTACCTGGCGACAGTTTACTGTTTGCAGCAGGTGCATTGGCAGCATCTACTGGTGCAATGGATCCATGGGTTCTGGGCATTCTTTTATTTATTGCAGCAGTATTGGGTGATACGCTAAATTATCATATTGGTCGTTTTATAGGGCCGCGTGTATTTGAAATTAATTCGCGTTTTATTAATAAGGCACATCTGACTAAAACTCATGCGTTTTTTGAGCGTCATGGTGGTAAAACCATCATTTTTGCCCGATTTATTCCCTTTGCACGCACTTTTGCTCCGTTTGTAGCAGGTGCTGGCAGTATGAATTATAAGTTTTTCCTCACTTATAATTTGATTGGGGCATTTTGTTGGGTGGCTTCTTTTATTACGTTAGGCTATTTGTTTGGGAATATGCCAATGGTCAAAGATAATTTTACCCATCTCATTTTTGGCATCATTATTTTAAGCGTATTACCTGGCGTTATTGCTTTCATTCGCCAAAAATTATCGAATAAACGCCACGTTCTCAATCCCAAAAAGTAAAATTAAAAGAATCGAAAAATCACGGGTAACATACATAATAACAGCAACATTGCCGATCCTTTATATAAACGATCGGCTTGTAAACCTTTAATATTTCCTGCCAATAGAGCACGACCAAAAACCATCCAGAACCATGCGGCAGGAAATAGAATTAGACTAAATACCCCTAAAACTAAAATTGCACTTTCAAGCGAATCCCATGTTTCAGGTGGAAAAATTCCCGCTGCAAACAAAAGCGCTTTAGGATTTTTTAATGTTGAAAAAAAGATCTGTTTGGGACGAATCGTTTTATGACTTTGACTATATTTCTGTAAATGTGAACTTTTCCATAATTTGAAAGCCAACCAAATCACATATAAAGCACTGACCAGATGCAAAATTGGAGTCAGGGCTGGCCAAATCGGTTGCCCTAAATGAATTAATAATGCCCAAATCGCAATACCATACAGATAGCCTAACCATTCCGCTGGAATAAAAGAAACGGTTTTTGTAATTCCCTGATGATGAGCAGCACTGGCAAACAACGCGTTGGTTGGACCAGGAATAAGAAGCACTGCAAGCATCGCCAATACAAAAAACCAGCTTTCAATCATAGAACATCCATCTTAAGGAAGGTGGGCACACCTTATATGAAATTGAATTTAACTGACAAGTTTTATTGACCGTTGACTTTTTGAATTGATTTAAAAATATCGATAATAAACAAATAATTATATGATTTAAGATAACTTTTTATGAAACATTTTGACAAAAACTTATTGAGTCCTGAACGCAAAAAATGTGTAACAGGACTCATTTTTTGATTTTAACTGACCTTTTTCTTGACAATAATAGGACAGTTTTTAAATTGTGCAGCCTGAACAATCGCTTCCTGTTGACCTAGAACTCGTGAAAGTTCTGTATTTTTCGTATCTGAAGATTGACCCATATTGACTGAGACAGTTGGACCAAAGCCCCATCCGCCACGTCCCCATCCACCACCAAGCCCAACACCTACACCCACACCTGTCCGTTTTGGTGTTTGTACGCCATTTTCGATATAGAGCTGAATACGATTATATTCACTTTGCAATTGTTGGCAGTTGAATGACTGATATTGGGCAGGAGACACATAGGTTGGTTTAACCGTTGTGGCACAGGCACTCAGCAAGATACTCAGTGCAGCAAGAGGAATAAAATATAAGCCTTTCATCGCTTTTCTCAAATTATGTCGGTTCAATTTCTGCAAACAGAGTCTGATACGCTTGTGTCAGTTTATGCTCTGGTGACAAATAAACCAATGGTAAATTTTTCTGATGTGATTCTTTCATTAAAATCGAAGGCGGCAACATGCTATTTAATACGGGCAAACCTTCATCTTTTAACTGTTGTACCACTTCTCTTGGCAATTTTGCCTGTGCCTGAAACTGATTGACCACAATGCCTTCAATTTCCAGACCATTATTATGATCATCTTGGGTTTCGATCACATTTTCAATCAAAGTTTGTAACGCACGTTTAGAAAAAACATCGCAGTCAAACGGAATCAATACACGATCGGCGGCAATGAGCGCCGACAAAGTAAAGAAATTAAATGCAGGCGGCGTATCAATATAAATTCGATCATACTGACTGCTAAGCTGTTGTAAAGAATCGCGTAATTTATAAATCTTATGTTTGGACTCGAGTGCATGTTCCAATGTACCAAGCGTTGGGCTAGCTGGAATCACATCCAATTTGGGAAACGCAGTACGATGCACATAACTATCCAAACCTTTAGACCGTGATTTTAAAATTGAACCAATAGCATTGCCAATTAAGCCTTTTTGCTGATGATTGCCTAGTACATCGTCAAAAAAGTTTTCAATATTCGGTTCTAAGGCATTTTTATCTGTAGAGTACGTTGCCTGTTCACCTAAAAGGTATTGACTAGAATTGGCCTGTGGATCTAAATCAATGACCAGTGTCCTTAAATTTTGCTGGGCACTGATTGCTGCCAGATTCACGGTGATACTTGATTTTCCTACACCACCTTTTTGGTTAAATACCACCCGTGTAAACATGCGTCCCTCATCGAATATTTTTTAAACTTGCTTACAGTTTAACCTAGCATATCGATATCAATGCAAAGAATGTCAAACAATTAACCAAAAACTGGTTTTATCATGACCAATCCTAATACTGCAACAAATGCCACACCACCAATGATCAAGCCCGCGCGACGCTGCACCAATAAAATAGATTGATCCTTTTTAAATGCTTTAACTAGGGATGAAAGCATCACTACAAATAGAATGATTTTGGCATAAAACCAAGGCTGTATTTGAAATTGATTGAAGTACAGCAGAACAACGCCTGAAATGACAAGCACAGTTAACCCTAGATGTTGCAGAGCGATCCATAATTTCTTTGTCGCAGGAGACTCAGACTGATCAGGCTTAGTCATCCATAAAGGCTTAGAGCGAATGAGCACTGCTATCGCTACCAGTGCTAACGCGATAAGGTGAATGGTAACGACGAATAAATGTTTATCCATTTAGCTAAATCTATCGGGTTAATTAATTTTTTGGTGCATGCGCACATTCAGGACTATCTGGTGCTTGTCCTTGCCATTCATCTGGCGTATAGGCATTAATTGCCAAAGCATGAATTTTACCAGGACTCATTAAGTCAGTTGCTACCGCATAGACTTTTTGGTGCCGTTGTACCAACCGTAGCCCCTCAAAAATCGGACTCACCACAGCCACTTTAAAATGACTTTCTTTACCTGGAAAGTAGCCTCCGTGACCCGAAGACTCATTGATTACTTCAAGATGCGTAGGTTGCAAGGTATTTAAACGTTCAACCAATTGTTGTTGCAAAGCCATGATCAGCCACCTATTCGCATAGAAAGATGGATAGAAGTATAACGTGCCTGCAGTCAAAACGTAGAAAAACACATCATAAAGTGACACAAACTGAGTAACTCAAACCCTAAGGCAACAAATATGATTTTATTTTATGCAATCAACAGCATTATTTGCATAAAGTGGTTGACCCTTGATTTGCTTAATGTATTATAAGCGGCACGCGGGAATAGCTCAGTTGGTAGAGCACAACCTTGCCAAGGTTGGGGTCGCGAGTTCGAGTCTCGTTTCCCGCTCCAGATTGTTTTTAGTGAAAGTTTTTTATAAAACTGCTCAAATATTTGCGGGAATAGCTCAGTTGGTAGAGCACAACCTTGCCAAGGTTGGGGTCGCGAGTTCGAGTCTCGTTTCCCGCTCCATATTTTGAAAAGCCTCAATCAAATGATTGGGGCTTTTTCTTTTTGATTTATATGGTTTTTTCTTATTATTAAGGTCACAACTATAGTTATAGCATCTACTTCATTAAACCATGCTAAAAAATATTTGTGACCAAGATGTGACCAAAACACTATTCAACAACATGATTTTCATTAATATTTTTAAAAACCAATAAATCTCCCACCTCTACGTTAAGAGCAATACAAATCTTATCAATAGTTTCAAAATCTATTCGAGCAGATTCATCAGACAATTGACAAGTTTTGATTTACTGGTCATTGATGAATACAGTCTTCATGATCGCCATGAGAAGCGTCTAGAAATGGTACACAAAGTTTTATACAGCCGTTATGATCAAATGAAATCGATCCTCCTCATTTCAAACTTTTCTCCCTTACAATTAGAAAAAGATTTAGGGGGCAGACTTTGGTCAAGGCTTCATGAAAGTGGTTTGATGATTGTACCGTGCTATTGGGATGATTATCGAAAACGTTAAAAAGATCACTCATAAATAGAAAGTGTCCGCTATCGTAGCTGTTAAGCGGACTTTCTAATCAGGGTTTACAATACTAACTCCTTATAAGCGGTATTATGTTAATTTTAGAAAAACTTTAAAGAACCAAAAATATGTGTAAATGCCAATCTGTAGGTAGCTTTTTTGTATGTCCTACTAGCTTTTCAGATATTTTCAGTCATAACTTCGATATGAAATATAAGTTTCCTCAGTACTTTATTGAGGAGTCTCCATGTGAGGAAGTCCAACCAGAGTTTTACTATGGTGAATTCTATTATGCTTGTACTGAGTGTAAGCAATCTTGGTATTTTGAGTGTTATCCAGAAACACCAACAGGCCCAATTTTTGGAATTAAAATTCCAGATATGAGCCAAGTATTAAGCCAAAATCAAATAAACAGTATTAAACAATTCTTAGTTGTTTTAGCTCATGAAGGCTTTTCAGAAAATAAGTGTATTCATAAAGGATGTATGGACTATTCACTTAATGGAATTAAAGTATGTCCAAATCATTTTGGTTATAAATTTAGTCCCAATTAAAAGATCCATTTAACATACTGGCGCTTATACGGAATCGCAACTAATTATAGTTGCAATTCTTATTTAAAAGTAACTATACTTAGTTGCAACAGTAGTAGAGCTAAAGTATGGGTAAAACGGAAAAGTTACTGGAAAAATTTGGAAATTCAAAAAATACATTTCCGTATAAAGATTTAGTCGTTTTACTGAATCAGCTCGGTTATGAAAAATTTGAAATGGCAGGCTCTCGTGTCCGTTTTTTAATACGAAAACTGAACACATGATTTTACTGCACAGACCACACCCTGAAAATGAAATCAAAGGTGGGGCTTTGAAAGCTGTAAAACAGGCACTCAAGCAGGAGGGATTTTTATGAGCTATTTAAAATACAAAGGCTATCTAGGTACAATTGAACCGGATCTTGAAACAGGTGAGTTATTTGGAAAGCTTGCATTTATCCGTGATCTCATCACCTATGAAGCAGAAACATTAAAAGTTCTTGAACAAGCTTTTCAGGCATCTGTCGATGGATATTTAGAGTCTTGTGCTGAATTAGGTAAAAAACCCGATCAGCCATTCAAAGGCACATTTAATGTCCGTATTAGTCCTGAGTTACACCGTAAAGCTGTTTTAGCATCAAGTGATAATTCTCTTAATGCTTTTGTAAGCGATGCGATTCAAGAAAAATTAATGCGTTTAGGTGTTTAATTTATTGAAGCCCAGATCGACACCGAAAATTGAAAAATTTAGTAAAAAAGGGAGCTTAAAACTCCCTTTTTTGTGTTATTCCCAAGTAGAAATGTCCTACCTAATAACTAAATAGAAATGTCCTATACAGGCATTTCCAAGTCAAGTACAGGATTTAGATTTCGTTGTTGAATAGCTGTTTTCTGTGCACGTCTTCTTGGCATAGATTGTGATCGATTTCGTTGGTTTTGCTGTTCTAATAATTCATGCTGTTGCTGAATATGTGCCAGTACAGAACCCAATCGTTTATTCTCAACAGGAGCAGTCCACACCATACAACCAAAATGAAATTTACCAATTAGTCAAAATAACATTCTTCAAAATATTTATGTCAGTTATTATTGAATATTGACGATTTTTAAAGTGACCCACTGTTTATTACATTACTCTACTTTGTATGCCACGCCTAAACATCAATATTATAACTACTTGTTTTAAATATATTTAATATCATATCATTTATGTCGGTGACTGTTACTAAGGTTTGGAGTTAATTAATCTTTCTTGTAAAAAATCAATAAAAACTCGAACTTTTGCTGGCAGTAAACGAGTTTCTGTTAAAGCATAGACAGGTAAAACATCACCTTGCCATTCAGACAGAATGGGCACCAAAACCCCATCTTTGAGGTCATCTTGCACCACCTCATAAGGGGTAAATAAAATGCCTTGACCAAGGATAGCTAACTTTCGTGTCATACCAACATTATTCAACATGAATCTTGCACCAATCTTTACTTCAACCATTTCTCCAGATCGATAGAGTTTCCAGTGCGTATTGTTTGCAAAGCTCAAACATTCATGATGAACGAGATCATTTGGATGTTCAGGAATACTATGTTGTTCAAGGTATTTTGGCGATGCAAAAAGTTGCCCTCTAAATTGCATTAATTTTTGTGCTATTAAATTGGAATCAGGCGGATTTCCCATACGAATTGCGACATCAATATTCTGAGCTACGAGATCTGCCAATTTGGGTGTGAGATCAATTTCAAAATTTATTCCTGAATAAAGCTCTGAAAACTCAACCAATAAGGAAGTTAAAAAGATCGTTCCAAAATCGACAGGCAATGAAACCCTTAATGTTCCACTTGGTTTAGAAAGCATTTCACCCAATTGTTCATGAGCGAGTTTAGCTTCACCAACAATTCGTTTACAGCGTTCAAAGTAAATCTGACCTGCCTCTGTTAATTCAACTTTTCTTGTTGTTCGGTGCAATAAACGTAAACCAATTGCTTTCTCTAAATGGCTGATTCTTCTTGAAAGTGTTGAGCTTGGCATATCCAAATTTTCTGCTGCTTGTCTAAAACTCATCACTTTACAAACTTCAACAAATAACGCCATGTCATTCAAAAGTTCCACTCTTTATTATTCCATTTATGCATTAATCATTTTCATTTTAACGTATTTATCCCTTTTTTAAATTAATTAATACTGTTCAACATCTAGCAGTTACTACAAAGCAGCCTTCATGTAATTGAAGCTGATTGTTAAAAATTAGAGGAAATGCAGAACATGAACAAAGTATTCGAATTAGCACAGCTTGGACGTTATACCTTAAGCAATCATCTTGTTATGGCTCCGATGACGCGCTCACGTGCCCAACAAGATGGTACACCAGGTGAACTTTCAGCAGAATATTATGCACAACGGGCAAGCGTTGGCTTAATTATTACAGAGGGCGCTCAACCCTCAGATGATGGCCAAGGTTATCTCACTACACCTGGAATTTATACCGATGCGCATATCCAAGGTTGGAAGAAAACCATTGATGCTGTTCATGCAAAAGGTGGACATATTTTCATCCAATTAATGCATGCAGGTCGTATGTCACATCCAGATAACACTCCTCATCATCGTTTAGGTGTTGCCCCATCGGCGATTCCACCGAAAACAGGAATGTTTACCGCTACAGGAATGCAAGATATTCCTACACCTAAAGCCTTAACCATTGAAGAAATTAAGCAAACAATTCAAGACTTTAAACATGCGGCTAAATCTGCAATTCAAGCTGGCGCAGATGGTATCGAGATTCATGGTGCAAATGCCTATTTAATTCAGCAGTTTCTAGCACCAAGTGCCAATACTCGTACCGATGAATATGGCGGTTCAATCGAAAATCGTGCTCGCTTTGCCATTGAAGTCGCAACGGCTATAGCCGAAGAAATTGGTGCAGATCGCACAGGTATTCGCCTATCACCAGGAACACATTTATGGGGAATTGACGAAGGTAAAGAAGGGCCAGAATTATATCGTTATTTAGTTAAGGAACTTAATACTTTAGGACTTGTTTATGTGCATGTAATGCATCAAGGCAATGAAGAACTTTTATCTGATATTCGCAATCTTTGGACGCAAACACTCATTGTTAACCGCCCAAATCATCCACGAGAAAATATTGGACATGATCTTGAAAGTGGTTTAGCCGATTTGGAAGCCTATGGACAAATGGTATTAGCCAATCCCGATTTTATAGAGCGTTTAAAAGTCAATGCTCCAATGAATGAAGCAGATCGCATGACGTTCTTTGGTGGCACAGAGAAAGGTTATACCGATTACCCAATGCTCAACCAAGCATAAAGTAATTCAACTGAATGGAGGGAATATCATGTTTGAAATCTTGTCACTTGAACGCATTAATATTGGTAGCCAATTTAGAGCGTATGGATTAAGAGGCAGCTACCACTCAACCAACCCTTTCATTGGTGTTGATCATGCTTGGATGAGTGGCCCTACCTTTGCGCCTCATTCACATCAAGGCTTTTCAGCAATTTCATATTTATTCCTCGATTCAGAAACAGGAATTAATAATCGTGACTCAATTGGAACCCGAAATCTGATCAAACCAGGAGGCTTACATTGGACCACAGCAGGTAAAGGAATCGTACATGAAGAGGTTCCAGCTGAAGCAGGAAAGACCGTACATTCTTTACAGATTTTTATTAACTTGCCATCACAATTAAGAGAAGCAGCACCAGATTATCTGCTTCTTGAAGCTGAAGATGTTCCTACAGTACATCGAGAAGGGGTCAAGGTTCGTGTGCCTTTAGGACATTTTGAAAATGTACAATCCCCTCTTCGCCCGCCCACTGAAGTCACCATGTTGGATATTAGCTTAGAACCCAAAACAGAACTTGTTTTAACTTTACCACCTGAACATTCTGGCTTTCTTTTAACGATCTATGGAGAAGTAACTATAGATGATCAACCCTTTAAGCTTGATGAGTTACATGTTCCTATTTTTAAAGAAAAAGCAGTCACTCAACATATCGCTTTAAAAGCTCTCGAACGAGGAGCCAAACTCGTTTTTTTTAGTGCTAAACCATTATCAAATTAATTAAGGACACTCAAATGACTTTTAAACGTTTTACAGGTGAAGATTCAGCTTTATTATTGATTGACCATCAAGTTGGAACAATGAGCTGGGTTAACTCAATTTCTCATGAAGATATGAAACGCCATGCAATTATGTTGGCTCAAACAGCAAAAATTCTGAATATTCCGACTGTACTTACTTCAAGCATGGAGGAATATGCTCAAGGCCCGCTGATAGATGAACTTAAAGATATTTTACCTGCTGAATTCGAAACTCGTATTAATCGTTTAGGTATTGTGAATGCCATGGACGATGAGCGTTTCGCAGCAGCAGTTACAGCAACAGGGCGTAAACGCATCATTATTGCGGGTGTAACCAATGACGTATGCACCGTATATCCTGCATTAACGCTGATCGATCAAGGTTATGAGGTTCAAGTGGTTGCTGATGCAGGTGGTTCACCAAGTAAAATGGCAGATGATATTGCTTTACAACGAATGTTAAAAGCTGGTGTTACCTTAACAAGTACAAATCAAGTAATTGCTGAATTGACTGGCAATTGGAGTACAACGGCAGGTATGCAAATTGTACAAGAAGTTATTATGCCTGCATTGCAAGGTTAATTATCAAGGCTGATTTATAAAAAGGGGATGAATTGATTCATACCCTTTTCCATACGAAGAATAACCGTGCACATTAATTGATAATAATTATCATTTATATATACTATTTAACTAATTATTTTACCGATTACTTTGAAGCCATGAAATTCGCTGGTTTTTTAATGAGCTTTTTGGGTGCTTTAAGTGTGTATTTAAGCCACACTCACCAGAATTTACTGCCTCAAAAGTTACCCTCTGTATTTTCGTTGATTGGTATTTTTGAACTCATGCTTGGTCTCATTTTCTTGATTGTGAGTATGCATCAACTAGCCGCCATTCTCAGTTGGGTCATTTTTATTATTTTTTTATGGTCATTTATCCCCTTCCTTGCATTATTTAAAAGGAATCTAAACCGATGAAAGACAAATCTCAAATTCAAGCAGATTGGTGGATTAAAAGTTTCACGGGTGCTGTTTTAGGATTAAGTCTTTCTATTGCACTAGGAAATCTGATTGTGGTTTTGGGTCAGCCTTTTATTGCAATGGATGTATTGGCACAAATTGGAATGTGGAGCATTGCATGGCTTTGGATGTCGATTCTATTTGCTAGCTTTTTTATAAAAACTGGAAAATTAGCTTTTATTATCTTTTTATTTGCAAACTTTATTGCCTATTTTTTACTGTTCTGGTTGCGGGAATCTATATGAAAGTTCGTTCTGATGTAATGAAAATCATGAAGAATATGCACACTTGGGTCGGTATTAGTGCAGGTATATTATTATTTATCTGTTTTTTTGCAGGTGGTTTAAGCATGTTCCAACACCACCTGACCCGATGGGCAACACCGCATCAACAAATTCTTACTCAGATTGAACCACATCAATATCAAGATCTAATTACAAAAGTTCAAGCTGAATTTCCAGTCACACAAAAAAGCTTTACCCTAAATTTAAGCTCTAACGAATTTCATTACGCCCCCATCAGTTGGAATGAAACAAATAGAGCGGAAGGTTTTAATGCATCACAAACTGCATGGATTGCAAGTTTAGATCAGCACGGTCAACTCATTGCCAAAAAAGAAAATCTTTCCAAAGCAGGCTGGCTAATTGAACAACTACATGAAACTGCGGGTATACCAGGTTTAATCGGTCATCATGGTGTCGGTGTGTATGTGATGGGCATCGTATCCATTTTATATTTTCTGGCGTTGCTCTCTGGACTGATTATTTTATTACCCACACTAGTGAAAGATTATTTTGTGATCCGACCAGGAAAAAATAAGAAACGCTTTTGGCTTGATACGCACAATGTGGTTGGTATTACCAGTCTCCCTTTTCATATTTTAATTAGTGTCACTGTGATTGTTTTTGCTTTTCATGATTTATTTTATGATTCAATTGGTCATCTGGCTTTAAAAGGTCAGCCTGTTTTTAATCCTCCCGTACGAGAAGTCATCCAACCCACTCGCCAAGATATTAATCTTGAAGAAATTTTATATAAAGTCAAACAAGTCGCACCAGAATATGACGTTAAATATATTCAATTTAACAACCTGAATAATCCACAAAAAGCGACCGCACGTATTGCATTGTATAGCCCAAATCAATTATTACGTGGCGCAAATAATGACTTTATGAGCATGAATCCTTATGCCGTAGATCACTTCAATTCATCTGGTATAAATACTCAAACCAATGCAGGAAATAAGTTAATTAATGCCATGTTTAGCCTTCATTTTGGCAGTTATGGCGGAGATACTGTTCGATGGATTTATTTCATACTCGGGATCGGGGGTGCATTTCTGTTTTATTCGGGCAACATTCTTTGGGTAGAAACACGTGCCCGTAAACAAAAACGTCCTCAAGACCCAATCCCTGTTCAACGTAAAGATGTGGTATTTCTGGCTAATTTAACCATTGGAACATGCCTTGGATGTATTCTGGCGATCATGGGAACATTGCTAGCAAGTCGTTGGTTATATTCAATAATTCAGATTGAAAGCATCAACCACCTGTTTATGTATAGCTATTACACAATTTTTATCGCAATCATTCTACTTACATTTTATCTGGGTTACGCCAAAGCCCTACCAAAACTTTTACTCAGTATTTCTCTGATTTTATTTCTCATCCCTCTGAGTTCTTTGTGTGCTTATGTTTTACCCCAAACTGGCTTATGGTTTCACTCAGGTGAAATCTTGATCATCGATGTTTTGGCGGTTATCTTTGGAATTGCGTTTCTACGTTTTTATCAGCAGGCTAAAGATCGAACTCGTATTGCACCACAAGGTTCTTTATGGGCAATTTCACAATCATTAAAGTAACAATCATTCAAAAATAGGCAAACCATTGTTTTTAATTACATTATTTGGTTGGGTAAAATCTAAAATAAACCCTCCTTGCACGTAAGGAGTTCCTCTTTTACCACCAAGTAAAAGAGGAATCATCTTTTATTCAAACATGACCGAGCTTAGGTTTAGCTCAAGGCGCATCATTTCTTGCAGCTTAAATTTTTGTGCCTTACCTGAAGCTGTAAGCGGAAATTCTGTTAAAAATTTAATGTAGCGCGGCACTTTATTATGCGAAATATGTTCCTTACAAAAACGGCGAATACTGTCTTCATCTGCTTGATGATGCTCATGCAAAATAATACAGGCGCATAATTCTTCTCCATAACGCAAATCAGGCAAGCCGATGACCTGAACATCGCTGACATCTGGATGAGTATATAAAAAGTCTTCAATTTCTTTGGGAAAAAGATTTTCTCCCCCACGAATCACGACATCTTTAATTCGACCCTTAATTTTGACAAAACCATTTTCATCCATTTCACCGATATCACCCGTATGCATCCAGCCAGCAGCATCAATGACCTCTTGGGTCTTTTCAACTTCATCCCAATAACCCGCCATAACCGAGTAACCACGTACACATAATTCTCCCAGTGTACCAATTGGAGTGATTTCACCTTCAAGATTTACAATCTTAATTTCGATGTGAGGATGAACATGACCTACCGTGCTTACTCGTTTATCAATAGAATCATTGATATAACTTTGCACGCTCACAGGCGAGGTTTCGGTCATACCATAACAAATGGTAATTTCAGACATATGCATATTTTCAATCACGCGCTGCATAATCTCGCGTGGGCAAGGGCTTCCTGCCATAATGCCAGTACGTAAACTTGTTAAATCAAATTCAGCAAATTGCTCATGTTCCAAAACAGCAATAAACATAGTAGGTACACCATAAGCTGCCGTACATTTTTCCTGATCAATGGCTTTTAAAGTTTCAAGTGGATTAAATGCAGCCGATGGATATACCATTGTTGCGCCATGCGTTATACAGGCCAAATTCCCCATCACCATCCCAAAACAATGAAATAAAGGAACAGAAATACAGACCCGATCTTGTGGGGTTAAACCAATCCCTTCCCCAACAAAATAGCCATTATTTAAAATATTATGATGCGTCAACATGGTGCCTTTCGGATTACCTGTTGTACCAGAAGTAAACTGAATATTGATAGGTTCATCAAATTGTAATTGTTGGGCTAAGCGCTGTAGTTCATCAAGCTGAGATTGGTTTGGAGTTTCAAGCAAATCACTAAAACGATAAATGCCCGTATGCTGCTGATCATCAATTTTGATGACAAATTTTAAATGCGGTAAGCGTTTGGAATTTAAAATTTTATCGTGACTATGTACCAACTCAGGCGCAATTTTAGTCAGTAATTCCAAATAATCTGTGGTTTTAAATGGTGCAGCAATAATCAGACCTTTGCATGACACCTTATTTAAAACATATTCCAGTTCATGACTTTTGTAGGCGGTATTCAGGTTCACCAAAATAATACCGACTTTCGAGGCGGCAAATTGTGCAATCGTCCATTCCACACAATTGGGTGACCAGATCGCCAGACGATCTCCTTTGTGTAGACCCAGTTGCAACAGACTACAGGCACAAGCATTCACTTCATCCTGTAACTGTTGATAGCTCAAACGCCTATTCTGATGCAAACTGATGATTGCTTCTTGCTCTGCATATTGCAAACAAACCTGATCAAATTTTTCTCCAATCGTCATCCCCATGAGGGGCTGTGAACTGGTTCCAGAGGCGTAGCTTAACCGTACATGTTGCATTGAATCATTCTCCTTGATTCTTTGTAATTCTGTTCTTGGTTCATCTAATTGTTGTTGCTGCAACTACTTTTCAAAACACTGTTATTAAGATTTTAGTCGGTGCGATCTGCCCTACTTTTTCTTCTGTACTGCATCCACACAAAAATCTGCAACCTGTTTAGAAAAATAGTCTTTGTGTTGCTGATCAAACTTAGTATTTTGGGCGGGGTCTAAAGGTTCAACCACCACATAAGTCATGGCTGCAACGACACACAATGCTGTAGTATTTAAATCATCCAATACAAATTCACCACTTGCATTTCCGTCTGCAAGGATTTTTTTAATACTTTGTTTGACCAATTGTTTTACGCGAAAACGCTCGTGTTCCACCATCGAATCTACAGGCTCAAACATGAGTGAATAGGCCAACTGAGGGCTATTCAATGCCCGTTTTACAAAGGTCGCAACCGCCTTATGCAATTTTTGTTGTGCCGATAGATCTGTTTCTATGATCGCATCAATCACCAATAATTCAGTGTTGATGGCTTCTGACAAAACCTCAATCAACACCTGACTTTTATTGTCAAAGTAACGATAAACCAGACCACTTGAAACCCCTGCCTGTTCAGCAATGGTTTGTATTTGTGCGTCTTTGAATCCTCCTTCTGAAATTAATTTTCTGGCTGAAGTCAAAATCGCCTTACGATTTTGCTCCATCCGTTCCTGCATTAAAGATGATCGTTTATAGCTCATAAATTTTATTCTCTACCAAACAAAATGAATTGTAAATCAATTTATGAATTAGTATTCACTTTTTTAAAAATTCATTGTAAGGTACTTCATAAGCACATACAACAACGCTTATGGAACAACAACTATAACCAAAGGAATGACAACACAATGAACCTACGCAGCTTAAATTTTGGTCTAGATGAAACCTTGATTGCATTGCAAGATTCTGTTGCCGCATTTTGTGCAAAGGAAATCGCACCCATTGCCCAACAAGTTGATCAAGATAATCAATTTCCTGCCCATCTCTGGAAAAAGTTTGGCGATATGGGTTTATTGGGCTTAACCGTTTCTGAAAAATATGGCGGTACTCATCTTGGCTATCTGGCACATATTATTGTGATGCAGGAAATTTCCCGTGCATCGGCATCTATTGGTCTTTCTTACGGCGCACATTCTAATTTATGCATTAACCAAATTAATCGTAACGGTAGCGAACAGCAGAAACAGAAATACTTACCAAAACTGATTTCTGGCGACTTTGTAGGTGCTTTGGCAATGTCTGAACCAAATGCTGGATCGGACGTGGTCAGCATGAAACTTCGTGCTGAACAAAAAGGCGATCATTTTGTTTTAAACGGTTCAAAAATGTGGATCACCAATGGCGGTGATGCTGATGTATTGGTGGTGTACGCTAAAACTGACCCGCATGCAGGTGCTAAAGGTATG
This sequence comes from Acinetobacter guerrae, assembly GCF_009372255.1. GTDB lineage: Bacteria > Pseudomonadota > Gammaproteobacteria > Pseudomonadales > Moraxellaceae > Acinetobacter > Acinetobacter guerrae. The sequence continues at coordinate 32,208 of NZ_LXGN01000009.1, forward strand.
ACCGCCTTTCTTATTGAAAAAAACATGAAAGGTTTTAGTCATGGTCAGCATTTAGACAAACTCGGTATGCGTGGCTCGAACACCTATCCGCTATTTTTTGACAATGTCGAAGTGCCTGCCGAAAACGTACTTGGAGGTGTGGGTAACGGTGCCAAAGTGCTCATGAGTGGTCTGGACTACGAGCGTGCTGTCTTAAGTGCAGGCCCACTCGGCATCATGGATGCTTGTCTGGATGTGGTGATTCCTTACCTACATGACCGTGAACAATTCGGTCAGGCTCTAGGTGAGTTTCAACTGATGCAAGGCAAACTGGCAGATATGTATTCTACTTGGCTCGCCTGTAAAGCACTGGTCTACGCGGTTGGCACTGCCTGCGACAAAGTCGATCATGACCGTAGCTTACGCAAAGATGCAGCAAGCGCCATTTTATATGCAGCAGAAAAAGCCACGTGGATGGCAGGTGAAACCATTCAAACATTGGGTGGAAATGGTTATATCAATGAATTTTCCGCAGGCCGTTTATGGCGTGACGCAAAACTATATGAAATTGGTGCGGGAACTTCTGAAATTCGCCGCATGCTGATTGGTCGTGAACTGTTTAATGAAACCAAATAATAACGATAAATCAGGATGCAGCTTATGAACCAATTACAAAGCAAAATTAATACGCGAAGTGAAGACTTCAAATTTAATCAACACACCATGCAAACATTGGTCAGCGATCTCAAACAGGTTGCACAAAAAGTAGCGCTAGGTGGTGGAGAAAATGCCCGCCAGAAACATCTGGCAAGAGGCAAACTTTTACCACGTGATCGAATTGATCAACTGATCGATATTGGCACGGCTTTTTTAGAAATTGGGCAATTGGCTGCTTACAAGGTTTATGAAGATGATATTCCTGCTGCGGGTGTGATTGCTGGTATTGGTCAAGTGAATGGTATCACCTGCATGATCATTGCCAATGATGCAACGGTAAAAGGAGGAACTTATTATCCACTCACCGTGAAAAAGCATTTGCGTGCGCAGGAAATCGCTGAACAAAATCATTTACCCTGTATTTATCTGGTGGACTCAGGTGGCGCTTTTTTACCCATGCAAGATGAGGTATTCCCAGATCGAGATCATTTCGGGCGTATTTTTTACAATCAAGCCCGTATGTCGAGCCAAGGTATTGCCCAGATTGCAGTCGTGATGGGTAGTTGTACCGCAGGCGGAGCCTATGTGCCTGCCATGTCAGATGAAACGATTATTGTACGTAATCAAGGCACGATTTTCTTGGGCGGACCGCCATTGGTTAAAGCCGCAACAGGTGAAGTGGTCACCAGTGAAGATTTGGGTGGTGGTGATGTACATACCCGCCTTTCTGGTGTGGCCGATCACTTGGCTGAAAATGATGAACATGCGATTGCGATTGCACGTCATATCGTTGCCAATCTGAATAAAAAGCCGAATGACTTAAATAAACAAATTGATGAGCCATTATTTGATGCAAACGAACTCTACGGTGTTGTGCCAAGCGATGCACGTAAACCGTTTGATGTGCGTGAAGTCATTGCACGAATTGTTGATGGTTCGCGCTTTGATGAATTTAAAGCCCGATTTGGATCAACCTTAATTACAGGCTTTGCTTCACTTTACGGCATACCTGTCGGCATCATTGCCAATAACGGGATTTTATTTTCAGAATCCGCACAAAAAGGTGCGCATTTTATTGAACTGTGTACCCAACGAAATATCCCTTTACTATTTATCCAAAATATCACGGGCTTTATGGTCGGTCGTCAGTACGAAAATGAAGGCATTGCCAAACATGGTGCCAAGTTAGTCATGGCGGTTGCCACAGCAAATGTACCCAAGTTAACTCTCATTATTGGTGGCTCTTTTGGTGCGGGAAACTACGGTATGTGCGGACGTGCCTATTCACCCCGTTTTTTATGGACTTGGCCAAACTCTCGTATTTCAGTCATGGGCGGTGAACAAGCAGCAAGCGTACTTTCAACCTTAAAACGTGATCAGATTGAACAAAAGGGTGCAGAGTGGTCAGCACAGGAAGAAGATCAATTTAAACAGCCAATTCGTGAACAATACGAACGCCAAGGTCATCCCTACTATGCTTCTGCCCGTCTTTGGGATGACGGTGTCATTGATCCTGCTCAAACCCGTCATGTGCTGGGTCTGAGTCTTGCTGCAACCATGAATGCCCCAATTCAACCGACCAAGTTCGGCGTGTTCCGCATGTAGGAGGTGTCTATGAGCTATCAATTTTTACAACTGGAACAGCAAGCTCAAGTCGCTTATGTTTGGTTAAATCGGCCAGAACTGCACAATGCTTTTAATACACTCGTGATTGAAGAATTACATGCCTGTTTTAACAGCCTCAATACTTGCAATGATATTCGGGTAGTGGTCTTGGCAGGACGCGGTAAAAGTTTTTCCGCAGGTGCCGATTTAAATTGGATGAAACAGGCAGGTCAAGCTTCTGCTGCGGAAAATGAGGCTGATGCCTTAAAGCTTGCGCAAATGTTACATGCACTCGCGACCTTGCAACAACCCACAATCGCACGTGTACAAGGTATTGCTTTTGGTGGCGGAATGGGCTTGGCATCAGCCTGTGATATTTGTATTGCCAGTACCGAAGCCAAATTTGCCACGTCAGAAGTTCGTCTGGGTCTTGCACCATCAACTATTAGCCCTTATGTCATTCGTGCAATTGGCGCTCGACAAGCCTCTCGCTATTTTTTAACTGCTGAACGTATTTCGGCACATGAGGCCAAGCAAATCGGCCTAGTACATGAAGTTGCAGATGCAGAAAACTTAGACCAAAAAGTCCAAGAGATGATCGATGCGTTATTACTTGGCGGCCCACAGGCTCAGGCTGCATCGAAACAACTGATTCACTTGGTTAGTCACCAAGTGATGAATGATGACTTGCTCAAACAGACTGCACAGCATATTGCTCAAGTTCGTCAAGGCAGTGAAGCCAAAGAAGGTTTGAATGCTTTTTTAAACAAACAACAACCTGCTTGGACTTCCACTTCCCAATAAAAACAATTCAGGACGATCACCATGTTTGAAAAGATTTTAATTGCGAACCGTGGCGAAATTGCCTGCCGCGTCATTCGGACTGCAAAAAAACTGGGTATTACAACGGTCGCAGTTTATTCAGATGCAGATGCCCATGCACAACATGTCAAACTGGCAGACGAAGCGATTTATATCGGTCAGTCGCCTGCGACTCAAAGTTATTTACAGGTTGATCGTATTATTCAAGCGGCTCTGGATACAGGTAGCCAAGCGATTCACCCAGGTTACGGTTTCTTGTCCGAAAATGACCAATTTGCTTTAGCTTGCCAACAACATCATATTTGTTTTATCGGCCCGCCAGTCGCTGCCATTTTAGCGATGGGGCTCAAAGCCACCTCAAAGGCACTGATGGAAAAAGCAGGAGTTCCTTTAACACCCGGTTATCACGGCACCAACCAAGATGCTGACTTTTTAAAGCAGCAAGCCGATGCAATTGGCTATCCTGTACTTATTAAAGCCAGTGCAGGCGGCGGTGGTAAAGGCATGAGTCTGGTCGAGCGTAGTGAAGACTTCTTACAGGCGCTTGCTTCGTGCAAACGTGAAGCCAAATCTAGCTTTGGTAACGATGATGTGTTGATTGAGCGCTATGTGATTCAACCGCGTCATATTGAGGTGCAAGTCTTTGGGGATACGCATGGTAATTATGTACATTTGTTTGAACGCGATTGCTCTGTACAACGTCGACATCAAAAAGTCTTAGAAGAAGCCCCTGCTCCACAAATGCCACCCGATAAACTAGATGCAATGCGTCAAGCGGCGATTGATGCAGCGCGTGCAGTTGCTTATGTCGGCGCAGGCACGGTTGAGTTTATTGTGGAACAGAATGGGACTGCCTACTTCATGGAAATGAATACCCGTCTGCAAGTTGAACATCCTGTCACGGAAATGATTACAGGAGAAGATCTGGTCGAGTGGCAACTACGCGTGGCAGACGGCGAGCCTTTGCCAAAACTACAGCATGAGTTAAAAATTCATGGGCATGCTCTAGAGGCGCGGATTTATGCAGAACAACCCGAAAAGGGCTTTTTGCCTGCAATTGGAAAAATTGACTATTTACATTACCCCACTCAGAACCAGCATGTTCGGGTCGACAGCGGGATTGTTGAAGGTGATGAAATCACCACTTATTATGACCCCATGATTGCCAAACTGATCGTCTGGGGTAAAAACCGTGAAGCCGCTTTGATCCAGATGCAACATGCCTTGAGTCAATTTCATGTAGATGGTTTAGGCAATAACATCGCGTTTTTACAACGAATCGTAGGCTGTGATTCATTTAAGCAAGCTAAACTTGATACCAATTTGATTCAACGTGAACACGACTTTTTATTTCGCCATGAAAGTATTCAGCCAGAACTTATCATTGCGACTGCTTTTATTGAGTTTTTAACTCAACTCGATAATAACCATGCTCACCAAAAACCACTTTGGCAAGCCCAACCGCTCTGGCGTTTAAATATTGCTTTTCAGCAAAAGATTAAACTGAACTATTTGAACCAACCGATTTACATACAGTTTGCTTCGGCAGAACAAGGTTTTTATGCCGAATATAAGGGTCAAAGCTATCAAATTTCAGGTCAACGATTAGATGCGCATAGCGCAAGTGTAAATATCAATGGTCATCAGCAAACATTTGCATTTAACCAAAGCCAACAAGGTATTACTCTATTTCATGGCGGGCAAAGCCATACTTTTGAATATATTCGCGTGGACTATACTCAAGCCGATCAACAGACTGAGCAAGGACATTTAAAAGCTCCTATGCCCGGTGTGATTACTCAAGTATTAGTGGCTGCCAACCAGAGCGTTAAAAAAGACGATATTTTGATGACACTGGAAGCGATGAAAATGGAATACAGCATTCGCGCACCTCAAGACGGCATGATTATCGATGCCTATTTTCAGGTCGGTGATCAGGTCAAAGCAGGCGATGAGCTAGTCGAATTCCAATCTGCTGAGGAGGAACTCGCATGACTGAGTTTGTCAAAATCGTAGAAGTCGGCCCCAGAGATGGCTTACAAAACGAAAAACTGACTTTGACTGTAGAACAGCGCTTAAACTTTATTTCTGATCTAGTGAATGCGGGTTTAAAATATATTGAAGTCGGTTCCTGTGTCTCAGCCAAGTGGGTACCACAAATGGCTCACAGTGATGAACTTTTTCAGCGGCTACCAAAACATTCAGATATACAATTCAGTTTACTTACGCCTAATCTCAAAGGGTTTGAAGCCGCTCAAGCGGTAGGTTGTAAGGAAGTTGCTGTCTTTACCGCAGCTTCTGAAAGTTTTACCCGTAAAAATATCAATTGCTCGATTGATGAAAGTTTTGAAAAATTTGCCGATGTCATGACTGCTGCCAAAGCACAAAATATTCGTGTTCGTGGTTATGTCTCCTGTGTCGTAGATTGTCCTTATGAAGGCGCGATTGCACCCGAACAAGTGGTTAAAGTCGTTAAACGGCTTTATGACATGGGCTGTTATGAAGTTTCTTTGGGAGAAACCATTGGTACAGCTACGCCTGACCGTGTTAAAACGCTTTGGCAAGCGTGTCTGGCTGAACTCAATAGCGATATATTGGCAGGACATTTTCATAATACCTATGGCATGGCGATTGTGAATATTTATCAATCCTTACAACAAGGCATTCGGGTATTTGATTCATCCTTAGCAGGACTTGGCGGCTGTCCATACGCCAAAGGCGCGTCGGGAAATGTTGCCACAGAAGATCTGTTTTACTTACTTTCACATATGGGTTTTGAAACAGGAATCGATCTGGAAAAGCTGATGCACGCCAGCCAGCGCATTAGCCAGACCTTACAACGACCAACATCATCACAATATGCTCAGGCTTATTTAGCTTAAAGACTGAAATGAGTCCAATAAAATCCTCCATCTACGCATCTTACTAACCTAAGACCTTATATTAAATCTAAAAATATAAAGACAGCTTTTATAATAAAGCTGTCTTTATATAGGCTATTCAGTCGCGTTTCATACATTCAAGCATACAATGACACAATTGATATCACTGATTTCTTCAATTAAGCAGCGATAAACTGCTGTAAAATTTGATTAAACTGCTCTGGTTGCTCAATATTCGAAATATGTGAAGCATTGATTTCGGCCAACTGAGCATTGGCAATGTGCTGTTGCATCCATTTTCCATCGGCAACCGTTGTGACAGGATCGTGTTGCCCTGCAATGATTAATACGGGAATACCGATTTTTACCAATTCATCACGTAAATCTGCCAGTGCCAAAGCTTCACAACAACGAGCATAACCATCCGCGCTACCCGCAGCCAGATCATCCGAGAGAGTAACCACAGTAGAAGAATGCTGCTGAATAAAGTCTTCTGTAAACCAACGTGAGGCGGCAGTTTCTGTAATAGGCTGTAAACCCTGTTCACGGACCAGTTTGGCACGATCTTGCCAAGCCTGTGCTTGTCCAATCTTGGCCGCAGTATTGGCAATCATTACATGCGAAAAACGCTCAGGATAATGAATGGCTAACCATTGTCCTGTTAGCCCACCCATCGAAATGCCACAAAAAATTGCTTTGGGAATATTGAGATGATCTAACAGTTGAATCACATCATTGCCCAATTGCGCTAAAGTATAGGCGCCTTGCGGCGTAGAAGATGCGCCATGACCACGCGTGTCATAACAAATCACAAAGAAGTTTTGCTTAAAATAATTAAACTGTTTTTGCCACATGCCCAGATTAGTTCCCAAAGAATTTGAGAAAATCAAAGCAGGTTTATGGGCATCACCAAAGGTTTGATAATGCAACATAACATCTTGCGAATTAATTTGATCTTTAAAATTAACTGTTGGCATTGTTCGCTCCTTAAACCCGCTCAATAATCAAGGCAATACCCTGACCTACTCCAATACACATTGAACATAACGCGTATTTACCACCCGTTTGTTCAAGCTGATTTAATGCTGTAGTGACCAAACGCGCGCCAGATGCGCCCAGTGGATGACCCAATGCAATCGCACCACCATTTGGATTCACCCGTGCATCGTCGTCTTGTAGACCTAAATCACGGGTACACGCCAAAGCTTGGGCTGCAAAGGCTTCATTTAGCTCAATCACGTCCAGTTGATCCAAGCTCATGTTGGCTTGTTTCAATAGTTTTTTAATCGCAGGCGCAGGTGCAAAACCCATAATGCGTGGTTCTACGCCCACTGTGGTCGCCGCAATGATTTTGGCACGTGGTTTTAGGTTGTATTGTGCAATCGCTTCATCCGATGCGATCAGTAATGCCGCTGCACCATCGTTAATACCGGATGCATTGCCTGCGGTGACACTGCCTTCTGCTTTGACCACACCTTTGAGTTTGGCTAAAGCTTCTAAAGTGGTCGAGGCACGTGGATGCTCATCGGTATCAACCACAACAGGATCACCTTTGCGCTGTGCAATGCTGACTGGCACGATTTCTTTGGCAAAGTAGCCTTTGGCTTGCGCTGCCGCAGTGCGTTGTTGACTGGTGTAGGCAAACTGGTCTTGATCTTCACGATTGATGTTGAATTGTTCTGCGACGTTTTCAGCCGTTTGTGGCATGGTGTCTACACCATACATGGCTTTAAGCTTTGGATTGATAAAACGCCAGCCCATGGTGGTGTCTTCAATCTTTTGGCTACGACCAAAAGCGCCTTCGGATTTACCCATCACATACGGGGCACGGCTCATGCTTTCTACGCCACCTGCAATGATCAGATGGGCTTCACCCGCTTTAATCGCTCGTGCTGCCATCGCAATCGCATCTAGTGATGATCCACATAAGCGGTTGACGGTGGTCGCAGGGACTTCTACGGGTAAGCCTGCAAGCAGTGCGGACATTCGTCCTACGTTGCGGTTGTCTTCCCCTGCCTGATTGGCACAGCCATAGATTACGTCATCGACGTGTTGCCAGTTCACGCTTGGGTTGCGTTCGATGAGTGCTCTAATGGGTACCGCACCTAAATCATCGGCACGTACTGGGGAAAGCCCACCTGCATAACGACCAAATGGGGTACGAATCGCATCGACTATATAAGCATTTTTCATTCTTACATTTCCATTTTGAAATCTATTGCAATCACTGCCACAAATGATGGGTTTGTCCATTCTTACTTTGTGTAGGCAATACCTCACTTTTGACAGGGCAAAAGTGACAAAACCCTTTGTTACTCAGACACAACATCCTTGTTGTGCTGAGCAACGGGCGACATCCTTGTCGCCACCGAATAGCAAATCTTGGAAACAGTTAAAATCTTTTTTCACGCATAAGCATTAGCTAAAAGGACCTTTGAACGGCATTTACTATCGCGATAGGTGACATGGATGTCATCCGTTGGACAGAGATGTAAGAAAGCCACCTCTGTCCAACATAGATTTTTGTTACTTTTCATCTCTGAAAAGTAAGGTGTCGCCTATACAAAAAACTTTTGCTTTAACAGCTCATTTGAGGCAGTAAACTATTGATTAACTGGCGTGACGACAACACCTGATCACTTAGAAATTTAATTCGTTGCATCAATCAAAGTTGCACCCGTTAAGCTCTGTAATTCTTCAAAGCTTAAACCTTCAACTTTTTCAGTGACTTTTAAACCTTCTGGTGTCACATCGATAATGCATAAATCGGTGTAGATGCGATCTACACATTTTTGCCCTGTAGCAGGGTAAGTTAGTTCAGCAACGATCTTCGGTTCGCCTTTTTTGGTCACATGGTCAGTCGTCACAAAGACTTTTTTTGCACCAACGGCCAAGTCCATTGCCCCACCCACAGATGGAATGGCATCGGGTGCACCCGTATGCCAGTTGGCAAGGTCGCCATTGGCAGCGATCTGGAAAGCACCCAGTACACAAATGTCTAAATGTCCGCCACGCATCATCGCGAATGAATCGCCATGGTGGAAGAAGCAGCCTCCTTTGAGCATGGTGACGTATTCTTTGCCTGCATTGATCAGTTCTGGATCTTCTTCACCTTTTGCCGGTGGTGGGCCAAAAGCCAGTAAGCCATTTTCTGAATGTAGGAAGACGTCTTTGTCAGCAGGCAGGTAGCTGGCAATCTTGGTCGGTAATCCAATCCCAAGATTGACATAAGCACCTTCTGGAATGTCCTGTGCCACACGCTGTGCAATTTGGTCACGGCTTAGTTTTTGGTAACTCATGTCGTTCTCCTTATGCTGTGGCAGGTGTTGCTGCAGGTTGTACCTGTACCACGTGTTGAACAAAGATGCCTGGGGTCACGACGACTTCTGGATCAAGTTCACCCAGTTCAACCACTTCTCTGACTTGGGCAATGGTCACATCGGCTGCCATCGCCATAATTGGGCCAAAGTTACGTGCAGATTTGCGATAGACCAGATTGCCCCAGCGATCGCCTTTGTGGGCTTTAATCAGGGCGAAGTCAGCTTTGATGGGATTTTCTAAAACGTAGTCTTTGCCGTCATATTGAAGGGTGGTTTTACCCTCAGCCAACAATGTACCAAAACCTGTTGGGGTGTAGATTGGGCCAAGTCCCATGCCTGCGGCTTGCATACGGCAAGCCAGATTGCCTTGCGGTACGATTTCAAGTTCGATTTTGCCCGCACGATAAAGTTCATCAAATACGTATGAGTCTGCCTGACGTGGGAATGAACAGATGATTTTTTTAACTGCGCCTGTTTTAAGCAGTTTGGCAAGACCGTAGTCGCCATTGCCTGCATTGTTACTCACGATGGTCAGGTCTTTGAGTCCAAGTTCGATTAAACCATCAATCAGTTCAGCGGGTTGCCCTGCTGTACCAAAGCCGCCAATTAAAATGGTGGCACCGTCTTTAATTTGGGAGAGCGCTTCCGTTAGGGTCGCTGCACTTTTATCTATCATGTCATCAACCTTGATGTAAAAATGGCAAATAAAGAAAATCTATCAAAAAAGGCTGAATATCCTTTTGGTATTCAGCCTCGATCATTCATTAACTGTCATCTTCACGAATCGATGATGGATGACGATTCAGTGGCATCACCTCAATATTCATGTAAGGATAAAGTGGTAAGCCCTGCAAAATATTATGCAACTCTTCATTACTTTCCACATCGAAAATACTAATGTTGGAATATTGACCTGTAATTCGCCAAATATGACGCCATTTACCTTGACGCTGTAGATCTTGTGAATAGGCTTTTTCTACCGATTTAATTTGGTTCGCCTGTTCTACTGGCATATCAACAGGTAAATGCACATCCATCCGTACTTGAAATAACATGTCTAAAGTCCTCTTGCTTAATGACGGCGTAACTGCTCAATCTTATCTTCGTCTATGTCGATTCCTAAACCAGAGGTCTGAGGTACAACCAATTCGAAGTTTTCATACTGCAATGGTGTTTTGAGAATATTTTCAGTCAACAATAACGGCCCAAATAATTCAGTACCAAACTCAAGTGTTTCAAAGGTACTAAATGCATGTGCTGACGCAATACTGCCAACGGGGCCTTCAAGCATCGTACCACCATATAGACTAATACCCGCCAAACGCGCAATTTTTGCAACTTCGCATGCTTCGATCAAACCACCAGACTGTTCTACTTTTACCGCAAACACATCTGCGCCATTCTGTTTCGCAATACGATAAGCACTATCAGGGCCTGTCAAAACTTCATCCGCCATAATTGCCACATCAAAACGAGCGGTAAGTCGTGCCAATGCGTCTATATTTTCAATGGCACAAGGTTGTTCGATCAAATCGATACCACCATCCTGCAACTGCTGAATGCCTTTTATGCATTCCAATTCTGACCAAGCACGATTTACATCAACACGTACACTAATCTCTGAACCTAATGCTTTTTTGATCGCAATCACATGGTCTACATCATGTTGTAAAGGATTAGAACCAATCTTGAGTTTAAAAGTATTGTGTCGTTTTAGCTCAATCATTTTTTTTGCCTCGGCGATATCTTTGTCGGTATCACCAGAAGCCAGTGTCCACAATACAGGCAAACGATCACGTAAACGCCCGCCCAATATTTCACTTAAGGGCAAATCTAAACGTTTAGATTGAATATCCAACAATGCCGTTTGAATAGCACACTTGGCAAAACGATTGCCATTGATGGCTTTGCGAATCAGTTTTAAAGTCTGTGCCACATTCAATGAATCTTGGATTGAAAGGAGCAAGGGTTTGAAATACGTCTCGATATTGGCTTTGACACTTTCTGGACTTTCTTCTCCATAGTTCAAGCCACCGATTGTCGTCGCTTCTCCCCAACCCACAATTCCATCTTTAGTGGTCACTTTGACCAATACCAGAGTTTGGGTCTGCATGGTCGTCACAGAAAGTTTGTGCGGACGAATAGTAGGAATATCGACTAAAATAGTTTCCACTGTTTTATACATCGTTCCATCTTCTTTCAATAAATACTATTAACATACCTTAAATTAATGCCATAATTAAAACGATAGACAATTCGGTATTTTTGCATACTAATAAGGTATATAAATGGAACTCAGGCACCTCAGATATTTTGTCACTGTCGTAGAAGAACAAAGTATTTCTAAAGCAGCCGAAAAATTATGCATTGCTCAACCACCGTTAAGTCGACAAATTCAAAAACTCGAAGAAGAGCTTGGCATTCAACTTTTTGAACGTGGCTCTCGTCCAGCCAAAGTCACAGAAGCGGGAATGTTCTTTTATCAACATGCCGTGCAGATTTTAACCCATACTGCACAAGCATCCTCAATGGCAAAAAGAATCGCAACGGTGAGCCATACTTTACGCATTGGCTATGTCAGTTCGTTACTTTATGGGTTATTACCTGAAATTATTTATCTTTTTAGACAACAAAATCCTGAAATTCATATTGAGTTGATCGAGTGCGGCACTAAGGATCAAATCAATGCATTAAAACAGGGAAAAATCGATTTAGGATTTGGAAGGCTCAAGATTACTGACCCTGCTATTCGGCGAATCGTTTTACATAAAGAACATTTAAAACTAGCCATCCACAGAAATCATCACCTGAATCAGTTTGTTGAAACAGGCATTCATCTGTCGCAGATTATCGATCAACCTATCCTGCTCTATCCTGTTTCACAAAAGCCAAACTTCGCAACTTTTATTCAATCTCTTTTTACTGAGCTCGGTTTAGTCCCCACCAATTTTACCGAAGTTCGTGAGATGCAATTGGCTTTAGGTCTGGTCGCGGCAGGAGAAGGAATTTGTATCGTGCCAGAATCCGCGATGGATATTGGCATGAAAAATCTGATGTATATTCCTATTTTGGATGAAGATGCTTATAGTCCAATTTCACTGGCAGTACGCAATATGGACCATAGTAACTATATCCCGAAAATTCTGTCGTGTGTTCAGGATGTTTTTGCATCGCAAAATATTATCCCACTGATTGAATAACTCTTTTGGCTATCCGCTTCAGTTGATTAAAAATGGGCTTTATTAGGCTATAGCATTCGAATACAACATCTGTTGAGATCGTCTGATATAGCAAAATGTCTTTCGTTCTCAAATTCAGATCAATCTTAATATTGACGTAAATCTGAGGCTAATCTATTCAAATCATGGCCCGAACTGATCATCACATTTTTTAATTGCTGAAGATCATGTTCAATGCTATTCAATTGTTTTTCACATTGGCTTGTGAGTTGTTCTATGTACTGTTTTATCGTTTCATTGGTTTGGCGACACAATTCAGCATATAAACGATCATGAACCACTAAATCTGAAATCAACTCATAACCAATATTGGGGTTTCGTTCGAGTGTAATCTGATCGGGCATCTGTAAACGATAATCTGCCAATGGTTGCTGAATGTGTTGGGTAAATGCATCTGCCAACCATTGTCTAAGCGTGACATAAACTTGATCAATCGCCTGTGTAGGCGCATGCAGTTCAAGTAACTGCGGTAGTTCAGGTAATACATTTTTCCAGACGTTTTCTGCAATATGACGCTGCTGTTGCAACAAGGCTGTTTGCATATGATCAAGACAGGTTTGTAATTGATCCGAGGTAGGCTGTATTTCCTGAACCAATGTTTCGAGCACTTGCTCTTGTAAATGATGTAAAAACACCTCTGCGGGTTTACGTTGCTTATAGTGTAAAGCGGGTTGAATCATATCCAGAAGTGCGGCAAATAAACGTTCAAAACCCGCATCAGTCATGGCTTTTTGATCCAGATCTGCCTGACGTGCCATTTGGGTAGAAACCGATACAGGTGGTTTTAGTAAATGGACATCTACCGCCATTTCTCTTAATTTATCTTCAGCACGTGCTTTTACATCGGCTTCTTGTAACGCACGTTGTGACAAAGGTTTATTACATAATACGGTACAAATTTCGCCATCGACTTCGTCTTCTTCAATTTGATCACTTCGGGTGATAATTGGAAATAAAGGCTTATGTCGTTTTAATTCACGTGCCAATGCATGTAGCTCCTGCACTTGACCCGGTGACGTTGAGCTACTGAGCCATAACACGCCATCCGCGCTATCAATAAAACGCTGAGTCAAAGCCGCATTTTCGGCTGTGGCAGAATGCAAACCCGGTGTATCGAGCAGTACGAGTCGCTCGCCTAGACATACTCCCTGTAATTGTGCCGTAGTTTCCGTCGCACCTTCGCGCAAAAGAGTTTCGGTATAATGAATTTGGTCATTTTGTACATAGAAATAACGTACATCTTGCCCTTGTCGATAAAAACATTCTGCCAAAAGGTTACACAGCGAACTTTTACCTGCATTAAATTTGCCAAAGACCAGTAGCATGACTTTATCGCTAAAGGCATCTGCAACAGATTGCGCAGCAGCTAATTCAGACCATTTTACCTCCCAGAGCTGAATTTGTTCTGCAACTTGACCCTTGATGAGAGCAACCTGTTTTGCCAAAGTAGATGTCGGTTGCAAAGCATTAACATCAAAAGAAATGCCCGTTAATGCATAAGCTAGTTGTTGCCGCCATAGCTGCAAATGATTCAAAATAGAGCTCAGGTCACTTTGCGATGCCGTAATTTGATGTGTCTGTTCAATAAAATGCTGTAGTTGTCCGCCACTGGTCATGCTGCATCCTCCAACATTTTTAATGCCGTTTGTGCCTGTGCAATATCGCCAAGTTGCCTCTCAAGCTGTGTTAATTGTTCAACCAGAGCTGCACGCCCTGCTGATTTTTCAAAATAAAAAGCAAACTCGCGTTGCAATCGTGCTCGCTCGACATCGCTATAAAACAGTGTCCGCAAATGTTCCCGAAATTTCACTGAAATACCAAAGACAGCAACGATGACGGTATCCAGACTTTTGACATGCGTTTGCTGATCTTCAGGCAATCCCACCACACCATGACGAATAAGATGACTATTAATATCAATACAGGCACGCGAATAGGCAATCTGGACTTTGGCGCGTTGCTGTTTACCTGCGGTATTTTTAAACATGGTGGCAAATGAATCGGGTACAAGTGCATCATCCTGACCTGTAATATCCAGAATCGATGTAAATCTTCACGGATTTTATCTAAAATTTTAATCAGTCTCTCGTCAAAATCCTGACGTTGCTGTTGTTGTATATGTTGTAATTTTTGCTGTGTTTGCGCTAGCTCAGTTTGCAACTGAGTAAGTTGCTGTTGCATGCCAGAAAATAATTGATTCTTTTCATGGCGACGCGCATTTGGTACTTGGCTGATTGCAAGTTCAATTGCTTGTTGTAATCCCACAATACCACTTTTTTCAACCAATAATGGTTTTGAATTTTCGACACCCTGACGATGTCGTGTTGCAGATACGGACAAAGCATCTAAATCTGGAATTTGATCGCGAATCGACTGTTGTATATGTGCCAAAACTTGCTGATCTGGCATTTGATCAAGCTGAGTCAGTACCAATAAAGTCTGACGTTGACTTGTTTGAAAATCACTCACTAACTGTTGTAATAATTGATGCTCAATCGCATCGAGTTCACCCTCACGTATCGAATGTACAAAAAGACGAATATCTGCCTGCGTCCAGATCGCGTTAAATGCGTAATCATCGTCTACCGCTGCAACATCGGCATCTAACCCAGGCGCATCCAACCAACTGATATTTTGATGAATATGTTCTGCAAGATGAATGGTTTCACGCTTATCTGCAACCGAAAAAATATCATGCCCAATGAGTTCATTGAGCAATCGACTTTTTCCATGATTATATTTTCCAATCACAGTAATGGTTGGATAAGCTGCTGCCGTGATTAATCTAACTAATCTCGCCAAATCAGTTTCACGATTGGGGAGGACCGCTAATATAGCGTTTACAGCACCTTCAAAATTTTGCATATCCATCTTGCCTTTTCTCCATGCTTCCCTACAAACGAATCAGGCCAGTGATTTTCCCACTAGCCTGAACTTTATT
>NZ_LXGN01000010.1 GCF_009372255.1 Acinetobacter guerrae
TGAGCTAACCAGTTCTAAAGAAATTGATCTAAAAGCTGGTGGTTCTCAGCTAAAAGTGAATAAAGATGGCGTATTTATCACTACGGGTGGCTATTTCAAGGTAAAGAGTGGGCAGAATGTGTTTACTGCAGGGGCAACAGTGAATGCTGAATTGCCGAAAATGCCAGAAAGTGGAATTTTTAGTCGACGTTTTGATTTTGGTGATATTTTTAGTAAATATGAATTAAAACAACAGGTCAGATATAAGTTCGTGAATCATTCACGAAAAACTGAATTTATCGGTGTTTTGGATGAACTTGGACGAACACAGCGGTTTTTCAGTGATAGTGCTGATGATGTCGAAGCAATTATTCTTGGGCATGATAGTGAAGATTTAAAAGAATTAATCGTTATAAAAAACGATATTGATGACACTAAAGATCATAGTAGTTGTGAGGGTGAGGGCTGTTGTGGTGCTGTAGATGATCATGATGCAATAGAAGATCAAAATGAATCTTGTAGTGAAGATTTAGAAGCAGATTTTTGTAATTTTGGAAAGTAAGGCTTGATCATGAAAACAATATTTTCTTTCTTATTCATTTTATTATTTGTGACTTGGTGTAATGCAGAAGTTATCAAGGAATTTCCAAAACGGAACATTGATAATGAAGTCGTAAGCTTTAATTATATAGAGTCTGATAAATGTAGCTTTCAGCGTAAAGATATTAAAGAGCCTGTCTCTAAGCTTTTAAAGCAAAATAAGATAGATCTAAATACAGGTCATTGGTTACATATCCCTGATGAGTGTTGGAATATCAAAAGCTCAGATCAAAATATTTTACTTATCTCATTAAAAAATAAAAATAAGCCTCAGAAATTTTATATTATTGATGATGGTAAGAGTTTAGGTGATGTAATGCTCAATCTAAATGAAGACCTGAGTTTCAATTTTGATAAAAATAAAATGAAATTTTCTACAAATATGAGTGATAAAACAAAAAATAAAGTTCTAATTTTATTTAAACAAATTGATCAAGAATCTAAGGGGGCACTATGAGTTTTTTTTCTCAAGTAAAAGGAAAGTCATTTGGTGAGGATAGGCAAGCATATATATATGCAGTATCTCGTCGAGAGTCTTCATCAGATTTGAGTTTATCTGACCTTGTTGATCCTAATTTAACTGCTAGAAAAGTACATAATGGTAAAACTGCAGGTTATGGATTTATTGGTTATTTTCAATTTGGCGAAAGTGCACTTTATGATTTGGGGTATTTTAAGCCACCATATACTTTTAGTAATGATCCTAATAGCCTTTTTCAGAAATCATTTTCGGTTAATGACTGGAGTGGAAGTTGGACGGGCTTAGATGATGTAACTTCGAAAAGTGTTTTTCTCAAAGATCGAACGGTTCAAATAAAAGCATTTAATAAATGGATCAATACACTCTGCACTCGGCTGAACAATCGAAATGTAAATGAATTTTATGGCGTTCGTATTAATGGGGTTGAAATTACAGAGTCAGGATGCATTGCAGGAGCACACTTAAAAGGTCCTAAATATGTTTTAGAGTTTGTACAGGGTCTAGGTAACCAAGCTGATGCTTTTGGAACAAAAGTGGGTGAATATATATCATTATTTGCTTATTATGATTTAGAAAGCTGTTGTAATCGTAAGATTTATATAAATGTTGTGGACGAACAAGGGAATGCTGTTTCAGGTAAAAAAATTATAGTAGAGTCTGAGTACAAAGAAGGAAAATACTATAGCAAAATTGGAAAGATTTCTAATGATTATAAAACAAGTGAAGAAGGAAAAATTCCTGTAATTGTTAGGCATCCTGGTACTAAAATAAAAATAATTGTTGATGGAAAAGCACTTGAGATTACGCAGCAAAAAGATAAGAAGGAAAGTTATACAATCAAATTAACCAAACAAATATCAGTCCCTGTTGTTTTAGAACAGAATAGTGCCCCTCAACTAAAACCACAGGCGAATAAAACGCCTCAAGAAGTTAGAAATGAGCAAGCTCCAAGTATTACAGAAGAATCTAAAGCAGTTGAAACGAAAGATGTGAACTTCAATATACAGATTGTTGAAGCTGATACTAGAAAACCAATCTCAAATATGGGCTTTTTTCTTACGTACAAAAATAATATTAAAAAGCATTCTGCAGATGGGAGTGGCATAAAACATAATATTTCAGCAGAAGTCGGTCAAGATATAGAGGTTTCTGTTTCAGGGGATGGGAAGTACCAAAAGATTCATCACTTCAAGGTTGAAAAATCACTCTCTAATCAGACAATAAAAGTGAGCCTTCCAGTTCATAGCTTTCAGATGATTGTCAAAAAAGATGATCAAATTGTCCCAAATACCGCTGTAACTATTTTTTATCGAGGGCGACAAATTTCAAAAAAAACCAATGCTGCAGGTGTAATTAACTTAAAAATGTTGGTTGGTTTTGTATATGGTTTTGGGGTTGGTTCAAATTCATTGGTAAAAGCTCGGGTAATTAATGGAAGTCCATATAGGATATTTAGAATAAATGAAGGTTTTATCAAGGAATCGAGACAATTAGAATCAGGGCAAAAAGCTCCACAACAAAAACCTGTCACTAATGCGCCGTCCCAAAGTAAGCCTAATCCACCAGCCTCTGCTAAAGTACCAGAAGTTAAACAAGAGCCACCTAAAGTGTCCCAACAAAATACTCATACAGAGAATGGGGGTAAGCCTTTAACAACTGTTTCTAATCAAACACCCGCAACAAGTGATACGACGCGTTATCATATTTACTCTGATGGTAAAATCAAACGAGAGAACGCGGCTGCAACAGGTTTTGCTGAATATATTTATTATGATAAAAATGGACAATCACATCATATTGGCAAAACTGAATTTATAGTTGCACCTAAGCGTAAAAAAGGTAATGGAGTTGTAGGTGGAAATGTTTATTTGGTAGATCAAAGGACGCTCAAATCCTACAAGAGTCCTGATGGTAAAGTCGGATATTTGTGGGATATCTATCTACCAGGTCGAACTAGATATTACTTGAAAGGAGATGCGTTTGCAGCGATTATAGGCGCTATGTGCTCTCTAGATTATGGTTATTATCATGGTTCAGGGTTTAGCGTCAGAGATGGACGATCTGTGGGTAGTGAATCGCACTATAATGGTATTAATGGAGATTTTCGTTATCTAGGAATCAATGGTTGTCATAAAGATGGCCCTGTTCTGATTAGTCAAGTAGATAGATTTGATTGGGATGCAAATGTAAGGTTTGTAAATGCCCTATATCTTTTTGGTTATAAAGCATTTGGTTCACAAGTAATGATGAGAAAAGGTCAATCGAATAAAACTTTGCCCCATGTCGCTTTTACAAATGGTGATCATGATAACCATTTACATTTACAGGGTTATCAACCAAATATTCAGGACATATAAGGGCATATTATGTACATTAAAAATATTATTCTATTGTTGATTTTATTTTCACTTGTAGCCTGTCAAAAGGCAGAAAATAAGATGTTAAACTCAGATTCACCAAAGATGAGTGAGTCGAAGGTCAATAGTGGTCTTTTAATTAATGAATATAAACAAATTAAATTACCATTTGATTCTAAAACATTATTGATCAATGATAAATTCATACAATTAGATAAGTATTCGCTTAATCAAAAAGATTTAAAACTATTTTATTCTGGAAAGGATCAAGCAAGAATTTTGATGACTACAGTTGAAAAACTTGGAAGCAAAGAATATTTACTAGGTTTGATTGCTGTAAATTTTAATAATTACGAAGGTTCCGGACCTGCGCAAGTGATATTTTTATCAGGTGGCGAAAATAACAAGAATAATTATAAAAATACTCTGTTTATAACGATGGGAGGTAAGTTTCCAATATTGGATCATCAAGCCAAAAGATTTAATGATATAAATGAAAGTAAATTGAAAAATTATTGTATCCAATCTTTTGTTATTAATAATGATTTGAGTAAAAATGAAGAAATGAAATGTGTGGGAAATGAACCAAGTATTGAAAAAAAGAATTTCAGATTAAATATTACTCGATTTGGGTATGATGATATTTCATTTAATGGATTTAGTACCGTTGATGGGGGGGCTGGTGAGAGTAAATCTCATATTAATGGTGAAGCTGGTGATATAAGGTATTTAAGAACCGATAAAAAAGCTCTTGCTGTTATCTTACAAGATGCACTTTATGATCACGAAAGATCATTAGCTTTAGTTAATAATTTCATCCTTTTTGGTTGGGGATAATCAAAAAAATGCTTAGCGAAAATTTTAAAAATCCTAAAGTGGGAGTGGAAAGTATTTATCTTTTTCCTCGATGTAATCACTTGAGTACACCTAGGCATAATAATCACCTTCATTTACAAGGTTTATCAGCAAAATTAGAGGATGTGTAACTTATGAAAAAAAATTATTGCATTATGTTTCTTTTTATATTGCATGGTTGTTCTGATGGTAAAAAAAACTCATCAGACGAAGCAAAAAATATTAATAATGAATATGAGTTGAGCGGGGTTAAAATAGGTGGAAATTTAGAATTTTTAAAGGAAAATTTTAAGAATGATATAATTATTCAAAACTATAGTGATATTAGTGATTTGAAGGCATGCGAAAATAGAAAGAATATTTTAATAAATAATACTTTGACTAGTATTGATGTGGATGATCAAGGAATTGTAACATTTATTAATACTCGAAACTCTAAAGCAGTCGATGCTAATAATGTAAGTGTTGGTAATTTAGAAAGTAGTATTAAGAACTTAACCTATGAGATTAAGTCTCAAAAAGAATTTAGTGGAGATGATACACAGGGAATTTATTCATATAAGATTCCGATGAAGGAAAAGAAAGGTTTTTTTATATATAATATTGATAATAAAAGAATTGATTCAATAACAATCGAAAGCATAGAGCATATTTCGTGTTATGAATAGCAATGATAGACCTCTTTCATAAATCAAAAAGTAATGACATAACAATTACTTATGCTCAAAAGGCTTATCTTTAAAATTTAATAAGGATGATTAATCTGAAATTTTTTTATATTATTATTTTAGTGCTTCTTAGTGGATGTAATCATACTAGTGAAATTGAAAACAAGAAAAACCTTATAGATTTTAATTCCTTATATTATAATGGAAATGTTTATTCTATTGGTGATCAAAAAAATAATATTTTAGTTTTTGATGCAGTAAATGGTAAAAGACAAGGGATTTATTTGCAGGAAAAATATTTTTCTATGTCAGATTGTGAAGAATAATTATATTTTCAAGGGTGTTAAAATCATATAGGGGATATTTAACTTTGATAAAAACTAGTTTATTTATATTAAATCTCTTACATGAATCAAGAAACGACCAGCTTTCTGATCATTTTCCACCTCCATAAGTTGGTCATATTTTACTATTCTTAAACCATGAAATATACACATGTTAAATCGCTATCCTACAGCCAATTTAAACCTCTTGTTAGTATAAAAATCTCAACATTTTCAGAAATGCTTCGAGTGCTTGAAGCTAGTCAAAGTCAGCATGATCGAGTGTGCCCATCTAAGCTTGCTCTCGAAGATCAACTGCTCATGACTTTAAGCTATTGGCTTGAATATAGAACTCTATTTCATACAGCAATGAGTTATGGATTCCATGAATCCAGTGCATCTAGAATCATCACTAAAATAGAAAATATCTTAATAAAATCAGATAAATTTCTCTTGTCTAAGAAATTGCAGCACGGGAAAGGTATAGACTGGGAAGTTGTGGGTGTTGATGCAACTGACATGACCATTGAGCGTCCCAAAAAACAAAAGAAATTCTAGAGTGCTCCTACATTAGGAGTTGGATTGGATGGAAGGATTGATCCTATACCATTTATAAATGCAAATTTACCATATTGATTCTGAGGTTATAATGAAATCTATAAAATTACTAGCAATGATAATTGCTTATAGTGTTTTTTTTAATATTTGCAATGCCAAAGAAAACGCCCTTTGGGATGATTATTTACAAGATGCTACTCAAGTTAACTCACCTGTAGAGTATATAGGAGCATATAATAAATATTCTGCCATTAATCCTAATTTGAAGATTATGTTGAGAGATTTTGGTGATATTAATAAAGCAAAAAAAATTAACTATACGTTAAAAAAATATGGTATCCAAGTCTTAAATGGTAAAGATGTATATAATGTTTTAAGAACGGCAGTGCCTTTGCAATCTAATGTTGACTTAGCCTTACTATATCATGATAAAGATATTTTGGCTTTTAGAATGAGAGAGTTAAGTACTGTTAACTATGTTAAAATCCCTTTCAAAAGAAATAGGGTCTCTGCTTTTTTATATAATATAAAAAATAATAATTTCACTGAAATACCCGTAATACTATCTGACAGTGAAAATGGTGATGAGAAAACAGATCTACTCATGGGTGATCAGGTAACATATGATGCTAAGAAAGGACAGTATACGTATCTTGCAAATGTTAAAACTTATACAGATGGAAAAGTTTCTCCATTTAAAGCAGTTTTTAATATTAATCTAAAATGTATTGCCTTAACATTGGGGTGTGACACAATAGGTGTTTTAAAAGCAACAAAATCAAATTAAAATTCTTAACTGTAAAATCTTAGAGAGTAATTACATCTTTGAAATTTTTATAAAAAAATTAAAAATATTTGGACTTTTTCAACTAAATAGTTTTGCTGCCTTGAGGATGTCTTCAGATCAACTAGAGTTTTAATCCCAGAAACTATACTAGGATGTGTTGACACTTTTAGTATAAAAAATAGCGAAGTAGTAAAATTAAATCGCTAAACCCAATTTTACTATTCGCTATGCCTCGTACCATGCTGACAGATCAACACTGGCAAAAGTTGAAAGCTATTTTGCGTAATTTATCTATTCATCACAACTCAAATTTACTTAATTTTATTGAAGCTATTCTATATAGAATGAGAACAGGCTGTCCTTGGCAAGATATTCCTTCTGCTTTTGGCCCATCTAATTCAACTTTTAAACGCTTTAATCGTTGGTCAAAAAGTGGTAAGTTTTTTATATTATATAAGTTATTTGCATCTCATTCAGATATGGAGTGGATTTTTTATTGATGGCTCCCATGTTCGTGCTCATCAACATTCCGCGGGTATCGCGAAGCAAGCCATTTCAAAAGTGTGGGAGGAAACTCTTCAAAAATACACTTAATTCTTGATGCTCATGGTAACCCTATTGATTTTATGATGACTGATGGAACCACGCATGATGTTAAAATTGCGTCCGAGTTAATATCGACATTAGAGTTAACCGAAGCAGTAGGTCGGTATTTGATCATGAAATGTCAACACACCCTATTCATCTTATTTTTTGGCTTCACCTTATGTCCTTTCAAATCTGGCTTGGATTTATGCTCGCATGTTGGGCGATTAGCATATCACCGGGTGCAGGCGCGATTGCTTCAATGTCGAGTGGTCTAAACTACGGTTTTCGACATGGTTACTGGAATGCGATTGGTTTACAACTTGCATTGACCTTGCAAATTCTGATTGTGGCGGCAGGTGTAGGTGTACTCTTTGCCACAACACCTCTGGCATTCCTGTTGGTGAAATGGTTTGGAGTGATTTATTTATTGTATCTTGCCTATAAACAGTGGACTGCTCCAATACAAGATATTGAGATTAAACAGGACATCATCTATAAGTCACGCAGAATGCTCATGCTGAATGGCTTTGTCGTGAATATGAGTAACCCCAAAGCGATTGTATTTTTACTCGCAGTCTTACCACAATTCCTAGATTTAAGTCGACCACAATGGACTCAGTATCTGGTTATGGCCGTTACCATGATTAGTATCGATTTAATTGTCATGGCAGGTTATACAGGACTCGCTGCTAAAGTTTTGCGATTACTTCGCTCACCGAAGCAGCAAAAATACTTAAACCGTAGTTTTGCTGTAATGTTTGCTATCGCGGCCTTGTTGCTCAGTGCTCTACATCAAAGTGTTTAAGAATTTATCGCTGAATTCTGGGTGGTTTTGATTTTTTGAATAATGAAAATCACAGCAAATAATAATGCCATGCACAGTACAATACTTAAACCAGTTGAAATATTAATTACTGCGCTTGACCATAGCCCAATCGTCACCCCGATCTGAGCACAAATAAATGCCCAAATCACCATTTGTTTAGGAGAGTTGGCTAGAAGTCTGGCAGTTAGAGCAGGGATGACCAATAAAGCGCCCATTAATAATGAACCTACTGCACGTAGGGCCAAAACGGTAAACAATGCGAGCAGTAACATAAAAATCAAACGTTGCCATTTGGCATTGACCCCTTCGCTCATCGCAATATCAGGATCAATTGCAATCTGGATCTGTGCTTTCCAGTAACGATAGAGAACGGCTAATGCCAAAACAATGATTACAATAAAGATGGGTAAATCTTCCCAACCAATAGCAAGTAAATCCCCAAATAAATAGCTTAATAACTCAGGACGTAAACTTGGAATTTGTTGAATAAGTAGTAGACCCGAACATAATAATGTTGCTGAGCAAAGTGCTAGTAATGCATCATTCGGCAAGCGAGGATCGTGTAATACCCATAAAATCCCAACCAATAATAATGCGAGCATCGCGACACCCAGCCAGAGCGGGAGCTGTAAAATTCCTGCTACGGCAACACCAAGTAATGTTCCATGTGCCATTGTATCTGCAAAAAAAGACATTCTGCGCCAAAGCATCAAGCAGCCTAAGGGTGCTGTCAAAAAAACCAGCAGGCTTCCCATAGTCCACGCAGGAAGTAAAAGTTGTAACCATTCCAGCATTGCTTAAACTTCCGGTTCAGGGTGGATATGAGGATGCTCAATATGTGTGCAAGCTTCAACGTGATCGCCATGCGCACAATGATCGTGATGATGCTGATACGGTACGCGTTGTCCACCAAAAATAGCTAAATATTCTGGGTGTTGCTGTACACTTTCAGGTAAGCCACTACAGCAGATATGTTTATTCAGGCAAACAACACGCTGTGTTCCTTGCATGACCCATTGTAGATCGTGTGACACCATTAATACTGCGCAATTGTAGCGTTCTGGCAGGCTTCTTACATATTCATATAGCTCTGCTTCAGATTGGATATCTAGCCCTTGCATAGGCTCATCTAAAACTAAAATATCAGGTTGACGTAACAATGCACGAGCTAAAAGTACGCGTTGTTTTTCACCGCCAGACAGCTGTTGTACTTTAGAATCCTGTAATTTCAAGATCCCTGTATCGCGGACAATTTCATCGCGTAATTTACGGTCACATTTTTCCAGATCGAGTAAATCTTTTACCCGTAATGGCAAACTGTGAGAGGGGTTAAACTTTTGTGGTACATAGGCCATTTTGTTTTTTTTAGGTGTAATCACCTTGCCCCGAGAAGGGTGCACAATCCCTAGCAGCACTTTAATCAGTGTGGATTTTCCTGCGCCATTAGGGCCAATCAGTGTGACAATTTCATTTTTGTGTAATGAAAAGTCCACATTTTTTAGAATATCCCGATTGTCGCGATATACAGACACCTGATCTAGCCGAACCAGTTCTGGTGTTAGTGTGACAGCTTGCTGCACTGTTGGCATTTTCCAGAAATCTCAATAATGGTGTGTTGGGCGTTAAAATGATCTGAATCCGCCAACTGATGAAGCTGGTGTAATAATCCTTCAGAAGAAGCTTCTTTGACGACATGACATTCATTACAAATCAGAAAAGCAGCTTGATGTCCTTCACGTGGATGGCAGCAAGGAATATAGGCATTGATGGAGGTTAGGCGATGAATGAGCCCTTTTTCTAATAAAAAGTCAAGCGTACGGTACACCGTGGGTGGTGCAGCTGGACGATCTGAACCACTCTTAATTTTCGCCAATAAGTCATAAGCGCCCATCGGGCCAGAAGCATTTAGAATTAAAGCTAGAACTTCTTTACGCAATGGCGTTAAACGTGCGCCTGTTGCTGCACAAAGACTTTCTGCTTCAGCCAGACGTGCACTCACATTCAGGTGATCATGCACCCCATGTAAAGCATTATGATGTTCATGTGAACACGCGCTCATAGGTCAACCTCATTAATTTATCAAATAGTAGCATGAAGTCATGTTGCTATCGAATAAGCGTAGGTATTTTTCAAAATTTGTTATATTATAACATGTGTTGAGTGTTTAGGTTCGATTTTGTTATGTTTCGTTTTGCGGTGTTTTGTCTACTCTCCATTGTAACGACGCTTTCGTGGTCGCAGGCTCCGCTTGTGATTGCAACTCATCCTATTTATTTGATTGCCAAGCAAATTACAAAAGGTATTGAAGAGCCTCAGCTACTATTGGCCAACCAATCTGGACATGATATTCAGCTTACTCCAGCACATCGCAAAGCAATTCAAGATGCATCTTTGGTAATATGGCTAGGCAAAGCTCATGAAGCGCCATTAGCAAGTTTATTACAGAATAATCCTAAAGCCATTTCGATTCTGGATTCGCAAATTGTCACCATTCTACCGCGTCGAAGTACCCGTAACGTTCCATTAGACA
Organism: Acinetobacter guerrae; assembly: GCF_009372255.1. GTDB lineage: Bacteria > Pseudomonadota > Gammaproteobacteria > Pseudomonadales > Moraxellaceae > Acinetobacter > Acinetobacter guerrae. The sequence goes on from NZ_LXGN01000010.1 coordinate 10,553, forward strand.
ATACCGTTGACACTCATGTGTGGTTAGATCCAAATAATGCTGTGCGTATTGGGTTTTTTATTGCTGCATTACGCTCACAACAACATCCTGAAAGTAAAGCCGAATACTGGGAAAATGCAAGACGATTTGCGCAGGAAATGTTGATTGCAAGTCAAGGCTATGAACGTAAATCTGTACAACCTTATTGGTCTTATCATGATGCTTATCAATATCTGGAACGCGCGCTGAATCTAAAATTTGCAGGTGCATTAACAGATGATCCACATATTGCAGCAACGGCTTCTCAGCTTAAATATTTAAGTGATAACCGCCCCAAACCAAGCATGTGTCTTTTGGCTGAAGGAAATGCCAATCAAAATCAATATCGAATCTTGAATCCAATTGTGTTTCAGCGCGTGGATGAAAGCATGAATGAAGATCAGGATTTTGTTGTGGCATGGAAGAAACTCGCCAGTCAAACTACAAAATGTATACTAACTGCGGGTAAATGAGATAGAAACCTACACCATACTTGCGATTTTAGTGTAAACAAATCATCTAAAAAACACGACTTAGGTCGGTAAAAGATTGCATGTTCAGGGGTGTAACTCTATAATGCCTGCGATTAAAAACGATCATCAGCGTAATTTGTCAAGCATTCATGCTGTAAGTGGATAAACAATGAGCCGAACTAGTCGCTTGATTGACCGACGATTAGCGAAAGCTCTGGTCTTCTTACAAGCATTAATGATTCCTTTAGCTGCTATTGTGGCATGGCTTATACACGGTAGTGTTGCCGCTATAAGTGCAGCTTTGGGAGCCTTGGTCTGCTGGCTTGCCAACCTATATTTTAGCTGGCAGTCATTTCGAACGGCAGGGGCTAGAGCGTCGAAACAAGTTCTATTGAACATGTATCGAGGTATGCTAGGAAAGTTCGGAATTATGATCGTGGGTTTTATTTTGATTTTAAGCAATGTTAAACCGCTGTCTCCAGCGGCATTGTTTTGTGGTTTTATTCTCGTTCAGACCATGTCGTGGGTCGCTCCATTTTGGGTTTCACGTCTACAGAAACGAGTCTAGGCACATCCAAAATTGAAGATTTTTTGAGGACTGCGAGATATCAGGCAGAGCGCGATATTCGCTTCCTTATTTAGTAATTGACATTGACCAGGTGTGATTTATGGCTGCTGAAGAACATGCCCTTACTTCGACCGAGTACATCAAGCATCACTTGACCAATTTAACCTATGGCAAAATGCCAGATGGGACTTGGAAATTGGCTGAGAATGCTGGTGAAGCTCAACAGATGGGGTTTTCTGCTATTCACTTGGATTCAATGGGTTGGTCAATCGGACTTGGTTTCATTTTCTGTTTGATTTTTTGGTGTGCTGCAAGAGCTGCGAAAGCAGATGTACCATCAAAATTTCAATCAGCGATCGAAATGATTATCGAGTTTGTTGATTCCAGCGTTCGCGATACCTTTCATGGTAAATCACGTCTTATTGCGCCACTGGCATTAACCATTTTCGTGTGGATTTTCCTCATGAATGCCATGGATTTAATTCCTGTTGACTGGATTCCATATCTAGCTCAACAAGTGGGTGCACACGTATTTGGCATGGATCCTCATCATGTTTATTTCAAAATCGTTCCAACAACAGATCCGAACATTACCCTTGGTATGTCGTTGTCTGTTTTTGTGCTGATTTTGTTCTATAGCATTCGTGAGAAAGGCATCGGCGGTTTCGTTGGTGAGTTGGCTTTAAACCCATTTAACCCAAGTAACCCAATTGCAAAAGCGTTGCTAATTCCAGTGAACTTAATTCTGGAATTGGTAACTTTCCTTGCACGACCAATTTCATTGGCACTACGACTGTTTGGTAACATGTATGCAGGTGAGTTAATCTTCATCCTGATCGCGTTACTTCCTTTCTGGATTCAATGGGCGTTGTCTGTGCCTTGGGCGATCTTCCACATTCTTGTAATCACCTTGCAAGCATTTATCTTTATGATGCTGACCATCGTGTACTTGAGCATGGCAAGCGAAAAACATTAATGGTATTTGCCTAACTGTTAGGTTAACGGTTAGGTTTAATTTTTTAGTTTAATTTGGTAATAACCTAACCTCTGAGGAATTTTTCATGGAACTCACTTTAGGTCTAGTTGCAATTGCATCTGCTATCTTGATCGCTTTCGGTGCTTTAGGTACAGCGATTGGTTTTGGTCTTTTGGGTGGTCGCTTTTTAGAAGCTGTTGCTCGTCAGCCTGAACTTGCTCCGCAACTTCAAACTCGTATGTTCTTAATCGCAGGTCTTCTTGATGCTGTGCCTATGATCGGTGTCGGTATTGGCTTGTTCTTCATCTTCGCTAATCCGTTTGTAGGTTAATCAGCTTAATTCCTAAATCCACATATTGAGGAATTGCAATGAATATTAACCTCACATTGATTGGCCAAGCGATTGCATTTGCGATTTTTGTCGCATTCTGCATGAAGTTTGTTTGGCCACCACTAATCAATGCGATTAGTGAGCGTCAGCGTAAAATCGCTGATGGCTTAAACGCTGCTGAAAAAGCGAAAGCTGACCTTGCTGATGCACAATCACAAGTGAAAGCTGAGCTAGATGCAGCAAAAGCACAAGCGGCTCAATTGATCGAACAAGCGAACCGTCGTGCAGCACAATTGGTCGAAGAAGCACGTACCCAAGCTGCGGCTGAAGGTGAGCGTATTCGTCAACAAGCGAAAGAAGCAGTTGACCAAGACATCAATTCTGCTCGCGAAGAATTACGTCAACAAGTAGCTGCCTTGGCAGTTGATGGCGCAGAGAAAATTCTGAACCAACAAGTTGACGCAGAAGCTCATAATGCCATGCTGACTCAGCTGGCTGCTAAACTTTAAGCGAGGGAAGTATGGCTGAACTCTTGACGTTGGCACGCCCGTACGCCAAAGCAGCATTTGCTTACGCTTCTGAGCAAGGTGCAACTGACAATTGGTCGAATGCGTTACAAGTGCTCAGTGCTACGGTGCAAGACGAAGCATTTTCCGCTTATTTAAATCGCCCTGAGCTTACTCCTGTGGAGCAAGTCGGACTTTTTTCTAAAGTTTTAGGTGAAGAACAAACTCAGGCAGTGTCGAACTTTTTGACATTGCTTGCTGAAAATGATCGTTTGATTCTGTTACCTGAGATTGCAGTAGAGTACGAACAGCTTAAATCACAGAATAGCAACACAGTAGATGTCGTGATTGAATCGGCATTTCCTTTAACTTCTGTACAAGAGCAGTTATTAACGCAAGCTTTGGAAAAGCGTTTTAATAGTTCTGTGGTTGTGTCAGTAGAAGTTAATCCTGCGCTTATTGCAGGTGTGGTTATTCGTGCAGGCGATCAAGTGATAGATGACTCTGCGCTTAACAAGCTTGAAAAAATGCGGACTCGTCTTCTTGCCTAACCGCAAAAAGACTGAACTTAAAAAAGATTGAGGAATAGCGCAATGCAACAACTGAATCCATCCGAGATCAGTGCGCTCATTAAACAGCGTATCGGAGATCTGGACACCAGCGCGACCGCTAAGAACGAAGGTACCATTGTTATGGTATCCGACGGTATCGTGCGCATTCACGGCCTTGCTGATGCAATGTACGGTGAAATGATCGAATTCGACGGCGGCTTATTTGGTATGGCACTGAACCTAGAACAGGATTCAGTGGGTGCCGTTGTATTAGGTAACTACCTAAGCCTTCAAGAAGGTCAAAAAGCTCGTTGTACAGGTCGTGTATTAGAAGTACCAGTTGGTCCTGAGCTTCTTGGCCGTGTGGTCGATGCTTTGGGTAACCCAATTGACGGTAAAGGCCCTATTGATGCTAAATTGACTGATAAAGTCGAAAAAGTAGCACCAGGTGTTATTTGGCGTCAGTCAGTCGACCAACCTGTTCAAACTGGTTATAAATCAGTTGATACCATGATTCCTGTAGGTCGTGGTCAACGTGAGTTGATCATTGGTGACCGTCAGACTGGTAAAACAGCAATGGCGATCGATGCGATCATCGCTCAGAAAAACTCTGGCATTAAATGTGTATACGTTGCAATTGGTCAAAAACAATCGACTATCGCAAACGTTGTGCGCAAGCTAGAAGAAACTGGTGCTATGGCTTATACCACTGTTGTCGCTGCTGCGGCTGCTGATCCTGCTGCAATGCAGTATCTTGCTCCGTACTCTGGCTGTACAATGGGTGAATATTTCCGTGACCGCGGTGAAGATGCTCTTATCATTTATGATGATTTGTCTAAGCAAGCTGTTGCTTACCGTCAAATTTCATTGCTTCTTCGTCGTCCACCAGGTCGTGAAGCGTATCCAGGTGACGTATTCTATCTTCACTCACGTCTTCTTGAGCGTGCTTCTCGCGTTTCAGCTGACTATGTTGAGAAATTCACGAACGGTGCAGTAACGGGTCAAACTGGTTCTTTAACTGCTTTACCGATCATTGAAACTCAAGCGGGTGACGTATCTGCATTCGTACCAACAAACGTAATTTCGATTACTGACGGTCAGATCTTCCTAGAAACATCATTATTCAACGCAGGTATTCGTCCTGCTGTGAACGCAGGTATTTCGGTATCTCGTGTTGGTGGTTCTGCTCAAACCAAGATCATTAAAAAATTGTCTGGTGGTATCCGTACCGCTTTAGCACAATACCGTGAATTGGCTGCGTTTGCTCAGTTTGCTTCTGACCTTGATGAAGCAACTCGTAAACAACTTGAACATGGTCAACGTGTAACTGAGTTAATGAAGCAAAAGCAATATGCTCCTTACTCAATTGCTGATCAGGCTGTTTCTGTTTACGCATCTAACGAAGGCTATATGGCTGACGTTGAAGTGAAGAAAATCGTAGACTTTGATACTGCATTAATCGCGTACTTCCGTTCTGAACACGCTGCATTGATGCAAAAAATTGATGACACTGGTGATTATAACAAAGACATCGAAGCTGAAATCAAAGCGGGTATCGAGAACTTCAAAGCGACTCAAACTTACTAATTCGTTAGCTTAAGTTTGGTTCACGGAATCAACCCTTCGAAGGCTGTCAAAGGCCTTCGACGACTAGGTTAAGCGTATGGCAAATTTAAAAGAAATTCGCGCCAAAGTAGCTAGTATCAAATCGACGCAGAAAATTACGCGTGCGATGCAGATGGTAGCTGCTTCAAAAATGCGTCGTGCGCAAGAGCGCATGGCTCAGGGCCGTCCGTATGCCGAAAATATGCACCGTGTAATTGCTCATTTGGTACAAGCGAATCCTGAATACAAACACCGTTATATGGTTGAGCGCCCAGTAAAGCGTGTAGGCTATATTATTGTGTCTTCAGATCGTGGTTTGGCTGGTGGTTTGAACATTAACCTGTTCAAAAAAGTGGTAAAACACGTTCAGCAGCAACAAGAGCAGTCAATTGAAGTTCAATTTGCTTTGATTGGTCAAAAAGCGGTTTCGTTTTTTAAAAACTACGGCGGTAAAGTGCTTGGTGCAACCACCAATATTGGTGATACTCCAAGTCTGGAACAGTTAACTGGCTCCGTACAAGTGATGTTGGATGCTTTTGATAAAGGCGAATTAGATCGTATTTATCTAGTATCGAACGGCTTTGTCAATGCCATGACTCAAAACCAGAAAGTAGAACAACTGGTTCCTTTGGCTGAAGCCGAAGAAAGCGAAAATCTAAACCGTAGCTACGGTTGGGATTATATCTATGAACCTGAAGCTGAAGAGCTATTGAATGGTTTATTGGTTCGCTATATCGAGTCTATGGTTTATCAGGGCGTGATTGAAAACATCGCGTGTGAACAGTCTGCACGTATGGTTGCGATGAAAGCAGCAACTGACAACGCAGGCGAGTTGATCAAGAGCCTACAACTTATTTATAACAAGCTGCGTCAAGCCGCGATTACTCAGGAGATTTCTGAGATCGTTGGTGGTGCCGCTGCCGTTTAACATTATTAGTTTGAATTGAGGAGACAGCAATGAGTAGCGGTCATATCATTCAGATCATCGGCGCGGTTATCGACGTCGAGTTTGAGCGCAATAGCGTTCCTAAGATCTATGACGCTCTCCAAGTTGACGGTACTGAAACGACTTTGGAAGTTCAGCAACAACTTGGTGATGGTGTTGTTCGTACAATTGCGATGGGATCAACTGAAGGTCTTAAACGCGGTTTGAATGTAACAAATACCCATGCGCCAATCTCTGTACCAGTAGGTCATGCGACTTTGGGTCGTATTATGGACGTTCTTGGTCGCCCGATTGATGAAGCAGGTCCTGTTGCAACTGAAGCGCGTTTACCGATTCACCGTCAAGCGCCTTCTTATGCTGAACAAGCAGCGTCTACTGATCTTTTGGAAACAGGTATCAAAGTCATCGACTTACTTTGCCCGTTTGCAAAAGGTGGTAAAGTTGGTCTGTTCGGTGGTGCGGGTGTTGGTAAAACCGTTAACATGATGGAGTTGATCAACAACATCGCGAAAGCACACTCAGGTTTATCTGTGTTTGCTGGTGTTGGTGAGCGTACTCGTGAAGGTAACGACTTCTATCACGAAATGAAAGATTCTAACGTTCTTGACAAAGTAGCGATGGTCTACGGTCAGATGAACGAGCCACCTGGTAACCGTTTACGCGTAGCGTTGACTGGTTTGACCATGGCGGAATATTTCCGTGATGAAAAAGACGAAAATGGTAAAGGTCGTGACGTTCTTTTGTTCGTTGACAACATCTACCGTTATACACTTGCAGGTACTGAAGTATCAGCATTGTTAGGTCGTATGCCATCTGCAGTAGGTTATCAGCCAACACTTGCAGAAGAAATGGGTGTTCTTCAAGAGCGTATTACATCAACTAAATCTGGTTCGATCACATCGATTCAGGCAGTTTATGTACCTGCGGATGACTTGACGGATCCATCTCCAGCAACGACGTTTGCTCACTTGGATGCAACCGTTGTATTGAGCCGTGACATCGCGTCAAGTGGTATTTACCCAGCGATCGATCCACTTGATTCAACTTCACGTCAGCTAGATCCATTGGTTGTTGGTGCTGAGCATTATGAAATTGCACGTTCTGTACAGAACGTATTGCAACGTTATAAAGAGCTTAAAGACATCATCGCAATCTTGGGTATGGACGAATTAGCAGAAGAAGATAAATTGGTTGTTTACCGTGCGCGTAAAATCCAACGTTTCTTCTCTCAACCATTCCACGTAGCTGAAGTGTTTACTGGTGCTCCTGGTAAATTAGTACCGCTTAAAGAAACGATTCGTGGCTTTAAAGGTCTTCTTGCTGGTGAATACGATCACATCCCAGAACAAGCGTTCTACATGGTGGGTGGTATTGACGAAGTGATTGCTAAAGCTGAGAAACTTTAATCTGAAATCCCCCTAACCCCCTTTTACTAAGGGGGGATATTTGGAGAAAATCTCATGGCAACGATGCAATGTGATGTCGTAAGTGTTAAAGAGTCAATTTACTCTGGCGCAGTAACGATGTTAATCGCTAAAGGTGCGGGCGGTGAGTTAGGTATTTTACCTGGACATGCTCCACTTGTAACTTTGCTCCAACCGGGCCCAATCCGTGTTCAGTTGGAAAATGGTACAGAAGAAATTGTTTATGTATCAGGCGGTGTGTTAGAAGTTCAGCCACATGTTGTTACCATTCTTGCAGATACTGCAATTCGTGCTGACAACTTGGATGAAGCAGCAATTTTAGAAGCCCGTAAACAGGCTGAACAATTGCTTGCAAATCAAAAAAGTGACTTGGACTCTGCGGCTGCACTTGCATCTCTTTCAGAGATTGCAGGACAGCTTGAAACGATCCGTAAAATTAAAAACCGTGCAATGTAATTTGCCAGTTTTTGAAAAGCCACCGAAAGGTGGCTTTTTTTATGCTATAAAATTTTAAAATATCAAAGATAATCAGAATTCAATGGAATTGATTGAAATAGAACCGCATTTTTGGGAACTTTATCAGCAAGGTGAACAATTATTTCTCAGTATTGCCATTGATTTAAGTTCTGTGGTTTCCTGTTGGGATATTCTTCTAAGCGATAACCAAATAAAAGATTACCAATTACAGGGTCGTGAAAGTATTCATGCACTGGCCAATCAATTTGTAATCGAAGTATATCGCGGAGAGAGTCAAAAACTGGAACAGCATCAAGCGTCAGCTCAGCAAAAAATTGATATGCAAAAAACTTTCAGTCAATGGAAAATCCAAAATAAAAGCTTCTGAAGCTGATTAAATCTGTTTATTTGTTGCGCAACTGTAAATATGAATCGCATTCACAGAAATAACCTACCAAACGCCAACCTTGAGTATTCTATCGTAATCTCGACTTGAGAATAGTTCTTAATAAATTGAACGATTCTTGATTTTACATAAGACGGAGATAATAAAATGGGAAGCACAATGAAAGCTGCGGTAGTGACAGAGTTTAATCAGCCACTACAGATCAAGGATGTAGAAATTCCGAAAGTCAGTGCGGGTAAGGTTTTAGTCAAAATGATTGCGACAGGTGTCTGCCATACCGATCTACATGCAATGCATGGTGATTGGCCGATTAAACCAAGCCTGCCTTTTATTCCTGGACATGAAGGAGTCGGTGAAGTCGTTGAAATTGGTGCAGGTATTACTCACCTTAAAGTTGGCGACAAAGTCGGTATCCCATGGTTGTATTCAGCCTGTGGACATTGCGATCATTGTTATGCAGGTTGGGAAACTTTATGTAAACAACAGCAAAATTCAGGTTATTCAGTTAACGGAAGTTTTGCTGAATACTGTCTGGCGGATGGTGAATATGTTGGTGTCATTCCAGATGGAGTAGATTTACTCGAAATCGCTCCAATCTTATGCGCAGGTGTAACAGTTTATAAAGGTCTGAAAATGACCGAAGCCAAAACAGGTGATTGGGTTGCCATTTCTGGTATTGGCGGTTTGGGTCACGTTGCAGTGCAATATGCTAAAACAATGGGTTTTAATGTGGTTGCCATCGATGTTGATGACAGTAAACTGGTGTTGGCCAAAGAATTAGGGGCAGATGTTGGAATCAATGCACTTAAGGTAGATGTAAAAGAAGAAGTATTGAAAGCCACTGGTGAAGGTTGTCATGGTGTATTGGTTACTGCTGTTTCGCCGAAGGCTTTTGAACAAGCTGTTTCGATTATCCGTCGCGGCGGAACTATGGTGCTGAATGGCCTACCACCTGGCAAATTTGATCTCTCTATTTTTGATATGGTGCTTGATGGAATAACGGTACGTGGTTCAATTGTGGGGACGCGACTCGATTTAAAAGAGGCACTGGATATTGCAGCGCGCGGTAAGGTGAAAGCACATATTAGTGTTGAACCATTGGAAAATATCAACGATATTTTTGATCGCATGGAACACGGTAAAATCGATGGTCGTATTGTCATCGACTTTAATGCCTAAAATTTTTAAAATGATTTAAATGAAATCAGCTCAAGTTAAGAGCTGGTTTCATTTGAGTTAGAGCTCTTTGATGAAGATGAATCTGATTGAGGAATCATCATCGTAGCCAGTTTTAACATTTCACCTTGAATGTTATTCATTTGATGCTCGATTTGTTTAAAGTTGACCTGATCCCAATTCACTTGCCCATTTAAAAAGGGGCTTTTTAATACTTGTTGGTTACTTTCTAGCAGTTTTTTTCGGATATCTTCAATTTCCTGACTTTTTAAATTTAAGCTATTTAATGCCTGATCAAAGCCTTTCAGTTGCTGTTGTAAAGTCGTAGCCGTTTGCTGTAGTTGGTCACTATCTTTTTCTCGAATCGCTTGCTGTAGTTCAGTCTGTGACTGTTTTAACTGTTGAATATAATCGCCAGCACGGAGTTGCAGATCTGCGACATCGCGTGCGATGTAAAAGAAATTACCACTTTTAAAATCAGAAGATGGTGTGTTCACAGCATCTTGATCAGTCACTTGGACTTTAGTCTCATGATCTGATGAGGTGTTTTCCTGAGTGTTGGATGGGGAGGGTTTATCGCAACCTTGTAATAAACCAAGGGCCGTGATGAGCATGCCAGAGATCAGCAGATATCGAGCAGAAAAAAAAGTCATAATCAAAAGTCAAATCAGTAATCAATTTATCAGAATAAGATGAAATGATGGAGATATGACAGAGAGTTGCAAAGTTATAACAAAATCAAAAATAGAGTGAATACATATTTTAGTTCTAAAACAATATGTATTCACAAGATATCAAGATTTTATAAGCGAGTGTAGAGTAAACGATTAGGTGAGCCTGTTTGGCTATCAGATACTTTATTTGTTGTGGCCTTATTGATAATACGATTGGTAATTTTGGACACATTTTCGCCTGTATATAAGCCACGTAATATTGCAGCTAGACCAGCAACATGAGGACTTGCCATGGATGTACCACTAGCTGTAGCCGTTGCTGTATTACTTGAATACCAATCGGATGTAATATTGCTGCCAGGTGCAAATACATCCAGACACTTGCCATAATTAGAGTAGTTTGCGCGTTGATCTTGATTTGTGGTCGCTCCAACCGTAATCGCAGCTGGTACACGAGATGGAGAATAACTGCAGGCATCAGCATTATTATTTCCAGCGGCAACCACGACGACGATGTCTTTATTTACGACTTTATTGATTGCATCATCAAGAGCAGTTGAGGCTCCACCACCCAATGATAAATTGACAACTGCGTTACTTGTATTTTGGGAGGCAATCCAGTCTAGGCCTGCAATTACTGTTGATGTAGTTCCAGAACCATTACAGTCCAGTACCCGAACAGGAATTAGAGACGCAGATTTGGCAATACCATATTTTGTACCCGCGATTGTTCCTGCAACATGTGTACCGTGGCCATTGCAGTCCGTCGTGCCATTACCATCAGATACAGCCGTATAACCCGCTTTAACTCGACCACCAAAATCCTGATGAGACGCCAGAATACCTGTATCTACCACATAAACAGGGACACCTTGAGCATTGCCATCGGCATTGTAAATGGAGTTCAAAGGTAGATCGCGTTGATCACTACGATCTAGCCCCCATGTCGCATTACTTTGAGTTGTAACATTCGTCTTGAACACTTGATCTTTTTCAATCAGGCTGACGTTTGGATTTAAATGAAAGACCCGAACAAAATCTTGTTCAAAATTTTGTGGAATCTGCACAGCAATCCCTTGAAAAGCATATTGATAAATATATTTAACTTTTCCCTGAAATTGTTGGGGAATGTTGAATGAATTTAATAAGCGATCGGTTACTGGGGTATTAAATTTAATGAGGTAAGTCACCTGAGGAGGGCTTGCAGCATGAGCTATATTCCCAAACAAGGCAAAAAGGGTGAGTGATAAACAGCGCAATATTAATTTCATTACAACCACTCCAGTTTTTGTTTTAAGATATCGTTATCTGGATATAAATTAATCTATTTTTATAACAAATCAATTAGAATTATAATATTTTAACGTTTACGGGCTCTTGTTTTATCATTTTTTTGTGATTTATTTTGCTTTTTTTAAGTTATTTATTTTGAGAAAAATAAAGATGACAAAGCATGTGCTATGTCATCTTTTTTCGCTTAAAACTTATTTCGCAAGTTCTGCTTGAATCGCATCGACTATACGAGAGTCATCCGCTGTAATATCGGGCGCAAAACGTGCAACCACTTCACCTTTTTTATTGATCAAAAATTTCTCAAAATTCCACAATACTTCAGGTTTTGGATTCGGCGTTAACCCGTATTCGACTAAATCTTTCCACCATGGGCCTTCACCAATACGTTCTGGTTGAGCAGAGATTAAGGTTTGATAAAGTGGATGTTTGTTTTCGCCTGCGACAGAAATTTTTGAAAACAGTGGAAAATGTACATCATAGCTCAGAGAACAAAATTGCTGAATTTCATTGTCTGTACCTGGTTCTTGTTCCAGAAAATTATTAGCAGGAAAACCCAGAATTTCTAGCCCTTGTTCTTTTTGCGCCTGATAAAGTTTTTCTAGTCCTTCATATTGGGGAGTAAGGCCGCATTTAGAGGCAACATTGACAATCAATAGCACTTTGCCTTGATATTGATTTAAAGTGGCTTCTTCCCCTGAAATTGTTTTGACTGGAATGTCATATACTGAATTGCTCATAAAAGTCCTTAAATAAAATAAAGAGAAAACGGATGTCTTGTTTTAAGGAGATTTAGACAGAAAGGCAAGTGTTTCACTCAGGATTTCTGTGCATAAACAGTGAAGATATACACATCGGTTAAAAATTATTTCATTTGTAGTGGGGTTTGCCCTGTATAGCGTTTAAAAAACTCAATAAAACTGGAGCTGTGTTGATAACCTAAATCCAGTGCAATCCGCTTAATGGCGCTACCTTGCTGAATCTGAGCAATGGCATAAACAATTTTGGCGCGATTGCGCCATTCTGATAGCGATAAATGCAATTCTTGTTGGCTTAAGCGTAGTGCATGGCGTTCGCTAATTTGAAAGCTTTGCAAAATCTGCTGCAAACTTTGCTCAAACAACTGAGCTTGTCCTAACTGATCTAGAATAGGCGCTAAGATGGGGTGATTTGTCTGTGGTAAATAATGATCATAACAATTCGCTGCCAGCATTTGATCGAATAGCACCGCTAATAATCGCTGATATTCTATCGAATCTGGAGCGTACTGATCATGTAATAACTCTTTCACTAAGGCATGAAAAAAAGGTCGAATTTCGAGGGTTTTTGGACTGGAATGAAATTTCGAACATAAATCAGGATGGACTCTGATACAAATAAAATGAGTCGGTTGATCGACTGCAACACAAAAATGACTGGTTTGTGGCGGTAACCACAAACCATAATTAGGCGGTGCCAAGAAGGTGCGTTCACCCACCTGAATTTCAAGCACACCATTTAAACTGAAGTTGAAATCTCCCCACAGTGAAGAATGCGGACAAACACTGTCATGCGGATGGAAAAAGAATTCATGAATTTCCAGATGATTTGCAAGATTCAGTGTAGATGTACTTTGGTCATTCATACTTCTTGATCACAGGTCATTTTAGGATTGTTTAAACCCTTGGCTAAAGTGAAAATAGACAATAGCGCTAAAAGAATAAAACTGAGTACCCCATAAATTAAAATATTTTCATTAAAATGATCAACCACAAAACCACCAAGTAGTGATCCACTGGCAATCATGACCTGAAATAATCCAACAAATAAGGGCATTCCTTTTTCGACGGCTTGCGGTGCATGCACAAACATCCAGATATTGGCAGAAGTTGGGAAGGCACCAAAAGCAAAGCCCCACAAGGCAGTCAAAATAAATGCCCCCGTTTCATGAATCGCAAATACGGGAAATCCAAAGAACACAATGGCAAAGCAGATTCCAACAAATGCTAATGTATAACGAATATTTATATTACCGCTATATCCCGCAAAAGCATTACCGAAAACACCTGCGATGCCATAAAGCAATAATAATAGACCAATCGTGGTGCCATCAAAGCCTGCAATATGTTTGAAAAATGGTGCCAAATAACTATAAGCACAAAAATGTGCCAGTCCAATAAGCAGAACAATCAGCATGCCGCTACGTGCTTTGGGAATACGCAACAAAGCAGGTAAATCACGTAAATGAATGGCTGAATCAGGTCGAAGGCTTGGTAGAAATATCAGTTGTAAGAGCAGGACTACAAAACCAATGATTGCTGTAATACCAAAAGCACTGCGCCAACCATAAAATTCACTCAGCCATGTTCCAATTGGAACACCGAGTACGGTTGCCAGTGTTACACCTGCCATGACAACGGCAGTGGCTTTTGCAATCGGTAAATTTTTGGGTGCCAGTTTGCCACTAAGCGCAATTGCAGTCGCCCAGAAACCTCCAATTGAAATCCCTAGAACTAATCGGCTTAGTAACAGTAGGGTAAAATTGTCAGAAAATGCAGTAATCGCATTTGCAATGACCATAATGAAGGTGAGTAGAATCAGTACATAACGCCGATCCAGTTGTTTCATCATTACTGGGAGTAAGGGGGCTGCAAAAGCGGCCATAATACCTGGCAAAGTAATAATAAGCCCTGCTGTACCTGTCGAAATGTTTAAATCACTGGCGACGCTATTGAGCACCCCAATGGGTAAAAACTCACTGGTGACCAGTGCAAAAGCTGCAATCGATACAGCGAGTATGGCAAACCAACTACCTTGTGAAGCAGGCGGTGTTGCCGTAGATGTTGATGTATCCATTGGACGTCAACCTTAATTTTTTGAATAGAAAATATGGGAAGATATATTTTGTAGTGATCACTATGAAAATAAAAATAGTTGAAAAAATATCTCACGTCAATTAATTTAATAGTGATTGTTATAAAAATACATGTGAGCTTTATGACAAAATTGGATAATCCAATGCTGGACAATGCACAGACGATGTTAAATAAGAAAAAACGTGGTCGTCCCAAATGTTTTAACGAAGAAAGTGCATTGCAAAAAGCCATGCTGCTATTTTGGGAGCATGGTTATGAAGCCACGTCTATTAATGACTTAACACAGGCGCTTGAAATTACTGCGCCGAGTTTATACAGCAGTTTTGGTGATAAAACAGCATTGTTTTATAAAAGTATTGATTATTATCTGGCCCATGAAGCCTGTCCAATTGAGCCGATTTTTACACAAGCACGTACTGCAAAAATTGCATTTGAGCTGTATTTATATGACAACATTAAACGATTGATGCAACCCAATAAACCGAAAGGTTGTATGTTGGTGACAGCCGCGATGAATGGTTCTGACCAATCTCAGGATGTTCAGCATAATTTGTTGGAAAAGCGTTTAGCCACGAAACAAAAATTATGTGAGCGCTTGCAACAGGGCGTTAAGGATGGTGATTTGTCTGCACATGCACCTATTGCAACGATGACTGATTTTTATTGTACTGTCATTCAGGGATTAACTGTACAGGCGCGAGATGGCGCGAAAATTGATGAATTGAATCATGTGGTGGAACATGCCATGAAAGCATGGGATTTATTTGATCAATAAGCCATGTCTTAACTGCGATATAAATGTCTGAAATACAGTATTTCAATTTTTTTAGACAGATATCAAAATAGATTCATTCTCAGTTATATCGAGCTCGTTCATGAAACACGTTGCAAAAGTACATTGGTGGGCATTTTTACTCCCCATGCTTGCGGTATTAATCTGGTCACTCAATATTACAGTAACGCGTTATGCAGCTGATCTGATTTCACCTGTCAGTATTAGTTTTTATCGTTGGTTGATCGCGTTTATTGTTCTTACGCCATGGATACTGCCACAGGTCTGGAAGCAACGTATGCTGGTGCGCCGTCATTTGGGGCAACTGGCGGTATTGAGTGCATTTGGTATGGTGTTATATCAGGGGCTAGCCTATAGTGCTGCGCATTATACCACGGCAACCAATATGGGCATTATCAATGCCTTTATTCCAGTCTTTACCATTTTTGTCTCGATGTTTATTTTGAAGGATATTCCCAATAAATTTGCTGTGATCGGGAGTTTGATTTCTTTTTTCGGTCTGATGTATGTCATGAGTCAGGGACATCTTGCCAACTTGTTGCAAAGTGGTGGGCATTGGGGCGATGCAATCATGGTTGTTGCTGTTTTTTTCTATGCCTTTTATGGGGTGTTTTTAAAGAAATGGCAGTTACAGATTCCGTTATTGATTAGTTTGTATGTTCAGATTGCATTTGCCCTGATTTACCATTTGCCATTTATTGCATGGTTAGGGCTAGATGCCATTAATGTTCATAATGGGCCTAGTGTTTTTTATGCAGGCATTTTCCCATCATTAATTGCACCATTATTGTGGATGATGGCTGTTCAGCAAATTGGGCCCAATCGAACCAGTATTTTTATGAATCTCATGCCTGTATTTACTGCGATTATTGCCAGTATGTGGTTGTCTGAACAATGGACGATTTATCATACGCTTGGTGGAATCATGATCTTGTTGGGCATCATTTTGGCGCAAAAGAAAACGCCTATAAAAGCAAATCAGGCGATCCAAAGTTAGACATGCTTTTTTTAGAAAATGGTGGACAGGGATGTTCCACAATTGTGCAAAATATCTGCAAAGCGAGAGCAAAGCACTTTTTAGAAAACGTTTATTGCTCTATAAATAAATCAGGCTTTAGATAATATATTAATTTAAGTAGTTGATTTTAATTGGTTAAATTTAAAATTCACGATGACATGGAAGATTATTCTATTCTTTTTTATATATAACCTTTATTTAAAAATGATCAATTAAAAATATTACAGCAGATGTTGGCGCAAAGGTTGCATTTTACCTCTATGTATTCTGGAAAATAAATCATTGCAATTATAGGCAATATTATTTTCTGGTGTCTCGATACCATAACAAAACTGGGGTAGTGCGATGTCTGTTGAAATGAACAAAAATCCAAACAAGCTACACGATCAAAACCCACAGGGTTTATTTTCAAAATTATTCTCAAAATTTAAAACGACTGCACTTTGTGCCGCAAGCAGTGGTTTACTCACGATGGGCGCGCTTTCAACAGGTGCGATGCTGAATACTGCACAGGCAGCTGAACCATTAAAAGCAGCTTTTGTGTATATTGGCCCGCCGGGTGATCATGGTTGGACATATGCACATGATCAATCACGTATTCGTACCGAACAGGATCTAAAAGGTGCAGTAAAAACGACTTATGTTGCCAATGTGCCTGAAACAGGAGATGCTGAGCGTGTGTTCCGTAATCTGGCGCAGCAAGGCAACAAGGTCATTTTTGGAACGTCATTTGGTTATATGAATGCGATGGAAAAAGTTTCACGCACTTATCCAAATACGGTGTTTATGCATGCCACAGGTTATAAATCTGGCAAGAACATGGGCAACTATAATATTCGTACCTATCAGGGTGCATATTTGCTTGGTGTGTTGGCAGGTAGCAAAAGTAAAACCAATAAAATCGGCTTTGTTGGTTCTTATCCAATCCCAGAAGTGGTGCGTAATATCAATGCTTTCACTATTGGTGCACGCAGTGTGAATCCTAAAATTACCACACAAGTGGTTTGGGTAAGTTCATGGTTCGATCCAGGTAAAGAGCGAGATGCTGCTTTGGCTTTGATTTCACAAGGCTGTGATGTGCTATTACAAAATACCGATTCGCCAGCAGTCGTACAAGCTGCCAAGCAAAAAGGGGTGTGGGGACTCGGTTGGAACTCGGATATGGGTAAATTTGGTGGCGATGCACAATTGGGTGCTGCGGTACTACATTGGGATCCGATTTATGACAAAGTCCTGAAAGACGTTGCTGCAAAAAAATGGAGTAATGCACCAATTTATTATGGTGTCAAAGAAGGCACTGTGAATGTAGAAAATATTGGAACGGCTGTTTCTGCTGATGCTAAAAAAATGGTCTTGGCTCGTCGTGATGCGATGAAAGCGGGCAAACTTAATCCATTTGCAGGACCTTTATATACACAGGCAGGTAAAGAGTTTGTCAAGGCTGGCAGTATTTATACCGAAGCACAGCTCGATAAGATGAACTTCTATGTACAAGGCGTTCAGGGTGTATTACCAAAATAAAACTTTGAAATCTGGATTTAAGTGATGTTGAGGAAAATGGGCATGATCACAGAACAATGGATTCCTTTAGTCCCTTCAGTGTTGATTGAAGCGGGTGAAGTGGAACAGTTTCTAGTGGAAGCTAAAGATGTGGCTGTCTGGCGCTCTATGCAAGGTCATGTCCAGATTTGGGAAAATCGCTGTCCACATCGCAGTGTGCGTTTAAGTTTGGGACAGGTACACGGTGAAAGTCTAGTCTGTGCCTATCATGGTTGGCAGTTTGCCGCTGAAGATGGGCATTGCCAGCGAATACCTGCACAACCTGAGCAGCGCGCACCAAAAAGTTTATGTGCAAGCTCTTATGCTGTCATGGAAAAATCAGGCATGATTTGGTTTGGCGGAGATTCTACTTCTATTGCTGAACCTTTGCATAAGGATGTGCAGCAGGTGTATGCAGGGTCTGTCACGATTTCGGTTGCTTTGCCCCAAGTACAGGATTATTTACTTGAACTGGGGATAAGTGAACTAGATATGCACAATGGATTGGTTTGGCAAAATGATGCAGTAGATTCAACACTACGCATTTATCTTACACCCACACAGCCTCATGTCGTAACAGTACATGCCATGTTGCTGCAAACAGAACAACCAACGCAACGTCACCCTTTATTAAGTCAGATGCGACAAAATCTGGAGTTGGAGCAATTCAGCCATGCTTAATACACAGCATTACCCTCAAATGATTTCACCTAGTTTGATGGGTGAATGGATCGTGATTGCTTCTGAACAGGAATTTGTTCAGCGCCAACAGATTAAAACATGCCTCGATGGGCAAACTTTGACTCTCCATCGAGATACCATCAATGGTGTACATGTGTATCAGGTGAATTTCGAATCACTTGATATGAAAGAGTTAAATCTTTCTGTGCAAGCAGCTTATGGTTTTGTTTGGTTATGTATAGGCTCTGAAAAAAAACCATTATTTCAATTGCAAGAATATGACGTTGAGGGAGCGCGTCGTGTGCCGTGTGGTGCTTATGGTGTACGCACATCGCCGTTGCGTGGTATCGAAAATTTTCTGGATATGGCACATTTTCCTTATGTGCATACTGGCATATTGGGGGCTGAACCAGAAACTACCGTTAAACCTTATAAAGTTGAATGGCGTGAAGACGTCGATGAAATCTGGGCAACGGAATGTTTTTTTACTCAACCGCTTGCCGCACCGAGTTCGCCTCAGCCGCAGGAAACTGAATATGTTTATCGTGTTGCTTCCCCCTTAAACGCGATTTTATATAAGGTAAATACTGCGGCTGAGGGAATTATTCCTGCCGATGTAGTGTGTCTGTTTATTCAACCATTAAGTGAAACTCACATTCGGGCACATTTACTGATGATTCTGGATGATCAGACCAGTAGCATGACCGATATGGTTTTATTTCAACAGAAAATTTTTACGCAGGACAAACCCATTCTGGAAAATCACGTACCTTTAAAACTTCCTTTGGAAAAACTGGAAATTCCGACCAAAGCTGATGCACTGGCGACGGCATATCGTAAATGGCTGATCACCAAAAACTGGTGTTATGGTGTGCATAAAAACACGCAGGAGGAGCAAGTGGTATGAACCTTAATCCATCACCATTGCCTCTAAATTTTGCCGATGATCCGTTATCGACAGATTGCTATAGTGTACGTTTGTTGCTTGAGTTTTTACAGCTTTCTTATCAGTCAGAATATGCAGATATTGAGCAGATAGGTGAGGTATTTGAATCTCCAGTTTTAATACATTCATCTTTAAGAGTATCGGGGCTGATACCCATTTTCAAAGAATTGGTTGAAGCGACACAAACACAATCTCACTGGATGCCAGCGCATCAATTCTCACATATACAAGATTGGTTGGTTTTTAATGAAAAGCTCAAACTGAGTTTAGGACAGTTACGTCAAGCGAGTTTGGCAATGGATCAATTGTTATCTAATGAAGAAAAGTTAATCCAACAGGCAACACAACAATTACGCGAATTAGATGATCATTTATGTGAACAAACTATTCGAGGGCAAAATTATTTATTGGGTGAGCATTTAACGGTTGCTGACCTGATCGTATTTCCTCAAGTTGCACTGGCTTGGGACGCGGGGGTAAGTCTGCTGCCTTTTTTACATATTCGTCGTTGGATCAATCGGATTCGTCATCAAGCTAGATTTATTCCGATGGCAGGTTTACTGGCTGTCAATTAAGTAAGATTAGTCACAAAATATGTTTTTATTTTTATCATTGTGAATAGTTCTGTCTTCTTATAGGTGAGAGATGGTATAAATTTTGCCTATAGACTCAGGTTTGGTAGATTAAGGACAAATTGGTGATTCATCCTACAAATAAATGGGAAGCATTAGATGCACATTTGTTGCAAGTTTTATATGTGCTTTTAACAGAAAAAAGTGTATCCAATGCGGCCAAACGACTGAATCAATCGCAACCTGCTATTAGTACCGCTTTAAAAAAACTTCGGGAAATTACAGGTGATCAGCTTTTGGTGCGTAGCCGTAATGGTATGACCCCTACCGAACGTGGTTTGTCGCTCCTCGAACCTGTAAGTCAGGTACTCAGCCAGCTTGAATTAATTGCCACCCAACAAGTGCATTTTGATCCAGCACAATCGCGTCAGGTGTTTAATCTGGCGGCATCAGATTACTTAAATCCAATTGCGATTGGTGAAATTCTCCGTAGGATCCATGTAGAAGCACCGCATTGCACAGTTATTATGCATTCTATGGGGCATAATGTGGATTATGCACACGCCCTCGAAAGTGGTATGTACGATGCCGTGATTGGCAACTGGCCACAGCCTCCCGAATATTTACGACTTGCGCCACTTTTTGAGGATGAAGTAGTTTGTCTGATGCGCAAATCACACCCACTCGCCAACAGAACTTTGTCGATGGATGATTATCTAAATGCCGATCATATTGCTCCAACACCTTATACAGTCGGGCAACGTGGGGTTATCGATTTACATTTATCTAAAGAGCGCCTGAAACGGAACATCGTGGCGTTTATTCCATATTTTGGGATGATTCCCTATATGCTGCTACAACTTGACGCGATTTTTTCCGCGCCGCGCTCATTTTCTCGCCATTATAGTGCATTATTACCTTTAACCATTTCCGCTGCACCGATCCAATTTCCTAAAATTTCCTATTATTTGCTCTGGCATGAGCGCCAGCATCGCTCTCCTGAGTTTCGCTGGTTTAGGGAGTTAGTTATTTCAGTACTTAGAAACGATAGTCATGTCGTGAATTAAATTAAGCATATTTGAAGAATTAAATTGAATTCAGCCTATATTAAGAGGCTGTTTTTTTTATATGTTTGTTTTATATTGATAAATTTTTATACTTTAAGAGTTGAATCTGAAATTGCGTAGATAGCTTTATATCAATATTTTTATAATTCTAATTGTAAATTCAGAATAAGGCTGCTGTTGGTGGGTATTTTGCATTTTGTTTTCTCAAGTAAATTACATATTGTTACTCGATGGGGAAATTCTAAAATGAACAATATTTACCGTAACAAAGCGCTTTTATTCTGTGGATTAACCAGCTTATGCTCATCTGTATTCGCTATGCCGTTATCTACTTCTGATGCCTGTAAAGCGGCCAACGTGGCTAGCTTTTCTGAAATGCTGGCTTGCGGGAATGTCGAGGGCAGTATTCGTCTCAATTCATTTTCACTCAACAATGCTTATTTTTCAGATACCAGTCAGGACACAACGACTGCGGGTGGTTATTTGACTTATAAGACAGCACGTTTCAATGGTTTTCAAGCTGCTTTGGGAGTAGAAGGACAGCGTCGTTTGGCAGAAGGTGCGCATAATATTTCTGAATTATCTGAACATACTTTTGGTATTGGTGAAGCTTATTTAAACTGGACGCAAGATAAATTTTCCATCACTGTTGGTAATCAAAAACTAAATTTGCCGTTCATGGGTGACTATTCTTATTATCGTGTACAGCCTTGGTTATATCAGGGCGTAGATATTAAATATGGTGATTCGGACAATTTCGTACGTGCAACCAAAGTTAATAAATTTAAAAGCTACGGTGATGATGAATTTAGTAAAAGTAACCGCTTGAACGATGACCCTTTTTCAGGTTATGACCAGAACTTCGATGGTGTAATTAGTTTGGGTTTAGGTAAGAAAATTGATTTAAATGATAAATATCTCAAAGGTCAACTTTGGGTAGAACAATATCAGGATTTGATTAATCTTTACTATGCAGAAGCAAATCTTGGCTTCAAGGAAGCAACATGGAAACCAGAAATTAGCTTACAAGGGATCTATGGTGAAGAAACAGGAGATGCTTATTTAGGTAATATTGACAGTAAATCAGTAGGGGTGCAACTCAAGCTCAAACCAACTGACACATTGACTTGGAAAATTGCCTATGACCATGTGTTTTATGAAGATAATAGCGCTTGGCTCAATGGTAGTTTGCCAACGCCATATGCACATAATACCTCCTCTGATCCTTATTTTGCACAGCCATTCTTTACCAGTACTCAGGATTTAGGGCCAGGTAACTTTTATACCACAGAGCTTAGCTCTCCTTTTGGAAAAAATATTTTTGCTGGTGCACGTTTGACCTATACCGATATTGACCGCAAATTTAATTCAGATCGTGACATGTATGAAGTGATGTTCTACGGTTTCTATAACTTCACGGGAGCACTCAAGGGGCTAAGTATTGCTGAATTTGTGGGTGCACAAAAACGTGATGGAGACTCTAATGCATTCCTGCAAAACCGTTTAGCACTAAGCTATAACTTCTAATCTTCTTCATTTGAAAGTCAACAACACATGCAGATGAAAACTGCATGTGTTGAATAAATTGAACACTTTTGATGGGGGAGATCAACATGACACCATTACAAGCCACTGCACAAGACCTGTTTTTTCTAAGAAAAACCTTTGAACTGGCAGAACAGACCAAATCGCAAGGCTTACATCCTTTTGCTGCAATTGTGGTGAATGCACAGGGTGAAATTGTTACTCAGGCAGGCAATAACTCATTACCTCCGACAGGAGATCCAACTCGCCATGCTGAAACAATTGCCGCAGGGCAGGCTGCACGACTTTTGCCATTGGAACAGTTACGACATTGTACTTTATATACCAATGCCGAACCGTGTGCGATGTGTTCTGGGGCAATTTATTGGACAGGTATTGGTCGAGTAGTCTATGGCATGAGCGAAACGCAATTACTTGAGATCACAGGAAACCATCCAGAAAATCCAACCTTGTCTTTACCTTGCCGTCAGGTATTTGCCAGTGGACAACGAGAAATACAAGTCATTGGGCCATGTTTGAGCGAAGAGGCAGCACAAGCGCATCAGGGATTCTGGACAGAATTTAATCAATAAACAGAAATTTCTAACCTTGTATTGTCTACACCATAACCAAATTGCAGCATGGCATATCCCTTGCTTCATTCCTATCACCTGAGCTAAAGAGATGACATGATGGATTTACCTACCGATAATATCTCTGTTGATCCAGATCTGAATGTGACTACCAGTAGACCTGCTCATACCTTGCAGCAAAATCGTCTGGAGTTGATCAATATCACGAAACGCTATGGCAGTTTAGTGGCAAATGATCATATTAACTTACAGGTTGCACCTGGTGAAATCCACGCGGTATTGGGTGAAAACGGTGCAGGTAAAAGCACCCTGATGAAGATTATTTATGGGGCAGTTAAAGCCGATGAAGGGGAAATTGTCTGGAATGGTCGCTCTGTCAGTATAGAAAGCCCTGCCGCAGCCAGACGTTTGGGCATTGGTATGGTCTATCAGCATTTTTCTTTGTTTGAGACACTAACAGTTGTAGAAAATATTGCATTGGGACTAGATGAAAAGTTTGATTTAAATGCATTATCCAAGCGCGTCATTGAAGTTTCCGAAAAATATGGATTGCCCATTGATCCGAAAAGAACGGTTTACAGTTTATCGGTTGGGGAACGGCAACGTGTCGAAATTGTACGCTGCCTATTACAAAATCCTTCACTGTTAATTTTGGATGAACCCACTTCGGTACTCACACCTCAAGCTGTATTAACTCTGTTTGAAACCTTGCGCCGTCTAGCCAGTGAAGGGGTTTCAATCTTATATATTAGCCATAAACTTAATGAGATACAGTCACTCTGTGATCGCGCGACCATTTTACGTGGCGGAACTGTGACAGGCACAGCCATTCCTAAACAGGAAAGTACGGCCAGTCTAGCCAAGATGATGATTGGTCGTGATT
This sequence comes from Acinetobacter guerrae, assembly GCF_009372255.1. GTDB lineage: Bacteria > Pseudomonadota > Gammaproteobacteria > Pseudomonadales > Moraxellaceae > Acinetobacter > Acinetobacter guerrae. Next base: position 34,424 of record NZ_LXGN01000010.1, read on the forward strand.
TACCTGCTTACGAACATCCAGTTTATGCAGGTGAAAGCACACCTATATTTGAAGTCAAACAGCTCAATGTACAGGCACCTGATATTTTTGGAACATCCCTTGAAAATATTCAGCTCAGTGTAAAAACAGGCGAAATTCTAGGTATTGCGGGTATTTCAGGCAATGGTCAGGCTGAACTCCTGACGGCTTTGTCTGGTGAAATCACTACATCTAAAGACTTTGTCATGTTAGATGGTCGAGCGATTGGTCATTTAAACGCAGGGCAGCGCCGTGCGCTTGGTTTTGGCTTCGTACCCGAAGAACGTTTGGGGCGTGGGGCTGTACCAGCCATGAGTTTAACTCAAAATGCGCTGTTAACTGCATTTCGACAGGGCTTTGTTCGTTATGGATTGGTCAGTTATGAAAAGGCACGTCAGTTTGCCCAAGACTGTATTCAAAAGTTTTCGGTAAAAGCTTCTGGCACCGAAGCTGCTGCTCGTTCTTTATCGGGAGGGAACTTGCAAAAATTTATCGTAGGCCGTGAAATTTTGCAAAAACCAAAAGTGATGGTCGTAGCGCAACCGACTTGGGGTGTCGATGTCGGTGCGGCTGCTTTTATTCGACAAACCCTGATTGATTTGTCGCGTCAGGGCGTTGCCATCATCGTGATTTCTGAAGAACTGGAAGAATTATTTGAGATCAGTGATCGAATTGCTGTTCTGGCCGCAGGTCGGCTAAGTCAAGCCCAATCCGTGAGTGAAACCAATGCTGAGGCGATTGGTTTAATGATGTCTGGGTTGAATCGACAGGCTGAAAGCTCCAGCGTTTTAAACGCATCGGCTTAGACCTATATCATTTGAACTGGGGTTATATATGCACTTACTCGAACCACGTGATCATCCATCAACTTTAATGAAGTGGCTTTCACCCTTGATTGCTTTGGTGGCGACGTTCTCTATTGGTGGCTTGCTATTCATGGCTTTAGGAAAAAATCCGCTTGAAGCATTTCAGGTTTTTTTTATCGAGCCATTGTCCAGTTGGTATGGCTGGAGTGAATTGATTATCAAAGCCAGTCCCTTAATTTTAATTGCATTAGGATTATCTGTTGGATTTAAAGCACGTATTTTTAATATTGGTGCTGAAGGTCAACTGATTATGGGCGCAATTTTCGGAGGTGGACTTGCCATTGCCTGTCAGGGAATATCTGGATTTTGGGTATTACCTTCAATGGTGATTGCAGGAGCAATCGGTGGAGCGTTATGGGGTGCAATTCCTGCGCTATTAAAAACTCATTTTAATGCACAAGAAACCCTGACTACTTTAATGCTGAATTATGTTGCGACCTTTATTTTACTGTACCTGATTAATGGGCCGTGGAAAGATCCAGCAGGCATGAATTTTCCGCAATCTGTCATGTTCGATGACGGAACCTTATTTCCTATTTTGTTTGAGGGTACACGGATCAATGCCGTGATTGTAGTCACCCTATTTGCAGTATTGGCATTCTGGTTATTTAGTAAACGCAGTTTTCTGGCGTATAAGCTTGAAGTCGGTGGGCAAGCCCCTGATGCAGCACGTTATGCGGGGTTTTCTGCAAAGCAGGCCATTTGGTTTAGTTTGATGATTTCAGGTTTTATGGCGGGTATTGCTGGCATTGGAGAGGTCGCTGGCCCTGTTGGACAACTCAATCCAAATATTTCTCCGGGTTATGGCTATGCCGCGATTATTGTGGCGTATCTTGGGCGTTTAAATCCGATTGGGATTGCCCTGTCAGGCTTTTTAATGGCTTTGCTTTATATCGGTGGAGAAACAGCACAGCTCAACTTACAACTCCCTGCGGCGATTACAGGTTTATTTCAGGGAATGTTGTTGTTTTTCTTACTGGCTGCCGATGCTTTTATCGAAAATCGCTATCGCTTTGGTAAATCTAAAATAATAAAAAAGCCAACATCTTCCATTGCATCGACTGAAATAGCTTAGGAGTTAGATATGATTGATTTAGTTCCAATTTTGGCAGGAACTCTGGCCGCAGGTACACCGCTGATTTTTGCAGGGATGGGAGAATTGGTGGCAGAACGTACAGGTGTAATTAATCTAGGCGTTGAAGGGATGATGCTGATTGGCGCGATTGCAGGTTTTGCCTTTTGTGCAAGCACTGGATTAGGGCCGGCGGCAGGACTGATTGCTGGAGCTGTTGCTGGTATGGGAGCAGCGCTCATTTTTGCAGTTTTAGCCCTTTCTCTAGCGGCAAATCAGGCAGCATGTGGCCTTGCACTGACTATTTTTGGTGTGGGTTTATCGGCATTTGTTGGACAGCATTTTGTGAGTAACAGTTTGGAGGGATTAAAAGCGCTAGATATTCCTGTCTTGTCAGAGATTCCTTTTATTGGGCCAATTCTGTTTCATCAAAACTATGTGGTGTATTTATCGATTTTATCCTTCTTTGTCATCTGGTGGGTTTTGGCAAAAACCAAACTTGGTTTATTACTCAAAGCAGTTGGAGAATCACCAGAATCGGCACATGCCATGGGTTATCCAGTTTTGTTGATTCGTTATGGTGCCGTATTATTTGGTGGAGCAATGGCAGGAATTGGAGGTGCTTTTTTATCTACGGTCTATACGCCACTTTGGGTTGAAAATATGGTCGCAGGACGTGGCTGGATTGCGATAGCATTAGTTGTATTTGCGGTCTGGAAGCCTGCACGATTGATGATTGGTGCGTATTTATTTGGTGGTGTTACTATTTTACAGTTTCATGCACAGGCTTTAGGGTTAGATCTGCCAGTCGAGTTACTCGCTTCCTTACCTTATCTGGCAACTATTTTAGTGCTGGTTGTAATTTCACGAGATAAAAAGTTATTGCAAATGAATCTGCCTGCCTCTTTAGGGAAGTCTTTTATTCCTTAATATTTTCATAATGATAAATAGATGAATCAAATTTGATCGTCTATTTGTCTTTTTTTATTTAAAAGTGTTTAAAAAATCTTCTTTATGATTTTTTCTATATGATTTTTAAATAAATTTGAAATATGACAATAAATTCAAAATTTTTAAAAAATGAATGAAAATAGAGTGATAATTTTAATTGTTAAGTTATAATTAACAATTATGCTCTATTTTTTGAGCTTTTCATAAGATAAATAATATATTTGTATTAATGAAAAGAATCATCCATAATACATCTATTGCAAAATATAGCTCAAATTGTGATTGAGTTATATACCCCCAGATTGAAGTTACCCTCTGGATGTGCTTGAAACGCATCCTTTTTTATACCCAGCCATTCTATATGGCTGGGTTTTTTTTGCCTATAAAGAAACAAATTTTTATTATTTTCAAATTACAAATGAAATCGACTTAGAGGAATTAACGATAATTATTGTCACTTAAATTATGCACGAATGATTTGTCCAGTGATGGCATCAATAATTCGACTCGGTTGTTGGCTTAAGCCTAAATCTCCATTGAGATAATCAACTTTTGACTCGAAATATTGACTTGCATTCTGCAAAGAACGTGCAGGTTCTAATCCCGCGGGATTGGCACTGGTGGAGACAATAAATCCATTAAAGGCATTACATAGCGCAACACACAAGGCATGTGTGGTGACTCTTACTGCAACTTGATTATGTTGCCCCGTAATCCACTTGGGAATTTGCGCCTCATTGATGGGGAGTAGCCATGTGGTCGCACGTTCAGTGATAGAAAGATTTGTCCAACTTTGAATCACCTGCTGTTGTCGTTCTGAATCAAGATTTTGAAATAAAGGACGGACTTGGTCGATATGACCTGCCAATAAAATAACCCCTTTTTCAATCGGGCGTTGTTTTAGGGTAAGAATTTTATGAAAGGCTTGTTCGTTAAAAGGATCACAACCTAATCCCCAAACTGCCTCTGTAGGATAGGCAAGCACATTGCCTTGTTTTAAGCATTGTGCTGCTTCTACAACTGAGGTGGTCAGCATCATGATATCCTGCTTTGATAAAAACGGTCATTATTGTGAACTTTAATAGCTTGGTCGGCAACGTTGATATAAACCAGCCTGTTGCATGCATAGTCCCGAGAGTTCCAGTTCCATCAATTGACCAGTTAATTCGGCAGTTGATCCACTAAAGTTTTGAGCGAGTTGATCCAAACCTTGTCCAACCCAATCAAGCTGCTGATATAAAGAAATTAAATGCGCTGGAATGGCATTGGTTTGCTCGGTAATATCTGCTTGAGTTTGTTGATTGATGTGCCATTGGGTTGGAAGTGCTAAATCTTCAATGATCTGTTCAGGATGATCGACCAAAATCGCGCCTTCACGTATGAGTTGATGGCAACCCTGATGAAACTCACTGTATATGTGCCCAGGAATCGCAAAAATAAGTTTACCTTGTTTGGCGGCTTCATTGGCAGTAATCAAAGAACCACTATTTTGTTTTGCCTCTACCACCAGTACACCAAGCCCTAAACCACTGACAATACGATTACGTCTTGGAAAGTTACGTTGTAAAGGTAAGGTACGGGGTAAAAACTCAGTAATCACTGCGCCTTGCTGTGCAAGTTGTTGGCGTAAATTCTGATTTGCAGTTGGATACGTGCTATCCAAACCTGTTCCCATTACCGCAATACTGCGCTGATGTTGTAGACCGCCTTGATGCGCTGCTTCATCAATACCATGCGCCAGACCACTGCTGACAAAAAAACCTTTTTCACTTAAATAAAAAGCAAAATCATAGGCTACCTGTCGACCATGTGGACTCGGTTTTCGACTTCCTACAATCGCGATCTGAGGTTGCAACAATGCATCTGGTTTACCTTGTCCAAAAATAATCGGTGGACGATCCTCATAAGGAAGCAGTTGTGATGGGTACGCTATATCTTCTGGCGTAACAATAAAATCGGTGTGCTGTTTGACAAGATCAATCAGTTTTGCAAAATCCTGTTGACCTGAATGTGTCTGATATTCTTGAATGCGTTTGAGATGGCTGGCATGTAAGCCCAGCTGTGACCATTCTGCCAAATGTTTTGGCAATATCGCCTGTTCACAATCACCAAAATGATTTTTGACTTTTTGAAATGCCGAAAGAGAATGTTGCACCAGATACCACACCGCGATGGTATGGTAGTGATGTTGATTCAAATGATTTAACATGAGATGAGTTTTTTAATCGTCAAGACGCGGAGGCAAAATCTCAGCGCCCACTTTAATCGGTAAAGAACTTTCTAACACATACGCATAGCTTAATTGATCAAAGGTTCTAAACACCATTAGCGTACCAACTTTCTGGTTTGGCAATTTGATTTTTTCTTTGGTTTTTGGGTCCTGAACCGTTTCACCTTGTTGGTAAATCGCAAAAATATGACCTGATTGCACACCATCCAGACGACCACGATCAATCGTGACCACGCTATTTTTTGCGGCTGAACCTATCGAACCCATCACTCGAATGATTTGTCCACCTTGTGTCACCTGATTGGCTTCGGTTGGATAAAATAGGGTCGGTAACATGGCTTCTTGTTCAAACATCACCAGATCGCCACGACGAACTTCGGCATTGTAGCTGTCAGTTAGTTCCATCGTTGCAATATCATGATCTGTCTGGGTGACAATACCTGATGCCACTTGCAATAATTCTAAGCCAACGGTGTGCTTTTTGCCTTTCGCATCAGTCAGTACATAAGGTTCGCCTTTACGATATACCGCATAGCGTTGACCTGAGGTTAAACCCTGACCACGTACATAAACACTTTGGCCTTTTCCTGCTAGCACACGCTGATCCGCCGTGCCTAAAATATAAGGCGTATTTTCGATACTATCACTTGCGACAATCGCGGTACGATCTAGCCATTGTTTGATATTGTCCAGTGGAATTACAGGAATACTATTACTCAGTTGTTCAATACGAACTTGCGGTTGTAGTGTGGTACGGCCAGAGTAACGACGAATAATGCCTTCACAACCATCACCTTCATCGCGTCCTACGAATGGACGACCATCTAGTGTACACAGTAATAGTCGATCCCCTGGATATATCCAGTGTGGATTTTTAACGTGCTTGTTACTTGCCCAGATTTCAGGCCAGCGCCATGGTTTGTCCAGAAATTTTCCTGAAATATCCCACAATGTATCGCCTTTTTTAACCACATAAACATGAGGTGCGCTTGCTCTTAATGCAGGCGGATTTACATTGGGACTTGCTGCATAAGTTGCGCTTAGCCCTGTCATACCAAGTCCAGCGCAAATCGCGACAGCGATACATTGTTTTTTAAACCCCAAGGCATTAAATGATCGAATGCCGTATAAAACCTTTTTCATTATCATAATTCCTAAAAATTATGTCCGTAGTTGCGGTATAATAACCACAATACACACATTTTTTTGATGAAGCTTTTCCTTCATTGGTTTTTTGATCAATGGCATAAGTGAGGATAATCGTATGGCCTTATTACCTATTTTAAGTTTCCCAGATCCCCGCCTGCGCACCATTGCTAAGCCTGTTGAAGAAGTGACCGATGAAATTCGTCAACTTGCAGCTGATATGTTTGAAACCATGTATGAAGCACCCGGTATTGGACTGGCTGCAACACAAGTAGATCGTCATATTCAGCTGATTGTCATGGATTTGTCTGAAAATAAAGACCAACCCATGGTATTTATTAACCCCAAAGTTACCCCACTCACTGAAGAAACTCAGCCGTACGAAGAAGGCTGTCTCTCAGTGCCTCAAATATACGATAAAGTTGAGCGTCCGTCACGTGTCAAAATTGAGGCAATTAACCTTGACGGTCAAGCATTTGAGTTAGAGGCTGACGAACTTCTCGCTGTTTGTATCCAACATGAAATGGATCACTTAAATGGTAAGTTATTTGTGGATTATTTATCACCCTTAAAACGACAACGTGCGCGTGAAAAAGTTGAAAAAGTGGTGCGTCAACGTGAAAAAGTGGCGGTTAAGCGTTAATTTCACGATTCAAGTGCTACGAAAAGCCCAATTTTGATTGGGCTTTGTTATACTTGCGGACGAAAAAATGTTGAGATGAGCGTTTTGCTGTTACGCACAGGGTTGCTGCTGGGTTTTGCCGCAGTGTTTTTACAGATCGCGGTGTTTTTACAACCGTTACTGCCGAAGCAATATCAAATTGCTCCGGTCTGTGAAACTATTACCCAAGCGTTAATGTTAACTACAGCCCAAGCATCTACCGATCATTCGCTACATTCTCCGATGCAGCATATGCATCATGAAATGTCCAAAACAATCATGCAAAGCCACGGTCATGATCATCACGATCTGGATCATCAGTGTCAGTATTGTACGGTGTATGGCAATCTGGTTTTACCACCTGAACTTGAAGTCAAAGAAGTTTTGGTGCGTATTCAGGTTCGCTTATTGGCATATCAACAAGCATTTCGGCATATTTATTTCGCACTTCAGCGACTTTTTTTATTGCCTCAGGGCCGAGCCCCACCTGTTTTCGCATAACTAAATACCTTTGGGTTTAAAAGCCTACTTTTATGCTTAAGCTGTTTTTTGTTCAGTTTAGGCTGTTCCGTATTTATGTTTTGAGATAAACAGACATGACTCAAACTCAATTTTTATTACAGCCACTTTCGGCTGCGATTCTGATCGCGCTTACTTCTTCTTTTGCATATGCTGAAGATGATATTCAAACCAAAAAAATGGCACCCATTGTCGTCACTGCCCAAGACAACCGATTATCAAATGGTTTGATTATTGAGGCTGACCCAAAACAGCCGATCCAGCCTGTGCCTGCGACCGATGGTGCTGATTATTTACAAAGTATCATGGGGTTTAGTGCCATAAAAAATGGCGGAACTAATGGTGACGTAACGTTCCGTGGTATGTTTGGTTCGCGCATTAAAATTTTGACGGATGGCACAGAAAATCTGGGTGCTTGTCCAGCACGTATGGATGCGCCAACTTCCTATATTAACCCAGAAAGTTATGATCGAATTACCGTGATCAAAGGGCCACAAACGGTTCAATATGCCAATACAGGTTCTGCTGCGACCGTGATTTTTGATCGGGAACCAGAAAATTTAACTGCCAATAAGCCCTATCGTGGTCAGGCCAGTGTCTTGATGGGGTCTTATGGAAGACTAGATCATAATGTAGAGGCTGCAATAGGCGATGAAACTAAATATGCTCGTATTAATGCCAATCGTTCAGTAGCCAATGATTATCAGGATGGCAATGGTGACAAAGTTCATTCTAATTGGGAACGTTGGAATGCTGACTTGGCTCTAGGCTGGAAACCGACACAGGATTCATGGATTGAACTGAAAGGTGGAAAAGGAGATGGCGAAGCTGCTTATGCAGGGCGTACTATGGATGGAACGCAATTTCAGCGAGAAAGTTTAGGTTTACACGCAGAACAAAAAAATCTGACCGATGTGATTAAAAAAGTTGAAGCTCAGGTTGATTATAGCTACAACGATCACATCATGGATAATTATAAAATGCGTACCCCACCAATGATGCCTATGGCAATGGAAGTAACGCGTCGTACACTTAATGCACGAGCAGCAATCACCACAGAATGGGATAATTTTAGTGTCATTTCTGGAGTGGATTCACAGCAAAATAAGCACGCTGGTAACATGTACATGCGTGATGCAAATCCAATTCCGCCATTAGATGGCGATTTACGGTTTGAATCTTATGGAGCGTTTAGTGAATGGACATATCGTTTAAATCCAAACAATAAGCTGGTGGCTGGCGCACGTTTTGACCATGTCAAAGTTGATAGTGCCGAAAACGATCAGGAACGAACAGATACCAATCCAAGTGGTTTTATTCGTATCGAAAGCAATTTGCCTGAGCATGGGTTTAAAACCTATGCAGGGATAGGTTATGTTGAACGTAGTCCAGATTATTGGGAGCTTTATAGTACAGCAACGGATCATGGTAATGGTTCAACCAATATGATGGGTGAGTCTTCTTATTTAATGGTGAATAATTTAAATAACTTAAAGACAGAGAAAACTGCTCAGCTAGATATTGGATTTGAACAGCAACATGGTGCGTGGAATACATGGGCATCTGCTTATGCAGGACTGATTAACGACTTTATTTTAGTGAGATACAACAGTTTAAATTCGAGTCAGATGTATCCTTTGGCCGCTAATGTCGATGCGACCATCGCAGGTGCAGAAGCGGGAGTAGGTTATAAATTCAATGACCATTTTCAGGCAGATCTTTCGGCCATGTATGCATGGGGTGAAAACACCACGGACAATAAGCCCTTACCGCAAATTGCACCTTTAGAAGGGCGTTTGAATCTGCGCTATGTGCAGGAAAAATACAGTTTAGGATTATTGTGGCGTGCTGTGGCTGAACAGAATCGAATTAGCCTGAATGATGGCAATATCGTGGGTTACGATATGAGTAAGAGTAAAGGTTTTTCTACCCTCGCTATTAATGCAACTTATCAATACAGTGATGCACTCGACTTCTCGGTAGGGATTGATAACCTACTCGATAAAGCCTATAGCGAACACTTGAATAAATCAGGTGCAGCCTTATTTGGTTATGCTGCCAATGAACAGTTCAATAACATTGGTCGTAACTACTGGGCACGTATCAGTATGAAATTCTGATCTTTTGGATTTAAACATTATTTTAATTTTATGGAGAAAGTCCATGCGTGAAAAACTGTCACCCGAAAAATCGATTTGGGGTTGGAAACTCCTGATCATCGCGATTATTTTAGCCTTTTTGTTTATGTGGGTATTTTATTTAGCAATGAATAATGAGCCTGACTATATGCCAATGCACAAACAAAAACAGATGCAAATGCAGCATCAGATGCAGTCGGATTCCGCAAAAGATGATGCAATGCATATGGATATGAAAGATATGCCGATGGATCAGCATAACCAATCATCTTCCCAATAAATATTAATAAAAAGGGAGTTTGGGCTCCCTTTTTTATTAAATATCAAAGGTTTAATGGTTGGTATTTGAAAAACAATTCTAGCGCATCAAAATATAAATAAATTAATCAATTAAATCATGATCTTAATTTCTTTTAGTTCAAAACATAAACACTTAAAAATGAAATATCAGAAATTCACTTGTGCTGACTGAAAAATGCTGTAGAATGCGCACTCATCGGCGGTGATGCGGATAAAAACTTGTTGAAAAACAGGGTGTTGGTTGAGTCTTAGTGGATTTGATTGATATTTTGGTAGAGTAGATGAGGTTTTAAAAATATCTAAATTA
>NZ_LXGN01000011.1 GCF_009372255.1 Acinetobacter guerrae
TATATTATTCGGAATAGTTAAAACACCTTTTAAAAATCTGTTCTGATTTTTTAGGCTTATCCTGCTTCAAGTGATAAGCCTTTTTTTTTATTGCATTTTTTAACATTTTACTTACAAATAAAAATCGTTATCTTAAATATATTATGAGTAAAATTTAACGATCCAAATTGTTCTGGATGCCACAATTAAAAAGGAAATACACAATGAATAAGTTAACGATGATTATCGGTCTTGCTGCGACCGTTGCCCTTGTCGGCTGTAAGAAACAAGAAGCGCCAGAAACTGGAGCAACTACAGGTGAACATATCGAAAATGCTGCAACACAAGCAAGTCATGATGTTGAACATGCAACCTCAGATGCTGCTGCAAAAATTGATGCTGCAACAGATAATGCAGTTGCGAAAATAGACGCGGCAGCTGACCATGCAGCAGCGACCACCGAAAATGCTGCTGATAAAGCTGAAGCTGCAACACGAGAAGCTGCTCACGATGCGGCGGCTTCTGTTGAAAATACAGCGAAAAATGTGAAAGAAAGCACTCACAATTAATTAATGAACAAATAAATCCCGCTCATTAAAAGCGGGATTTTTTATTAGGGAGATAATATTTTATATAGAACATGCATTTGTAAAGGACTTTTCTCTGCCCAAAATCCCCACCCTGTTGTTCAATCAACTTAAAAACTCTGAATGCAAGTACGTCACTTTCAGTACGAGTCAAAGGATGAGGAAAATATTTCATCACCTCTGGATCTGAATTAAGCACAAAAAAAAGCTCAAGATCAGTTTCAATCTTCCATTGTCTTAAAATCAAGCGTTCAGTTTCAATTTTTTGAGTAAACAGATCATAACTCATTAATATGAATAGAACTATTTTTGTTCATCGCGTTTAAATACCAGTTCAGATTCTGTAGAATTATCTTTATCAAAATAATAACCATCGCTATTAAATGCCTTTAAGTCTTGCGCTTTTTCCAGTTTATTTTCAATGATAAACCTTGCCATTAAACCTCTGGCTTTTTTGGCATAAAAACTGATGACTTTGTATTGACCATTTTTCTGATCTAAAAAGACAGGCTTGATGATTTGTGCATCAATACGCTTTTCATTAACCGATTTATAGTATTCATCTGAAGCAATATTGACCAAAATATCAGTTTTGGTATGTTCAAGATCTTTAATAATCAATTGAGTAATTTGATCATCCCAAAATTCATACAAATTATGCCCACGTGGATTTTGCAATTTCGTTCCCATCTCCAGACGATACGGCATCATCAAATCTAATGGACGTAGCAGTCCATATAGACCCGATAACATGCGCAGATGGCTTTGGGCAAACTCAATATCTACTTGTTTTAGGCGATATGCATCTAGCCCAGTGTAAACATCCCCTTTAAAGGCATAAATGGCTTGCCTTGCATTAGCAAGTGACAAATCAGAAGTCCAGTCATGAAAACGATCTGCATTGAGATTTGCAATCTTTTCACTCACACTCATTAGACTGGCAATTTGCGATGCCGATAATTCACGACAAACCTCAATCAATTGCTCAGATTGATCCAGTAATCTTGGTAAAGTATGTTTATCTGTTGGTAATGTTGTTTCGTAGTCTAAAGTCTTGGCTGGAGAAATGACTGAAAGCATAAAAACCTCAATAAACCTGTGAATTCATAAGAGGTTAGACTATAACACTTTCACGATGAAAGCCAATTTGCGATTTTGCTTGTCATAATCGTTTATATAAATCCGAGCCTGCCAGTTAAGAAATAAGCCTCTACATGGTTCTGGATAATCAATATCAATTACCCAGAATGATCTATACTATTTCATACTTTGCAAAGCGGTGACTAATAACGTCCAGCACTTTTCTACTGTATCCACTTTGACTCGCTCGCCGGGTGCGTGTGCGCCCTGAATATCTGGTCCAAAAGACACCATTTGCAAATCAGGATAATGTTCAGCAATGATGCCACATTCCAACCCTGCATGAATCACTTTCAAATGTGGCTCAATATTAAACGCCGTCTGGTAAGCCTGCTGTAAACATTTTAATGCCTCAGACTCAGGATTGGGTGTCCATCCAGAAACCAATGGGGTAAATTCGGATGCAATGCCTAATTTGCTAAAATGTGCTGCGATCTCTTGAGCAAAAGCCTCAGCTTCACTATTGACCATTGAACGCACCATAATTAAGGCTTTGGCTTGTTGTCGGTTAAGTTGAACCACACCAATATTATTAGATGTTTCGACCACATTATCCAAAACATCGCTCATGTTTTTGACACCATAAGGGCAAGTTGCCAAAGCACTTAACCATGAACTTTGCTGCTGTGGATGAATGACTTCTGTTAATGTCTGGTCTTTAAGTTCAATCGTTATTTTTAAAAAATCATCGATCCCTTTTAAATTGTCCAAACAATGCTTTTCATAACTTTGCACATATTTTTGTAGAGATGCTATTTTACTTTCATCGATCACAATCAAGGCACGAGCTTCACGAGGAATCGCATTACGTGCACTTCCGCCACTGAACTCGACCAGATAAGCATCTAACTCAAATAAACGCTTATGCAAAAACTGACTCAAAATAACATTGGCATTACCACGCCCTAAATGGATATCGACCCCAGAATGGCCGCCTTTCAGTCCAGAAATTGATATTTCGACTGTTTTTAAACCAGATCTAGGAACTGCAATATAAGTCAGCTGTTGTTGTGCCTCAACATCCTGACTGCCTGCACAGCCAAGATATAATTCACCCCATTCTTCGGTATCAATATTGAATAACCATTTACTTTGTAAAATACCACTTTGCAATAAACGAGCACCACTCATGCCTGCTTCTTCATCTACAGTGAGTAAAACCTCAAGTGGGCCATGTGAAATATCATTAGACTCGAGTACTGCCAGAGCTAGTGCAACACCAATGCCATTATCAGCACCTAATGTCGTATCTTTGGCGATCAGCCAGCCTTCTTGCAATATAGGTTGAATCGGATCTTTATTGAAATCGTGGATCGTATTTGAATTCGCTTGCGTCACCATATCCAGATGCCCTTGCAAAACGACCCCTGTCACCTGCTCTTTACCCTGACTCGCAGCTTTACGAATAATCAGATTACCAACTTGATCAATATAAGTTTCCAAGTCTAATCGCTCTGCCCATGCTTGCAGATGATCACGTAGTTTTTGTTCTTGCTTGGATGGTCGCGGAATCGTGCACAGCGTCTGAAAATGTTTCCAGACCAATTTTGGAGAAAGTTGAGTAAGATCGACAGATTGCATGTATTTATAACTCTGAAAACATCTATAGATACATGAAAATATACACCTCTGGTTATGTAGGGAGTAGCATTTATTGTGGTATTAATTTTTCCATTCAAATGCTGTAAACGTATGATCTGACTTCAAGCTATTTTCAACTGCCTGTGCCAACTGGCGAATCACACTCTGAGTTTCTATTTTTTCAAACCAGTCTTGTTCTTCTTTGGGATTTGCAGTGATTTCACACATCAATTGACCGTCTTCATTTTTTTGTGAACAAGTTACAGACAAAGGAAGTTGATGATTTTCTATATTGACTTCAACTTTTTGATGTTCGTGCGCAATATGCTGTGCCTCAAAGCCATACTCACCAAGTTGCTTGAACAAAAGTGCAGCAACATATTCCTGAGTAATACGGCACTCATTGACCTCATGCCCTTCGTAGTGATTAGGACAATTTGCAATAAATTGAAGTTTTCTCATGTTGCGCATCCTGCATTTATAGTTATTACTGCCATTTAGCATAAATCAATAAACAAACAGCAGCCAAGCCGAAACTTCGCTGCTGTGTCGCTTTTATGTTAAGCAGTATAGCTGAGGATACGTTTTAACTTATTGGCTGACCTGAATGCTTAAGCCTGCACGATTAGCCAACTCGGTAAATGTTGGAAAACTTGTCGCAACCGTTTCTGTACCTACAATTTTAATTTCTTCAGAGGCACGTAATCCCGCCATACTAAAACTCATGGCAATACGATGATCATGATGCGATTCAATTTGACCGCCAGTAAAAATAGCGGACCAGTCGCCTGCTTTTCCTTTGCCTTCAATGATGATCCCGTCATCCGTAGGAGTACAATCGATGCCCATGATTTTTAAACCGTCTGCCATAACTTGGATACGATCAGATTCTTTAACACGCAGTTCTGCCGCGCCTGTTAAAATCGTTTGACCCTCTGCACATGCAGCAGCAATAAATAATGCAGGAAACTCATCAATCGCAAGTGGTACTTGATCTTCAGGCATATGAATGCCTTTTAAAGTACGTGTCCCCTTGATATGAATATCTGCAATTGGCTCGCCACCTGCAATACGTTCATTTTGTACGCTAAGGTCTGCACCCATCTGTTTTAAAATTTCAATCACACCTGTACGCGTTGGATTAATCCCCACCGCTTCAAGAACCACATCTGCACCTTCGGTAATGGCAGCACCGACCATGAAAAATGCGGCTGATGAAATATCGGATGGTACTTGAATATTTGTGCCTACCAATTTACCACCACCGACCAGTGAAATCCGATTTTCTTCAGTTTTTACCTCATAACCAAAAGCACGTAACATACGTTCAGTATGATCACGGGTTGGTTCAGGTTCAGTCACAGAGGTTTCACCCGCTGCCCACAGACCTGCGAGTAAAATACCTGATTTGACTTGTGCAGATGCCATAGGTAAATCGTAATGGATTCCCTTTAATGCTTGCGCACCTGTAATGCTCACAGGAGGTGTACCTTTTTCACCCGTCGTCTGAATTTGTGCACCCATTAAACGAAGTGGCTTCGCGATACGCTCCATTGGACGTTTTGATAGTGAAGCATCGCCTGTCATCACCGAATCGAATTTTTGTGCAGAAAGCATCCCTGAAAGCAGACGCATACTGGTTCCCGAATTCCCCATATACAAAGCACCAGCAGGGGCTTTTAAGCCTTGCATACCAACCCCATGGATGGTCACTTCACCATTTTTAGGCCCTTCAATGCTTACCCCCATATCTCGGAAAGCTTGTAAGGTGGCTAATGCATCTTCGCCTTCCAGAAAACCCGTTACATGTGTCGTTCCTTCTGCAATCGCACCAAACATAATGGAACGATGTGACACAGATTTGTCACCCGGTACGGTAAATTTACCTTGAAATGATTTTTTCCCCGGTAGAATACTAAATTGCTGTGTCACCTTATTTTTCTCCATAAAGGGTTTCTGGGCTAGCATATGATTAAAGTGTTGACGAGCTGCCTGAGCATGTCCGAGTAACCCCATCAATGCATGTGAATCTTCGCTTTCAATCAGTTGTCGCAGTTGAGTCAGTTGTTGTTCAAAACCATCTACGGCTTTGAGTATCGCAGTTTTATTGGCAAAGAAGATATCATGCCACATTTGTGGATCACTGGCAGCGATACGTGAGAAATCCCGAAAACCACCCGCCGCATAGCGGAAAATATCCAAATTGTCTTCACGATTGGCCAATTGCTCAACCAGATTAAAAGCCATGAGATGTGGTAAGTGACTGGTATGTGCAAGCACTTCATCATGCTTTTCCACATCCATGCAAATGACTTCAGCTTTAGCTGCTGACCAGAGCTGAATCAATTTCGCAACCGCCCAATCAGCACTACTTGGGAGCGGTGTTAAAATGACTTTATGATTGGCAAATAAATCAACTTTACCTGCATGCACCCCTGTATGTTCACTGCCTGCAATCGGATGTCCTGGTACAAAACCTGTTGGTAAATGATCACCATAAACAGATTTGGCAGCAGCAACCACATTGCCTTTGGTGCTTCCTACATCAGTTAAAACTGTATGTTCACTTAAATAGGGTTTGATCTGTTCCAAAATATTTTGTGTGGCACGAACTGGCAAAGCTAGAACCACTAAATCAGCTCCCTGCACAGCCTCAACTGGATTTTGATACCCGCTATCAATCAAGCCTAATGCTTTAGCGTCATCCAGTGTTTTTTGAGAACGCGCCGAAGCAACAACCGACTTTGCCAGATTTTCTGACCGAATAACACGTGCCAGACTCGAACCAATCAAACCGAGCCCGATAAATGCAACTTTATGAAATAAGGGTTGA
This sequence comes from Acinetobacter guerrae, assembly GCF_009372255.1. Taxonomy (GTDB): domain Bacteria; phylum Pseudomonadota; class Gammaproteobacteria; order Pseudomonadales; family Moraxellaceae; genus Acinetobacter; species Acinetobacter guerrae. The sequence goes on from NZ_LXGN01000011.1 coordinate 6,121, forward strand.
GATATCATGTGCTTTAACTCTGAATCTGTGGTGCAATATAGAAAAGTACAACGTCATCCAAATGTAATGACAAAACTATAATACTGCCACAGGATAAGAGCCCAATACACGCAGTTCTTTGACTGTTGGACGAATATCATTTAATGCTGCTGCAACATTTTCTTGCTCGATATGCCCTTCTAAATCGATAAAAAATACATAGGCCCATTTTTCAGGCAATGCAGGACGCGTTTCAATACTGGTCAAGCTTATACCGTGTTTGGCAAATGGCGCCAAAATATCCAGTAAAGCACCAGCACGGTCATGTGCAGAAATTAAAAGTGAAGTTTTATCATTGCCACTTTGTGGAATTTTTTCACGACCAATTACTAAAAAACGAGTCGTATTTTCTGGGTTGTCTTCAATATTGCTATGTAAAATTTCAAGATTATAAAGTGAGGCTGCAAGATCTGACGCAATTGCAGCAGAATGCCATTCGTTACGAATACGACGAGCAGCTTCCGCATTAGAGTTTAATGCCACACGTTCAACACCCGGATAGTGTGCATCCAGCCATTGACGGCACTGTGCTAGTGTTTGCTGATGTGCATAAATCTGTTTAATGCTGTCTTTACGAGTATTTTCAGACACTAAAAACTGATGGTGAATGCGAAGCTCTACTTCACCAATCACATTAAGCTGTGAAGTTTTAAAACAGTCTAAGGTGTGATTGACTATCCCTTCAGATGAGTTTTCAACAGGAACCACACCATAGTGTGCACTGCCTGCTTCCACTTCACGGAATACTTCATCAATTGTCGGTAACGGGCGCACAATGGCATCTTTACCAAAATGTTTAAGTACCGCAGATTGGGTAAATGTCCCTTCTGGACCAAGAAATGCAATACTTTGAGGCGCTTCCAATGCCAAACAAGCCGACATAATTTCACGAAATAAGCGTGCCATTGTCGTATCAGAGAGTGGGCCTTTATTACGCTCCATGACTTTACGCAGAACCTGTGCCTCACGTTCTGGTCGATAAAACAACGGATTTTCTTCGGCCGCAAATTTTGCTTTAGCAACCGCTTCAGCCAGACTTGCACGACGATTAATGAGTTCCTGAATCTGTTGGTCTACAGAATCAATATCATTGCGAATTTGTTGTAAATCGAGAGAAGTTGACGAGTTCTGATCATCATGGATCATTGTAATGCAGCCTCTGCAAATGGTTTGCAACAGTATATCAAGACTTGTCATGTTTGCTATAGCATCAAGATCAGTCAGATGGATAAAATCCTGATTTTCACTTCACATCTTTCTTTTTTATGCTTTAATACAAATGATTAAGAATCAATCTCATTTAATAATTCATTATGCTAAAATCTTTCGTTTGTACCTTACTCACCCTATCACTTTGTGGATTCAGTGCAGTTTCTTATTCACAAACTAATCTCTCTACTTCTGCAAAAATGACGCAGGCACAAGGACCACGTCTGGATTTACAGCGTAAAGGAACCACTCAACAATTTACGATGAAGTCAAAATATACGCCCAATGAATATTTTATTCAGGTCTATATTCCTTATACTCCTGCTCCCAAAACGGGCTACCCTGTTTTATATTTGCTAGATGGCAATGCTGTATTTAACAGCGCCAGCAGCATCGCTCAATCGATTGGTGGCGGTTCTGAAAAAATGGGACTTGATCCAGTGGTTATTGTCACCATTGGCTACCCCACGGAAACACAGTTCTCTGGTCAACAACGCGCACTAGATTACACACCTCTCCCTAAAGACTCTCCAGAAAAAGATGAAAGATACCAATACGGTGGCGCAGAAAACTTTCTGAAATTTATTCAAAATGAATTAAAACCGCGCATCCAGCAAAGTATCCAAATTAATACTCAACAACAAACCTTATTTGGGCATTCCTTTGGTGGTTTATTTACACTCAATACTTTCTTTCAACATCCACAAAGTTTTAATCGTTATGTCGCAGCAAGTCCGTCTTTGTGGTTTGATCAAAATGTATTAGCGAAACAATTACAACAACTCAAACAGAACAAGGCTGAGTTCAAATCACCTATATTAGTGATGACTACGGTTGGGACAGCAGAAGGACGTGGTCGCCCGGCTAGAGGTTCTCAACCAGAAAATAGCAACTCCAACTTTTTTGCAGATTTTGAAACCTTAAAATCAGCTCAACTTAAATATTGGCATTTTAGTCATCCTGCCGAACAACACATCACCAATATGTATGCAAGTTTGCCTAAAGCAATTTTATTTGCGGCATGTAACAGCACTGAAAATTGTGAAAAATTATTTAATGAAAATTAAACCATGAAAGATCAATAACTTACATTTCAAGTTTACAATTAATGACGCTTTAACTACAAAGCGTCAATGTTGTTTTTTTAATCAAACCGTATTGTAATAAGTTCCTATAAAAACCTTCCTGAAAAAAGGGAGTTGAACAATGTCAAAAACAATTGCCACTTTAGTGACTCATGATTTTGAAGATCTCGAATATTGTGAAACCGTACACGCCTACCGTGCTGCGGGTCATAGCGTCATTAATATCGAGCATCATGAAGGTAATATTGTTTATGGCATTCAACGCAAAACATCAACCACCATTGATTTAGGAATTGATGATAGTGATGTGCATCAGTTTGATGCTTTGCTCATTCCAGGTGGTGAGTCACCAGAACTGCTAAAAAATGATGAAAGATTTGTGTATTTTGTTCGTCGTTTTGCCAATCTGCAAAAACCCATTTTTATCTGTTGTTATGCACCACAACTATTAATGCATGCAGGTGTAGTGAAAGGGCGAAGAATTTGTGTGATTCAAACCATTTTAAGCGATTTAGAAAATGCAGGTGCCGTCTGTCTTGACCAAGATGTCGTAAATGACAATAACTTATATGTTTCTTCTCGCAGCCCAGATTTATTTCCTCAATTTGTTGATGAAACATTGAAAGTGTTACGCCTGTAATTGCGTTTAAAAATAAAAAAAACGGCAATCTTCTTGCCGCTTTTTATGGACTAGCGTTTAGACCTACGCCTTACCAATGATTCCACGAGCAACAATCTCTTTCATAATTTCGTTGGTTCCACCGTAAATACGCTGAATACGGGCATCAACAAAAAAACGTGAAATCGGATACTCTGTCATATAACCATAGCCACCAAATAATTGTAGTAAATTATCGGCAACTTTCATTTGCATGTCTGTACTAAAGCATTTGAGAGCTGCTGCTGTTTCTACATCCAGTTTGGCTTGTTGATACAAAGCAAGATTCTGATTATAAAAAGCAGCCGTTGCCAATTCATCAATTTTCGCCTGTGCCAAGACAAAGCGTGTGTTCTGGAAATTCGCAATCGGCTGACCAAATGCTTGACGTTCTTTGACATAAGTCGTTGTAACATCAATTGCACCACGAATTGCACCGAGCGCTGTAGCCGCAATTGCAGTACGCTCACGTGGTAATTCCTGCATGAGATAGGCAAAGCCCTGACCGGGTTGCCCTAAAAGTTGATCTTTAGGAACTTTCACATTGTCAAAGAAAAGCTCAGACGTATCTTGCGAATGTAACCCGATTTTATCAAGGTTGGTACCTTTCTTAAAACCGTCCAGATGAGTATCTACCAACAGCAAAGAAACCCCTTTGGCACGTGCTTGCGGATCTGTTTTAACCGCGAGTACCACTAGATCTGCATGCTGACCATTTGAAATAAAAGTTTTAGAGCCATTTAGGACATAATGATCATCTTGTAAAATTGCACTGGTACGAATTGCTTGTAAATCAGAACCTGCACCTGGTTCAGTCATCCCAATTGCACCAACAACTTCGCCACTGACCATTTTTGGAAGCCAATACTGTTTTTGCTCTTCACTGGCTATATGCAAAATATAAGGTGCTGCAATCTCTGAATGACATGAAATTGCAGTGGATAAAGCACCATAACCCGCACGTGCAGATTCTTCTACCAACATTAAAGAGTAATGTGTTGGAACACCATAGCCTCCATAGCTTTCAGGTACATCAACACATAGATAACCATTTTCACCCAATGATGACCAAACTGAACGTGGCATGATGCCTTCTCGTTCCCATTGATCATAATGTGGTGCAATATGCTCATTCATATAACGTTTAAAATTATCACGAAATAATTCCAGATCAGCATCATAAGCTAGCATTCATACTTCCTTTTCGATGTTGTTGTTCTATCTTTTAACGTAAAGATGCTAATAATTTTTACACTAAAAATCATGATCTATTGTTCTACAGTTGAGAACTTTACAGTCAGATGTTTATCAAAAATATGATTTCTTTCTAAAATGTCAAATAAATCAATGTATTTCATTGCTATTATAAATAAAAAATCCCTGACTCATTTTTTATGTATCAGGGATTTTTTTCAGGTTTGCTTATTTTTTCTTACGTATTTTTTGATATTCCTGATAAGACTCATCGGCAAAACGTCGCAATGAATCACCAATCGCTGCATATTGGTATTCATTTAAATTTGCCAAAGATGCACGTGCAGATGGATGCTGTACTCCAAAACCAGAACCCGGCAATAAAACTACACCTGTCTCATCCGCAACACGGAAAAGTAATTCTGTCGGATTCTTGGTTTTCATCACCCAATCTGCAAAGTCATCGCCATAAAGTTGACGAGACGTATTTTCCAGATTGACTAAAGTGTAATAATCGACAGCATTTGGATCTTGTGGAACGTCCACACCCAATTGGCGATATAGCGCAGCATCACGTTCACGAACCACAGATTTAACAGCTTTCTTATAATCCTGACGCGAATCCATCATGTTAAATAATGAAAATAACACCATCTGTACTTGTTGAGGTGTAGAAAGACCCGCAGTATGATTCAAAGCAACATTACGACTATCTGCAACGAGTCGATCAATAAATTTGATACTGGCAGGGTCAGTCGTCAATGAACCATAACGTTTTTCCAACTCAGCCTTATCTTTTTTTGATAATGCTGCAATTTTTTTATCCAGAACATTTTCTTTGGCGGTTGCAATCACCCCTAAACGCCAACCCGTTGCTCCAAAATATTTGGAATATGAATAAACTAAAATAGTATTTTCGGGACAAATTGCAAACAAAGATTTGAAGTTATCTGCAAATGTGCCATAGACGTCATCTGTCAGAAGAATCAAATCGGGACGTTTTTTTACAATATCTGCCAAAATAGCCAAGCCCTCATCACTCATTTTGACCGAAGGCGGATTACTTGGATTGACAAGGAAAAAAGCTTTAATTGATGGATCTTCAAGTTTACGCAACTCAGATTCAGGGTATTGCCATCCAAGATTTGGATCCGCATGAATCAGCACTTCTTCAAGCTGATAGTCATTTAACTCTGGAATTTCAAGATATGGCGTAAAAACAGGGACGCCAATTGCAATCTTATCACCATAATCAATCAGCTTATTTTCTTTTAAAGAATTAAAAATATAAGCCATTGCAGCAGTTCCACCCTCAACTGCAAAAAGATCCAATGATTCTTTTGGCATACCTTTAACGCCCATTTCACGCAAGATATATTCTTTTACAATGGATTCACTAATACGCAACATACGGTCAGGAACTGGATAATTACAGCCTAAAATTCCCTCTACCATTTCTAGCAAAAATTTGTCTGGATCTAAACCCAATTGATCCCGCACATATGAAACAGCCTTACCCAAGAACACTACGCCTGCCTTGTCACGGTTCTCAAGTACAAAATGATCAAAGCGCTGCTGTAAACCTACTGGTCGGGGAAATCCACCCAAACCTTCTGGCATGTAGGAAAATGAAAACTCTGATTCAGTGGCTGAAAATAAACCTAATTGAAAAAAAGCGCGACGTGGAATCGTTGCCAGAAAGTTAGGGTTACCACGACCAGCATTAAGCATCATACGGTCTGTTTTACTTTGTGCTAAAGCAATCAATTCATCTTTTAATTCAAATGGACTTAGTTTTGCATATTTAGAATAATCAATTTTTGCCATGAGGAAGAACTCCTTAATTTTTGTAAATCATTTAAAATTTTTAAGATTAGGTGATCAGGCCAAGCCAACAATCACTGGGCCGAGTAAAGTTAAAAATACATTTGCCAACGCGTAGGTAATCGCAAAGGGAACTGTAGGGATTGAGTTTCCAGCTTTATCCAAAACTGCGCCAAATGCAGGATTGGCACTTCGCGCACCTGAAAGCGCGCCAGCAAACACTGCAACATTGTCATATTTGAGAACATAGCGTCCAAAAAGCATGCTGAGAATGAGTGGAACCAATGTGACAACAACCCCAATCAGGAATAAAGAAAGTCCACTTTCTTTCACTGTCTGAATCGCTTGTAATCCAGATTGCAACCCAACTGCTGCGACAAATCCAGCAAGTCCAAGGTCTTTTAAAAGCTGTGAAGCTGCAAGGGGCATATTGCCGTGAATTTGGTCGCGACTACGTATCCAGCCAAAAACCAGACCTGAAAGTAACGCACCGCCACCAGCACCCAGAGTTAATGGAATATCACCAATACGAACAACAATAAGTCCGATAATCAAACCAATGGCGATCCCTGCTCCATGAAAAACCCAATCTGTTTTAAGGCTTTCTGGAAGTGCCTGACCTGCTTCTTTAATCACACGATTCAGATCACTTTGCGTACCATAAACAGTCACAACATCTCCACGATGAAAAACAAAATCATCGGTAAGTTCAACAGACTCGCTATTGCGTTTGATTCCTAAAATATAAATGCCATGTTTTAGATAAGGTGGCGTATTCGCTTTTAAATCACCAAGTGTACGATTGATATATTTAGAATTTTTCAGGATGACATCTGTCGTTTCCATGATTAATTCCATACCTTCTGAAGATTGTAATTCTTTACCTAGGCTACTGGCACTTTCTACAACACCTGTGCGTCGCCCTACCACCAGAACAACATCATTGGTTTTTAAGACAGTCTCGGCAGTAATATCAATCAATCGGTCATTACGCTTTACTTTTTCAATCGTAATATTATTTACTTTAGATTCGATATCTTGAATCGTTTTTCCATTGGCTTGTTCAACCTGATAAATACGGCTCACAATCTCTGGCATAGCCATTTCTTGCCCTGGGGCAAGTTCGACTGCACCTTTTAAAAGCTCAGATTGTGCCTTAATTGCATCATCACGTATTTCTCGTCCCATAAACTTAGGCAACAAATTTACGCAGACAATAATTGCACCAAGCGAACCAAAAACATACGTGACAGCGTAACCAATGGCTACGTTACTTTGTAATCTTTGAATTTCTGCTAAAGGTAAATCTAAACGAGATAATGCATCACCTGCTGTACCAATAATAGCGGATTGCGTCATTCCACCTGCGGCAAGCCCTGCGGCCAAACCTTTATCCAGATGGAAAATTTTTGCCATAACAAGAACAGTTACCAGACCACAAATTGCCATAAATGCAGCAAGTAAAATTTCCTTGATTGAACTTGGCCCTAAAGATTTAAAGAATTGAGGGCCACTTTCAAAACCTACGGCATAAATAAATAAAGCAAATAAAATTGATTTAACGCCATTATCGACCGATACACCAATTAAACTTAGTATTACAGCGACCAATAATGAACCTGCAACACCACCTAATTGGAACTTACCAACCTGAAATTTACCAATCCAGAAACCAATTGCAATAGATAGAAACAGTAAAATTTCAGGACTATGTTTTAATACGCTTTGTAACCATTCCATTATTTTGACCTCTCACTTTCTTTATTATTAAGTTTAAGAGTTACTGATTTTGTATTTTTAAACATCCCCAATCTTAATTAGGAATGCCTAATCATGAGAATAATCAATATTTTTATTTAGCTGATCTATCTTTTAAATTTTTTATTCTTTTAAGGATACTAGTAAATATTGACCAGTACCCATTTTCATTCTAATCAAAGAATAATGTCTAATTAGACAATAACATTAAGATCTACATCAATATTTCCACGAGTGGCATTTGAATATGGGCAGACAATATGCGCCGCATCAACCAGTTTTTTTGCCTCTACTTCATCCATTCCTTCCAGATGAATATTGAGTTTAGCTTCAATACCGAACCCTGTAGGAATAGGACCAATCCCCACTTCACCTTCAATATAAGCATCTGCTGGAATTTTAATTTTATCGCGATTTGCAACAAACTTTAAAGCTCCCAGAAAACAAGCCGAATAACCACCTGCAAAAAGTTGCTCAGGATTAGTTACCGCTCCACCAGCACCTCCCATTTCTTTAGGAACACCAAGTTTTACATTAAGGACACCGTCTGAAGAAACCACTTGTCCATCTCGACCACCTGTTGCCTTAGCTTTGGCACGATAAACTACTTTTTCGAGAGACATACTTATTCCTATCGTATTTTTATAAAAAGATCTATCTACTCTAAAACGAAAAGATTTAGTTTTTTTAATTTATGTTGTTGGAATACGAGCTTATTGTAAAAATAAGTTTTTCAAATACAGGAATAATGAATAGTTCTATGCATATTTTACTCAGCAAATAAGGCTTAATAATTAAAAAGTCATTTATCTTAAAATAGAGTCTGGTAAAATAGTTATTTCTTTTTAGAATATACATTTAAACGAGTTTATTCAAAATTTTGGAACATGTTTATGAGTCGTAAATTACTTACTGTAGAGGGGTATCAACGCTTACAAAATGAATTAAATGATCTTGTCCGTAAGGAACGTCCTGAAATTACCAGTATTGTCTCATGGGCAGCTAGCCTCGGCGATCGATCAGAAAACGCTGACTATCATTACAACAAAAGAAAGTTAAGAGAAATTGATCGTAGAATCAGATATTTAACCAAACTTTTTGAGGTCGCATATAAAGTTGAATATAGCCCTGAACAGGATGGCAAAGCTTATTTTGGTGCATGGGTTGAATTAGAAAATGACGATGGAGAAAAGATTAAATTTCGCATTGTTGGTGATGAAGAAATTTATGGACGCAAAGACTACATTTCACTTCAGTCACCTATGGCAAAAGCATGTTTAGGCAAATCTCTAGATGATGAAATTCAGGTGCAAACACCTCACGGTAAAAAAACTTGGTATATCGTTCAAATTTCTTATCCTCAGTAATATAACGCTTTTTTGGTTTAGTATTTTATTTAACACATTTCATTCTGAATTGGCTTAGCACCTTATTTAGTGAAATTTCATAAATCAATCCAACTAAAACACAACAGATGCCTTACAAGAATTATCAATTTATTCGTGATTTCGACATGTAAGAATTGTATAAATATATCTCTTTTTAAAATCATTAGTTTAGAGCGCATTCGGTATATTTTTTATGCAAAAAATTTGACATTCACTTTTAAGGTGATTATTATTCGCCCTGACCTAAATTTGGTCATTTTTTAAACTGTTTAGTTTTACTATATAGTGTCAGTTTTTCAATAGTCATTTTTTTGAATGACGTCATGACTGCCCACCCCTCTTGGATTTACCAACTTGTTGAAAATCTGGAAGCATTTTGTCTGGATTTTTAGGGCGTAAATTATCTGTAGCGGAGACAACATGCACAGTAGTTCAACCACTGAATCGAGGCCTGGCCTGAGTTCATTATTTCCTTCACTCCCATTTAAAGCCTTAGCATTGAGTACGGTACTGATTCCATTTCATAGTATCAATGCCGGTAAAACACACCAATACAATGCTGTCGTAGATAGTAATACCCTGACCGTTGTTGCAGTTGAATCTCCCACAACTGTATTTAAAAAGGGTCAGTTTTTACATGGTTTTGGCTATGACCTAACCCGTCAATATGCAAAGAGTTTAAATGTTAAGCTAAATTTTAAAACCGTTAAAGATAATGCAACAGCTTTAAATATGGTTGCTCAAGGTAAAGCAAATTTTGCCATGACCACTGCAACTTTTAAAACTGTCGAAAATAAGCAATTGATTTCATTCTCAGCAAGCTGTGGTGATGATGCCAATTTAGCTAAAAATGGTCTTAATACTCAGCTGAATTGGGTATTTAAATATGCTGATGATCCTCTTTCACAGACTGCCAGTGGGTTTATTTGCCAAAGCAAACAAAATGGTGTTACAGGTCAATTGGCATCATTTTATAATCGTAATGTCGTCAAGCCTGAAGCATGGCCAATGATTAAGCGTGATCTAGACAATCGCCTGCCTATTTATAAGGCAAGTTTTAAGAAAACCGCTGAAAAGTATGATTTGGATTGGCAATTACTTGCTGCGATTGGTTATCAGGAATCTTATTTAAAACCAAATTCAGTTTCACCAACAGGTGTACGTGGACTGATGATGCTAACGAATAATACTGCACGTGCAATGGGTGTGACCAATCGCGTCGATCCTGCACAAAGTATTCAAGGCGGAGCAAAATATTATGACCTCATGCTCAGTGAATATCAGCATATCCCATACCCAGACCGTAATTGGTATGCTTTAGTCGCCTATAATATGGGGCCTGGTGCAGTCAGTCAGATTCAAAAGCGCTTACAAAGTCAAGGTAAGAATCCTAATAACTGGCTGGTATTTTATGATTACTTAAATCGTAATAAAGCGAGTAATGGTCGCTATCGTCAGGCTGTTCAATATGTAACGCGAATTCGGGCTTATGTAGAACATATTAAAACCAGTGAACGCTGGATTGATGTTTAATTGTTCGATTGCTTTTATTGTTCTTTTGCATAAAAAAAGCTTAGTCTTCAAAGACCAAGCTTTTTATTTACATTCAAATTATGCTGTATGTTCAAGCACTTTTTTGAACAAAGTTTTTTGTTCTTGACTAGGTTTAGCAGTTTGCAATGCCATCAATTGAGACATATCGCCCTGAACTTTGATTTTACCTGTCATAAATGCCTGCATTGCCGCAGCCATATCGAACTCAAGAAATACTTTACGAAGTGTTTCAGCATCCATATTCAATGTTGTTTTTGCATTTGATGACAAACCTTTTTGGATTTTTCCGCCATCTAAAGCCAATTCGCTATTACCATTTGCGTCTGTAACAACAAGATTAATTGCCAAATTTGCCAATGCTGGTGGTAAATTCAAGTCACCTGCCTCAGCAGTTAATTGGTCGACAGTAGAAAACCAGTCATCAGTTAAAAATGCAGGCATGTTCTTTCCTCAAATGTATTTGTTCAATTCCTTGTGTTGACTAGATCAAGCATAGACAACATCTTTTTGAAGCAATTTGCTTGTGCATTGTTATAGCACGTTCTTTTTATTTTGAGCTAACCTTTTTTGTACGCGCCATTCATTTTGGATAATCTGAAGACTTTATCGGGTAAAAAAAATGCTAACTTATAAATCAGTTAGCATTAGAATGGCTTATTCAGCTGCAAAACTTAGATTAACCACATCTAGACGTTTTTTAATTTCTTCGGGATCTTTAAAATCCAATTCACGTTGTGAATCAAGAACTTCAAAGTCAAACAATTCACGATCTGCCAATTGCGATGGTGATACATTTTGTAAAGCACCAAAAATACTATGTAAACGTTTTGGATATTGTTTATCCCAATCACGTAACATTTCATTGAGCATGGCACGTTGAAGATTTTCCTGAGAACCACACAAATTACATGGGATAATCGGGAACTGACGCATTTCTGCATATTTAATAATGTCTTTTTCTTCAACATACGCCAAAGGACGAATCAAAATATTCTTTTTATCTGAAGATAAAAGTTTTGGTGGCATCGCCTTCAAACTACCGCCATGAAACAGATTTAAAAAGAAGGTTGCGATAATATCATCACGATGATGTCCAAGTGCAACTTTGGTTGCGCCTATTTCTTGAGCAAAACCATAAAGTGACCCACGGCGTAAACGTGAGCAGACTGCGCAGTACGTTTTGCCTTCCGGAGTTAAACGCTTGGTAATGGTATAAGTATCTTTTTCCAAGATATAATATGGAATCTTATTTTCTTCCATATAGCGTGGCAAAACGTCTTCTGGAAAACCTGGCTGTTTCTGATCCAGATTCACTGCAACAATATCAAAATTGATCGGCGCGATGCGCTTAAATTGTAATAAAATGTCCAGCAAGGTATAGCTGTCTTTGCCCCCAGACACACATACCATGACTTTGTCGCCATCCTCAATCATCTTAAAGTCACGAATAGCATGACCCACCTGACGGCGAAGTTTTTTTAGCAAGCGATAATATGCTGAACTGGTCGGCAGCTCAGGTTTAAAATTAAATCCCTGATCGGACTCAACTGGCGAGTACATAGACACACGTTACCATAAGAAAAATACCGCACAATTTTATCTGATTCATCCATGAAGCGCACCTAAAGAATTTTTAATTTCTCTGCTTTGTCATTTTTACGATTTATACTGGTCTGCTTTAAAGAAAAAATTAAGCATGATTGTGTAAGATTTCGCCAAGATGCTTATATTTTGGACTTTTCCACAGTTTTCCACAAAACCTGTGGATAAAATTGTGGATTTCTTTAGGCTTGACAAAGTGTTCTGATGTGAAAATAAGGCTTTTGTTTAAATTGTTCATTTTTTGATCAATTATTTTTATATATAATTTTCAATAACTTATTTATGTCAAGATGACTTTTCTAAAATATTTTTTTAATTTTTTTTGATTAGGATTCAGACAAAATAACTTGATTTTATTTGTCAAACAGGTTTAAAAAAACTTTCATCAAATCTAGTTAATTTACTTTTTTTTGTTACACTAGGTAGCGTGGCATTATACATTTTGATAAAGCGAATAATTTACAATGAAAAAGAGTGTGCATTTTTCTTTACATTTTATTTTGGGGTCAGTTATTGCAGGCGTAATGACTGTATCAAGTCATGCTGGTCAAATGTATGTTTATAAAGATCGAGACGGTGGAACGCTACTGACCAATCGCAAAAGTTCAGATCGTTCCCTCACCAAAGTAAAAGCCACTTACTATTCAGACAGTAATATCCACGCTTATCGTAATTGGGGCAATTCTGAAGCTGCAGTCCTGCCCAGTTATAGTAAAAATAAAAATGCCTTTGATCATATTATTCGGCAAGCTGCTCAACAACATGGCGTTTCTGAAGGTTTAATTAAAGCAGTCATGCATACTGAATCGGGTTTTAATACCAATGCCCGCTCTCCAGTTGGAGCGCAAGGGTTAATGCAATTAATGCCTGCAACAGCCAAACGTTTTAATGTTTCTAATGTTTATGATCCTTACGAAAATATTTTTGGGGGAGCCAAATACTTAAGCTGGTTACTTAAACGCTTTAATGGCAATACACAATTGGCTTTAGCTGCTTATAATGCAGGTGAAGGTAATGTAGATAAATATGGCGGCATTCCTCCCTTCCGTGAAACACAGGATTATGTACAACGTGTGACCAGTCGCTTGAACAATCTTTATGCCTCAGGTGCCAATACGAACTCCACAACACCGACAGCTCCACAAATCATTGCTCAGTCGGCCAATTACACTTCTACAACAGCGTCAAACACGCCTACCGAAAGTGCACCAAAATACAATCGTCAAATTATTTCTGTTTCCAATAATAGTTTTACTGATGCACCGGGAACGTATGTCACTGATAACGCAACAGCCTATGCGAGAATTCACTTTGCAAATTAAAGGTTTAATTTACCTACAATAGTTAACTTAAAAATTCCTTAAATAAAATAATATGTCTTGAAATTTTGAGAAAAGGCCCTCATATTTAGCCTAATGATTTTAGGATCATGTTCTATTTTATTTTAATACCCTGAAAGAGGATTTACTCAATGATGCGGATTGGTTTGTTTTTGCTAACCAACCTCGCGGTACTGGTTGTAGCTGGCATTATATTGTCACTCTTCGGTGTCGGTAGTTACCATGGCGCGGGTGGCTTAAATCTAGGCAACCTCTTGGTCATCTGTTTTGTGTTTGGTATGGTTGGCTCTCTTATTTCGTTATTTATGTCTAAATGGATGGCGAAGAAAACCACTGGTACAGAATTGATTGACCCGAATGCTCCACGCAATCAGGCTGAAGCATGGTTATTGCAAACGGTTGCGGAACTTTCGCAACGTGCAGGCATTCAAATGCCAGAAGTCGGAATTTTCCCTTCTTACCAGTCCAACGCATTTGCGACAGGTTGGAATAAAAATGATGCACTCGTGTCAGTTTCTAGCGGTCTACTTGAACGTATGAACAAAGATGAACTTCGTGCAGTATTGGCGCATGAAATTGGACATGTTGCCAATGGTGACATGGTTACTCTTGCCCTCATTCAGGGTGTAGTCAACGCATTCGTCATGTTCTTTGCCCGCGTGATTGGCGATTTTATCGACCGTAACGTATTTGGTCGTCAAGACGGCGAAGCACCAGGCATGGGCTATTTTGTCGTGACGATTGTACTAGATATTGTGTTTGGTATTTTAGCGTCAACTATTGTACTTTGGTTCTCACGCCAACGTGAATATCGTGCTGACGAAGCAGGTGCGCGTTTAGCTGGCAAACAGGCAATGATTTCTGCATTATTACGCTTACAGGCCGAATCTGAACTACCAGATCAAATGCCAAAAGAAATGAAAGCTTTTGCGATTGCAGAAGGTAAAGAGCAAGGCTTTAGTCTCGCTGCTTTGTTCCATACGCATCCAACAATTGAACAGCGTGTAGCTGCATTACAACAGTTGAACTATCCATAAGTGTTGTAAAGTCAATGTTAAGCAAAATGCCAGTCGATCATGATTGGCATTTTTTATGCCTTAGAATTATTGATAAGCTTGATAGAGTGACCATAAATAATGCACGCCCATCCATAGTGCGGCTGCAAAAAGCACAATAAAGACAAGTCCAATCAGATCAGGTAAGTGTAACCAGATCCAGCTCACTACAGGATTTCGCCAAAATGCAGACTGTTTTTGTTTTTGTTCCAGATGTTCATGCAAATAAGGGTGAATCACATGGGATTGGCTCTGAATCTGATATTCTTCACGAATATGATCATGTACGATATCCAACGCCTTACGACTAGGTCGAATAAATACATCGAATACTGTACCTGCGACTGGAATAAAACCAACCACCGCATCAATCGCAGCCAGTTTAATCACTGGATTGAGTTTATGTTGAGGTACACCAATTTGCTTGGCTTTATAAACTGCGTAACAGGTCAATACAAATCCAGCCACGTCTCCAGCAAAGGGAATAGTGCTAAGTGCAGCATCTGCTCCAATGCCTTGTTTGGTAAAGGGAATACGAACCAAACTATCCATGACATTGGCAAACTTAGCCAAATCCCGTTCTAGTTTAATTACTTCGTGTTGTGTTAATTTTTTTTGTTCTGGCATAGAAACTCTGATTCCAAAGGCTTCCTTCTATTTTAATGAAATCTCACTCTATTTCTTTGACTTTATCTATTTCTTTACACGTTTACATTACTCAATAACTGAGCAGCAATAAATAAATAGATGATCACTCCTGTTGCATCACAAATCGAGGTAACCAATGGCGCAGAGGCACTAGCAGGGTCTAAACCTAGTTTATCTAAAATAAATGGCAAACTCATTCCTATAATACTACCGATCAACACAATTCCTATCATGCTCAAAATAAGAACTAATGCGACCATAGCATCGCCACGAATATAGCCTAAAATTGCGACTGCAATCGCCATGGTAATTCCTAAACCCAATGCGACTAAACATTCTCGACTCAACAATTTAAACCAGTCTTTCATAACCACGTCACCTGTGGCCAAAGCACGAACCATCAATGTTGAAGACTGTGAACCAGCATTCCCTCCGCTTCCCACCAACAAGGGTAAAAAAAAGACCAACACAATATTAGCCTCAATCACAGATTCAAAATGCGAGATGCCTAAACCAGACAATAAACTGCCAAAGACCAGAATTACTAACCAGAATACCCTTTTTCGATAAAGTAAAAATAATGGTGCTTCCTTGATATTTAAAATAGGCGCAGAAGCTTCTACTCCTCCGACTTTTAAAAAGTCTTCACTGGCCTCTTCACTGGCAACATCCATTGCATCGTCATAGGTCACGATACCTAGTAAAGCCCCCTCATGATCAATTACTGGTAGTGCAAGTAAATCATAATGCGCTATTTTCTTGGCAACATCATCTTGGTCATCGTCCACATATGCACTAATCACATCTGTACTCATCAAATCTTGAATTCGCTGATGCAATGGTGCCAAAACCAGTTCATGTAAAGATACGACTCCAATCAAATGACGGTTTTCATCAATAATATAAGATTCGTAAATGGTTTCAGCATCGGGGGCTTGTCGTCTTATAGTATCCATCGCTTCAGCCACAGTCATATCCTGTTTTAATGTGACGTATTGCGAGGTCATAATCGCACCCGCTGTCTCCTCCTGATAAGTCGAAAGACGGCGTAGATCTTCGCGTTGCGCCTGAGCTAAAGCTGGAAGTAAGGCTTCTTGTTCCTGAGGATTTAAACGTTTAAATAAGTCTGTTCGTTTATCCGAGGGCATTTCAGACACAATTTCTGCCAAACTTGCTCTGGAAAACTCATGGACGAGTTTGGCTTGATAATCTGGATCAATTTTGGCAAAAACTTTGGCTCGGCGTGGTAAATGTTCTAAAAGCTGACAACTGGCCTGTGCGGGCATTTGTTCCAACACATCAGCAATATCCGCTTTTTTCAAATCAGCCAGTAGTTTAACCGCCCGCGCAATGTCAAATTGTGTAATCGCGTCTATGACTAAAGACGAAAGAGGAGCGTTCATGATATACCCTCAAAAATGGAAGCAGTGCTTCAAACTTGATCTGTTTATGTTTATAAAGTACGCCAAGACGAGAATCGCTAATATACAATTCTGTCTAGCTTGGTTTTACTTTTACTCGAATTGGCTCACCAAATACATATGAAAAAAGTAACTGTAATTTGAAAGACTGTTAAAATGCTAAACCGTACAGTCCAACTCCTCTGAGTGTAGATTCATATTTTAATTCTCATTTAGTTATTTCATTTAAATGCTTGGCTGGCTTGTATTTAAACAATGAGCGAATCAATACATACATAAATGGAATAAAAATTAATACCAGAATCGTTCCAAATAAAACCCCACCAAATACGCTATACCCAATCGCTTGACGACTCAATGCACCAGCACCAGTCGAAAACATTAGCGGTACGACTCCAGCACCAAAAGCCAATGAAGTCATTAGAATTGGGCGTAAGCGTAGACCTGCGGACTTTAAAGCTGCATCTGTTGCATTTGCCCCCTGTGCTTGCAAGTTTGCGGCAAATTCGACCATCAGAATTGCATTTTTACAGGACAAACCAATCGTGGTGAGTAAAGCGATTTGAAAATAGATATCGTTGGCAAAATTAAACCAGTAACTAAACAGAATGGTTCCACCAATTCCTAATGGAATCGCCATCATCACGACAGTTGGAATTGACCAGCTCTCATACAGTGCGGCCAAACATAAAAAGATAAATGCAATAGAGATAATATATAGCCAGATCGCTTGATGACTTGATTGTAATTCTTGATAAGATAATCCACTCCATGCCAAACCAATATCAGGCATGTCTGCAACCATGCGGCTAATTTGTTGCATCGCTTGACCTGAACTCGAACCATTGGCCGCATCAGCTTCAAGTTCAATCGCGGGATAACCCATAAATCGTTCTAATAACGGTGGTGCGCCTTGCCATTGCACCGCACTAAACTGATTAAAAGGAATCATTTCGCCTTGGGTATTTTTGACAAACCAGTAACTTAAATCTTCAGGTTTGGAACGATACTGTGCATCTCCTTGCAGATAAACTCGTTTGATACGACCACGGTCAATAAAGTCATTGATATACGTCCCACTCCATGCAGTCGATAAGGTTCGATTAATATCATTAACATTTACACCATTTGCCATTGCGATTCGATGATCAATTTTAATGTTCAATACAGCTTGGTCATCGTTACTTTTTTTATCAAGATTGCTGACTTGTTGAGTATTATCGCTCTGCTGTTGCAGATTTTGAAAAGAAGTGATCAACTGCTCACGTCCTAAGCCTTTCACATCCTGTATCCAGAAATCAACTTTATCTGAATTGCCTAAACCACGGATCACTGAAGGCATCAATACGTTAATTCGTGCCTGATTATTTTTTGAAAAATATTTAGAGGCTCTGGCACGAATCTGCTGTGCACTATTTTCATTGCCCTTACGGTCATCCCAATGTTTCAGGGAAACATAAGCTTGCCCCAGATTTTGACCTGTACCTGAAAAATTACGGCCATTAATGACCATAATGCCATTGGTATTGTTTTTTTCAGTATCTTGAAAATAATCAGAAATTTGCTTCCCTATTTCTTCAGTTTTACTCAATGGCGTACCTTCGGGCAAAGTAAATTGAACCATCAATGCGCCTTGATCTTCCTGCGGCAGAAAACTTGTCGGTAAAGCACGGTAAATCCAGATAAAACTTAGAATGAGTACAATAAAAATAACACCAGAAATATATTTAAAATCGAGGGATTTTTTAGAGAGAACAAGATAATTCGTTTTAAGTTTTTCCAGACTCGTATTAAACCACTGCGCCCATCGAAACTGTTTCTTTTGTGGTTTTAGCAAAACAGCACATAATGCAGGAGTTAAAATTAATGCCACCATCAAAGACAACGCCATTGCTGCGACAAGGGTAATCGAAAACTGTCGATAAATAATACCTGTTGCACCACTAAAAAATGACATTGGAATGAACACTGCGGTCAATACCAATGTAATCCCAATCAATGCTCCCCCAATTTCCTGCATCGATTGAATACTGGCTTGTCGAGCATCAATATGTTGTTCATGCATAATGCGTTCGACATTTTCAACCACAACAATCGCATCATCGACTAACAAACCAATGGCAAGAACCATCGCAAATAAAGTCAATGTATTAATGCTCATCCCTAAAACTGATAATATTGCAAATGTCCCTAAAATGACGACTGGTACGGTAATTGCGGGAATGAGAGTCGCTCGCCAGTTTTGTAAAAACAAAAACATGACCAATACCACCAGTACAATGGCTTCAACCAATGTAGAGACCACCTGTGCAATCGACTCTTTAACAAAAGGCGTATCATCGCGGGGATAAATAACAAAGTAACCTTCTGGTAAATTTTTCTTGAGTGTATCTACCTCTGCATAAACTGCTTTTGCGGTTTGCATCAGGTTGGCTCCAACCGCAAGTGAAATTGATAAACCCGAACCAGGATAGCCATTAAGTCGGTTAAAGACCTGATAATTTTCAGCACCGACTTCGACTCTTGCCACATCTTTAAGATAGACAAAACTGCCATTTTGATTGGCTTTAAGGATAATATTTTCAAATTGATCTGGTGTTTTTAGAAGCGAACCCGATGTAACTTTGGCGTTAAGATATTGATCATTACTGGCGGGTAATTCACCAATTGCGCCTGCTGCGACTTGGGTATTTTGATTTTCCAGCGCGGTACGAACATCGCTTACCATCAGTTGATATTGTCGAAGTTTGATCGGATCTAACCAGATTCGCATCGCATACTGTGAGCCAAAGACATTGACCTCTCCTACGCCTTCAATCCGACTTAAATTCAGCTCAAAGTTATTGCTCAAATAATCTGAAATATCAATATTGCTTGAACGACCTGAACGATCCCCCAAACCAATCACCATAAATGAATCACTCAAGGATTTTCTAACCGTAATACCCTGACGCTGTACATCATCTGGAAGCCGATTTATCGCGCCATTCACTGCATTTTGAACTTGTACCTGAGCTTCATCTGGATCTGTGCCTTGAGCGAAATACAGGCTGATTCGACTGCTACCATTGGCATCACTACTTGAACTAAAATACAGTAAATGATCAATTCCCTTGATCTGTTGCTCCAAAACTTGTGTCACACTGTCTTCAACTGCTTGCGCATCAGCACCACTATAAGTTGCTGAAACAGTAATACGTGGTGGTGCAATATCGGGATAACGTTCAACAGGCAAATTTAAAACTGAAAACAATCCCACCGCCATAACAATAATAGCAAGTACACAAGCAAAGATGGGACGATCAATAAAAAATCTGGAAAACATGGCGCTTTACTTCCAATGTAAGAGAGCGAAAATGTAAAGTAAAAATATTCGGTTGCACTGATGACCAACCTTAATAATTCATTGATAATCAATGAGTCTTTACTTAAATTCAAGCATTTTTATGATTAGTTTCAAATGTCGCAAAAAAAGGGATAAATCATGGAGATTATGTATAAAGACTGCGATTTTTAGCACTTTTCTTCATCAAAAAAGACTTAAATCGTCATCACATTGTCAAATAACAAGATGATGCTTCTCCTAGACAACACGTTTTAAAATCTGACTCTTCAAGATCGAAAAGAATTATCTATCGTCCTCATTTTGTCTTAAGCAAAATTCTTTAATCTTCAAACTATATTTTGATAATGGTAAATTTCCATGAAAACCACGCCTTCCTCCCCATTTAAAGGTCAAAACGGCATAAAGCGCATTCTCAATGCTACAAGCTACTCAATTTCTGGTTTCAAAACTGCCTTTAAACTCGAAGCGGCATTTAGACAAATTATATTGCTCAATATTATTTTATTGATTGTAAATTTAAGTCTAGATTTCATTCCAATTGAACGGATTTTACTTATTGGCGTTGGTTTTATTGCAATTATTGTAGAACTTTTTAATTCTGCGATTGAAGCTGTGGTCGATCGAATTTCACTTGAGAAACATGAACTTTCTAAAAATGCCAAAGACATGGGGAGCGCAGCTCAATTTGTTGCTTTAAATCTAATCGCGATTACTTGGTTAATTATCTTATGGGCATAAAAAAACCATACTCTTTTGTGATGAGTATGGCAAAAAGGAAAATACAAGCTAGCTTGCTTAGTATTTAAAATAATTGTGTGAACTTAAAATTAGATTAACTTTTAAACAAAAAACCAGCCCACTGGTTTTTGATCTATTAGAAAGATCTAATTTGATATAAAGAACTTTATTTCAATTCAGAATTTGACATGGGGTAAAGTGAGGGATGAAATTATAGACAAAAAAATAAGCTCTTGCATGAACAAGAGCTTATTTAGATATTTGGCGGAAGCGGTGAGATTCGAACTCACGGAGGACTCACACCCTCGTCGGTTTTCAAGTTATTGGGACTTACACTTTACTAGGCTTTATTAACATTTAGTAAGCCATGTATTCCTTTACAAAACAATGCCTTGAAGCTATATTTTGTTTTATGTAGCTTGTTTATGCTTTCCCTGTATCGCTTACAAATTGCTTACGAGTTACAGTGCAAAAAAGGCAAGCGACTACGCCAATAGCCCTTGCCTGTGGTTATATCCCTACTAGGAATCAACAAATGAATCATACTACATTTATCGCCAACTACAATGTCGGTGAGGAGTTCTATCATGCCTAAGTTGACTAAGAGCTTCATCGACAAATACCCTGCACCAATCAGCAAAGATAAATTTGAATGGGATACTGAATTAAAAGGTTTCGGTATTCGAGTTACCCCTAAAGGTCGTGTTAGCTTTATTGTGCAAAACCGTGTTAATGGTCGCTCGGAGCGTATTACTATCGGGCAGTATGGTGTCTTTGCCCCTGACCAAGCACGTGACATTGCCCGCGAGCATTTACGCACAATGCGCATGGGTACAAGCCCAACAGCGCAGGCAAAAGCACATGCATTAATGTCTATTACGTTACGCGAAGTTTGCGACTCTTACATTAAAGACAGGTCGCTTAAAGCAAGTTCACAAAGTGAAATTCGTAGACATGTGACCACAAGTTTTGAAGCATGGCAGGATACTCCTATTGCAGCAATTAACCGTGAGGATGTGAATAAACGCTACAACCAACTTAAAGAACATGGTTTACGTGGTAATGCCCCTGCACCTGCCCAAGCTAATCAAGCATTCAGCGTATTGCGAGCATTAATTAATTACGCAATGGACGAATATAGAAAGGAAGATGGCACACCATTAATCCAAGAGAACCCAGTTAATATTCTTAAAAAGAAAATGGTGAAATTAAAACCTCGTACCAGTCGTATTCCTGATTCTAAGGTAAATGATGTTTGGAAATACCTGTGGTCAACAAGGGAAACCGCTTTTAACCGTGAAACTCTAGCAAGCATTGATTTAATCATTTTCTTAATGCTTACAGGCGCACGATTAGGCGAAGCTCGTTCTTTAACTTGGGATAGGGTCAATTTGGAGGAAGCATGGTGGCATATACCCGACCCTAAAAACCACAATCCAGTCTATTTACCCTTATCAACTCAAGCAATAGAGCTACTCAAAGCTAGACCTAGAACAGACGGCTCACCTTTTGTTTTTGCTTCATGGTCAAAGTCAGGACACATTATTGACCCTAGAGATTCATTGAAACGTATGAGTGAAGTTGCTGGAACACCAATTACAGCACATGACCTTAGACGAACGTTTACCACAATAGGAGTGGCACATTGTGGTATTGATTTAAACAAGGTTGAATTGCTGACAAACCATGTGCCTAAAGGGGTTACAGCAATTCATTATTTAGAAACTACGCACTTGCAATATTTACGTCCCGAAGTTCAGCAAGTGGCTGATTGGATTGATAAAAGTAAATCATAAAAAAATCATTTGTGCATTAACATAAAACATAATATAGTTGTTTTTAACTGCAAACACCTCGCTTAATATTTACGTAACATGGGTTACATTATTAAGCTTGTATCTATCATGGGATAGAGGCTTCAAGGTTAATTTAAACTTGAGCTATCTGTCCCTTTTTTATTGCATGTCAGATAGCTCATTACTAAAGGAACTTTTGACATGACTATTTCAGCAAACAATCATAAAGATTTACTGACGACTAAAGAAGCCGCTTCATTACTTGGCTTTAAAAAGAATACCCTTGAAATATGGCGTACTAAAGGTAAAGGACCACAATTTATTAAAGTGGGATCAGATACCCAGTCACGTGTCCGCTATTTACGTTCAACCTTAATGGCATGGCTTGAAGCACAAGCCCATTCAAGTACGTCTTCGTATTCAGTTCAAACCTCCGACAAATAATTAATTTTCTGTTCTAAACCTTAAACGTATTGCGCTTATTGAAACCTGTGTCCAACACCTCTCCCGACCTAAGCCTATCGTAAACATACAATCAAAAAAAAGACTGCCGTAGCAGTCTTTTTGATAGGAATAAACTGGCATGAATAGCTTAAACCATACCCCCATTTTACCACAGCAAACTACACAAGGCAGCCAAGCCCAACAGCAATCCTCTGCCATTATTAATAATTCAAATCAATGGGTTAACCTTCCCGACGAGCTAAAAGAGCGTGCTCAATGGGTTGTAGCAGACAAGAATAAAACTCCATATCAATGTAATGGACGTAAAGCAAGCCCAACAGACCCATCTACATGGACAGATTTCCATACTGCCTGCACATACGCAAAACAGCATGACTTTAATATTGGGTATGTCTTATCCGCACATGACCCATTCACATGTATTGACCTAGATATTAAAGCAGATACCCCGCAAGAACAGCTTGATCGTGCAAGCAGTATTATAAAAACTTTTAATAGCTATACTGAGTATTCTCAAAGTGGAAAAGGCTTCCATATATGGGTTTATGGTAATATTGGAAAAGGACGCAGACGTGATAATGTAGAAATATATTCTCAAGAACGATTTATTATTTGTACTGGTAATACTTTAAAAAGTGAACCCATTAAGTATAAGAAAGACATATTAGATAATATCGTTTCACAGCTACATGATGACAAAGGACAGTTCGAACCATTGCCTGACCAACCTCAAATTGAATCGGATGAATCAATTATAGAAAGAGCTTGGAATGCGGGAAATAAAGAAAAATTTCAAGCATTATGGAATGCTGAATTAGATACAGATTTACAAGTTATTGGTCGTGACCACAGTCAAGACGATTTATCTTTGATCCAAATGCTTGCATTCTATACCAACAATAACGAACAACTTATTCGCCTGTGGCATCTGTCAAATCTTGGGCAACGCGAAAAAGCAAAGATTAATTCTTATATTGAATCAACAATTAGAAAAGCACGACAATTTCAAGCGCATGATGAGTATGAGGCACAGATTGGTAAAAAAATAGCTGACAACCTACTCGCAAGATATAACTCTCAAAAGCCTATCCGTACAAATAAATTTGTCCCAACTAATCTGTCAGATGTAATGAAACGACCTCCTATGGAATGGTTCGTTCATGGGGTATTACCTAAAAAGGGTCTAGCCACAATATATGGCTTACCTGCTACTGGAAAATCATTTCTAATGCTTGATTTACTTTTTGCAATTTGCAAAGGTGAAGAATGGTTTGGAATGAAAACAAAGCAGTCTAAAGTTGCCTATATTAATCTTGAAGATATACATGGTATGGGAAATCGCTTACATGCTTATCAGGAAAGAAAAGGTTTAATCCCTGATAATGACTTTTTAAACTATGAAATTTCTTTAAACTTTAAAGAGAAAGACCATGTAGAAGAATTAATTAATTCTATTAAAGAATATGCACCAAATTGTGGTTTAGTTTGTATAGATACCCTAGCTCAATCAGCAAATGGAATAGATGAAAATTCATCTACTGACATGGGTATGGTTATCGGTAAACTTAAGAAATTATCATCTGAATTAAATTGTTTAGTCCTTATCGTACACCATTCAGGCAAAATCCAAGGAAGTGGAATGCGTGGTCATTCCAGTTTACTTGGTGCTGTAGACTGTGCAATTGAAATATCATCTAACGGTTCTACAAAAAAATGGAATATTGCAAAATCCAAGAATGGTGCAAATGATATTGAACGACAATTTCATTTAGAACCTATTCCTTTAGGTATGGATGAAGATGGAAACCCCATTTCTTCAGCAGTTGTCACGCCAGTAATTGATATTCAGGCAATGAATAACCACAATAAGATACTAGAAGATCAAAATGAGGAAGAAAAAAGGATTTTACAAGTCATTTATGATAATCCCAACAGTAAGCAAAAAGACTGGGGAGAAATACTTGGATTCGAAAAACCATACCAAATGACAAGAACGAAAGATGCTCTGATTAAAAAAGGCTTTTTAACTGAAAATGGTAAAACAGTTACTTTGACACAAAAAGGACTAGATTTACTTAAAATATAATTATAAAACAACAAGTTGCAGAGTTGCATTAATTTTGCAACTTTCCCTTAAAAGTTGCAAGCATTTTTACCGAGTTGCAGTTGCAACTTGTACTTGCAACTTTACTATTAAACCATTGTTTTTCAATAAGTTGCATTGCAACTTTTATTTGCAACTTATTTAAAAAGTTGCAAAGTTGCACATATACCCCCCCCCTTTAGGGGGGGTTATGCTAATGCAACTCACGCTAACCACAGCAACAGCTCTTTATATTCACATTCTTCTGTTTATATAATTTCCTTCATTTCTATAACTTTTTCTTAGCTCAATAGATTACATGTTTAAAGCAATAATTATTAATACTGTGGTTAAAAATACGAATACTTGCTGATAATTAAATTATTAAACCCTTTACCCCTAAATACAGGTTTAAACATAGCGAAATTAGCACGACTTTCAGGGGTAAATAGCCTCTTTAAGCACTCGGTTGGTACAAGGGTACTGGCCACCCTAAAAACTCGCTTAAAACGGCTATTTTTGGCACTATAAAAATGCTTGTTTGTACCCCCATATAATTTGTTATTTGCTGTAAATAATTTGTATCTATTTGATTTCGTCGCCATTTTAATTTGTTTTTCGTATGTTGTAAGCAATAAGTAATTATGCAACCAGTATGCGAGTTCAAAATGTCTATATATCCTCTAATTACACCATCACTACATCCCGACAATATCAAGCACCTTCAAGGCTATGATGAAGAAACGGCTTCTTATGTTCACATTGCTGCACAAGCATTGAGTGAAGCCTACGAGGGTATCAATGATATTCATAAAGCACGTGAAGCAAGTAAGCGAAATCCTGTTTGGAATGAAGCAGCTCAATTAATCCAAACTGATGATTTTGCAACTAAGAAGCTTCTTAAAATTACTAAATCTATTGATTCTGCAAATGCAAATCTAAGTAAAAGCATTGCACATATTGAAAAGGAACTAACCACACCTTTGACAGCAGGTGCTAATGACCCTGTGGCTAATGAAATCCGCTCGCATGTTAAAAATATGAATAACAGCAAGCGTCGCAAATTCATTGAAGAAGCACAGCAGAAAAAAGACTTGCAGACACTTCAAGCCCTTTTAGGTGCTCCATCATACCTCTCAGGCTTAACAGATATTGAAGTTCAACATTACACACGTCAGCTCC
Organism: Acinetobacter guerrae; assembly: GCF_009372255.1. Taxonomy (GTDB): domain Bacteria; phylum Pseudomonadota; class Gammaproteobacteria; order Pseudomonadales; family Moraxellaceae; genus Acinetobacter; species Acinetobacter guerrae. Next base: position 32,506 of record NZ_LXGN01000011.1, read on the forward strand.
ATGAAATTCAAAATCCTGCTTTAGCTAAGCGATTAAAAGTCATGAAGAATGCAGCAACGTTACTGGGTGAACGTGGTGGCTTGGTATTTAGAGAAGTAGAAAAAGCAGTGGGTAAACCATCACATGTTATTCAAAAACTTCGTAAAGCAAAAAACGAAGCAGAACAAGCGTTCATTTTAAAAGACCAACGTGTCGATCTTTGAAATTGATAATTAATAGTTTAGATCAAGGAATTGTAATGACCACAAATTCAAAGACTAAAACAGCAGGAAATCCAAATTGGCGTAAGGGGATGAACTCCCCTAACCCACAAGGTCGTCCAAAAGGGATTATTGATAAGCGAATGAAAGTAAATCAATCCCTACTAGCTGATGCTGATGATATTGCCAAAGTAGTGATTCAATCCGCTCTTTCAGGCGATATGCAAGCGGCTAGCTTAGTCCTTTCCCGTATTGCACCAACACTTAAAGCTCAGACTGAAACAGTCCAGTTTGAATTAGATGCCACAGCAAGTGTAACCGAACAAGCACAATCTGTTTTACAGGCTATTGCAGACGGCAATGTTGCGCCTGATGTGGGTAAACAAATTATTGAAGCGATTAATGCTTTAAATGGTATTCGTCAAATTGATGAATTAGAACAACGTATTAATGCATTGGAGAAACACTAATGAACCTGCCTACACGAGAAGAATATGAATTTTTACGTTTTAAATTTACACAGGATATTGCACATGGCTCACCAAGTGAACGTTTGGTTGCAATGCATAATCTAATGCACATCATGGCTTTATATGCTTCTAGCGATGAACTTGAAGAAGTATTTATTAAACCGCTATTTGCAAAGCTTGAAGAAAAGCTAAATAGCCCATTACACCCATTTAGCGATTATGTACCCCCTACAGTACCAGTAACGGTTAAAACCATGCTACAGGGGCAACCGTGGGCACAATACCCTAACCCTAATTGTGGTCATACCGATAATGGCTAAGGTATTAAAAGACTTCCAAAAGCGTTTAGCTAAAGTCGAAACCCACAGAAAGAACAAAGCGACTACTATTAAATTAGTAGCCGCTTTTCCACCTATTTTGTCTTATGACGAGTGGGAAGCTATTGCTGTACCACATCAACAACAATTAGTTGATGATACTAGGAATTAATATGTTTTAGTTTTCACTCTATTTAACTCCTCAAGAAAGGCAGTAACAACATCACCATTAATTGATAAAACTTTTGACTGTTTACCCATTAATTTAATTTCAAAACCTTTCTTATGGTTTTTTAAGAATTGCTCAGTTACATCCACTCCAATTGTTTCTGTTAGAACACAACCCAAAACTTTAGATTTACAATCAACATTTGTATCAATTCTAGTTACTTTGTGGACTTGTGAATCAGTATCTTTAGAAGATGAAATATTACCCCAATCTCCAATAAATGTTAGGTCTGTATAAATTTGTATGAAGTCAACTTTTTTCACACTTGGATCATAATAACCACGTATTAAATATTTATCGAAATACTCTGTTTTAATTTCAACTCTTTTTTCAAATTTGTCATATTGAGAAGAAACACCTATGGTCTTTTTCTCAATAGCTGCCCCTAATAAATCAAAATAGTCTTTTTTGCCAATAGGTTGACCATCAGTTCGTTTAATTTGATATTCAATATCTTTTAATGTTAATCCTGGGTCCAAATAAAACTTCTTACAGTCAGAAGTAATTACTTCGGTATTAAAAGATTTATCTAAATTATATGCAGTGCCATCTAAATCAATATTTCTAAATCTATAAGAGGATAAGAAACTCTGTAAATATCTTTCACTTGGTAATGTTCTAATTCCAGTGTTGAGGATTTTAAAACTATTTTCGTTCAAAGATTGATAATCTCTTATTGAACCTTGGCTGTAATCATTCTTCTTTGGAAAAGCATCAAAACTATTAGTAACATACTTCTTAAATTGATCTGTAATTTGATATTCCGTACCAGTTAGTTCTGAATAGCCACAATCGTTTCCTGCATATACTATGCTCGTTACTGTGGAAAATAAAAAAGTTAGCAAAAATTTTGACTTCATAAGTCCCCCTAGTTGAAATTTATTTCAAATTACTTTTAATCTTGTCTGCTAAATCTGCTTCAATTAAACCTTTTGACAAGCAAGTTAGCGTCACATCAAATGTTGTGCTTCCAACTTTATATTCACCTTGAATATTACTTTTAATACTTAAAGAATTGTCATCAATAATAATATTCTGTGCTACTGTGGTTTTTGTTCGCTTATCTTTAAGGTAATCAATACCCATTACCTTACCACAATCAGCATAACTTGGATCTATTCTATAGTCCTTAGAAGCTGTGGTTATCACACCTGCATCCAAGTCTGAACTTGTTATCTGGTATCCTTCTAAAGCCAAAGCACGTTTAGAAGCTTTAAATATTTCTTCTTTAGTTGCCTCTACTCCCACCGAAACACTCTTACTCTCACCTACTGGTGGTTTATAAGCCATTGATAAAGTCGAAATGGAAAAAGCTAAAATACTCACAATTATTTTTTTCATATCATTTTCTTTAGTCTAAGAAATATACACAGTAAATTACCACAGAGAAGAACTTCAATACACTGATTTAATGAAAGATATTTATTTTTTAATTTTGTTTTTTGCTTACTACAGGCTTACGTTGCATAAACCCCAAAAACAACAAAGCCCCGATTATCGGGGCTAAGTCATTGATATTTGGCGGAAGCGGTGAGATTCGAACTCACGGAGGACTCACACCCTCGTCGGTTTTCAAGACCGGTGCATTAAACCGCTCTGCCACGCTTCCATGTGCGTAAGAATACAAAGACACTTCATTTTATTCAAGAAAAATTTTACGCTTGATATTCAATTGGATATTGTTTCATCAAAAATTAAAGTTGGGCAGCCAATTCTGCACCTTCCCTAATGGCACGCTTGGCATCCAGTTCAGCTGCCAACTTTGCACCACCAATAATATGATAATGCGCCAGTGTCGTTTCATTCTGATTCGGCATAATATCTTTAATCGATTCCTGACCTGCACACACAACGATTGTATCTACACGCAATAGCTGATCATGTCCATTTAACTCGACCCATAGCCCTTCATCAGTAACCGCTTTATATTGCACACCGCGCATCATACGCACCGCATGTTTTTTCAGTTGTGCACGATGCACCCATCCAGAAGTTTTGCCTAGACCAATGCCTAATGGAGTCGTCTTACGTTGTAATAGATAAACCTGACGAATGGGTGCTTCAACTTGGGCAGGTTGTAAACCACCTTCTGTGATGTAATCTGGCTGAGGATCGATACCCCATTCACGTTGCCAATCGGCTAAGGGTTGTGGCTGCGGCTGATGAATTGGTTTCAACAAAAACTCTGAAACATCGAAACCAATTCCCCCTGCACCAATTACTGCAACTTTATCACCTACTGGAGCACCTTTCAGCACCTCCGCGTAAGATAATACTTGAGGTAAATGACTTCCTTCTATTTTTAGTCGACGAGGAATCACACCCGTTGCAACAATCACTTCATCAAAACCTTCACGCTCTAACTGCTCACGATTGACTCGTGTGTTTAAGCGTAAATCCACACCCGTTTTTTCAATTTGAACTTTAAAATAACGAATGGTTTCATGAAATTCTTCTTTGCCTGGCACGACTTTAGCCAGATTAAATTGACCGCCAATTTCAGAATTTGCTTCAAATAACGTAACTTGATGTCCACGACTTGCCGCAACAGTTGCCGCAGACATCCCTGCAACCCCTCCACCCACGACCGCAATTTTCTTCGGTTTTTTTGTTTTTACATAAACTAATTCTGTTTCATAGGCTGCACGTGGATTAACCAGACATGTGGCTCGTTTATTTTTAAAAGTATGATCTAAACAAGCCTGATTACACGCAATACAGGTATTAATTTCATCGACACGATTGGTTGCGACTTTAGTTACCCAAAATGCATCAGCAAGGAGTGGACGTGCCATTTGGATCATATCCGCTTTGCCTGCTGCCAAAATTTCTTCGGCTGTATCAGGCATGTTAATACGATTTGACGCGATCACAGGAATTGAAACATGTTGTTTAACGTACGCCGTATAATCAACGAAGGCAGCACGTGGCACAGAAGTTACAATCGTTGGAACACGTGCTTCGTGCCAACCAATTCCTGTATTTAAAATTGTAACACCTACTTTTTCCAATGCTTGAGCAATCGTAATTACTTCTTGCATGGTATTGCCATCATGCACCAAATCAAGCATCGATAAACGAAAGCTGATGATGAATTTTTCACCTACCTTCTCACGAATGGCTTTCACAATCTCAACGGCAAAACGCATCCGATTTTCAACACTACCACCCCAACGATCTGTACGTTGATTGACATGGCGACTTAAAAATTGATTGAGTAAATAACCTTCAGAACCCATAATTTCTACACCATCATAACCTGCCTTTTTTGAAAGACTGGCACAACGTGCATAATCCTCAATGGTTTCGAGAATATTATTTTCCGACATTTGACGAGGCTTAAATGGAGAAATAGGTGATTTAATTGCACTCGCTGATACTACAAAAGGCTGATATCCATAGCGACCCGCATGCAAAATTTGCATCAGGATTTTACCGCCATGTTTATGCACCGCATGTGTGACCAATCGATGATGCGGAATATCTGCCAATGAATTCATGGTTCCGCCCGCAGGTAATAACCAGCCTTGACGGTTAGGTGAAATTCCTCCAGTAATGATTAAACCCACACCACCTTTTGCCCGCTCGCCAAAATAAGCAGCTAACTTTGGATAATTATAAAAACGGTCTTCTAGCCCCGTATGCATAGACCCCATCACAACACGATTTTTAATTGTGGTAAAACCCAAATGTAATGGTTTTAAAATATGTGCATAGCTAGTCATAGGAAATCCTTGTTGAATTTGGCGGTGCAACTTGTTGCATAATACTTTAATACTTTTTTGCGGTGTTGGGATGACCTGTTCTCTTTTTTTAGAGGTTGAAATTGTCAATGATGAATAAATCATATCTTATTTTGTTGAGTAGATAATCATTTGCTAAAATCGCCCCCTTTCCCCATCATTTAATTTGACGTAATTAAAATGGATTGCCACTATCTGAGCTTACATACTAACTTTAATATATAAGTTCAGACATAAAAAAAGCCATATTCAATATGGCTTAACATGTTCAAAACGAGGTAAAGATAAAAAAGTTTACTGAGATTGTTTCGTACAATAAGCTAGTGGTGCCTTTTTTGAATTAAATTTCAATGAACTTGCAATAATTCCTGAGCAAATCAATGCAGCACCAATGAAAATATTAACGGTTAATGATTCACCCCAGATTATTGCACCAAAAAACAGACTCAAAACAGGAATGCACATAATTGAAATTGAAGCAATAAACGTATCAACCTGACTCACAATCCAATTCCAAAGCACAAAAGCAAAACCTGTTCCAACCACCGCGATGTAAAATAACAATGATTCATTTAAGGGATCTTGCCAAACTGTTTTATCCACAGTTTCAAACATTAAAGCGCCAATAAAAATAGCAATTCCACCAATCAAAAGCTGCCAAATCGTCAACTTTATTTTGTCATAAGTTGCAAAATTTCTTTTGATATAAATGGTTGCCATTGCCCAGAAAAAGCCCGATCCAATTAAAAAGAACTCTCCAACTAAAGATAAATTGAGGTGTAAATGCTGCAATTGTGGCCACAAAATTGCAATCAACCCAAATGTGCCTAAGATCAAGCCTACAATTTTTTGCTTATTTAAATGCTCATTTAAAAAATAATGTGCTAATACACCAATAAAAATTGGCATGGTAAATACTAGTACAGCAGACAAACCAGAATCTACAAACTGCATCGCAAAAGTTTGAGTTGCATAAAAGCCCAAACAAACCATTGCACTTAAAATAATCAAAGGCTTCCATTCACCAGTTTTAGGTAAAATCGATTTTTTGAGAATAAATTGAACCACCACTAAAGTCAGAGCTGCCAAAATCAATCGAGTTGAAATAAACAGAAATGGTGGAAAAACTTGTAAGCTATGTTTGACTAAACCCCACAGAGATCCCCATACCAGACATAGTAATGCGATAGCACTGACAACCCGAATATTCACGAGCTTCTCTCAACAAATCAAATAACATGAGAACAGTATATAAAATAAATGACATCATGAATAATGTTATGTTTTAATAGGTGCATCATTTTTTTTAATGTCTTTTTAAAAGAGTATTCATCTCTTTTAAAAAAAATTGGCTAATTTAAATAGTTGAGGCATATCTATGAATATTGACATTAGCGATATCAGATCATTTGTCACGGTTGCCGAGCTAAAAAGTATTACCGCAGCAGCACATAAGCTCAATTATTTACAATCCAATATGACTGCCAAGATCAAGAAAATTGAAAACCATTACAAACGTCAACTTTTTATTCGTAAACCCAAAGGTGTTGAACTGACAGAATCTGGACTGAACTTATATCGCCAGTATAAAAAAATGATTTTTACCTGGGAAGAAACTGAACATAAAATCTATCAACAAGAAAATAATTTACGTTTTGGCACCAATACCAGTTTGGGAGGGATGCGCTTTTATCCATCATTTAGTCAACTTTATGACGCCTACCCTGACTTATCCATTACCATGAAAACAGGCGCAACTGGATTTATTGAAGATGAAATATTAGCGGGAAATCTCGATATCGCTTATGTGCTTGGACATCCTAAACAAAAAAATCTTCAGTATATTCAAAAAGCTGAAGATCAACTTGTGATCATTGGCAAAAATGTCATTAACCATGAAAGTCTTGAAGACTGCTTAAATAATCAAAATATTTTGTTGGCATCTGAAGAATGCTGTTACGCCACAATGCTTAATAAAATTTATGCAGATTATGGTCTAAACAAAAGTGAATTCACCCATATTTATGATCATGAGGCTTTAATCCATTTCACACAACTTGGAATGGGTATCTCTATGCTTGCAAGATCGCTTATTGAGAAATTTAAGATTCAATATTATCGTGAAATACCTGAACAATATCGGAATATTGGTTTATATCTGATTGCAAGAGCTGACCACATATTTACGCCAATTGAAAAGCAATTTATTGGATTAAACGACTCACTTCAAAATACGCAAACATCGGCTCAGATCAGGGTTGCCTCATGACTTGAATTGAAAAATCTGCCTTGTAGGAAAATATCGCTATAGATTTTGTATTTTTCAGGGGGATATTGAACGATCAGAAAAAATAAAATAAAAAAAGTGCTACAATATCTGCCATTCTGAATTCTCAAGACCATCGTTTTAGGTCTTTTTATAAATGTTAGTTAGGATTAGCAATGACTGATAACGCAACCATTTTGCAGCATGTACCAGTAGGCAAAAAAGTGGGTATTGCCTTCTCTGGTGGTCTGGATACTTCAGCAGCTTTATTGTGGATGAAGCAAAAAGGCGCAGAGCCTTATGCATACACTGCAAATCTTGGTCAACCTGATGAAGATGACTACGATGCCATTCCAAAAAAAGCTGAACAATATGGCGCGATCAAAGCTCGTCTAGTCGATTGCCGTTTACAACTTGCTTTAGAAGGAATCGCGGCAATTCAATGTGGCGCGTTTCATATTAGTACTGGTGGTGTACCTTATTTTAATACTACACCACTAGGTCGTGCTGTAACTGGAACTATGCTAGTTACTGCCATGAAAGAAGATGATGTCAATATTTGGGGCGATGGCTCTACTTATAAAGGTAATGACATTGAACGCTTCTATCGTTATGGTTTATTGACTAATCCAAATTTAAAAATTTATAAACCGTGGTTAGACCAACAGTTTATTGATGAATTGGGCGGTCGTGCTGAAATGTCACAATTCCTGATCGATAACGGCTTTGACTATAAAATGTCAAAAGAAAAAGCGTATTCGACTGACTCGAATATGTTGGGTGCAACCCATGAAGCCAAAGATCTTGAATATCTGGATGCAGGTATTAAAATCGTTGATCCAATTATGGGCGTTGCTTTCTGGAAAGACGATGTTGAAATTCAACCAGAACAGGTTGCCGTGACTTTTGAAGAAGGCATGCCGGTTGCGCTCAATGGTCAACGTATTGAAGATCCTGTTGAATTTATTTTAGAAGCAAACCGTATCGGCGGCCGTCATGGTCTCGGTATGTCTGACCAAATTGAAAACCGTATTATCGAAGCAAAATCACGCGGTATTTATGAAGCTCCAGGTATGGCATTGCTTCATATTGCTTATGAACGTTTAGTTACTGGCATCCATAATGAAGATACGATTGAACAATACCGCATTAACGGTTTGCGTTTAGGTCGTTTGCTTTATCAAGGTCGCTGGTTTGATTCACAAGCACTTATGCTGCGTGAAACAGCGCAGCGTTGGGTTGCTAAAGCGATTACAGGTACAGTGACACTTGAACTTCGTCGTGGTAATGATTACACCATTATGAATACTGAATCTCCAAACCTGACTTATGAAGCAGAGCGCTTGACGATGGAGAAAGGTGATTCAATGTTTAGTCCTATGGATCGTATTGGTCAATTGACCATGCGTAATCTGGACATTACCGATACTCGTGCCAAACTTGGCATTTATACCAATACAGGTTTGTTGTCGATTGGTCAGGGTTCAGCAGTTCCTCAATTGGACACCAAAAAATAATTTTATCTTTAAACAAGCAACAAAGCGTATTGAGTTATTCAATACACCAATAAAAAAGAGGTTCAATTGAACCTCTTTTTTATTGCCTTAAATTAATGTCGACGACGATAAAGTACTAATCCCACCAGTCCAAGTACAGTAAAAATGCCTAAACTACCACCACCGCTACTGCTTTGATTATTTGTAGTAGCCGCTGTATTTTTTAACGTTACAGTCGTTTCTTCAGACTTAGTTCCGTCAGCATCGTAAACTAAATAACTAAATTTATAGTCAAATACGTTAAAATTATTTTTTACCTGAATGCTAAGGTTACCACCATAACAGGTTTCTTTTTGATCTGGGTAAGGACATGGACCACTACGTTCAGGCGTAATCGTGATACCCGAAGGCACAGTCGTTGTTCGTATTGGAAGTTCAATGCCATTTGAATCATGATAAAACGCAGGTTTGTTTGGTTTAGTTGTCAATTCTGAAACTGGCCCATCCCCATCATCAGAATCATTGCTCAATAAATTCACATTAATCTTCTGATCAGTTCCATATTGGATGGTGTATTCATCAGCTTTTGCGATTGGAGCAATATTAACAAAGTTCACCTGCATCAAACCTGATGATTGTTTATCAGTATTGAGTGAACCATCTGCATTTTTTAAGGTTAAAGTATATTCGCAGAAGTTATATTCACCTGCCTGAGTAATACCATCGTCCAGACGATAAACCATAATTCGTTTAAGGTCAGATTTCCATTCGCATCTCAAATTTTCATCTGGTCGAGCATCAAGTTTAGCAGTATCACCACTACCAGTAATCATCCCCACACCTAAAGGTTTTACAGATACAGCATAGGTATCTGTCGTCAAATGCTGGATTTGGCGACCTCCGTCCGATAATACAATTTCATCTGGTAAACTAAATTTAAAAGGATCTACATAGACTGCTCGATATTTTGCATTGGCTTTGGTATAGGTAATTAAATCCTCATATTCTTTAATACGTTTATTGTAATAAGGTAAAAAGTCGGGATTAGTATTTGAATCTGCAACTAATCCTTTAAAGAAATCAAGTTCTGATTGATAACTGTCCAATAAGGTCACAAGAGAGCTGTTTACAACCCCATTAATATCACCTGCGGTTAAACGCATGACTTCAGTAGAACCAATATCACAAGTATTACGTCCTGTCGGATTTAAAATGAGGGTTCCATCAGTGATACGGTTGATTCCTCGTTGATCCTGTGTACTACAACCATCCGTTTCCACATCAACCAAATCTGTATCTAGTTTATTATCCTTAGGGAAATAGAGCGGCAAGAAACTGGTATATTCTGATGGTGTCTGCAAGCTACTTAATACACTTGAAAGAGTAGTGTTACTCATATCGATATTGGTATTGGTATTGGTATTGGTATTGGTATTGGTATCCTGTTCAGGAAATACCTCACTTGCAACATCACACTGACTTTGACTTCCAGCAGCCCAACTTATCGCATTATAGGCTAAACCAATACCCGTATCTTTTTGATCTTTTGCTTCGCCAAGCAAATAACGGCATGAGCGATTGCTATTGAATGCAAGCACGTTAAATGACAAAACCTTAATTCCGATTTTGTCATATAAAAAAGTACTGAACGCATTATTTTCTACAATCGTGTTACTCACCATTTGCAAAGTACTTGCTGTACTTAACTTGTTTACATCTGTATTTACGCGGCTATCCCCGGTAAATTTTATGATACTCCCGTCATTCGAGTTGACTGTATTTTGGGCGATTGTATTGGCAGTTAAAGTCGTAGAAGGCTCGCCACAAAATTCAAGTGTACTTTTACTATCAGTTGAACCATTGTTGATAAAACTGTTATTGGTAAACGTCAAAGTACGTTTATTATAAGCCAAATTATCCAGACAACTCATTGCTAGAACATCGCCAATATTGTCTACATCGTTTGGGTTTTTCTTAAAGGTTTTATTGCCCTGATAGATACTACTGGTCAAGGTTAATGAAGAATTATTACCTTCAAGATAAACAGCAGCACCCTGATTTGCTGTTGAATTTAAAATTGAAACACCTGTTAAGGTAGTTGCAGCCCCTAAATAAAGTGCACCACCTCGACTGTCACTTTTACCATTTTGCAGTTGAACATTACTGACTGTGATAGAAGCTTTACTATTGCTTGTGTTGATTAATCTAGACTTTCCCTGACCATCAATAATACTAATCAAGGCAGTTTTAGCCGGATAATCATTGGTAATAACATCAATCTTGCTATAGTCCTGAGGAATCTTACCCATCAGGGAAATGGATGATGCTGGAGTCAACTCCGAATTGAGCTTGTATGTCCCTGATTCAAGCTGAATATAATCAATCGCTGAAGCGGCGATATTTCCTGCACCACATCCACCATAAGATCGATTCAGTTCAGCAGCTTTTAACGCCATCCGAAGTGAACATTTACTACTACCCTGATCATCAATATCATCAAAAGTATTTACATAAATGGTTTTATCCTCTGCCGCCATTAAAGACATAGCAGATAAAACCATCAGTGTAAGCAGTCCTTTTTTATAATTTTTCATGACTTAATCCCTTATATATCCCTATCCCTACTTTTTAAATCGTCTTAAACCTACAAGTCCCAATAAAGCGATTAACATTCCATAGCCAAAGCTACCACCACTGGTTTTTACCTTTTTACTTTCAAAATCATTTGGTGGATCCTGCACAATTTTTCCAGGAATATCGATATAACGATTTCCAATAGAATCACTAAAGCGAGTAATCGTGGTCATGACACGAAGTTTAAATTCATCAGAACCATGCCAGTTTCCATTTGGCACATAAGTCACATTACCTTCCTGATCGAGTGTTAATGTACCTTTAGATGGCGTGTGGGTTTGCACGATTTGCAAACAACCTGCCTGCCATGCTTTACCGTCTTCTCGTTTGCCCAATAAACCTTCACATTCACTGGCTGGAAGTAATTCACCATCTGCTAACTGGTCGGCAATCGAAAACTTCGCAGTTTCACCATACAGAATATCCTGCCCCACTGGCGTAATAGAATCGGCATCAATGATCAATTCAATTGCACCAATATCACAAAGTTCTTTGGTACTGCGTGTCTTACCGCGCTGATCACTTGCTTCACAGCTCGATAAACTAGTAATGTTCGTTCCATCACTTAACACACGTCCACGATTCACAATCAGTGAATCAGTTAAAGTGTTGTAAGACATTAACAGGCGTGGTTTAAAGAAGCCCAAAAATTGCTTTTCAGGTAAGTAGTATGGACAAAGCAAACCATCGGCTGGTGCAGCATCACACTTGCCTTCTATCTCTCCGGCCAATAATTTATTAGCGCCTACATTCACATTAGGGTCAGTCGCAGTGCCGCTACCACAATCACTCGTATTAGTCAGATTGTTAATCAGACTGGTTTTATCACCCTCTGCAAATACGCAGTTCGCTGAACCATTTTCAACAATAATGCTATTAGATACATAGGCATCACCTTTTGGTCCTTGTAAATATAGACCTGAGTTATTTCGGATCATGGTGATATTATTAATAATCATGCCATCACGTACATTCGCGATATAACCTGTATTATTAAAAATAGTACTGTTTTTTAAACCATATAGACGAGAACTTGCATTGCCACTGGTTGAATCATCATCAAATGCTGTCGCAGAATATAGCAATGTAGGCTTGTCTACACCTGTGGCTTTATTGTCGCGCAACACCGTTTGATAAAGTTGAAATCTTGGTAATTCACTATAAATAACTGCGCCTTGCGAAGCTGTATTATTTTGGAAGAAGACATTGACTGCTGTAATATAACCTGCACTCTTGTCTGTAGAAACACCCTCATTATAAATAGCACCTCCATTAACCGTAGCATGCCCATTTATCAGTTTGACATACTGTAAGCCTAAGACTTCACGGTTAAAGATCAATCCCCCATTATTGATGGTACTGTTCGGATTACCCTCTAAATTGACTTCGAGAAGTGCGACATTATATTGTGCGCTATCAGTATTATCGTCATAAACATAAAAGATTCGGTCATTGCCTACCATTTTAATGGTAGCATTATTTAAACCGTACTGATTTTCACCGACACTGGTGTCATAGGTTGTTTTAAGCTGAAGGGCTTTTTGAATTTTAATTTGGCTGTTTAATTCATAGGTTTTTTGTTTTTCTAGCAACACAACGGCTGTAGAATCTTTGCCCCCACATCCGTTATATCCAGCCTCTGGCATTCCCTGATTGATATACTCAATTGCTTCGCGCAAAGAACAGAGACTATCGTTCTTAACTTCGTCTGCTGTTGTATTGACTATAATTTCGCCTGCACTATATGCATGACCAGCAACTAACAACAGCCCAACGCCTATACCCCGCTTGAGCATATCTTTCTCCTTCATTTCCATTTTCATTATTTTTTTAAAGTCACCAATTCCTAGCAACTTTTCAGTTAATTTGCGTACTTTCGCATAGCTTGAGTAATTACTCAAGATTTTTCACGTGACTACCGATACTCATCAATTAAGGCATATATTTGCCTTAAAGTTGCATTAGAAAGCTTGGTTTTTTCACCTTTAAGTAATTTTTCAAGCTGTGCCAATGTTTGTAATAGTAAAGAGGCTTGATGCGGTCCATGCAATAACAAATATTCAATTATTTGCGGATCAAAATGCAAACCGCGACGTGCTACAGTCGATAAAACTAACGCTTCACGATCTGCATAAAGACTCCCACTCGGCACTTTAACACTTACTGCCTGAGTTAATCGTGATTGCAAATCTGGAAGTTCAAGTTTGAGTTCAATGGGTGCAACACGAGATGAAAATACCAGTTGCCCACCCACTTCATTATTATAATTAATCAGATGAAAAACTGCCCTTTGCCAATGTGGCACACCACTAATTGCTTCAATATCATCTAACGCGACCAGATCATAACGCTCTAACGAAGTAATGGCTTCGATCGGTGCATCCAGAAGTTCAAGTAAAGAAACTTTTATTGCAGATTTACCTATTTCTAGATAAGAGTCACAAATTGCTGAAAGTAAATGACTTTTTCCAGAACCTGCACCACCATAAATATAGAAACGATTGACTAATCCTGCATGTAACTGCCGAACGGCATCAACAACATGTCCCCAACCTGGCCCAGAAAAATCACTAATTCGGGCATCAAGTTGAGGTTCAATATCTAGCTGTAGTTGACGCATACTATATTATAAACCTCGTGAGCAACCTCTTGGCTATTTGGGTGAAAAATCGTTTGGCACATCAGTATCTTGCGGTTTTTTTATTTCAATATCAAGATCAACGCTTTCAGTTTCTACACTAATATGCTCGCCGCCGCCATGTTGCACCACAACCGTTTGAGCACCATATAGTTGACTATGTTCATAAGCTTCACGAACATGCCGTAATAAAACCACAATAACTGCGGCAACAGGCAACGCGATCAACATTCCCAAAAAGCCTGCAAGTTGGGCACCTGCCAGAACTGCAAACACAACAGCCACAGGTGAAAGTCCAATTTTATCACCCAATAGAAAGGGCTGTAAGATATAACCTTCAACTGCTTGCCCGATCATAAATACAACACCAACTAAAACAAGCTGTGTCCAGTCCACACCAAACTGAAACAATGTCGCGATAACCGCAGCAATAATCCCTACAGCAAAACCCAAGTAAGGAATAATACTGGCTAATCCTGCCACAATCCCAATAATGAGTCCAACTTCCAAGCCAATAAGTTGTAAGCCAACTGCATAGACAATACCTAATAACAGCATTACTAAAAATTGACCTTTTACAAATGCCCCTAAAACACTGTGACATTCCCTTACGATACGCATAGTACTTTGCTCATAAGGTTTTGGAATAAGACGATGCAGACTATGTAACATCCGTTCCCAATCCAACAGGAAATAAAATGCAATCACAGGGATTAATACAATTGTACCGCCAATCTGAATAAAACTCAGTCCAGATTGGGCAAGACGCAATGCCATGCTCTGGATACTATCGGCACTATAATTGGTCTGAATATATTCCATTACAGCAGTTGAAATTTGATCGGTATCAATTTCCATACGCTCGACATTAAAGGTGTGTGACACCCACGGCAGAAAAGTTGCATTGATCCAATGAATGCCTGATGGAATACTATCGCGGGCATAAATCAATTGCTGCCAAACCAACGGAACGACAAACCAGATTGCCCATGTGAGTAAAACACCGATACCAATAAAAACAATACTAATAGATAACCAGCGTGGCAAACCAATTCTGGACAGTTTCTCGACCAATGGACTAAACAGGTATGCAATTAAAAAAGCACCAATAAATGGAATCACAACGGGTTTAAGTAAATAAAGTACCCAAAGTAAAAGTGCGATACCTGCTAGGATGAAGATACGGCGAAGCGTACGATCTTGCATAAAATCTAGCCTTTTTTTAATGTATTCATTATAGATGTAAAAATATTTCATTAAAGATAGCATTTTCAAGCATAAATAACATAAGAGTTTCGTATATTCAGGTTATAATCTGCCGCCAATGCGGAGACTTCACTATGAGCAACTCAACTTCTACCCCAAATACTGGTTTAAGCTATAAAGATGCGGGCGTCGACATTGAAGCGGGCGACGCACTGGTCGATCGTATCAAATCAGTCGCAAAACGCACCTCTCGTCCTGAAGTCATGGGCGGTCTTGGCGGCTTTGGCGCACTTTGCAAAATTCCTAAAGGCTATGAAGAACCAGTTTTAGTTTCTGGTACAGATGGCGTAGGTACAAAATTACGTTTGGCACTTAACCTTAATCGTCATGACACTATTGGTCAGGATCTGGTTGCTATGTGTGTCAATGATTTATTGGTTTGTGGCGCAGAACCTTTATTCTTCCTCGATTATTATGCAACAGGCCATTTAAATGTGGACGTTGCAGCCAATGTTGTCACAGGGATTGGGAAAGGCTGTGAGCTTGCAGGTTGTGCACTTGTAGGCGGAGAAACTGCTGAAATGCCAGGTATGTATGAAGGCGAAGATTACGACTTGGCTGGTTTTGCTGTAGGTGTTGTTGAGCAAAGTAAAATTATTGATGGCTCAAAAGTGAAAGCAGGTGATGTATTGATTGGTATCGCTTCAAGTGGTGCTCATTCAAATGGTTATTCACTGCTCCGTAAAATTCTTGATGTTAAAAATGTTGATTTGACTCAACAAATCGATGGGCGTTCATTGGCTGATGTAGCAATGGAACCAACTCGAATCTATGTTAAACCTGTGCTTGAACTATGCAAACAGGTTGATGTACATGCGATGGCACATATTACAGGCGGTGGCTTACCAGGTAACTTACCACGTGTACTTCCAAATGGTGCTCAAGCAGTGATTGATGAAGCATCATGGGAATGGCCAGAGTTATTCAAACTGCTTCAACGCGAAGGTGGTGTAGAACAGTTTGAAATGTATCGTACCTTCAACTGTGGCGTTGGTATGGTCATCGCTATAGATGCTGCTGATGCTGCTAAAACAATCGAATTGCTGAATTCACAAGGTGAAAAAGCATGGAAAATTGGTCACATTCAGGATAATGCTGAATCTATTGAAGGCGCTGACGAAAAAATTCGTGTGATCTTTGCATGATTAAAATAGCAGTACTGGTTTCAGGAAATGGCAGTAACTTACAAGCTCTGATCGATGCCCAACTTGGGCAACATTTGTCAGGCAAAATTGTAGGAGTCATTTCCAACAAAGCAGATGCATATGCACTAGAGCGGGCCCAACAAGCACAAATCGAAACGCGAGTGATTGAACATAAAGCTTATCCTAAGCGTGAGATTTTTGATGATGCCATGCATCAACAACTTTTAGATTGGGATGTAGACCTTGTAGTACTCGCGGGTTTTATGCGTATCTTAAGTGAAAAATTTGTACGGGCTTGGGAAGGGAAAATGATTAATATCCACCCTTCCCTATTACCGCTCTATAAAGGTATGCATACCCATCAGCGGGTTTTAAATACAGGTGACATGTTTCATGGCTGTACGGTTCATTACGTCACAGCGGAACTTGACGCAGGCCCTGCACTGTTGCAAGGTGTACTCAAAGTTAACCAACATGATAACCCCACAACCCTTGCAAAACGTGTGCATGAACTTGAACATGTAATTTATCCGCAAGTAGTTGAGTGGATTTGTACACAAACGATTCAATATCAAGCGGGTCAAGTTTTATATAAAGGTCAACCTCTTACTAAGCCGCTACAGTTTTGCCAGATTTAAATAAAATAAAATTTTAGCCACAAAAAAGCGCGTTTATTACGCGCTTTTTTGTTGAGATTGCTCAACAATCAATTGTTTAATCTGATCCGATGTTTCCAATGGGTATTCCAATGGGAACATATGTCCACCTTTAACTACTGTATAAGGAATACCTAAAGTCTTTTTGGCTTTTTGTGGAAAACCGCGTTCGAGAAAATTACTTTTTTCACCAACCACCAGATGTACAGGTACGTGTGGAGAATGACGTGGCGTTAACCACCACCAAGATGGATTTTGACGAAAGATTTCCACTTCGTCGGCTTTAGGAATGGTCAATGTCATCCCACCACGCATCGGGTCTGGACTTAAACCATACTCAATATAAGCCTGAAAACATTCAGGATCAAAATGCTGATAAAACCCTTTAGGACGTAACAGTTCTGCAGCCTGCGCTTTAGATGCCCAATGATCTCGACGGCGCGAAGACAAACCCGCTGGTGTCATTTGATCCACTTTTTTCGGACTGAGCAGCTTTGCCATATGAAACGCAAATGAATATCTACCTAAAATTAAGGGTGGATCTAGCATAATCACTTGCTTAAAAAGCTCTGGTCGTTGATAAGAAGCCATCAGCGTTAAAACTGAACCTAAAGAATGTCCCAGACCGATTACTTTACGCCCTTGCGCCTGCTGCACAATACTATCAATGACTTGATCTACTAAATGTGGCCAATGATTGGTAATCGGGTAGCGTTTATCTGGCCCAATCAAAGGCACATAAATAATGTCATAGTCATCTTTAAGTGCATTGAAAAGTTTTTGATAGACTTTAGAAGGCACGCCGTTGGCGTGCGCAAAGTGGATTAATGGTTTATCAGATATCATATTTACGAACTCGATTACTTGAATTGCGCCTGCTGTTCCGTCTGCAATTGCTGAGAAATCGACTGGCTAATTCCCTGACCTATTTGTGAACCCATACGTCCAACCAAAGATTCGAATGGACTGCGTTCAATGGTATAGTTTACTTTAGTATCAAGTTTTAGCTCACGCATCAAACTATCAATGTTACCTGTGCGGTCAGCAATCCCTAACTTAATCGCTTGTTCACCTGTCCAAAATAAACCTGAGAAAATGGCAGGATCATCGGATTGCAGACGTTTACCACGACCTTGTTTTACTGCATCGATAAAATGCTGATGCACATTATCCAATAAGGCCTGAATATGTTCACGTTGCTGTGGGTTTATTGGTTTGGTCATGCTAAGGATATCCTTATTGGAACCCGAAGTCATGGTACGGTCTTCAATTCCTAGCTTTTGAGCAAGTCCATTAATACCGTAATTTGGCATAATTACACCAATTGAACCCACTAAACTTGATGGGTTTACAATAATTTCATCTGCCGCAGACGCGATATAATAAGCACCAGACGCTCCCATATCACCAATCACGGCATAGACTTTTTTATCTGTATGCTGTTGTTTTAAATAACGGATTTGCTGCCAGATTTCATCTGATTGAACAGGTGATCCTCCTGGTGAATTAATATTTAAAACTACTGCTTTACTTGATTTTGCCTCAAATGCTCGCTTCAGTGCTTTATTAGTGTCTTCACTGTTCACTGACTGATTACCAGAATCAATCGTGCCAATAATATTAACGACAGCCAAATGCGCTGAGCTTGAAGTAGTCGCACTACTCTCTACGCTTGAACAGCCACGCCCCAAAACGACGATGATGAAAATTAAGTAAAGAAAAGTGAGTAATTTAAAAAATATTCCCCAACGTCTGGCTCGACGTTGCTCTTCAACAGAGGCTAGAACAGCTTTTTCCAAAATTTGCCATTCCTGTCCAGCCTTATTATTGCTATTCGATGGTTCATTTTGTGGTTTTGGTGGCCAATCGGACATAAAAAACAACCCAAAAAGTTAAAATCTCTGCCATTATATACACTGAATCGGTAAAAACTATTTAATCGATATGATTTAACTTATAATATTTTTGTCCGATGATTTTTTCCTTACTTTATTTAATGCTTTTTTGATAATGACGACACCTGATACTCACAGCTTCAATTACCGTCTTTTAAGGTTCGTTAGCCGACAGCCTATTCAATTTTCACGTTTTATTGCGCGTATGCTCGCAGGCTTAGTCAACTCTCTGAAAATTACAAAAACATCCAGAACGATCCAGTTAAACCTACAAATTGCCTTACCTTATTTAACTGAAGATGAACGTCACCAGATTACGCAACAGGCAATTCGTAACGAACTCACGTCATATTTTGAGTTCTTTAGTGTGTGGGGCGCGTCTAATGAAAAAAATATTTCCCGTATTCAAAATATTACAGGTGAACATTATTTCCATGAAGCCTTAGCTGAAAATAAAGGTCTGGTTTTGATTGTTCCCCACTTTGGTACATGGGAAGTGATGAATGCGTGGTGCGCACAATTTACACCCATGACCATTTTATATAAACCTGTAAAAAATGCAGATGCAGATACTTTTGTGCGTGAAGCACGTAGCCGCGAACAAGCAAATCTGGTTCCAACCGATGAAAGTGGTGTACGTCAGATTTTTAAAGCTTTAAAAAAGGGTGGAACCACCGTCATTTTGCCAGATCATTCACCACATGCTGGCGGTGAAATGGTCGATTATTTTGGTATTCCACTTATATCTAGCAATCTAAGTTCGAAATTGATTCAAAAAACTAAAGCCAAAGCCTTGCTTCTTTATGCAATTCGTAATGATCAAGACGGTTTTGATATGTTTATTGAACCGATAGATCCTGCGATTTATGAAGGATCAGATTCACATGGAACTTTGGTCATCCATCAAGCAATTGAGAATCTGATTCGTCGATATCCTCAGCATTATCACTGGAGTTATAAACGCTTTAAAGCGAATCCTATGCTTGATAATATTTATAAATTTGATGAAAGTGAAGCTCTTGAAAGAATAGAACAAGTGAGAAGTAAAGTCCCACTAGATACTATTGTGGCTTCGGATTCATCCACTTAAAAGCTTGTCGATATTGCTCTAGTTCTACGCGATTATCCTCAATACGAAAGGTGATGTTCCCAGACTGTATCGTGGTATAAAGTGGAATGTTTAAAGCTTCTAATCTTGATATCGTTTGCATGCTTGGGTGCCCATAACGATTGGTATATCCAACAGATGCAACCGCAATTTTTGGCCGATAATGCCTTAAAAAATCATAAGATGAGCTATACTTGCTGCCGTGATGTCCCAAAATCAAGACATCTACTTTCAAATCTGGATATTTCTGTAAAATTTGATATTCAGTCAGCCATCCAGCATCACCCATCATTAAAAATCGATGTAAACCATTTGCCTTTAACAGTTCAAGATAGACCACGCAGGAATTTTCATTTCGATCGTATCGAACCTGTTGATCATGCATGCTTTCTGGAGACAATATTTGCAAGCGCATATCAACTGTTTGCCATGTTTGACCTGCATGACATTTAGAAAAAGAAGCATCTTTTAGCAAAGATAAAGTTTGCTGCGGCAGTGTTTCATTCGCCATTAAATGGCTGACTTTTATTTGCTGCAAAACAGCATCAAGCGCCCCACTATGATCCTGATCCAAGTGAGAAAGTAAAATACGATCAAGTTGTGTTACACCTTGCGATTTTAAATAAGGAACCACAACCTTTTGACCCATGCTAAATTTGCTTTCATCATAATAACCACCTGTATCAATCAGCATACGCATTGATGAATCCTGTATAAAAATAGACTGTCCCTGCCCCACATCAATGACCGATATGTATGTATCACGCTTCCCCCATGGCAGTAAAAAAACTGGGCAAATACATAAAAATGCCCATGATCTTGGGATACTGCCCTTAGGTAAAAACAACATCAAAATACCTAAGCCAATACTCAACAAAAGCATAGGTGTTAAAGAAAAAGTATGCAGTACGGGATGAAAAAGGTGATCTAGTCCATTCAAAATAAAAAATAAAACAC
Source organism: Acinetobacter guerrae (assembly GCF_009372255.1). GTDB lineage: Bacteria > Pseudomonadota > Gammaproteobacteria > Pseudomonadales > Moraxellaceae > Acinetobacter > Acinetobacter guerrae. The sequence continues at coordinate 53,526 of NZ_LXGN01000011.1, forward strand.
CGATCAGTAAATCATTGATATGAAAAAGTAGCTGCCCCAAAGACGGAATGATCAAGGAGATACAAGCTGCAATAATGCCTAGCGGTACAATGACCCCGCCTAAAAATGGGATCACAATCAGATTGGCAATGGGTGCAATCCAAGAAACTTGATTAAAAAAAATAAGTACCAAAGGTAATAGTGCAATAAAAATTTTCCATTGAGATTGGATTAATACTTGAATGTTTTTCCAGATTTTTTGCGTCAAATTAGGGACTGAATCTGAATGGCGATGTATGGACTGATAAATATTCAACAGAATAAAACAAGCGCCATAAGATAACCAAAATGCAGCCGACAAAATACCAAAAGGATCAATCAATAAGCTTAAACTTGCTGTATATAACAGCAAATTGAAAGGTCGAATTTCATGTTTAAGAAGTAGAAATAAACTTGCGATAAGAGTCAATAATAATGTGCGTAATGCTGGTATTTCAAAGCCGACAAAAGCTGTATAGACGAATACACAACCACAAAATGGTACAATCAGCAAAATCTGACGAGGACATCTTAAATAGATTTTTGGCTTAAACTTATGAATAATACGTGTCATCAGCCATGCAAAGATTGCCGCTAAAATCAGAACATGTGGGCCTGATATCGCCAGTAAATGTGAAATACCAAATCGCTGAAAAAGCAGTTCAGTATTTTGATCCAGTAAACTGCGGTCACCTGTCAACAGCGCCAGTATCAATGCCTTATATTTCAGAGGTTGCTGTTGTAGATCAATTCGAAAATTAAGTCTTAATTGCTCAATACTTAGGCTAAATCTTGACCAAAGTGTCTGTTGTTGTTTTAGGTGTTTCTGAAATCCTAAACGATAAACGTCTTGGCTTGAAAGTGGCACTATTTGTTTTACTTGCAAGCTAGACATCCAGTTTTGCTGAATAAACCATTTTTCCTGATCAAAGCCTCCCGCATTGGCATAACTATGTATAGGCTTAAGCATCCCCTGTACCTGATAATATTGCCCAAGTGCTAAACTTTTATTTTTGATCTCAATACTTTGTAAAATCGAATCATCAATATACGCGACCCAAACTACAGGAGGCTTATTTTGAGATAAAATTTCAATTGGCTGTTTAACCCCCTGTTCTGTGTTTTCTCCAATTTTTCGAACATAAACCACTTCGGATGTCGTTCTTGGCAAGATTTCTTTGTGCTTTAGACGCTCAATCAAGGCATGATCTGCATACACATAGCCCAGTATTAATGTGCAACATGTAGAGCCGATCATTAAAGATGCTTTAATATATGTATTCTCGCTCCACTTATTTCTTTTTAGGCAATAAATTCCCCAAAAGATCAGAATAAATGGAACAAAATACCAACTCATCGATATCAAGTTTGGAAAGGAATATCCCATCATGGCAATGCCAAGAATCCATCCCAACAATATAATTTTTAACATGTAATTTTATATAGCTTCTTTTTCGGGCAAAATTAAAGCCCATTTGTATGGGCTTTAAAAGGATTATTTTAAAAATTTTTAGATTATTGAATTGAATCAACCCAAAGTCCGTCTTGCATGTGCAAAATTGAGTCTCCAGATTGAGCCAATTGTTCATCATGAGTCACAATAAGCATAGCCATATTCAACTCTTTTTTTAGATCCATCAATAACTCAAAAATAGTCATTGCTGTTCTACGATCCAGATTCCCTGTTGGCTCATCTGCCAACATTAGAGCGGGTTTTGTCACCAAAGCTCTCGCCAGAGCCACACGCTGCCTTTCACCACCAGACAACTCACCTGGTTTATGTTCCAGACGATGAGACAGCCCTACACGCTCCAATAAATATTCTGCACGCTGTTTCACATCTTTAAAGTTGCTACTGCTACGTAACATAAGAGGCATTGCTACATTTTCCAGTGCAGTAAACTCTGGTAACAAGTGATGAAACTGATAAACAAAGCCTAAATATTCATTCCGCTTAAAACCGCGTTCGGCTTCACCTAAGTTATCAAAACGCTGACCATTTAAAAATACTTGGCCTTGCGTTGGCTGATCAAGTCCACCCAGCACGTGTAGCAAGGTACTTTTACCCGAACCACTTGCGCCGACGATAGAAACAAATTCGCCTGCTTTTATCTGCAAAGACAGTCCCTTGATCACTTCAACCTTAGATTTTCCATCAGTAAAGCTTTTATAAATATCTTTGGCTTCCAGAACGATTTTACTCATAACGTAAAGCCTCCGCAGGCTGAATTTTTGCAGCACGTAAAGCTGGGTAAATAGTCGCCAAGAAACTCAAAATTAATGATACTGAAACGATTAAAACCACATCTTGCCATCTTAAATAAGACGGTAAATAGTTAATAAAGTACGCATCAAACAAATGCCAACCAAAGGCAGTATTTAACCAGTCAATCACATTACTAATACTGGTCGCTAAAATGATACCCAAAATTGCACCTGCGACTGTTCCAATCACACCAATCACAGTGCCCTGTACCATAAATATTTTGGTAATGGTTGCTGGAGAAGCACCTAATGTTCTTAGTATTGCAATATCGGATTTTTTATCGGTCACGACCATAACTAACGAAGATACAATATTAAATGCAGCCACCAAAACAATCAGAAATAAAAGCAAGCTCACCATCGCTTTTTCCATCTGAATCGCACTGAATAAGTTACCGTGGGTATAAGTCCAATCAGATGCATAAAAGTTAGGGGGTAAGGTTTTCACAATATCATTCGCCACTTGAGGAGCTTGAAAAATATTGTCCAATTTCAGTCGAACACCTTGTGCACCATCGGGTAAACGTAGCAAAGTTGAAGCATCATTCAGGGCGATATAACCCATCATTGAATCAACTTCTGCACCAATACTAAAAATGCCCACAATTTTAAAACGTTTAAAACGCGGAACCACACCTGCTGGCGATGGTGTGGCTTCTGGGAGCACCAAGGTAACATTGTCATTCAATCCAAGACCTAATGCATCCGCCATTTGTTTACCCAGTACAATGCCAAACTCACCTTTTTGCAGGCTATTTATATTCCCTGCAACCATATGATCTTGAATAATAGAAACCTTTGGTTCATATTTAGGATCGATCCCCGTCACCATAATTCCGGCAACCTGACCATGTGCAGTAAGCATGCCTTGTAACTGAGTAAAAGGAGCAACCCCTGTGACATGCGGATGTGCTTCAATTTTTTTTGCAAGTTCTGGCCAATCTGTTAAAATTTGTGTTGAAGAAACAGTAGCTTGAGGTATCATGCCTAAGACACGGTTTTTCAACTCACGGTCAAAACCATTCATGACCGATAGCACGGTAATGAGTACGGCGACACCCAAGGTGAGACCAATCATGGAAACCAATGCAATAAAAGAAATAAAGTGATTACTACGCCGTGCGCGAGTATATCTCAACCCGATATATAACGAGATTGGTTTAAACATACCATCTAAATCCGAGGTAATTTCATTATGGAAAGTTCACAGCATTCGAGTGGAACATCTGAACGCCGTGTCATGTCTCGCATAGATGCTGCGTTAAGAATCAACTATCAGGTTATTTCTGATGCTGTTGCCCTTAACGATCCTTACGATCCAAGTTTTGTATTGCCGCGCTATTTTCTACTACTTGCTGAATTAGATCAAATTGATCATGCGTTTAGCTACGAATTAGAACAATTAAATCAAAAAGATCAACAAATTGCTCGTATCTTATCTTTATTTAATCAAAAATTGAATTTAATTACGGGTTCTCTGTACGACTCTATCGTTCAATCTATCTTACCAAGTACAGAGCAGGTTAATGTTTCTGAAACTGGACTCAGTTTTTATACTTCAGAGTCTTTAAAAGAAGGAACATATATCCATATTACCCTAAGCCATCCTGAAAATTATTTTCATATCGCTGTCACTGCTCAAGTGGTATATAGCCACGCCGAAGACGATCATAAATTTAGAACGGGTGTTTATTTTATTACCTTGCATCCGCATGATCGAGTGAAGTTGGCTGAATGTATTGCTGAACAAATATAAAATGGCTCACTTTTTGTCTTTGTTAGGGTGAGCTATCCACTTTCAAACTAATGTTCAACATGTTGCTGTTTTAAATGGGCTTGTAATCTTCGACTCGCTTGTAAGTCTTTATAGAAGTATAAGAATAGCCCAATTAAAATAATCGCCGCACCCATTAACCCAAACATAGATAGTTTTTCATGATTGATTAAAACACCAATCAGCATCGCTAAAAGCGGAGTCATAACATTGGTCAGCGATAAAGTGGTCGCCTTGATATTACGTACTAATTTAAAATAACAAAACATGGCAATGAGTGATGCCATAATCACGGTATAAATTAATGCAAATAACGATTTTGCTTCAGGAAGATGAGTAGGTGCATATTGCCAAATCCACGGCATCAAGCAGATTGCGCCTAAAGCGGAAACTAAAATTGAACCTGTTGCCTGTGCCATTGGTTCTATATCTGCATTGACTTTTTTGACCCAAAAAATCGATAGACAATACATAAATACACTGATGAGCATCAAACCAATCCCAATGGGATGAATATTCTGCGTAGAACCACCAAAACAAATCAAGGCCAGCCCTGAAATCGCGACGAACATACCCAACCATTGCAATCGATTCAAATGCTGATTCAAAGCAAAATGCGCCATTAATCCTGCAATAATCGGCGCCAAACCAAACATCAGCGCAATGATCCCCGAACTTAAATATTGTGTTGCGATATAAGTAAAAATTTGGGAGCCAATCAGACTAAAAGAACCTGCAACATAACTATGTAATGCAATTTTATCTGTAGGAAATTTTACTTTGAGTAAAAATAATAAAATCGCAGCAATCGGCAATGCAATAAAAAAACGCAACGCCATTGCCCATAAGATATAAATATCAGACACGCTCCAAACAATCGCAAGCGGAGTTGTCGCCCAGATAAATACCAATACTACATAGGTTATGATAATGTTAGTTTTAGATAACATTGTTTATTCTCATGCAGTTTTACGCTTTTGCTTTAAAATTGTCTGATCTAAAGCGCTAGAAAATTCTCGTTTATCTCGTTCTGATATCGGCGGTGGCCCACCTGTTTGAACGCCTGCGCCGCGTAAGGTATCCATAAAATCACGAAGATGTAAGCGCGCCTTAACATTTGCCGTGGTATAAACCTCACCACGCGGATGAATTGCAACACCACCTTTCTCAATTACTTGAGCGGCAAGCGGAATATCTTGCGTAATGACAATGTCATTTTCCTGCATCCGTTCGACAATTTCTTTATCGGCCTGATCTGCACCACTCATGACCTGAATCGATTTGATTCTGACCGAAGGTGGAATCCCGACATTTTGATTGGCGACAAAAGTCACTTCAAGTTGATAACGATCAGATGCGCGTAAAATTACTTCACGCAGAATTTTGGGCAATGCATCTGCATCAACCCATAACTTGAATGCTAACAACTGAATGACTCTTGGAGAAAATAAAATCTAAGTTTAACAGATTCGTTTTTCATCATGAAAACTTATTCAAGTAAAAAGCGCGATGATTTTTTTACATAATTACATTGATAGACTTGAAAAAACCAAGATATCCTCGATTTAATACATTAAGTTATCCATTTTTTTATTCACAGCTTATATGAAAAATCAAAATAGTCCTGAAATCGTCACTATCGAAGAAAATAATTTTGGCAGTCATGCGCAGCATTGGAATCTACTTTCTCCAGAACCCGCTCAGGATGTACCAAAGTGGCTTGGACTGGCACTAGATAGCCCAATCATGCCGATGGGTATCTGTGAATGTGAAAATGATATGGATCAAGCATTTTGGCTTATTCAGGGCCCTGCAAATTCATCGATCAAACTCAACCAGATTATTGCAGTCGAAAATAATAAACCTAAAGCATTAAAAACGGCATTTCCTACATTTGAAAGTCCATATAAATTTAATGCTACGGTCGAACGCATTATTACATCTGAATCAGCCACTCAAGCCGTTTTACAGTTAAAAGTAAATCCAAATACCATTATTTATGCCTTCGATAATCTATATAGCGTCAATCATGGTCAATATCAAAAGGATCAGAAGTATCAAGTTCAATTAAATGCATGGGCATATGAACTTGAAATAGTAGCTGATAATGAAACCATTATTGTAGATGACCCAGCTTCAATTAAACATCATCGCGCATTAAACGACATTTTAGCCGACCATAATGGTGTAGCGCCTGAAAATCTACAGGAACTTATTAATGCATGGGAACCGAAAACACCTGAAGATAAAGAGCCTGTAACCGTTGATTTTTCTAAAATGGTGGCTTATTTATACGGTGAAACGATCGGTCAGGAAGATGAAGCTTGGTTTCAGGGCAATATCGTGGGGAAGACATCCATGACATTTATGGAACAAGAATATACGCTTTATGATGTCACTTTAGTTTTAGAAGATAATCTACCTGCGACATTAATTCGGATTGCAACAAAAGACGATTTGTTTAAAAACTTTGAAATTGGACAGTATATTCGCGGAAACCTATGGATTCAGGCGAATATTTATGCTAAAACTATTAATAATTAATATATTTTCACAATAATTTAATTATTAGGCTCATTAATGAAAATTATTCGAGAACAACAAAGTTACAGTCTAGTCCAATTTAGCGGTCAACGTATTAAGTTAGACAAAGGTGCCTTTTGCTTTTTTGTTCTTGGGATGTTTCTTGCAGCCATGATTTTTTATCATTTGGGCTTGTTAACTGCCTAATTTTACTTTATGAATTGCTTAAACATTAAAAATAAAGCCCTCATCATGTGAGGGCTTTATCGTGATTAAGCATTACGTTTTGCAAAGTCATCCATAAAGTTAACCAATGCCTGCACACCTTCAAGCGGTACAGCATTGTAAATACTTGCACGCATACCACCAACTGAACGATGCCCTGCCAGATTCAACAAGTGCCGTTCTTCTGCTTCTTTCAAAAATAATTTTTCCAAAGCTTCATCTGCCAATGTAAATGGCACATTCATAATAGAACGGTTTGCCTCTGCAATCGGATTATTATAAAAATCACTGGCATCAATATAACCATAAAGCAAGTTGGCTTTTTCTAGATTGATCTTGTGGATGGCATCTACCCCGCCCTGCTCAAGTAACCATTCAAACACCAAACCTGATAAATACCATGAATAAGTCGCTGGTGTATTCACCATCGAATCATTTTTGGCCTGCGCTGAATATTGCAAAATACTTGGAATATCTGAACGCGCTTGATCAAGTAAGTCATCACGTACAATCACAATCGTTAAACCTGCTGGACCAATATTTTTTTGCGCACCCGCATAAATAAGACCAAACTTTGATACATCTATTGGCGCAGATAAAATACTTGAAGAAAGGTCTGACACTAAAGGCGCATCAACCTCTGGAATACCAGCAAATTGTAAACCACCAATCGTTTCATTGTCTGCATAATGCACATAGGCAACATCTGGAGACAGGTTCCATTCACGTTGATCTTTAATCGCAAGTTTGCCATTAAGTGTTGTACCCGCTTCTATCACATTGATCTCGCCATAACGCTGCGCTTCTTTCAATGCTTTTTCTGACCAGATCCCAGTATGAATATAATCCGCTTTAGGATTTTTACCCAACAGATTGAGTGGAATTGCTGAAAACTGTAGTGATGCTCCACCTTGTAAAAATAAAACTTTATAATTTTGCGGAATATTCATTAACTTGCGTAAATCAGCTTCAGCTTTTTCTGCAACTGCGACATAGTCTTTACTACGATGACTCATTTCCATAATGGAAAGGCCCTTACCCTGCCAGTCCAATAACTCAGCTTGAGCTTTTTCTAAAACGGCAGTCGGTAAGGCAGCAGGGCCAGCACAGAAATTGTACGCGCGCATGATTTTTCCTTTGTTAAAGTGAAACAAAATTAAACTGTTGCATTTAACCACATCTTGGGATTTCGTGCAGTAATTGAACCCATAAATATTTCAATAGAAACTGCCGAGTATCGTTATTTAATCTATAAATCATTTTAATTTAGGCTAAAATTAAACGCACAGTTTCATGCCTAATCAGGTTTAATTTGCAACGTTAAACCACTTATGCGCGTGAGCCTGTTATACAAATGTATTGTAAACAATTCAATAACTTACTTTTATAAAGAATCCACTACACTAGCTGAAAATATTAAAAGTTGTTTGATATGAAATTTAGACGTCAGGTTTATACAACAAAACCAACCTTTTTGACGCAAGCTTTAATCAAGATCATGGCGGCTGGGTTAGGTTTTACAGGATTATGCGCTCAAGTGCAGGCGCAAAACTTTAGTTATGCGCAAGCAGAACAGCAAATAATTGAAAACTCTTACACAACTCAGGCCAATCAAGCATTGCAAAGTTCAGCAAAACTCGATGCAGAAGCGGTAAAAGGTTTAGGGCTGCCACGTATTGACTTCAATGTTCGTGCTTATAAATTTCATAGTGAAGCCGATGTACCACTTAATTCATTTAAGCAAGGCATTGAAAATGCTTTAAATGACAAACTCGATAATCAGCTAAATGAATGGCAAAATGTTATTCCACCCAATATTATCGGTGACGTTGAAAGTGGCATGAATGGCGTTATTCATGATGGCGTCAATATGGTTCCGAACTATGCCAACTTGACTTTACAGGATGAACAAATACGTTCATCTATCTCAATGGTGATGCCACTTTATACAGGTGGTTTACTCAAATCCACCAAACAAATTGCAGCGATTCAATCGCAACGTTCTGAACTCAATACTGAACAGCAACAAGATGTACAACGTTTTGAGATGATTCAAGCGTATTTCAATGTGCAATTACAACAGCAACTTCTCAAATCCAGTCAGTTTAATTTCGATGCCATGCAGCGCCATCTGGATAATGCACTTAAACTTGAGAAACAAGGATTTTTAAGCAAAGGACAACGAATGCAATTTGAAGTGGCGCGAAATAACGCGCAGCGCTTATTGCAAAGTGCGCAGGCAAATCTACAAAGCAGTCAATTTCAATTGAATAATTTGCTCAGAACCAATCAAGTGAACCAACTCACCACGCCATTATTTATAAATAAAGTGCAAACTCAGTCCTTAGATAATTTAATGGCAACCTATCCAGAACAGTCCAGTTTGGTACGTAAAATGCAAATGGATACCCAAATTGCCAATGAAAATGTTCGCGTACAGCAAGCAGCAAAAAAACCGAACTTATTTGCTTTTGGTGAATATAGCCTTGATGATAAAGAAAACTGGATCGTTGGAATTGCAGCAAAATATAATCTATTTTCAGGAATCGATAAAAGTAAAAGTATCCATTCCGCAGAGCTTAAACGCTATGCAACAGAACTACTCACTGCAAGAACCAAACAAGAAATTGAAAACGTGATGAATAAATCTTATAGCGAACTGAATTCAGCACAACAGAGTCATGCTTTGCTTTTACAGAATCAAAAAGCTGCTCAGGAAAATTTACGCATTCAGGAACTTTCGTTTAAAGAAGATATGGGTACAGCGACTCAAGTCATCGATGCGCAAAATGCCCTAAATGCCTTAAATACCGAAATGGCACTGAATGCTTATAAATACATACTATCATTGGCAACTTTATTACAAAGTCACGGCTCAATTTCAAGTTTTAAAGCCTATGTAAACCAGCCAAATACCGATTATATTCGTTAAAGGAGAGGACATGATGAATCAAGATCAACCACCATCTGATGCTCAACATCCAGATTCCTCTTCTATCACAGAGAATGAAAATATCCAGCATGATGAAACCGAGCAAAACAATAAAGAGCAGCAAAATAAGCCTGAAAAACCTAAAAAAAAGGGGCTCATAAAAATCATTGTTGCAGTTGTGGTGTTATTACTACTCGGACTGATTGCCTACGGACTTTGGAAAGCCTACCAACCCAAGCAGGTCGAATTACAAGGTCGTGTAGAAGCAGAAACGTTACACGTCAGTACCAAAGTTCCAAGTCGTATAGAACAGATTTATGTTTCTGAAGGACAAAAAGTTAAAAAAGGGCAAGCTTTAGTACTTCTGGTCAGCCCAGAAATTCAGGCAAAAAAGCAACAGGCACAGGCGGCGCTACAATCTGCACAAGCGCTGCAATCTACAGCTGAACGTGGTTCACAGGAAGAGAATATTGATTCCTTGTATGCAAACTGGAAAAGCGTACAGGCACAGTCTGAACTTGCGAGTAAAACCTACCAACGTGGTGCGGTACTCTATAAAGAAGGCGTGATTTCACGTCAGCGCCGTGATGAAATGTATGCTGCACAACAATCTGCCAAAGAACTCAGTGAAGCGGCTTACCAACAATATGCCCGCGCCAAAAGAGGCAGTACCCCACAACAACAATCAATGGCTGATGCACAGGTCGAAATTGCTCAAGCTGCTTTAGCTGAAGCCAATGCGCTTGAAGGTGAAACCAAGCTGTATTCTCCTGTTAATGGGACTATATCGAAAACGTATGGCAAACCCTCTGAATTAGTTGCAACAGCGGTTCCTGTGGTCAGTATCTTGGAAGATGATGAACTTTGGGTCAGTTTAAATGTCCGCGAAGATCAATATCGTTCGGTGTATAAAGCAAAAACTCTAGAAGGTTATATTCCTGCACTCGATAAAAAAGTTGAATTTAAAATTGAAAACATTGATGCCGAAGGTGAATTCGCTACGATTAAAACCACTCGACAAACAGGTGGTTATGATATTCGTAGCTTCAAACTGCATTTAGTACCTGAACAGCCGATACCAGACCTGAAAGTCGGGATGAGCGTACTATTTAAAGTCATTGAGGCAAAATAGCATGCTTGCCTGTATATTACGGGAACTACGCTACTTACTACACAATAAGTGGGATCTGGCGATGGTGATCATTGCGCCATTATTCATCATTTTATTATTTAGTAGTATGTTCTATAAAGGCAAACCTGATCACCTGCCTATTGCAATTATAGATCAGGATCAGAGTGAACTCAGCCGTAATATTGATCGCTATCTGTCGCTCAATCAAACGCTTGATATTAAATATCGAACGCAAAACCAAACAGAAGTCGAACATTTACTGAATCAGACCAAAATTTGGGGCTATGTACACATACCAGCTGGTGCCGAGCAGCGTTTGGTCAATGCCCAAGATGCGCAAATTAGCATTGCTTTTAATCAGTCATTTTTTAGTGTGGGAAATACTATTTCTTCCGCCATGCTTTTAGGCACTTTAAATGGCATAGCCGATTTTGCTGGGCAAAGTTATCTAAGCAATGTACTCCCCTATTTAAGTATGCCAACGCCAAATGTCAAAATCTCTACTTTGTATAATCCAAATCTAAGTTATGAATTTTACTTAGAACCCTTTTTAATTCCAGCAATTCTTCATTTATTGCTGTGCTGTTGTGTCGCATTTGCGATCGGTCAGGAACTAAAAAGAAATACTGTAAAAAATTGGGCAAATCAGCATGATTATATCCGCGCCTTATTTGCAAAAGTTTTAGTCTATGTGGTGATTTTTACATTATGGACATGGGTATGGATGTTTTGGCTGATTGTGATTAGAGGTTGGTTTATCGCTGGTAGCTTAGTTTTAATACTAGCAGGGCAAGTTTTACTGTATTTTTCTTATGCTTTTATTAGTTCCACTGTTGTACTTGCCAGTAAAAATTTAGGGCGAACTTTTGGTTTTATTGCAGTCTATGGTGGCTCGTCCTTAAGTTTTGCAGGTGTAACATTGCCTTTGAATAATGCGCCTATTTTCACTCAATTTTGGTCGATGATCATTCCCTATACACCTTATGCTCGGCTACAAACTGAGCAATGGGTTGTGGGGAGTGATGTTGGAATTTCAATCTGGCCATTTTTTATTTTGCTCGGTTATAGCGTATTTTATTTCGCTATGAGCGCATTACTGATGAAAAAGTTAGTGAAGGAACAGAAACATGGCTAAGTTCTTTTACTATTACATTGAAACATTTAAAAATATTGTTAAAAACACCTCAATTTTAACTACAGTGATTTTATCTGTATTTTTTTATAGTTTTTTTTATCCGATCGCTTATAAAGCAGAACATGCAGAATCTTTGCCCATTATCATTGTTGATGAAGAACAAAGTGTCGTCACTTCAACGATTATTGCTCAAGTTGCAAATAGTCCAGATGTAAAGATAACTGCAATTACGGGGAATTTTTTTGAAGCTGAGCAAATGGTTCGCAACCAGAAAGCCGATGGTATTTTGTATTTGCCTGATAATTTATCAAACAGTATTCGACGTGGAGAAGTCGGAGGGATCGGACTTTATATTAGTACTGCATACTTTTTAAAAACCAAAGAAATTGGCTTAGGATTAGCGACTGCAATTGAAAATGCAATTCGAGAACAGGCCGCACGTTTTGGACAAGTTTCTCATTTCAAACCTGAACTTTCCATCCATCAAATTCCCTTATTTAATACTTTATCGGGCTATGGTAGTTATATTTTTCCAGCTGTAGCGCCTGTAATTATTCACCAAACCATTATTTTGGGCTTAGGCATGCTCATTGGCGGTTTTCGAGAAAAGAACTGGCAACCCTCAAAAAGTGAATTTTGGGGAATTTTTGCATGCTTTTTTACCATTGGTTGTTTAGGTTGCTTTTATTTATTTGGCTTTATTTTCTGGGTCAATGACTATCCGCATGGCGGAAATTTTTGGGGAATGCTTTTGGCTGTCCCTATATTTGTGTGTTGTATCACTGCATTGGGATTGGTATTTGGTTCTTTATTAGATATGTCTGAACGGGCTGGGCATTTTTTGGTGTTCACTTCTATTCCTTTGTTTTTATTAACAGGCATTGCATGGCCCATTCAGTCTATGCCGTTATGGATACAAGGCTTTACATGGCTTTTGCCTTCCACCCATGCAGTTCAGTTATTTATTCAATTGAATCAAATGGGAACACAAACTTATCTGGTTCTCCCTAAACTTATTTTTTTAAGTTGTGCAGCAGGCATTTTTTTATTCATTGCTTATTATCGGTTGGTAATGCAGCCAAAAAATCCAACTCATAAATAATAAAAAAAGTATGCCTAATGAACTTCACCCCAATAAGTGGACGGTTTGATTAAGCAGCTTCTAAGGACTGAGTTCTGTACTCTACAGGGCTTAGTCCTTTTAATTTAACCTTGATTCTTTCATGATTGTAATAGTGAATATATTCTTTCACGGTTTGTTCCAATTCTTCAACTGAATTAAATTTTTCACCATAGAAGCACTCTGATTTGAGTATTCCAAAGAAATTTTCCATTGATGCATTGTCCAAACAGTTACCTTTACGAGACATACTCTGTATTAAACCATGCTGTTTGAGTTGCTGTTGATAATGACGCATTTGGTACTGCCATCCCTGATCTGAGTGGATCACAGGTTTATCATCATCTGGAAGCTTGATAAGCGCATCATCCAACATCTCTGTAACTAATCGATATACTGGTCTACGTTGAGTTTTAAAGGCTATAATTTCTCCATTGAATAAGTCCATGATGGGTGATAAATAAAGCTTTTTACCACCAACATTAAACTCTGTTACATCCATTACCCATTTCTGATTCGGTTTATCCGCTTTAAATTGGCGTTGTAGTACATTATCTGCAACTCGACCTACTTGCCCCTTATAAGAACGATATTTCGTTATTCTGATACACGATTTAAGCTTCATCGACTGC
>NZ_LXGN01000012.1 GCF_009372255.1 Acinetobacter guerrae
AAATCGCCAAAATGAATAAGTTGGGTGGCTTACGCTGCTAGCCCAACTTTCAAACTACGTCCACATGTTGCATGGGTATTTCACAATTAACTGACCTATAAATTTGGGGTGTTTCACTGTGAAATCGTAAATGCGTTATGGATTTGCAGCCTGCTTTTATCTGTTCCTTAATGATCAACTCTACCGAAAAAGCATGTTTTATCCAACACCTCTAAAAGTATGTTTTCATGCTTTTTAGGTATGTTAATGTGTAATACATATTTTTCTTGTCTGTAGTTGGAAAGTTAAACTTACAGGGTCATTTAAGCCATAAAATTTATTATTTTTCATTAAATTAAAAACACAACATAACATCTTGTGAAATAGTTTTTTGAGGAATCAAAGTCTGTATTCAATAGATACAGTGTGATGCTTTACCATCATAAATGGAATATTAGCTTAGACAAAAGAGAGGGCTATTTTTAAGCTGAAAGGTGATTAAGATTTTTAATTAGATTGGTTGAATTCTTTTTTAAATACTTATTTCATCATAGAATTTTTATGTATTTTTTTAGATATCCTCCAATCCATAGATGGGAACAGAGGATATTCAAAATTATTTTAATCAACTAAAAAGCCCAGATGAGTTTTAACCATGCAGTATCTCCTTTAGGTCGATTTTCCACTTTTGTTTCGGTTAAATATTTTGCTTCAAGCGACCAACCTTGTTGCTGATACTGAATTGCTGGGCCGACAGCAATACTTTCACCACGGAAACCGATATCAATGCTCTCTTTTTTATCATCGCTCATTTGTTTAAAGACATAGCCTTGAACCGCGATACTCACATCAGGAAATACCTGATAACCGAGACTGTAATCTGCCGAAAAATACTGCCCTGACTGATAATCTGTATCGTTATTTTCGGTGTTAAAACTATAGGCCATTTTAGTCGAGATATCCCAACCCGCATGATTATAGCTATAAGCAAAAATTGGTCTAAAGGTATAATAGTTTTTACCAATGTTGGCGAGACGATCTGCATCATAATCGCCTGTAGGTAAAATATTCTCAAAAGCTGCAATCCAGTGATGACTGCCGTTGTGCCAACCTAACATAGGAGCTAGCATCATATCGCCAAGACCACTTCGATGATCACGCTCTCCAGCCATTTGTACACGTAAATCGACCAACGGCAAAATGCCATAAAATCCTAACTGTCCATTCAAAATTTTCTGATCAGTCATCCAGACCATACGTGGTACAAATGCATGCACATCCAAATCGAAATCTGGAATCAGTTCGTCGCCATTGGAATCGAGAAATTCTGTCGCACGATATTGCTGGTAATAGCCTAAAAAATATAAACCTGCGGGTGGTAAAGCGCCTGCCATAATGCCTTCTGCACCATGAGGAAACGAATCTGCTCCACTTTCAGTCGCACATACGGAACTTGAAAAAATTCCTAACATTATCCCAACGGCCACGCCACTTATATTCTTTAAGATTTTTCTGTTTATGGGTTGTTTATTCCATTGTTGTTGTTTCATATTTTGCGTCCTATCCATCCTGAATGAGACTCTGGCCAAACTCCAATCCCCGAAATTTGGCATGCACCTCACCCATACTGAAAATAAAGTACAAGACAGAAAATGATCCAAGCTCTTTATTTAAGCAGTATTAGTTCTGATGCGAGTCTAATTTTATTGTCCTTAACTAAAATATTGCTGCTAAATGCAGTATTGGTAGTAAATTCAGCGTATTTCAAAGTTCTAACTTGGCAGTTCCAAAATGATGATGCGCTCTGGAACTACCAAATATCTTGTCTTTTAAATATGCCTAAATAACGCTGAACGTGATTCTGCTTTTGCACCATCAGCAGCACTTAAAAAGCGTTCGGTATGGATGTCCCTTTCAAACAAACGACTTTGCATTAATGTAGAAATTGCTGCATCGATCATTGGAGGTGGCCCACATAAATATGCTTTGTGTCCAGAACAACGCTGCTCGAAATAATTGGCAACCGCTTCATGCACATAGCCTGTAAACCCTGTCCATTGATCCTCTGCTTTTGGCGCATTTAAAGCAGGGATATAACGAAAATTAGAATATTGCTTGACTAAATCTTCAAATAATTCGCGATGATAAAGCTCAGCCACATCCCGCGCGCCTTGAAATAAATAAATGGTACGTTGGTCATCAGATTGCAATAAATCCAAAATCATCGACTGTGGACTCGATAAACCTGATCCGCCTGCAATAAAAATGACATCCTGCATATCGGACTTACGGACAAAGAATTGTCCATATGGTCCTGAAAGCTGTAATGCATCGCCGACTGCAAGCTGCTCATGTACATAGGTCGTTGCTACACCGCCTTGTACATGGCGAATATGCAGTTCGATAATGCCCAGTTCATTGGGCGAATTTGCAATTGAAAATGCCCGTGTTCCTTCGATATCAGGTAGTTGCAAGTTGATATATTGTCCTGCCTGAAATTGCATAGGACGATCGATCTGTAAACGGACCCCTTTAATGGTCGGAGAAAGATCACTAATCGATAATACAGTCGCCTGATAATCCTCAATCAGATAACCAATGAAATCTGGATCTTCATCTACATCTGCCTCAATGATCATGTCAGATTCAGGTTTACAACAGCAGGCCAAAACCTTTTGTTCTTCACGCTCGATATCCATTAAAGCAAAAGGTGAAGCGTCACCAACATCATAAAATCCATCTGTCACTTGCACTTTGCAAGTTCCACATGTCCCATGACCACAGGCAAAGGGTAACCAAACACCCTGACGCAATGCCGCATCAAGGATCGTTTGATCTTCGGCAACCTCGATGGTGGTGCCAAGGGGTTCAATCGTAACTTGATAACTCATTTCACACCTCCTGATCAGACATAGGTATTGTTATAGCCATTTAAACCAGGGGTCGAAAAGCGTAGTAAGGACTTATGTCCAAAGCCCAGTTCTGCCAAAGTAGCATCAGGCTGAAGTTTGAATTCTTTTCGATCCAGTTGAAATTTTGCTTGCTGCCAATCAATCGCATTAAAGTCAGGGTGCTGCGAGAAACCTGCGGGCATTAGCGTTTGCAAAAGCTGTTGAAATGTAGCGTGTGGTGAAATCAAAAATGCTTTAGCAGAACAAAATAAAGTGTGATGATCCCAGCCGATGTAAATCAAAATATTGTCACCATAGTTGGCTTGGGCATCTCTTGGGCTAAAGCTGTAATTTTTAGTAATGGCACGTACTGGCATGTCTCGTTCTCCTATTGTCGGATATTTGCATTGCTTCCTTCCTTGCAAATATCCGAGATATCCTTGATGTCTTTAAAGACCTATTTTTTTCCGCAATTTCATCAACACAGGGGTGATTTATGCGCTTTGTCCTTTCCATTTTTTCCAGAGTTGCTGATCTGGCGAACCTTCAATATCCAGATTGTCCTCACCTGCGCGAATGTGGTAATACTCTTTAAGAATGGTTTCAAGATCAGGGCCACCACAGTTGCCTTGTAAAATTTGGTTCACAGGCAGCCATGCCTGTACATATTTTTCAGGTTCACGGCAGAAGATATCGTGACAACCATCTGAACACATGTGATAACGCTCACCGTTATAAATCGCATCACGATAGCTGAACATGCTCTGGTCACCATCCATTTCGGTAAAGGTCATCGGAATCTGACAAATCTGGCAAAGTTGTGGCAAACCATCAGAATAAAAACGTTTTCCTTCGGCTTCTAATTGACGTGCCAATTCCCAACGCGGACGGTAGTAACGATCAAAAGTATCTGGATATTTTTCAGATAACCAATCCATTTCTTCATCCGTCGGAATCCATGTATGGAAGCCTGCGGCATGACCAAAGTTATAGAAAATCCACCATGCCTGATGTGAAACATGTTCTTTTTCTTTAAGGATAACATCGCTGTATTTCGGCATACGAATACCGTAGCGACTCAAATCTTTAAACAAAGCGCCGCCTGCTTCCTCAAAATAGGTTTCCCATGCTTCTTTCCATGACATCACTTTATTTGGCAGCATATAGTCCATCATCATGCCGACAATCGACAGTAAACGGGTTCCACGCCAAAACCATTTATCAATCCATTCTTGTACAATTGGAACATTGTCTTCGTGCTGTTCAAGCAAAAATTTGACAATTTCTAGTCCCAAAGTCATGTGACGAGCTTCATCCGATTGCGCACTAAAACCAAATGTCACCGTTGCCATATCGCCGTTATAAGCGGCACCTGACATAAAGGGCACAAACAATAAATTGGTCAATACATATTCAAAGGCAAAACTAATGGCTAACAAAAATTCAAATGGCCCTGCCGAACGTGCATCTTCAAAAAATGACTTTGGTACAGACAGATACCAAACGCGGTCATGCATATGTGCCCAGTCATGGAAGCCATTAAAAAATTTATTGTAATGGCTCATGGCATGAATCTGGGTCTGCACATGACGTAACTCATCAATAGACTGCATCTGCGAAGCAATCCGTGCGCCAATCCCACTAAACTGACGACCGACGTGCGCATAACCCTGATAGGCTTGATATTCCAGTGGCGTAACAGCGGTTAGAAATAGCTTAATTGCATTGAGATAACGTTCATTGCTTACATTGAGTTGCCCGTTGTTTTGGGCAAAAGCATCAAAAATTGCATACAATTTTTTTTCTTTTTCCGACTGATATTTCCAGTAGGCATCCATTGTCAGACGAAATGGATCTTCCCACTTCGACCAATCTGTAATTTTAATGCCTTCAAACTCTTCATAAGGAAACGCATCTTTACGATCTGCATATGAAAATTCCCAATCCAGATCACGTGTCAGCATACGGTAGCGATCTTTGGCATTGAGTTTTTTACTTGGGTTTTTAACTTGGCTATTCATCCTGAAATCCTTGCTCATTATTTGTGATCTAAATCTTTGATCCTAAAAAACAGAATCAAGAAACAGTTAGTTCCATTTCAATTTAAAACTGTCATCATCTTCTTCTACGTTTCCACCGAGTGTGATCATGTTCAGTTGCAGGGATTGAATATCCCAGTCTTGTCCAAGTTTTTCTGCTACGGTTTGCGCAAGAATGATCAGTTCGCCATCACTTTCGATGCGAATCATGGCGGGCAAATATTGAATTGTCGCTTCAGGATTATCCTGTTCAATTGCCTCGACGATATAGCGTGAGGTGTCATTGTCCTGTAATGCTAAATAAACTTTTGACATGTGGTGTTCTCCCTGAATCCCTTAGACCAAATTAAGTAACAAGCCTGCACGTTTACAACGCTCTGCAATCAGACTCATCGCACGATCAACATTACTTTGTTCCAATCCCAGATTTGCCCATGCTTCAAAAGCAGATTTGACCTGTGGTAATAGTTCTTCTATCCATTTTTGAATTAAGGTTTTATTGTGTTCCGATTCATCGACCGCCGTCTTAAGTACGCTATCCGACCATTTGCGTAGATCGCTATTACACTCCTGCATAAACTCAGTAAGCATTGCAATATCACGCCCCTGATGCTCTACCAGCCATTGATCCAATTCACCATAAACTAGAGCCTGCAACATGCTGTCGATTAATAAAGTTTGTAATAGATACAACTTGAACCAGTCCTGTTCGGTCAGACTCAACTCACATAAGCGACGTAAAGGCTGCCATGCCGCATCATTCATCCAATGGTCTTTTGCCTGATCCAATGCTTCGGCAGAGTTATCATCAATAATCAAACCTATACGGGATAAATACTGCGCCATTCCCAAACGATCCATTGCAGCAAAAATACAGGCTTGAGTAATGACTGTCCCATAACCATAAGCACTGCCTGACATCATGTGCAGGTTGGCTGTCTGTTCGACATAACGAAACGGCAGCAGTGCCGTGATAATTTTCTGCTTAACCTCTTCATTCAAGTTATCGACTAAACGGCGTTTTTCAAAAAACGCATAATTATTTTCAGTACTTTCTTGTAGACGCGCCCGATGTTGTACATATGCGCCATAATAAAATTGGCGAGGATCTTTAAAGGCATACCAGTCTTGCATCACTAGTGCGGTATGAGTTTTATCGTTCAGGGTTTTATCTGGTTTCCATAACGGACGATAATGAAAATTTGCTTCGCCCTGAATATCAAAACTCACTTCTTGATAACGAGTTGCAGGCTTATTGCCAAAACGTCGTTCTATATAGGCATAGGTCTGGCGGACTGGCTGAATGCTTGATGTTTTAATTTCTAAAGTCATGTTTATCTCCGTATCGACTTAAGATTGATCATCTTGATCTGAGCTTTGGCGTGTCTGACGCACAAGGGTTGGCTCTATGCCGTAACGCCATTTATCTTCAAGGGCATCATTCAGTTGCTGTTGCTGCTCGGTCATTTCGACCACCTGATTGATACGACAAAAATCTTCAAAAGCTTGTTGAGGCAATACCAGTTCTACAAATAAGGTCGGATCATTGATGGCGAAATCGAACTCAACGAACTTGGCATGTCGATCGCCCGTAATCCGAATATATTTGGTAAAGCTGACATTTGAACAATCAACGTGATTCATATTGGCTATCCCTGATCCATACCCGTCTGATTTCAACAGGCTGATCTTGTAAAAAATCATTCCATTGCATTGCTGCATATCAGATCTCTATCAAAACTTGTGCCAACTATTTAATAGTTATAATTTTCAGATAGTTAAAAATTTATCGGATGTGTATTCGAGTTTTTATTTATTTAAATAAAGATTAATTTCAGCAAATGATGAACAAAAAATTGGGAATATTCAGCAAATCATGAACAGCGAACCATCACATAAATAGCGTATAACTGAAAACGTGGATTGCGTTTTTATCATACTTTTTGGGTATAGAATTATGCTCTAACGCTCATCACTATAAGCCACAAAATAAGCTACACTTTGGTATAAAGTCATCACCTAGGATGGGAACTGACCATGCATGCCAAGGACCAACGGCTGTTTAAACCTCGACTCAAACAAAATCAGAATATTCAGGACTTACTGGACAATATTCAGTTTGATGCCCAACATGGTCAAATCTGGTTTGAAGAAAACCGTATGCTGCTATTGCATACCAGCATCATGGGCTATCTGCGTAAAGACCTCTATCAAATGCTTGGGCATGAACGAACCAAACATTTTTTTATTCGTTGTGGTTATCAGGCAGGCATGAAAGATGCCGAAGTCACCAATAAACTACGTCCGAATATGACCGCCGAAGAAGCATTTATGGCAGGGCCTCAAATGCATGGCATTCGCGGCATGGTACAAGTCGAAGTCAATACCCTCAAGCTCTCACATGAAACTGGCAACTTTTATGCCGATTTTAACTGGTTGCATTCTTTTGAATCCGAAGTGCATCTCAATGAATTTGGCACGTCAAATGAACCTGCCTGTTGGATGTTGCTTGGATATGCTTGTGGCTATAGTAGCTTTGTGATGGGACAAACCATTATTTATCAGGAAACCAAGTGTTCTGCTAAAGGAGATGATCATTGTCAGA
This sequence comes from Acinetobacter guerrae, assembly GCF_009372255.1. Lineage (GTDB taxonomy): Bacteria > Pseudomonadota > Gammaproteobacteria > Pseudomonadales > Moraxellaceae > Acinetobacter > Acinetobacter guerrae. The sequence goes on from NZ_LXGN01000012.1 coordinate 7,515, forward strand.
TTATTGGCAAACCCTTGGCAGCTTGGGAAAATGCAGATGAGCTTATTCGTTTTATGTCGCCCGATCCTGTGGCTGATCAGATCATTGCCCTTCAGGCAGAATTAAAAACGCTAAAACAGAATATTTATACGCCCGCTGAAGCAGATTACACCATGTTTAATTCAGTCGGTGAATCCGCCGCTTATCGGCAGGTATGTGAATTACTCAAAAAATCTGCGGGCAGTAAGGTAGCTGTTTTATTACAAGGAGAAACTGGTGTCGGTAAAGAAGCATTTGCCCGTGGAATTCATGAAACCAGTCAACGTAAAAATTCAGCTTTTATTGCCGTCAATTGTGCCAGTATTCCACCCGATCTAATTGAAGCTGAACTGTTTGGTGTTGAAAAAGGGGCTTATACAGGTGCAACCCAATCACGCATGGGCAAGTTTGAACGTGCGCATAGCGGAACCATTTTTCTGGACGAAGTCATTGAGCTATCTCCTCGTGCGCAAGCTGCGCTACTACGGATATTACAAGAAGGTGAATTTGAACGGGTGGGCGATTCTCAAACTCGTTATATTGATGTTCGGGTTGTCGCTGCCACCAATGAAGATTTGTTTGAAGCAGTGCAGCAAGGACGCTTTCGTGCCGATTTATTCTATCGTTTAAATATATTTCCTGTAGTGATTCCGCCATTACGCGAACGGCGCGATGATATTCCACTATTGGTAAAACATTTTTTAAAACGCTTTGAGAATATGTATGATAAAACCATCAAAGGTTTGAGTGATAAAGCATTAAATTATTTAATGGGTTATGAGTGGCCGGGCAATATCCGCGAACTCGAAAATATGTTGGAACGTGCGACTTTGTTGACCGATCATCAACAAGAGATCAAATTAAGTAGTCTATTACCGCAACAGCATTTGCACCATCCGCAATCCACGCACGATCAGGTGTTATCTTCTGATATCAACCTTACAGCAACACAGCAGCAGACGATTGAACATTTATTGGATCAAAATTTTTCTCTGGAACAGTTTGAGTTGGATCTGATTCAAACTGCGTTGAATCGGAGCCAATTTAACGTGTCTGAGGCTGCGCGCTTACTGGGTATTAGTCGGGCAACACTGGACTATCGTCTGAAAAAATATTCACTGGGTATAGTGAAGCAATAAATCAGTCAAAAGCGATCATCCCATTCCAGCCAAGTGCTTCAATCAGAGTTGCTGCATCCCGCTCTATCAACCCTGCTTCATTTAGATAAAACTTAAACCATTATTTACCTGAACGAGAGCATGACTCTGGCACAGCCGCAAGAATGCTATTGCGTTTTATCAAGATCAGGTATGCTGCCATTCCGATACACATTCCCCAAAAAACTGAGCTTAAACCTAGAAAATGCATACCCGATACCGTCGCCAGAAAGGTCATTAGCGCGGCTTCGCGTTGCGTATCTTCTTGCATTGCCATACGCATATTCGTGGCAATAGCGCCAAGTAGTGCAAGCCCAGCGAGTGCCGCGACCAGTTCTTTAGGAAGTAAACTAAAAAGCGCCACAAGGCTGCCTGCAAACAAACCACCTAAAATATAAAACAAACCGTTTGCGACCCCTGCAATATAACGCTTTTCTTTAAGCTCATGCGCATCTTTGCCCATACATAACGCTGCGGTAATCGATGCCAGTACAATCGTAATACCACCCACACAGGCCACCGCAAGGGAAGCAAGACTAGCTGCTGCAATAATTGGCTTGGCTGGCACATCGTAATGACTGAGTTTTAAAATGGCCATACCCGGCAAAAACTGCCCAGTTAAGCTCACTAAAATTAAAGGAATCGCCAGATTTAAGGTGGAATACCATGACCATTCAGGCCGAATAAACTGCGGAATTGCTAAATGAAAATCCATTGTTACAGGATTCATTTTACCCAACAAGAAACTCAATGCGACGCCACATAACAATACCCACAACATGCTATAACGTGGCGAAAAGCGTCGTGCCAATAAATAGCACAACAGCATACTAAACACGATTAGCGGCAAAGAATCAGTCGCGTGAAATAGCCCAAGTCCAAATTGAAATAGGATACCCGCCATCATACCGGCTGCAATTCCTTGTGGAATCCATTTCAGCAATTTATCAAAATAGCCTGTCATGCCAACAATTAAAATGACAATGGCAGCACTGATATAGGCTCCGACTGCTTCATTTAAACTAATATTTGGAAATAAAGTTACAAGTAGAGCCGTACCTGGTGCCGACCAAGCAGTAATGATGGGGGTTTTAAAACGAATCGATAAATAAATGCCAGTCAGGGCAGCCCCGATTGAGATACCCCAGATCCATGAAATCATCATTTCTGGCGAAACCTGTGCTTTCTGGGCAGCCTGAAAAAATATAATCAGTGGTCCAGAATAAGAGATCAGAACAGCTAAAAAACCCGCCACTGTGGCTGATAGCGACCAATCCTCTTTTAAGGTTTTAAACAGGGATGTCATAGTGCCTCCTTGCAGAATCATCCTGTTAGCTTTTTAAAAGTGATCAGTTACCCCTGATCACCACCACCGACAGGAATCACACTGCCAGTGATATATGAAGATTCATCTGATGCCAAAAACACAATCGCATTGACCTGTTCATCAACACTGCCGTAGCGACCCAAGAAAGTTCGATCGATGGTTTGATCTACCACTTGCTGCATCCATGTCTTTTCATTTTCGGAGAGTGGATTAGCATTACGTGGAATTTTTCTTGGTGGTGCTTCTGTTCCTCCTGTCGCGATGGCATTGACTCGAATTCCATCTTGGGCGTGTTCAAATGCCAGTGATGCAGTTAGAGCATTTACACCGCCTTTTGAGGCTGAATATGGAATACGGTGAATACCACGTGTTGCAATAGAGGATACATTTACAATGGTACCTTTCTGATTTTTTATCATTTCAGGCAAGACCGCACGGCAACACCAGAGCGTTGGAAATAAAGAGCGATTTACTTCTTTCAAGATTTCCTCTTCAGAAAACTCCTGAAAAGGTTTCATCCAGATTGCACCACCGACATTATTAATTAATATATCGACTCGACCATAGTATTCAATTGCATGTGCTACCACAGCCTGTGCACCTGCATACGTTTCCAGATCTGCATGGATACAACTGCCTGTAGCACCTAAATGTTGACATTGCTTTAAAACGTCATCCACTAGGTCAGAACGATCAGCCAAGACCAATGTTCCGCCTTCGGCTGCAATTCGAAGCGCAACACCTTGACCAATGCCTTGTGCTGCACCCGTGACAATCACCACTTTCTGATTAAACCGCTGCATTTGGGTCATCTTTTGCTCCACATGATTCAGGTCACAAAATTAATTGGCAGAGAATTTTTCAAACAGGAAGCTGGCAGGTTTAATACCTTCTGTATCTAGCCAGCCTCTTACTGCTTCGACCATTGGCACAGGGCCGCACAGATAAATATCAACATCACCGCCATTCAGCCAGTCATTATCGATATGACCTGTGACATACCCTTTACGCTCATGTTGACTGTCTGCATGCGCCACAACGGTACGGTATTCAAACCAAGGTAATTTTTGTTGAAGCTCGTTTAGTTTTTCCAGTGCGACTAGATCAAAATCATTGGTCACACCAAAGACTAAGCGTACTGGATGCTCAGCACCTTTTTCTTCAAGCACTTGAAGCATCGACATGAATGGCGCAATGCCTGTTCCACCCGCCAGCATGAGGACAGGGCGAGTTACAGGACGTAAGTAGAAGCTACCGAATGGCCCAGTAAAGGTCATCTTGTCGCCTGATTTGGCCTGTTTACTCAAAAAATCACTCATCTTGCCTTGAGGGACATTACGCACCACAAAACCTGTTAAACGATGACCGGGTTTAGAGCTAAATGAATAAGAGCGTGTTTCTGTTGTTCCAGGAATGCCAACATTGACATATTGTCCTGCAAGAAAATGAATGTCGGGTTGACCTTCATCTAGCTCAATATCAAAGGTAATTGTAGAGTCAGACAGATTTTCAACTCGCGCCAAAGTGCCTTCAAAACTATGAATCTTGGTTTTACAAACATCGGAAGAGGCTTGGATCTGAAATACCGCATCAGACGTTGGACGACATTGACAGGCCAGAATATAGCCCTGTTCAGCTTCTTCTGGGGTCAATGCATCTTCAATATAGTTATCTTCAGGCATGTCATAACTACCTGATTCACAATATGCTCGACAAGTTCCACATGCGCCTTCGCGACAATCTAGTGGAATATTAATTTGTTGACGATAAGCTGCATCAGACAGGGTTTCGCCTTGTGCGACACGAATAAAACGGGTAACGCCATCTTCAAATTGAAGTGCTACATGATGGTTTGACATGGCATGAATCCTACAAAATTATTGAACTTTGAGACCTCAGCCAAGTCTCCTTTTGACTGAGGTTGACCTCTTTTTTAGATATGATAAATATCAATCACTTGATTGATGTAGTCGTTTTTAAGTACGACGTACTTGCTCAGGATTTTTGGGCTTTCACCTGAAAAATCGATCACATAACGCGACATGCCAAAGTAGCTATAGCTGTTCTTGTAACGGAAACTTAATGTATTCCAGTTAAAACGTACGGTGGCTTGATCACCTTCACGCGACTCAATTTCAACATTGCTGATATTGTGTGCAGTACGGGTGTCTGGCATGGTGGCGGACGAGCGTTCTGTTTTAATACGAAATACTCGATCTTCCAAACCCTGACGGTCAGGGTAATAAATCAGTGAAATTTCTGACTGTGGATCTTCAGTAAGTTTGTCATTATCATCCCAAGCTGGCATCCAGAACGATGCTTGGGGGGCATAGCATTCTAGCCATTGATCCCATTGTTCATCATCCAGAAAGCGGGCTTCGCGGTATAAAAACTGGCAGACATTTTCAATCGTGATTTTATCTAGGCTTGCTGAAACATTCATGCTGTCTCTCCTTGACTTGAAGCAAAATCTTTTTCAGCAGCAATCGCCTGTTTCATGGTTTTAAGCCAGTATTGGTGCTGTGCCAGATATAAACCTTCATCTTCGGTTTTAATGCCGCTGATTGCAGGCTTTAAGCCAATTTCATTCGCTGCATCATCTGGCCCATAAATCCAATGTTTTGCTCCACGGCACATGTCGTTCCATTCCAGATCAATCCCTGCATAGCCTGCCTGACAAGCACGGAATTCTTCTAGGTCATCTGGCGTTGCCATACCTGAAGCATTAAAGAAATCTTCATACTGGCGAATACGACGTGTGCGCGCTTCAGGTTCTTCGCCAACAGGGGCAATACAGTAAATCGTAACTTCGGTTTTATTGACTGAAATTGGACGCAATACCCGAATTTGTGAGCCAAATTGATCCATCAAATAAACATTCGGATACAGGCATAAATTACGTGAACGCTCGATCATCCATTTAGACATCGCTGCACCAAATTTCTCGGTATATTCATCGGCTTTAGGGAAGTTCGGACGATCTTCTGGGTTGCCCCATTGTGTCCATAGCAGCATATGACCATGTTCAAAGCCATAAGAACCGCCGCCCTGTTTACCCCATGATCCTGCACTCATGGCACGAATATTATCGCCTGCCTGAGTTTCTTTCCGATGTTGCGTTGTCGCCGCATAGTTCCAGTGCACCGCAGAAACGTGATAACCATCCGCACCATTTTCGGCGGTCAGTTTCCAGTTACCTTCATAGGTGTAGGTAGATGATCCACGTAAAACTTCCAGACCTTGATCAGATTGATCTACAATCATGTCAATAATCTTGGTGGTTTCACCTAAAAATTCCTGCAAAGTAGGTACATCTGGATTTAGGCTGCCAAATAGAAAACCTTTATAACTTTCAAATCGCGCTACTTTTTTCAGGTCATGTGAACCATCTTTGTTAAAGCAGTCCGAATAACCTGCGTCACTTGGATCTTTAACTTTGAGTAATTTGCCTGAATTATTGAACGTCCAACCATGAAATGGACAGGTATAAGTTGATTTATTGCCACTTTTATATCGGCACAACTGTGCGCCACGGTGCGAACAAGCATTGATCATCGCATTGAGTTCGCCATTACGATTACGTGCGATCAAGATCGGCTGACGACCAATATATGTGGTGTAATAATCATTATTATTGGGGATCTGGCTTTCATGTGCCAAGTACACCCAATTACCTTCGAAGATATACTTCATTTCAAGGTCAAATAAGGCTTGATCTGTAAAAACTGAACGATGAAGTTTAAATTCACCTGTTTCGATATTATCAACGAGTAATTCATCAATACGGTCAAGATGGCTAGTATTGATAACAGGAATACGTGGCATGTCCATTCTCCGACTTTCCAGATATTTAAGGAAGTCATCAGGTTTGTCTACTTGATATGACATAACCTGATTCCTAATCGCAATTAAGCACTTGCGCGGTGATTGTTCTACTTCAGATGATGCAAACAGGTTCGGTGCTTTGAGCAATTCAAAAGTAAAACACTCTATTTGAATGGCTTATTCAGATTACGGTGGGCAAATTTCGGCTTCATCCGCAATCTCAACAGCAGTCATTACTTACCTTGTCTGGGTTTGTGTAATCGCGACTGATATTGCTATGGTCGATTTGTGGCAATATCGACAAAAGCCATTTCAACTGATTTATACATGTTCCATCATCACATCAGCTATTGCTTGTTTATACCTTAAAAGAATGTTTTAATAAATTCCAACACATTATTTGTATACTAAAATACCTTTGGAGTATTTTAAATGGAACTTAGACATTTACGGTATTTTGTTGCAGTGGTCGAAGAACAAAGTTTTACCAAAGCGGCAGATAAACTTTGTATCGCGCAACCGCCTTTAAGCCGACAAATTCAAAATCTGGAAGAAGAATTAGGCTTACAGTTGCTCGAACGTGGTAGTCGACCTGTTAAAACCACTTCAGTTGGTCAATTTTTTTATCAATATGCCGTTAAACTTTTGTCCAATGCAGATCAAATGATCTCTATGACCAAACGTATCGCTTCTGTCGAAACGACCATTAAAATTGGATTTGTCGGTTCGTTATTATTTGGATTATTACCTCGCATTATTTATTTATATCGTCAGGCACATCCCAATCTCAAAATTGAATTATATGAAATGGGCACCAATGCACAAATCGAAGCCTTAAAAGACGGACGCATCGATGTTGGGTTTGGAAGACTTAAAATTAGTGATCCTGCGATTAAACGCACTTTGCTCAGAAATGAACGCTTAATGGTTGCAGTGCATGCCAGCCACCCACTTAACCGCATGAAAGACACTGGCGTACATTTAACTGATATTGTCGATGAAAGAATTTTACTTTATCCAACGACTACAAAACCCAATTTCTCTACGCATGTACTATCGATCTTTTCTGAACACGGACTCGAACCCACCAAGCTCAATGATGTCCGTGAAGTACAATTGGCTTTAGGCTTAGTAGCCGCAGGTGAAGGTATTTGTATTGTTCCAGAAAGCACCACCAGTATTCAGCTATATAATTTAAGCTATGTGCCTTTACTCGATCCCGATGCGATTAGCCCTATTTTTATTGCGGCGCGAAATATGGAAGAAAGCACCTATCTATACTCAATGCTTGAAACCATTCGCCAGATCTATGCCTATGAAGGTTTTTCCAATAATGCCTTAATGTAAATAAATGTCTGCTGTAAAGCAGCAGACATTTTTTGGATAAATCATTTCATGCAATGTGATCTCACTTAATCATTTATTGCACAGCAGGCTCAGAAATTTTAGATTTTTCCTGTGGATCAGTGGCTACGATTTCCTGCTGATCGGCATGATAAGCCCGACGATCATTAATTAAAAATACAGTCACTATGCCAATCACCGCAGGAATACTCAGCGCTAGAAAATTATAAAAATGTGGCAGATGTAATGATAATAACCAACCCGTTAGAATAGGCCCAAGAATCGCCCCGACACGCCCCATACCCAAGCCCCAGCCAATTCCTGTTGAGCGAATATTTGGAGCATAAAAACGTGCCATATACGCCAACAACATAATTTGTGTCCCGATTGATGCTGCACCAGCACAGGCAATTAGGAAGTACAACACCACGCTATCAAACTGGAACGACAGTAGACTTAATGACACTGCACCAAGTAGAAGTAGCGCCATGGTCACATATTTCACATTATAGCGATCACCCAAATAACCGCCCAAAATCGAGCCAATCATGCCACCAACATTAAGTGAGAATAAGAAAATCAAACTTTTTGATAAATTATAACCTGCTTCGATCATAAGTTTTGGCAACCAGTTACCGAGTGCATAAACCATGATTAACGTCATGAAAATCGAACACCAAAACATTACGGTACTAAAGGCACGTTGTTCTGTAAAAATCATTTTAATCGGTGCTTGTGCCTGAGTTTGGTTACTGGCATTCAAGACAAAAACATCATCAGGCTGATTTTGATAGCTCGGTACAAGTCTGGATAAAATATAACGTACTGTTTCATCCTTCTTCTTACGTACCAGATAGTCAATCGATTCAGGTAATAACTTCATCAATGGCAATAGAATAATCAACGGGATTCCCGCGATCATAAACATGATCTTCCAGCCATATACAGGAACTAACACAGAACCCAACGCTGCCGCAGCCATACCGCCAATGGCGTAACCACTAAACATTAGGGTAACAAAGAAGCTTTTAAATTTCTTAGGTGCATATTCACTGACCAAAGCAATCACGTTGGGCATGACACCACCGATACCCACGCCCGCCAGAAAACGGAAAATTGCAAATTGAGTCGTGGTTTTAGAAAGACCGCAAAGTACCGTGCATAAACTGAATAAAATAATACAAACCGCAATGACTTTTTTACGGCTAATATTCAGATGCTCTAATTTATCGGCCATCGTACCAAAAATCAGCGCACCGAACATCATGCCAAATAACGCAACACTACCAATAAAACCTGCGGTGACTGGATCAATTGCCCATTCTTTCATGAGCAAAGGTAAAGCAACGCCATAAATCACCAGATCATATCCATCAAAAATAATGATCAGCGTACTTAAAACAATCACACGCCAATGAAAGGGTGTAAGTTTTGATTCGTCAATCATCTGATTGACATTAATTTCCTGAGACATGTTCTCTCCTCCTTCCATAAGGAACTTTTTTAAACCCTTAGAATTTTTTGCTATAGCTTAAAAAGACGCGATTTTCATTAAAATCATTGCCATAACGGACTTTGTAAGGAATATATAACCATTGGAATGCAACCCCCTTTAATGCAGGGTTTTGAAATGCATAATTGACGATTAAATTGGTTTCTTGTTCTTTATTGCGCTGACCTAAAACCGTTTTAAAATCATAACCATAAACATGTTTTAACATCACATTTAGACCAGGCACATAATCTTTAAAATCATAACCATACATAAAATGAACAGATTTCTCGTTTTCCTTAAAAAACCCTGTTGCATTCCAGTTAATAAAATAGGTTTCAGGCAAAAAACCATCTGGTAAAGGATAGGTATCACCAATAATTTGTTGATAACCCAAACCAAAAGTATGATTTTTATATTTGAGAATTTCTAATAATCCGATATTTTGACTGTCAATGTCATAGTTTTTATTGTCTTCACTGGCTTTAAAATATTTAACTTTAGAGGTTAATGATAAATCGGAAGAAAATTTACTTAAATAATCCACACCTAAATAGTGTTTATTATAAAGATTATCCAAATTTCCATAATAATATTCTAATTTTAAATTATTAATTGGCTGATATCGCACATCAATATAATTTAAACCATCAGAATAATATGTTCTTCCATTTTTAGTAAATGAAAGTTTATGAAAACCTTCCTGATTACGTGGTGAAACTTTCGTGATTACACCAATTTCACCACTTAATTGATCGGTAAGTTTCGAATTTAGGCTGACACCTTGATAAGAAGCCAATAATTGACGGCTACGGTCCACTGCTGTTACTGGAAGATCAGGCCATAACTCACCCACACGTAACTCAGTCTGATCGTACTTCAGTTTAAGTGTACCACCATATTTCAAGAAATCACTTGCCTGCTTTTTTTCTTCAGTATCAAAGGGTAAAACGGTATCAGCCACACCTTTATCATGACTTAAACGTACCGCGTATTGAACAGTACCATCCACACCAATGTCTAAATTTTCAATGGGTGTAGAATAATAATCTGACTTATAAAATAAAGATGCACTTTGTGACCAACTTCCAGTATCTTTAACTGCACTATTATCATAATTACGATCGATCAAGGCATTTTTTAAATTAAAAGTCCAATTATCTTCTGCATAACAAGAAAGTGAAAATAATGTAGAAACCCCAATGACTCCAAATACAATTCCATTTTTATAAACATTTAAGTTGAACGCTGATTTCAAATAAAACATAATTTCATCCGTAAATTTAATAATGATCGTCCCGATCAGTTCGTAGAAAATATAATCAGAAATTTAATTTATGTTTTTTGTTATGTTGTGTCGATACATGAAAAAACATATATTCATACTTTTAAAGTATATTTAATAGATCGCTATCTTTGAGCAAATGACTTATTCCATATAGAACATAAAAAAATAGAGATTAAATCTAGAAAAAAACCAAATTATTTATAAAAAAATAAAGTTAAAATTGTCATTATGATATTTATAGGACATATAAATATTATTAATTTAATCACAATATGATAATAATGCGCATTTTAGTTAATCTGATCAAGTTGATCACAATACCGACATCACCTTTTTACAGGTCTGTATAAACCATTGTCTTGCCACTGGTTCATTACTTTGAGAAAACCAGTGAATACCAACAAAAAAACCAGTCATATCAAAAGGCAGCTCGATCACATTGACATTGGCTTGGTTCAAATACTGGGCTGCTGCTCGCATGGGTAAAGTTACCACCAGTTCTGTGCGATCGAGTACGCCTTGTAAAACCCCAAAATGAGGAACTTCGAGCGCAATATTACGCTGATAACCCAAGAGTTTTAAGACATGATCTACTTGTGTATGACCAGTAGTGGATTTAATCGCGACATGCGATTCTGCCAAATAATCCTGTAAGCTGATCTGTTCATGAATGCGTGGATGATGGCAATTAACCAATGCCACATAACGCTCCTGAAACAGCGTTTCATACTCTAACTGATGAAACGCTAAGTGCGTGCTATTAAAAACAGCAGCATCAATAAATCCTTCGACCAGCCATTTTTCAACTTGATCAATTTTAATTTCTTCAATTTCAAGTTTAATGTTCGGTGCATAACGTTGTAAATATTCAACCAATACAGGCAACAAACAAATTTCACCAATGTCTGAAAGCCCCAGACGAAACACTTTGGTTGAGGTGGCTGGATTAAAATTTAATGCTTCATCAATTGCAATTTCGACATCGCAGATGGCGCGTTTGAAAACAGGATATAATTCGTGAGCTAATTTTGTCGGCTCAACGCCATATTGAGTACGTTCGAATAATGGATTGTGCAACTGCTGACGTAAACGATTTAAGTTGTAACTGACTGAAGGCTGACTGAGATTTAAAATATCCGCAGCTTTGGTGATATTTTTAGTTTCATAAACACAAATAAAGACACGTATTAAAGCCAGATCCATGATGAATTTCCATTATTTTTATGCATTTTAAATCGAAACTAGAAATTCTCCATCTGAGTTATCCATCTGATGACAGAGACCATAAAAATCTAAGCACATTTTCATGATCAAAAGCCGTTATATCCTAAAAAATAAAGAGAATATGACTTAACATCATATTCTCTTTATCAGGTTTCACGACGCAAACTGTATTTTCATCTGAGCTTTAGCAAAGGCAACATCTTGCTTGATTGGATGTTGCCATAACCAGTCAAAACGATGAATTAAATGTTCTCCAACCTGCTCAAAGGTTGAATATTGAGATGAACACAATTCATAAATTTCACCCGATTCGCGCGAGGTACGTTGTACCTGACAGGCACGCGGTTTACGCAAATCTTCATAAACTTGTGAAAGCTTAGGCAAAGTGTGTTTGCCAAGACTTTTTTCTTCAAATAATGCAGCCAGTATGACGGCATCTTCCAACCCCTGACCAGCACCCGCTCCTTGATGCGGTAGCATGGCATGTGCTGCGTCACCCATCAGAATCACTCGACCTGATGCACTTTGATAAGTATCCAATTCGGCTAACTCATGTAAAGCCCAGATGCTTGGTTTTTCGATTAGTTTTAGTAATATTTGGCAACTTTCGCTCCAGTCAGAAAAATCGGCGAGCATCGTGTTTTGATCGACTGGTTGCGTCCACACTGTACCTTCAGGCAATGTGTTTTGGCTACGATCAGATTTAAACGCGACAATATTAATCTGTTCGCCACGACGAATTGGAAAAGTCAAAATGTGTTTGTCTTTACCCAATAACATTTGCGGAACATCGGCAATTTGCACATCAAGACCTGCCTGTTCAAGTGCCTGTTTAAAATCCTGATATTGAATGATGCCTCGATAAGCCCATGTCCCTGTAAATTGTGGATGAGCCGTTTGTAACTGTTGGCTTGCTAAAACATAATTACGTACAGCCGAATGAATTCCATCTGCACCAATCACATAATCTGCGTGTGCCGAAGTTCCATCCTGAAAACTTAAAATCACTTCATTGGCTATTTCTTCAAGAGAGGCTAATTTTTTATTGAAATAACATTTTTCACGTGGAACTTGTTTTAAAATACTGTCTAAAAAGTCGGCGCGATGTACCGATGACTGTCCAACTTTAGGCGCGACTGAACTTGATAAATATTCATCGTTATAACCATTGCGCCATTGGAACCAGACATCCTGAAATGGTTGAGCCACTTGATCTGCAATGGCATGATATTCAGCCGCCAGATTTAAACATTCAATTGCTTTAACTGCATTTGCACCGAAAGAGATTCCCGCCCCAATTTCTGAGAATTTTGGAGCAGCTTCATATAAACTTACATCCAGATGTTGATATCGAAATAAATTTGCCGCCAGTGCCAGACCTGCGATACCACCACCTACAATCGCAACACGAATTTTCTTGCTCATTTCTCAAATCCTTTGAGTTTTTTCTCTATAAGAGTATTGTGCGAGAGATAGCAGGAATAAATCCAATTGAATGTTTTCAAGAGTAGTTATTAAAAATTTAAATAACTCTATTAAAAAATCGCTCGTACCTTTGTCTTAGCTTATGCATTGAGCTTGGATTTTGATGTTCAGATTAGGGCTTTTTTGCATTTCAATATAAAATTCTACTTGTTTCTCATTTATGATTTTTATGGCTGAACGATGACTCAACTCAAATTACGCCTTAGATTTATGGTTGATCAAGAGATTGCTTTTGGTCCAGGAAAAGCCGATTTACTCGAAGCCATTCAAGATACAGGTTCAATTTCTCAAGCAGCCAAAAAGATGAATATGAGCTACCGTCGCGCATGGCAACTGGTAGAAACCATGAATCAACTGTTCACTTCTGCTCTGGTAGAAACCTACAAAGGCGGTGAATCTGGTGGAGGCGCAGTCGTCACGCCTTTCGGACTTGAGATTTTAAAAAAATTTAGAGGTATGGAGCAAAAAGCACTTGCATCGATTGAAGCAGACTTTGAACAGCTTTGTGATTATTTAAAACCCTCATCTGCTTCAACGCATCAAGCCTAAGCTAAATTGTCATCGAAAAAATCTGGTTATCGGGTATTTTACGTTTCATCCGCAAGTCAAATGCCATACAAACATTGCGCACAAACGCCTTACCTTGTTCAGTTACCCTCATATCTTTTTCAGCAATTTCTAGTAAATCATCCTGCTGCATTTCTTCAAGTTGTTGCAACACTTGTGGCAACTCTTTAAAACTATGCTTTGGATCATCCCACGAGGTTTCAAACTGACACATCAGATTTAAAATATGTTGGCGAATCATCAGGTCTTCTGAAGTCAAAACATGTCCACGAAACACTGGAATTTCATTATTTTCCAGTCGGGCATAATAGTCTTCCAATACTTTTTCATTTTGAGCAAAGCTGTACCAACTATCACTAATCGCAGAAACACCCAATCCAATCATGACTTGCGTTTTAGATGCGGTATAACCCATAAAATTACGATGTAACTTGCCCTGTAAAAACGACTGATACATGGGGTCAGTTTTCAAGGCAAAATGATCCATCCCAATTTCAATATAACCATGATCCAATAACTTTTGTTTGCCTGCTTCATAAAGTTTTCTTTTCTCGTCATCTTTGGGCACATCATGATCTTTAAAACCCCGTTGACCATTGCCTTTAATCCACGGCACATGCGCATAACTATAAAAAGCTAAACGATCTGGCAATAAACGGTTGGTCTGATCGATGGTAAACAGTACATCTTGCAATTCCTGAAAAGGCAAACCAAATACTAAATCATGTGAAATTGAGTCATAACCAATCTCTCTCGCCCATTGAGTCACATTGGCGACATTTTCAAACGGCTGAATGCGATGAATCGCTTTTTGAACTTTCAGACTATAATCTTGAACCCCAAAACTGACGCGACGAAAACCCAGTTCATACAATGCCTGTAAATGTTCTCTGCTGGTACTATTAGGATGACCTTCAAAACTAAACTCATGCTGTTCAGCAACATAAGCCCGATCTAGAATGCCATGAATTAACTGCTGCAAATGCGTTACAGAAAAAAAAGTTGGCGTCCCCCCGCCTAAGTGAATTTCCCGAATAATCGGTTTTTCTTCCAATAACTCACAATACAATGACCATTCTTTGAGTACCGCCGCAATATAAGGCGCTTCAACCTCGTGGCGTTTGGTGACTTTTTTATGGCAACCGCAAAAAGTACACAAGCTTTCGCAAAAAGGTAAATGAATGTACAGGCTGATACCTTCACTTGCATTTGATTCAATAAAAGATTGGTGCAAAGTTTGCTGCCAAGCCTCCAGTGAGAATGTATCTTCCTGCCAATAAGGAACAGTTGGATAACTGGTATAACGAGGTCCTGGAACATTATATTTTTGAATCAAAACATTTGACATTTTAAGACACCAAAATACCTTTATCTTTTTATTATAATCCATTTAAACCCGCACAAAAACCTCAAAAACAAATTACTTAAAATTAAAAATACAATAAAAACAATAGATTAATATTAAAAAATAATCATTCTCATCCATTTTAATTTAAAAATCAGATATTATAAACCTACAATTTTGGTTGGAATTAAAATAATTTATAGACTCAGTTAAAATAAAAAAAGGCATATTTATTTAAATAAATATGCCTCCAAAAAAGAGCGATTTAATTAAGAACTTTTCAGCTGTTTAAGTTGCTTCATTCGTGGTTTGTACAATAACTGATAAGTCACTGCCAAAATCAATAACCACAATGGACTCACATATAAGGCTTTTAATGTGTCAGGTTCCAGTGCCAAAATCACTAAAGTGAACAGCAAGAATGCCAACACCACGTAGCTCATCCAGATTCCACCTGGCATTTTAAATGTCGACTGGGCATGTAATTCAGGTCTTAATTTACGATAACGTAAATAGCACACCATAATTAATCCCCAAACGCTAATAAATAAAATCACGCAGAGAGAACTGGCTAGCGTAAATGCTTCAATGGTATTGGGTACAAAATACTGTAATGCTGCACCTGCCATAATAAACAGACAGGAAAATATCAAACCATTGGCAGGAACAGCGCGTTTGGATAAACGAGCCAATGCTTGCGGTGCCTGACCACCTCTGGATAAACCAAACAACATACGGCTAGTCGAAAACACACCACTGTTCATGGAGGAGGTAACTGAAGAAAGTACCACCAGATTCATAATAATCGCTGAAGTTGGAATACCTGCATGCAAAAATAATTCAACAAATGGACTTTTATCGGCACTGATCATATTCCACGGCGTCACCGACATCACCACCAATAATGCCAACACATAAAACAAAATGATCCGAATAGGGATTGCATTAATCGCTTTGGGTAAATTCTTTTTTGGGTCTTTAGTTTCCGCCGCTGTCGTACCAATCAACTCTACTCCGACAAAAGCAAACACTGCGATCTGAAAGCCTGCCAAAAAGCCTGCTGCACCTTTTGGAAACATCCCACCCGAAGACCAGATATTATTAAAAGAAGCCACCGTACCTGTCGGGGCCTGAAAATGGCTAAATACCATAAAACCACCAATCACGATCAATCCAAGAATCGCCAGAATCTTGATCAATGCAAACCAGAATTCAACTTCACCAAATAAACGAACCGTCAGCAAATTCAGCGCCAAAACAAAAACCACACAACCCGCGCTAATCAATGCTTGCCCCATCGGCGTAAAACTCATGCCATCGGGCAACCAAAAACCAAGATAATTAATAATCGCCGCCAAATCAGCAATTCCAACCAGCACCCATCCTAGCCAATACGTCCAACCTAAATAGTAACCAGCGCCAGGCCCTATCAGATCATGTGCCATATCAACAAACGATTTGTAATGCAGATTGGCCAATAATAGCTCGCCCAACGCGCGCATCAGGAAGAAAAACATGACCCCAATGATCATGTAAATAAATAAAATTGAAGGTCCTGCCAGTGAAATGGTTTTACCTGAACCCATAAATAGCCCAGTGCCAATCGCACCGCCAATCGCAATCAATTGCAAGTGTCGATTGGAGAGTTTACGTTGAAGATCATGCGACGAATTTTCGTCTTCAGAATGACGTACTGTTGTCATAATTAAATATCCTTTTTAAATGTCCCTTTTCTTTGATCAGTTCTGGCTGACTGCCAACCAAAATAACAGGGCAGAAACCACAGAATTGATGCCAAGTACCATCAAAATAAAAACCAGAAGGAATCCTTTTCCGTGGCAATTCTGGTTTTAAAATTAAACATTAGGTGAATGAAAATAGATCAATCGCTTTATTGCTGTGCTGCAATCACGGCGATTTCAATCAGCCACGCGGGATTTACTAAATCTGCCTGAATCGTCGCTCTTGCAGGTGTTGCTAGCCCATCAAGCCACTCAGTCCAAATGGCATTAACTTGAGTAAAGTCATCTAGGTTTTTAATAAAAAGCTGCGCTGAAAGCAGACGCGATTTATCACTTTTCGCCTGTGCTAGCAGTTGATCGATGGTCGCCAAGATTTCACGGGTCTGACCTTCAATATCAAGCTCAGTATTTTTAGGGACTTGTCCCGACAAATACACCACTTGATTAAAAATGGTGGCAGAACTCATCACCTGATTGCTGTTAATTCTTTCAATATCAGAGACTGACATCACTCTATCCTTATGCTTCAATAAAAAATGGAACACGTGCGGTTACACCACACATCAATTCATAACCCACTGTGTCTGAAGCCTCCGCGACTTCATCAATTGGCAAAATCGTACCCGAACGAGATTTTCCCCAAAGCACCACTTCACTACCAATTTCGACATTTTTAATCTCTGTTAGATCGACTGCCAGCATATCCATACTGACACGACCAATCGTTCGGGTTCGGATTCCATCAACCAACACAGGTGTACCCGTAGCAGAAATACGCTGATAGCCATCGGCATAACCACAGGCCACAATGCCAATTTTCATGGCTTGATCTGCCTGAAACGTTGAGCCATAACCTACTGTTTGCGTGGGCTGTAAATCTTGAATGGCAATGATTTCACTGCGCAAACTCATACTTGGCTGTAAATCCCAGTCTTGAATATGATGTTTAGGAAAATCAGGCGAGCTGCCATAAAGTAAAATGCCCGCACGTACCGTTTTAGAAGTCAGTTGCGAACAATGCCGCAGAATAGCAGCGCTGTTACAGATGGAGCGTTCACCCGGTAAATCCTGCACTGTGTCTTCAAAGATTTTGAGCTGTTCATCAATTCCCGATTGACCTAGACGTTCGCCATCGGCATCAGAAAAATGCATCATATGCGTCAAACTTTTTACGGCAGCGCAAGATTTAAGTGTCTGCCAAACTTGAGGGTAATCTTTAGGCTGAAAGCCCAAACGGTTCATTCCGCTGTTCATTTTCAGGAAAATATCAAACTGAGCAGATTCAGGATGCTGTCGCACCCATCTCGCCTGTATTTCACTATGGAGACTAAAACTGAGTTGGTAAGCCGTACAATCGAATAAATCCTGAGGCGAAAAAATTCCTTCTAGCAATAAAATCGGCCCTGTCCAGCCAAGTGCACGTAAGCGTTTGGCTTCATCGATGTCTAGTAAGGCAAAACCATCAGCAGTTTTGAGCGCTGGATAAACCCGTTCAATTCCATGCCCATATGCATTGGCTTTTACTACAGCAAAGACTTCATGCTGTGAGGCATGCTTTCGGGCAATGTTAAGATTATGAGTCAAAGCATTTTGATGAATAAAGGCACGGATTGGACGTGGCATACAAGTTCTTCCCTGAACGCAAATTTAAAATTATGCTGCGTGTGAATAACGCTGTAGCGACAAGCCTTCGGTACTTATTTCAGGTTGATGATTGAGTACAATGTCACTAATCAACTTTCCTGAACCACAAGCCATCGTCCAACCCAAAGTACCGTGTCCCGTATTTAGGAACAAATTACTAAAACGAGTCGCACCAATGATTGGTGTGCTGTCTGGTGTCATTGGGCGTAACCCTGTCCAGAACGATGCTTGTGCCATATCTCCGCCTGGGAACAAATCTTTCGTCACCATTTCCAGTGTGGCACGACGATCCTCATTCAATCCCAGATTAAAACCACTGAGTTCTGCCATTCCACCGACACGAATCCGCTGATCAAATCGAGTAATGGCAATTTTGTAAGTTTCATCAAGCACTGTAGATTGCGGTGCAAACTCAGGTTGCACAATTGGAATGGTCAATGAATAACCTTTGACAGGATAAACCGGTAAATTTAAATCTAAGGGTTTTAAAAAATCACGCGAATAACTACCAAATGCCAAGACATAACGATCTGCAGTTAAAACTTGACCATTGACTCGGACACCTTTGATTTCATCACCTTCAACCACCAATCCTTCAACGTTTTGGTTAAATTGAAATTCGACACCCAACTCTTTGGCTTTTTGTGCAAGTGCATTGGTAAACAGATAACAATCTCCCGTTTCATCATTGGGTAAATGTAAACCGCCTACCAATTTGTCTTTGGCATATTCCAGCGCAGGTTCAACTTTGGCTAAATCGTTTTGATCAAGCAATTCATAGCTGACACCACATTCTTTCAATACCTCGATGTCACGCTGTACTGCTTCAAGCTGTGCCTCGCTACGAAACACTTGTAAAGTTCCTTTAGAACGGTTTTCATAATGAATGCCTATGTTTTCCCGCAACTCTTTCAAACAATCACGGCTATATTCAGCTACACGCATCATCCGTTCTTTATTTTTAGTATAACTTTCTAAATTACAGTTTTTGAGCATTTGAGCCATCCACTGTAACTGCCACATGCTGCCATCAATATTAATCGCGAGTGGAGCATGATGCTGAAACATCCATTTCACTGCTTTAAACGGAATACCAGGTGCCGCCCATGGAGTTGAATAGCCCGGGGAAACTTGTCCAGCATTACCAAAACTGGTTTCTTGAGCAGGCCCAGCCTGACGATCCAGTACTGTAACTTCTGCTCCCTGCTGCGCAAGGTAGTACGCACTTGCCACCCCAATCACACCACTCCCTAAAACGATCACGCGCATTGCTATTCCCTCAAACACACCAGTTGATTTCACTAGTATATTTTTGCTTCAATAGTTTATTTCACTGTTTTAAGCATTATAATCTAGGAAAATCGATGTTTTTGTCGGGTAAATATTCTAAAAAAAGGAAAAAATAATGCGTCCACTAGATCGAACTGATCGGCAGATTCTGCATATCTTGCAACACGAGGGGCGAATTGCGATCAGTGAATTGGCGTCAAGAGTCAACTTATCTACCACTCCATGTTCAGAACGGGTCAAGCGTCTAGAACGTGATGGCATTATTATGGGTTACTATGCTCGGCTCAATCCTGCACATGTCGATCGGAATTTACTGGTATTTCTGGAAATTAAACTCTCGGCCAAATCAGGCGATGTGTTTGATCAAGTCGCGCGAGATCTGATTGAAGTACCTGAAGTGCTCGAATGTCATTTGATTTCAGGCGAATTTGATTATCTAGTCAAAGCCAGACTTAAAGAAATGAGCGCCTATCGAAAACTACTTGGGAATATTCTCAAAAAGTTGCCTGCGTCGGCTTCATCGCATAGTTATGTTGTCATGGAAGAAATTAAGGAAACTCTGTATCTTGATCTAGACCAATAAAGGGTTTTATTCAGCTACATTCTCATAAAAAGAGAATTTACATACTGTTTCAGCAAATTAAGCTTCCTTTAAGTCTCAAGTTTTAAATTGAAGTCCTCAGAGCTTAAAACTTTTGCCACACTCCCCTGTGTGGTTTTTTTTTGGCTAAAATTCAGAAATTTGCACTTTTTTAATGCATTCCGATCCTAAAAAACTCATCGAACTATAAAAAAGTTTTAAAATTCACTTCATTGATCTTTGCAAACGAAGGTTAAAAATTTTTCAGTTCTAAGACTAGAAGAGCATGGCGCGATACAGGTCTTACTGATACATTAGTCAAGTTTGATGTTTGCTTAAATATCATGCACTCGCACCAACTCCGCGCAGTTTTGGTTCAAACCGCGAAATGAAAGGATTTTTTTGATGTTTCAACATATCCCCCCATATGCAGGCGATCCGATTTTATCGCTTATGGAACAATTCAATGCCGACCCACGTCAAGGCAAAGTCAATTTAAGTATTGGTCTTTATTATAATGAAGACAGTATTGTTCCTCAGCTTGATACCATTATTGAAGCGCAAAAACGCATTGAACCATTGCAAAGCAAAACCAAACTGTATTTGCCAATGGAAGGCTTTAAACCTTACCGTGAAGCCATTCAAGCGTTATTGTTTGGAACAAACAGCCCTGCTGTACAAAGTGGTCGCGCTGTAACTATCCAAACTTTAGGTGGTTCAGGTGCGCTTAAAGTCGGGGCGGATTTCCTCAAAAACTATTTTCCAAATTCGCAAGTCTGGGTCAGCCAACCTACTTGGGATAACCATGTTGCCATTTTTAATGGAGCAGGCTTTAAAACCCACTTTTATCCATATTTTGATGCCCAAACGGGCGGTGTGAATTTTGAGGGAATGCTTTCTGCCCTCAAACAACTGCCTGAACAAAGTATTGTTTTATTGCACCCATGTTGCCATAACCCCACGGGTGCAGATTTAAATCCTGCACAATGGGATCAAGTGATTGAAGTACTTAAAGCGGGCAACCTGATTCCATTTTTAGATATAGCTTATCAGGGCTTTGGCGATGGTATGGAACAGGATGCTTATGCGATTCGTGCGATGGATCAAGCAGGTCTGAATTTTATCGTCAGTAACTCTTTTTCCAAAATTTTCTCACTTTATGGCGAACGTGTGGGTGGTCTGACTTTTGTTTGTGATGACACTGAAGCAGCGCAATCCACTTTTGGGCAGCTTAAAGCCACTGTACGCCGTATTTACTCTAGCCCACCAACAACGGGGGCTTGGTTGGTCGATCAGGTACTTAACGATGTTGAGTTAAATCAACAATGGCAAGCTGAAGTTCAGCAGATGCGTGAACGTATTATTAAAATGCGTCAGATCTTGCGTGACGAATTAACCAAGGCTTTACCTGAGCGTGACTTTAACTATCTAGTAGAACAAAAAGGCATGTTTAGCTATACAGGTCTTACTGGCGAGCAAGTTGACACCTTACGTGAAGACTATGCCATTTATCTGGTACGCAGTGGTCGGATCTGTGTTGCTGGTCTTAACATGAACAATGTCTATGTGGTCGCAAAAGCTGTTGCGGAAGTATTGGCCAAAGAAGCAGTTACTGCATCTTCAGTTTGATAGTTTGATGCTGAAATAATTTGACAAATTTTAAATATAAAATGCCCGAGATTAGATGGTCTCGGGCATTTTTGTATACATAATTTTCTGAGCAAGATAAATGAGCATCAGGATTTTACAGGAGTCAGCTAGCGAGACAGCTTGCTTTTGCCCCAATATTTAAGTTTAGAGGTATGTCCAATTCCGACATTAAAGCTATTGGTCGGATCGAGCTTTTGATAAAAATTGGCCAATGCTGGTTTGGCGATATATAAATGTCCGACATTATGTTCTGCTGGATATTCTGCTCGACGTGCATCGAGTAATGTCCACATCTGATGTTCCATTGCTAAAGGATCGACCCCTTTTTTGACAATATAGTCCTGATGAAACACATGGCAGAAAAAATGCCCATAATACAGTTTATGTAAAATTTTCTGTTCCATGTCAGTAGGAAGTTGTTCGACCCAGTCTCGATCGTTACGGCGCAGGGCAATATCTAGCGCAACAATATCTTCTACTTCGCCACGATGGGTATCACGATAACGTATCGCAGCACCCGCGATGGCAAATCGATGCAAAAAGGCTTTGCGACCTTCTTCCTCATCACATAAAAAATAAGCCCCTGTAGGATGCACAGCAAAATATTCTTTTAGAAATTGCGCTGTCTGATCTTTACTATTATTTTCCACTCGTAAAATCAAATGATGCTCATAATGATCCCGAAATTCTGTCATGCGTTTAGGTAAATGATTGGGCAAAAAGAAAGTCAACGCTTGTAATAAATGATCTGTAAGTCCTTTTATTTTAAATTTTTCCAAAAAACCATCCGCCTTATCTTTTAAAGCAAAGGCTTTAGGGACATTTACGGTGCCAAATTTTTCAATAAATAAGAACGTGTCTTTGCCATACTTTTCACCAATACGATATGCATCACGGTGAATATATTCACCTGCAATGGGTAAGCTCGGCAATGAGGTGAGTAAATAACGCCGAATCGCAGTCAGATCATTGGCATCATTACTGCCAATATAGAACACATCACTGGCCACTTTTTCATAGGTATCCAGACGTACTGCAAATACACAGACTTTTCCAGCCGAGCCTGAGGCTTCAAATAAACGTGAAGGATCTGCATTAAAACGCGCAGGACTATCTGCATCCACCTGTGTCACATCATGCGCATAACGATGATCGGATGCCTGACGCGTTGCATCATCCTGAATATCACGATGCTGATATTGCTGCTGCTCTAATCGACTCAGAATTTCTTCAGGAGTTTCACCTAAATCAATACCTAAATGATTGATCAGACGTAACTGTCCTTGATCATCAACCTGTGCATAGAGTGCTAGCTCAGTATAGGCTGGCCCACGTCGTACCAATGCCCCGCCTGAATTATTACACACGCCACCTAACACCGATGCGCCGATACAGGAAGAACCAATGACCGAATGCGGTTCTCGGTTGAAAGGCTTTAGAGTCTGTTCTAAACGATCAAGTGTTGCACCAGGTAAGCACACCACCTGCTGACCATCATGAAGCACCTGTATGCCTTTTAAACGGCGAGTACTGATCATAATCACAGGACGATCATAATCCTCGCCATAAGGCGTCGAGCCGCCTGTCAGTCCTGTATTGGCCGCCTGCATAATCACAATACAATTTGCTGCAATACTGACTTGCAATACCTGCCATTGTTCCAGCAAAGTTCCTGGACACACCACAGCCAACACTTTGCCTTCACCAAATCGATGCCCTTGACGATATTGCCGAGTATGTCGATCATCAGTGAGCACATAGGCTTTACCCACTAACTTTTGTAGTTGTGACAATACATTCGGATCAACATGGGACAGCATGGACATCTCCTTGCAGCAACTTAAGCTTGAATCAATTTATTGACGCGTACCAAACAATCCGCATTAATATCAGCAATACTTTTTGCGCCTGTTAAGGTCATGGCAACACGCATTTCTTTATCAATGAGCTCCAACAGATGACTCACGCCCTGTCCACCTGCCGCAGCAAGTGCATAAATAAAGGCTCGACCCAACATCACACTATCTGCGCCCAAAGCTAACATGCGCACCACATCCAGACCATTGCGAATACCCGAATCGGCCAGAATGGTCAGATCACCTTTAACTGCATCGGCAATGGCAGGTAATGCACGAGCAGAGGACATCACACCATCGAGCTGACGCCCACCATGATTAGACACCACAATACCATCTGCACCAAAACGTACCGCATCTTTGGCATCTTCTGGGTCTAAAATGCCTTTGATCACCATTGGTCCATCCCAAAATTCACGGATCCATTCCAGATCTTTCCAAGAAATTGAAGGATCAAAATTGGTACCTAACCAACCAATATAATCTTCTAGTCCTGTCGGCTTACCTAAATATTTGGAAATATTGCCCAGATCATGTGGACGTCCTAACAAACCGACATCCCATGCCCACTGCGGATGCGTCACGGCTTGCAAATAACGGCGCATGGCAGCATTTGGGCCACTCATACCTGAATGTGCATCGCGATAGCGTGCGCCCGGTACAGGCATGTCTACAGTAAAGATTAATGTTGAACAACCCGCTGCTTTGGCGCGTTCTAATGCATTGCGCATAAAACCTCGGTCACGCAAGACATAGAGCTGAAACCACATTGGACGACCAATTGCGGGGGTGACTTCTTCAATCGGACAAACAGAAACGGTCGAAAGCGTAAAGGGGATGCCCTTTTTATCGGCTGCAACCGCAGCCTGTACTTCACCACGACGCGCATACATTCCCGTTAAACCGACTGGTGACAAGGCCACAGGCATCGACAGCGTTTCATTAAACAGTTTGGTTTCCAGACTTAAACTGGACATATCGTTCAACACACGTTGTCTTAATGCAATTTGAGATAAATCTTCAACATTACGTTTCAATGTGTATTCTGCGTAAGCCCCGCCATCGATGTAATGAAATAAAAAAGGAGGCAAACGACGACGTGCCGCCTCACGATAATCATTTGAAGAAGAAATAATCATGTTGGATCAATCCTGTTTAAACGTGTAGCACGTTTCTGGCGAGCTTCGTCTTCATCCAGAGAACGTACATGATCGATGACAAATTCTATATGGCCACACACTGCATCTCGTGCTGCCTGAGCGTCTTTACGGTCAATTGCATCCATCACCTGAAAATGCTGATCACTCAGTAAATCGGCACTAATTGGATGTTCATAGACTTTTTTACGCCCTAAAAAGACGTTGTATTGCAATAAATCAAATAAACTGCGCATCATTTGAATCAGCACCACGTTATGAGATGCTTCGGCAATCGCCAAGTGAAAATTGGCATCGGCAACTGCCGCTGCTGCCGAATCACCATGTGCCTGATGCCGTGCTATTTCATCAAAATACTGATGGATCTTGGCGCGATCAGCCTCGGTTGAACGCAAAGCAGCATACCAAGCTGTCCCGCCTTCAAGTACCAAACGCGATTCCTGTACATCAAAACGATAATGTGGATCGTCCAGCATCAAATGGCTAATCGGTTCAACAATCAACTGCTGCGACCATGTTTCAGGTAGCTGTTGAATATAAGTACCATCCCCACGACGACTGGATAAAATTCCCAGACTAATCAATTGCTGAATCGCTTCACGTAGCGATGGACGCGAGATCCCCAAACTGGTCGCGAGTTGACGCTCGGCAGGCAACCGATCTCCTTGTTTGAGATTACGCTGCTCAATAAGCGTCTGTAACTTCTGTACCACCTGATCAGAGACTCGCATTATTTTTCCTTCAATTTCGCTAAGGAATCATCCAAGGTACAATATAAGCCTGTACCGTCACGATGATCCCCACAAAGATGGTAAATATGATGCTATGTTTTACGGTAAAACGGAACAAATCTGATTCTTTTCCAACTAATCCTACTGCTGCACAAGCAATGGCAATCGATTGCGGTGAAATCATTTTTCCTGTGACCCCACCACTGGTATTTGCCGCAACCAGTAATACCTCTGGAATCCCAATTTGCTGTGCCGTCGTCGCCTGCAATGCTGAAAATAGCGCATTGGATGACGTATCTGATCCCGTCAGGAACACGCCCAACCAACCAAGGAATGGCGAGAAGAATGTAAATGCATGACCTGTATGTGACAATGCCAATGCTAAAGTTGCGGATAAACCCGAATAGTTGGCAATAAACGCAAATGCCAATACCATACCAATTGAATAAATCGGAACTTTTAGTTCATTTAGGGTTTCAGCAAAAGTACATACTGCTTGTTTAGCACTCATCTTTAACAAGATGATTGTGATAATCCCTGCAATAAAAATGGCGGTTCCTGTTGCTGAAAACCAGTCAAATTTATAAATCGCATCATAAGGCGTATGTTCAGCCACAATTGGCGGCATTTTTTCAACCAATCGATGTAAAGCAGGAACTTCTATTTTAAAAATCCAGTGTTCCAGTGCACCGCCTTTAACAAATAAATCTTTAAAAGGTTTGATGCTCCACAACGTTACCATCGCAGTTAAAATCGCAAACGGCGACCAAGCTTTGGCTATTTGTGCAAAAGAATATTGAGTTACAGGCGCTGTTTGTTGGTCTAATTTTTCTGCTTCTGCAAAACGGAAAATATGTTTCGGCTGCCAGACTTTGAACAACAAAGTTAAACTAATCAATGAAGCAATTGCCGCTGTAATATCAGGCAATTCTGGCCCAATAAAGTTTGAAGTCAAATATTGAGCAATGGCAAAAGAACCACCACCCACAATTACCGCAGGCCAAGTTTCTTTGACACCACGCCAGCCATCCATAATTGCCATGATCCAGAACAATACGATGATGACTAAAAAAGGTAACTGACGACCCACCATCTGACTGATTTCCATGGTATCCACCCCAGAAACCTGCCCTGCGACAATAATCGGAATACCCATCGCACCAAAGGCAACAGGCGCCGTATTCACAATCAAGCAAAGACCCGCAGCATACAAGGGTTTAAAACCAAGCCCCATCAGTAAAGCAGCAGTAATCGCCACGGGTGCACCAAAACCCGCAGCCCCTTCCAGAAAAGTACCAAAAGCAAAGCCAACCAATA
Organism: Acinetobacter guerrae; assembly: GCF_009372255.1. Taxonomy (GTDB): domain Bacteria; phylum Pseudomonadota; class Gammaproteobacteria; order Pseudomonadales; family Moraxellaceae; genus Acinetobacter; species Acinetobacter guerrae. The sequence continues at coordinate 34,554 of NZ_LXGN01000012.1, forward strand.
ACATTTGTAATCGCTGATCTTCCGTAATTGAAAGGATACTGGAACGAATAATGTCAAACTGACCCGTTTTGACCGAAATTTTATACAGGAATACTGCGCCCAAAATAATCCATGCAATCGGCCACAAACCGTAAAAAAAACCATAAATGAGCGAAGCAAATGCCATCGCAGCTGGCATTTGATAAAAGAACAACGCAATAGCCAGTGCAATCATCACTGTTAAAGTCGCAGCGATACTGCCCTTTAGACGAAAAACCGCCAAAGCCAAAAAGAAAAAGATAATCGGAATCAAGGCAATAAGACTAGAAAGCCAAAGATTGCCAAGTGGATCATAAACTTGCTGCCAAACATTGAGCATTGTCATCTCCTTGAAATGCTGCCACATATTTGCTTGATATGAATTATCAAAATTCAGTATTTATTATAAAATTGGTAATACCAATTTTAGTTAAAGCAAAAAATAGAGAAGTGAAACATAAACAAATGCATCTTAAATAACCCAATTAAACATTTCAAGCCATCCAAATGGCAATATTGGTAATACCAATATTAAAATATGATAAAATAAAGGACTTAGCGGGTATGTCTTATTTTCATCATACGACTAAAGTTTTAGATCACTCATATGCGTCAATGAGAAATCATTTTGAAAAGTATTGTTTGAGACAAAACGCCGTTTCTTTTCTTTGCCAAATCTCGTATAAAGCCAGACTTACCCATAATCAGCTTTTCTTTTAGATAAAATCCTTCTTACAAGGATTGACGAATCATGAGGATCAGTAGATTCTTGCAATAGAAAGCTAGCCAATCTGTTCGGTGTAAAGGAAATGACAGGTGTTCGATTTAGATAGCCGTTTACTGAATATTTTTTATCATATTTATAAATCCAAAAGTGTTTCGATGGCAGCAGATGCGATTGGCGTGAGTCAACCCACGATTAGTAATGGCTTGGTCAAAATTCGTCAACATTTTGATGATCCGCTATTTTTACGTGTGGGAAATGAAATGATTCCAACCGAACTGGCCAAGCAGATTTTTCCATTGGTCAGTGAAGTCATCAATAAAGTCGAGAGTATTAATAATTTTAGTCTTCACTTTGAACCTTCTAAATCTGACATGGTGCTTACACTTGCCATGACCGATGTATCGCATCTGGTACTTTTACCCAAAATTTCCAATTTTTTGGCACAAAGTGCGCCACAAGTTCGCATTAATGTCCGTCCGATCAGTCTGGAAACCAGTTACCAAATGGCCAATGGTGAGATTGATATGGCGATTGGTTTTTTACCACAACTTGAAGATGGCTTTTATCAACAAAAACTATTTTCACAGCGCTATGTGGTCATTTCACGTAAAGATCACCCACGTATTAACGCGCAGAACTTTACGATCGAAGATTATATGCGCGAACTACATATCGATATTGATACGGGTGTAGGGCATTATCAAATTGAAAATGCTTTGCAAAACAGTGGCGTGAAGCGTGATATTTTGATTCGCCTACCGAGCTATCTGGGTGTCGGCTTGATGGTACAGGAAACCGATGCGATTGCAACGGTACCTTATTATTTAAGTAAAGTACTGTTATCACGTGATAATTTACAAATTTTGGATGCGCCTGTCGATTTTCCAACGTATAGCATCAAACAACACTGGCATATGTGTTGTCATCATAAAACCAGCCATCAATGGTTTCGTAAATCTTGCTATGAAATTTTTAAAAATATGTCCTGATTTTTAATATTCTTGAGTGAATGACATTCATCCTATGTGAGTTGAATCATGTAAGCGTTCTTATTTGCAACTCGGATTTTAACCAAACTTCTGTATAATCATTTCACAAATTTTTAACGCTAATTATTCTAGAAATGACGACACTGACTTGCTTTAAAGCCTATGATATCCGAGGCAAACTCGGCACTGAACTCAATGAAGATATTGCCTATAACATTGGTCGTGCTTATGGACAGATCTATCAACCTAAAACGATTGTGATTGGTTGCGATATTCGTTTAAGTAGTGAAGGCTTAAAGCAAGCCACCATTCGCGGTTTAAACGATGCAGGCGTGAATGTACTGGATTTAGGAATGACAGGTACCGAAGAAGTTTACTTTGCTGCATTCCATCTAGATGTACAAGGCGGTATTGAGGTTACGGCAAGCCACAACCCGATGGACTATAACGGCATGAAACTGGTCCGTGAAAATGCCCGCCCAATTAGTGCTGATACAGGTTTAAAAGACATCCAAGCTTTGGCAGAATCTGGTCAATTTACAGAGGTCGCGGTTACAGGAACAACCAGTCACTACAATATTCTGCCTGAGTTTGTAGATCACCTGATGAGCTATATTGATCCAGCAAAAATCAAACCATTAAAACTGGTGGTCAATGCAGGCAACGGTGCAGCAGGTCACGTGATTGATGCGATTGAAGAAAAATTTAAAACGCTGAATGTCCCTGTTGAATTTATTAAAATTCATCACGAAGCAGATGGCACTTTCCCCAATGGCATTCCTAATCCTATTTTAATTGAAAACCGTGATAGCACCCGTGATGCAGTGCTTAAACATGGGGCAAATCTAGGCATCGCCTGGGATGGCGACTTCGACCGTTGTTTTCTATTCGATGAAAAAGGGCAATTTATTGAAGGCTATTATATCGTCGGTCTGTTAGCTCAAGCCTTTTTGATTAAACAATCGGGTGAAAAAATCGTGCATGATCCACGCTTGGTCTGGAACACTTTAGATATTGTCGAAAAATATCAGGGCGAAGCTGTACAGTCCAAATCTGGACATGCTTTTATTAAAGATGTGATGCGCGAACACAATGCAGTCTATGGCGGTGAAATGAGTGCACACCATTACTTCCGTGACTTTGCTTATTGTGATAGTGGCATGATTCCATGGTTACTCACCATTGCGCTGCTGTCTGAAACAGGTCAATCACTTTCAACCTTAGTCGAGAATATGATTGCGAAGTTTCCATGTAGTGGTGAAATTAACTTCAAAGTGGCAGATACGCAAATCACTATTCAGAAGCTATTTGATCATTATGCAGCGCAAAATCCACAAATCGACCGTACTGATGGTGTCAGTTTAGATTTCGGTATTTGGCGTTTTAATGTGCGTGCTTCTAATACCGAACCTTTACTGCGTTTGAATATCGAGAGTCGCGGTGATCAGGCTCGTCCAATGCAAGATTATGTCGATGAGTTAACAACACTCATTCAGGCTTAAATGACCGCATTAAAATACGGCTGAGATTACTCGATCTCAGCCGTATTGTCTGTCGTTAGACTTAAACCATAAAGATAATTTTCACCCGATAAAGTATCTTGATTGATATTTTTATACTGCTCTAAAAGTTGTTTGGCATCATGCTTACACTCAGAAGCTGGCATCAAAAATTTAGGGTGAATCACCGCATAACAACCCGATAAGCGCCGCATAAAATGATAATATGGAGAAAGCGGCAATCCTGCGACCTGTAGCAATTTGGGTGCCACGAAACTGCTTGGAACCGACTCCTGCTGTAACACTTTTTTCTGAATTGGAAAATTACTCCATATCGCCAAAGGCGTTTGATAGTTCTTTAAAGCAGTACGCTCTGGGTCATTTTTAAAATAATGATATTCATCATAAACGCCCTGCAAATTTGGCAAATGATCGCCAAAAACCAGCAAAATTGTGGGTTGTTTTAAGGTTTTTAAATACGCAGTCAATTCTGATAATTTCTGATCTGCTCGTGCAACTCCAGCCGTATAAGTACTTAGTTTTCGTTGGTTGATCTCTGAAAGCGTTTTGCTGAACTTCAATTGTTGTTTGCCATAACGATCATCATTGTACATTGGATGATTTTCAACCGTAATCGCATAGATAAACTTGGGCTGATCCCCTTGCTGCAAAACTTTTTTAATATTTTCGTAAATCAGCACATCAGTCGCCCACCCTCCTGCGTTAAATATCTGAGGTCGTTTTTCCTGCGAAACCATATTCTCTAGAGAAATAAATTGTTGAAAGCCCAAAGCAGGATAGACCTTATTACGATTGTAGTAGTATCCATAATTATTGTGCATGGCAATGGTTTGATATCCCAAACCATCCAGATAAAAGGGTAACGCATAAATCGGACGTTTCACTTTAGACACATACAATAATTCATTGGGAAAAAATGCCGTGTTTAAACTGGTCAATACCTCAAATTCAACATTGGCTGTCCCACCGCCAAATGAAGGAGAAATCAATTGCGATACCTGATTTTTCTGGAAAAAAGGCAATAAATTACGTCCTAAAGCCTGATCTAGATGTCGCGGATCCCAAAAGGATTCTTGCATAATAATCACGATATTGGGTTTTATTGCATCATCAGCCAAAGTACCCTTAATTTCTGGATTTTGATGCAAAATATCTTGTATCACCTGCTCAGATACTTGCGCACGGGGCAATAATCGATCTGTTACCTGATCGAGTATTTTAGAAATATAAAATGTACTAAAACCATAGTTTTGAATTTTACGATAATCTCCAACCCAGTCATTTCGTGTATTGGGAAAATCTGCGAGTTGATTACAAATGGCGGGACGATCTTCACGCTGACAAGCCCCTGTCGGATTCATAATAAAATTGAGATATATCAGACTGCTACTGATAAAAAAGAAAATAATCGTGTTCGGAACATAACTATGTATCGTTGTTTTTTCTTCTTTTCTGATTGCAATCACCAATACCACAAGGAACAGTGCAATTAAAATAAAGAAAATCAGTTGTAATGACCACGGAGAAGCCTTCATCGCCTCTGGTAATAAAAACACATCTTCTGGACTGAGATTACTCAATAAATACTGTTGCTTTTTCTGATTAATAAAATTCAGAAACATCACAAAAATTTGACTTAAAATCAGCGCAGTATATTTGCGTCCAGTCGCAATAAAAAAAAGCTGAATAATGGCGTAATTAAATAAAACTGCAAATAAAACTTTGTTATAGCCAATGTATAAATAAAACTTTTTAAGTGTAAATGCATCGCCCCAGCCAATGTAGACACCAATACATGCAGATAAAAAAGCAACGCCAATAAACAGCAATTGCTGGCGTAAAAAATACATAGGCAGATCTGGGAGAAATACAACGAAACGCCATTTTAGCATAAATTCAGAAATGGCTTGGTAAATTGGCATTTCAAGCTGACATCAAAAAGCAGCCCTAAAGCTGCTTTTATAAATTTAAAATTATTTAAATTAAATCAATATTTTATACCGACTTAGATCTAATATTAAATATCACCATAACCCTTTGGATTTTGCTTTTGCCAATGCCAGCTGTCTTTGAGCATATCTTCTAGCGTGTAGTTTGCCGTCCAGCCTAATTCATCCATTGCACGTTGATTATTGGCAAAAGAAGTTGCAACATCCCCTTCACGACGTGGTGCAAACTCAAACGCAACGGGCACACCATTGACCTGCTCGAAGGTATTTTTGACTTGTAATACCGATGAACCATTGCCTGTTCCAATATTCCAGGCACGACAGCCGATATTTTGCAAACGATTATTCAAGGCACATAAATGAGCATTTGCCAAATCCACCACATGGATATAATCACGCACGCCTGTTCCATCAACAGTGTCATAATCATGACCAAAAATTGCTAACTTTTCACGACGACCTACAGCGACCTGAGTCACATAAGGCATTAAATTATTTGGAATACCTTGAGGGTCTTCACCAATACGTCCACTTTTATGCGCACCAACTGGATTAAAATAGCGTAATAAAGCAATAGACCATCGCTCATCGGCAATCGATAATTTTTGTAGTAACTGTTCAACAATCAGTTTGGTATAGCCATAATTGTTCGATGGCATTCCCGTTGGCATATCTTCATTTAGCGGTGAGATATTGGCTTCATCATAAACCGTTGCAGATGAGCTGAATACCAGTTTAAAGACTTCTGCACGTTGCATGGCATTTACAAGGTTAATACTTCCCGCAATATTATTATCAAAATAAATTAGGGGCTGTTGCTGACTTTCACCGACTGCCTTTAAACCCGCAAAATGAATTACGGCATCAATTTTATGCAGCGCAAACACATGATCAAGTTGTTCACTATTACGGATATCACCTTCCACAAAAGTCAGGGTTTTTCCTGTTAGTTCCTGAACACGATTAAGCGACTCTATAGAACTGTTTGATAAATTATCAAATACAACAACATCATGATTTGCATTGAGTAATTCAACGCAGGTATGCGAACCGATATATCCAGCGCCACCAGTTACTAAAATATTTGCCATGTTTTCTTAAACCTTTTTATTTCCGAGCAGCAATTCAATCAGGCCTTGGGTAGAGGCATCCAAATGTGCTGTCTCATGTTGCTGACCATTTAAGATCGGTAGAATCTGATTGGCAATTTCCTTACCTTTTTCTACCCCCCATTGATCGAAGGGGTTAATGTTCCATAACACAGATTGTACAAAAACTTTGTGCTCATATAGTGCAATCAGCATACCTAAAGTTTTTGGATTTAACTCTTTAATTAAAAAAGTCGAACTTGGTTGATTGCCTGCATACTGTTTATAGATGGGTAAATTTTCTAGCTCTTTTTGATCTAAAGCCTGATTACCAAAAGCCAAAAGTCGCGACTGCGCCAAACAGTTGGATAAAGCCAAATGATGTTGCTCAATCAATGCTTCAGCATTTTCAACATAGGTAAAATGATTGGCATTATAACGTTGAATTGGCGCGATAAAATCACAACTCACCGCATGTGTACCTTGATGTAGTAATTGATAAAAAGCATGTTGGGCGTTTGGTCCAACTTCGCCCCAAACAATTGGACACGTGCCAGATTCAACTTTGTGATTATCACGTTGAATCGACTTCCCATTCGATTCCATTTCCAATTGCTGTAGGTAAGACGCAAAATATTTTAAGCGACCATCATAAGGCAAGACTGCATGGGTTTGCATGTTTAAATAATGAGTATTCCATGCCCCAAGTAATCCCATCATCACAGGTGCATTTTCATGAAATGGCGACTGACGAAAATGCTGATCAACCTGATAAGCACCTGCTAAAAACTCCTGAAAGCCTTGTACGCCGATTTTAAGCGCAATTGGCAAACCGATGCATGACCATAGTGAATAACGTCCACCGACCCAATCCCAAAGCAGGAATTGATTGTCAGGATGAATCCCCCATTCAGTCATTTTTTCAGGTTTAGTTGACACTCCAATAAAATGGCTTTTTAAGACACAATCGCGGCGTCCCAAAGATTTTTCTAGCCATAAACGTACTGTTTCGGCATTGGATAAGGTATCAATCGTACCAAATGACTTGGAAGAAATAATAAACAGGGTCGTTTCTGGGCGTAACTGATGCAATAAGTCGGAAAGCTGGCTACCATCCATCGTCGATACGAAATGTACGTCCAATGGTTTTGCTGTTGGCACTTTAAAATCAGACAAAGCATGAGTCACCATCAATGGACCTAAATCAGAACCACCAACGCCAATATTCACCACATCCTGAATAACTTCGCCTGTTACGCCACGATATTGTCCCGCATGAATTTTTTCAACCAATCGAAACATCCGATCCAGTTGTGCATTGACTTGCATTGACAGTTCAGAAAACTGCACCGTATTTTTAGGTAATCGCAATGCCCAGTGCATGGCAGCGCGTTGCTCAGTATAGTTAATTTGTTCTTCAGAAAATAATCTTTTAATCCATTGACTTAAGTTTTTAGACTCAGCCCAAGCAACCAAAGACTGAATCACATCCGTATTTACCCGATGCTTACTAAAATCAAAAACGAGATCGTCACAGCTCAATGAAAATTGATCAAAACGATTTTTTTGTTCGGCAAACAACTGATTAAGATGAGTACTGTGCATCATTTCAGCCAGTTGCTTTAGCTGTATTTCTACCGATTTTTTATTTTGCTTTGGAAATTTTTCGATATTTTCGTTCATGTTCGTCCAATACCTTCATAAGCAAAGCCCTGAGCCTTAACATAGTGAGGATCATAAAGATTACGTCCATCCAGAATAAGCGGATGCCGCATATTTTGCTGTAGTTTTTTATAATCTGGGCTGTAATATTGCTTCCATCCCGTCATGACACAAAGCGCATCTGCATCCTGAGTGACTTCATAAGCATCGAGACCTAAGGTCAAATCATCACGCTCGCCATAGGTTTTATAAATTTCTTGTAAAGCCTGTGGATCATGTAATTTAACTTTTGCGCCTTGCGCCCATAATGCCGCCAGCATCGCATGAATGGGAGAATTATGGATGCTAGAACTATTTTCTTTAAATGCAGCACCCCAGATGGCAATGGTTTTGCCTTTCAAATCTGAATGGTAATAATTCCAAAGTTTACGAAACAAAATTTCTTTTTGTTGCTCGTTAATTTCCCAGACTTGTTGTAATAAACGACTTTTCGCCCCACTCTTGGAAACTTCGCTAGAAAGCGTCAAAATATCATGCGAGAAATTTTCACCACCAAAACCGACGCCCGCAGCAAGATAGGCCGAACCAATACGAGTGTCTGCCCCCATTCCCTGCTGCACATTCGCAATATCAATGCCTAGCTTTTCAGCCACAATAGCCAAATCGTTCATGTAGCTAATACGCGTTGCTAACATGCCTGAAATGCTGAGTTTGGTAAACTCGGCATCCAAAATCGGCATAAACAAATATTGATTTTGATAACGAAAAAATGGACGAAGTAATTCCTCCATCATCCATTTTGAAGCATCTGCTTCTATTCCAACAATGATGTGTTTGACATTCAAAATACTATTAATTGCATTGCCTTCCTGAATCACATCTGGAAGATATACCCAATAATCATTCGGCATGATTGCTTTAAGCTTATCTGTGCCATGTAAGCCAAACGTTGAGCCATTCACCATCAAACGTGGATGAATAATTGGTCGTAATGCAATTTCTTTGAGTGTATTGAGCGCAAGTTCAAACTCTGCGGGACTATAACAAAATAGATAAGCATCGATATCAAGTGGAATATCTACAAAAGTCGTTTGAAATAATGCTTTGTTATCACGTTGTTTGGCTAAACGACGATTTACCTCATCATCTTGATATTGAATTGTCTGCAAATTTGCCGATAGATGCGAATGTTGACAACACCAATAGACTTGATTGCCATATTCAGCTAACAAAGCTGCCATTACACCAGCCTGCAATGTGGTGCCCAATATCGCAATCTTCATTTTTTATACCTAAAGTCTTATAAATTTAAAGAGCTAACTCACGAATCAATGCTTTAAAATCGTCACCCAACTTCGGGTGTTCAACTCCATAATGTAGTACCGCTTTTAAATAGCCTAATTTGCTTCCACAGTCAAAAGTCTGTCCCTGCATACGATAGGCTTCAACGTTTTCTGTCTGTTGTAACATGGCAATTGCATCAGTCAACTGGATTTCATTACCTGCACCCTTTGGTGTTTGCTCCAAGAGCTGCATAATCTTGGCAGGTAAAACATAACGACCCACCACTGAAAGATTTGATGGTGCAGCACCCACCGCAGGTTTTTCTACAATCCCTTGCATGATTTGGCTTTGCCCTTCCTCTGGAATTGTCGCAACATCGACAATTCCGTACTGATCTACTAAATCATCAGGTACAGCCTCTACCATAATTTGGGCAGCAGATACTTCGTTATAACGCTGAATCATACGTGCCAAATCACTTTGCTCAGATGTTGCTTTTACTAATACATCTGGCAAAAGCACAGCAAAATCATCCGCTCCAACGATACCTTTTGCACATAGTACTGCATGCCCCAAGCCTAAAGGCTGTGGTTGACGGACACTTACCACACTGACATGTGCAGGCACAATCTCAGTAATTTCTTGGAGTAAATCAAATTTCTTTTTATGTTCTAACGTGGTTTCAAGTTCAAAATTACGATCAAAATAATTTTCAATGGACGCTTTAGATGAATGAGTCACCAAAATAATTTGCTCGATACCTGCTGCAACGGCCTCGCGTACCACATATTCAATAGCAGGGCGATCGACCACGGTCACCATTTCTTTAGGAATAGATTTGCTCGCAGGTAAGAAACGAGTACCAAGACCTGCTACTGGTAAAATTGCTTTTTTGATCATGTGAAAATATTACTGTTTAAATAAAAATTTAAGATTTAACTTCATCTTGCTCTTGCGCGTTATTGCCTTTAAATAAAGAAGGCCCAACATGACCAGGCGCGTTTATTCCTTCTCGTCTGGTCATGACCTCAACGGTTTTAAACATAATTTTAAAGTCAACCCAAACACTGTGATGATCTACATACCAAACATCACATTTAAACCGTTCTTCATAGTCGAGTTCATTGCGACCGCTGACTTGAGCAAGACCCGTCATACCTGGGCGAACTTCTAATCGTCTTGCTTGTTCAGGTGAATAAAGTTCAACAAATTCTTTTAACATAGGGCGCGGACCAACTACGCTCATATCACCCTTCAGAACATTGATAAGTTGTGGCATTTCATCTAGCGATGTCGAACGTAACTTTTGTCCAAAAGGGGTTATACGCTTTTCATCAGGCAATGGATTACCCTCTTGATCAAAGGCATCCTTCATCGAACGAAACTTAATCATCTTAAAAAGTTTACCGTTTTTACCTGGTCGCTCCTGATAAAAAAAGATAGGAGAACCGAGGTTTTTTCGGACTTTGTACATCACCATGAAGAATATTGGTGACAAAACTACTAATGCTATCAAAGAGATAAAAATATCGATCAGTCTTTTCATTACACTCTAACTCTATTATTTAGCCCTTTTACGAAGGAACATATTATAAATTTTACCAAGCAAACTTGCGGGTAATAATCTAAATAAAGATCTTGCGATAAAAAGTATATTAGCATGAATGGGCGACTGTAACTTTAGTTGTTTTTTTAAATCTAGTAACTGTTTTTCACTTTTAATATATTCTAAACCTTTACGTCTGGCATGCATACCATTCCCTACCCGTGCATAAAGCAGCACGTCAGGGTGATTACCTACTTGATAACCAGCACCGATCACACGTAACCACAGATTGTAATCTTCCATAAATAAATGATGTTGATAGCCACCTAATTTTTCGATAATTGACTTTCTATAAGCAACGGTCATATGGTTAAAAGGGCAACGCTTTTGAGCAAATTTTTTGATTTCCTCAAAACCAACTGGGACTGCTTTAAGAATATTTGCATCAGAGATGTCCTGATCAAACTCCATAACTTGTCCACTAAATAATACAATTTCTGGATTTTCCTTTATAGATTTTAACTGTTTTTCAAATCGATCTGGTATACAGATATCATCTGTATCCATCCGAAAAATCCATTCATTTGAACAATGTTTTAGGCCTTCGTTTAACGCTTTTCCTAAACCAACATTTTGGCTTAATGGAATGATTTTTAAAGGTTCACCTATGACCTTTTTCCATTTTTCCACAAATTGACTAAGTTCTTCACCAATTGGGCCATCTAAAACAAGAATAATTTCTGAGGGTTGAATGGTTTGATTATTCCAGATACTTTCAAAGCATTGATCTAAAAATAGAGGGTTTTCTTTATGATATAAAGAAATTAAAGTGCTAAATTTCATTTAGTAAAAACCATTTTTTCCCATTGACCTACAATAAATTCAACAGAATATTTTTTTGCCTCTTGTAAAGACTGAGCGGACATATTCAGTCTTTTATCAGGGTTATTAATCAAATACAAAATTGCTGCAGCAAGTTTTTTGTAATTTTGATCTTCAACAAGAAGACCATTTTTATCGTGATCGATTACTTCTGCTGGTCCATGCGGACAATCATAGGAAATTATAGGAAGCCCAAACGTCTGCGCTTCAATTAAGACCATTGGTAAGCCTTCATATCTTGAGGACATCACATAAAAAGCAGCATTAGAATATACTTGTTCTACATTGTCAGTTTGCCCTTTTAAAGTAACATTTCTTATTTTTCGATCCTCGATAAGTTTTTTTAAATAATGTAACTCTTCTCCAGTTCCATAAATGTCCAATGACCAATCATTGATTTCATTATTAACCAATGACCAAGCCAAAAGTAGATCCTTAAAGTTTTTTTGATACGTAAGTCTACCAATAGATATAACTGTTTTGGAATCTTGGCAATAACTTGGTTTCTCTAAACTCAATATAAAGGGGGAACTATTATTTATAACAGTTACATTCTTATGAAATGAACTATAAGCTTGAGCATCATTATTGGTTAGCGTAACGATTTTATTAATTTTTTTTGCTCTAATTTTATAAAGAAATTGAACCCATACAGGCCGACTTAAAAATGCAACATGTTCTAAAGAAATAATTTTTGAATTAAATGAAATCGTCAAAAAACTTAGCAATAGAGAGAGTTTCCCCATGTTATGCAAAACGATATAATCTGGCTTACTAGATTGAATATGTTTTTCAACACTTTGATAAAATTTAAAATAATTACCTGAAAAGGCATAGACTTCAATTCCTTTTTCTAAAGGATATGCAACTTTATTTTTTTTTGTATCACGATTAATAATTTCAACTAAATATCCAGAATTATATAAAGCATTTGCCAAAACACATGCTACACGTTCTATCCCAGACTTATATTTTAAGGAGCTTATAATAAAACTAATTTTCATCATAAAGATACTTTTAAGAAATAAATTTAAACAAAACTCTACGTATTAAATATTGAAACTGAAATTTCGATTTTAAAGACGCAGCAACTAAAAAAAATAACATTTTTATATACCTCTTATTTGATTTATATAAAATTGCTTGCTTTAGATAAACATTTGACTTATCAAAATCCCTCTCATATTTAGAATATTTATTAAGGTATAAAACAACATTTTCCCTACTAAAACTATCTTTTCCAGATAATACTCTTTCTTTGTGTAATTCAACAGCATAATTTGACATCAATCTTTGAGAAAACCCAATTGTAGATGTTGTATTACCATCTCTTATACGAACAGCATAGTCAAAGCTATCTAAATTTGTAAAACGAAAATTATTAGTATGCATACGTAGAAGAAAGTCGTAATCTTCAGCACCAGGTATCTCTCTATAACCTTCTAATTGTTTATAGGCAGAAGTGCGAGCTAACCAAATATGTAAAACTGGAGAAGATAAAAAAATATTTTTATCTATACTTTTTTTTCTTACTGGCAGTTTAAGGCTGCCTATTTTTCTACCATTTTCATCAATCGTATCAACATGACATCCAACAAGATCATATTGAGGATTTTCCATTAGAAATTCTAGTTGATGTTTTATACGATCTGGATAACTAATATCATCACCATCCATTCTTGCAATAAACTCTCCCTTTGCCTGCTCTAACGCAAAATTTAAGGTTTTTACTATTTTTAAGTTTTTATCATTCTTATAAAGCTTAATTCTTGGATCAACAATAGATAATTCAGCCACTATATTATGTGTTTTATCGGTAGAACAATCATCAATTACTATTATTTCAATATTTTTATATGTCTGATTACAAATTGAAAGAACTGCTTCCTTAACAAAAGCCTCAACATTATAAACTGGAATAAGAATACTTACTAAAGGTTCTGATACTAACATTTAAATCACACTACTCATCTTTTAAAACTATAAATATAATTAAAGTTTACGCTCTTCGTTCTAGATACTTTATTTCAATATACATACAAGATATCAGTACAAATAAAAAAGGCACATAAGCTGAGAACAAAGAGAATCCAGCCACCAATAAAGGAATATATATATATGCAACGTCTTTTCCTATTTTAAGATATGAATAAAACAAAAAACATACAAACATTAGCGTACCAAATATCCCAAACTCGTAAAGCAATGTAATAAATATATTATGAGCAAAAATCCCCCCAGAATAATACAAGAAATTATTTAAACCAATCCCAAACAGCTTATTTATAAATGGAATTGAGTTATAATTATCAATAGCAACAGAAATCAGATAAAATTTACTATTAAAACTACCATCAACATCTATATAATTCATACCAGACTTATATTTACCAATTAACTCAGATGCAGCATAAAAATAACCAATCAAAAATAAAATAAAAATTGACGTTTTATACTTATTTGCAGATTTAACAAATAGATAAGTTACTATAAATGCAAACAAACTTGCTCTTGAAAATGTAAAAAATAACAAAATAAGCAATAAAGAAAACCGTATCTTACCAATATTAAAAATTTTTTTCTCTTTTAAAAAAAAAGCAAACATTAAAAAAAATAAAATAATAAATGAAACAAAATTCGAGTCAAAATACAACAAACTCCATTTATAGTCATAAAAAGAACCAGTATGACTTGAATTAACAACCCTTAAAAAAAACTCAAAAATCATAAAAATTATTAAGAGATTATAAGTAAAATTATAAATATAAATTCGACGAGAAACTGCAACATTCATTCCAGATGCAACTGTTTGTCCTCCCATAAGAATACAATATAAGTATAGTATAGTAGACAAATAATTTATTTTTGAATCAATATGAGAAAAAAAGTAACTGCCAAGTGCAAAAAATATACATGAAATTAAAAAATAGATATAAAGACCTAATTGGAATTTATCAATAGTAGTTTTAAAGAAAAGAAAAGAAAAGAAAATTAATGGAAACCCTAAGCAATATACTGGATTTATAGGTAATGAATTAATACTAAAAAAAGAAGAAAATAATATTAACAAGAAGCATAATGAACTATTAAACCCTCTCATTTTACTTTCAGGGTATCTTTTATACATCATAAAAATATACCTTATTGTCTAAAATATTACAGTTCATTGTAAACTCTCCACCAGCTCTGGCACATGGCTTCATTTGAGAAGTACATTTCCACTTTTTTGAAACAACTTTCTTTAATTTCACTTACTATTAGAGAATCCAAATTTAATAATTTATTAATAATTAAAGAAAGCTCTTCTGGAGAATTAGGCTTGGCTAAAAATTCATAATTATCTGGTAGTATTTCTTTCACACCGCCACAATCTGTTGAAGCTACAAGGCAGTTTGATGAAATAGCTTCAAGTAATACAGTAGGTAAACCTTCTGTATTACTTGAAAGAACTAGCAAATCAAAAGCTGAATAATATTCATTTACATTTGTTAAAGCACCAAGAAAAAATACCCTATCATTTAATTGCTTTTCAGATACCAATCTTTCTAAATTCTCACGTTCCGGCCCATCTCCAATAATAATTAATTTTAAATTAATTGAATGAATTCGTAAAATTGCCTCTATCAAATTAGTGACATTCTTTTCTGTAGATAGCCGACCAACATATCCAATGACTTTAATTTTCTCATCAATATTGAGAGTTTTTCTAATTTTATCTCTCACATTTTGAGAAAAATAATATTTTTTAGTGTCGATACCATTGTAAATGAGTTTTATCTTCTCTCTTTTTACAATATTTGCATTAATATAACTTTCACAACTAGCAACACTCACATTAGTAACTAATTCAGCCTGAGGATTAAGAATCCTAAAAAAATTCATTCTTTTATAGAATTTTAATTTTGAGCTATATGTACCATGTTCACTATTAATTAGCTTATATTTTTTTTTATAAAGCAAACTTAAAAGATTAATTAACAAATGCGGATATAATGTGTGGCTATGTATAACATCAGGATTACTTTTTTCTATAATATCTTTAAGTAGAAAAAAACCTTTAAAAACACCACTAATAGAAGAAATGTTTAAACTAAAAACTTCGATATCATTTACTTGAACATCATTTTTAGAAAATAATGTCACAATAAAAACTCTTGCATTAAATTCTTTTTTTAATTTTTTTACTAGATTTACTACAACACTAGTTACACCACCAACCGCTAAATCGGGTACTATTACTAAAATTTTCATTATCGACCTATTTTATAGAAGCAACAAAAAATTTAAATAGAACATTAATTGCTTTAAGATATTCTCTCCTGTTTTTAAAATAATTAAACTCCTGCTTATATATAATTTTCAAAGCATTTTTATAAAAAACATTATCTCTATATCTTAAAATAATTTTTTTCATTTCCTTCCCCATAACTTCCATATTTTTTGAAAAATTATGATCATGAAAACGATAAGAACAAAAAATCCCTTCTAAATAGACTATACTAAAATTTTTCTCAGCCATTTTTAACAACATATACCAATCTTCAATTTTATAATCTGCATTATACCCCCCGATATCTTTAACCACTTTTAAGCGAGCCATTTGAGTAGAAGCTGGAAGATCATGTTTATTTAAAATTATATCTTTAAAATTATAAGTTTTATTAGGGGTCACCCTTTTATCTATGATTTGATCTTTATCATTTATTAATTCGATGCCACCAAAAACTGCCGCAACTTTCGTATTTTTTTGTAAAAAATCTACTTGCTTTTCTGTCTTTCTTTCTTTCATTAGATCATCTGATGCAATTGCAGAGAAATACTCACCCTTACACCATTCCAATGCTTCATTCAAGGTTTCACTTAAACCTTTATTCGGTCTATCTCTAAATTCAAATCTCTTAAATCTTTTTTGACACTTCTCTACCATTTCTTGAATTTTGTGTACAGAATTATCTCTTGAACCATCATCAATAATAATAAGTTCAATATTTTGATAAGTCTGTTCAATTACACTTCTAATGCAGTCTTGAACATAGTTTTCATGATTATAACAAGGTATAACAACTGAGACTAAAGGTTGATTTTCTTTATTCATATTTTATACCTACTCTGGCAATAGTCTAAAAACAAAAAAACTCATGACAGCCCAATACATTCCATAATTAAGTAAATATGCAATTGAAACCCCTTCAAACCCGAAAGCTTTTGTACAGATAAAAGTGAGAAAGATAGATGTTATTGCAAAAATAATTTCCGTTGTGATGAAAAGCTTAGTCATAGCTTTACTTAACATTAAGTAAGCCAATATCCAGCTTCCAATTTTAAGTGCATCCCCTATCATTTGCCATAAAAACAAGTTACGCATTGGTAAAAATGATGGAGTAAAGAGTAGAGTAATAATCCAATCTCTGAGGAAATAAACGAATACACTACCCAAAACAGCTAAAGGAAAAATAAACTTATAACCCAAATAGACTTCTTTTTTTATATCATGGATAAATGATAACTCAGACAACCGCGGTAGATAGTACACACCTAATGTTGTTGTTACTAGCATTAAATACGCGGCACTCAAACGAATCATAGCCTCCCAGTAGCCTGCATACGTAAGACCATATTCATGAGTTAAATAACCACGAATAACCATTTGCGAAAGTGGAACACAAATTGCGCTTACCAAAGCCATTAAAGCAAATCCAGCAAATTTCTTTGCAATCGTCTTATCTATCTCTCCAAATAAATAAGCCAGTTTAAACCAATCCGACTTATAACATAGAAAAAGTGTGACTAAAAAGGCTAATGATTGATAAATCGAAAGCGCAACCAAAGCCCCATATAAACTATATTTTATTGCTAAAATACTTGTTACAATCAAAGAAAAAATACTGCCGACAATATTTGCGACAACCAGTCTCAGAACTTCCTTTTTACCATTCAGTATTGCCAAAAAAAGTGCATTAAATGTAAAAAAAGTTAAGAAAACAGCAAACCATACAAAAACGGATTGATAAGTATCCGTATGAAAAATATAAAAAGAAAGTTTTTTCTGAAAAATATAAATAAATAATGAAGAAATCAGACTAAAAATTAGAACAATACTTCCAGCTGTTCTCCATATGTCTCTTTGTTTATTTTCATCTTCATAATACTCTGCTGTATATTTAATCACTGCTGTATTAATTGCACTACCAGCAAAAGTTGTAACCATTTGTACAAAATTTTGGAATTGGCCGATAGCAGCATAACCCGCTGGGCCTACATATAAAGCCAAGATTTTATTTAATACAAACAGTGTTGCTGTTTTAATTAAAACAGCAACACCGTTGAGTACACTAGTTTTGAGTAAATTCATTTTAGACTTTAAAGTTATTACATAGTCGTATCACGTGCTCTGCATCTTGCAAACTCAGTGTCGGTCCTATAGGTAAACTCATTACTTCTGTATGAATTTGCTCAGAAATTGGATAACTCAAATCATTCCATTCTTTATATGCCTGTTGTTTGTGAGGAGGAATAGGATAATGAATTAAAGTTTGAATGCCATTTTCAAGCAAATAGGCTTGTAAGGCTCCGCGGTGTTCTGTCCGAATCACAAATAAATGCCAAACGTGTTGTTTGTACTCTTCAGCCTTAATATTATTTAGCGGAAGTGCGATGAACGGATTATTAATTCCTGTTAAATATAAATTTGCAATCTTACGTCGATGCTGTGTCTCGGCATCTAAAAATTTAAGTTTAATATCAAGCATAGCTGCTTGCATCTCATCAAGACGGCTATTTACCCCTTGTACTAGATTTTTATACTTTTCATGTGAACCATAATTGCGTAAAGCTTTAAGCATATTTGCAAGCTCTGTATCATTCGTCGTTATCGCTCCAGCATCCCCTAAAGCACCTAAGTTTTTACCAGGGTAGAAACTAAATCCAGAGGCATCCCCCCAGTTGCCTGCTTTTTTACCCTGAATTTCTGCGGCGTGGCTTTGGGCAGAGTCTTCTAAAACTAACAAGTCATACTTCTTTGCAATATCCATAATCTCAGGCATTGCTGCAAGCTGACCATATAAATGGACAGGCAAAATCACTTTTGTTTTATCTGTTATCGCAGCTTCAATTTTTTTTGGATCAAGATTAAAAGTATTTGAATCTGGCTCAACAAGCACAGGTTTCAACTGGTTAGCACTAATCGCTAAAATACTTGCGATATAGGTATTTGAAGGAACGATGACTTCATCACCATCTTGTAATTTTCCAAGCTCTTTCCAAGCCCTTAGTGTCAATATCAAAGCATCTAAACCATTGGCAACGCCAATTGCATATTGTGTTCCGCAAAAAGTTGCAAAGTTTTGTTCAAACTTCTCTAATTCTCTTCCACCAATATACCAACCTGAATCAATAACACGCGTGCAAACCTCTATCAGTTGTTCACGATATTGTTGATTAATATTTTTTAAGTCTAAAAAAGGAATCATGATATTTCTTCAATATTTTATTCAGGTATATATAACTCAGCCAAGCCTACAATACATTCCCTATCATCACAGAATGCCGTAGTTTTAAATACAACTCGTCTTTTTTCAATCAAAACATCAACCACCTGAACAGAAAAAACAACAACTTTATTTAAATAAATAGGCTTAAGAAATTTATTTTCAGATTTAAGATAAATACAACCAACACCAGGTAATTGATTTGCAAAAATAGTAGAAAAAATACTGGAAGCCAAAGCACCATGTACTATTCTTTCACCAAATATTGTTTTTTTTGCATAATTTTCATCTAAATGAATAGGATTAGTATCACCTGATAATTTAGAGAAAGCATTAACTTCTTCAGCGGAAAAAGCCCGCGATAGCTCAGCAAACATACCCACCTTATATTCATGAATGTTTAGCATTTTAACTCCCTAAAAATCTTGAATATTGGATTTTATTTTCTTCATATTTTAATTTTGGAAAAATATAATAATCATTTATTTCATCTTCTGAAATTTTGTTTGCACCCATTTTCAGATGAAAAGAATGGACTTTATCATTACCTTTCATGACTTCAAAGTGACTTTGCTCAAACTCTAAAATTGAAAAACCCGCCTCATAAACTAATAAAGCACTTTCAACAGCCGCATATTTCGTTTTATTTTCATTCAAAATCCAACTTCCCCAACAAAAAGACTTAGGATTTTCCTTAAAATCATAAAGTCGAACTGTTCCTATCACCTCATCTGTATCATTTCTACAAATCATAAAATAATACTCTTCATTATTTTTTTCTTTATTCTTATAATTTATTATCCACTTTTTTTGTGCTTCAACATCTGCGGTAGATTGCGAAATATAGGTATTTAAAGTTTCATCATTTCTTAAACCACAAATAAATTCCGCATCACTCTCAGTAACTAATCTTAAATATATTGTACTTGCCTTTAAATTAAACTCTTTCATTTTTCAACTCCACCAAAAATGCCTGATAATCTCGAATATAATCACTTTCATCATAGTAATCACTCGCCAACACTAACAATACACAATCTTCCGAAAAATCATGCATTTCATGCCATACCATAGGTGGAATCATCAAACCTTTATTAGCTTCATCCATCCATACTTCTTGTTTTTCAAGCCCATTATCCATGAGCATTCTACATTTACCTTTTATGCAAAATGCAACTTGATGCAGTTCTTTATGTGCATGAAAACCACGTGGAATATCTGGTTTTGCATCAAAAATATAATAAAGACGCTTAATATCAAAAGGAATATTTTTACTGGCCTCAGCAACAACTAAACCGCCACGTTCATCACCCAAATTTGGTAAGTCAATCCAATCAATTAGCTTCATAGATCATTCACCAATGAAATCAAATACTGCCCATAATCATTTTTCTTCATACTTTGACCAATATCTAAAACTTGCTGTTTACTTAACCAACTATTATGAAGGGCAATTTCTTCTAGACAGGCAACTTTATAACCTTGGCGTTTTTCGATGGTTTCTACAAATTGAGCTGCCTCAAGTAAACTCGCATGCGTTCCCGTATCTAACCATGCAAAACCACGTCCAAGCAGTTCAACATTCAAATCACCACGCTCAAGATACATCTGGTTTACTGTCGTAATCTCTAATTCACCACGATCAGAAGGTTTAACCTGTTTCGCAATTTCAACAACATCATTATCATAAAAATAAAGACCTGTTACGGCAAAATGTGATTTTGGATGTTCGGGTTTTTCTTCAAGCGAAATAGCACGTTTTTGTTCGTCAAATTCAACCACACCAAAACGTTCAGGATCTTTGACTTGATATCCAAATACTGTTGCGCCTTTTTGGCGTGCGACAGCTTGCCGAAGCATTGGTGTAAAGCCTTGGCCATAAAAAATATTATCACCAAGCACTAAGCAAACATTACTATCGCCAATAAAATCTTCACCAAGAATAAAAGCTTGCGCCAAACCATCTGGGCTTGGTTGTACTGTATAACTAAGTTCTATACCAAACTGTGAACCATCACCAAGCAGGCGCTTAAAACCATCAATATCGTCAGGTGTACTTATAATTAATACTTCACGAATACCCGCCAACATAAGTACAGACAACGGATAATACACCATCGGCTTGTCATAAATTGGCAATAACTGCTTCGACACACCCTTGGTAATTGGATACAAACGAGTTCCTGAACCACCCGCTAAAATAATGCCTTTCGTTGTCATTATACAGTTACACCTAATCTTTCACGTTTGTAGCTACCATCTTGTACACGATGGCACCACTCTATATTATTCAAATACCATTCAACCGTTTTACGGATACCTGTTTCAAAGGTTTCTGCTGGTTTCCAACCTAATTCTTTTGCTATTTTCGATGCATCAATCGCATAACGCAAATCATGCCCAGGGCGATCTTTCACAAAAGTAATAAGTGTTTCATACGGTTGACTATTTGCTTGAGGTTTTAATTCATCCAAAATTTTACAAATGGTTCTGACGACTTCAATATTTTGTTTTTCGTTATGACCACCAATATTATAGGTTTCACCAATCTCACCTTCTGTAACGACTTTAAAAAGCGCACGAGCGTGATCTTCCACATACAACCAATCACGAATTTGATCACCCTTACCATAGATTGGTAGCGGTTTACCATCTAAAGCATTTAAAATCACCAAAGGAATCAATTTTTCTGGAAAATGGTATGGACCATAGTTATTAGAGCAATTTGTTACAATAGTCGGCAAGCCATAGGTTCTTTGCCATGCACGAACTAAATGATCTGAACTTGCTTTACTCGCTGAATATGGAGAGCTTGGAGCATACGAAGTCGTTTCAGTAAATAGATCTTCTGTACCGTGCAAATCACCGTATACTTCATCTGTCGAAATATGGTGAAATCTAAATTTTTCTTTCCTACCATTTTCTAGCGATAACCAATACTTTCTAGCAACGTCTAGTAAAGTATAGGTTCCCACAATATTTGTTTGTATAAATGCATTTGGCCCATCAATTGAACGATCAACATGCGATTCTGCTGCCAAATGCATTACAAGATCAGGCTGAAAATCATTAAATGCCTGAGTAATTCTATCTACATCGCAAATATCAATCTGTTTAAATTGATAATTGTGATTACTTTCAATTTCTTGCAAAGATTCTAGATTACCTGCATAAGTCAATTTATCAACATTCAGGACTTCATTATTCGTATTTTTTATAATGTGCCGAATAACCGCAGAGCCAATGAAACCCGCTCCTCCTGTGATTAATATCTTCATATATAACTAACCTATTGTTCTATCTTTTAACTTTAAAATCACAATCGAATATTACTGTGCTCTTTATCAAGCACATATTTTAAATCATATAAAACATGTTTTTCTTTGCCTAATTGTTTAAATTGATCAATCGTCATACTTTTAAACTGATCATGTGCCACTGCAATTACAATTGCATCATAATTATCCGATTTCAGATCCGCTACTGGTGCCAAGCCATATTCATGTTCAACCTCTTGCGGATCCACCCACGGATCATAAATATCCAGATCCAGATCGTATTCTTTGAGTGCTTTCACCATATCTACAATTTTGGTATTGCGAATATCAGGACAGTTTTCTTTAAAGCTTAAACCCATAATTAAGATTTTTGACCCAACCACCTGTATACGCTGCTTGACCATCTCTTTAATAAGCTGAGTAGCGACATATTCGCCCATACGATCATTTAAACGACGAGCCGCAAGGATAATTTCAGGATGAAGCCCTATAGACTGGGCTTTATGGGTTAAATAGTAAGGATCCACGCCAATACAATGCCCACCGACTAAACCCGGACGGAACGGTAAAAAGTTCCACTTGGTACCCGCTGCTTTCAGTACTTCTTCGGTATCTATGTCTAATTTATTAAAAATTAAAGCCAATTCATTGATCAGTGCAATATTGACATCACGCTGAGTATTTTCAATCACTTTTGCTGCTTCAGCGACTTTAATACTGGGTGCTTTATAGGTTCCTGCTTCTATAATGAGCTTATAGACCTGATCGATATAGTCCGCGACTTCAGCAGTAGAACCCGATGTTATTTTTAAAATATTAGTGACTCGACGCTGTTTATCGCCAGGGTTAATCCGTTCTGGGCTATAACCCACAAAAAAATCCTGATTAAACTTTAAGCCTGAAATTTTTTCTAAAACTGGGATACAGACTTCTTCGGTTGCTCCTGGATAGACTGTAGATTCATAGACTACGATGTCGCCTTTTTTCAGGACTTTAGCAATGGTTTCAGAGGATTTAATTAAAGGCGTTAAATCGGGCTGTTTAAAGTCATCAATTGGCGTGGGTACAGTGACAATAAAAAAATTAGCCGATTTTAAATCGTTTAAGTCGCTACTATAACTTAGCAGCTTGGCGTGCCTTAATTCATCTGATGACGTTTCAAGGGTATGATCATGACCGTCTATCAATTGCTGAATACGTTGTAAATTAATATCAAAACCAATCGTATTTTTTTGTTTTCCAAATTCCACAGCAAGCGGCAACCCAACATAACCTAGTCCAACAATTGCGATGCTGAGTTGTTCAAGCTGAAACATAAGAAACCTGATTAGTGACGAAGTTGGTGTGTAAAGCGTATTTTACGAAAGTATGCCTTTACATTATACAAAATATAGCAGATCTTACTTGAAGAATGTTTGAATTATACAATTTAACATTTAAAAACCTACATCTTATTTTAATTATGGTCTACAATTCTGACAGAATTTTGATTCAAAGTTACAATGAATTACAAACAAAGGGTTTTGCTGTGAAGTTGAAAAGCACCTCATTTTTATTATCTATCTGTATTTTAAGCCTTTCAGGATGTGCTGTTACTTCTGGACTACAAACCTATGACTTACCAGAGCAGGGCCATTATCGAACTGATCAAGGAGCAGATGTTTCTGTTGTTCAGTTGACTCAGGCAAATATTCCTGGATTAGAGCCAGCAGGAACGATAAATAGCTCGAATGTCGCTTCATTATTTAAACCTCAGCATACTTTATATCGTCTTAGTGCTGGTGATGTGCTTTCAATTCAACTTTGGGCTTACCCTGAAATTACCCCTCCAGTACAAGATGCAACGAATATAAAAGCTGTAGGTTATCCTATTGATAGTGATGGTAATATTTACCTCCCTTTAGTTGGAAAAATCCATGCTGCTGGTCAGACCGTATCTGAATTGAATCGGAATCTTCGGTCTCAATTTGCACATTATCTAAAAACACCCGATGTCGTGGTTCGTGTGCTGTCTTATGAAGGCAAACGTTATTTTGTTAACGGTCAAGTGATGAAAAGTGGTCAATACACTTTAAATGACCAACCCATTAGTATTTATACTGCCTTAGGCATGGCGGGTGGGGTAAATACTGAAACAGGTGATAATACCTCTATTCAGCTCATTCGAAATGGCAAAACCTTTGACTTAAATACATTAAATCTGGAAAAACAAGGTTACTCTCTACATAATCTTTTGATCCAACCGAATGACACGATTTATGTCAACACTAAGCAGAATCAAAAACTGTATGTAATGGGTGAATCTAGTAAAAGTCAGGCATTACCTTTACGTGATCAAGGCATGACTTTAAGTGACGTTTTGGGTGAAAGTGAAGGGATCAATCCTTATTCAGCCAGTGCGGCACGAATTTATGTGATGCGTACCAACCTACAGGATCGTACCTCGACCATTTACCATTTAAACCTGAGCAGTTTAGGGAATCTCGCACTGGCTAATCAATTTCAAATGCAAAAAAATGATATTGTCTATATCGATGCGACTGGATTGACTCGCTGGCAACGTATTATGAACCAGATCGTACCATTCTCTAGTGCGCTTTATACCTTTGATCAGTTGGGCAAAAACTAGGCGAATTAACGAATGCAAATACAGAATATTTTAGTGGTTTGTGTTGGAAATATTTGCCGTAGCCCGATGGCAGAGTATTTTTTTAAGCACGACCATCCAGATCTGAATATTGAATCAGCAGGAATTTCAGGTTTGACTGGTGAGGGTGCGGATGAAAAAGCCGTTCGATGTATGGATACACTCAATATTGATATGCGCCCGCATGTGGCGCGTAAACTCAATAGTGATTTAATCAAAAAGGCAGATTTAATTTTAGTCATGAGCCTAAATCAACAAAAACATTTAGAACAGACTTGGCCCTTTGCCAAGGGAAAAGTGTTTCGACTCGGACATTGGCAACATAAAAATGTGCCTGATCCCTATCAACATGATCAGGCTTTCTTTGACGAAACCTGCCGTAATATTCAGGCTTACGTGTCTGACTGGAAATCACATATCTAATTTTTAAGTAGTTGCATACCCATGAGTCAAAATTCAACAACAACTGAAGATACCATTGATTTAAAAGAGCTATTTTTCTCTTTAATTGCGCAATGGAAAATTATCGCGCTTTGCATTATTTTAAGTTTAATCTGTGCTTTGCTTTATTTACGCGTAGCGCCTGAAGTATATTCAGTCGATGCTATGGTACAAGTCGAAGACAGTAAAAGTGCTGCCTCAGCTGCTTTACTAGGCCAACTTGGGAGTTTAGCAGGTGCAGGAGGCCAAAAGTCACCCGCCGATGCTGAAAAGGAAATTTTGAATTCGCGGCTCGTTCTTGGTCAGGTGATTCAAAATTTAAATCTGGATATCCAAATTAAGGATACTCGGGATACTGTATTTAATCGTCTGATTTCAGAATCAAAACGAAAATTAGAATATTCAAAATCAGGCGTTTTATTTAAGGAAAATGGACAGTCTTTTTTTATTGAAAAATTTGATGTCCCTTATTATTTCCTAGACAAGCCCCTCACGCTGCAATTCAAACAAAACCAATTTAGTTTAAGCTACAAAGACAGTGTAGTTGCAGAAGGTCGCTTAAATCAAAATAATGTTTTAACGACAAATAAAGGAAAATGGCAACTACGTATTAACAGTGCTAGCCCTTTTCAACATGAATTTAAAGTGACTAAATTTGCTTTACCCACTGCTGTTAAAAATCTAACTGCGGACTATAGTGTTGCTGAAAAAGGCAAAATGACTGGGGTACTCGGTCTCACCTATCAAGGGCAAGATCAAGAACACATCACTCAGGTTCTCAATAATATTTTAACAGTTTATCATGCACAGAATATTGAACGTAAATCGTTAGAATCCAGACAAACTTTAAGCTTTTTAGACAAGCAATTACCTGAGTTGCGCAAACAACTTGAGGATTCAGAGCGTAAGTTCAACCAGTTCCGTGAACAGCATAACACTGTTGATGTAACACAAGAATCTGAGCTGTTACTTAAACAGAATATTCAACTTGAAACCATGCGCATTGAGTTGCAACAAAAGCAAGCTGAACTTGCTGCAAAATATACGCCAGACCATCCGTTAATGGCAGAAATTAATGCACAAGTCGCTACGGTCAACAAAAAACTAGCTGAACTCAATGGTACATTGAAGCGTTTACCAGAATTACAACGTTTATATTTGCAAATTTATCGCGATGTAAAAGTAAATACGGAACTTTATACCAACTTACTTAACAGCTATCAGCAATTAAAGGTGTCTGAGGCGGGTGAAATTGGTAATGTGCGTATTATTGATAATGCGGTTGAACCCATTAAACCAATTAAACCGAAAAAACTGATTGTCCTAGTTCTTTCAATTTTTGTTGGTGGTTTTATTGGGGTACTGATTGCCTTAACCCGTAATATGTTACGTACAGGCATTAAAGATTCTTCTCAAATTGAAAATGAACTGGAACTTCCTGTTTACGCCACAGTACCTCGCTCTCCTGTTCAAGAGAACCGCATGGCGATCTTGAAGAAGAAAAAGAATATTCCTATTCTTGCAGTCAAACATAGTGATGATGTTGCCATTGAAAGCCTCCGCAGTATTCGTACTGCAATTCATTTTGCACTTTCAGGGGCAAAAAACAATATCATTATGATTAGTGGTCCTGCGCCAGAAGTCGGTAAATCATTTATCTCAACCAACTTGGCTACGATTTTTGCTCAAGGCGATAAACGTGTATTACTCATCGATGCCGATTTACGTCGCGGGTATTTGCATAAGTATTTTAATTTGGAAACCCAACCGGGCCTTACAGAGTTATTAACTGATCAAGCCTCTTTGACACAAGTGACGCATTCAACTGAAGTCGCTAATTTAAGCTTTATTAGTCGCGGTAAGAGTCCATCTAACCCTTCTGAGCTACTCAGTTCTCAGAAGTTCCAAAGCTTATTGGAAGAACTTTCTCAGCAATACGATCATATTATTCTGGATACACCACCAGTGCTTGCGGTCACCGATGGTATTATTATTTCACAATATACTGGCGTAAATCTGATTGTCGCGCGTCATGCCAAGACTCAAATGAAAGAGCTTGAATTAACGCTCAATCGTTTCGAGCAGGCTGGCGCCAAAGTGAATGGCTTTATTCTTAATGATATTCAGCGTTCTGCCAGTGGTAGCTATGGTTACAACTATGCTTATGCATACAAAGCTGCAAAAGATGATTAATTAATTTTAAAGTTTTCATTTTTAACAAGTCGAACCTTAGGGTTCGATTTTTTATGCGCAAATTAAGGATTGATGTGAAATTAGATAAAAATCCTGTTATTTTTTTTATTAAACAGGATATGCTTAAGATAGCCATGCTAAGATTGCATGCGATTGATATTTGGTTAAATAAACAACATTTTTGGAACACTCATGAGTAAAGCCTTACCCATTGCTGTCGCTGTAATTTTAGGCGGTGCTGCACTTATTCCCGTTTACTATGCAACTCAACATCCAGTGGCAGAGGTTGGTTCAAAGGCAGACAAGAATGCCTCGCCTGTTAAAAAAATCAGCTATGCACTGGGCTACGAAGTTGCCCATCAAACTCCACCTGAACTTGATGTTAATGCATTTGTAAGTGGTATCCGTGATGGTCATGATAAAAAGCCTGCGGCCTATACCGAACAGGAACTTCAAGCTGCATATGTAGAGTTTCAACAGCAAATGCAACAGAAACAGCTGCAAGATGCGAAAAAAACTGAATCTTCCAATGCTAACTTCTTAACTGAAAATGCTCACAAAGATGGCGTTAAAACCACGGCTTCAGGTTTACAATATAAAATTATTAAAGAAGGTACGGGTAAGCAACCGACTGCGACCTCTGTCGTGAAAGTACATTACAAAGGTCAATTGACCGATGGTAAAGTCTTTGACAGTTCTTATGATCGGGGTGAACCAGTTGAATTTCCATTAAACAAGGTGATTCCTGGCTGGACAGAAGGTTTACAGTTGCTTAAAGAAGGTGGCAAGGCAACATTCTATATTCCTGCACAACTGGCATATGGTGAACAAGGTGTGCCTGGTATGATTCCACCAAATAGTACTTTAATTTTTGATGTAGAACTGTTAGAAGTTAAATAGTTCATGAGGAAGGAGAGTTGTTACTCTCCTCTTTTATTTTAGGAAGCACAATGAAAAAAATCAGTTTAACACTTATATTACTTGGCATGACGGGCACTAGTTTTGCAGCACCAGTCAGCTCTCAAAGTCCGCAAAAAGATCAATTGGGCTATAGCTACGGCTATGTTATGGGGCGTACCAATGCTGATACGTTAAAAGATTTAAATCTGGATACTTTTATTCAGGGTTTAAAAGAAGGATCTACAGGAAAAGCATCTTCTTTAAGTGATGAAGATATGGCCAAAGCCCTAAGTCAATATAAGAAACAGGTTGAATCCAAGCAACTGATCGAATTTCAAAAATTAGCACAAGAAAATCAACAAAAAGGACAGATATTTTTAGCTGAAAATGGTAAAAAAACAGGCGTAATTACCACAAAATCAGGCTTACAATATCAAGTTTTACAAGCAGGTACAGGTAAATCGCCAAAGGCCAATTCAAAAGTTAAAGTGAATTATGAAGGTCGTTTATTGGACGGCACAGTATTTGATAGCTCCATTGCACGTAACCATCCTGTAGAATTTCAGCTCAGCCAAGTCATTCAAGGTTGGACAGAAGGCGTACAAACGATGAAAGAAGGAGGTAAAACTCGCTTCTTTATTCCAGCAAATCTAGCTTATGGTGATGTCGGTTCAGGCGATGCGATTGGTCCGAATAGCGTTTTAATTTTTGATATTGAATTACTCCAGATTTTGCCTTAATCGCGTCGTCATTCAACTCAATAAAGTTTAAAACACAAAGCACAGCGAATATGCTGTGCTTTGTGTCTTCTAACGTTATACGCAGCCTTCACTGCTTTTGATTAGAAATTTAATCATGACGTAAATGGCGTGGTCGAAAACCAGTCGCTAATAATGTAACGCAATAAGCAACAACACCCAATATACATAAGGCCATCACTTCTATAATTCGCATCCATTGTGAAGATTGACCATCATACCAATGCAGACCAAACCATAAGGCAGCAATCATGGCAATATTAGCAATGGCATATTGAATCGCCAGTTTTTTCCAATGCCCGCCAAATCGAAAAATATTGCGTTTATGCAGATAGAAATAGAGCAAACCTGCATTCACTAAGGCTGAGCCAGATGAAGCCAATGCCAATGCCATATGTTCGGCATGCCAATTGATTAGTTTAAAAAAGCCAATCAACACTACGTTTATAATCGCATTGGCTGCTACAGACATAAGCCCTACACGTACTGGAGTTTTGGTATCTTGTTGTGCATAAAAACCAGGAGCAAAGACTTTAATCAGCATAAAAGCAATCACACCGCTGCTCATACACTGCAATGCCAAGGCGGTCATCTGGGTATCACGCAGATCAAACTCACCACGCTGGAACAATGCCTGAATAATAGGTGTTGATAACATAAATAGCGCAATACTGGCAGGTAGACCTACCAAAATGATTACTCGAGCAGCCCAATCTAGCATGCCGCGAAATTTGGTCTGATCCTGTTCAGCATGTCGTGTCGAAAGCGAAGGTAAAATCACAGTTCCAATCGCAACACCAATCAAACCTAAAGGTAGTTCCGTCATTCGCTCAGCACTATATAACCATGACACTGAACCATCCTGCATAAATGAGGCCCAGATGGTATTGAGTAATAAATTGATTTGGGTGACTGACACACCAAACAAAGCGGGCAGCATCAATTTCATGATGCGTTCCACCCCTTCATGTTTAAAGTCGATTTTAGGTGGGATCAACAGTTTTTTATGCCACAGTTCAGGAATCTGGATAGCAAGCTGTAAAATTCCTGCCCCTAGCACAGCCCAACCCAAAGCCATAATCGGTTGCTGCATATACGGGGTTAACCACCAAGCTCCAGCAATCATTGCGACATTAAGTAGCACTGGAGAAAATGCAGGGGAAGCAAAAGATCCGTAACTATTTAAAATACTGCTGGCAAAAGCCGTCAAGGACATAAACATCAAATACGGAATGGTCAGGCGGAACATGCCCACAGCCAGATCAAATTTTTCAGGATCATTATGAAAGCCGGGAGCATAAGCATAGATGATGACCGGTGCGATGATCATCGCCACCAAAGTCAATAAACTCATGACCAAAAGTAAGCAACCAAATACTCGGCTAATTAAAATCTGAACTTCGGCATGGGCGCGCCCTGTCTTATATTCCGTCAAGACAGGAATAAAGGCCTGCGAAAACGCACCTTCGGCAAATAATCGCCGAAAAAAGTTGGGAATACGAAAGGCAACCACAAAAGTATCGAAATCTTTACCTGCTCCAAATACATTGAGCAAGACCATATCCCGAACCAGCCCCAGTACACGGGACAACATTGTCATTGCACTGACAATAAAGGTTGATCGCCATAATGCCATCGCATCCACCCACGGCTAAATACAAAGCCGATATTGTAATGAAAGTAAAAAAATATTTCGTTGTGAAATGATGTCTAGCCTACATTTTTTTTGCATTCAACAGTCGGCGGAAATAAGACCACTGAAAAAATGAGCCCGGATCAGTCTTACGACCACGTGCAATATCTGAATGTCCTGCAATATGCTGCTGAATCTTGGGATAGCTTTGCTGCAAAACGGCGGTAATCTTAGCTAATGCTTGATACTGTATCTCTTCAAAAGCTCGGTCATCACTGCCTTCAAGCTCTATTCCTATCGAATAATCATTACATTCGACCTGTGCCAAATAGCTAGAACGCCCCGCATGCCACGCCCGATCATGAAAGTTAACAAACTGAATCACCTCACCTGTTCTTAAAATCAACAAATGTGCGGAAACCTGCATGCCCTCAATGGTCTGAAAATAAGGATGAAGTGACCAATCCAATTGATTTTGAAAAAACTGTTCAATATAGCCGCCACCAAACTGAGACGGTGGCAAACTGATGTTGTGCACCACAATCAGTTGAATTTCAGCAGATTCAGGACGCTGATTATAGTTTGGAGACGCAATCTGTCTGGCACCAATCAACTGCCCATTTTCAACTCGATATGTCGCGCTCAATGGCATGGTTAGGATGATCCAATTTGTTTTTGAATGCTCTTAGTTTAATCGAGTCCTCAAAAATTAAAACCGTGTCGGTGGCATATTTATGACAATCGTTTGTGAATTTTTAGAGGGACAGTGCTAATATATCGCTCAATTTTCTGGGTTAATACTGGGTATCAAGTATGAGCATTCCTCAATCTTTGCTAGAACAATCGATTCAAATCAATGTACAACACGCACTGGCTGAAGACATTGGGGATGGCGATATTACTGCGCTATTGACACCAGAAAATGAACAGGCGACTGCAACTATTATTAGCCGTGAAAATATGGTGTTGGCAGGTCGTCCGTGGGTCGATGCACTGATTTCGCAATATGACCCAACTGTCCAAATTGTATGGTTAAAAGAAGACGGTGAATTGGTTAACGCAGGTGAAGCTTTTTTAAAACTGGCTGGTTCAGCACGTAGCCTATTAACCGTTGAACGCCCTGCGCTAAACTTTATTCAGACTTTATCTGCGGTTGCTACAAAAGCTGCTTTTTATGTAAAACAACTCGAAGGCACTCAGACAAAGTTATTAGACACGCGTAAAACCTTACCCGGTCTACGTATTGCCCAAAAATATGCGGTTGCCATTGGTGGTGGTCAAAACCATCGTTTAGGTTTATTTGATGCTTTTCTCATTAAAGAAAACCATATTATGGCCGCAGGAGGAATCGCCCAAGCCATTGCTCAGGCGCATCGAATTGCACCGAATAAACCCGTTGAAGTTGAAGTTGAAACTTGGGATGAACTCAATCAGGCACTTGAAGCTGGCGCTGATATTGTCATGTTGGATAATTTTAGCCAACAACAAATGATCAATGCCGTTAAATACGTGGCAGGTCGTTGTAAATTAGAAGCTTCTGGTAATATTACCTTAGACAACCTACGTGAAGTCGCAAGTACTGGTGTAGATTATATTTCGATGGGTGTACTCACCAAAGATGTTACCGCTGTTGATCTTTCGATGCGGTTTAATGCTTAAGTCTGCTCGGTTTCAATATTTGTTTTTGTCGTTTGATTTTCGATCTTTGTCGTATGCTTAGGCTGGGTCAAAACTTCTGAGGTTTTGGCTTGAGCTTGCCATGCAGATGGATGACGCGATGTCTCATTTGGTCGTGGATCACAGGCCATAATGGTAAATGTAATAATTGCAAACAGTACAATAAAACCTTGTAGCATATAGATTTCCCCAATTTCATAGAATGATAAAAATTATTCGCTACTTTAAAATTTAATCATGACAAACTTGAGCAGGCTTTGTTTTTAAGCTGAATGAAAAAGGTTATCGTTTGTGAAGTCATTGACGTTTTTGTAAAAAGGATGCCTGATCGCATCCTTTTTCTTCATTCATTTCCAATTCAATTAGTTTTCAATATAGCCCATATAGGGATCAGAAATTGAATCTTTCTGGGTTTCAATACGCCCTGCAAATCTGCGACTATAGCTCGCGTCAGACTCTATATAGACTGTAAAATCGTACCATCCTCCAAATTCAGTCATATCCCAAGCCAGTTCTTTTTCTGAGTTCGTGGTTTCAATTGACCATTGCTGATTGGGTAAATAAGCATTGGCTTTTACCTTGAGTTTACTACTCGATTGTCCATCATGACGAACTTTTAAAAATAGCTTGGCTTCACAGTCTTCTACACACACCCGAATCTCAGGTAAAGCTTGCTGCTGTAAACTTTGATTCAGATTGCCTGTAAATGCACGATGAAAACCATTTGGGCCTAAGACCCATAAATCATAGAGACCTTGTTGCGTATTCCATTCATCCTGTAATTGCTTGCCTGCTTCGACCATATAACGGCGAGGAATCGCATCTAAATTTAAACGATCATAGACATGAAAAACCGCCGCTTGTTTACCTGTATTGGCAAATAAAATTTGTACACTCTGTCCTGATGGATTGACCTTAGCACTGGTATGCAAGATATACGGTAATGCTCTGGATGGACGAATCCCCATATCTTGCTGTGGGAAGGCTTGTTGGTTCGGAACAGCGACTTGTGGCAATAACGACTGTGCCAAGCGAATTGCATCTGCTTCAGTTTTCGCTTTTTTACCTTCAAGTTCGGGAAGCTGTGTGCTATTTGGGGTTTTAAAATCAAAAGCACTGGTTAAATCACCACAAATTGCACGACGATAAGCACTGATATTCGGCTCTTTCACACCAAAACGCTGTTCAAGAAATTGAATAATCGATGTGTGGTCAAATACCTGTGAATTGACCCAACCACCCCGACTCCACGGTGAAATCACATACATCGGCACACGAATCCCCGGCCCGTAGACTCGACCATCTGGCTTAGGTTGAGATTTGGCTGTCGCCACCGCAGGATGGCTAAAATACTCTTGTGATAGAGATTCAGCAGGCAATGTAGTTTTACCATATATCTTGCCTGTATCATCTTTAGATGGCGCACTTGGTGATGGTACGTGGTCAAAGAAACCATCATTTTCATCAAAATTGATCAGTAACACGGTTTGTGACCAAATCTCAGGATTCTCGGTGAGTGCATTGAGCACTTCCTGAATATACCATGCGCCTTGTACTGGACTAGAAGGACCTGGATGTTCACTATAAGTGGCTGGTGCTACAAGCCAACTGACCTGAGGTAATTTCCCTGTGGCAAGATCTTGCTTGAATGTCCCTAAAAAGCCACCATCTGGCATTGTGTTGGCAATACCTTTGTATAAAGGTTGAGTGCTATCAATTTTTTCGTCGTAGGCAGGACTAATGAGATCATCATGGCTGACAGGTTGACCTGACAACTCATTGGCACGACGATATTGCTTAAAACCCGCCAATGGATTATCCGTAAAATTATCGGGCATATTTTGATAAACTTTCCAACTAACCCCTGCTTGTTGTAAACGCTCAGGATAAGTCGTCCATTCATAACCACTTGAAGATGCACCCAGACCATCAAATTCATTCACCACTGCAGCCACACCCGCCGCTGGGCCATTGGTGCCTGTCCAGATAAACATACGATTGGGATTGGTTCCGGCATGCATGGCACAATGATAAGCATCACACAGCGTAAAGGCATTGGCTAAAGCAAACTGAAATTCAACTTCCTGTTTTTTATAATATCCCATGGATTGCGGTTTTTTAAATTTAACCCAATCCCCCATACGCCCATGATTCCAAGCATCCTGACCATCCTGCCATGAATGCGGTGTACCTGAAACGCGCTGAGCATTGCCTAAACGACTATCTAAATGATAAGGCAGAATTTTATTTTGCTTGGCATCGTACTGTTCCCAGACTTTGCGCTTTTGACTCAATGGAATGCTAAAGCGATCGCCAAAACCGCGTACTCCCTTTAATGTGCCGAAGTAGTTATCAAAAGATCGGTTTTCCTGTGTCAAAATTACCACATGTTTAACATCCTGAATGCTACCTGTTTCTACTTTGGCATCAATAGCAAGTGCTTTCTGGATACTTAAAGGGAAGCTAGATAAAGCAGCTGTCCCAAATAAAGTCTTGGCAGTATTCAGTACAAAATCACGACGATTCATTTTTTTAATCCTTAGTTATGATTTTTATTATGGTTAGGGTGCACAGTGCATCGTGCAATTGTTTTTAGGTGGCTGTGGCTGCTGGGTCGATGAGTCATCATCCTTGCAAGCAATAAGCATGACGCTACTAATGATCAGAAAAAAACAAAAAAATTTAGACATGATCCTCTCCATTTAAGAATGGAGACTAGTAAAAAGCTTGAAAACTACAGCATTATGATGATTTGATGTCGATTATATGAAGTTATAAAAAAACGCACCCAAAGATGCGTTTTCACTTAAAGCATTTCCAATCAAGGAAAGATTACCAACCCAATGCTTCCTGTTGTTTTTGAATGAGGGTTTGAATGCCCTTTTCAGCAACTTCAAGCATCGCGTTAGCTTGAGTTCGTGTAAATGGTTTTTCTTCTGCTGTGCCTTGAATTTCGATAAACTCACCAGACTGGGTCATCACGACGTTTAGGTCAGTTTGGCAGTTCGAGTCTTCTTCATAGCATAAATCAAGCAGCACTTCGTCCTGATAAATTCCAACTGAAATTGCAGCGACCAAACCTTTAAGAGGGTCTTGCTTGATTTTTTTCTTCTCTAACAAGACGTTCATGGCATCAATCAGTGCCACTGCCGCACCTGTAATGGCTGCAGTACGTGTACCACCATCGGCCTGAATGACATCACAGTCGATGGTAATGGTATTTTCACCCAATTTTTTCAGGTCAACCATCGCACGAAGACTGCGACCAATTAAACGCTGAATTTCCTGCGTACGGCCGCTTTGTTTGCCACGAGCCGCTTCACGGTCACTACGGGTATGCGTAGAACGCGGTAACATACCATATTCTGCTGTTACCCAACCCTGACCCTGACCTTTTAGAAAACGGGGTACAGAATTATCAATGCTTGCGGTACATAACACCTTGGTATGACCAAATTCGACCAAAACCGAACCTTCTGCATAACGGGTGTAATTTCGAGTAATTTTTACATCACGTAACTGATCGAGCGCTCGTTGGTCAATACGCATCATCTATCCTTTCATTGCCGCTAAATAAGATTGCAGCATAGTATAGCAAATGCCTTCAATAAAATTGGACCGAATTCGGTCCAATTTCCCTGCTTTTTACAAAAGCGCTTATTTGGCAAAAGCGAATATGCTTTTCACTTTTTGAAAGGTTTCTGAAACCTTCTGTGCTTGCCCATTTGGTAAAGAACATTTAGCTAAACGCACCCAAACACTCCAGAACTGTTTCATAAAGTTGGCTTCGTTATAGTTCACGCCATATTCTTCACACAAAGCTTTAATCTTTGGTGCAACTTCCGAATAACGGTTTGCAGGCATATCAGGAAATAAATGGTGTTCAATTTGGTGGCTCAAATTACCACTCAAGATATGTAAACCTTGTGTGCCACTAAAGTTACTTGAACCACGAATTTGACGTAAATACCATTGAGCACGGGTTTCAGTCTCAGTGTTATCTTCTTCAAAAGTCTCAGCATCTTCAGTAAAGTGGCCGTTAAAAATCACCGCAGACGACCATAAACTACGAATGACATTTGCTACCGCATTACCCAAAAATACAGGAATGGCATTTGGTCCAGCAATCAATGGAAAAAACACATAATCTTTACCGACCTGACGCACTACTTTTTTGCGTAATTTAGCCGAATCTTTCCAAACCTCTTTCCATGATTTGGTTTTGTATACAATGGCATCTTCTAAATGTAAATTCTGCGCCCCGACATACCATTCAAAAAGCACCATCAATTGTACAGCCAAAGGAATATTTAATAAGAAACGTGGTTCCCATTTTTGTTGTTCACTGACGCGCAATAATCCATAGCCGACATCATGATCCTTACCAACAATATTGGTATACGTGTGATGTACATAATTATGGGTGTGTTTCCAGTCATCACCTGTGGCAATGGTATCCCAGTCATAATTGGCACCGTTTAAGCTTGGGTCATTCAGCCAGTCAAACTGACCGTGCATAACATTGTGACCTAGCTCCATGTTTTCTACAATTTTGGAAATACCAAGTAAACCTGTACCAAGCAACCAAACAGGTGGAATCCACCCGCCAAACATTAACATCCCGCGTGACGCGATTTCGCTATAACGTACGAAATTACGAATTTTGTAGATATATTTGGCGTCTTGTTCGCCCAGATTATCCATGACTTCACGGCGAATCTCTTCGACACGGCGACCAAATTCTTCAACTTGTTCTGGGGTTAAGTAGTTAGATTTGCTATTGAGTGGAAACTTAACGGACATATTCATTATTTTTCTCCGAATCTATTCAAATTGAGTGACGATAATTAAAGATTGATCACGACAGGACTAATCGCCTGACTGACGCACAACTTAATTTGGGTATTGTTGCCATGATCAATTTCACCCGTCAGAATATTTTTGGTTGAACCGCTCACTTTGGTACAGGTACAAGTATTACAAATACCCATACGGCAACCATGTGATGGACGTAAACCTGCTTGTTCAGCACTTTCCAGTAAATTGGTATTGGCTTCAAATTCTTGCTGCGAGCGCAAAAAAGTGACGGGTTGTGCTTCGAGCGTTTCATCGACCACAGGCTGGAAATATTCCATATGCAGACGATCACTCAGATTTAACTCCGCAAAAATCGTTTTGGCTGCTTGCATCATGTTCGATGCACCACATAGATACGTGTGCTTTTGCTCTAAATCGCCAATTAGCTTATTTAACAAATCTACAGTTAAATGCTGTTTTTGCTGAGTGGTATCGATGTGATGGTACTGAATCGTTGGATGACGCTCGGCCAAACGTTGTAATTCCTGATGAAATGCAGCATCTCGGCTAAAATAAATCACATCAATTTGGCTTAGTTGTTGCTGAATCGCTTGCTGCAACAGTGAATAAATCGCAGTAATGCCACTCCCTGATGCAATTAATAAAGCCGCTGTCTGATGGTGATGCAAACAAAACTCACCCTGAGTTTGTGAAATCTCAATCACATCACCCGCATGTAATTGGCTCATAGCTCGTGAGACTACACCCTGAACTTTGACACCTAAATAAAGATTTCCCTGAGCATCAATCTGCATCACAGAATAACTACGCTGATAACGTATACCTGCAACCACAACCGTCACAAGAACGCTTTGACCTGCTTTAAAATTGTGTGCTGCAAAGTTGGTATTGGGTTGTAAACAAATTTGATAAAGCTCAGGAGTGATCGCTGTGATTGAAGTGACCTGAGCTTTGACTTTTTTCCAAGTCCACATTGGGTTAACTTTTTCCAATATGAAATCGACAAAATCTTCGCGAACCCATTGAGGCTGATAATTGGCTGCAATGTTCATACGTTCCTCGTTTGTATCTGGCTATTTATATGAGTGAACAAATGTTCTTTCAGTGAACATGTGTACACATTATTCTCTTTTTTTAATTCAGTCAACAGGTGTTCACTGATTTTTTTGCATCATTTGTTTTATTTTTTAAAAAAGCTTGCAACTTTTTGTTAGACTCTTGGCTGGTTTACTACAGGTCTGTGGCATGTCGATACGCGATGAACGAAAACAGCAAAGTCGTCAAGCATTACTTGATGCTGCGTTACAGTTAAGTACCGCAGGACGTTCATTTAGCAGTATTAGTTTGCGTGAAGTGGCGCGTGAAGTGGGCTTGGTGCCTACTGCGTTTTATCGTCACTTTCAAGATATGGATGCATTGGGACAAGAACTGGTTGATCAAGTTGCACTTCATATTAAAAGCCTGATTCATCAACTCGGACAAAGTTATTTACATCAAGCCAAGGCCAATCCACAAACCAGCATTGAATTATTTGTACAGGCGGTCAATCATAGTCCACTGGAATGGCAATTTATGATTGCTGAGCGTTGGGGAGGATCGACAACGGTACGCTATGCAATTGCACGTGAAATTGAAGATTTGACCGAGGCCTTGACGACAGATTTGAGTAAATTACCCACATTTGAACACTTTCAGGAAAATCAGGATCTTAAAGTTCTTTCTACGATTCTGATTAATATGTCATTTACTTGGGCCATGACTTGGCTCAGTCTACCGCGACAATACGAAGGCGAAGCGCTACACCAGCAGCAACAGGCTTTTATTGAAAGTGCATCCACTCAAGTCCGCCTGATTTTTCGTGGCGTTGCCAACTGGGAATAATGCTAACTCATCATATGAAAGCGGAAAAATCAGTAAATTTCTTTAATTATCTTGGCGAATTTACCAATTTGGCTTAATGTCAATAAAAGCGTGTATATAGTGCTGTAATAGGAACAGTTATGAATCCAGATCGCCATCAACAATTTTTAATTCGCAAAGAACGCATTTTGAGCGTTGCCGAAAAACTATTGCTGGAAAACAATCAGGAAATCACACTGGATGAACTGGTCGCTGAACTAGATATTGCCAAAGGAACGCTATATAAACACTTTAAAAGTAAAAATGAACTGTTACTCGAACTGGTCATTGAAAATGAAAAAAAATTATTAGAGATTTCCAATAAGCATCACACTGATTTTAAAGAGTACGCGCCAATTTATATGCTGCATCATCTGCTTGCACCAGCACGTACCATTTTGCTACATCAGTTAGAAGAAAATTTAACCATGAGTGAATCCAAGCTCAACCATTTATTTGAAGAACTCTATGAAATTCGTCAAGCACGTATTTTAGCAATTAAAGACATTACTGAAGCCTATTTAAAATCTGTTCATTACGATATGTCGATTCGAGATTACCTATCTTATATCTGGTCACTCACTTATGGTGCGGCACTGCTACTCAATTCGAGTTATTATCAGCGTTCAATTGGTTCACGGCAGAAATTGATTAACCTTTATGTCAATCAGGCACTGTCTTTGCCAACGCAATCCATCAATCTAGATGCCTTTGAACTGGAAATTAAACTCGATGATTTGAACAAATAAAATAATAAAAAAGCCCCTTTATCTAAATAATAAAGGGACTTTTATGGACGTAAGGCTTATTTTCCTTTACGTTCTTTTTCAATTAGATAGTTAACAACTTGGGTCACTTTACCATCTTCACCCTGAACCACATATTTACCATTTACGACCACGGCAGGAACGCCTGTGAGTTGATATTGCTGTGCCAATTTATTGGATTCTGCAATTTTTGCGGTAATTGGGAATGAGTTAAACATGCTATTAAACTTCTGCTCTGGAACGCCATAACCTGCATAGAATTTGGCTAAAGATGCCTGATCAAAAATTTGTTGTCCTTGGTCATGAATCGCATGGAACAATGGCAAATGGGTTTTTTTACGAACATTCAAAGCTTCAGAAACATAATACGCGCGCGCGCCTTGTTCCCAAACTTTATTCATAGCAGCAGGTGTACGCAAAAAGTTTACATCTTTTGGAATTTGTTTTAACCATGTTTGCATATATGGTTCAAGCTTAAAGCAGTGCGGGCAACCGTACCAAAAAAACTCACGCACTTCGATTTTACCCGGTACCGCCACCTTACCTGGATTGGCTACAACGGTGTAGTCTTTTCCAGCCACAAAATCAGCAGCCATTGCTGTACCAGAAATTGCCATCATTGCGGCATAAAGACCACCAAATACAAACTTTTTCATTACCTGTTTTTTCCTCTAAATCATTATGTTGAGTTTATGCTCTAAATATAAAACAAATATGCTTAATTCGTTTTGCTTCTGTGAAGATTTTTACCATATCTTTAAGCAATCAGGTCGCTTTTTTCCGATTTCTGGTTACACTAACACTAGTAGACCAAACTTAACGATTGATGAAAACACTTATAAAAGAGGTTACACCATGTCGCAACTGAATGTTGATCCACAAGAAATCGCAAAATTTGAAGCACTCGCAGCCAAATGGTGGGATCAACATTCCGAATTTCGACCTTTACATCAGATCAACCCATTACGTTTAAACTGGATTGATGAACATGCAAACGGTATTGCAGGCAAAAAGGTTTTGGATGTCGGTTGTGGCGGTGGAATTTTAGCTGAAAGCATGGCACGACGTGGTGCCAATGTGCTTGGTATTGATATGGGTGAAGCCCCACTCAATGTCGCTCGTTTACATGCAGAACAGGATAATGTAACTAATATCGAGTATCGTCAGATCCCTGTTGAAGAACTTGCTCAAGAGCAAGCAGGACAATACGATGTCGTGACGTGTATGGAAATGATGGAACATGTGCCTGATCCCGCGTCTATCGTCAAGGCTTGTCAGACTTTGGTCAAACCCGGCGGTCATGTATTTTTTTCAACGATTAATCGTAATCCAAAATCTTATTTATTTGCCATTATCGGCGCTGAATACGTTTTACGCTTATTGCCTAAAGGAACGCATGACTATCACAAATTTATCCGTCCTTCAGAAATGGCGCAGGATATTCGTGAAGCAGGTTTGACTCTAAGAGAAATGACGGGATTGCATTACAATCCATTGACTAAACATTATTGGTTAGCACCAAATGTTGATGTCAATTATATGGTGCATACGATTAAGGCAACTCAAGCATGAAAGCTGTTCTATTTGACCTCGATGGAACTCTAATCGATACAGCCGCCGATTTTATTCGGATTATTCAAGCGATGTGCCGTGAAGAACAACGCCCAGTCGTCGAGGCTGATCTGATTCGTACTCAAGTGTCTGAAGGCGCACGCGCGATGGTAAAATTGGTCTATCCAGAGTTAGAACTAGAAGACCCTGTATTTTTACAGCATCGTCAGGACTTTTTGGATATTTATGGTCAGCAGATTGTGGTCGATACCGATCTATTTTCGGGCATGTATCCATTACTCGAAGAACTTGAAGCGCATAAAATTCCATGGGGCATTGTTACTAACAAACCTCGTGGTTTAAGTGAAATGCTACTGGCCGAGCTAAATTTAACTGAGCGTTGTAGTGTACTGGTTTGTCCTGAAGATGTTAGCAACACAAAACCAGATCCTGAACCGATGTATCTTGCTGCCAAACAATTAAATTTGCCAAGCGAACAAATTATCTATGTGGGTGACCATCCACGTGATATTGATGCAGGTCGTGCAGCAGCAATGTATACCATTTTGGCTGCCTACGGTTATTTGCCTTTAGAATACCAAGAAGATCTTGAAGCATGGCAAGCCGATGCAATCGTGCAGGATGTTACTGAATTACACTGCATTTTACGCCAATTACTACAGTTAAATTCTACAAAACCCGTTAGCATGTGAGCAGTATCATTATAATTTGAATCAAATTTTAGGGAGGTTTACCATGAAATACTCAGAATATCAGCCTCGTACAGACTTATTAAAAGATCGCATTATTTTAATCACGGGTGCTGGCGACGGTATTGGACGCGCTGCTGCCATGAGCTATGCCCTACATGGCGCAACTGTGGTATTACATGGTCGAACCCTGAATAAACTTGAAGTCATTTATGATGAAATAGAGAGTCTGGGTGCACCTCAACCCGCAATTTTACCCCTACAGCTTTCGAGTGCATCGGTACGTGATTATGAGTTACTTGTAAATACACTCGAATCACAATTTGGGCGTCTGGACGGTATTTTGCATAATGCGGGTATGTTAGGTGAGCGTGTACCTTTAGCAGATTATTCACCTCAAGTCTGGGACGATGTAATGGCGGTGAATGTTCGTGCGCCCTTTATGCTGACTCAGGCTTTATTACCCCTTTTACAAAAGTCAGATCATGCTTCGGTAGTCTTTACCAGTTCTGGAGTCGGGCGTGAAGCACGTGCGCTTTGGGGTGCATATTCGGTTTCTAAAGTTGCGATTGAAGCGGTGAGTAAAATTTTTGCCGCAGAGCATATGCATCCTAATATTCGTTTTAATTGTATTAATCCAGGTGCAACCCGTACCGCAATGCGCGCTAAGGCTTATCCAGATGAAGATCCATTAAGCTTGCCAACCCCAGAATCCATTATGCCTGCCTATTTATACCTCATGGGTGAAGATAGTTTGCATTTGGATGGTCAGAGTATTGATGCGCAGGATTGAGTTTGATTTTACACACAACAACATAAGCATCTTTCGAGATGCTTTTTTTAGGTGCTCAATAATCGTATTTTTAAATCAAAATAAGAAAATTATTCGTTTTTACAAATTACAGAACCCCATTTAAACTGACTTCATATTTTCATTCACCCTTAAGGAGAACAGTCATGCGGGATTCCATTCATAAGAAACAAATCATTCAATCTATTCATCGTTTACAACTCTCTGAAACACTGGTTATCGCACTGGATGATGCTCAACAAGCCAAAGAGATTATTACTTTGTTAGATTCCTTGCAGAATTTTTCTGAACAATGGCAATAGCTATTTTCAGATCTTTTATGAGGTGAAAAATAAATTAAACTCGGTTTTAAAAGATAAAAAATACATCGTGGTATCAATATTTTTATGAATATCTTCTCTTAACATTTAAATTCCTCCGACTTAAGCAGTGCAACTCTGGACAAAACAATTTAAAACAAGGCAAAATGCCTAGGTGAAAAGATCAGACTTATCTTCATATTTTTAATTGAATTATTGCGCAATCTTCACAGTTTCTCTGCATTTTTTTTGTACATTAAAACAATGAGAAAGAAGTACGTTCCAGAGGATGCATTATGAAAAAGATTTTGACAGTCCTGACATTATCTTTGACTGCACTTATCAGTACGGTTGCGGTTGCAGGGCCGTATTTTGATCGCGATAACAGCGATGATTTTCCTCAAACACGTAAAGAACGTGGCTATGACCATAACCGTGATCATGACGATGAACAGTTACGTTCCGAACAACGTCGTGTGCGTGAAGAACGTGGTGTACAACGTTTAAAGCAGCATCGCTGGCAAGCAGGTTATGTGATGCCTCAACACTATCGCGGCAATGGTTATAAAGTGGAATACCGAGATCATAATCTACCGAAACCTGATCGTAATCAGCAATGGTATAAAATCAATAATGACTATATTTTAGTCAATTCAAGCACCAATGATATTATTCGAATTTTGGGTTTTTAATCTATTGAGTTTTATTGCAAGTTTTACTTTTTCTAGCCCAGATTCTAAATCTGGGCTTTTTTTAAACGGTATTCAAATCGTCTCCTTAATCTGTGTCGATATT
The DNA here is from genome assembly GCF_009372255.1 of Acinetobacter guerrae. GTDB lineage: Bacteria > Pseudomonadota > Gammaproteobacteria > Pseudomonadales > Moraxellaceae > Acinetobacter > Acinetobacter guerrae. Next base: position 78,883 of record NZ_LXGN01000012.1, read on the forward strand.
TCACAATTTGCTATGTCATCTTCACGCTTTCTCTCACATTTGGCATTAAGTTAAAACCATCAAAGATGAATGAAGAGAATATGAGGTACATATGAAAATGAATAAATGGATCAGCACAATTATTTTTAGTATGAGCGGATTATTGGCAACAACTGCAATGGCAGCGCCGCAAGATCCGCATTCAAAACATTATGTCCATCAAAGTCAGGCAGAAATCCATCACTCAAACCATGCAAAAGTTCAAAAATTGGAACCGAGCCGTGACTGGCGTATTGGGCAAACCATGCCACGCCAATATCAGTTAGCGCGTTATCAGGTCGATTATCGTAGCCACAAGCATCTATCACAACCAAAACGTGGTCAGCAATGGTATCAAGTAAATGGAAAGTACGTTCTAGCTTCCCAACATGATCATAAAATTCTAAAAATGCTTTGATAGTGTCTAAGCTTTTTTTAAAACACCCTGATGATGATTAGGGTGTTTTTTTGCATCAGGCATTCCCCTTTGACGAATTTTGTTTAAAATCAGTCTATGTTTCTCTATTTTTGAGTCGATTATGCAATTACACGAGACTGAGTCTACGCCTAGCACCACGCAAGATTATGTGCGTTGGTTCCGCCACTCAGCACCGTATATTAATGCTCATCGAAATAAAACCTTTGTTTTAATGTTTGGTGGCGAAGCAGTTGAACATCCCAACTTTCAACATATCATTCACGATATTGCATTATTGCATTCGCTTGGTATCCGACTGATTTTAGTACACGGCGCGCGCCCACAAATTAATAAAAATCTGCAAGAAAAACACATCCAGACGCCGATTCATCTTCATCGTCGCGTCACAACACGTGAGTCCCTAGGCTGCGTCATGAATGCGGTGGGTTCTATCCGACTGGAAATTGAAGCGTTATTATCGATGGGGCTAGCCAATTCGCCTATGTTTGGTGCGCGTATTGATGCTGTTTCTGGCAACTTTGTCACCGCTAAACCTTATGGAATTCGTGATGGCGTTGATTTTCAGTTGACTGGCGAAGTAAGAAGTATCGATACAGATGCCATTCAGCGACATTTGGATAATCATAATATTGTGGTTCTAGGGCCAACAGGCTATTCCACCACAGGCGAAGTCTTTAACCTGTTGGCAGAAGAAGTCGCTACCAAAACTGCGATCGCACTACAGGCCGATAAATTAATTTTTCTGGGCAATAAACAAGGTTTGCTAGACGGAAACCACAGAACTTTACGTGAGTTAACCCCCCATCAGCTAGATCACTATATTGATCAATTTCAAAAAAATGATGATGAAATGGCCCTGCATTTACAAGGTGCTCAACGCGCCTCGCTTTCAGGTGTGCATCGCGTGCATTTGATCTCTTACGCCTACGATGGTGCATTGATCGAAGAGTTATTTACCCGTGATGGTATTGGTACCATGATTACCGATGCACATTATGAAGAAGTCCGTATGGCAACCATTCAAGATGTCGGCGGACTCATCAATCTGTTGCGTCCACTCGAACAAGAAGGCATTTTGGTTTACCGTTCCCGTGAACGTCTTGAAAGTGAAATTGGACAATTCGCTGTGATTGAACGCGACGGCATGATTCTGGCTTGTGCTGCGTTATATCCAATCCCAACAGCAAAAAATGAAATTGGTTCTGCGGAAATTGCCTGTGTCGCAGTTGATCCTGCTTATCGCAAGTCGAACCGCGGCAGTCAAATCTTGCATTTTTTAGAAGATAAAGCACGACAAGATGGGATTTTACAATTATTTGTGCTGACAACCCGCACGGCACACTGGTTCTTGGAGCAGGGTTTTCAAACAGCGAGTGTAGATGATCTTCCGAATGCCCGACAAGAACTGTATAACTATCAACGTAATTCATTGGTGTTTAAAAAAATATTAATGTAATTCAGGATTGTCTAAGCTAAATTGGCCAGTCAATGATCAAAAATTTACTGGCTTTAGCACAAGTGCTTATATCTTTATTCTAGCTAAACTTAGTCATAAATCATCTTTTGAGCTGTGGCAAAGTTATTTGTTATTTTCACAAAATGATGTAAGCCAAATATAAATACATTTAAAAATCAATGAATTAATATAAATATACGATTTTTTTCTATTTCATTTAAAATTTACTTTTTACATAAACTTAGCATTTTTTTATTTATCCATTTTTTTCATAACTAATGTAAAAAAACTTATTTTTTATGCAATAGAAATGGTTTTAAGGTGTGCCCTCAACGCTTACTTTTAGATACAGGGCATCACACATCATGACACGCATCAGTTCTTCTTTCTGGTTCAAATTTTCAGTGATTACGGCGAGTATCGCGGGAATCATGATGCTCAGTGGCTGTGCAAAAAAAGAAGCTCAAGATATTACAACCTTAAATATTGGCTTTCAAAAATATGGCTTGTTGCCAATTGTGAAAGAGCGCGGTGCATTAGATAAGGCTCTGAAAGAACAAGGGATCACCATCAAATGGGTAGAATTTCCTGCTGGGCCACAGCTTTTGGAAGGTTTAAATGTCGGCAGTGTAGTATTTGGTGAAGCAGGTGAAGCTCCTCCTATTTTCGCACAAGCAGCAAATTCCAACTTAGTGTATGTCGCCAATCAGCCTGCTGCACCGAATGCAGAAGCCTTAATTGTTCCAAAAAATTCTGCGATTCAATCTATTCAGGACTTAAAAGGTAAACGCATCGTCTTAAATAAAGGCTCAAATGTGCATTATCTACTACTCAAACTCTTGGAAAAAAATCATTTAACCCTAAACGATATTCAAGTGGTGTATTTACCTCCTGCCGATGCTCGCGCTGCCTTTGAAAAAGGTGCTGTCGATGCATGGGTGATCTGGGATCCATTCTTTGCTGCAGCAGAACAACAAATTGGTGCACGTGTCCTTGCAACTGGGCAAAATCTGGTCAGTAATCATCAGTTTTATCTGGCAGATCGTAAATTTGCCCAAAACCATCCCGAAGTGCTGAAAACATTGGTCAATGAACTTAATCAAAGTACTGAATGGGTCAAAACCCATCAGGATGATGCTGCCAAACTGTTAGAAAAACCAACTGCGCTGGATTTTAATATTTTAAAAACATCCATTTCACGCATGGGCTTTGGGGTTACGCCATTGTCAACGCAAGTCGTGAATGAACAGCAACAAGTAGCAGACGCTTTTTATCAGCAAAAGCTGATTCCACAACCTTTAAAAATTCAGGATGCCATTTTAACTGGCGCAATTAAGTAAAAGAAAACCAATAGGATAACAACTTATGATTAATTTAAAACAATTGGGTGTCATCGGAAGCATAAGTCTGGGATTAACTCTAAGTGGTTGCCAGAAAACCGAATCTCATGCACAAGCACAAAAAGATGCAGGTGCAACCGATACAGCCCCAGTCAAGACCTTATCAATTGGTTTTCAAAAATCTTCACTGAATTTTTTAATTGCTAAACAGCAAAAAATATACGAACAAGAATTTCCAAATGCCAAAATCGAATGGCGTGAATTTCCTGCGGGGCCACAAATGCTTGAGGCATTAGCAGTGGGCGCAGTGGATTTTGGCATGGTGGGAAATACACCTCCGATTTTTGCTCAAGCCGCTGATAAGGATCTGAGCTATGTCGGTTATGAAGTGGTTCCAGCAAGCTCACAAGCACTTATTATTCCAACCAATAGTGCCATTAAATCTATTCAGGATCTTAAAGGTAAACGCATCGCGGTACAAAAAGGTTCAAGTGCGCATGAACTACTGGCCAAAGTGCTACAAAAAGCAGGTTTAAGTTGGCAGGATATTCAACCTGTTTGGTTACCTCCTGCCGATGCACGTGCAGCATTTGACAAAGGCGCAGTCGATGCTTGGTCAATTTGGGAACCGTACTTAAGCACCACCGAGCTAAAAGGTCATGCCAAAGCGCTGATTGATGGTACAGCTTTTCCAACCACCTACTCTTTTTATATTGGTAATCCAAAATTTATCCAGCAGCACCCCGATGCAGCACAAAAAGTGTTAAATGGCTTAAATAAAGCAGATCAATGGTTTGTGAAACATCAAGACGAAGGTTTAAGTATTTATGCACAAAGCACTGGACTAGACACCCAAGTCGCCAAAGCCGTGCTTGATAAGCGACTTAAACCTTCGCCTGTACAACCTATCACACCAGAAGTCACTAAAGCCCAACAGAGCATTGCCGACCTGTTTCAGCAAGTTCAGTTGATTCCAAAAGGTATTCAGGTGAGTCAAACCATCTGGTCACCGAAATCTTCGTAGTTCTTAGGTCTATTAAACACTCAAGCAATTTGATTAAAACGCATTTAAAAGGAAGGTTGATATGAATATTTTCTGGTTTATTCCCACTCATGGTGACAGTCGCTATTTAGGAACAAGTAAAGGTGCGCGTCAGGTGGATCATGCGTATATGAAACAAATTGCGGTTGCAGTCGATAACTTGGGTTATAGCGGCGTTTTAATTCCAACGGGTCGTTCATGTGAAGATCCGTGGATTACCGCTGCCAGTCTGATTGATGCAACAAAACATTTAAAATTTTTGGTCGCACTTCGTCCTGGTATTACTACGCCTGCACTAGCAGCCCGTATGGCGGCAACTTTTGACCGTTTATCTGGCGGACGTGTATTACTCAATCTGGTTACAGGCGGCGATGAACAAGAGCTTAAAGGTGATGGCTTGTATGAAGACCATTCAACACGTTATCAAACTGCCAGTGAATATGTAAAAATCTGGCGTGAAATCCTGACACGTTCACATACAGGCGAAGCGTTTACTTTTCATGGCGATCGTTTGAGCGTCGATGAAGCCAAACTGCTCTATCCACCGATTCAAAAACCTTATCCACCCTTATGGTTCGGTGGCTCATCCGATGCTGCTTCAGAACTGGCGGCTGAACAAGTCGATACCTATTTGACTTGGGGTGAACCTCCTGCGGCGGTTAAAGAGAAAATTGAAGGTATGAAAGCAAAAGCTGCTGCCAAAGGACGTACCCTGAATTATGGTATTCGTTTGCATGTGATTGTGCGTGAAACCAATGAACAGGCTTGGGCAGCAGCCAACGAACTCATTCAATATCTGGATGATGACACCATTGCCGCTGCGCAAAAGAAATTTGCACAAATGGATTCAGTCGGTCAGCAACGTATGGCTGCCCTACACGGTGGTCAACGTGACAAACTTGAAGTGTCTCCAAACTTATGGGCAGGTATCGGCCTTGTTCGTGGTGGTGCGGGCACAGCACTGGTGGGTGATCCTGAAACAGTGGCAGCACGTATTCAGGAATATGCCGATTTAGGGATCGATACCTTTATCTTTTCAGGCTATCCACATTTGGAAGAATCGATTCGCTTTGCAGAACTGGTTTTCCCTTTATTGCCTCTTAAAACTCGTGAAAAACTGACCCAACCGAACCTTACAGGGCCTTTCGGCGAAATTATTGCCAATAACTATGCCCCAGACCAGACCAAAAAAGAGAAAGTGGTCAAGGAGCCTGTATGAGTGTAAATACCGTTTCTTCTTTTGTTTCACGTGGAACAGCTGCAATTTTTAAACGCAGCCTTCCATGGTTATTCCCCATTGCGATGGTCATTATTTGGCAGTTTGCCTCGACCACAGGAATACTTCAGAGTCGTGTCTTACCAGCACCAACGGCAGTGGTAAGTGCTTTTTGGCATCTGCTGGTGAGTGGTGAACTCTGGCACCATGTAAAGGTCAGTGCAGGTCGAGCATTGCTCGGTCTGTTGGTTGGTGGCGGATTAGGGCTATTTTTAGGACTACTCAATGGTTCATCTAAAACTGCATCGACGCTACTCGACACGACCTTACAAATGATTCGTAATATTCCTGCCCTTGCACTGATTCCACTGGTGATCCTCTGGTTTGGTATTGATGAAACTGCAAAACTTTTTCTGGTTGCAGTGGGTGTGTTTTTTCCGATTTATATCAATACCTATCATGGTATCCGCTCAGTCGATCCACAATTGATTGAAATGGGTAAAAGCTACGGCTTAACCCGTTGGCAACTATATAAAGAAATAATTTTACCTGGCGCAATGCCTTCCATTCTGGTCGGTTTACGTTTTGCATTGGGTCTAGTTTGGGTGCTACTTATTGTTGCAGAAACGATCTCGGCACAATCAGGCATCGGCTATATGACCATGAATGCCAGAGAGTTTTTACAAACTGATGTCGTGTTAGTCGGTATTTTACTTTACGCCTTGTTGGGCAAACTTGCCGATGTTTTGGCTCAGGGCCTTGAGCGCTATTTATTGCGCTGGCATGCAGGCTATCAACCATAAATTTGAGGAGCTTTGATCATGACCAATTTAAATTTTCCTTTATATCAGGATGAATTTGCTAAAGTACATATCGAACAACCTGTTCAGGCTGAAGACGCGCCCATAGGTGCCGAAATTATTATTGAACAACTGCATAAGTTTTATGGTCAGGTCAAGGTTTTAGAGGATCTTGATCTACATATTCAGTCAGGCGAATTTGTCGCCATTGTAGGTCGAAGTGGTTGCGGTAAAAGTACGCTGCTCCGCTTAATTGCAGATCTGGAACAACCCAGTTATGGTGAGATTAAATTTAAATCGGCACGGAATTTTCGTGAAGGTATTACCAGTGACGATATTCGGGTGATGTTTCAAGATCCGCGGCTATTGCCTTGGAAAAGTATTTTACATAATGCTCAATTAGGCTTAGCCAAAGATAAACGAGATATCGCAGAACATTTATTGGAGAAAGTGGGACTAAAAGATAAAGCAGGTCAATGGCCATCACAGTTATCAGGTGGTCAACGCCAACGTACGGCACTGGCTCGAGCACTATCACACTCACCACGTATTTTATTACTCGATGAACCTTTGGGCGCGCTAGATGCACTCACGCGTTTGGAAATGCAAAATCTGATTGAACGCTTGTGGAAAGAGCAAGGCTTTACCGCGATTTTGGTCACGCATGATGTCAGTGAAGCAGTGCAATTGGCCGATAAAATTATTTTGCTAGATAAAGGTCACATTGCGCATAGTTTTGAAGTCAATCTTACACGACCACGCAAGAAAGGCGCTGAATTTGCAGAATTGGAACAACGTGTATTAGAAGCCGTTTTAGCCACCTAAATAAAGCCGCAATCTGCGGCTTTTAACATCAACTGGTTAGGACTGCGGACTGAACGGTTGAATATTTTTATCATTGTGCTCTGTAGCATCTGTCTGATTTAGCGTTGTTTTATCACGATTCAATAATAAATTCAGCACAATTGCAGCTAGCGTCGCGGTACCAATGCCTCCCAAATCAAATGAACCGATATGTAAACTAAAGTTTCCTGCACCCATAATTAAACTCACTGCGGCAATAATCAAGGTGCTGTTTTGACTAAAATCAACCCGATTATCAATCCAGATTTTAGCCCCCGCCACAGTAATCAAACCAAATACCACAATCGAAGCACCACCTAGTAAAGCAACTGGAATAGTATGAATCACTGCACCAAATTTAGGTGAAAGCCCCAGTAAAATGGCAAATATTCCCGCAACAACGAATACGGTAGTCGAATAAACTTTGGTTACTGCCATCACGCCAATATTTTCGGCATACGTGGTCATGCCTGTACCACCAATAGAGGCAGACATTGTGGTACACACGCCATCAGCAAAAAAACCGCGCCCCATATACGGCGATAAATTTCGGCCAGTCATTGCCGAAACAGCCTTAAAATGTCCTAGATTTTCTGCAACCAAAATCAATGCGACCGGCGCAATGAGCAAAATGGCATTGGCTTCAAAGACAGGCGTATGAAACGTCGGTAAGCCAAACCAAGCCGCTTGTGCAATCGGCGTGAAATCAATTGGCTTGCCCCATCCCAATACATTGGCAAAGATAAAATAAGTGAAATAAGCCACACATAATCCGACCAATAAAAGCAACCGACGAAGCATGCCTTTGGTGAATACCGCCACTGCGCTGATACATAAGATCGTCAACACTGCCATCCATGTATCAAAGCCATTGCCAGATACACCTTTAATGGTGACTGGCGCAAGATTTAACCCAATGATCATCACAATTGCACCTGTAACGATAGGCGGCATCAGCTTTTCAATCCAAGCCGTTCCTGTACGCATGACCACTAGACCAATCAGCGCATAAATAATTCCGCAGACAACAGTCCCTCCCAAAGCCAAGGCCAGATTGGGGTTGGCGCCAATGCCGTTATAGCCTGTTGCTGCGGCAACCGCAGCGATAAAAGCAAAACTTGAACCCAGATAACTCGGTAAACGGCCCCCTGTAATCAAAAAGAATAAAATGGTGCCAAATCCTGTAATAAAAATTGTTAGATTGGGGTCAAAACCCATCAATAACGGTGCCAGTACTGTTGCCCCAAACATAGCAAAAGCATGTTGTAAGCCTAAAACAACACTTTTTCCTGCGGGAAGGTATTCATCAATCTGAACAGGATTTTGATCCAGATTGCCCTGATAAGGTTTAAATTTGACAAACCACGGTTCTTGACTCGACATCGCTATTTCTCCTCATTTCAACATGAGATTTAAGCTACATAATGGGGTTCACAATAATTACGGTTAAAATACATCAGTGGATTTTGCCCCTGACCATATTGAATCGCTTTGACCTGACAGAAAAAAACATCGTGGCTACCAACAGATAAACTCTGCACCACTTCGCAGTCAAAAGAGACCAAAGCATCTTCTAAAACTGGGGCTTGAGTGACCAAAGTACGCCATTGCCCCAAATCGAAACGTTCAGCCATCGGGGTTTTACCGCCAAAAATATTTGAAAGCGTTGTCTGATGAGCCGCCAGTGTATTGACACAAAGCACCTGATTTTTCTGAAAAGTTTCAAATACCGAAGCAGCGCGGTTTAGACACACCAATAAAGTAGGTGGAGTATCCGTAACACTACACACGGCGGATGCGGTAAAACCTGATTTTCCAGCAACACCGTCTGTGGTAATCACATTAACCGCAGCGCCCAGATTGGACATACCTTGCCGAAAGGTCTGTTGATCGACCTGTAAATGAGTCGAACGATTGGACGGTGTGATTTGCTCAAGCAAGCTTTTAAGCTGATTTGTGGTTTGTGTGAATGCAGTCATTGCTTATCTCCACCTCAGGACAGTTAAAATCATGAGATTTAATTGATTATATTGAACAGCATAAAAATTTAGTTTTGGTTGGGTTAGACGTGCGCGACTGACGCTATTTCAACCAATGCCTCTGCTTTGACTAGCCCGACCTGAATGCAATAGCGGGCAGGGCGATCTTCTGGAAAATACTCTGCATATACCTGATTTATCGCGGCATAATCTGCCCAGTCTCGTAAAAAAATATGGTTAAAAGTGACATCTTTTAAGCTACCACCCGCATTGGCTAAGATTCCCTTAATCGTCTCGAGTACATGGCGGGTTTGTGCAGCAGCATCACCCACATGCAGTACATTGTTATTTTCATCAAACGCTAAAATGCCAGAGACGTACACAATGTTATCGGCTTTGGTTGCGGGCACATAAGGCGCTAAAGGTGGTGGTGTCCCTGCGGGTAAAATAATTTCCTTTGGCATATTATTCTCCTGATCGTGCTATGCAGATTTAGCCAATGATTGAGAAGGGCGAAAACTTTCAACAAAATTTTGCGTGTCTGACACCCAACCAAAAAAGGTTTTAATGTTATACATACTGGCTGTATGCATTTCAGGCGGACCTGCTTGATAACAGGCATCATCCAGAGCCACACCAAAATATTCGAGGAAAAAGCCATCGCGCAAAGTCGATTCCACACAAACATTGGTGGCAATGCCGACAAACACCAAATTGCGAATCCCGCGAGCGCGTAACATGCTATCAAGTGCGGTATTAAAGAAACCGCTATATCGTGGCTTTTCAATCACAATATCTTGTGCTGTAGGTTGTAATTCATCAATTAACTCAAAATCCCAGCCCCCTTTTGCCAATAACTGACCTTGTAACTCAGGTTGTTTACGCATGGTTTTGAGTGCATTAGATTTATGAAAATTAGGCGAACCTGCACCACCCGCTTCGACATATTGATTGTCCCAACCATTTTTAAAATAAATCACCTGAATTCCCGCTGCATGAGCTGCTGCGACCGCTTTTTTGATGTTTTCTACAACAGGTTTTGTTTTGGAGACATCAAATCCTGCCAGATCTAAATAACCACCGATTGAGGTATACGCATTCTGCATATCAATCACGATCAAAGCTGTTTGTTCTGGTGCAAGTTGGATCGCTTCGGGTTCTGCTTTCAAGACCCGCCCTGTTCCTGCTCGTTCGGTAAAATCTGCAATAATGGTATTCATGCACTTTTCTCCAGTGGACTAAGCGTTTGATATTCGGCAACCACATCCTGACGAGATTTCATCAAGGGTTGAATCCGTTCGCCAAAGTCTTCAACGCCTTGTACAAAGTCATCGAAAGTCAGCAAGATGCCTTCTGTGCCTTGAATCTCGGCAATTTCATCTAGCATTGCAGCAACTTTTGCATAAGAACCCACCAATGTTCCCATGTTGATATTGACGGGTGACACACTAGATGCCATTTGGCGAATATTGGTGTCTGTCCCTGAGGTAGTGTCTTTCCCCCCTTGATTCATCAACCAATTAATCGCTTCTATATCGGCACCTTCGTTATAGCTTTGCCATTTCGTCATCGCTTCGGCATCTGTTTCGGCTGCAATCACCATAAACAGAACATAGGTCTGTACATCGCGTCCAGTCTGCTCAGTAAAGTGTTTTAAACGGTTATTAATAGCGGCATATGCGGTTGGGGTATTGAGTCCTTTGCCAAATACAAAGTTATAGTCGGCATGTTGCGCTGAAAATTCGAGTCCTGCGTCAGATTGCCCTGCACAGATAATTTTCATTTCACTTTGTGGTTGCGGACTCACTCGGCAATCTTCCATCTGAAAGTGTTCACCTTTAAAATCAGACTGCCCCGTCGCCCAGAGTTCTCTTAAAATCTGGACATATTCAGAGAGATATTCATAACGCTTGCCAAAATATTCATCGCCTGGCCACATGCCCATCTGGCTGTATTCAGGGGCTTGCCAACCTGTCACTACATTTAGACCAAATCGACCATTGGAAATTGAATCAATGGTCGACGCCATCCGAGCCACAATCGCTGGCGGCATGACCAATGTTGCCGCAGTTGCATAAATCTTAATTTTGCTGGTAACCGCAGCCAGTCCCGCCATTAAAGTAAAAGTTTCGAGGTTATGATCCCAAAATTCAGTTTTTCCACCAAAACCACGTAACTTGATCATGGAGAGTGCAAAATCAAAACCATAATGTTCAGCGCGTTGTACGATTTGCTTGTTTAGCTCAAATGTCGGCATATATTGCGGCGCATTTTCTGAAAGCAGCCAGCCATTGTTTCCGATTGGACAAAAAACACCTATTTTCATTGGGTCAATCCTCTTGGGAAGATGTATTTCACGAATTACATGAGCATTACCTACAACTCATTATTTAATTTTTAAGAATGGCCATTTCTTGTTATTTCCTTATGCATACATTGTGCCAATTTTGTTTTATCTATATTTTACAAATGATTGAATAAAACATATGGTCAACTCGTTTTTACCATTTAGTAAAATTATGGCGCATTTCAATGCACTATTTAGGTGAAAACTGGGTCAATAGCGTGCAAAAAAACAGCAACACGACGATTAAATCATTCGAGTAAAATTTATATAATTTGATTGCTTTTTAAACAAAATGATGCTGAAATTTCAAACAACTTCCGTAAGATGAAGCACTTATTTTTTCTTCTCAGGCAGAAAAATAGACATAGGCTGTGCACAAATCATGCGGTTTACCTTACAATCCATCTGAACCGTCTAAACTAGTTATGCCAATGGAACAAAAAAAGAGTACGCAAAAACGAAATCAGTTGCTCATTGCTGCGCTGGATGTCTTTTCAACTTACGGTTTTAGTGGAGCAAGTCTTGATGAAATTGCTCAACTGGCAAATATGCATAAATCTAATATTTTCTATTATTATGAAAATAAAGAAGCGCTTTATGTCGAGGTTCTCACCACAGTTTTGCAAAAATGGTTAGCGCCATTACAAACACTGGAAGCTGAACTTGAGCCTGTGGAGGCACTTGCACATTATCTCATTCAAAAAATAGAAGTTTCTCGAACCCAACCCAAAGCTTCAAAGCTCTTTGCTTTAGAGATTATTCAAGGCGCACCACACATTTTAGAAATTTTGAAAGGGCCTCTAAAAAAACTATTTAAACGCAAAGCCAAAGTCATTCAAACTTGGCAGGAACAAGGTAAAATTTCTGCTGATATTGATCCTGAGCTTTTAATTTTAAATATTTGGGCGATTACTCAAAATTATGCAGATTTTAGTATTCAAATGGAAATGGTGACAGGAAAGACTCTTCGTAATCGAAGTATGCAGCAACGTGCGATTGAGCATACGGTGCATATGATGCTTTATGGCGTATTACCGCGCGTTTAATCCTCTATGAGTATTCCATCCTTTCTATATGGCTTACGACCATAGTTGACTATGGTCGCCACAATTCCTGCGATTACATCCTGATGCACGGTCTTGATTCCTCAGTTCTGCTGTAAAAATTTTAAAATCCGCCGATTGACTAAAGCAGCTTGAGTTACCGTTGATGCATGCCCTCCCTCTGCCATTAAATAGAGTTCAGCTTGAGCTACTAATTTCCATAGTTTTAAACTTTGATGATATGGCACTAACATATCATCTTGATTTGCAATCAAAAGAACAGACTTTTGAGCAAGCGTATTTAAATGCTCAGATGTGATTTGAAAATGCATTAATTCTGAAATACGTCGCATAACATTTTGAATGGGTGGAAAATCTTTTTGCTGTTTTTGTTCTTGTTGCTCAATCTCAAGATGATACTGAGAAATCCAGCTTGGCGGATATAAAAATAAAGCCTGTGCAGCAATATACGCCGCAACTCCCGCATGCTCGAGTAAAGCCAATCGGGTTTGGAAACATTTTAAAGTGTGTGGATCTAGCGCAGCCCAACCATTAATCACAGTTAAACTTTGCATGTTTAATCCAGATGTACCAAGCAACTGCGTCAATTCCAACCCAATAAATCCGCCTATCGCATGACCAATAAAATGGAACTGGTGGATATTCAATTGCAGCAATAGATTTTTAATTTGCTCGGCTAAATCCAGAAAAGAATAAGTTTCTGACAATAAGGGACTATCAGCATGACAGCCTTCATGATCATAAATCAAAACATTGTACGCTTGCTGAAAAGCAGCAATCTGTGGCTGCCAAAACTGACCGTGTCCACCCAGACCCGAAGAAAAAACCACATATTCCTGACTGGCATTTAAAGCGGGATAAAGCTGATAGTTCATTTTAAACCATTTGGTAAAATCAATATGCCTATCTACCAGCAAGATTTATGCCTTTCTTTCTAGTGAATCCTCGCATTATTAAAAATGCTGTTGATATAAGGCCAGTAGCTTTTGTGCACCTAATCGTAAATTCGCTTCCCAGTCCAAATGTGCCGTATCATTTGCACCATCGCTAATGTATTTCACCGAAATGCATCGAACACCTAATTTTTTACATACCTTGGCAATCGCATACGCTTCCATATCGACGAGATCGCAGGCAAGTTTTGGCGTTGCTGTTTCAAAAGAATCACCTGTTCCACACACGCCGCGTGGCAATTCTGAAAAAAATGGTTCAAGTGTAATGGCAGCAGGAAAGTCCTGATCCAAAGGCGTTGTTCCTATCGCGAAGCCTAAAGGAGAAACATCCATATCACGTTGTACAACCTGACTGACTTCAACCAATGCATGTGCATCAAAAATAGAACTGCCTGCACTACCTAAATTCAACAGCACATCACAGCCTGTGTTTTGAATGACCTCAAATGCTGTAAAGGCGGCATTGATTTTACCAATACCGCTATAGTGAACATGAATACCCGCCTGCTCAAATAGACCTTTGGATTCATCAGGAATTGCCATGATCAGCGCAACTTTCATGTTGTATTCTCTCCGTTTCATTACAGCGCATTTAAGCTGATCAATTTTGCATATACAACTTTATCTAAAAAGAATTAATGATTTTCCTGCTGCTGTTTCCAAATCTGTAAGCATGGAGAAAAAAATAATTGTCCTGTATATGCCCCACGAATCGTTTTTAAAGTGACCAACACCCACAAAGTGAACAATAGCACCATCAGCGTATGTACCACAAAAGTCAAAACGCTCCATTGAAGCTGTATCGCCAGTTGTTGCATGGCCAAAATAAACACTCCCAAAGGAAAGGTCAGCCCCCACCAGCCCAGATTAAACGGAATACCTTGTTTGAAATGATATAAGGTCGCAAAAATGGCTAATCCTAACCACCAAATGCCGACTCCCATAAACACCAGAGCAATTAATAGACCGCTATGTTGTAAAAAAGGCCCTAGCATATATAAATTATGTTGTTGCAAAACCTGTGGAGCAGCCTGTCCAAGTAACAGCATCGCAAGCGCTCCCGTTCCAATCGGGCCAATAGATAACCAGCTTGAAATAGCCAACTCTTTTTCAGGAATTTGATGTAAAGCCAATCGCAAAACCAGAATTGCCAAAACTAAAAAAGCAGGTAATACAGACATTCCCCAGAGTATATAACTGCTCCATAAGATTGCGACAGCATTGGGTAAATGTGGCGCAACATTCAAAATTAAGCCACCAGAGCTTGCGGCAACTTCTGCTGCAACAATTGGAAGCAACCACATTGCGGTCATGGTTGGTAGTGCGTGTTGCTGACGACTAAACATACAAAACGGCACAATCCAACCGATGAAAACTGCCAATAACACATCCACATACCAGAGTTTTACCGCAATCAGGACAGCGAACTCTCCCCAAAAGTTTATTCCATAGACCAGAAAACCATTGAGAATGGTTGCCAGAGCCATCGGAATAGTGCCTAGAAACAGGCTCATACTTGAATGGCTGAAAATCTGTTTTGCTTCTTCAGGATAAAAAAACCAGCGAGCAAGATACAACACACTAAAAACACAAAATAGTAGCGTATTGATTCCCCATAACATAAAGCCAAGACGATAAAATAAATCAGATGCAACAGGAGAATGCGCCATAATTAATGCAACAACACCCGTTCCCATCACGACAGCAAACCAGTTCGGTGTAAATTCACGAATCATCTTTTGTTTAAATCGTAACTGATAAAATGGAGTATTCATTCAATTTATCTCATCATCTGATAGAGACATCATAATCAAAGTTTAAAATAAGAAAAATTGATTTATTTTTAATTTAATTATCAATATTATTTATATATAGAAAAAAGATAGTGCTTTTTGCCTGCATAAAAACGCAACAATAGCACCAAGCCCTCAGTTTATGGCAATATAGAGGACTTTCAAAATTTAGCTTCATTGAAAATCCATGAAACTGCTCCGCCTGAATGCGTTATCGCCAGATTTTAAGTTGCCTGCCAGCGCAGTGACGATTGGCAACTTTGATGGTGTCCATTTGGGGCATCAGGCCATGATTACGCAACTTCAAAATATAGCAGCGAGCAATGACTTAAAAACGCTGGTCATGATTTTTGAGCCTCAACCGCTTGAATACTTTAAAGGTTTTGATGCACCACCGCGTATCAGCTCACTTCGAGAAAAAGTCGAATATTTAACTGAGTTAGGTGTAGATTATATTGCCATTGCCAAATTTGATGAACAATTTCGCGGTCTAAGCGCACAAGAATTTGCCGATTTGCTCAAATTCAAACTGAATGCCCAACAACTGATTTTGGGCGATGATTTTCATTTTGGTAAAAATCGTCAAGGTAATAGCGAATTTTTACGTCATTATGGCTTTAAAGTCACCAATTTAGACACCATTGAATATCATGGAGAACGGGTGAGTTCTACTCGTATTCGCCAGGTCTTGGCTGAAGGTGATTTAACTCTGGCTGCCAAGTTGTTAGGTCGTCCTTATAGCATTACAGGTCGAGTACAATATGGTGATCAGATTGGTCGCACTATTAACTTCCCCACCATTAATGTGCGTTTAAATCGGCATAAGCCCTGTTTAAGCGGGATTTATGCGGTTGATGTCGTTTGTGAAACCACTTCACTACGCAATAAAGTGCAAAGTGATGACCCTACACAGACAGGCATTGCGGGCTATCATCCAGACAGTTTATTTGGTGCGGGACATGTTGGAACGCGTCCAGCCATTCAACAGGAACATCCAGAATGGCGATTGGAAGTACATTTTCCACAAGTTTCTGCTAATCTGTATGGCTTGTTAATGCGGGTGACGTTTCTGAACTTTTTACATGGTGAACGAAACTACCCTTCGCTTGAAGCATTAAAAGCGGGAATTGATCAAGATGTGGAAGACTTACTCGAATTTCGTGAGCAGCATTCACAACCCCCTTTTTAATTTCGAATTTTTTTGATGATAAAACACGTCAGCGTTCAAGCTGATTGAACTGGAAGACAACTTGCATGAGCGATAAGCAAACTCCTGAAAATGCCGTGGATTATAAAGCCACACTCAACCTGCCGGGCACTGAATTTGCCATGAAAGCCAATCTGGCTGTGCGCGAAGTAAAATGGTTAGAAGAGTGGTATGCCGACAACATTTATCAGAAGATTCGTGCTTCGCGTATTGGCAAGAAAAAATATGTTTTACATGATGGCCCTCCTTACGCGAACGGTCAGATCCACTTGGGTCATGCAGTCAATAAAGTCTTAAAGGACATTATTGTTAAAAGCCGTGTGATGGACGGTTTTGATTCACCTTATGTGCCGGGTTGGGACTGTCACGGTTTACCCATCGAACTCAAAGTCGAAGAAAAAGTCGGTAAGGTTGGTGTAAAGGTCGATGCTTCAACTTTCCGTAAAGCTTGCCGTGAATACGCCATGAGTCAGGTCGATTTACAGCGCAAAGACTTTATTCGTATGGGCGTGTTTGGGGATTGGCAAGATCCGTACCTGACCATGAATTTTAAACAAGAAGCGGATATCGTCCGTGCTCTAGGTGAAATTCAAAAAGCAGGTCATATCGAGCCAGGCTTAAAACCTGTCAATTGGTGTATCGATTGTGGTTCAGCACTGGCAGAAGCCGAAGTCGAATATGAAGATAAAAAGTCCGATGCAATTGATGTCGGTTTTGGTGTGGTTGATCTGGATGATCTTGGTCAGCGCGTAGGTGTTGCAGTCACTGCACCAACCGATATTGTGATCTGGACGACAACGCCATGGACATTACCTGCAAACCAAGCGGTTGCATTACATGCCGAAATTGACTATCAATTGGTACAGGTACAAAGCGACCGCGGTACTCAGAACTTTATCTTGGCCAAAGATCTGGTTGAATCTGCTATTGCCCGTTATAAACTAGAAAATCCTGTTGTTTTGGCAGAGTTTAAAGGTGCTGTGCTTGAACGTCTCAGCTTACAACATCCACTTTTGGCAGATCGTCAAGTACCCGTGATTTTAGGCGAGCACGTCATTGCGACCAGTGGTACAGGTGCCGTACATACTGCACCAGGTCATGGTGCAGACGACTATAAAGTGGGTCTGATCTATAACCTCAAAGTAGATAATCCTGTCGGTGGTAATGGTGTTTATTTACCGACCGCGCCAATTTTTTCTGGCGAACATATCTATAAAGCCAACCCACAAATTATTGAAGCGTTAGGCGCTGTAGGTCGCTTATGGGCGCACCAACCGATTGTACACAGCTATCCACATTGTTGGCGTCATAAAACCCCTATTATCTTCCGCGCAACACCGCAATGGTTTATCAGCATGGATGCCAAAGGTTTACGTGAATGTGCCTTAAATGCGATTGAAAATGACATCAGCTTCGTGCCTGACTGGGGTAAAAACCGAATTGAGTCGATGATCGAAGGTCGTCCAGACTGGTGTATCTCACGTCAACGAACTTGGGGTGTTCCAATTCCGTTCTTTGTGCATAAAGATACGCATGAACTGCATCCACGTACGGCTGAACTGATTGAAGAAGTAGCTGAGTTGATTGAAAAAGAAGGCATTGATGCTTGGTTCAATCGTGAAGCCAAAGAATTTATCGGTGCAGATGCCGAACAGTACAATGCAGTACGCGATACGCTCGATGTCTGGTTCGATTCGGGTACAACCCACTATGCGGTACTACGTCAGCGCGAAGAACTCACCGATCCTGCCGATTTATATTTAGAAGGGTCAGATCAACATCGTGGTTGGTTCCAGTCATCATTGCTGACCTCTATTGCGATCAATGAACGTGCGCCTTATAAAGGGCTATTGACCCACGGTTTTGTGGTCGATGAAAAAGGTCGCAAAATGTCGAAGTCTTTGGGCAATATCATCACGCCACAAGACATCATCAAAGACATGGGTGCCGATGGTCTTCGTTTCTGGATCGCATCCAGTGACTATCGTTATGAAATGACCGCAGGTAAAGAGATTTTCAGTCGTGCGTCAGATGGTTATCGTCGTATCCGTAATACCTTGCGTTTCTTGTTGGCCAACCTCAATGGTTTTAAACCATCAACCGATGCTCTGCCAGTTGATCAATTAATTGCATTAGATCAATACATCCTGCAACGTGCTGTTGAGGTTCAAAAAACGATTCAGCAAGCCTATGAAGATATGAACTTCCATATTGTATGTAGTGCTTTGACCAATTTCTGTATCAATGACTTGGGTGGTTTTTATCTCGACATCATTAAAGATCGTCAGTACACCACTAAAGCGGATTCACAGGCACGTCATTCTGCACAAACTGCACTGTATCACTTAGTTCAAGCCTTTGTTCGCTGGATGGCACCAATCTTGAGCTTTACTGCACAAGAAGCTTGGGCGTTGATTCCAGAGCAAAACGAACAATATGTGTTTACGGCTGAATGGTATGATTTGCCTGTCGCATCCACAGCAAACCTGATTTCGGAAGCCGATTGGCAAACATTGATTCAAGTTAAATCAGCAGTCAACAAGCAGATTGAAGCGGCACGTAATGCCAAGCTGGTCGGTAGTAATTTGTCTGCCAAAGTTGAAATCTGGGCGAAAGATGAGTTACAAGCGGTATTGAACCAATTAGGTGATGAATTACGTTTTGTTCTCATTACGTCTCAAGTCAATGTCTATCCATTCGCTGAACAAGGCGAAAGCACAGAAATGGATGGCTTACGTGTCCAAATCTCGGCAGCAGAAGGTGAAAAATGTGTACGCTGCTGGCATGTCCTGCCAGATGTGAATACTCATGCAGATCATCCGGGTTTATGTGGTCGTTGTATTGTAAACGTCGCGGGTCATGGGGAAGTGAGAAAATATGCCTAAGACTCAAGTCAAACAAAGTTTATTTCAGTTTTATCCGCACAACCTGATCTGGCTCGGACTTTCTGTCCTTGCCATCATCATAGATCAATGGACAAAGTGGATCGCCAGTACACATCTGACTTATGCTGATCCTGTGCCTGTATTACCATTTTTAAACTGGACGCTGCTGCATAACTATGGTGCAGCATTTAGTTTTTTATCTGATGCAGGCGGTTGGCAACACTATTTGTTTACAGGTCTAGCAGGTATTGTCTCGATTATTTTTGTGTTTTGGCTATTGCGTATGCCAAAACACAGTATCATTCTTCCTGCGGCGATTGCACTGATTTTAGGTGGAGCCTTAGGTAATTTAATTGATCGTATGACCTTAGGTTATGTCGTCGATTTTATTCATGTGTATTATCAAAATCACAACTTCCCCGCCTTTAATATTGCCGATAGTGCGATTACCCTCGGAACTATCCTCTTGTTAATTGATACCTTTTTTCTTGAGAAGAAACGTATCCAACGTGCAGAAGCAAAGCATGACTGAAATTATTCAACCGAACGAAGAAATTCGTATTCAAGAAGGCGCTCAGGTCGAGCTACATTTTTCTGTGGCACTCGAAAATGGCGTCGAGATTGATAACACGCGTAGCCGTGAGCAACCTGTAAGTCTGACCATCGGCGATGGTAATTTATTACCCGGTTTTGAAAAAGCCTTATTTGGTTTACGCGCAGGTGACCGTCGTACGGTACATTTGCCACCAGAAGATGCTTTTGGCCCATGGAATCCTGAAAATATTCAAAAATTTGATACCGTCAAATTTGGACAGCGTCCTATAGTCGGTCATATGATTGAATTTGAAGATAAAGCCAAAGCATCATTATTTGGTGTAGTTGCATCAGTCAATGATGATATTACTGAAGTGGATTTTAACCATCCACTTGCAGGAAAAAATATTAGCTTTGAAGTTGAAATTTTTAAAGTGACGCCTGCTGGTCAGCAAGGGATCAAGTTGATGTGATTTAATCATTCAACTAAAAACTCTCTTATGAAGGTTTTTTAAATTGGCGTTTTAGTACGATTGAATAGGATTAAAATCTGCAATCGTTTTCAGCTTTCTTATCACCGAAGTATTCACTAATCCTATTTTTAAGTACTTTCTGTTTTGAATCTACCCAAGCGTACGTGCTAGTGTAGTCAAGATTAGAGGGTAAATCTTTTTTATGTGTGAGAAGAAAGTTGTTTACCCAACACAGTTGGTTGGCGTTACCTACAGGGAAGTCATCTTCGATTGTATAACCATTGCCTATTTCTTCTTCATACCGTTTAAGTACTGCCATCTTATCTAATGTTGAGAATAGTAAAGATACCGTAACAGCATCTAAAATTTTGGGCGTGGCTTTTCGATATACTTCTGAATCGATTAAAAGCATACCTACAGCTCCATTACTACCAGACTTTAAAGATTCTTTAATTGGTTGGTTAGTAATACACCCACCCAGTAGGCTAATACAAATACCTAACTTAACGGCCAAAATTACTTTCAAACTCAGCTCTTTCCACATTAAGCAGATCCCCTTTATAAACCCCTTAAAGTAATTAGGAGGTTTTTTATCTCTTAAATATACTGATCATTCACAAGTGACCTTTCCAGCTTCGACATATTTCAAAGAAAGTTGTGAACTCTTTTGTTGAATACATACATCAGCACGAAAAGTACTATTTATTGTACTTAATGTAATACTATAAGAAATATTTTTTTATATTCTATTTAGAGGAATATATACAACTGCTTTCATCTATAGGAAAGATAGTTTCTTGATATGATTTTTCATAATCACTTTTGTTTTCTTCTGAAAAATTAATTTTTCCTATATGTACTAGGAAATTATTCTCTCGATATTTTCTTGAGTTATTATTAAAAATACATAACTGATTATTTTTAATATTCAAATCTTTGTATAACTCATCACAACCTAAAATAGTTACTAAAAAAGATAATAATAGAATACACAAAGATTTTTTCATTGTTAATTAAATAATCTCTTTAATTTACCCCAAAAACTAGATACTACATCTATGCACTGCATCCCTTTAAAATCTTGTACTGTAAGTGTTCCTGATCTCTTTGTGATACAGAAGTCTTTGTTATAGGCTGTTCTCACTCCTCCTAAAGTTACACTATAAGGGGTATTCTCTTTTAATCCTTTAAAGTTCTTAAAGTTTTTTTCATCTAGAACAATACATTTATTTTTCACTGGATAGTTCTTTTCGAAAGAGCTATCATAATTCCAGTACTCTTTACTACCATGAGTTAAGCCTAATATAACAATACTAAAGTCCCCTCTTTGTTCTGTATCATCAATATAAAAGCATGGTGTATTATTTTTTACCTCTATAATAACTTCACCACCTCTATATGGATTTGAAGTGGCAAAAGCAGAAAAAGGAATTATTAACAAGGTTAAGAGTATATATTTATTCATAATCAATATCTTTTGGGCTCATGATTATAGTAAATACCTCCATAGTTCTGTGATAACAAAGCCTTATCAGAAGGATTCACAAGAAATTTTTTCAAAACATTTTTTAAGGCAAATTTTTGCATAACATTTTTATTATGTAAAACTGGATAATCATGCCCTTGAATAGGTAAATGATAGGCATCAAAGTAATGGCTAATAATTTCAGCTTGTTGTTCAAAGTTAAATTGGTGAAATTCTTTACCTTGATCATCACATACTAAATCATAGTCGTAAGCTTTAGCATCACTATAACCACCTCTAATACCTATTTCGATACCACGCATTGCTGTATTCAGTCCTAATTGATATTGCCACACATGAGCCATTTCATGAATGAACCATATTTTATTAGTCGCTTTTTGATCCTGTGAAAAATCTTTGAGATTATCATAATCTTCATTAGGCAAATGAATGCTACCAAAAGGAGTCATAGCATTTTTACTTCTTGTAGGCATAGATAATAAGCCACCACGGATAATTTCAACCTTTGAATAATCGATTGCATCTTTAAACATAATTTTAGCAAGAGCAATTTCTCCACCATTCAATTTTCGACGCGTATTGATAGTTACAGTTGTTGGATTTTTCTCTACGAAATCCTTACCCTGCAATCTAGCTCTAAGGCTTACAACAGTGTTCATGATCTTTATCCTCTGCTACAATTTTTAATTCGATTTCTTCATTTTCAGCACCAGCTATAAATTGAGTATATCCTTGCTCATCTGTCACTCCTTTTGAAAACAAACTCCCTTCTTTATGAATTTCATAATGAACATTAGCTAATGGTTCTGAAGTTGACTCATCAACAACCAAAAACTTTTGTCCGAATTCTTTTATTTGATTAGATTGAAAATTATTAGTCGATAAAGATGTAGCCCCCGTACTTGCACCATTCTCCTGCACCACCAAACTCTGCTTAGGTAATAACTTACACCCACAAGATAATGAATCATTGACTCGTGCCGCTGCTTTTCCCATGACTTGCATATGCGGATCGCCTGAGATAATCGTGGCAACGGTTTTATGTTTTGGACATGTGGCTTTATCGCCGACACAGGCAATTGCAATTCCCTCGATAAGAAATATGCTATTGCCACTCATCACTTGCCCACCACCCGTAGTCGGACAGCCTATCGTTATATATGGTGTTGCCATACAATTTCCCCCCTTTTAGTTAAAGTACTGCAAACTCAATCCGGCGGTTTTTACGACGACCTTCAGCTGTTTCATTATTCGCTAGAGGTTTATTCGAACCCAGACCTTCTGTGCTTAAACGCTCTGCCAAGATATTTTTTGTGATTAAATAATCTTTAACTGCATTGGCACGTTGTTGACTAAGTAACAAATTTTTGGAGGCATCACCTGAGCTATCGGTATGTCCAATAATTTTGACTTTTTTTCCACCAACTTTATGAAGTGCTGCTGCCATTTCATTTAAAATCTGCTGCCCCGAAGCGGTTAAAATCGAACTACCTGATTCAAATTCAATGATTCGATTTTTAAGAGCCTCATCGATAATTTTTTGCTCGGCTTGGTTCACAGTCAGTTGTGACTTAAAGCGATACGGCTGCTGTACTATTGACTGAAATTGATTGATGGTCAGTTGAATATCATTGGGATTACTCATTTTACCTGTGAGTTCAACTTGTGTGCCTTGTACTTTCAAATTACCTTGTTTTACTTTTTTTAAATCTGGCGTAATTACTTGTGTTACCGCGTTACTCCAACCATTCGGTGCAGATACTGCGCGCACTTGGATTTTATCAATCACTTGATCAACCCCATACACAATCTGCATTTTTTGCAAAATTTCCTGTTTTGATGCCTCATTTGGCGCCACGCCTTCAACTACGATCGGCTCCGCACATACCAAAGAACTAACCAATGGAATGGTAAAAAAAAGCCATTTTTTTATATTTTGTGGTACATTTTTTTTCATTGTTATTCATCTAGAAATGTTTGTCGGAAAAGTTTAAGTCCTTGACTTAAACTTAATTGTCTTTGACACAAGGATTGCTCAAGTGCAGCTAAACCTGCATTTTGTTCGAGATAAGGATCAATCCACTGTGCATCTATGAGAGAAACCCAGTGTTCGTTTTGCATACTTTGGGTAAAAATATCACCAAGTATCAAAATATCTGCCCCCTGAAAACCAAACAATAAAACAGGTGCTTCACAATGCAATAAACCGATGAATATCTCAGTATTGTTTTTCTTCAAAAAACATCCAATCATGCTCACCCAAAACGCTGCAATTTCGTAGCAATAAACTGGATTATTCAATGGCAAGATCAGAACCTTATTTAATCGCTTAGTGCCACTTTTCAGGATTGGTTGCAATAATAAACCGAGTCCAATCATACTTTGCGACAGTTGATAAATATTGAGTTTCATTAACTGGGCAAATGAATACAGCGTGTAATTTTCATAAAAAGCTGTACATTCTTCAGAACTAAATATTTGCACTTTAGTCGGTTGATTTTGCAGTTTATTTAATAAAATTGCGGAGTCAAAAATGGTTTTTATGGTCTTATTATTTTGATACAGTTCCGCTAATGCCTTTTTATAAATATAAGGGGCAAATAGAAGGTTCTGAAACGGTTGTTCAACCTCTATAAGTTGACCTAATACCATTGGAAAAGGTCGTCCTGAACTGTCTTCACTAGCAATTAAACTCGCTGCTAAAAATCTTTTCTCTTGCGGATTGGCAATAAAGAAATCCAATGCAGGTAAATCATGATATGCCTGTTTAAAATGAGGCTTCGCAATGGCATATTCCAAAGCCTCAGTCATCCATTGATCCATTACCTGAATTAAAGCATGTTGTCCCTTACTTTTTAGAAAATCCCCACGTGCTGGACTTTTTCCATAATAAAAAGGTATCGATTTTATTTGCTGCATGGAATCATCCTTTTTAAAGCGTTGTGACTATGATCCATTACTGCGTACCTGCTGCTGAAGTATTTACAGTTGGCGTTGAAATAGATGTCGGTGCAGCTTGTGCAGAAACGATACGAACTGCTTTATTTGTGGTGACTTTATCCACAAGTTGTAAACCTGAATAATCACGACTCGATCCAACATTGCCAGAACTATTACCACTAATCAGACGAAAATTTACTTTTACAAAAAGGTTAGGATCGATCTTGCTGCGCCATGTCATTTCAAAACTGCCATTTTGTTCCTTACGCTGTGCCGAATCGATCAGACGATTAATTCCATATTCACCAGGCTCTTCAAAAATAGTATGCGTTTGACCTTGTGTATCCACTGCAGTAATTTTCGCGCCTGGAATAGCACTCTGATTTGGCCAGATAAAGTTGACCCATTGCTGTATACCGTTTTCATAGGTCATGCGTTGTCCATCAATATCAATCGAATAAGACAGCAATTGCGGATTTTGTAATGGATAGAACTGGAAATTAGACTGGTGTGCAGCAGAAGCTACAGCAGTTGCAGATTGATTCAGCTCACCTGTTGCCATACCATTACTTGGCGCAACATAACTCTGAAAACTCATCACAAATTGCGGATTTAAGCTAATCCCCAAATCTTTCCATGTTTTAGAGGTCAGGATATAACCACGGCGGATCACAAAAGGATCCAGTGTCTCTTTAGTAAAGCGGGCTATACTGCCATTTTCACCAAAAATCTGACTAATTTCATTACTGGTAGCCTGCAATCCAGCAGACGAATTAAATGGATATTTCTGACTTAAATTGATACTAAAAGGTTGATATGCCTGCATCAGCCATAGTTTGTTGATTTCATCCTGTGCAGGGACAATCAGGCTTTCAAAAGACTGCGTTAGCGGCGCAACCAGTATTTTTTGTAAGGGCTGTTGGTCCAGATCATTTAGACCCACCAATATCTTTTCATCGATTTGTTTTTGGGTCACGTTAAATACTGAAGTTTGATCATTAATAGTCTGTTTGATTAATGTCATGGCTGTCGGCCCAATTTCACCCGCATTTTTTAGCTCATTAAATTTACTGCGAACTTGTGCCAAATTATCCATATACTCATCTAATATAGATTTGTTTTGCTGGTCATCACGCTTGCGCACCAGTTGATAAAACACTTGATATTCCTGAGAAATCGGTCCTTGTGCTTTAACCAATGCTTGTTCAGAGAGTCGTTTATCATCACGCTGCAAAATTTTACGTTTAAACCATGCAACAAAGCCTTTTTGTGGTGCAGCCAGTTCAGCCTGCACAATCGGGTTATCCCAACTTGTTTCAGTCGCAATGCGATTCATTAAAATACGAATTGGAGAATTTTGCGGCTCCCCCAAGCGATCAATATTTTTAACCTGCTGATTAAATTGATCTGTTTTGGCATAGTGAATGCCATTTAAGAATTTACGCCATTCAGCAATATATTCCTGTTTATATAAGGAGATCAGTTGTTTACGTATTTGTTCTGGACTGCCTGAGAAAGTTAAATCATCCGACTGGCGACTATTGAGTACCCAATCTTTGCTATCAGTGGGTTTATTCGCTGCATCCTCTATGGCTTGAGCGATATATTCTGTCCATGCCTTTTGCGTAAATACACCCGATAAAGCATATCCGCCAAGCATTATTGTCTTATTATTTTCACCAACAATTTGTCCCACAGTTAGTGCTGGAAAACGTACCGCAGCCCGCATTTTAATTTCATTATAAACCCGATCACGTGCCGGCATACCTCGTACCACAGACAATAAGATCTGACGGGTTTGATCCACC
Source organism: Acinetobacter guerrae (assembly GCF_009372255.1). Taxonomy (GTDB): domain Bacteria; phylum Pseudomonadota; class Gammaproteobacteria; order Pseudomonadales; family Moraxellaceae; genus Acinetobacter; species Acinetobacter guerrae. The sequence goes on from NZ_LXGN01000012.1 coordinate 105,506, forward strand.
AATTGTGAATCGGCCTCCAAAATAGGAAATAGTTTGTCATTAGACAGAGTCATGGTATAGGATAAAATTTGTTCAGCTTTCTGAATCATCTCGCCACGCGGCATTTGTCCACGATTATTATCCAACCACGAACGCCAGAAACGAGTAACCTGATCGCTTAAATGACTTCCATCCATATATTGTGGATTACTCATCATCAAATAAGCCTTCAAAGCGTTATAAGCATCTTGAGGATTACTCTCTGAAGGTTCCAAATATTGATTCTTATTATTTACTTGTTTAATTTCCACATTGCTATGATTAGCTTTGAGCGTATTTTCATTGGTTTTTATACGTTGCAGATATTGAGCAATATTTTGTTGCGTTGGAGTCAGTACAATTTGACGCACTCCTTTTAAATATTCCGCTTTTAACTGTTCACGCAAATGATTGCCTTGATATATACCAAAACTGAATTTTAGTGGACGATGTTGTTCAAACTCATCTAACTGTTGTAGTCGATGTTGTAAAATCAATAAAGCATCTAACTGAGTGGAAAGCTGTTCTCCAGAAACCTTTTGCAACTGTACTACCTGATTGAGATCAGTCTGAACATCAACAATTAATTGCTGATTATTACGATAAGACCAGACCCACAGCCCTAAAATAATTGAAACACCAACTAAAGTGCCAATAAAAGCAAGATAACGCTGACGCTTTCTGTCAGGATTAATATGCTGCTTGACTAAATCCTTATCTCGCAAAATAACATCGGAAAATAGTCCTTTCAGGAAGTAACCGTGATTTACCGATAATGTAGGTCGTGACGATATTGCATCTGTCTGCTCAATCGGTTGTAGTCGAAACTCCTGTGCAATCTGCTCAGTCATTGGGCTCTCAACCATCCCCTCTTGCAATGCACTGGTAAAATAGAAACCTCGAAAAACAGGTTGGAACTGATATGGATTATCTTCAAATAAAGTAGCGACAAAACTTTTTAAGGCTGGCTTGAGCGTTTTAAATTCCAAAGGAAAAGTCATGACGCTAGGTGAAATATTTTTTGAATGTCGACGACTTAAATGTGTAGTACTTACACCCTTTAAACCGTCATATAAAATGGTGTAATGTTGCTCAAATAATTCGACTGCATTCTGAGACGAATTTTGATCATAAGGCAGTGTCGCGCCCCAAGCTTGATTGTATTCTTGGTCTTCATAACAGTCGAAGAATTCGGTAAAACCTGCGATCAAATCCATTTTTGAAAAAACTAGATAGACAGGAACAACCACTTCAAGACGTTCGGTTAAATCCTGAATTCGGGCGCGTAAGTTTTTTGCTAATTTGAGTGAGTGTTCAGGACTCTGACTAATCAATTCCGCAATACTCACAATCAGAATCAATCCATTCACTGGTGCTTTTGGCCGATTTTTTTTGAGCAGGTTTAAAAAACCCAACCACTCAGAATGATCTTCTGAATAAACTGAATAACGCCCCGCAGTATCCAGCAAAATGCCTTCTGTTGAAAAAAACCAGTCACAGTTACGCGTACCACTTAAACTGGCAGATACCATTTTCTGATGCGTTTCTTCAAATGGAAACTTGAGTCCCGAATTATAAATTGCAGAACTTTTACCCGCGGCTGGATTTCCAATCACCATATACCAAGGTAATTCGTATAACGCAGCATTGCCCTTTTTATCTCCTAGCTTAGATTTTCGGATCAGTTGAATTGAATCCTTCATCTGTTGCTGAATTAAACCAAATTCTTCTTTACCCTTATTTTGACCGTGTCCGACCTCGACATCATTTTCTATGGCTTGGGCTAACTGTGCGCCTTGCTCTGCATGACGGCGACGTTGAATAAACCAATAAATTCCATATGCAATCAACCCAAGTATATAGACCAGAACCAATGCCCAGAAAATATGACGTGGTAAAACAGAATATGAAGAAATCAGTGCAACACATAGTGACAGTGCAATAAGCGCTTTCGGATTGGTGATGTATTGCCAAAGATAGCCTAAAATTGTATACATCATTTTCTCGTTATAAATCTAAAAATTATTAAAAAAATCATAGTGTTTTGCTGCCTCTTGATGCTCCAAAGGCAGTGCAGACTGAATTAAGACAGCAATAGCAGGTGCTTGGGCTAAGGCAATGAAAATGGTTTGATCTTTAGGAAATTGCATAGCAAGCATATATGCATAAATTTTAGCCAAATGCTGACTGTGTCCCAAACTAGATGAGATATAAAGATAGTGATGGGCTTCAATCGGTGTTAGCTCAAACTGATGATTCAGTTGTTTCAGGACCTTGGGATCACTTATATTTTCAGGAACAATCACAAAAGGCTGTTCTGACTGGTATTGCTGTAATTCTTTTAAATCCAGTTCATCAAGCACAGCAGCTATTTGAGCTTGATTTAAAGCAAGACTCAAATGTTTGATTGGATTCAAATCTGCAATATGTATATTCAAAGCACTCACACAACAACTCCCCGCAAACTCTGCTGGAATATACTGCTCATTCAATGAAATACGCGCGTCTAATACATCCTGATCAAGTTCTGAATCAACATAGATAATCAGTGATATTTCAGTCTGTTGTTGTGCTAATTGCTGTAAAAGATTCAACCATTCAATCGATACAGATTGCTGCTCCCAAAAATAATATTGCACTTGAATTTTCTGTGGCAGGAAACCTAATTCACCTAACGCTTCATGTAAAAACTCGGTACATATGACATTGTCCCAAAGATGCCGTAAATCTTCTGACAAAATCATATGCACATTAAGTCGATTTAAACGACTGATGGGTTGTAAATGTGCTCTAGCAAGAATTTCGTTCGCATCATTTTCAGCTTGCGGATCTATCCATGCAGGATGCATTCGATATTCATGCACATGCTCAGTTTCAAAAAATAAACTTGAACGTCTAAGATGCTCAGCGATCTGAGCCAATACCGAGCTTTGCTGTTCAATTTGTAGCTGAATCAGGCCTATAATTCGTTGCTGTCGTACAGAAATAGAAGAAGATCCATCATTAATTAATCGCTCATCCAGTTCATCAATACGATAAGATAAGATCGGTAGACCATAACTATTGACCAGTTTTGTATCGAGTTTTGGACTTTGATGATCTTGAATCGCCTGAATAATTTCTTCATTTTCACCCAAAGCACTTTTGCTAAAAGCAGAATAAATATGTAGCTTGAGCCATTGCGTTTCTAAAGAAGGCTTTTGGGATGGCGTAGCATCAAGCGCTGCTACAGATTGTTTCTGCCGCTTCTGCGCTTGATAAAAGCGATAGATTAACCACGGGGTTAAAATCACTAAACTGATCAATACAGGTAAAGCCACCAAATAAATCAACAAATCAGATAAGCTTGAATCAAACTGACTTTCTTTCCAATACAGAATGATTGTAAATGCCAAGGTACTAAAAACGATGATCAGCACGCCGATTATTTTTTTGATCACGCAGCAACTCCAATCAAGGCAAAACAGGTGTCCTGATTATTTTGAAGCGCACTAGCACGATCTAAAAATGCACCCTGCCCCAACCCCCTCTTTTGTGTTGAATTCAAGCACATGGGCTGAATCTCAGTGCGATCCAGAATCAACCGTAGATCAATCAATAAAGTCGGGCTACACCATGTTTCTATAAGGCGCCTGAGTTTTACGTGATTAGGTTGCTGTGGTAAAAAACTCAGATATTCATCATGTTTAAGCGGCCCAATTTGAATTTCTATTTTTCCATCAATCTGCTCAATAGTTTCACCACAAAATGTATTGAGTCCCAGTAAGTTAGGTTGCTGTTCCTTCAGACAAGTTTTTTGCTCATCATCTAAACGAAATCTCTCTTTGATAAATTCTTGAATATAAATATTCTGCTTAAACACGCAGCTCAGCACAGTTTTTAAAGCATGTGCAGCATTATTTTGCCCCTGCATTAATCCTGAAAATTCAGCAAAATACTCACTTAAGTCAGGTTGCTGTTGTTGTGACTGTACATAACCATTTAAAGCATGCAAAATATCTAAATAATAATTTTCGCTTTCAATTTCGTAACGTACTGCCAAATTATAAGCCAGACTAGCATCGACATATTGCGCACTGAGCTTGTGGTTAAATAGGTTTAAAAAGGCTTTCACTTCTTGGCGTTGATGACGCGGACTTTGTTTAACTTTACAAGTGTAGGTATAAGGCAATGCTCCTTGTACTCCTGTTAAACCCACAACTAAATTAGTCATCTGAATCCGTGAGTGTTTTAACGATAAACTTTCAATTTCTGTAGCAGGAAAATTCAGATTGAGCGAACTATCAAAATAAAAAACGTCTGCCCAATAAGCCTCTATGGAGGGCTTTGGAAAATGTCGCAATAAACGGGTCGACTGAATAAATTCAAAATGCCCTGCTTTCTTAAAAAGCTCATCAATTACAGAAGCATTTTGCCACCAACGTTCTGGACGCATTGGTATAACTCCTGTTGATAAAGGTGATCCTGAATAATGACATCCACAAAACTATTCATTTGGACTTTCAGGTTAAATATTTGGCTAAGTAAATGACTAAACACATACAGACTATGACCACGAAATACAGTGTGATCGATTTTTACCACAGCCTTTACCCCACGAATAAACATAGGAAATGGTTTGGCATCGACCAGTTTATGAGTCAGTGAAAAATCAATCTGTTGAATGGAATCAATAAGTATCTGATTTTCTTTGGAACGCGGTAAATTATAAAGTTCCAATAATTCTTTAACATTTGCCAAACTATCGCCTTTCATCACAGCCAAGGTGTTTAGTGATAAATGCGAAATAATCCGCCATTGTTCATTTTTATGTTGTTGAAACTGATATGGCGGCGTTGGTCGTTTCAACATAAGTGCGCGTCTTGCCAAACTACTGTCATTTAAGTTGAGAATATTTTGTGATTGATCCAAGGCTTCATGTGGTAATTCACGGTTAGAACACAATAGTTTGATACTCATAAAATCAGACTTGGTGTTATACGGCTCTAGCGCTTTAGAAATAATGGAGTAGCTCATTTCTACATAATTTGGCTGTATTTTTTGATAATTCAGCGCATAAAAAAAAGGGGACTGCTCACATTGATAGTGACTCATGGCAAAAAAAGGAAAAATCGGTACAATGCCCTGTTCCTGATTGGCTTTCTCACGCACCATATGCATTTCAAGCACAGAATAAACTTGATAAAATTCAGGATGATGTGCATCAGTAATCAAATGATATTCAAGCTGCCGATGATTGATTTTTTGCGGTTCAGCGTGCTTTTCAAACAGATTTACAACAGGCGTGGTAAATAATTTAAAATTGGCGACATTCAATTCAGAATAATTACGAATACTGGCTTGATCATTGAGATTCAGTTTAAAATCTATCAATAATTCAAACTGCAATGCGTGTGCAGGTAAATCAGTTAGAAAGCTTAAATCCAGATTCAAATAATTGAATTTTTCAGGAAAGCAAAAATATTCCATCAATAAACGATAAGCATGATGAGTATGCTGATCGACAGGTAATAACGATTCTGATTCATTAAATCCTAAAACTTCAAATGGATTAGAAATCCTCCACATTTGTGTGCCTACACGAATTGAGAATGTACTTTCTTTTCTAAAAATAGTATCTAGTAACTGCAATGGAAAATTAGAAATCGCATCCAGATAAATTGATAATTTTTCCTGACTTAACCATCTTTGCGCAGGCTGATACATATCAAACTTCAAAGCCAAACCTGCATTTTGGTTTAAATGTACATGTGCACTAGGCATAGTTTTAAAGTTAAGGCTAGTCAATGCAATGGGGAGTAATCGAACATCTCGTATCGTATTAAATTCACATTGCACACCTTTAAAGCTTCTCGATTTCAAAGCAGTGTGTTTAGGAATAAGATGCGGTTCAGTCAGTTGTTTGAGCCTATTTTGGTCTTCAAAACTGACCACAGTACAAGCAGGGAAATGTCGCAAATATTGTGGAAACATGACCTCGAATAATGAACGTGTGAACACGTCATAACTGTCTACTAACTTTTTATCAATTCGTGCAGCAATTAGGGAAAAAGCTTGGATCAAACGCTCAATATGAGGATCATCAATCTGTTCCTGATTTAAGGATAAACGCTGTGCAATTTTTGGATATTTCAGCGCAAAATCACGTGATTGCTGTCCAAACTCTTGAAGCTGCTTTTCATAATAAGGTAGAAGTTCTTCAATCACAGGAATCCCACTTAGCTTCGTGCAGAGATAACATATTGTTGCGTGGTTGGTTTTAATAATGCATCAAAAACCACAGGCTCATACAGCGGGTGAATATTGAAATAAGCTTGAATACTTAGACACAACGACCCCAGATTATGACCATCTAGCAACATTTCAACTTTGACCTGCCGCAAACGTGGTTCATGCGCCGCTATAGACTGCTCGATTGATTGGCAAATCTTGTCACGATCTAACGGATTGGCAGTCGAAAGCCCAACAAAATCCATGATTCCAAACTGTAAAATTGATTTACCTGCAAGTGGATAGTCCTGCATCAGTTCATCTATTTTTGCAACACGGCTATTGAGTAAATCCTCCAAATCACGCGCTACTGATTCACGTAATTGTTGGATAGATAGCCCTTTCATGTGATGCTGTTCTGGAATCAAACGATCAAATAAAGTGGATCGAAAGCCATAAGGATATAAGTGATCTAAATTCATTTTTATCAATATTGATCAGACAGAGGCTGACTTTTGTCAGCCTCCAAAATCATTAAGCAACCATTATGCGGCGTAAGATGCTGTATTATTAGAAAGCGACCATTAGCGGAACAACTTTATGGTGGTGAGCAACATCTCATTACCGTGAATATGTCTGAATATCAGGAGGCACATACTGTTTCCTCTTTAAAAGGTGCTCCTCCTGGTTATGTTGGTTATGGTCAGGGCGGTGTTTTGACTGAGGCTGTTCGACGTAACCCCTACAGTGTAGTGTTACTGGACGAAATCGAAAAAGCTCATAGTGACGTACAGGAATTATTTTACCAAGTCTTTGATAAAGGCACACTTGAAGATGGTGAAGGGCGTGTCATTGACTTTAAAAATACCACAATTTTATTGACCTCAAATATAGGTTCAAGTGTCATCATGCAGACCTGTTTGAATCAACCTGCTAGTCAGTGGCCAACAGCAAAAGAGCTGATTGATCATCTCAAGCCAAGCCTCTATAGGCAGTTTAAGCCCGCATTTTTAGGTCGCATGCAGATTGTCCCTTATTTTCCTTTACATGATGATTTATTAATACAAATTATTCAGCAAAAACTAAGTAAAGTCACAGCTCGTATCGAACAGCAATACAAGACAAATGTAACCTATTCACATGATTTAGTTGAATTATTGCTCAGTAGATGTACCGAAGTTGACAGTGGTGCACGAAACATCGATCACATTCTCAATGCCAGTATTTTACCAGCTTTGGCGACTGAAATTTTGATGGCTTTGGCAGCACAGCAATTGCCAAAACAGATCTTTATCGATGTCAATGCAGCCGAGATCATCTATCTAATTGATCCTGTAGAAAACAAAATAGCGAATAAAAAAACGCTCAGAAAAAAGACCAAAACAACGGAAGTATGAAGAGTAAAAACGCAATATGAGTATCGACATTTCGGCATTACTTGCTCCCATTTCAGAACATGCTCCTTGTGGCATTGATTATTCATTTTCAAATGAATTTCATCTGATTAAAAAAGCCCGCATAGAGGACGATAACTTGCTGGATCAAGGCGATTGGGTCAGTGAACGTAAACAGGCAGATTGGGAGCTAGTTATACGTACTGCCAGTGAGTTAATGTGTAAAAAAAGTAAAGATATTCGTTTGTTAAGTTGGCTGACTGAAGCTTGGTCAAATCAATTTGGCTTTGAAGGCATCGCCAAAGGTCTTGAATTGAGCCACCTTTTACTCAACCAATATTGGTTGACTCTACATCCTGAAATTGAAGATGAAGATCTTGATCAGCGGATTGGTCTACTACAGGGATTGATCAATCAATTACCGCCACTCATTAAAAAAGTACCCATCATCAATAGTGAACCTTTTTATAATTTTCTCGATTATGAAAACTTTCTTTACCATCAGAATATTCGACGCAAACAATCGGATGATCACGAGCAACAAGAGCAAGTATCGGAGCTTGAGCAATTTGAACAGGCTGTATCCAATACCTCTAAAAATTTTCAACATCAAAATTTTCAAGCCTTTAGTAATGTGTTGGAACATTGGCAAACTTTAAAAATGGTTTTAGATGAATTAATGGAAGTAGATGCACCTAGCTTTGCCAACGTTGATTCAAACTTTAATGACATTCATCAAACTTTAAAAAAAATTTATAGAACAGAGATCCTTTCAAGTACGACTCCGACTGAAAAAAAGCATCAATCAACTCCCAATACTTCATTTCTTACAGAGACCGTTAGGGCTCAGCCGATCATGATCTCAAACCAGACAGTTTTTCAACCGCAAATACAAAATCATCTGACCAACCGCAAACAGGCTATGAAGGTTTTACAAGATATTGCTGATTATTTTCGGACCAATGAACCACATAGTCCCGTCAGTTATATGCTGCAAAAAACCATCAAATGGAGTCAGATGCCTTTACATGAATGGCTCACACAGGTCGTCAAAGAGGAAAATTCTTTGCAGATGATTCAAGAAACCTTAGATGTACAACCTAAAAATGAATATGAATAAAAGTTGGTAGTGGTCACATGTTTAAAGCAGAAAAAATTCTCTGGGGCGAAGGCTTATTTTTACGACCTCAGCATTTTCAGGTTCAAGATAGTTATCATGAACAACGTTTGAATCTGACTATTCGTGCCACTATTCCATTTGCGTATGGAATTAAAAAGCTTCATTTTGATGAAAAGCAACTTGCCACGCATGTGCTGGCAATAGAATCCGTGGAGATGATCTGGCAGGATGGTGAAATTTATCAGGCACCTGCGCTGGATTTATTGCCCGCGCCTATCTTACTGGATGATTTAAATCTTCACGGTGAAATGTTGATTTATCTGGCTTTACCTATGTTACAGGCAAATAAACAAAATATTAACTTTAAAGATAATACGCAGACGGGTCGTTACCATAGCCATCTTGTTGAAACACATGATTTATTTACCACAGCTCATCCAGCTGAAATTAGCCTCTTGAAGCGTCGAGCAGAATTTAAACTATTTGATTCAATACTTGATCCTCAAAAAGACTTAGATGGTTTTTTATACTTACAGATTGGTCAAATTAAGCGCCATAGTTCAGGTTCATTTGAACTTGATCGTAAATTTATTCCACCGTTGCTTCATATCGAAGGCTCAGAATCACTGACTTCAAACTTGAAACGTACACTGAATGTCATTCGAGCCAAAATCAAAACCATTCAAACGAATAATCGTGAAAACGAGCAAAAACTCATCGAATTTCGTTCTGGAGATATCGTATCTTTCTGGTTGGTGAATGCCTTAAATACTGCACATGCTACTTTAAGCCATCTATTGCAAAACCCGCAAATTCATCCAGAACGCCTATTTTTTGAATTATTGCGCTTAACAGGTTCCTTACTAACGTTTTCCACCGCTTACGAAGTTGATCAATTACCTCAATATCATCATCACCATTTACAGGATAGTTTTGAGCAATTGGATGTGATTTTACGCGATTTGCTAGATACCATTATTTCTAGCCGCTATATGAGCATCGCACTTAAAGAAATTCGTTCATCTTATTGGCTAGGCAGTTTGGAATCCGACAAAATTACCCGTGATAGCCGTCTTTATGTCGCGGTTTCTAGTAGTGTAATGCAAATGCATGAATTAATTAAAATTGTTCCACTACGTTTTAAAGTCGGCTGTAGTATCGACGTTGAACAACGCGTGGTCGCCGCTTTACCTGCGATTCCACTGCACCATCTATTGCAAGTACCCACCGCAATTCCTGTTCGTTCAGGTGTGAGTTATTTTGAAATTGAATCTCATCACGATCTTTATCAGCGAATGCTTGAATCGGAGTCAATTTGTATATATGTCCCTGCGGGCTTTCAGGATATTACACTCGAATTGATTGCTGTCATGAATGCATAAAGAGGAAAAAATATGACTCAACCAACAACTGCACCATCATTATTTGACGATGGTAAAATTGGCGGAGGACTCATTCCACCCACTCCATCCCCAAGTAAAGGGCATACGGTTAATCTGGTCGATTTGTTACATGATGGTTTTTACATCATATTTTTAATTCGTAACCAATATGTTCCCTTGGATGTAAATGAGTTTAGGGAAAAAATTCTTAGTTTATTGAATCGATTTGAACAACAAGCCAAGAGGCTACATTTTTCTAGCGATGATATTGATGATGCAAAATATGCATTTTGTGCATTATTAGATGAAACCATTGTGACCCAACAAGATCCTAGCTACTTCAATTTACAAAATGCTTGGTTGCTCAACCCCTTACAATTATGTCTATTTGGTTCTCAACTGGCAGGCTATCGCTTTTTTGAAACTCTGGAACAGCTACGAAGCCGTGGAAAAGATCGATTAGCTGCGCTAGAAATCTTTCATTATTGTCTACTTATCGGCTTTCAAGGTAAATATCGTATTGAATCGATTGAAAGTTTAAATCATTTGGTCGCCCGTGTAGGTGATGAAATTGATTATCTTAAAGGTAAAAAAGCTGATTTTTCGCCCTTTTCGGCCATTCCAGATCAAATTAAGCACATTATTCACAGAGAATTACCTTTCTTCTGGATTCTAATTTTTCTTTTATTCTTTGCCCTGCTTAGTTTCTCAGGTTTGCGTTACACGCTCTCCAACCAACGCACTCATACATTAGCACATTATCAAAACGTGATTTCGGCACCTACTGAAGAAGCGCACATAACTATTTATCTGCCTTAGTGAATCTATATGGCTCAAAAAAATTCAACTACTGTTCGGATCTTACAAAATCATAAAACAACTGTGATATCCCCCACTTTACTCGTTGTCATTGGTTTTTTAGCTGGAATAATCGTTAGCGTTGTGGGGTTTATGGTATTTCTTAAAATTTCTAATGCGAATAGAAATGAAATTGTAAGCGCAGATGCAGCAACCTTCAATGAAGAGGCAATTAAACACCCTATAAATGAAGAACAATCGATAAATCATTTACTAGAACAGCATGAAATACCCGATGATGAAGCCATACAACAACCTAAAGACAGTGAGCTAAGCGAACTGTTTAAGCACAGGTCTGTTGCAATTGCTGCTATTCCACGTATTTCATCTTTTGAAACGACAATTAAACCTCCTGTTGCAGATAAAACAAACACTGCTGATAAATTAACAACAAATTCTAAAAGTCGTGAACCAAAACAAACTACAACTACTCATCCAGAACCAGAAACAACTGAAAATCTAAATGCTTCAGTCGAAATTACCGTCACTCAAAAACCATTTAAAGTACAGTAAACATCTTTCATGATTTTGCTTATTTGTTTTTGCTTTGTGGGGCTTGTAATCACATTGGCTTGTCTTATGTCATTTGAATTTCGCCATAGACTCTCTCGTTTATTACATAGCGTATTACCACAAAGTAAGCAAAAATTTAACAAAGTTAAAAGTGTTGCCAAACAGATTCATCATGCATCTGCACCCGAACAACTTCAATTGTATTGGCATGTACAACAGTGGTGGATTTTAATTGCTGGTTTTTTTCTATTTGCCAGTATTATGGTTTTTGCTTTTACCCGACAAATTAGTCCGACGCATATTGAAGCAGATTATTTAAAAGAAGTTGATCCACAAATTTATACACTTTTGAATGGTGAAATTCTAATACCACCTCCTGAAGTCGATGAATCCTTAGTTGAAGCAGCAATTATTGAGGCAAATCAACTCGAACAACAATATCAAACGCAAAGTAATCATTCAATTCAGGCATCACAACTCGAGTCGATACACGTGCATGGGTCACTAGATCCAACATTAGTCGATCGTAAATGGGATAAAATGCATTCACGTTATAAACAACGCCTACTCATGGTATTTAAGCTCATGAAAGAACGTTATGGTTATGAACTTGTTCTACTCGAAGGCTATCGTAGTCCAGCAAGACAAAATATACTTTCAAACAACCCCAATACCACGCGCGCACGTGGTTACCAAAGTTATCATCAATTTGGGCTAGCCGCAGACGTTGCATTTAAACGCAACGGTAAAGTTGTAATTACTGAACGTGACCCATGGGCAATGCGGGGTTATCAACTTTATGGTGAAGTATCTGAATCAGTTGGATTGACTTGGGGTGGTCGCTGGAAATCTATTCAAGACTATGGACACACAGAATATCGCATGCCAGGTTTAAAAAAGACAAAAGAAATGGCAGATAAAATGTTGGCTGAAGCTGAAAGAACAGCAAATAATTAAAATTCATAACAAAGTTATGCTTTTCAAAGCGCAACAATCTGTTTAATTTGGATAAAAAATCAAATAGAGGAATTCAAATGCTGATTTATATTATTGTAGGAAGCATACGAGAAGGACGTACTGCGATCAAAGTAGCTAACTGGGTTCACAATAGTCTTTCAAATCAAAAAGATAATGATAATAAAATTGAACTCATCGATCTAAAACAATGGGCTTTACCACTTTTTGCTGGAAGTCATCCTCCTGCTACAGGAATTTATGACCAACCTAAACAGCAAGAGTGGGCGGATAAAATTGCTCAAGCAGATGCCTTTATTTTTATTAGCCCTGAATATAATCATGGCTATAGTCCTGCACTTAAAAATGCATTGGATTATTTGGGCAAAGAATGGAGTGGCAAACCAGCAGCATTTATTAGCTACGGAGTGACCTATGGTTCAAATTCAGTTGGACAAATTCGCCAAGTCACCTCAAGTTTGAATATGATCGATCCGAATGCTGTGATTGAAATTCGTGATATTTTCAAACGTAATAAAGATGAGACCTTTGAAGCCAACGAATTTGAAGACAAAGCGTTAACCGATTTGGTACAGAAACTCAAAAAATACCAAAAAAATTCTGTGTAAGCTAAAACTTACATATATCGTCGTTATTGACGAATTGGCACAGCAATACATTTAATCTATTCTATAAAACATAGAGAGACAGGAAGTCTCATTGCAAATAATAAGATGCATAGGATGCGGTTGTAGATAGGATATTTACAGCATAATAAACGGAATATAAAGAGGCCCTGTCAGGATGATGGGGCTTCTTTTTATCCATCATTTTATAAGTGATTTAAAGCCTTTTTAGATAAGCAACCACGTCATGATTCTCTGCCATTTCAGCAAGCTGTAGCGCAGTATATTCACTTTTATAATAAACATTTGCGCCTTGACTCACCAGTAACTTCACCACAGCTAAATTGTCATTCTCAGCGGCTGCTTGAAGTGCACTATAGCCATCATCATCGGTTTGGTTAGGATCTATACCCTCTGCCAATAATTGCATGACTTGTTCTATATCACCAATGGATGCCCAGTATACAAGCTCAGGAAGATGCAGTTCTTCATCATCGTCAGGGAGTGGGGAGAAGGAATTGAGTTTCATAGAGAACACCATTTGAGATTTTACTCTTGAATTACAATTAAAGCCTAAATTTCCTGATTTATCTATCTCAATAGTATTCTGATAGGAAACACGTAATAAGAATATTCTTGCACATACCACAAAATATGAAAAAGAAAAAAATACAACCTTTATGAGGATTTCAACTGAAACCAAGCATGAACAACATTTTGGTAATAGCCTTGAGAGACAAAGGAATAGCTGTTTGGGTCAGATGTTGAAATTAAGAGTATGGTTTTCACTCACACCGAGCAA
>NZ_LXGN01000013.1 GCF_009372255.1 Acinetobacter guerrae
GAGTATGTCTCGTAAAGGTAAATGTTTGGACAATGCATCAATGGAAAATTTCTTTGGAATACTCAAATCAGAGTGCTTCTATGGTGAAAAATTTAATTCAGTTGAAGAATTGGAACAAACCGTGAAAGAATATATTCACTATTACAATCATGAAAGAATCAAGGTTAAATTAAAAGGACTAAGCCCTGTAGAGTACAGAACTCAGTCCTTAAAAGCTGCTTAATCAAACCGTCCAACTTTCGGGGGTCAGATCAAAATGGTGACTTTTTTCGTTGCTATATCAATGGATTATCAATGTGAAAAAGCTGTAGATCTTCTAATCGATAAGCAATCAACTGATTGCCCCACACAGCTCCCCCATCAACATTTTGAATCTGAGGGTTTATTTTTCTTCCCTGTAAGGCAGCCCAATGCCCAAACACGATTTGATGTGTTTGAGTCGCTATACTCTCAAATTCAAACCAAGGACGAAAACCCTCTGGCATAGGCGCTGTCAGTTCATCCTTAAAACTAAACTCTAAACGCCCTTCCGCATTGGTTAAACGCATACGAGTCAAATAATTAGTAATCGCTCGTAAACGTGACATTCCTGTCAACTCATCTGACCACAAAGTAGGTTCTTCACCATACATTTCTGCTAAGAATGCATCAAGTTGATTTAAATCATCATGCCCAACCTGTGCCTGTACTTCTTGTGCCAATTGAGCTGTTTTATTGGCTGTCCAGATACAAGGAATACCTGCATGGGTCAAAATAGTCTGTTCATTTGGAAATAAACACAATGGCTGACGACGCAACCAGTCAATTAATTCATCTCCATCAATCGCGTCAAAAACTTGTTGTGTATGATCTTTGGTTTTGACTTTTTTAAAGCCACGTGCAGTCGCAATCAAAGTAAGATCATGATTACCTAAAACCGTATAAGCTGCACCTCTTTCTGCCAGCTTTTTTACAAAACGTAAAGTACCGACTGAATTTTCACCACGTGCAACCAAATCACCAGCAAACCAGATAACATCTTGATCTGGATCAAAACGTATTTCTTTGAGTAATGCTTTTAGCGCTTCAAAGCACCCCTGTACATCACCTATCACATAGTTATAACGCTTAGACATGAGCAACTAACCCGCCATATGATCAGACAAAGCAACAAATTGTGCGAGAGTTAAGGTTTCTGGACGCGCCATCGGATCTACGCCCGCTTTTTCAAAACCATCTTCACTCAGCATTCCTTTCAAACTATTTCTCAAGGTTTTACGACGTTGGGTAAACACATGTCCAACCAAACGCGATAATGCTTTTTCATCTTTAGCCACGATTGGTTTTTGTATATACGGAACCAAACGAAAGACAGCACTGGTGACTTTCGGGGGCGGATTAAATGCACCCGCAGGGACTTCAAATAAGAACGTTGGCTGACAATAATACTGAATCATTACTGACAAACGTCCATATTCTTTAGTATTTGGAGCGGCGGTAATACGTTCCACCACTTCTTTTTGCAGCATAAAGTGCATATCTTTGACTTTATCGCCAAATTCTAAAAGGTGGAATAATAAAGGCGTTGAAATATTATAAGGCAAGTTACCAACGACTCGTAGTGGGCGACCATCCTGCGCTAATTGACTAAAATCATACTTTAGCGCATCTGCCTCAACAATCGTCAAACGCTCTGGATGAGGTACTCGCTCTGGCAAACCCGCTGCCAAATCACGGTCTAACTCCACCACAGTCAAAGCATCACACTCACCGATCAATGGCGAAGTAAGTGCAGCTAAACCTGGACCAATTTCAACAATATTTTCACCCGGACGCGGATTGACTGATCGTACAATCTTGGCAATCACGCGTTGATCATGCAAAAAGTTCTGACCAAAACGCTTACGAGCTTTATGCCCTTCATCTTTAGGGTTTAGGGCATTAATTTGATACATAGAAACGTTCCAACATAAATCAATTATTGACGCGCTAGATCTAGCGCCAGATCAACCGCAACATTCAAGCTTGAACTTTTAGCCAAACCTGTACCTGCCAATGACAGGGCAGTACCATGATCGACCGAAGTTCGAATGAATGGTAAACCCAATGTAATATTAATGGCTTCACCAAAGCCCTGTGATTTTAACACAGGTAAACCCTGATCGTGATACATCGCCAAAACTGCATCTGCATCCTTTAAATGTTCAGGCGTAAATAAGGTATCAGCAGGCAGGCTTAAGCTTATCTTGACATCTTGTTGACGATAACTTTCAAGAACAGGATTAATGATCTCTATTTCTTCACGTCCCAAATAACCATCTTCACCAGCATGAGGATTTAACCCGCAGACTAAAACTCGCGGCTGCGCAATCTTAAATTTGTTTTTTAGATCATGCAGTAAAATATCAATGACCTGATGTAAACGCTCAGGCGTAATCGCATCTGCAACTGCACGTAAGGGCAAATGTGTGGTTGCTAAAGCTACTCGAAGAGTTTTGGTTGCAAGCATCATCACCACGCGCGCAACCCCTGCAAACTCTTGATAAAATTCGGTATGGCCACTAAAAGCAATGCCTGCATCATTCATCACGGACTTTTGTACGGGCGCGGTTGCCACACCAACACTTTTTCCCGTCATTGCATATTCAGCAGAACGTCTAAGCTGTTCGATGACATAAATAGCATTTTTAGGATTTAATTCACCCGCAATCACTTGCGTCTGTAACGGAACATGTTCGATATAAAGCTGACCTTTTTCACTTGAAACCGCCTGACCATTATATTCAATCAACTCAACATCTATTGCCAATTGTCTAGCACGGAGTTGAAGTAAATCTTGATCAACCAAAACCACAAGTGGTCGTTCATCAACTCGCTCTGCAAGGCTTAAACAAATGTCTGGACCAATTCCCGCAGGTTCACCACTCGTGATATATAAAGGACGTGCCATCGAATCCCGCTCGTTTTAATTTTCATCTAACGCAGTATATTCAATTTTAGCATCCAGTCGGGTAAAATAATGGGGTTTAAATTCGATTATTTCTTGTGAATTCGCAAGGATTCGTTTAGAATCTCGTCTCCTTTTGTTTGGACAGATTCCACCG
Organism: Acinetobacter guerrae; assembly: GCF_009372255.1. GTDB lineage: Bacteria > Pseudomonadota > Gammaproteobacteria > Pseudomonadales > Moraxellaceae > Acinetobacter > Acinetobacter guerrae. The sequence goes on from NZ_LXGN01000013.1 coordinate 3,084, forward strand.
TCCAAACCAACTATAATAGGTAGTGGTAATGAAAACTCTCAGCGCTAAGCCAGCTGAAGTTCAACACGACTGGTACGTTGTTGATGCTTCTGGCAAAACTTTAGGTCGTCTTGCGACTGAAATCGCTCGTCGTTTACGCGGTAAGCACAAGACTTCTTATACTCCTCACGTTGATACTGGCGACTACATCGTTGTAATCAATGCTGAACAAGTTCAAGTGACTGGTAACAAAGCACTTGATAAAAAATACTATCGCCACACTGAATTCCCAGGCGGTTTAAAAGAAACTAATTTTGAAAAATTAGTTGCTCACAAACCTGAAGAAATCTTCCAACGCGCTGTGAAAGGCATGTTGCCAAAAGGCCCTCTTGGTTATGCAATGATCAAGAAGATGAAAGTGTACGCTGGTAGCGAGCATCCTCATACTGCTCAACAGCCACAAGTTTTGGACGTCTAAGGGATAAAGCACATGGCAACTAATTATGGTACAGGTCGCCGTAAGACCGCAACTGCACGTGTTTTCTTATCAGCTGGTACTGGTAAACTCGTTATCAATAACCGCACTTTAGAGCAATATTTCGGTCGTGAAACTGCTCAAATGGTTGTTCGTCAACCACTTGAATTGTTAGAAGCAACTGGAAAATATGACCTTTATATCACTGTTAAAGGTGGTGGTATCGGTGGTCAAGCTGGTGCAATCCGTCACGGTATTACTCGTGCATTGATCGCATCTGACGAAACTTTAAAACCAGTTCTTCGTCAAGCTGGCTTCGTTACTCGTGATGCACGTGAAGTTGAACGTAAGAAACTTGGTTTACGTAAAGCACGTAAACGTCCTCAATTCTCTAAACGTTAATTCGTTTTTCGAGTTGGACGAAAACCCTGGACTTTCCAGGGTTTTTTTATATCGTTTAATTGACGATAGATATTAAAAAATTCACATTGAATATAGACGAAAACACAAGCAACTCGTGATTTTGACTCGTATTTTTAGTATGCTAATCGATTGGCTAGTCTGTGTCTTGATTTATGGCGTTAGAAAACAATTCCCCTGTACAGGGTATAACACTCTACAGTGAAGCAGATGATTTTCGCTCACACTGGATTCGTTTTTTGCTCGCAGAAAAACAAATAAAATATCATCTAATTTTAGTCGACCATGAAGATGAAGACCTTGCTAGTTTGAATCCTTATAACCAACTTCCGACGTTACTGGAAAATGATTTAAAACTATTCTCAACTGCGATTATTTCCGAATATATCGATGATCGATATCGACAAAACAAGCTTTATGCTGATGCACCAAGCGCACGCGCTGAACAACGTCAATATATCTGGCGATTTGAGCAGGATTGGTTTAAACAAGCAGATATCATGCTAAAACATGCCGATACGTTAGATATTATTCAAAAAAATCAAACCCAAAAAGAGTTTAAAAATACCTTAATTTCTCTTTCCCCTTTATTTCAGCATTTTCCGTATTTTATGTCGGAAAATTTTGGGATTCTGGACTGCATGATTGCCCCTATGTTCCTTCGATTAAAAAGTATGGGGATAGAATTACCACTCCAGCAGTCCCGCCCTTTATTACTCTATTGTAATCGTGTGTTTAGTCGTCCTGCTTTTGTTAAATCCATGACACAACAGGAAAAAACACGCTATAGTGCCTTAGTAAATCGTTAAGTGAGTTTATCATGACAAATCAGGAAATAGATTTAAGCCCCACTCGCCCTTACATGGCTCGTGCAATTTATGAATGGATCTGTGATAACCAGCTTACACCACATTTATTAGTCGATGCTACCCAGCCTTACACCTCTGTTCCAGAACAATTCGTAAAAGATGGACAAATCGTTCTAAATATTGCCCCACATGCGGTCCACCAATTCCAAATGAGCAACGATGCTATTAGTTTCTCAGCTCGCTTCGGTGGGGTTGCACGCGATATTTATGTCCCCATTTCAGCTTTAATGGGAATTTATGCACGGGAAAATGGGCAAGGATTATTCTTTGATCCAGACGAATATGCCAATGTGCAAATAGCAGAAGATACTTTAAAATCAAATACTCAAAACGAAGTTGAACCAGAAACACCTAAGAAAAAACCAACTTTACGATTATTAGATTAAATTTACGGAGTATTCGATGGCTTTTGATTTAGTACATTATTTTGCTGAGCAGACCGCAATTCAAAAGCCTCAGCTATTTTCACAATATTCTCGTGAAAAACGTAGCCATTATATTTTTGAACTCAATGCATTAGCTTTGGGAAAGACTATTCAATTGTGGCGTGAAGATGAAAGCAAACTTTACCAAGAAATTCATCACATTGATCCATTGTATCTGCAAGGTATAGCTCGTCATCTTGTTACTTCTTCAAATAATCAGTCTGAATTGGCTTCCAAAGAACTAGAAACAGGGTTAATGGAGGTTTTAGCACTTCAGTTTACTGAAATTAAGCAACTAGATGATACTGGCAATTTTGGTCAAAATGGATTGAGAGAACTATTAACTGGGCAAGTAGAGCATTTATCAGGGCAAGCAGATGACTGGGTTTGGTCAACAAGTCAACTTACCGAACTTATCGGGACTAAACCTCAACGATCAGAAGAGATATCATTAGACGAAACCATGAAGGAGTTCAATCAAATGGTCAATACAGCACAAACCCCTGCTACCACAGATCACCACATAACTATTGAAGTTCAGGAATCTGCAATTCCTAGTTGGTCTAAAGTTATTGCACCTTTAGTTGCACTCGCCATTTTAGTATTTCTATACTGCCAATATATTCAGTTAATCCATTAAGTTAAATCGATAAATAAGAGAGTAAAATCTCTCTTATTTATATAGAGATTTATTAACCACTAGAGCTATAGAACAGACCAATAAAAATCGAATCATTTCCCGAATTTTACTTTTGTAATCTTTGAATAATAATATTATTTAGTTTTACGTTGATATCCTAAAACTTTTATTAAAAATATTCATGTAAAACATTCTTTATATAGATACTTAGCATGTGGTTATAATGAACATGTATAAGTAATTTCAGACACTCGAAAATAATTTTTTAGAAAACTTTATTAAGAATAACCTAAAAACCATATCTTTGATCATATTAATTCTGATTTAGACATAACGTAATCCAAATGATATAGCATCTTTTAATGAGGCAATTCTCAAGGAACTTGAAGTCAATTAATTTATATCAGTTCGATAAAATTAAACGCATTGGAATGTGATCTGTAACTGTCTGAACCCAGACTAATTTTTCAAATTTTTTATCACTTAGAATTTTACGCCAGTTTGTATGGGTCATTA
>NZ_LXGN01000014.1 GCF_009372255.1 Acinetobacter guerrae
TTTACAGCAAATAGTTATTCAATAATCCGATTAAAACAATAAAAACATACTGTTTCACCTATATCACCTTTTACCGTATCATCCTTATTAAGTTAAGAATTTACTCCTTCGGAGCTTTATTATGTTAGATCAAAATATCAAAACTCAGTTAAAAGCCTACTTAGAGCGTTTAGAAAGTCCAATTGAACTGGTTGCAGCATTGGATGATTCAGACAAAGCTGCCAAAATTAAAGAATTGGTAACTGAAATTGCCGAACTTTCTAATCAAGTCACTGCACGTTTCGACGGACAAAATACTCGCCGTCCAAGTTTTGGTATTGCCAAAGCAGGTGAGCAACCGCGTGTGTTCTTTGCGGGTTTACCTATGGGACATGAGTTTACTTCTTTGATCTTAGCCTTGTTACAAACTTCAGGTTATGCACCTAAAGTTTCTGATGAGGTGTTAAACCAGATTAAAGCTTTGAACTTAACATCTGACTTTGATGTGTTTGTTTCTTTAAGCTGTCACAACTGTCCCGATGTGGTTCAGGCCTTAAACCTGATTGCAATCTACAACCCAAATAGTACAGCCACCATGATTGATGGTGCATTCTTTCAGGATGAAGTGGAACAGCGCAAAATCATGGCTGTGCCAATGCTGTTCCAAGATGGCAATCATATTGGTCAGGGTCGTATGACCTTAGAGGAAATCATAGCCAAACTGGACACAAGCGCAGCAGAAAAAGATGCTGCTGCAATCAATGCCAAAGATGCTTTTGACGTGTTGGTGGTGGGTGCAGGTCCTGCGGGTGGTACAGCGGCGATTTATGCTGCACGTAAAGGGATCCGTACAGGCATGATCGCAGAGCGTTTTGGCGGTCAGGTCATGGACACCATGGACATTGAAAACTTTACCTCTGTACAAAAAACCGTAGGCCCACAGTTTGCTGCGGACATGGAAAAGCATGTGCGTGAATACGATGTGGATATTATGAATCTACAACGTGTCAGCAAAATTGTGGGGGCAGATCAAACGGCATCAGGTCTGGTTGAAGTTGAACTGGAAAATGGCGCTAAGGTTGAATCGAAAACTGTGATTTTATCGACAGGGGCACGCTGGAGAAAAATGGGCGTTCCAGGTGAACAGGAATATGCCACTCGTGGTGTAGCTTATTGTCCACACTGTGATGGTCCATTGTTTAAAGGCAAGAAAGTCGCGGTGATTGGTGGTGGTAACTCTGGAGTTGAAGCAGCGATTGATTTGGCTGGTATTGTAGAGCATGTCACTTTGGTCGAGTTTGATACCAAGCTTCGTGCCGATCAGGTGTTGCAGGACAAACTAAACAGCTTGCCGAATGCGACCGTAATCACCAATGCACTTTCAACTGAAGTGGTGGGTGATGGTGCTCAGGTGACTGCTTTGAAATATAAAGATCGTGCTACAGAGACAGAACACAGTATTGAGCTTGCAGGGATTTTTGTTCAGATTGGTTTATTGCCAAACACAGATTTCTTGAAAGGTTCAGTTGAGTTAAGTCTACGTGGTGAGATTATCATCAACGAGCGTAATGAAACCAATGTGGCGGGTGTGTTTGCCGCAGGTGACTGTACCACTGTGCCGTATAAGCAGATCATTATTGCGACAGGTGAAGGTGCTAAAGCTTCTTTGTCTGCGTTTGATTATATTATTCGGAATAGTTAA
>NZ_LXGN01000015.1 GCF_009372255.1 Acinetobacter guerrae
ACAGAATATTACTTGGGTGACGCCTGAAGGTGGCGGTGGGCCGAATTATCCAAATATGTAAGTTTTAGCCACCTTCGCTGCAAAAGCATAGCTTTTGCACTTGCAGCAGGGCAAAGCATGCTTTGCTCTCCCTGCTTCAGGCGGTGGGTCGAATTATCCAAATATGTAATTCGTTAAAAAACGGCGTATTTTTAAATACTTGGCTTTAAATATACCAAGTAAGATTTATATAAAGATGGTTTTCAGGATATGACCCTTATTAAATGAGGGTCAAACTTAATATATAAATCTGCTCTAGGGCAGATTTATATATAAATGCTAATTATATTAGCGTGTTATATTATTTTTTAGGTAAGCATAGTCCCCAAGGGGGCTATGCTTAAAAATTAAATCCAGAAAGAAATGATCAGCATAATGCCACTTAATATCGTGAAATAACTCAGTACAATCGGCAAGTTCGTTCGATAGCCCTCTATCATTTCTAACGGCGTAAGTGACTTTAATGCGACACGATACTGAATCACAGATAACACACTAATCATTAAACCCAACACAATCACCAAAACACCAAGCCAGCGATTAAAAAGAATCTTATCGTGATAGCGGACTGGGTCAATCAGATGAATAAGCAAAGTCGATTTTTCTATTAAAAATCCAAAAGCAATTAATGCCAGACTACTTCTATTCCATGCAAGTAATGTTCGCTCAAGGGCTAGCAATACGCGAGGATCTTCTAAATTTGACATAACTCAACTTTAAAAATAATTAAGTGGTAATTTTAAATAAGATTGACCATTCGATTCAGGCATTGGAAACTTTCCAGCATCCATATTGATTTGAATCGCAGGTAAAATCAGTTTTGGCATTTTTAGTGTAGCATCCCTAGCCTCTCGCATTTTAATAAAATCTACTTTTGCTATGCCTTGATGAATATGAATATTTGACTGTTTTTGTGCTTTAATATTGGTTTCACAAATAAAATGATCACGTGTTTTGGGTAAATAATCGTGACACAAAAACATACGCATCGTTTCGGGCAAAGTGTATAAACGTTGCACCGAATCATAAAGTTGAGCAGCACTTCCATTCGGAAAATCACAACGTGCAGTGCCATAGTCTGGCATAAAAAGCGTATCGCCAACGAATATTGCATCACCAATAACATAGCTTAAGCATGCGGGTGTATGCCCTGGTGTAGGAATGGTATATGCATCTAAATTGCCTATTTTAAAATGTTCATCATCTTCAAATAAATAGTCAAAGGTTGGGTCTTGCATAAAATTTTTGGAATCAAGATTATAAATTTCGCTGAATGCTTTTTGGACGATTGAAATTTTCTCACTCATGGCAATTTTGCCACCTAATTGTTTTCTTAAATATTGGGAAGCAGTCAAATGGTCAGCATGTACATGTGTTTCTAAAATCCATTTAATGCTTAGGCTATTTTCATGGACGTAATCAATGAGCTTATCGGCCTGAATAGTTGAAGTTGTTGCCGAGGCTGCATCATAATCCAATACACTATCAATAATGGCGCTTTGTTTGGTATCAGGATCGGTGACAACGTAAGTAAAAGTATTGCTCGTGTCATCAAAAAAACTTTTAACCAGCGGTTTTTGAGTATTCATATAACTTAGACTCCTCTTGTTTTCCGATGAACAATAATGCCAAGCAACATTGCAACAATAAAATATAAAGCTTGATAGTGTCCTAGCCCAATCAAAGTCAGTGCAGGCGCAGGACAAATCCCTGCTATGCCCCATCCAACTCCAAAGATGAGCGATCCTATAATCAAATCTTTATCGATTTGCATCTTTTTGGGCAAGTCTATTTTTTCCTTAAAAATAGTCATGGGACGGCGCACTGCTCGTTGAAACGGAATAAAAGCCACAATAATCGCACCAATCATGACAAATGCCAGACTTGCATCCCACGCACCCCAAATATCCAAAAAAGAAAGAACTTTTTCAGGGTTCGACATACCAGAAATCATGAGACCTAATGAAAAAATTGAACCGAAAATAAAAGCAAATATATTTTTCATGGGCGTATTCCGAGTACATGACGAATCACATACACTGTCAAGAAGCCTGCAAACATAAATGTCATCGTTGCGAGCATTGAACGCTTCGACATACGACTTACTCCGCAAATACCATGACCACTGGTACAACCCGATCCCATACGTGTGCCAAAGCCTACACATAAGCCTGCGAATATGAGTAAAAAAGGATTGGTACTAATTTTAATCTCAGGTGTGTAGAAATAAGAGAAAATAAACGGCGTAACAAATAAACCCAATAAAAACCAGATCGCAGGTGTTTTCGCTTTTGTTTTAGGATTGAGCGTCTGTGCCAATAAACCACTGATACCTGCTATGCGGCCGTTCACATACAGATAACCAACAACGGCTATTCCAAGTAATAAGCCACCAATAAAAGCAAAAAAGAAAATATGCATAGTATTGCTTCAAACATTATATAAAATAATAATATATATTTTTATAATTTAATCAACATGATTTTCAACAATCTAATGATGCAGCACCGTTTCCACTAAAGCTTAAGTGAACTCAGTTAATATACGGTCTACAAACCATTTGGGAAATTGCTGCAAATTCTTGTTCAGTTTAAGCGTTTCTGCATTTTCAATTTCAGCTAAAAAAGATGCTTGAGTACCATCAGAAGAATTATCAAAAATATAAGCTCGATCTGAGGCATCTATTGCATCTAATAGTAAATCCATACTTCTCAAATAGCGCGTTCTAATTTTATCTCTTGGAACATCGTGACCACCTTGACTCACGCGATACTGTACTCGGCTGATATTAATATCAGGATCAACAGTAGAAACATAATAAAGATAAGTACGGAAACCCTGTGCTTTGGCATGTTGAAGAAACTCGACCTTACTGACATGTGACATGACTGTTTCAAAGGTAAAGCTAATTCTTAATTCAAGAAATTTAAAGCGAATAAAGTCAATGATTCTTGCGGCTAGATAGGAATCTATTTCCTGTGTTGCAAAAGCAATACTTCCATTGGCTAAAATAATCGGATCAGTACCAAGTAAAGGAAGCAGGATCTGATTCACTTTACGTTGTTTTGTTTTTAAAAAATCAATAAGCTTCTGATTTTCCAATGACTCGTGAAACTCAGCTAAAGAGAAAGACTGATTTTGAATGAGCTGTTTTTCTAATTCATCTGCATTTAAATAAGCACCAATATGTCGCGGTAATAAATAATCTTTAATGGTACTTTTACCAGATCCATTCGGACCTGCAAACATTCTTATTCTGGGTTGCAGCATATAAAATTAGAATGCCACCTTTTTCTTACGTTTTAAAATCGTTTCTGACACAGGCATATCGGTATAATAAGATGAAATATTTTTTAAAACTTGTGTCTCACCATTGGGAGATTGTTTAAGCAGATATTGACCTTTGGCATAAACCACCGAAGATGATTGCACTGCCTGCAAAAAAGCATGATGAAACGCTTGCACAGCAAGATGAGGAATCATTTCTTCCTCTCTTATCGTGGCTTTCATTGGAACAAATGCGGTCATGCTTAATCTCCCGTATTCATCAAAATACGTTTTAATTATCTTAGCATAATTTTGAAAATTGTCTATTTGACCACCATTTTTCTGATTTATAGATTATTTATTCTATTCACTCTAAGCCATTCATATTCTACTCTTTGCTTACATCTCATCAGATTTATGATGAGATTGGCACATTGCTTGCTTTATGCACCATATTACCACTCAAATAAGGTCATAAAGAATGCACGACACATCAGTAACGGATTCTTTTGATGCAACAAAACCAAATAATGCAGCAAATGAAACACTTGAAGATTATACATTACGTTATGCACCGCATAGCTTTCGTCGCTGGAGTCCCAAAGTAGTCGCCATTACGGCGCTTGGTGGTATTGCATATCTTGCAGATTTCTCTATTGGTGCAAGTATTGGTATGACATATGGTACAACCAATGCTATTTATTCTATCCTGTTCGCTGCCATTATTATTTTTATTACGGGAATCCCTCTAGCTTATTATGCCGCTCGCTACAATATTGATCTTGATCTGATCACTCGTGGTGCAGGTTTTGGTTATTTTGGTTCTGTGATTACCAGTATTATTTTTGCCAGTTTTACTTTTATTTTCTTTGCGTTAGAAGGCTCTATTATGGCGCAAGGGCTATTGCTTGGACTGGGCATTCCGTTATGGGCGGGTTATCTTATTTCTACCATTATGGTCATTCCTTTAGTGATCTATGGGATGAAAGCTTTAAGCAAATTACAAGTTTGGACAACTCCAATCTGGCTGATCCTGATGATTGGCCCTGTGGCGTATTTAATTCATAAAGAACCAAATCTGGTCGGTTCTTTTGCGACTTATGCAGGTAATAGTGGCTATGCTCCTATGGATATGGCTGCAATCATGTTAGGGGCTGGCGTATGCTTGTCGTTAATTATGCAGATTGGGGAGCAAATTGACTATTTACGCTTTATGCCAGCCAAAACCAAAGAAAATAGTAAATCTTGGTGGGCAGCAGTCATTTCGGCGGGTCCAGGTTGGGTCATTCTTGGTGCAATTAAACAAATCATTGGTGCATTCTTAGGTTTCTATTTACTGACTAAGTTACCAGATGTCAATGCGACTGAGCCTGTACAACAGTTTAATGCTGCATTTCATGACATGTTACCGGGCTGGTTAGCTTTAGCACTGGCAGTTATCTTGGTGGTGATTTCACAAATTAAAATTAACGTGACCAATGCTTATTCAGGTTCTTTGGCTTGGACAAGCGCTTACACCCGTATGAGCAAAAAATATCCGGGTCGTATTGTATTTGTTTTAGTGAACTTGGCCGTTGCGCTTGCCCTCATGGAAGGCAATATGTTTGCTGTACTTGGTAAGATTTTAGGTTTTTATTCGAACTTTGCAATTGCTTGGGTGGTTGTGGTTGCAACTGATATCGCCATTAATAAACATCTATTAAAGCTTTCGCCAAAACAACCTGAATATCGTCGTGAAATGCTCTATGACTTCAATCCCGTTGGTTTAGTTGCATTTGGTACGGCAGCAGGCTTATCAATTGCGGCATTCTTCGGTTTATTAGGCGACTTTCTTTCGTCTTATTCGCCTTTGATTGCTTTGATTGTTGGCTTTGTGCTTACCCCAGTGATGGGCTTACTTACTAAGGGTAAGTATTATATTAAAAATCATGATGATGGCATCAGTGAACCGCGTTTTGATGCTGAAGGTACACCAGTTGCAACTGTGTATGCATGTATTTCTTGTGATCAAGATTATGAACGTCCAGATGTGATGTATTCACACCAACATAACGGCGTCATCTGCTCACTATGTAAAACCATGGAAAAATAATAAATCTCATAGCAAGCTCATAAATTAAAATCCGCCCTGATTTTTCAGGGCTTTTTTTATTCAATAAACTTGATTCTAATAAAAATATTAATTAGAGTAATTACTCTAATTAATATAAGAGTAGAAAAATGTTAGGGTCTTATATATGGATGAAAGAAACACAAGATAGAATTAATTTCAAAGAAAAATCATATCTGTTAAGTAAAACATTTAGCCCAACTATACAACACCTATTACACCGTGCAGGGCTTTTGCTAAAGCATCCTGTTCATGAGGTAAACTATGATGCTGTACCATTACCAGATAGCGTTCTGGTCAAAGCTGCAATTGAACAGCTAGAAGCAACACAAAACACATCTTTGATTCATCATTCTTGGCGCAGCTATTTTTGGGGTGTGGCATATAGTCAAATCAATCATTGGCAGTATGACGCTGAAGCATTTTTAGTAGCAGCACTGTTACATGATATTGGCTTAGTTGATCAGCATGAATCTACAAATTGTCAGTGTTTTACACTTAAAAGTGCAATAAAGGCCGAACATCTATGTCAGCATCACCATTATACAAAAAATAAGATTGACTTAATTACTGATGCGATTTGTATGCACATGAATGGCTTTACTGATTTGAGTCAGCCTAAAGAAGTGATTATGCTACAAAAAGGAACCAGTTGTGATGTAATCGCCTCAGAACTTTATCTCATACCTACACAATTCCAAGAACGTTGCTTGGAAGATTATCCACGTGAAAAATTTAATACTGTTTTTAAAAAATTAATAAAAGAAGAAATAAGGCAACACCCGAATTCTAGAACAGCTTTCTTAAACACATTAGGACTAACTAGGACTAACAACGCTGATTCAACTGAATCCATTTAAGGAATAACATATATGGAATGCATCCAGAAACTTATTCACTTTCCAGAATCAGATGAAATTTCTACCAAAATAAATATCATCGATCAATATGCAAAAACGATTGTTATTCTTCCTGCTATCGGCGTTGAAATTGATAAATATCAAAAACTGATCAGGGGTTTAAATACGAATGGATTTAATACAATAGCAGCTGATTATCCCGGATGTGGCAGAAATACCCCAAAAGTTTCTAAACACTTTGATTATGGATATAGAGATTTATTGCAAGATTTTATTCCCCAACTTATAGAGTTAGCCCCGCAACCTCATTCACAACAAAACTTGGTATTACTTGGACATAGTTTAGGCGGTCACTTAGCTACATTGTATAGCCAACAACATGACGTTACAGTGATTGGGATTGCAACAGGCAATATTGGACTACATTATTGGAATTTAAAGGGTAAAATTCAAATCTTAAAAGCAATCTCAGTTTTTAGTCTTCTCATTAAAATTTATGGTTATTTACCGGGAAACAAGGTGGGCTTTGGCAAGAAAGAAGCAAAATCTCTTATTCAGGATTGGTGTAGAACTGGACTAACAGGAACATATGATCACATTTTAAAGCCGACTCATGTTTCAGATAACCAAGCTCTTTTTATTCAAATGAAGGGCGACGAATGGGCGCCTATGTCATCATTATTAGGCTTAGGTCAGTATTTTAATAATCCTCAAATTAAACAACTCGATTTAAGACCAAGTCTCCAAGGCAATCAGCATAGCGTTTGGATTAAACAGCCAGAACAAATCATTGATGTTATTCAAAACTGGCTTAACTAAAAACGAATTTCATCTTGATGAGTCTTTACAATATCAAGCCATGCCTTGGTCGCCGCTGTCATGGGAACAGAAGTATTCCATGCCATGGTTAATTTCCAACGAACAGGTGTATCTTTTATTAGGCTAATATTATATTTCTTAGGATCGAGTTGCTCACAATAAACCTGCGGAATTAGGGCAATTCCCATGCGATGCTCCACCATCTTTACGATAAAGTCCCATTGACTACTTTTACATACAATACGAGGAGTAAACCCCAACTTTTGTGTAGCTTCCAGAATCAATTTATTTAATGCAAAACGATCATCATAAAATAAAAAATCCTGATCTTTTAAATCAAGCAATTCAATCTCGCGACAACCTTGCCATTTTGAATGGAGACTCGAAACAAGACACAATGGTGAATCGATGATAGGTATTTCTGCCAAAATCGGGTTTTGATTATTTAAAAGAACACCTACATCCAGTGTTCGATTTAAAATTGCCTCTGAAATAGCATTAGAACCAACTTCCATAAACTGTAATTCTATATGAGGAAATTGTTTATGAAACGACGCAATCAAAGACGTTAATAATACTGAACCTAACGGCGGCAAGCCTAAAGTCAATTTTCCTTTTTTCAAATGCTTAATATCTTCAAGCGTTTCATAGATTTTTTTTTGTTCATCCAATATAGTAAGCGCATGTTGATAAATTTGCTGTCCCGTATACGTCAGCTCCACTTCACGTTTACGCCCTGCTTCACCCTTTTTAAATAAAGTGGACGATAGTTCTTGTTCTAGTCCAGCGATGGCTTTACTTACGGTAGGTTGAGTCATAAAAAGCTGTTCAGCCGCAACAGTAAAACTTTGGCTCTGCACAATCTGTACAAAAATTCTAAGTGTTTTAATATCCATTATAATTATTCCAGAAATTCATAATCATTTTTTTATTATTCATAATATAACATAACAAGTCGATCTAAAATAACCCAATTCCAAGTCAATTGTTCAAACAATAGGTCATACCGTGTCGCGTTCAGGTCTTGCATACTCAGCCAAAGTCATTGTACAGATTGGTTTATTACTTGCTTTCTGGTGGATCGGATCAATATTGCAGCATGGGTTGAACTTACCCATTTCAGCAGGTGTCATTGGGCTTTTTCTGGTTTTAGTTGGCCTATCAAGTGGTGTATTTAAACTGCAATGGATTAAAGCAGGTTCAGATTTTATGTTAGCTGAATTAGTGCTGTTCTTTATTCCTTGCGTAGTTGGATTGATCAACTATAAAAGCTTATTCATTACAGAAGGCTGGCAATTGGTTAGTGCAGTGGTTATTGGTACAGTCTGTGTTATGGTCGCTACCGCTTATACAGTACATCTTTGTTTTAAATTGGAATCACGCCTAAAACAACACCATCAAAACAAAGCGAAAAGCATGCAGCAACATGGGGTAAAACCATGAATATCGCCTTGATTTGTTTAATTGGCACAATCTTAGGTTATATCTTGGCAAAACCAATTTATCGTCGTTTGCCTTATTTACCTTTTTCGCCTGCAATTTTGCTGCCTGTGATTATTATTCTCTTATTGCTTATTTTTCATGTGTCCTATGATACCTATATGCAAGATAACCAATGGATCATTTGGATGCTAGGTCCAACCACAGTGGCGTTTGCAATTCCCATTTATGAATATCGTCATGTTATTAAAGAACATGCTTTGTCGATTGGTATGGGCATCATCGTAGGTATGACGGCGGGCATGGTCAGTGCTTTTTATTTGGCACGATTGTTTCATTTCGACCAACAAACTACCTATAGCCTCATGTCACGTTCAATTTCTACACCTTTTGCTATGGAACTTACCCAACATATTGGTGGTTCGGTTGAACTTGTGATTTTGTTTACCATTATTACTGGGATTGTAGCTATTGTCTTTGGCGATCTAGTTTTAGCAGGGTTAAAGCTTAAGTCGTATTTGGCGAACGGCGCATCTCTTGGTAATGCAGCACATGGCTTTGGCACAAGTAAGGCGTATATGCGTAATAAAGAAGAAGGCGTGATTGCCAGTTTAACCATGGTACTGGCAGGGATTTTTATGGTGATTACTGGGCCTTTTCTGGTTCATGTTATTGTTAAGTTACTGACCTGAAAAATCATTTATAGATAAAAGCCCACTAAAATAAAGCTGAGCAATACAGCCGTTTCCAGTAACTCCATGCTTGCACCGATGGTATCGCCTGTGATGCCATCAATACGTTTGATAAAAACATGACGTAAATAAACTAAACCAGGCACAAACACCAATAAGATAAAAATGCCGTGTAACTTCCAATAAAACAAACTGACTAAAACCATTAAGACTATCAACCATGCAAAAGGTCTTGGTAAATAATCAGCCAAATGACGACCTAAACCTTTTTCACGCACATAAGGCGTGGTAAGCAGTAAAATTAAGGGGACTACTCGCCCGACCATAGGTACAAAAATCAAAAAAAGCGTTGAATTTTGCTCAAGTAACAGATAAATACAGACAAATTTAAGCAAACACACAACGATCAGACTTAACACACCAATCGGCCCACAACTTGGATCTTTCATGATCTCAAGAGTACGTTGTTTATCTCCAAAACCACCGACCCATGCGTCAGCAGTATCTGCCAAACCATCCAGATGCAGTCCACCCGTTAGCCAAATCCAGATCAACCAAATAAGACTTGCGCTCAAAAGATGTGGGACAGGACTCAATAATATGCCAAAAGCATATAAAATTAGACCGATCATTAAACCAATCAACGGATAAAATAAAACAGATCGGGCATTTTCCACCTGATTTGGCACACGTGATAATTGAATAGGAATCACGGTCAAAAACTGTAAGGCAATCCAAAATGGCAACATGGGCTATGCCTCAGTTATCTGTAGCTGTCGATCGTCATCCAGACTCAGTTTAAAACGATGGAGTTGTCCTAAAGTTGCCTGCATTTTCAAAATATTATCCAATGGCTGATGTTGTGCCATACACCGTAATAATTTAATCACACCGCCATGCGTGACCAATAATGCATGAGAAGATTGTTGTGCTTGCATCTTTTCAATCATTGAAAATAAACCCTGTTCAATACGTGACTGAAAATCGAATAATAGCTCTCCATTCGGTGCAGTGTATTGCGTGGGTTTTTGCCAAAAATTTGCAAGCAGTTCGGGACACTGCTGATAAATTTGCTCAGTCGTGACACCTTCCCAATCCCCAAAATTCATTTCTTTAAAATTTGCATCCTCATAACTAATAAGATGAGTATTTATAGCAAATGTATGGGCAAAGGCAGAGCAACGCTGTAATGGCGAAGTAAAGATCACTTGCCACGGATAAGGCTGCATTTGTTCGATGCTATTTTGCATTTGCTGCCAACCCGTTTGAGTCAGTTCATCGTCCAGATGACCACGTAAGGTATGACTTAAGGTGGTTTCACCGTGACGCAATACATCAATGATCAACTCAGCTTGCATCTTGTTCTAAACCTGATCGCCTGAAACTGCGGCTTCTGCAAAGGTCGCCATGTCATTATGTAAGCGACAAGCCAATTGAATGACACCCAATGCAACTCCTGCACCGCTACCTTCACCCAAACGTAAATTCAGGCTTAATATCGGTTGTGCGTTTAATTCAGTTAAAATACGACGATGTCCATATTCAGCAGATTGATGCCCAAACAACATCCAGTTTCGCGCATCAGGATTTAAACGCATTGCACAAAGTGCTGCAACCGAACTAATAAATCCATCAATAATCATGGGTAAACCAAGCTGCGCACAACGAATATAAGCCCCTGTCATGGCTGTAATTTCTAAACCACCGACTGCTGCCATTATTTTCAAGGGATCATCTTGTACATGGGATTTATGCAATGCAATTGCCTGATCGATCACCTGCTTTTTATGCTTTAGCTTTTCAGCATCTATACCTGTGCCGACGCCTGTCAATTGCTCTGCATCTTCATCTAATAATAAACAAGCCAAAGCTGAGGCTGAACAAGTATTCCCAATTCCCATTTCACCTGCAACAAAGATATCAGCCTGCGCTTGAACTGCGTGTTCTACGCTATTGCGACCCAAATCCATGGCTTGCTGACATTCAATTTCTGTCATTGCAGATTCAATTGCAAAATTTGCGGTTCCAGCACGAATGCAATGCGTTTCTACGCCCTCATAGTGATACTTTTCACCGACTGTTCCACAATCTATGACGCGTAAGCTAGCTGAATATTGGCGTGCAATCACACTGATACATGCGCCACCTGTCGCAAAATTTTGTAGCATTTGGCGTGTTACTGCCTGCGGATAAGCCGAAATATTTTCTTGCATTACACCATGATCGCCCGCAAAAATGGTGATCCACGGTCGATTGACTTGTGGATGAACTGTTCCCTGTAAGGCCACTAATTGAATCGCGATTGACTCTAAGTTTCCAAGTGAGCCAGTTGGTTTAGTCAGTTGTTGTTGACGTTGTATAGCCGCTTGTTTGGCTTTTTGATCAACCACCTCAGTTTTTTTTAACCACCAACTCATGACTTTTCACCTTTTAGTAACATTGGAAATCCTGCAACACAAAACTCGACTTTATTTGCAATTTGTCCTAAGCGTTGATGCAAACGCCCAGATTCATCAACAAAACGACGCGTTATTTCACCCATCGGTACTACACCCAAACCTGTTTCATTACTCACTAAAATGATATCGGATTGAAGCTGAGGCAAAAGTTCAACTAATTTTTCACATTCAATGTGCTGACAACTTGGATCATCCAAAAATAAAAGATTGGTCAGCCATAAAGTTAAACAATCGACTAAAACAAATTGTTGCGGCTGATCAATTCTTTCAAGTTGTTCCACCAGTGCAATTGGTTCTTCAATCAATCGCCATTCGCTTGGTCGCTGCTTTTGATGATGCTGTACACGCTGTTGCATTTCATCATCTAATGCCTGAGCAGTTGCAATATAAGTCACGGGATAAGACTGTGCTTTGGCAATAGACTCTGCATGTCGGCTTTTACCCGAACGCGCACCGCCTAAAATAAGATGTAACATAGATTAATCCAGTTGCAAGCGATAAAGAGAATGTAAAGGGCCTTGTAATTGTTGAGCATCATAATAGCCAAAATGAAGCTGATCGATGCTAATTTTTAAATTAATCTCTGAACTTTGCTGAATACGATTGAGAATCTGATCACTTGAATAAGCATCACGATAGAGTCCAAGCGTAATATGCGGATGATATTGTAAAGCAGCAATTTCATGATGATCATCAAGTTGAAGTTTTTCTCTAATCTGAATCAAATGATTTTCACGATCTGAAAGGTCTGCAAACATGGCACTGTTAAAACTATTCAATTTACTGATATTGAGTTGAAATGCTGTCTGTTTTAAAAGCTGCTGATGTTGTTGCTCAAACCAGTGAAGACAAAAATCATCATTATAGACAGGCTCTTGCTCAGTCAAAAAACCACAAATATACAGCGTAATATGATATTGCCGTTGTGTATTAACCAATAGCACATCTGAAAAAGACGTCTGTAATTGATCTAGTTTTTGAACTAATTCTGGATATTGTTTCCGTTCAAGTAAAATATACCAAAGCGCATAAGCTGTTCGTCCCCGATGCCACTCTGGATAATCACGGCATATCGTTGAAACAACACATTTATCTGGCTTTAAATACAAGGAAAAACACCAAAAATCAAAGTGCTTTATTAAAGCATGATTTTTGGTGTAACAACTAAAATGATCAGTTTGTTTTTGCTTTAGATTTTATCTTTCACTATGTCATTATGCATAAGAAGATTGTACCTGTTCAGGCAAGACAAAATTCTTAAATTGCTTGATACATTCTGGATGCGTCTGTAATCGATCCAAATACTGATGTATCGTTTGTTCAACTTTTTGTTTTTGAATAATGTCTAAGTCAAACTGGGCAATATTGGACTGCAAATGCTCGGAGACATCTTCTAAACTTATACCAAACGTTTTCATCGCATAGAAATAACCCAAACTTGCGCCCCATAACAGGCTATCAACAGGTTGCTCAAATCGGAGATTATTGGCGATTGAACCCATAACACGCTCATTATGATTGAGTTTGCGTAATGGATCGCGAGCGACACGCTGACAAGGATCTTTATAAGCATATTGACAAGATTCAACGAAACTTTTCGCCAAGCGATCCAGATCTTGAGCACGTTTTGGTAGAGATACCGCCAAACCGTGCTTAACCTCTTGAATTAAATGTTCAACCAAAGACTGTACACGTGCATCCCCCATTGCCACACCAATGGTTTCATGTCCCAATAATGACGCATACCATGCCATCATGGCATGTATACCATTCCACAAACGATTTTTAATAAGTTGGATATCGGCAATATTATCGACCACGATCATTTGCCGCATTTTTTCCAATAATGGACTGTTATTTTCAACATAGATCGGCATATCCGTTTCACTATTAAATAAAATTAAGTCCATCGTCTGCAAAATATGACTAGGCTGAAAGTTACGCCGCATATCATCAATATACAAAGCTGCCTGATGTTCCTGTTCAGTTGAAAGTTTACTGGTATCTTCAATTTCAACATTTTCATCTTCAACATCTGATTGATATTGTTTGAAAAAATTATATTTAATTTTGAGCTGCCGATACAAATTTTGCTCAGAAAGTTTAGATACCATACGATTAACCACGGTATCGCAGAAATAATGTTGAGCCATAATCTGATCTGCAATCTCCACATTTGATAAAGCAATTAATTGCTCTCGAATATGATCTAAGACCATTTTTTTGGCGCCAACTTTATTTAAAATAATTAAAAAAGTGAGTGGACGTGTATTTTGCATGGCTTGTGAAGCAAAACGTGCATATAGCCCTTTGGCTATAATCTTTGCTTCAGTGGCAATGGCTTGTTCAGGTAAGCACAATGCAATTAATGACGATTCCAGATACAAATCCAGCATATGCTGTTCATTGTCTGCATCAATTACCGACATATATTCAATCCGCTCATCATACGAGACCTGCCCATAACGAATGCAATACGTTCCAAAGGCATTGACGGCTTCTCGGTATAAGCTATTGCGAGTCGAGGCAATAATCCGTTGCGGACGAGTATAACCATCCCAATGCGATAGAATCTGCGCAAGATAACCACCACCGATTGCGCCAAAACCATGAATACCAACCGTAAGTTGATTCAAAGTCTGTGGAAATGCTTCTGGTAAAATTGGCATATCCATAGCTGGTACATATTGATCTAAGTCTTCTAAACACTCATACATGGTTTCAAAATAGAAATTCGCTTGAGACAGCATATTCGCGTTTGGCGCTTTAATATCTTTGAGTAAAATAGTCATCCCACCCGCTGCATGCGCAGAAGTGATGCCATTCTCAGAATCTTCAAACATCAAACAATGTGAAGTTTCCAGATTTAATTTTTCAGCGGCTTTTTCAAAAATTTCAGGATGCGGCTTACCATTTTCGACTTCGTCCCCACATACCAATACATCAAAGAATTTATAAACATTGGCATTGATCAGATATTCTTCTGCAATTGCTCTACGGCTCGATGTTGCAACTGCCATACGCAATCCCGATTTTCTTAAGCGCTCCAAAACTTGAACTAATCCTTTTTTTATCGGTACACCTTCTTTACGTACCAATTCCAATTCTAGTTCATCTGCACGTTGGCGAATCGCCTTATAAGAAATATCTGAACCATATTGCTGTTGAGCCAGCTGTTCGGCAGTTGTCGCACTCAAACCTAAGCATTGCATCAAATATTCATCGGAAAACGCTTGTCCAATTAACTCTTGAGATGCCTGTTTCAATGTTTGAAACCGCAATCTCTCAGTATCAAACATTGTTCCATCCATATCAAAAAGTGCGCCTTGAACAGGAGAACCATGAAAAATCAGCATTCATCTACCTCTATTTATTTATAATTCACGTATTTAGGGTATACAAAAATTGTGCAAAAAAGCGACTTATTCAATAAATGAAACATTTTTGAGTTTTTTTTGTACAAATAATGCTTATCTAAAGGATAATTATAGATATTTAAGCTAAACTGATTGAAAAAATAATGATTATGTGAAAAGGCATAAAAACAAATCAAAGTTCATCATTAAATATCTAAAATATCTGCAAAATGAGCTGATAGAAGTTTCGCAATATCTTGAGGATTTACGCCAATATCCAACCCACGTTTCCCACCACTCACATAAATTTTCGTTTTGACATTAGCCGAAGCATCAATCACCGTTTTCAAACTTTTTTTCTGACCTAATGGGCTAATTCCACCCACCAAATAACCAGTTAAACGCTCTGCATCTTTAGGTTCTGCCATATGTAATTTTTTACAGCCCAAGGCAGCAGCGACTTTTTTTAAGTTTAATTGATGATTGACGGGTAAAATCGCCACAAAATAGTTTTTATCGTCTGTAACGAGTAACGTTTTAAAGACTTCTTCAACATTTAAATTTAATTTTTCCGCAGCTTCGAGTCCAAAACTTTTTGCATGAGGATCATGCTCATATTCATGGATACTGTATTCAACTTTATTAGTTTTAAGTAATTTACAGGCAGGCGTCATAATTTTAGTATAAAGATAAAAGAAGGTGAATTTTATTATAATTTGTTTGATAAAAAAGTTAAATTTGCTTAGGCTATTTATAGTTTGATCATCTTGCAAATTGTCACATCACTTTCATTGACGCTATAGTTATGACAAATTAAGATTTTCCCAACTTCAATATTCAATGGTGGTACTTCGTTTTGCAACTGCTTGATACTTTTTTTAATGACAAAACACTGATTTTTTATAATAAAAAGAGATTATCCAGACTATTTATTTTAACGAGCTTAGGACTTATTTTTACAGGCTGCACGACACTTGGCCCTCATAGCGGTTCCTTAGAAAAACGTTCAAATAAACTCTCTAATGGACTACAAAAAGCGTATGCCGTTCCCACATCTACAGCAAATCGCTTATCTCCCATGATTATCCAGAGTGCAGATCGTTATGAAGTGCCACCGCTATTGATTGCAGCGACCATTCGTCAAGAATCCAACTATAACACTTATGCACGTTCATCAGGTGGTGCCGTCGGCTTGGCACAAATTATCCCTAGTTATTGGCGACAATCCTGCCCTGGCAACTTGGCAAATGAATATACCAATATTCAATGTAGTGCCTATATTTTAGCGCATTATAATGAAATGGCAGGAAGCTGGTTTAAAGCCAGTGCGTATTATAATGTCGGTCCAACGGGTTATAAGTCCAGTTTTTGGACTCGTCATAAAGCAAAAAAATATGCACGTTCTGTGAAAAGTTTTGAAAAAGCTTTAAAGAAAGAACTCTAAATAATGTTCACCTTTAACTATTTTCAATAAAACTGAGGCTACAAAATTGATTAAAATCAAAGTGTATACTTACTTAAATTCAAGCTCCAAAAATTATTTTACTTAGGCTATTTAATCAGAAAGCCAGCGAAATGCGTGGCTTTCTGATACACAATTTATTCTTCGAATAGGCCTTCAAACAGTACTGAAGATAAATACCGCTCACCACTATCTGGCAAGATCACAACGATAGTTTTACCTTTATTTTCATTGCGTTGTGCAATTTTATTGGCAGCAGCAAGAGCTGCACCACTTGAAATTCCAACCAGAATACCTTCTTGGGTCGCGCAGTTACGCGCCCACTCAATTGCTTCTTCACTAGTGATTGGCATGACTTCATCGACAATATTCAAATCAAGATTTTTTGGAATAAAGTTCGCACCAATACCCTGAATTTTATGTGGTGCAGGTGTAATGCTCTCACCACGTTTGGTCTGGCTAATAATTGGAGATTCAGCAGGTTCAACAGCGACAGAATAAAGTGGATGTTTTTGAATATTTTCAAAATAATGGGAAATGCCAGAAATCGTTCCACCTGTCCCCACACCCGCAACAAGAATATCTACTTGACCACCTGTTGCATTCCAAATTTCGGGTCCAGTCGTTTCTTCGTGAATTTTAGGATTGGCTGGATTTTCGAATTGTTGCGGTACAAAATACACTTCAGGTTGCTCAGTCGCTAAACGTACCGCTTCATCCACAGCACCTTTCATGCCTTTTGCTGGTTCAGTTAATACTAGATTTGCACCAAATGCTTTAAGTACTTTGCGACGCTCAATACTCATACTGGCTGGCATAGTCAGTGTAATCGGATAGCCTTTTGCTGCTGCAACGAATGCCAAAGCAATACCTGTATTTCCACTGGTTGGTTCTACAATATGCATGCCTGCTTTCAATACACCTCGTTTTTCTGCATCTGCAATTAACGCAGCACCAATACGACATTTCACAGAAAACGCAGGATTACGGCTTTCAATCTTTGCTAGAACTGTAGCATCTGATTGAATGAGGCGATTAATCCGAACTAAAGGTGTATTACCAATCGCTTCTGCATTATCGGGATAAACCGCTATTCCTAAATTTGCAGGTGCTTTAAATTGTTGATCGGTAGACATGTTATTTCCTTATTAGATTTAGAATGATTCTCAAATATTATAGAGTGAAGTTTTAGACATGCCAGAAGAAATATTATACGATTGCTAAACTTACACTTAAATGTGCAAAATTTTGCACAAAAAATAAAAACCTATCAATAATATGGAAATTCTTTCAACTTAAATGACTCAATATTGCATACTTCACTTTATAAAAACCCTAAGATGGTCTCCTGACCATCCCCTGTACACTTGAGTATGCATTGCAGCATTCTAAGATGAAACCTGACTCATATAAGTATTGGAAATAAATTATTTGAAAAAAGATAAAATTTAAGATAATCAAATCATTAATTAAACTCTCGATTAAGTTACATTAATATATTGATATTATATAATTTCTTCTTTTAATGCGTTTAGCATTATTCAAAACAATATTCATCACTATTCATAATTAGACTGACTGTATGTTTTACGAGTTATTCAATCAAACGAATAGAATAATCGACATTGAATAGCCATCCAAGCAAACTTTGGAATGTGCTCTGTAACTGTCTGAACCCAGACTAATTTTTCAAATTTTTTATCACTTAGAATTTTACGTCAGTTTGTATGGGTCATTAAT
>NZ_LXGN01000016.1 GCF_009372255.1 Acinetobacter guerrae
ATTAGAACATCTAGGCTTAGGGACACTCAAACGTGCCATTCACGTACAGTTTAGTAACGCAGTTCTTAACCCGCAGGTTTTCTTACAGCGGATAGAAGGGCAACATGGACTCAATGACGGCTTAAAACTTGAACTTACCTGCTTATCCAACAATGCCTACATTGCACTTAAACAATTTATAGGCTGTCAGGTCGCGATTGATCAAGTAACAGATTTAGGGCAGTTGAACCGAACATCGGGCATTATAACCCAAGCAAGTCAAGGTCAGAGTGATGGCGCACTAACGCTTTACACCTTGACTGTGCAAGACCCTACCGCACTTTGGCACAAACGCCGTAACAGCCGCGTATTCATGAACAAAAGTGTCCCCGAAATTACCCAGATCCTCTTTAAAGAATGGCAAAATAAAAGTGCCTTATTTGCCGCTAGCTTAAGCCTTGATCTGAAAGGTCTCACTCAAAACTACAATATCCGACCCTTCACCTTACAGAGCAACGAAACAGATCACGAGTTTCTGACCCGATTATGGCGTAGCGAAGGCATCAATTGGCTGATTGATGAAAAACAACATCTCGTTGCACATTCCACACAAGAACTCGCCCCGCAGCAACTCCGCTTGATCGACCAACAAGCCTCATTTACCGCACTGAATCGAGGTAGCATCCGATTTCATCGTAGTCATGCGACTGAATACTTTGACAGCATGACCCATCTTATCGCACATCGGCAGTTCCAATCGACAGCGACCTATATACAACGTTGGCAACCAACAGCATTAACACAAGATGAAGGCAGTGGTTCAGTATTGAGCGCCCATCAACACAGTGAGCGATACAGTAACGAAAGCTTAAGTCTGGAACAAGCATGGACAACCAGTGCAGCATGGACGACAGACTTGACAGGAGCTGATCAGGCTACAACCTCAGGTTCACAACAAATCGAGAAGCTCAATCAAAACCTAAGTGCTTATCAAGAAAAACAAGCCAAATATTTCAAAGCTCAAACCACAGTACGCGATGCACAAGTAGGATACTGGTTTGAACTGACAGACCATCCTGAAATTGATCAACATGACACAGCAGATCGGCAATTTCTTATCTATCAAAAGCACTTTTACAACCAGAACAACTTACCCAAAGACCTGCAACAACAACTTCAACCTCTTCTGACTCGTTCACAGGTCAAACCATTTCAAATCGATGAACGTCAAGGCAATGAACTGATCCTGATCCGCCGTCATATCAAATTAGTCCCAGAATACCAACCCTTCACCCATCGGCCGATGGTTTATCCCCAACGAGCACGGGTGGTTGGACCTGCCAACGAAGAAATACATGTTGATGAATGGGGGCGGGTCAAAGTCAGATTCCTCTTTACCCGAACTGAAGATCACCAACACGATAGTGGAGCAGGCACCAATGACAACGACACAGACTCAGCATGGATAGACGTCCTGACCCCATGGGCAGGAGAAGGTTATGGTGCAAGGTTTTTGCCACGCGTCGGTGAATTGGTGGTCATTGACTTCTTTGATGGTGATGTCGATCGACCATTTGTAACGGGTCGAATCCATGAAGCGCAACGTTCACCTACAAAATTTGACCAAAAAGGCCAACTTCCAGATACAAAGAAACTTAGTGGTATACGATCTAAAGAAGTGCATGGTGAAGGCTTCAACCAACTCAGGTTTGACGATACAACTGGACAAATTAGCACCCAACTCCACAGTAGTCACGGTGCTAGCCAACTTAATCTGGGAAACCTCAGCCATCCTAAACAACAAGAAAGTAGTCAGGGACGTGGTGAGGGATTTGAACTTAGAACCGACTACTATGGCGCAGTACGTGCGGGAAAAGGCATGCTGATTAGTACCTATGCCCAAGAACAAGCGATTGCTGATCATCTGGAAGCTGCCCAAGCTCAATCCTTACTCACACAAGGCTATGAGAGCATGAAAATGCTCAGTGAAGTTGCGACCAAACAACAGAGTGATGCATTAAATGTTATTCACCATCTCCCTAAATTCATCCAGTCACTTGAACTTAAAACGACCAGTCAGGCATTAAACAGCACCTTAAACCTCTTTAAAGACAGTATTCAAAAAGACCCTCTTCATGCACTCAAAAACTGTAGTGGCTTTATACAGGACATTGGTGGACTAGGTGGCAATAGCAAAGGCATTGTAGATGAATTCAATACATTTTTTAGCGACGCAAAAGGAGCGGTAGACAACTTAAAAGCCTTTATTGAAAACGTAGAAGAACATGGTGTTGACATAATCAAAGGCAAACTGGCCAGCATAAAAGACCAAATCAAACAAAACCCATTTGAAAGCCTACAAGAAGTAGGACAAGTCTTAGCCAATGTAGAGATCAAAGACTTTGACCTAATGAGCGTCTGTGGCACTTTTAGCAAAGGCAGCAAACTTGAAATGACACCGCTCAAAGCCCTAAGTTCATTACAAGGCTTTATGGAAGATTATACCCAAGGTCTGGAAAGTAGTGCTGATGTCAAGCAACAAGAACAAGGTAAAATTTTTAGACAAGCTTTGATGTTGTTGGCATCACCGAATGGCATTGCATTGACCACACCTGAAAACATTATCTTGCAAGCTTCTCAGGATATTGCCGAGAGTGCCAGTGGTTCAATTAATTTGAGCGCTCAAAAAAATATTATTGGACACGCGCAGGATAAAATTAGTTTATTTGCCGCGCAAAAAGGTTTAAGTGTTTTTGCTGCAAAAGGACCAATCAAAGTACAGGCGCAGGATGATTTGATTGAAATCATTGCTAAAAAAGTCATTAAGCTGATTGCGACTGAAGATAAGATTGAGCTAACCAGTTCTAAAGA
>NZ_LXGN01000017.1 GCF_009372255.1 Acinetobacter guerrae
CGATAGGCTTTGAACGTGATACGGCTTATTTAGCAAATGCCTTAGAAGTTTTTCTTATCTCTAAAATCCAACCTGTCCACAATGTGGTTAAAGTTGGTATGTAATTTCGCATAAGAGATTTTATGTTAAATAATGGTTTTTATATGATCTAGTATTTCTAAATATAAGTGCAATTTTACTAAGGTTGCTTAGATGCTATGGAATCTAAATATCTAAATTGTTCATCCCCCTTTACTTCATTTTCATGTTTAATCACCGCTATTAGTAAAACTATGGTCATAGCCCCAGCTAGATAGGTAATCTTTTTTCTCATGATTTCCTTATAGTGAAATTCTTTTTGCTTATTTTATATAAATCATATAAATAATAAAATTGTGATATATACCAATCTTTTAGGCAACTTAGTCTTATTCCAAATAACCAAAAAAAGCCGATATCTTTGTAAGCTCTAACCCACAAAAATTGAGGGATAGTTTTCGAAATAGAGTCTTTGATAAAATAGTAAAAATCAATAAATACCTACTTTTTAAACCATTATCATTGAGAGAATATTACAAAGTTGTTTAAAAAAGCCGACTTGTTTCCAAGTCGGCTTTTCGACATCGTCGAGCACATTTTTTATATCATAAATTTCCGATTTTTATAATTTTCAAAGTCTATCTTTCAGCTCTTTATACAACAAAGCCGAACTGAATTAAAAATAGAAATGTAGTTGAGCTGATGCTTGCTCATTTCTTTATTTTTAGTAATTGAGGTGAACATACTGTCAGTACATGGTAGTTATGGATGTAATATATAGTTTTTCCGACGTCAATAAACTCAACTATTTTGGATGTTAAAATAATCAATTATTTTTTAATACGAAAGGTTTTAAGATGAAATCAAAGAAAATACTCGCCCTTGCATTGGTGATGTCGTGTATAGCTGCTCTATCAGGCTGTAACACAACACCTGATAACAATAGTCAGTATACTAATGCAGTCGAGACTTCTCATAAAAATAGTCACAGTAATATTGCTAACCCCCAAGTTTTGGATATTAAGGGCAGTATTACTGGCTATGATACAAAGGAATATATATTCCATGCACAAGCTAATCAAGTATTAAGAGTAGTAAGACAAAACACATCAGACGATGTGGTATTAAATTTACTGTATCTTGGAAATAACAATAAAACTAGTGAACTCTCTGGTGATTTCCAAGTCCTGCCTTATACAGGGGATTATAAGCTTATCGTAAGCCAAACACGCAATGATGCCCGTAAGCATGCAAGCACCGAAATAAAATTTAATTTGAAAGCCTTTATCACTGACCAGCAGCAACCATCTAACCAGCAAAATTATGTCGTCAACTACAAGTGTGATAGCAACGAAAATCTAAGCGTAACCTACCACTTTAATAACCAAAAAACTAGTGCGACAGTGACTTACGATAATATTTCACAACAGCTAAACTTTGATGATCAATATAGTAAAAAAAATAATCCAGTATTCTCCAATAATAACTACTTACTGAGCGTAGGAACTATTAATGATGGCGTGTTTGGAGACACAATGGTCTACTCTTTGTTAGATTTAAAAAAATCTAAAGGTGGCTACGCATTATTACAAAACTGTCAAAAATTATAAACGGTGGTCTTTATGCTGTTCAAGTTGGTTTTGAGTTTATAAGTTAATACCTGTTTTGACTGGGTTTAATATTTGAACCCAGTCAAAATTCTGTGTAACTGTTATTTGCTAACAGGAATCTCAATCTCTCACTAACCTCGGCCCAGTAGCAACGCTGATCCGCATTCTGGATGCTCATCCAACCTTGATTTAAAAAATTAGATAATAAAAAACCCCAACATCCTGTCGGGGTTTTTTACATATTTGATGCTTAGGTATAACTCCTGTCGTACCTCACATTCCTTGTATTTGATCTTGTTATTCTTATCTGGAGCATCCTGCTCTCTATGTCCTTATCATATGAAATTTCCACTATCTGGTATAGCCGCAAAGAACCGAGATTGCTGTACGCTTTGGCTTACAAAATAGCCTAAATTTTATCCACAAAAAATGTGGATAATTTTAAGCATTCAAGCATTGATAAAATTTAAAAAATCGCAAAATCGACTACTTTTTAAACAAATTTATTGGCAAAAACTATCAAAATCGATCATAAAAAAGCCGACTTGTTTCAAAATCGGCTTTTTGCTCATTTTAAGATTTTTATGATTTGAATAAGTGCTTGATAATTAATATAATATACAAATGTACTTCGTATAACCACCATTATGTTAAATGGGTAATAATAAATTGGTGGGATAGTGCAGTTTTTTAAATTTCTGATAAGAGATTGTCTGTTGAATCTGTAACAAATAAGATATCAACTAATATTCTGTTTCAAATAGGTTTGTTAATTAAAAATTATATTCTGAACCAATATTTTTTGGTGCGTTTGGCTTCCAGGATTTTCTGTAGTATCTAAGGTATTACCTTACACTTTAAAATTATTTAAATCTGAAAAATCAAAATTGTGGTCCTAAAATTGCTTAATAAAAATATGAAAAAAAGTAAAGTATATTAATTTTATGTTGCAAAACTCTAAGCGTATTGGTTTTCTATTGCTCGATAACTTTTCCATGATTGCCTTTTCAAACATGCTTGAAGTATTACGTATGGCTAACTATGTCACACAAGATAATTTATACCAATGGAACGTGACGGGTTTAGATGGTCATCACAGTTGCGCAAGCAATGGTCTGCAAATACAACATACCTGTGTTTTGCCACATTTACTGAATATGGATATCGTTTTTATTTGTGGTGGTTTTCAACTGTATAAGAATATGACCCCATACTTAAAGAATTTTTTATATCGGCTTGATCAACAAAAAATTGCTTTAGGTGGTTTATGTACAGGTGCTTATGTATTGGCAAAAGCAGATCTGCTAAATGGCTTTCGTGCTAGTCTTCATTGGGAAAATACCTTAGCTGCACAAGAAGAATTTCCATTAGTACAATTTACCCCGCATATTTTTACCATTGATAAGAATCGTTTTACCTGTTCTGGTGGGCTTGCAGCGATTGATTTAGGCTTGGAAC
This sequence comes from Acinetobacter guerrae, assembly GCF_009372255.1. Lineage (GTDB taxonomy): Bacteria > Pseudomonadota > Gammaproteobacteria > Pseudomonadales > Moraxellaceae > Acinetobacter > Acinetobacter guerrae. Next base: position 3,087 of record NZ_LXGN01000017.1, read on the forward strand.
TTGTTGAAATACATTATCCAAATATTGCTAAGAGAATCTGTGAGCAATTTATTGTTCATCAAGTACGTGAGAGCAATGAAATTCAACATCAACCCATTTCTGAACATAGGAAAAAACTTGATTTTCCAATTCAAGATGTATTGCGCTTAATGGAAAATAATATTAATGAGCCTTTAACCATTGCTGAAATTGCACAGCATGTAAAAATTCAACCGCGTACCTTAGAGCGCTTGTTTAAAATGAATCTGCAATTGGCTCCGAAAGAATATTATTTAAAACTAAGACTCACCTATGCACAGAATCTACTTAAACAGTCTACTTTAAGCATTTCAAATATTGCTTTGGCATGCGGTTTTTGTAACGGATCTAGTTTTACTAAAGCATATAAAGCTTTTTTTAACTATTCACCCAAATTTGAACGTAATGTTCTAGATTTTGCTAATTAGTATTTTTTAATCTTGTCGGTTTTTGACAACTTTCTGACGTTTTTGGCAAAAATACCTACTCATATTCTGCATAAGCTTAGGTGATTGGTTACATCACATTGATCTAGGCACATATATGAATACTTTAGTAAATAATTTGGCTGTTTCAGAGCTACCATCATTATTAACCATTGAAAATGGTGAAAAAGTTTCTGCAACATTTTCATTATCTGAGTATCAAAATAGACAAAGCAAGCTACGCCAACTAATGGAAGAGCTAGAAATTGATCATGTTCTATTTAGTTCAATACATAACATTAACTATTATGCGGACTTTATTTATTGTTCATTTGGTCGCTTCTACGGTCTGGTGGTTAGCCCAGAAAAAGTGGTGACAATTTCAGCAAATATTGATGCTGGTCAACCTTGGCGTCGTACGGTTGGTGACTATAACGTTGTTTATACCGATTGGCAGCGTGATAACTATTTTAAAGCGGTTACACAAGAAATTCCGAATAAAGGTCGTGTAGGAATTGAGTTTGATCATTTGCCTTTAGAGCGTTTAAATAAGTTAAAAGCTGTTTTGCCAAATGTAGAGTTTATCGATATTAGTGCCCCATGTATGAAACTACGCATGATTAAATCTGCTGAAGAAATTGCACATATCACCCAAGGGGCTGCTGTGTGTGATATTGGTGGTTTCGCAGTGACTGCAGCGATTCGTGAAGGGGTACCAGAGCATGAAGTGGCTTTAGCTTCTACCCAAGCGATGGTACGTGAAATTGCCAAACGTTTTCCAAACTCTGAATTAATGGATACATGGACTTGGTTCCAGTCAGGAATTAATACCGATGGCGCACATAATCCTGTCACAACACGCCAAGTGCAAAAAGGTGACATCTTAAGTTTAAATTGCTTCTCGATGATTGCAGGCTATTACACAGCTTTAGAACGGACACAATTTTTTGATCATTGCGATGATGCTTCACTACGTATTTGGGAAGCCAATGTTAAGGTGCATGAAGCAGGCTTAAAATTGATTCGTCCAGGTGCACGTTGCAGTGATATTGCGAAAGAATTAAATGAAATTTTCTATGAAGAAGGCTTATTACAATACCGTACCTTTGGTTATGGACACTCTTTTGGCGTGTTATCGCATTATTACGGTCGTGAAGCAGGCTTAGAATTACGTGAAGATATTGATACGGTGATTGAACCTGGCATGGTGATTTCCATGGAACCTATGGTCATGATTCCACAAGGTATGGCTGGTGCTGGTGGTTACCGTGAACATGACATCTTGGTGGTGACAGAATCAGGCAATGAAAATATTACTAAATTCCCATATGGTCCAGAACATAACATCATCAAATAATAAATTGCATAGGCACTTCTTTTAGAAGTGCCTATTTGATTCGAGGGGAGAAAAATGAAAAAAGACAAGCAGGTAGAACAAAAAAACACCTTAAGACGTGTCGCAAGTGCAAGCTTTATTGGCAATTTTGTAGAATGGTTTGATTATGCAGCATATGGTTTTTTGGCAACAGTCATTGCAGTTGTTTTTTTCCCGCAAAGTGACCCTTTAACGGCATTAATGGCTGCCTATGCTATCTTTGCAATTTCATTTATTTTGCGTCCATTAGGCGGTATTTTTTGGGGGCATGTGGGCGATAAATTTGGTCGAAAAAATGCTTTATCGTGGTCGATTATCTTAATGACACTGGCTACGGTATGTATTGCACTGTTACCAAGTTATCAAAGTATCGGTATTTTTGCACCGATTATGCTATTAATATTTCGGATGATCCAGGGCTTCTCAGCTTCAGGTGAATATGCTGGAGCAGCAAACTTTCTCGCAGAATACGCGCCTAAGGAAAAAAGAGGACTTTATACCAGTTTAGTTCCTGCAAGTACTGCAACGGGTTTACTACTCGGCTCTTTAATGGCAGCAGCAATGTTCGCTTTTATGTCAGAGGCATTTTTACACGAATATGGCTGGAGAATTCCATTTTTATTGGCAGCACCATTAGGCTTAATTGGATACTACATTCGTGTCAAGTTAGAAGATACCCCAGAGTTTTTAGAACATCAAAAAAATGGCAAGAAAGAAAATTTTCCAATCAAAGCCTTATTTACCCAGTATCGACCAGCACTTTTTAAAGCATTTGCTGTTGCATCTTTAAATGCCACTGCGTTCTATCTTATTTTTAGTTACATGCCAAATTATTTAGCTACAGAGTTAGGTGTAAATAAAACGCAAGCCTTTATCTCGGGGTCAATTTCATTGCTATTTTATATTGCTGTGGTTTTTGCAATGGGCAAATATTCAGACCGAATTGGACGTAAGAAAATGTTGCTTTGGGCAAGTCTAAGCTTTATCGCACTGACTGTACCCTTGTTCTACTTACTTTCAACCGCCAGTTTTGTTGAAATGGTGATAATCCAGCTCGTGTTCTGCACATTGTTAGCAATGAACGATGGTAGTTTACCTGCATATTTAACAGAACAATTCCCTATACAAGTGCGCTATACCGGTTTTGCCTTTAGTTTTAATACTGCTAATGCATTGTTAGGTGGAACAGTTCCTTTTGTTGCAACCTGGTTAATTCAACAAACAGGTAATACCTTAGCACCTAGTGTCTTATTAATTGTAGTTGCAATTTTTGCAAGTATGGCTTTATTACAAAGGAAATCACATCGTTTAATCAATGCTAAAGCTTAAAAGGAATTGGTTATGCTTTTAAACGCTTTACCTGCACTCAATAGAAATATATCGACTTTAATTGGTCTTACAGCTGTCATATTTTGGAGTACAAATGTAGGCTTAATTCGTAGTGTCAGTGAGAGTTTTGGAGCTGTAGCCGGTGCTGCTCTAATTTACAGTGTCGCATCCGTGATTTTACTTTTCACGATTGGCATGCCTAAGTTTTCTACAATCCCAAAATCCTATTTATGTTGGGGAAGCCTTTTATTTGTTGCTTATGAATTATGTTTTGCTCTTTCTATTGGCTATGCACAAAACAGTAGACAAGCAATCGAAGTTGGCATGATTAATTATCTATGGCCAACATTTACTCTACTATTTGCAATTATTTTTAACAACATTAAGGCCAATATTTTAATTATTCCCGGTTGCATATTAGCCTTGGTTGGAATTTGTTGGGTGCTAGGGGGAGATACTGGATTTGATCTCTTCCAGATATGGACCAATTTGAAGGCTAATCCTCTTAGTTATGGTTTAGCTTTTGCTGCTGCTATTTTATGGGCTACATATTGTTCTGTGACAGTAAAAACGTCTCAGGGTAAAAATCTAGTCACTATATTTTTTGCCCTAGTTGCAGCTGTACTATGGATAAAATACCTTCTCATGAGTGGGTCAGCTCTTAATTTTACTTATGACAATACAGTCACTCTGATTATGGCGGCTGGTGCTTTAGGTTTGGGATATGGTGCTTGGAATATTGGAATTATTTCAGGGAACATGACATTAATGGCTGGCGCTTCTTACTTTACTCCCGTGTTATCTGCTTTGTTTGCTGCATTACTTCTAAGCACTTCCTTATCTTTCATCTTTTGGCAAGGTGTTGCAATGGTGACAACAGGAGCAGTCTTGTGTTGGTTAGCGACTCGAAAGCAATAAATTATTTAGAGGCTTTAAAATTAACATAATACACCTTATACGAAATGCGTTATAATTATCTATAGAAATCAATGCTGTAGTTTCTAGTTTATAGCCCATCTTCCCCAAGGTGGGTTTTTTTATGATTTTTCACGTTCCACGCCTATTATTTGATCAATGTTTCACAACTTTGTTTAGGTTAATTGAATAATCAGGATGCCTGGTCTTTTTCTTTTTGGCGTTCATTCAGCTCTTTTTTGAGTGCCTTTTTATCCTGGTACGATGCAACCAGCATGATTGGGATTAACAGTGGGGCCACAATAATGCCCAGGGCAATGTCTTTCAATTTTGGCATGATCTCTCTCCCTTGATTGCTCAGTCATGATCAAACACAGCATTCAGCACACGGCCAAATAAGCCACGCTTTTTGTGTTGTGGCACTGCCACATTTTGCAACGTGGCATGCTGTAGCGTTTGGGTGTGGTATGCCGTAGTTTCTTGCTGTGGCACTGCCACATTTTCTGCAATATTGAATTCATTATTCTTTTTATTATCATTGTCTTGTTGTGTTGTCGCATGCTGTGGCATGTCGGTGTCGCATGCCGTAGCATCTTGTTGTGGTAATGCTGTGGCAGGTGCAACACTTTTCAGCTCAATGAGTGTTTGCATACGGTCAATTTGTTGCATTAACCGTTCTTCACGTTCTTGGTATTTTTTGACTTCATTTTCTAAATGGGCAATAAGTTTTTTTGTAGATTCATCACCTTCTTGCCTAGATGATTCAATTTTTTGAGATGTTTGCTCAGGTTCTCCAAAGCATCGGATGACCTCTGCTAGATCGAATTGTCCATCACTGGAGCGTGATAAACGTCCATTACGTACAGCTCTGTAAATGGTTGATCTATCCACATGGAATTTTTTAGATACTTCACTTAGTGATAACTTAGCCATTTACGGTGTCCTTTTTATTTGATGGCATATATCCCACTTTTTTTAGGTATGGGTATAGTTCTTTTATTCGGTCAGGGTCTTGCAGCATCTCAGCAATACGAACAGCAAATTGCGGATAGCTTTCAGTTCCCTGGGAATAACGACCCATTTCAGGAAGTTCAGAAAGTTTATTTGCAAACATATGGCGTTGTGCATCAGTCATCTTTGTAAAGAGATCTAACGTATTCGGATCTCTTTCTATCGGTGGGTTGTCCTTCTTTTTCTGTTTAAAAGTAAAAGAGAATCCTGAAATTGATCGACCTCTTTTGTGTTGCTCATACTTCACAGTGATATCTGTATGTTCGTTAATTTGTTTAATAGCAAGCTCAAGTACACTAGTTTTAAAGCGTTCCATACGCTTGTACTCTGTATCGAGTACGCCAATTCTTTGACGGAAATCACTTAGCTCTATAACAGGAGTAGAGCCAGTACTTCTCCAAGCAATTAATAATTCATATAAGCGAACAGCATAAGCACTGCTGAGATTACTAACTTGCTGCAATTCGTATTTAGTGAAATGCTCTTCTAAGCGTGTAATTAAGGGAACTATGGCTGGGGCAAAGATAAGTTTAACCACTGCTTCATTATCTACATATCCAATTTCACTAACCCAACGGGATCTATAGTTCTCAATATTCCCTCGTTCATTTATTTTTTGATAGCTAAATTGTCTTGCAAATAAATCATTACAGGCATCTTTTAATGCTTGATAAGCCGTATTGCGATGTACGCCAAATTGATTGATATAGCCTTCTGCATGTACTTCAAGGGGATCATTCGCATTAATACCTTTCCCGCTTTCTCTTGCCTCAACAATGGCCAATAAAATTAAACGTTGTTCTACTAAATCTAAGTTATAGCTTGCATTGATTAAGGCATTGTCTTTTACCACTAATTCTCTCATGAAGCACCAGTATTAATTATTATGCTATGACACAATAATTAATTTTAGTGCTATAAGCAAGGTAAACGGTGTCATATTGCAAGGTAAACGGTGTCATATTGCAAGGTAAACGGTGTCATATTGCAAGGTAAACGGTGTCATATAAACCTTAAAAGCATTGTGAACAAAGGCTTTCAGCATATCTAAAAGCATTTAAAAACTTTAAAATAATTAAAAGCCCAAGGAGTGAAAAATTGCCCTTGGTTTTCGCTTCACTTCGTTCGCTCAAACTCTATTGAATCTCGCTTTCGCTCGATTCGTCGGGGCAATTTTTGGTTCATATTTTCGTGACTTTTAGAAAAG
>NZ_LXGN01000018.1 GCF_009372255.1 Acinetobacter guerrae
CAACTTTAACCACATTGTGGACAGGTTGGATTTTAGAGATAAGAAAAACTTCTAAGGCATTTGCTAAATAAGCCGTATCACGTTCAAAGCCTATCGTAATGATGGATCCAGCATCTTTTAATCTTGGATCTATCGCAATATATTCAGTTTTATCTTCATTCCATCGGCAATATTTCATTACCCTGGCGCTTAAGCCATTACCACGATAACGGCCAGCACCTCTAGAAGTGCCAACACCGATATAAGTCACTAAATCCCCTTTGATAAACGCATATACACCTTGTTTATCGTAATTAGGAATTTTCCCAAAATTAAAATGTACTGGTGACCATTCAGGAGGCGTTCCTAATAGATCTACATTCCAGTGATGTTCAAAAAATAATTCTGTATTACGTATTAACTCATTAAGTGTTGGATCTTCCACTACTCATCTCTCAAAATTTATAAATTAAAAAGCTTTCGGTCACGCTCATCTGTCAAATACTTATCCATCTGAGCAATTAGTTTAGCTCTGGCTTGTTCATCTTCTTCAGTGATTTTTAGCATGCAGGATCCAATTAAAATTTTGCGTCTGGTATCGTCCTTTCGTGCCTGTTCTTTCTCTTTGGCACGTTCTCTTGCCAGTGCTGCCTGTCTTTGAGCCTTTAACTGCTTTAGCTTTTCTTCCTGTGCCTTGATTTTGCTGTCTAGTGTTTCAGTAACGCTCATTAATCCAATACCATCATCCTGGGAAACCATCCCTAACATAAGCGCACTTGAATATGCATTCAAGGTGCTATATGTATAGTAATGTTTTCCTCGAAGAGCGCACTTATGCAAACGAAGTTTGCAAGTCCGATTGGGGTCTCCCCCAATACCCCGACAACCGTATTCACGGTTGTATTTCACTACGTGAAAATTTAAAAGCGAAAAATAGACATGGCGATTTACCACTTTTCAGTCAAAACCGTAGCACGATCAGCAGGGCGTTCCGCCACTGCTGCGATTGCCTATCGGGCAGGTGAAAAGATCTATTGTGAACGTGAAGGCCGAGAACATGACTACAGCCGAAAAACTGGTGTGGAATACAAAGAAATTTATTTACCCGAAAGCGCACCACAGCATTTAAAAAATCGAGAAAAACTCTGGAACGAAGTTGAACAACGGGAAACCCGAAAAAACTCGACTGTGGCCCGGGAATTTGAAATTGCCTTTCCAAGTGAACTGAACCAGGAACAACGTCTGGCCATGCTTGAAGAATTATGTGCCAGCATCGTGGAAAGACATCAGGTAGCAGTCGATGCCTGTATTCATGCACCGCATACCGGATCCGGCAGTGATGAGCGCAATTATCACGCCCATATCCTAATGAGCACACGTAAACTTACGCCAGAAGGTTTTACAGAGAAAACCCGGGAACTCGATCAGAAACACAGTGGAGAAATCGATCACTGGCGTGAACACTTTGCCGATATCTGCAATGTGCACCTGGATCTGGCCGGATCCACAGCCCGGGTCGACCACCGCAGCTACAAAGACCAGGAGAATGGCCTGGAAGCCACCCTGCACGAAGGACCGAAAGTCACCGAACTACGTAGAAGAGGCATCGAAACCGAAATCAGCCGAAGCAATGATGAAATCAAACAGAGAAATCAGGCTCAGTTGCAATACGACAAAAATATGGGCGTTCTAATTGCTGAAAATGAGATAAAACTCAGCACACTGAAAACAAAACAGCAGATCCAAATCAAAAATAGCGCTAAAACGCCACCAATTGACGAAAAAGCCCTGTTTGAGGAAAAACAGAGGGAAACCCTTGGCAAAGTGCTAAAACGCGAAATCAGCGCAAAAGACGCGAATTTAGACCTGGATTTTATGCAGCGCAATCTCAAACAAGCCGAAATAAACCTGACCAAGCACCACAAACATCAAAACGAGTTCAATCAGCAGCTCGCCCAAGACATCGTGAAAAACAGACTGAAACAAAGTCATGACAAGTTGCAAAGTCTGGTCGATCAACACAATGAATTAACCCAGAACAAACCCTTACTGTTTGGAAAAAAAGCCTGGGAAGCCCAACGTGACGAGGTTTATCAGGAACACAAAAAGCTAAAAGGTCAGCATGAACACCAGAAAAAACATGGTATGAAGGATTTATTGGAAAATGAAAAGTTCAAAGAACATGCCTGGAAGCAGTACCAACAACAACATCCGGCCAAAGCCAAGCAATACCAGACTCTATACTCAACCTATCAAGTCATTAAAAAATGTGTGAATGAGATCAAAGCAGAACAACAGCTGAAACTCAGACAAGAACAACAACTCAAAGCACAGCAACATGCGCCTAGAATGAAATCTCGTGGCATGAGTCGCTAAACAGAGCGAGTGTCTACGAGCGAACTGAGAAAATTTGCCCATCCCTTTCCCTGATTACAAGCTCCCTATCCATCAATCACCTGCTTTACAGAGCATCCCGAATGGGTGCGAACTTTCCAATTTTGATCCCTAAACCGAGCGTAGCGAGAAAAAAAAGCTTATGAGCGAAGCGAATTCCGAGCTGCTTTTGATCTTGCTTTTGCTTTTCTAAAAGTCACGAAAA
>NZ_LXGN01000019.1 GCF_009372255.1 Acinetobacter guerrae
ACCATTATGTTAAATAAGGCCATATCTAACTAAAAAGTGTCTCGAAAATCTGTGGCTATTAACTATTTGAATTAGAGAGTAAGTGATTGCTCAGAACTTAATGAACCATAAGCCTTTTCCCATTTATAATATGGATTGACCTCCCCATTGATCACAAAATTTAAAAAAGTACTATACTTAAGAGAATCTAACCCATCTAACAATAGAGACTCTAATCCAATTTTTTTTCGAATTTTATCTTCTTCACAAATTAACATTGCAGTCATGAAAGGTAATAACCAATCTTTGGTCATATCATAGTCTTTATAAACAATTCTAAGTCTATTCAGTCCATTAATAAAATATTGAAGAACAACACACCTACTATTACAAAAAGAAATTAACTCATCATCACTAATATTAGGGTATTTCCATTTTAAATCTTTTAAATCATCTACATAGTCAGATGCTTGACGTATATTTTTATAAAGAGCACCTGAAATATAAGGATTATCTTTATAACTAGCTTCTTTTTTTTCTATTTCGTTCAAACAGAGTATTTGCAATTCAGCATGTTGGATAACATAACTAGCAATTAACTCTCTTAAATCCATTATAGGGTTTGTAGATAACTCAATATTCTTAAAGTTTGCATAAAGAGAATTTATGAGATTATTTCGAAACTCATCACTTAAGCTAGCAAATCTAGGAATACTTAAAAAAGCTTGAGTATGTTCATGAAAAATCTCATCTAATATTGATTTACCATCATTATCTGATTTTTTATTTTTCAATATTTTATTAAAAAAACCTTTAAACATATTTCACCATTTTTTTGATAACTTTTTTATCTAAAATTAACATAATACACCTTATACGAAATCATTAATAAAACCTTAATATAATCAATGTATTATTCTGTACAAAAAAGCCTAAGAGACCACTCTTAGGCTTTTTCAGTGATTTTTCGTGTTCCACGCTCAATAACTAAGCAATGTTCCACAAGTTTATTCAGTTTTAATAAACCTCATCCGGTTTTTTGATGAGTCATTATTTCATGTGCTTGCACTGAAATTGGCTCATCAAAAAATTGGAGTCCTGGCTAACCATAAGGAAGGAAGAAACGGCTCAGGAAGCCCCTCTTTTTAGGCTCAGGCTCAACGTGTTCAGGGACAGGGATACGTTTATTGTCTTTCTGAGGAGTAGTCAATCCGTCATAGTTTGACTCAGTCTGTGGCCGAGGATCTGTTGCTATATTCGAATTAGTAGATTCATTTAGTTGATTAATATTTTCTTGTTTTGGCTGTTCTAAGGTGCCCTTAAACTCAATTCTATGAGTAAGATCTTCAATATGTTGCATCAAAGACTTTTCTCTTTGATTTGCTAACTCTAACTGATTTTTGAGTAAAGAAATTTGATCTTTTAATACATTTTCAACTTCAGATTGAACGTGTACTTGTACATCCTTTTGAACTTGTTCAGTACGTGCACTGGACTGAACACCGACTGGATTGCCATAAACTCTGATAAGTTCAGACAAGTCTATAAGTCCATCATGATCTCTTGATAATTCACCACTTTTTAAAGCCTCGTATATTGTTGTACGTGATTTTTTAAAGGCTTTACTTGCGTCCATAACGCTAAATTTTGTTGTGTTCAATGGAATCCCTCAGTGCGTGTACAAGGATGTTTATGTGAACATCCAATCTGAACATGAAGTTTATTTTGTATTAAAGCCTACTTTTTTTAGATATGGGAGTAGTTCTTCAAATTTTTGTGGATCTCGTAGCATTTCAGAAATTCGAACTGCAAATTGTGAGTAGCTTTCAGTACCTTGAGAATATTTATTCATCTCTGGAAGCTCAGACAGTTTACTGGCAAAAAGATGACGCTGTGCATCGGTAAATTTTGAGAAAATCTCAAGAGCAGTTTGCTCTTTGTTATGAGCTATAACGACTTTTTTCAGTTTAAAGTTGAATGAAAAACCAGAAATATTACGTCCCTTTTTATGTTGCTGACATTGGACGTTAATATCCGTGTGTTCATTAATTTGGGCAATAGCTAGATTTAATACTCGATCTTTGAAATTTCCCATTCTTGTATATTCATCATCAAGAACGCCTATTTTTTGTCTGAACTCTGCTAGTTCGATAATTGGAGTTTGACCCGTACTACGCCAAGCAATTAATAATTCATACAACCGCACAGCATAAGCACTGCTGAGATTACTAATCTGTTGTAACTCATATTTAGTGAATTGTTCTTCTAAACGTGTAATAAGTGGCACGATTGCAGGGGCAAATATTAACTTTACTGTAGCCTCATCATCGATATATCTAATCTCGCTCACCCAGCGACTTAAAACATTCTCTACATTTCCTCTTTTATTAATTTCTTGATAGCTAAATTGACGTACAAATAGATCCTTACAAGCATCTTTTAACGCTTGGTAAGCTGTTTGTCTTGCAACATTAAATTGATTTACATAACTCTCAGCATGCACTTCTAAGGGGTCATTTGCATTGATTCCTCGACCACTATCTCTTGCTTCGACGATAGCTAATAAGATCAAACGTTGTTCTACTAAGTCTAAGTTATAACTCGCATTAATTAAGGCATTATCTTTAACTACTAAGTCCCGCATTTTATTTGTCTACATTATTACTTATGAATATAAATCTATAATAATAAATATGTAGATTAATGCAAGGTAAACGTAGTTAAATCTACAAAAAAAATAATGTAGATTATTGGTAGGTAAACGTAGTCATATTGGTAGGTAAACGTAGTCATATTGGTAGGTAAACGTAGTCATATTGGTAGGTAAACGTAGTCATATAAGATCTAGAAGCCTTTATTTACAAAGTCTTGAGCATGTCTAAAAGCATTTAAAAGCTTAAAAATAATTAAAAGCCCAGGGAATGAAAAATTGCCCTTGGTTTTCGCTTCGCTCAAACTCTATTGAATCTCGCTTTCGCTCGATTCGTCGGGGCAATTTTTGGTTCATGTTTTCGTGACTTTTAGAAAAG
>NZ_LXGN01000020.1 GCF_009372255.1 Acinetobacter guerrae
TTGATTGATATTTTGGTAGAGTAGATGAAGTTTTAAAAATATCTAAATTACATGTTGACTTTTAAGAGATTGAGAGTAATATAGCCGACCTAGCTTGCTGCTGACGAAGCAGTAAGAAGATCATTAAGAATATAGAAGAACAACTTGTGTGGATTTTTACTGATTAATTGATCGAAATATTATCATTAATTGATTGGTTTAAATTACTCGAAGTTTATTTGAGAGAATTTGTCAGAAAATTGATGAGCCAGAATTGGCACCTTGTCTTTAATAAGGTGCAAAATGATTTTAACTGAAGAGTTTGATCATGGCTCAGATTGAACGCTGGCGGCAGGCTTAACACATGCAAGTCGAGCGGGGGAAGGTGCTTCGGTACTGACCTTAGCGGCGGACGGGTGAGTAATGCTTAGGAATCTGGCTATTAGTGGGGGACAACGTTTCGAAAGGGACGCTAATACCGCATACGTCCTACGGGAGAAAGCAGGGGATCTTCGGACCTTGCGCTAATAGATGAGCCTAAGTCGGATTAGCTAGTTGGTGGGGTAAAGGCCTACCAAGGCGACGATCTGTAGCGGGTCTGAGAGGATGATCCGCCACACTGGGACTGAGACACGGCCCAGACTCCTACGGGAGGCAGCAGTGGGGAATATTGGACAATGGGGGGAACCCTGATCCAGCCATGCCGCGTGTGTGAAGAAGGCCTTATGGTTGTAAAGCACTTTAAGCGAGGAGGAGGGTACTGGTATTAATACTACCAGCTACTGGACGTTACTCGCAGAATAAGCACCGGCTAACTCTGTGCCAGCAGCCGCGGTAATACAGAGGGTGCGAGCGTTAATCGGATTTACTGGGCGTAAAGCGTGCGTAGGCGGCTAATTGAGTCGGATGTGAAATCCCCGAGCTTAACTTGGGAATTGCATTCGATACTGGTTAGCTAGAGTGTGGGAGAGGATGGTAGAATTCCAGGTGTAGCGGTGAAATGCGTAGAGATCTGGAGGAATACCGATGGCGAAGGCAGCCATCTGGCCTAACACTGACGCTGAGGTACGAAAGCATGGGGAGCAAACAGGATTAGATACCCTGGTAGTCCATGCCGTAAACGATGTCTACTAGCCGTTGGTCTCTTTGAGGGATTAGTGGCGCAGCTAACGCGATAAGTAGACCGCCTGGGGAGTACGGTCGCAAGACTAAAACTCAAATGAATTGACGGGGGCCCGCACAAGCGGTGGAGCATGTGGTTTAATTCGATGCAACGCGAAGAACCTTACCTGGTCTTGACATAGTAAGAACTTTCCAGAGATGGATTGGTGCCTTCGGGAGCTTACATACAGGTGCTGCATGGCTGTCGTCAGCTCGTGTCGTGAGATGTTGGGTTAAGTCCCGCAACGAGCGCAACCCTTTTCCTTACTTGCCAGCATTTCGGATGGGAACTTTAAGGATACTGCCAGTGACAAACTGGAGGAAGGCGGGGACGACGTCAAGTCATCATGGCCCTTACGACCAGGGCTACACACGTGCTACAATGGTCGGTACAAAGGGTTGCTACCTAGCGATAGGATGCTAATCTCAAAAAGCCGATCGTAGTCCGGATTGGAGTCTGCAACTCGACTCCATGAAGTCGGAATCGCTAGTAATCGCGGATCAGAATGCCGCGGTGAATACGTTCCCGGGCCTTGTACACACCGCCCGTCACACCATGGGAGTTTGTTGCACCAGAAGTAGCTAGCCTAACTGCAAAGAGGGCGGTTACCACGGTGTGGCCGATGACTGGGGTGAAGTCGTAACAAGGTAGCCGTAGGGGAACCTGCGGCTGGATCACCTCCTTAACGAAAGATTGATGGTTAGTAAGAATCCACAACAAGTTGTTCTTCTTGAAGTATCTGAGGGTCTGTAGCTCAGTTGGTTAGAGCACACGCTTGATAAGCGTGGGGTCACAAGTTCAAGTCTTGTCAGACCCACCACTGCACAAGCTAAGCGCAGATGAAAGATACTTAAATGATATAAGCTGGGGACTTAGCTTAGTTGGTAGAGCGCCTGCTTTGCACGCAGGAGGTCAGGAGTTCGACTCTCCTAGTCTCCACCAAGATTACAGAACTTAGTAAGTTAAAGCTTATTAACTTCTGTGATTTAACACAGTTTAGTGTGATCTGACGAAGACACATTAATTCATTAACAGATTGGTAAAATTGAGTCTGAAATAAATTGTTCAAACTCGATTAAGTATGGATTAGCAAGAGATTGTTAATTTAATATTTAATCTGAGAACTAGCAAATTAACTGAATCAAGCGTTTTGGTATATGAATTTAGATTGAAGCTGTATGGTGCTTAAGTGCACAGTACTTCAAACTGTAATGTTGGTAATACTACTTGTAGGTATTAACGACTGTTTGGGGTTGTATAGTCAAGTAATTAAGTGCATGTGGTGGATGCCTTGGCAGTCAGAGGCGACGAAAGACGTGATAGCCTGCGAAAAGCTCCGGGGAGGCGGCAAATATCCATTGATCCGGAGATGTCTGAATGGGGGAACCCACCTACTATAAGGTAGGTATTGCATACTGAATACATAGGTATGCAAGGCGAACGAGGGGAAGTGAAACATCTCAGTACCCTTAGGAAAAGAAATCAATTGAGATTCCCTTAGTAGCGGCGAGCGAACGGGGATCAGCCCATTAAGTTATGTGTGTTTTAGCGGAAAGCTCTGGGAAGTGCTACCGTAGAGGGTGATAGTCCCGTACACGAAAGGGCACACATAATGATGACGAGTAGGGCGAGGCACGTGAAACCTTGTCTGAATATGGGGGGACCATCCTCCAAGGCTAAATACTCCTGACTGACCGATAGTGAACCAGTACCGTGAGGGAAAGGCGAAAAGAACCCCTGTGAGGGGAGTGAAATAGATCCTGAAACCGCATGCATACAAGCAGTGGGAGCCGACTAGTTCGGTGACTGCGTACCTTTTGTATAATGGGTCAGCGACTTACATTCAGTAGCAAGGTTAACCGCATAGGGGAGCCGTAGAGAAATCGAGTCTTAATAGGGCGAATAGTTGCTGGGTGTAGACCCGAAACCAGGCGATCTATCCATGAGCAGGTTGAAGGTTGGGTAACACTAACTGGAGGACCGAACCCACTGTCGTTGAAAAGCCAGGGGATGACTTGTGGATAGGGGTGAAAGGCTAATCAAGCCTGGTGATAGCTGGTTCTCCCCGAAAGCTATTTAGGTAGCGCCTCGGACGAATACCATAGGGGGTAGAGCACTGTTTCGGCTAGGGGGTCATCCCGACTTACCAAACCGATGCAAACTCCGAATACCTATGAGTACTATCCGGGAGACAGACTGCGGGTGCTAACGTCCGTAGTCAAGAGGAAAACAATCCAGACCGCCAGCTAAGGCCCCAAAATCATAGTTAAGTGGGAAACGATGTGGGAAGGCATAGACAGCTAGGAGGTTGGCTTAGAAGCAGCCACCCTTTAAAGAAAGCGTAATAGCTCACTAGTCGAGTCGGCCTGCGCGGAAGATGTAACGGGGCTAAAACTATGTGCCGAAGCTGCGGATGTAACTTTAGAGTTACGTGGTAGGGGAGCGTTCTGTAAGCCGACGAAGGTGTATTGAGAAGTATGCTGGAGGTATCAGAAGTGCGAATGCTGACGTGAGTAACGACAAAACGGGTGAAAAACCCGTTCGCCGAAAGACCAAGGGTTCCAGTCCAACGTTAATCGGGGCTGGGTGAGTCGACCCCTAAGGCGAGGCCGAAAGGCGTAGTCGATGGGAAATTGGTTAATATTCCAATACTTCTGTGTAATGCGATGAGAGGACGGAGAAGGTTAAGTCAGCCTGGCGTTGGTAGTCCAGGTGAAAGACAGTAGGCATGCATCTTAGGCAAATCCGGGGTGCTCTATG
Source organism: Acinetobacter guerrae (assembly GCF_009372255.1). Classification (GTDB taxonomy): domain Bacteria; phylum Pseudomonadota; class Gammaproteobacteria; order Pseudomonadales; family Moraxellaceae; genus Acinetobacter; species Acinetobacter guerrae. The sequence continues at coordinate 3,902 of NZ_LXGN01000020.1, forward strand.
CTGAGAGTCGATATCAAGCTGTACTTGTACAGTGAAGTGGCTGATACCATACTTCCAAGAAAAGTCTCTAAGCTACAGTTACACAGGAATCGTACCCTAAACCGACACAGGTGGTCAGGTCGAGTAGACCAAGGCGCTTGAGAGAACTCTGCTGAAGGAACTAGGCAAAATGGTACCGTAACTTCGGGAGAAGGTACGCTGCTGAGGGTGATGGGACTTGCTCCCTGAGCGCTTGGCAGCCGCAGAAACCAGGCCGCTGCAACTGTTTATTAAAAACATAGCACTCTGCAAACACGAAAGTGGACGTATAGGGTGTGATGCCTGCCCGGTGCTGGAAGGTTAATTGATGGGGTTAGCGTAAGCGAAGCTCTTGATCGAAGCCCCAGTAAACGGCGGCCGTAACTATAACGGTCCTAAGGTAGCGAAATTCCTTGTCGGGTAAGTTCCGACCTGCACGAATGGCATAATGATGGCGGCGCTGTCTCCAGCAGAGGCTCAGTGAAATCGAAATCGCTGTGAAGATGCAGTGTACCCGCGGCTAGACGGAAAGACCCCGTGAACCTTTACTGCAGCTTGACACTGAACTTTGACCTTACTTGTGTAGGATAGGTGGGAGGCTATGAAATTGGGACGCCAGTTCCAATGGAGCCATCCTTGAAATACCACCCTGGTAATGTTGAGGTTCTAACTCTGTCCCGTAATCCGGGACGAGGACCGTGTCTGGTGGGTAGTTTGACTGGGGCGGTCTCCTCCTAAAGAGTAACGGAGGAGTACGAAGGTGCGCTCAGCGTGGTCGGAAATCACGCGTAGAGTATAAAGGCAAAAGCGCGCTTAACTGCGAGACCCACAAGTCGAGCAGGTACGAAAGTAGGTCTTAGTGATCCGGTGGTTCTGTATGGAAGGGCCATCGCTCAACGGATAAAAGGTACTCTGGGGATAACAGGCTGATACCGCCCAAGAGTTCATATCGACGGCGGTGTTTGGCACCTCGATGTCGGCTCATCTCATCCTGGGGCTGAAGCAGGTCCCAAGGGTATGGCTGTTCGCCATTTAAAGAGGTACGCGAGCTGGGTTTAGAACGTCGTGAGACAGTTCGGTCCCTATCTACCGTGGGCGCTGGAAATTTGAGAGGATCTGCTCCTAGTACGAGAGGACCAGAGTGGACGAACCTCTGGTGTACCGGTTGTGACGCCAGTCGCATCGCCGGGTAGCTATGTTCGGAAGGGATAACCGCTGAAAGCATCTAAGCGGGAAGCCTACCTCAAGATAAGATTTCCCTGTGACTATATGTCACCTAAAGAGCCGTTCAAGACTAGGACGTTGATAGGTTGGATGTGGAAGCATAGTGATATGTGAAGCTGACCAATACTAATTGCTCGTGAGGCTTGACTATACAACACCCAAACAGTTGTTGTATTCAAGATAAATTCGATTTAGAAAAGATCAACTCAACGTGATCTTGAACAAAACACTTGATTCAGAAAGTAAACTAGTTACAATACAGCTCAATTGCCAATCCGTTAATAACTCATTGGATCGTTAGTAAGGCACACACTGTGAAATATAATGCACAGAGTAAATAAGACCCGAACACACCACAACAGTTTGCTGGCGACAATAGCAAGAGTGAACCACCTGATCCCTTCCCGAACTCAGAAGTGAAACCTCTTCGCGCTGATGGTAGTGTGGCCTTGGCCATGTGAGAGTAAGTCATCGCCAGCTTTTAAATCTAAAGCACCCTAATCTTTAAACAGGTTAGGGTGCTTTTTTT
>NZ_LXGN01000021.1 GCF_009372255.1 Acinetobacter guerrae
ACGGTAAAAGGTGATATAGGTAAAACAGTATGTTTTTATTGTTTTAATCGGTTTTACCGAAAAAAAGATTTATTGTTAATTCTTTTGCTCGATCCGAAATGCCCTATTTTTAAGATTGAGCGCTAAAGCATAAAACATGAGTGCGATGGAAGCAGCCAATAGACTTAATCCCCAACATAAGAATTTCACCATTTCAGAAAGTTTTTGAGCTTGATCTGCTTGCTTTTGAACACTTTGTGCCAATGGCGTGACCGCTTTTCCATAGACTTGGTGCTGCATGGTCCAAAGCTGTTCAGGCTTAAAACCATACTCCATAAAATGTGGATCTTGTCGTTCCGCAGCAACCAAATAAGTTAGATAGGGTAATGCGGTATCTTTATCTACAGGTCGATGTAATAAAGCAGTCTGTGCCAAAAGATAGTCTTTCACTACATCTGGAGTATCCGCATCTTTTAATTCGAGCGCAATCTGACTTTGCTGAATGGTCTTATCATAGTCCACTAATTTTGCAACAGCCTTAGTTTCATCGCTTTTCGTATCGTATTGTAGATAAGTCAAACCTGCCCAAATCAGAATAAATCCAATCAACCACGCCACAAAACGCAAAATCAGTGAACGAAAACGTACCTGAAAAAATTTAAATTTCTTCAAAATTCGGACAAAAATAAAAGCACCAAAAAAACTAACAAAAAGTTTTAAAATCAGCCAGCCAAACCAAGACAATAGACTGGTAAAATAATCGGGCTGCTGATGAATTAACAGTTGATCACCCATAGCAACAGGAATATGCAATTGTTCAACGAGCTGACTTAAATCAAAAAAACTAAAGACCAAAGTTTGCTGCGTAAATGAAGCGACTAAAGCAACAATAAAAATCACAGTTGCGAACAAACTAAGCAGCATGACTCGATGTTGACGCTTTTTTAATTGGCTTAGTCGAGATTCTATCGATTGAACATTCATCGGATAATTTTCGATGGGTGGCAACCTGCTCTCCTCAGAATTTAGCTATGTTCGCCATATGCACCTACTTATTTGAAGCACTATGACTCGATTCAATCACAAGTTGATTTAGATTCTGCTGAAGTGAACGCAATCTCATAGCCGCTTCATCGCGTTTTTGCATACCTTCTTTTTGAATCTGAATCACATCATTTACAGTTTTAATGAGGGTGTTTTGCACATGTTCAAGGGTTTCAATGTCAATCACAGAACGTTGATTGGCTTTCGCTGTATCAACTGAATTTTGATGCAATAAATCTGCATTACGACGCAATAAATCATTGGTTGCATCATCAATGCTTTTTGCCAATTGCACACTGTTTTTTTGTTCCTGTAAGGAAATCGCCAGACTGATTTGGTTCTTCCACGCAGGTAAAGTAATATTTTTAATGGCGTAAAATTTATCCACCAACATTAAATTGTTGGACTGAATAATACGAATCATCGGCAAAGTTTGCATGGCAGACTGCTGAAGAACTTGCAAATCATTGAGCCTTTTTTCAAGATTATTTGCCAGATGATTTAGATCATAAATACGCTGTGTGCCTTGTTGATCCTGTTCTTGCTGACTCAACTCAGCAATTTGTTGCTGAATTTCCTGCTGTTTAATCTTGCCCGCAGCAACATGAATACCAAGTTGTTTGTATTCGTCTTGCACCGCATCAAACATTTTATCCAGTGTGTTTACACGGGTTTTTAAGCCTGTTTGTGAACGCTCAATCTCTTTGACTAAAGCATCGATCTGCTCTTTTGTCGTATTAAAATGTTGATCAAAGCTTTGTTTTGCACCTTTAATTTTATTCAGTAAGCCCCCTAAAATTGGAATAGATGAGCCTTTGGATTTGTTTAAAATGCTAGATGTATTGAGTTGCTGTGCAACTTGAACCACTTCATTTAACTTTTGCCCAGTCGCGTCCAGATCTTTATTTTGAACCAGATTAAGCAATTCATCGGTATAGGTTGATGTTTTGGTCGCAATATCTTTACCATACTCAGAGACACTACTATGCGTTATATCGGCCAGCGCTTGATGAGCATCCAATACCTGAACAAAATCTTCGGGCTGCAAACCCAACTCTTTTAAATTTAGACGTTCAAATTCTTGTTGCTGTAACGCTGTTGATTGTTCAACCAATACATTTTTGTTGTCAGATTCAGATTGCGACATTATTCCATCCTATTTTTCTCTAATGATTTTTTTAAAGTATTCATCAACTTTTCACGACTATGATCCAGCTTTTGTAATTCTGCAACCGAATTACCTTGCATGCTTTGTTTAAGATGATATTGCCAAGCAGGAATCAATACTTGTTGAGCTTCCTTAAATCGATCTAATAAAGTCATGGAAAGCTGTTGGCTCAATTGCATTTGTGTAATGGCAATATCATTACTCGCCTGCAACGTCTGTAACGTGTTTATTTTTTTAGATAATCTCTCAGTAAAATTATCCAGTGGATGTTGCTGTTGAACAAAAGCAGGATATTCTTGTAAAAACTGTTGAGCAGCAACAATATATTTCGCCATTTGCTCACGTAAACCTAATACCTGTTGGACACGTGCTTGCGATTTTTGAATTTCAATCTGCAACCGCTGGCTTAGAAAACTGGCCTCATGTATCAGACGATCAAGTTCATTTAAGTAATTCAACTGTCCGTGATCATATTCAATATCGATGCCTAACCACTTTTGCAGCCCATTAAATTTACGTTTTTTTAGCACTTTATTGGATTGCGCTAACTTGCTAATCAGTTGGGAAATAATATGGCTCAACTCTTGATTCAACTTCGGATCTACACCATTTAACAGTACTGACTGAGCCTGAATCAGTTGGTCTGCATAATGATTAAGCTGATATTGATTATCCAGCAAAGGCACCAGATCATTACGCTTGATGGCCAATATTGCTTTTGGATCAAGCTCAATCTGATCGAGCGGAATCAATGAATTAAACTGAGCCATAATCAACCAATATTTTTTGTCAATTCATCATATGCACAAATAAATGCAGTGCAAAGTCTCTTTTTATATCAACTTGATGATTTTATGTTAAACCTTAAAGCAATGATCAAATTCTCTGTAAGATAGAAATTACAAATATTTTCCTTCCCGTTCAGGCTGATAAATCACTTTTTCAATTTTGATTTTCATTAATTGACCATCTGGCTGCGGCCATTCAATACTTTGGCCTTCTGCAAGCCCCAAGATTGCAGCACCCACAGGAGCCAAAATATTGACCTGACTTTTATCCCCTGTAAAGTCATGCGGATAAACTAAAGCAATCTCGACCGACTGTGTTGAAGGAGCAATGGTCAAGCTAACGCGAGAATTCATACTCACAACATTCGTTGGAACCTGCTCAGGTTCAACCACTTCAGCCCGAGCCAATTCATTTTCCAAATGCTGCATAGTCGCTGTTTGAGTATGCTGATGTTCAAGCATCGTTTCTAAACGGTGTAAGTCCTGAGAGGAAATAATAATATTTGGTTGTGTCATTTATAAATTCCTTAGATTTCTAGGTTTTTCAAAAATAAGTTACTTCAATATAATCTTGATGTTATATCAGAATTAAGTTCTGTTGATTAAAATATTCACATATCAGAAAAAACCAAAATGATGATCTCCCAAAAAATTGGAAGCTTTGTCTAATTTGAAGTATGTTTTTCTATGACAAAATATTCTCAAGTCTACACGATTGAAATTGTTTGATATTATTTATCAGATAATGGCAACCGACAAACAAGAGACAAATTTAATGTAGCTTCTGCCGATATTCGCAAATAGAGGCTTACTTACCCCCCCTATAGAAAAGAAAGTTTAATTAACAAAATGACCAGAACGTCTTGTACACCATAGTTTAAATATCAAATTATTCAAACAGTATTGATTGAGGGCTTACATCTATGCTCTGTAAATCAATATTGGACACCACACTCTCCTAGATGAATATGTCTATTCTTTTTGCATAGGAGAGTGGTGGCAGTCGATTGATCTAAAAATTTATTAATATTTATTGCACTTCACTTGAGCATCTAAATTATTCAGGTTTGGTTTGATTAAAAATAGCAAGCATTGAAGTAATTCCAACTTTCGTTCCAAATGGAATAGCATCAAGATCAACAACAAAATCACCATTATGTGCATTAAATGGGAGTTTATTTTGTTTAAATGCTTCCACAAAGCGTTTCGGTTCAGCAACTCCAACATTAAGGTATGAATAGTTTTTCTTATTATTATGAATCACAAGATGATGAAAATCCTCTGACCCCATGACAGAAGGTAAAATATTTTCATCAAGAAGAAATTTTGAGTTTTGAATTAATCCAGAGTTACCCAATGCTGTTCGAATAGTTTTTGTCAACTCAGTATTATTATCCAATGGATAAGACCACCCCTTGAACTTAATGGTTGGGTATTGATCTTTCGGCATAGCATAAGCATAAGCAATGCCTTCATTAATACGTTTGATTCCCTCGATCATCGTCTTACGATCATTTTCATTAAACCAACGTAGATTAATTTTCAGAAGTGCCGTCGCAGGAATAACATTATTATCTGTACCTGCCTGAATAGAACCCACTGTTATAACTGCAGAATTTTTTGGATCTATCGCCCTACTCACAATTACCTGATATTGCATAATCGCACTTGCAGCCATAACCACTGGATCTTTGGATAGATTTGGAGTTGAGCCATGTCCTCCTATACCGTGAAAAGTTACATCAAACTGATCTGTACCTGCCATACGAACACCACCAGCAGCAGCAACAATTCCAACTGCAACTGGGGCCGTATGCATACCAAATAAATAATCGGGTTCTGGAATTTTATATTTAGTATATAAACCATCATTGACCATCGCCTCAGCACCAGTAATTGGCTCTTCAGCAGGTTGTCCAATAAATATTACCGTGCCTTTCCATAAATTTTTATTTTCCGCAAAAAACTTTGCAACACCTAAGATCCATGTAACATGAGCATCATGGCCACAAGCATGCATGACTGGTGTTTCAGAGCCATCAGGCAGTTTTACAATTTTTTTACTCGCATACGAAAGTCCTGTAGTCTCTTTGACTGAGTTAGCATCCATATCAGCACGATACATAACGATTGGACCATCACCATTTTTCATTACAGCAGCAATACCAGTTTTGCCAATATGCTCAGTCACATTATAGCCATAAGAGCGCAATTCTTTGGCTGCAATGGATGAAGTATGAACTTCCATAAAACCCAATTCAGGATTTTCATGAATTTCTTTAAAAATTTTAACAAATTTATCATTATTTTTTTGTACAGATGAATCTATTAAATCCTGAGTACTATTTGCATAAGCATATAATGGAATAATCAAACCTAAACCAATTATTATTTTCTTAATAGCAATTATTTCTTTTGACATGTTTACTGCTCCCAAATAACATCATAGATAATTTCATGAAAAAACAACCTATTGATAAATTTTGATTTTTTAATATTGAAAGCTGTACAGCTCTTAAAAATCACAGTTTGCAATGGGTCAAATTTCAGCTTGTAGAGTTCTAATCGTAAAAATATTTATTTCAAATTTCAAATTAATAACCTGATATTTGAATCCAACCCTGCCTTCAACTTTTGTAAGATTGATCTCCAACTATGTATGAAATATTCACTATCTTTCAGTTATTGCTTATAACAACTGTCAAAAATAATTTTCAACTGATAAGGATTTTTGGGATAATCATTTGAACGTGATATATGTTTTTATTCATATGTTATAGCCTTATTCTTGTTCAGTTATACTGTTATACTTATTTACAAGACGAGTAATTTTATATTCCATTATTTCTACGCATGTAATGATTTACATATTCTTAATACAATTTACTTGCTCTCGTTTATATAAAATATCACATCCAGATTGAAAAAATATATACTTTTTTCAAATTTCAGTATTAAATCCACCATATGAGAATTTACTGGATTTAAGTTATGTTAATCCACAAAAGAGACCTAACTCATTATTTTAAACAAAATTATCTGAGTCTATTTTCATACGTCCATCTTTCCAAATAACTTGTCCATTTTACATATTGCGTTTCATCATGATGCAAGTTATATGTACCTTCAATACCCTTATTTTGAGTGTCTCAAACTGCTTTAGCTATATCTTTAAGCTAACCCAATCTAGATAATACTTGCCCAACTTGCACGTTAGCATCACCATATAGGTTGTGCCGTGTTTCAGCCTGACCTTTTGGCTTGCGTACATCCAAAACTTTTTTCGCTTCCTTGTTTTAGAGTAAATAATCCAATGGTCTTCGATGGTAATCCTCCCATAAATAAGGTTCCATCACAAGCGGTGGCTAATAAGATATAACCATTGCTGACATCTTTGCCCAGACTTCAATCGGTTGATTCGGTGCAAGTTGATTACCCAAGCCATGCCAAGGGTTGTCACCGACGTAGGCTATGTGTTCAAGTTGATGTGCCATGGTTTTAAACCTCTGTTCTAGATGAATGCTGTTGCCCTAAAATTGGCAGCATAAAAAAAGGCCTGCTGGGGCAGCAGGCCAAACTTGTGTATGCAGATCAAAGTATTAAGTTGAATCTGCAATAGATTCATCTAGATGGTATATATCTGAGATTTTTTTAATTACCAAGACCAGTTGAATCTAAAAGCTGTCAACTGGTTTATTTAAGCCATCCGCCAAAAAGTGAAGTAGATCATGAGCAACTCGTTCTTGTTGGGTTGCTAATACACCATGTGGTTCACCGTCATATTCAATCAAAGTTGCACTCGGTATGGCTTTTTTAACAGCGTGTGCACTGACTTCAATTGGCACTGTTTTATCAGCAGTACCATGGATCACCAGTAAAGGGACAGTAAAGGACAGTAGATCTGTTCTAAAATCTGTATAGGCAAATGCCCTGACACAATCAATGGTAGCTTTAAGGCTGGCCTGCATTGCAACTTGTGTATTCCATTTCAGAAACTCGTCACTGACTGCGTGCTTAAGTAATCCAACCCCATAAAAGTCTTTAAAAAAATCATGATAGAATTTTGGGCGTTCGGCCAATAATCCGTCAATCATTCCCTGAAAAACTGAACCATCAACACCATCAGGATGATCTTCCGTTTTTAATAAAAATGGTACGACTGAAGAAATCAGAGCAACTTTTTTTATGTCTTGTGCTTGATAACGACTCAGGTAGCGAGCAATCTCTCCTCCACCCATTGAAAAACCAACCAAGCTAACATCGGTTAATTCCTTTTCTTCAATGATTCCGCGTAAATCATCTGCCAATGTATCGTAGTTATAACCCGACCATGTTTGTTCTGATCGCCCAAAACCACGTCGATCATAGCTAATCACTCGATATCCAGCTTCGACAATTTTCATGGCGATCCAGTCCCAACTATCTGATGACAAAGGCCAGCCATGAATTAAAATCACAGGCTCACCTTGTCCCCAGTCTTTTATATATATTTGTGCTTTTACATCAAGTATTTCATATTCATTTTCAGTGACTGACATGCGTATTATTCCTTCAAGATGGCATACCTTTTCGAATCTACTTGTCATCAGTTTGAATTGATAAAGCTAAAATGTTTATATTTTATACATCGCGTGAAACTTTGTGGTTTTTGCGTGATTTTCTAAATTTACTTATGACCATATAAAAGTCTCGACTCATCAATCAAATAAGCTAAGGCAGGGAATATTGAAGATAAGTAATAAAACAATAGGATCAGTTTAAGTCACACAATTCATGCAAACTCTACATGTTGTTGCGAAACACATTACATGAACAACAGCACTGTAATATTTCATAATTTAAATCAATGCTATCTTTGCTTTCATTCATCATTACAACAATCACATCATTATGAAAACTGAAATGAGTACACAATTACCGTCGATCATCGCAATGTGGGAGTTCTTTAATGAGAATCTACATTTCAAATTGTCTAAATATGAATTTTCCGAAGGGGGCATTAAAGTCATCTATGTGATTATGGATGCAGAGCAGCCAGAATTACAGCCTCACAGATTTTCCTAAACCAGATTTAAACTGGACAATCTGGATTGATGATGAAGTAAAAAAAAATCACATCAAAATTAGGGGAAATCCCTCATTCTGAATTCTCTAAAAACAGCCTATTCTTTTTTCATCAGATCTAAGGAGTCGTTTCAATGACAACAGAATTAAGCAAGCAACCTCAAGTAGATGAAGCAGAATTTAATGCTTTTTTTCCATCAAAATATTCACTGTCACAATTTACGAGTGCTAAAAGCAATTTAGAGGGTGCTGATTATCCTCAACCTTATCAAGGCAAACGCCGTATTCTAGTGATTGGTAGTGATGAACGTTATTTAAAATTAGAAAATGGCACATATTTTTCTACTGGCAATCATCCTGTTGAAACATTATTGCCTATGTATCATTTACATAAAGCAGGTTTTGAATTTGATATCGCGACACTTTCGGGTAATGCGGTGAAATTTGAATTTTGGGCTATGCCAAAAGAAGACGAAGCAATTACAGGTTTACATCAACAATATCTAGAACAGTTTCAGCAGCCTTTGAAATTAAAAGATATTATAGAGAAATTGGGTTCAGAAAGTAATTATGCCGCCATTTTCATTCCCGGTGGACATGCCCCTCTTGCAGGGATTCCATTTAGTGAGGATGTTGCTCAAACACTGCGTTGGGCTTTAGATAATGATCGTCATATTATTTCAATATGCCATGGGCCTGCTGCATTACTGGCATGTGCCCCACAAAGTGAAAATCAGGATTATCCTTTTGCAGGCTATACCATTACCGCCTTCCCAGATGCGATTGATCGTGTCACCCCAGAATTGGGTTATATGCCAGGACATCTGACTTGGTATTTTGGTGAAAAGCTCAAGGCTCTTGGGGTGAAGATTGCCAATACCGAGCCAGATCAATCGACCTATAAAGATCGTAAATTAATCACAGGTGCTAGTCCTTTCGCGGCAAATGCTTTAGGCAAATTAGCGGCTGAGACCTTACTAGCAGAAGTAACAGATTAATGATGTCAGAATCTGTATTGAGTCAAGTCCCTGATATTGTCCTTGCTATTCAACAAAGTATGAACATGGGTGAACTTTCTCAGCATGTTCGTGCTTTTGCGAAGCCGTTGGGTTATGACCGTTTTATTATTTACACGGTACCCTTAAAAGGTGAAGGTGTAATTGGTCAATTGCTATGGCTAGAGGGTGACTGGTTTGGTGATAACAGCGAAGTCACCCCAGAAACCTATCTAGCACGTTGTCCTGTGAATCGGCATTTACTTGAAACAGATCAAGCATTTTTTTGGACAAAGCAAATACATTCAGATCAAGAAGTGTATCGTGTTGTAGCGCACCCTAAAGGTTTAGGTATCCATGGTTTGCAAGTTCCCATCTTTGCCCATGCTGGTCTTTTGGGAGCAATGAGTTTTGGAGGACGTCAAATTGAGAGTAGTCTGGATGTGCAACTTGCATTTTCATTGATTGCTCGTATTGCTTTTCAGTCTGCACAACGAATCAATCACCTTTTAAAATCATCAACTACATCTACTTTATCAGCACGTGAACTCGAAGTCATACGCTGGATTGCTTCGGGTCGTCGCCAAGCAGATGTGGCTGTAATGCTTGGTTTATCAACACGCACCATTGAAAATCATTTACGTCGTATTCGTGAACGTCTCGGTGCGACCAGTACTGCACAAGCGATCCATCTGTTAATCCGTGATCATCAGTTAAAACTATAAAATTCAATCATTTTAAAAAATTGATCTTTTTTTCGGCTTTACTTTTACCGTTTAAATTGACTATATACCTTTTGCGACAGGCTTAATTGGCAAAATATATCGGCCCCAATCTATTCAAATTGGTTTTTTTGTCTCATCTCCATTTACATCTATATCCCGAAATACTTTAGAAATTTGACTTAGTGTTTTCATCTGTTTTCCATAACGACGACATGATCGACAAATCAGCAAGTGGAACTGAAGATAGTTTTGCTCTTTGAATAAAAGGGGTCGGTCTTGTCTTTCAGAAAGCAACTGCGTGGCTTGACGACAAGTTAACATGAGCAATCTTCCTGAAGTAACCATTTATTTTCTAAACATTCCCGTAGTTTTGGACGGCTTCGATACATCAGTACATTTAAATGAGAAATCGTTTACTCCAATTTTTCACAAATTTCATCTGAACTCAGTTCAATCATTTCCCTGAGCATAAATACTTGTGCATATTTGGCAGGCAAATGATTTAAGCAGGCATCAAAAATGATCCAGAAATCCTGTTGCTCCATCATTTCTTCCAGACTTTGCCATGCTTTTAAAAGTCCAAGTCAGGTATTATGCCAACAACATGGTGTTGCACTTCAAATGCTAATCTCAGTATTACAAATACCCCATTCCCCAATATCAGCTTTATCAACATCTCAACTTTCATCTTTTCAATAACATTATTCAATCGAATAACTTTCCTTTTGTTGATTATTTCCTCACTGATTTAAGGAATCCTTTTTGTCAATTATTCTTAATTTGCTAAGATGGCAGCAATGTGGGATAAAATCTGTTTCTCATTCGCTGTTAATTCGATTTGACACTCAAAAGGTGTACTAAACTATTTATTTCTTCTGAGATCAGATTAGCTTTTCACAAAAAAATGTTAAAGTTAATTGAATTGTCAGACTTTTAAATTAAAATTTTTTATTTTTAAATTCAAGGACTTAATCCACATGAATATGAAAGAAATCATGGCTGATCTTTCTAACCACACCCCTATGATGCAACAATATTTAAGGGTGAAAATGGAACATCAGCATGCTTTACTTTTTTATCGCATGGGTGATTTTTACGAACTTTTTTTTGAAGATGCACATAAAGCTGCCAAGTTATTAGGCATTACTTTGACTCATCGTGGTAAAGCCAATGGTAACCCAATTCCGATGGCTGGCGTTCCCTATCATGCAGCAGAAGGTTACTTGGCGCGTCTGGTCAAAGCTGGGCAAACCGTTGCCATATGTGAACAAGTTGGAGAGGTTACAGGAAAAGGTCCTGTCGAACGTAAAGTAGTGCGGATTATCACACCCGGAACTATTACAGATGATGCATTATTGGGTAGTTACCAATCATCAAATTTGGTCGCACTGTGTATTCAGCAAAATAAAATTGGTCTCGCTTTACTTGATTTAAGCGCCAGTATTTTTAAAGTTCAAGAACATGATTTTAAAACTGAACAATTAGCGATTGAGCTTTCACGCTTAATGCCAAGTGAAATTGTCGTCGATGAAGATTTAGTCGATCAAAACATTCTGGAACAAATCAAAAAACAATTAGACTGCCCAATTACCAAACGCCCCAATGTCGACTTTAACCTAAATAATGCCCAAAAAACCTTGTGTGATCAATTTGCTGTCGCAACATTATCTGGTTTTGGAATTGATCATTTACCCCTTGCAAAAGCGGCGGCTGCCGCACTGATTCACTACGCCAAAGAAACCCAAAAAACAGCCCTTCCACACATTCGATCAATCCAACTTGAACAAAGTTCCGATTTCATCGCACTTGATCCTATTACCCGTCGTAATCTAGAAATTATCGATCCATTGTTTGAACATGGTACTTCTCTTTTTCACTTAATTAATGATTGCCAAACTGCAATGGGTGGTCGCTTACTCAGTCGCACGCTTATGCAACCCATTCGTGATACTGCGCTTTTGGATGCACGATTAGATGCAACTGAGCAGTTATTATCAGGTTATCATGAATCCCCTGTACGTTTGGTACTTAAAGAAATTGGCGATATTGAGCGTGTATTGAGTCGTGTTGCATTAGGGAGTGCGCGTCCGCGTGATCTGGTGCAATTGCGTCATGCCTGCGCTCAAGTTCCATTCCTGCGTCATGCTTTGTTGCCTATGATTCAGGCTAAATCTTCAAGTCTACTCATCGATTTAGATCAACAGTTGGGTGATTTTAAAGAACTACATCAATTACTTTTATCTGCAATTGTTGAGAATCCACCTGTTTTGCTACGTGATGGAAATGTCATTGCCGAAGGATATGATGCCGAACTGGATGAACTGCGCAAAATTCGTGATCATGCAGGTCAGTTTCTGATTGATCTTGAGATCAAAGAACGTGAACTCAGTGGGATTCCAACTTTAAAAATCGGCTATAACCGTGTCAGTGGCTATTATATCGAATTAACACGCGCTCAGGCTCAACAAGCACCAGAACATTATATTCGTCGTCAAACCCTAAAAAATACCGAACGCTATATAACACCTGAACTAAAAAGTTTTGAAGATAAAGTTTTGTCCAGTGAATCACGTGCTCTTGCCCGTGAGAAATTATTATTTGAACACTTACTTGAAACCCTTAGACAAAACATTGCCAATTTGCAAATGATGAGTGCAGCCATTGCCCAAATTGATGTTTTGGCAAATTTTGCTCATCAGGCGCGTTTGAAACATTGGAATCGTCCCGAATTTAGTCCAGAAATTGGCATCAAAATTCATGCAGGCCGCCATCCAGTGGTTGAAGCATTAAGTAAAACCCCCTACACGCCAAATGATACATTTTTAGATAGTCAGCATCGTATGGCAATTATCACGGGTCCAAATATGGGGGGTAAGTCCACTTTTATGCGTCAAACGGCACTCATTAGTTTATTGGCTTATTGTGGCAGTTATATCCCTGCTAAATCTGCCAAACTTGGACCAATTGATCGAATTTTTACTCGTATTGGTTCAGCCGATGACTTATCTACAGGTAAATCAACCTTTATGGTTGAAATGACTGAAACGTCTCAAATTTTACATCATGCGACTCACCAATCTTTGGTTTTAATGGATGAGGTTGGACGTGGGACAAGTACTTATGATGGTTTGTCCTTAGCGTGGGCATGTGTATTAGATCTAACTAAACGCATTAAATGTCTATGTTTATTTGCCACGCATTATTTTGAATTAACAGAGCTTGGTAGCGAAGCAGGCATCGATAATTATCATGTTACCGCCAAAGAAATGAATGGCAATTTGATCTTGCTACATAAGGTACAACATGGTCCTGCCAGCCAAAGTCATGGTTTGCAAGTTGCAAAACTAGCAGGCATTCCAGCAGGTGTGATTAAAGAAGCTCAAAAACGCTTAAAAATACTAGAAAAACAGCAGCAGCAACATATTCATGCTGCCGTTCAAAATGATTTATTTAATGCTGTTGATCATGAAATTGAAACCCCGATGGTTGAAAAGATTATTGAAGTCGAAGCTCAATCCCCTGCACTGGAAATGCTGAAACAAATTGATGTCGATAACTTGACACCTCGTCAGGCGCTTGAACAGCTTTATTCATTAAAAGCCAGTCTCAGCTCATAAAACAAAGGACAGAATAGATCGCATATGTGTGATCTATTCTATCCCCAGTGTTTTTTAAATATTCAGAATAATCATCCCCAAATAATAAAAACTGCCGATTGATCCTCATCAATAGTTTTGCTCAGAAAGAGAACCATTTATTTTATTGGGCTATTCGTAGACATTGTTTATTTTTAATTTACAAAATAGAGTTAAAGTTCGACAACTTTTTACCCACTCAAAATGAAAGTAATGTTAAAAATAAAAAAGTACGCTTAGATCGGGAGAATAAAAATGTCACGTGGTGATAAATCGGCTTATACCCCAAAACAGAAACGTCAAGCCAAACATATCGAGGAAAGTGAATTAGAACGTGGTCACTCTCAGGATGAAGCTGAGCGAATTGCGTGGTCAACCGTAAATAAACAAGATGGCGGAGGCTTAAAAAAATCACATAAATCTAGAAAATAATGACTTAATTGAGAGTTACTATCAACTAGAGTGATATAAATCAGTCCTTTTCATCAATCCGAATAATAAATATCAATAAAAGGAATTGTTAGTCACCCCTTTTTTTGCCTAAAATACAGCATTCGGAATTAGAACCATATTTTTTAGGTAGCTGTCGCCATGACCTTCGTTGTCACTGAAAACTGTATTAAATGTAAATACCAAGATTGCGTAGAAGTATGCCCAGTTGATTGTTTCTACGAAGGCCCAAATTTTTTGGTGATCAATCCTGATGAATGTATTGACTGTGCGCTATGTGAACCTGAATGCCCTGCCAATGCAATTTTCTCAGAAGATGAATTGCCTGAGGGTCAGGAAGTCTTTATTGAACTTAACGCTGAACTATCTGAAAAATGGGCAGGCAATAATATTACTCAAATTGGTGAGCAACCTGCTGATCGTGAAGATTGGAATGGTAAACCAGATAAGCTCCAGTATTTAGAGAAATAATTGCAAATTAGACCAGCAAAAGCTGGTCTTTTTGTATCTGAATCACACATTTCATTGCAATTTTTCCTCATTTTATCCATCCTTTTCGATTAGAATAAGCTCAATTTAAAGTAAGCAATTGATTCTATTATGCCGAAATTTTTGAAGGGTTTGCTTGCCATAAGCCTTGCACCCATTGTTATGGTCGCTTGTACAACCTCCCCTCAAAAAACTGGAAAAGTCACATCTTCAACTGGACATCGCATTTATATTCCACAGGAAAAAGTTATATTAGAACGTCCCGTTCCAGTGAAAACCGTTCCCACCTCTTATTTAACATGGTTAAGTATGGGGGATAATCGTGCGCGTGTTCAGGAATATGAGCGCTTTCTTGAGCGTAATAATGTTGCCAATGTTGTTCCTAATTTTGAATTATTGAAAACTGCACGTGACTGGCAAAAATGTGGCCGTTCACAATACGCTATACCGAACCGTGAACTCTGGAATAATGCAATTCCGACCTTACGTATTTTTAAAGCTTTAGTCGCACAAAAAGTATTAACGGATTTTGAAGTGACATCGGTTTATCGGGATCTTCCTTTAAACCAATGTGCAGGTGGTGCCAATTCTTCACGACATTTATTTAACTCAGCAATCGATTTTCGCATCGGCCCTGAGTTTCCACAGTCGCAGGATTATGCATTTATTGAAAATACCAAGTTTAAGTTATGTCAATTTTGGGCACAACATGGACAAAGCCTAGATATGGGCATCGGGATTTATGCTTCAGGGCAAATTCATATTGATACTCAGGGTTATCGTACTTGGGGGCCAGATCATAGTCGTGGCAGTTCAATGTGTAATTATTAAGCATATTTTTTATGTGATTTAAAAGAGACCATATGTGTCTCTTTTTTATATCAAAATTATTTAACTTTTTATTTTTCTATCACATAAAATTGCACATCTATTAGAAATGTTTAAAATGCAGCTATCTCAGTAAAGGTAACACCCGTTATGCAACAGATGTGGACAGACATTGATGGCTATATCGATTCACATTTAATTCCAGAAGATCCAAACCTTCAATTTGCGTTGGACAATACCGCCAGACAAGGTTTTCCAGATCATTTGGCTGTTGCCCCTAATCAAGGGATGCTTTTGCAAATGCTGATTCAGATGAATCAATGTAAACGAGTTTTAGAACTTGGCACATTTGCAGCGTATAGCACAGTTTGGTTAGCTCGTACTTTACCCAAAGATGGTTATTTGCTTACGATCGAAGGACGTGATACGCATGCAGCGTTAGCACAGCAAAATATTGATCATGCTCAATTTGAAGTGCCCGTTGAACTTAAAGTCGGACGTGCTGCTGATATTTTACGCCAAATTGATCCTGCCACATTTGAACCCTTTGATTTTATTTTTATCGATGCTGACAAACAAAGTTACCCTGAATATTTAGAACTTACTTTGAATCTTTCACATTCTGGTACTATTCTTGTATTGGATAATGTAATTCGTGCAGGTGATATTATCGATGAAAATAATAACAAGCCGAGCATAGAAGGGATTCGTCAGACCTTTGAAGCTTTGCAAAATCACCCTCAAATTTTATCCTGTACAGCCTTACAAACGGTAGGAAGCAAAGGTCATGATGGCTTTGCAATTGCGATTGTAAAGTGATGATCAAAAAATACGCTTAATTTATTTTTATCTTAAAATCAATCATCTATTTTTATTTACATTGATTGTCCATATAGTTATCCACAAGATTTGCGGATAACTATGGATAAATTTTTTAAATTATTTTGCCACTAAAAGCGGCACAGTCGCATTACGGAAAATCGAAGTTGCAATACTTCCCAAAAAGAACTGATGAATTTTACTGTGACTAAACGCCCCCAGTACAATCATCTGAATGCCATGTTCGCGCTGATATTCAAGTATGTTTTCTGAAACATCACCATAACGATAAACGGTCACGACTTCAATGCCTGCATTGCTTAAAAATTCTTCAGGATCCTTTAAGACCTGTGGATGATCGCCGACATAAAGTAAATGACATTGTAAGGTTTTAAGCAAATCACTCTGCGCAATTCGATGCATCATTTTTACACAAGTTGGAGAGTATTCGTAAGCAAAGATAAATCGGGTTGGCGCTTTAAATGTTTCTCCGACTGTCATGACGGTACAGTTTGCACCACGAATAAAGTTTTCAACATTACTACCAATCGGTTTGTTTTTTTCTGCTGCACGTTCTCCAACACGTCCAATCACAACAAAATCATCTTCTTTTAAAATGCTAAAACTTTGTTCTAAAAAATCACCTTTTTCCTGAATTTTTGAACTGGTTAAACCATATTTTTCTTCAATCATTTCAGAAATGTGTTTCAGCAAATTATTGCTATAATCTAAAGCCAATTCACTTTGTTTCTGCTCTAATTCTGCGAGTTCTTTGAGCAACATGGCATTGCTTTCAAAACCAATGACACCGCTAATTTCACCGAGATGGTAACTGGCAGGATAATAGTCAAGAATTTGCAGCAAAACCAGTTCACGCTTGGTTTGTTTAGCGACCCACGCGGCGGCTTCAGCAATTGCATTAATGCAAGGTGAAGAATCAATACATGCAATGACACGACTCATAATAGCCTCTCTTCATTAAGGTCTAATGCCTTGGAGATTTCGTTTTTGTTATTTTTAACTTAGCATAATTCAGTTAAAACTTCGGTAATTTTTTATATGGTTTAAAATATTTACCATAAAAAACAATTAAATGATTAAAAAAGCAACTACTCTCTATTTCTAATCCAGCGCGCTGGATTTCCTGCAACAACATGATAAGCCTCTAAATCTTTAGTCACCATGCTGTTCATACCGACAACCGCATGTTCAGCAATCGAAATACCATCTTTCACACCAACATGTGCACCTAACCAAACATCACTTCCAATCTCGATTCCTTTAGAAATGACAGGTTGCTGATAAACAGGACGATCTAACTGTATACCATGATCAAAAGCATATAGATGACAATAGGCAGCAATCCGCACTTGATTATGTAAGATAATCCCTGCGCGTCCGCCATCTAAAATACAGTGATGGTTAATTGCCACTTCATGACCAATCGTTAAAGGCCCATGTAAAGTGCAATCCGCCGCGATAAACGTATTATCACCAATGCTAATTTTACGTCCACGTTCCGCAAAGATATGAGCCAATGGAGAAATAAAACAATTTTTCCCAATTTCAATGGTTTCCATTTCCATCAAATAGGCTTGATATTCTTTTTGCCATGCTTCTGCCCATTCACGATGTTTGGGTTTTAATGACCAATAAAGCCATGGCATATAGTTTAATCGATGCTTATGTTGTTCTCGATATTTAAGTAATCTTTCGTCATTCATGTTCAGGCTCCACAATTTTTAATTGTTCCCGACCACGTGTAATATCCTGAAGTTTTAATTTTAACGGATCAATCTGATGAATCTGCAAAGCGGCTTCTACAACCACACCTTCACTTGTGTAATTTTCAATATATTCAATTTTTTGATGTGTGAGTTCATATTGAAGAATCGGCCATTCGTTAAAATAACAAGAGAAAACAACCTGTTTTTTTTCTATGAGTTCTATTTTTTCTGCGAGCATTAAACACTGCCCTGCACAGCCGCCATAAGCTCGAACTAAACCACCTGTTCCCAGTTTTACCCCGCCAAACCAACGATTAACTAAGACTAAAACATTGGTCAATTCATTGCCTTCAATGGTTGCCAATATGGGACGCCCAGCGGTTCCAGATGGTTCACCATCATCATTGAAACGCACATGGTGCCCTATTTTCCAAGCCCAACACTGATGGGTAGTACTGATATCCTTATAACTTTCTAAAAAAGCTTTTACTTGCTCTTCGTTTTCAACGGGGGTTGCAAATGCCTGAAATCGACTTTTTTTGATTTCTTCTTCAAAGCAAGTAAGTTGTGCAATGGTATAAGGCATAACAATAAAAGAGAATCTATAATGAAATTATGATTATAGCCTGAATAAAGTTGCTAATGACAAAAATCCCCGCAGTAGCGAGGATTTAAGTATTTCTTCAATCCTTTGTTGATATTTATCGCTCTCTTAAAGCTTCTTTGGCTTTGTTAAACGGTTTTAATAAATAATCCAGTACCGTCTTCTCACCCGTACGAATGTCTACTGTCGCCACCATCCCCGGAGTGATACTAAACGACTTACCTTCTTTGTTATAAAGCTTGTCAGAATCAGTACGGATATAAACCCGATAATAAAACTGATCCTGCTTCACCTCATCACGAATCGTATCAGGCGAAATCACCGTCACCTTGCCTTTTAAGCCTCCATAAATCGAGTAGTCATAGGCGGTGATTTTGACCAGTGCTTCCTGACCCGGATGGATAAAAGCAATATCTCGTGGAGAAATACGCGCTTCGATCAGCAATTGTTCATCCAATGGCACAATGGTCATCAACTTGCCATTTTGTGGAATCACTCCGCCCTGTGTCGTCACTGCAATCTCTTTCACCACCCCACGTACAGGTGCTTTAAAAGTGGTTCGGTTTAAAGTATCGGTTCGACCCCGTACAATCTGCATTTGTTGTTCGGTATCGGTATTAGCCTTTGATAATTCTTCACGTGATTTAACGTAATATTGGTTACGTGCATCGTTGATTTTATTTTGCAGGTCATTGGCTTCACGTTTTAAACGTAATACCTCTACTTCACTGGCAGCACCTTTGGCGACCAAAGGTTCAGTCATCACTAATTCTTGTTGTACCAGTTGTAAAGCTTGTTTTAAACCTGAAACGGATTGCTCTAGATTTTCACGTCTGGAATTATATAGCGCCGTTTCTTCTTGTACCAATTTTGGATCTTTTCTAATTTCTTCTGGAAACTGTAATGCTGTGCCGTTGACTTCGGCACGCAATCGAGCTGCAGTTGCCTGAGCTGAAATTAGTAAAGATTGTGACTCTCCAACATTGGATGCAAAACGCGTTGGATCGAGCTGTGCTAGCACTTGTCCTTTTTGTACAATGTCCCCTTCTTGTACATCTAGCTTCGTCAAAATCCCACCATCTAGCGATTGAATCACCTGTTCTTTTGAAGACGGAATGACTTTACCCGTACCCGTAGAAACCTCTTCTAGTTTAAATAACCATGCCCAGAGTAAGAGGACCAATAAACCGACCCCTATGATCCAAATCACTAAACTGGCACGAGGTAATGGTGGCTCTTTGTAGGACACTTTTAAAGAACGTTTTGGGAGTTGTAATTGATCACTCATGAACTTGCTCCTTGTCCTGCTGGAATCTGTTGTGCTGCGGATTGTCCATGAAGGATCTGATCACGAGG
This sequence comes from Acinetobacter guerrae, assembly GCF_009372255.1. Taxonomy (GTDB): domain Bacteria; phylum Pseudomonadota; class Gammaproteobacteria; order Pseudomonadales; family Moraxellaceae; genus Acinetobacter; species Acinetobacter guerrae. The sequence goes on from NZ_LXGN01000021.1 coordinate 19,672, forward strand.
CCCATCCATCACTATTTTTCCGTCACTAACCACAATGATTCGGTCAACCAGTTCCAGTACCGCGCGTCGATGCGTGGCTACAATCAAGGTACGATGTCCAAGCCATGTTTTTAGATGATCAATCAACATTTTTTCTGAGACGTCATCAATGGATGCAGTCGGTTCGTCCAATAATAAAATATTGGGTTGTCTAATGAGCAGTCGGGCTAATAGCAAGGCTTGACGCTGACCACCTGAGAAACCCACACCGCCCTCTAAAATAAGATGGTCCAGTCCTTCTTTTTTCTCTTCAACAAAGCTGAGCGCACCTGTCATTTTTAAAACATTGAGAATGTCTGTATCGTTAGCCAAAGGTGCGCCAAGAGTCAGATTTTCCCGAATCGTACCGTAAAACAGGTGGGCATTCTGGTTCAAAAGCCCCATGTCACGACGAATATCCGCAGGGTCAATTAAGCTTAAATCCAGACCATCCAGACTAATTTTACCTTGTACTGGAAATTGCATTCCGGAAAGTAGTTGTAATAAGGTCGATTTACCTGCACCGTTACGCCCTAATATGGCAACTTTTTCTCCTGCCTGAATACTCAGATTAGGGATGATTAAGGTGGGTTTAGGATCATCTTGACCATATTGGAAAGCGATGCCTTTTAATTCATATTCCCCATGAATCACAGGTTTGTGAATGAGATGCGCCTGATCAGGTTGATCGACGGATTTTTTCATCAATTCATCTAGGCTGGTCTTTGCCACTTTAGCCTGCTGTAAACGCCCCAATACACCCGTAATTTGAGAAATGGGTGCTAACATTCTGGAAGATAAAATCGAACAAGCCACTAAAGCACCTGTGGTCATATCACCTTTGATGACTGCAAAACACCCCACTAAAACCACAATCGCATAGGTTAAGCCTTGTATTTTTTGAGTCCATGCCGTTAATACCCCCACAATCTTACGCTGACGCATACTAATATCAGCGGACACTTCATTCATGTGATTCCACTGATTTTGAAAGCGGGATTCAGCGCGTAGTAGTTTAATATCTTCAATACCCTGTACCGCTTCCACTAAGATGGCATTCCGGATAGAAGATTCACGCATGCCCTCCTGTGCCAATTTGGCCAGTTTTTTTTGTACCAGTAAACCTGGCACAATCATTAAGGGCACAACCAATACCATGACCCAAAATAAGCTACCGCCAATTAACCAGAAAATTACAAGGAATAAGAAGAAAAAAGGTAAATCGGCAATCGCACTGATGGTAGTAGAGGTAACCAGTTCGCGAACACCTTCTAGTTCACGAATTTGTGAAATGAAAGTGCCCGTTGATTTAGAACGTTCTTTATTTTTTATGCGTAACGCATGCCCAAAAACACGATCTGAAATTTTAAGATCAGCACGTTTACCAATAATATCAGACAGATAAATTCGGGAAACGCGCAATACAAATTCGAAAATAGCAGCCAGTAATACCCCGCCTGCCAAGACCCATAAAGTCGGATAAGACTGGGATGGAACCACTCGATCATAAACTTGCATAGAAAAGATAATTGTTGCCAGTGCCAAAATATTGGCAATCAAAGAGGCAAACATAATATCGACATAGCGTTTCCAGTCTTTGAGGACAATTGACCAAAACCAGCTTGCTTCATAAGGCTTAATGTATTCGTCGACACGTGCATCTGGAATCGAGCTTTCTGGTCGGACGATATATATATATTTAATCAGCTTATCGAGTTGATCAACCGTAAAGGTCTGTGCTAGCCCTTGTTCTCCACTGAGCTGGATGCTGATCTGTCCTTCTCCATCAGCCTTGTCTATGACGCCAACCTGCCCATCATTAAATTCGGCAATGACAGGTAATCGCCATGGGTTTAAGAATTCTTTTGAGAATGTGAGTTTGCGATAATTCAGTCCCATTTGACGGCAAATCAGCAACAGCACATCATCAATGTTATGGTTCTGGTTCCAGTCCAATTGTAATCGGATGCGTTCTTCTGACGGTTCAATTCGGTAATGTTTGGCAATCACAAGGACGGATTGTAACCACGGCTGATAGTTAAGTGCTTGACTCATGGTTGTACCTCAAATCCCTGAATTGAAATATGGTTAAGTTGATAGGCCTGACGAGTACGTCCTGTGGTCTGGATAAATTGAACCAGACTGTTGTAAATATCGTAGCGAGCACTTTCCAGCTCGTTATTGGCCGAGTGAATCGCCATTTCTGCGTTGAGTAGATCTAGTACTGAGCGTGTACCCAATTTGTATTGTTCCTGATACAGCTCACGGGTTCTGACCGTAGTCGCCTGTCTTTCTGAAAGCACCTGAATTTGTCTTTGTTTATTTTCGATGTTTTCTCGTGTGGTGCGTAGTTGGTCAAGTACGTCCATATAAACTGAGTTGACTTTGGAACGTGCAGCTTCTTCTGCATAACTGGCAGATCTGACCTGCGCCGAAACAGCTCCCCCCTGATAAAAGTTGCTACTCGCTTCCAGCATCACCGCACTATATAGTCCATTATCTTTATCATTGTTTGGATTAACACCATTCAAGGCCTGACTTAAGGATCCTTTGACTGACAAGGTGGGATATAGGCTTAATTGGGTTTGTTTTTTTTGCGATTTGGCAACTTCAACTTCGGCCTGTGCCGCAATCATTTTGGGGATGGTATTAAATTCTGGATCTTGAAACAGATCAGAAGATTTCACCAGATCATCAGGAATTGTCCAGTTTTTATTGCTGACATCAAATCCTAGTAAAGTGCGTAGACGTTGTTGGTATTGTCTTAATAAAGATTGTTCAGCAATCAGACCGGATTGCGCCGATTGTAGATAGGATTCGGCTTGTACAGGATCGGCCTGACTGCTAATTCCTGCATTGGCGCGCATGTTGGCAATATCCAGAATTTTTTGGATGCCTATGACTTGTTGTTCTCCAATCTGACTAATGCGTTTATAGCGTTCAATGTTAATGACGGCAGAAGCAACCTGATAGGCAATATCATCAATGCTGACCAAAACGTTGGCCTGCTCCACAATCAATTTGGCTTTCTGGGTATCGACGCTGGATTTGACTTTACCAAAGTCATAAAGCAGTTGGGTTGCGCTTAGGGTCAGTAACTGGCGACCACGTTCGCCTGTCGTCAAATCACCGGTACTCACTCCCCCTGTTAGTTGCGGATAGTACTGGGCTTTGGCAACATCAATATTGGAGTTTTGGGCGGCTAGTGTAGAAATACTTTGACTAATTTCAGGGTTACGTTGAATGCCAAGTTGAATCGCGTCAATGAGGTCAAGTTGCCGATTCGAGATTGGATTACTTGGATAAGCTTGTCGTGTCGTGTTTGAACTTGCCACCACCACAGGTAATCGATCCAGTTTGGAGGTATCTACCTGAAAATTGGATAAGTCTTTAAAGCTTACTTTATTAAAGTCATTATCTGGTGTTGCATTAAACAAGTTTTCTATACCTTGTTTAATTGAAGACTTAGCTGTCGTTGTGGAAGAATCCGCATAGCTGATCGGTACATACAAACTCCACCATAAATAAAAAGGAATTCTTATAAAGTGTCGCCATTTATTCATTCTTTTGTTCCAGAATTTGAAACTTATATCCAAGTCAAAAATTGTACTTGATTTGAAATAAAACTTTATCATTCCAATAAATTTTATTTCACTATTAAAAAAAACTGCTTCATGACTGAAGCAGTTTTTTAAAACATTTTAATTAGATCTAACCAATGATGATTTGGTCATTATTCAGCAAAGTCTGTAATGTCACTTCAGAGGTCTGATTAGTTAATACCAATAACGTTTCATGCGTTGTAAATGTTGTACCATCACCATCACGATCAACTTTAATTGTTGCAATGTCTTTATCAGCATCATAAGTCACAGAAATATATTTACCGACAGTGGTTGCATTATCTGTCGCTAAGATAGTCTGGGTTAAACCTGTAAAGAAAGACTGTGAGAACTGAATCACATCGGCATTGGCATCACTTGCTGTATTGCCGACATGAAAATCTGTCCAAGTATCTACACCATTACCAGCAGTAGCATCCGCAGCATTTAACACCGTGTAGATTGCAGTATCTTTGCCTGTACCACCGATCAAAGTATCATTACCTGCTCCACCATTTAGCGTGTCGTTTCCACCTTGACCATAAAGAATGTCATTACCATTTCCACCATTAAGTGTATCGTTTCCACCTCTGGTATCAGTAGCAACATTAAAATCACTATAATGATCTTTAATATATTGATATCTTTCAAGATCAGTCGGTGTATGACCCAAAGTGATTTGTAATTGTTTATCTAATGCCGCCATCCCTGAACCAAGAGCATCAGGTTGAGAGGCCGAGTTAAAGTTACGGGTTCCACCAAAAGTAAGTGCGTCAGTATTGATTACATCACCAAAAATAATGTCGTTACCATCGCCTCCATTAATGGTGTCATTTCCAACAGGATTTAAAGTTGGATATAAACCCCCAGCTTGTAGCGCGTACTGTAATTGATCAGCTGTCATTACAATATCTGGCTGTCCACCAGATCCAGTCACTGTATCTGTACCTGCACTTACATTCCACTGAAGATCATCAATTTGTGCCTGATAATTTGCACTACCATTTTTATCCTCTACAGTAAATACAAAACGATAAGTACCTTCACTGGTAATAATACCTGTTTGCATAGTTAGTGCAGTTGAATTAGTAGCGTGATCATTTGCAGAAGCATTCGAACCTGTTTCGACACTACTCCAAGTCCCATCATTATTTTGCTTCTGTAGAGTCCAAGTAAAGCTATCATTTGCAGTCCAGTTTTGCTGGGTATAATTAAATGAAATATAACCTTTAGATACTTTCGTATCGTCGTTAAACGTAATTTCAGGGCCCTCATAAACTGCTGCTTTTCCATTTGCAGCAACAGTGTCTTTTAATACAAGACGACCATTACTTGAGCTAGAGGCTGTAACTACACCATCTGTATTGCCTGACTGCACTTTCCAATTGCTACGTGTACTTAAACCTGTATCATTATTGAAATTGGCTATTGTAGTCGCTGTCGGTACATTACTAGTGCCCACATCAACAGTAATATTGCCAACGGAATCAGTATTATCAAAAAGTTGTAACCATGATTTATCGACAGCATTACCAATCCCAATTGCGTTGACTTTACTAATATTACCTAAGCCAGCATTGCCAGAAGTTTGATTTAAACCATGATCAAACGTAGTTTTTGACTCGCTAAGCTTAGTGACAGTAGTAGTTGTACCATCACCATCATTTGTTTCACTAGTTCCATTCATGCGAGATGTTGGATCACCATCTGTTATAAAGAATGTTAGGTTTTGATAATTATTTACTGTATTAGCAGCACCCGTTGTTTTATTTACAGCTGTTGCAGATAAACTCTTAAACCAATCCACTGTTTTACCAAAAGCAGCTTCGTAGTTTGTACCACCTTGTGCAACTAAATTTGAAATTGCTGTATCTATTGCGCTCCAGTTTCCACTTTTTACATCGCTAATATTGATTCTAATATCGGTAGAATTCCCACTTTGCCCACTTGCAGAAGAAAATGAAATAAGGCCTAAATTAATTTCTCCACCTTTATCCGTGCCCTCAGCATCAGCGAAAGGTAGAACAATATTTTGGATATACTGCTTTAATCCTGCTTTTAATAAGTTAATACGTTCATTTGCCGATCCTGCATTTTGATCCAAATTATAAGCCATACTTCCAGAAATATCTAAAATGAAAGCAATATTATAATTTGTTCCAGGTACAAGTGTCGTTTTTACTCCGCCAGAATCGCCTAGTAAAACGTCATCACCATTACCGCCATTAATTGTATTATCACCATTATTTGCAGTAGATCCTGGAGTCCCTGGAGCGACAATACTACTTACATCTATTTTGGTTGTTGCAGTATTACTATCAGCACCACCAATATCTGTAACTTTAACTGAAATCTCGCGAGTAACCACCGATGTAGTGGTACCAGAACCTGTACTAAATGTAATTGCCTTAATCGCACTTTCATAATTAGCAAGCGTACTCGTTCCACTCAAAGTAAGTGTATTACCTGATGGTGATAGTGTAGCAGTGATACCACTTGGTAATGTACCTGCTTGTAATAAATCTCCAGATTGATAATTAGTTATCGTAATTACTGCCCCTGAAATCTGTTGAGGAACTGTCGCTGCATCAACATCAGTAATTTTAATGTCTGTGTCTGCTATCGAAATGGCAGCAGCGCCTGCAAGATAACTTGTACGGTAATTACTGCCAGTTTCACCTGAGCTGTCATTGGCATCAAGATCAAGAGCTGGTACATCATTCACGGGTTTAACGGTGACGTTCACTGTCGCTGTTTCTGTTGTACCACTGGCACTGGTCACGGTGTAGCTAAAGCTGTCGTTACCACTCCAGTTCGCATTCGGGGTGTATTTGACCGTGCCATCTGCGTTGATCGTCACAGTGCCATGACTGCCATTGCCCACCGCAGTGACCTTAGCATCGCTGGCTTCAAAGTGGTCGTTGCTCAGTACGTTGATGTTGATCGCAGTGTCTTCATCTGTCGTCGCGCTGTCGTTAAAGGCATCTTGTTCACCCGCCACAGTCACGTTAATGGTTTGGGTCGTGGTGAAGCCTTGGTTATCCGTGACGCTTACTACGAAGCTGTCGCTGCCATTGTAGTCTTTGGCAGGTGTATAGCTCCAGGTCCCGGTCGTAGCATCGATGCTCGCTGAACCATGTGATGCACCAGTGCTGATGTTGTAATTCGGGTTAGTGATGCCATCTGGATCAGTCACGCTCAGGGTGCCTGTGATCGCTGTACCATCTTCTGTGCCGCTAGCGCTGGTGTTGCCACTAAAGACGCTGTTGCCATCATTCACCGCAATTACGGTAACGGGAACACTTACTGTAGTTGTTCCACCTTTGCCATCACTTACCGTCACTTCAAAGCTGTCTGAACCGTTGTAGTTGGCATTCGGCGTATAGGTATAGCCACCTGTCGCTGAATCAAGCGTTACTGTACCGTGACTTGGATTGGTGCTTACTGTATAGCTTAATTGATCTCCATCAACATCTTGTCCAACCACATTGCCTGTGACGGGCTTGTCTTCATCTGTGCTGATTGAATTTGCAGTTGCTGTCGGTGCATCATTCACCGCAATTACGGTAACGGGAACACTTACTGTAGTTGTTCCACCTTTGCCATCACTTATTGTAACCACAAAGTTGTCTGAACCATGGTAGTTGGCATTCGGCGTGTAAGTATAAGTACCTGTTGTTGAATCAAATGTAACTGTGCCATGTGTTGGCTTTTCAGTAACCGTATAAACAAGAGAATCACCATCTGGATCTGTAACATTTAAAATTTTGCCAGTTTTAGGTGTATCTACAATGGTACTAATAGCCTGCTGCTTACTATTTTCTAAAACCTGTGGAGATTTATTAACTATAGTTCCTTTTTCATCATTACTACTCCCCCCGCTGCTTCCTAAAGCAACTCCACCTGCAACAGCTACTCCACCTGCAAGCCAAGGAAGAAAAGCACCTGAACTGCTACCGCTCGCAATAGGCAACAAGACCTCTAAGCCTGTAATTTCTTTAAATAAGGGAGCCCCATTGTTCCAGTCAAACCACAAAAAAGCACATTCGTTATCTTCAAAAACCAAATCTGAAACGACTTTATCTTCGTATTGTACAAAGAAGTTTTCAATCGTAATGACATCACCATTTTGTAGTTTTAAAATTAGATTATTGCCATCCTGAATAAACTCAGCAACATCCTCTCGGTGTAAATTAACCTGAACGATAGCTGCCGCTTTTAAAATAATTTGCGAATTATCTATACTGCTTTTTTCTAAAGATTTCTTTTCTGTTACTACAAATTTTGTCATGTGTATATACCCCAATAATGGGCAACCCCATTATTTAAACCCTTTATATAATTGGTAATCTGCTTTCTTTTTCAGCTCTCGTTCCTCTGAGCATCAGTCTGTCAAGAAAGATCAAATCCCGCCCTTAACCATTTTTGTGCCGCCAAATGCCACTAAAATTAGTTGTCATTTATCTCTTTAGAAACAATTATTTATTTAAAAAATTGAATCCATTTTCTTTAAAGTCATATTTGATTAGTCAGAATAGTTTTACACTTAAATTTAGTATCTAAAGATAAGTGTGCTTCATCACTAATGTGGGGGTATTTATCTGAATCAACTTACCTTTTCAGCATTAACTTGAACAATAAAAGGCTTATCATCACTATCAATTGAAATTGTAAAATCACGATTTTCAAGCTCATTATTCACATTTAAATTAAGCTCATACGTCTCACATACTGTTTTACAGCTTTTAACTTTAATGACATACACATCAGGCTTTAAATAAAAATTAGCCTTATTATTAATATAAAAATCGCCAGCCTTAAAATCATCGATATAAAAACTAACTGGACAGTTCTGTCTATTTTTATCGTCATTCAGACAAAGCTTATTATCTCGAAAAACATGAATAACTTGATTTCTGGTATTATCCTGTTTCTGAAATAATAAATTTGAAGGTTTGTTATCCATATTAAAAGGTGTAACACAAGCTGTCAGAAAAAGGCTTAGAAGGATAAGACTGCCGCCACGAATCATAAAAACCCCAATGCAATGTTAAATTTTGTATAGATATTACAACATAAAATTTACATTAAAAAGAGAAATATCTCACATTTTAATAAATAAATAAAACTCACAATGCACTAATAGGTTGACTCAAAAGTCATCCATTGTGTATATAAATTTTATTGATATAAACCATAATATTTTCTTTTGTTTTATTTAATTTTTATTAAATATATATTTAAATAATGCTTATTGAATATTTGATAATTTTAAATAATATTTATGTAACTATTCACATGCATTATAAAGAAATAGAGTTATCATTATTTAAATATTTTTTTAATTAATTCATTCAACTCATATATTTAGTTTAATAAATTATATAAAAATTTATCATTGAGTAAAAAAAACCCTTTTCAAATTTCAAGAAAAGGGATTTATTAGATAAATTAATAACTATTAATAAAATTTTAGACTGTAAAATCATCGCCCAAATAAACTTTACGAACCTGCTCATTCTCCAAAATTTCTTGTGGAGAACCTTCAGCAATAACTGATCCTTCACTCACAATATAAGCGTGTTCACAAATCGCCAATGTTTCCCGCACATTATGATCAGTAATTAAAACACCAATCCCGCGCTCTTTGAGATTTCGAATAATTTCTTTGATGTCACCTACCGAAATTGGGTCAACACCAGCAAAAGGCTCATCGAGTAACATGAATTTAGGATCTGCAGCCAAAGCACGTGCAATTTCAGCACGGCGACGTTCTCCACCAGAAACACTCATTCCTAATGAATCCTTAATATGACCAATTTTAAAATCAGCCAATAATTCATTTAAACGTTGTTGACGCTGCTGCTTATTTAAATCCTTACGAGTTTCCAAAATTGCCATAATGTTTTCAGCAATTGTCAACTTTCTAAAAATAGAGGCTTCCTGTGGCAAATAACCAATGCCCTTTCTGGCACGTTCATGCATCGCCAAATGTGAAAGATCTTCATTATCTAAATGAATTTCCCCTTTATCCATTCGTACCAAACCAACAACCATATAAAAGCTTGTGGTTTTACCTGCACCATTTGGTCCAAGTAGCCCAACAATTTGACCGCTTTGCATCTGAAATGATACATCTTTAACCACCCAGCGTTTATTGTAGTTTTTGGCCAGATGCTTAATACAAAGTTTTTGTGATTTTTGAGACGATTGATCCATTAATCACGCGCTCCTGGGAAGCTTTTTGAACTAGAAGGTGGAATAATCAACTGAACTCGGTTTGAACTCGAACCTTGTGCTTCGATATCGCCTTTATTCATACTGTATTTGAGACTGTTACCTCGAATACTCGCACCATCCTGAAATAAATAAGCATTACCTGTTAAGGTAATAATCCCACTATCCGCATTGTAAATAATTTTTTGCGCTTCACCACGAGCTACTCCTTTTTCAGCACTAATTTGCTGCTGAAATTTAGATGGTCGTCCATTGGCTGTAATCGTTTGAATTTCTCGCTTTGAGTTAAGCTGTGCAACGATAGAATCTGCCTGTAACTTCATGGTGCCCTGTTCGATGACCACATTTCCAGTATAAGTCGTAATACCTGTTTTATCGTTATAGGTCGCTTTGTCAGCCACTAAAGAAATAGGCTGATTACGATCTGATGGCAGCGCAAATGCAGACACAGACAGTATTGCCACTGCTGTAAAACCAGTGACCTGTTTCAGGAAAGTCGAACGTGAAGTCGAATTAAGAATTTGGTGCATACTTTCCTCGAATATTAAAAAATTCGTATTGACCATTTTCCAGATTGGCCTTTAAGCCATTACTGACAAAAGAAGCCTGTGATGATTGCACATCCACCTGATGAGTCGTTTCTATCATTTTTGTTTTAGGATAAGTGGTTAACTCATCGGTACGAAAAACAATTTCACCTTTTTCAGCAAGTTTTGTGGCAACAACATCTCCAGAAAGAATTACTTTTTCATTATCATCATAGCCATTGGCAACTTTAGAAAAGAAAGTCGCATTCACTTGTCCATTTTGATACATAGAGGCATGCAGATTTTCAAGTTTTGAGGTCTGCTGCTGCATATTCTGTTCCAGCCGATCGACTTGCGCACGAATATATAAATGCCCTTGATCATTAGTTTGGGTCAAGTTAATGCCTTGAACAGAATACGTCATATTTCGACTACTATCTGCTTCAAGTCTGTTTGCTTTCCCACTGTAGTAATAATAGCCACCACTTACAGCTGCGATTGCAATCGCCACAATATATAAAACTCTGGTATCCATAGGCGGCGTAATATCACCTTTTTCTTTGGCTTAGAATATTAATGGGGTACTGTTAGATATTTTGCAAGAAGTTCTTCGTAAACTCCTTTTGCATTCAGTAACATATCACAAACTTCACGTACCGCTCCACGACCACCCATCGCCTGAGTCACTAAATGAGCACGACGACGTAATTCTACATGTCCGTTTGGTACAGTCACGCACATGCCTGCAAGTGAAAATGCTGACAAATCAGGCCAGTCATCTCCCATATATAAACAGTCATGAGGTTTTAAATTAAACTGGGCACATGCTTCCCGCAGTGCAATGCCTTTATCTTCACGTCCTTGAAAAACCAGATCAACCCCTAAATCAGACATTCGTTTTTCAACAATCTGACTTTTACGTCCCGTAATAATAATGACTTTGAGGCCAGCTTGTTGAACCAGTTTCATCCCTAAGCCATCGCGAATATCAAAAGATTTGATTTCATCGCCGCTATTGGTCAGCGTGACAAAACCATCACTTAAGATACCATCAACATCTAAAACCAGCGCCTGAATATGACGTGCTTGCTCAAGTAATGCATATGATGCCATGAATTAATTTACCCCTGCCTGAATTAGATCATGCATGCTAATCACACCAATCACTTTATTTTCATCATCTACGACCACAAACTGACTGATTTTTTTTGCATTTAATTGCTTTAATGCTTCGACAGCACGTGCTTCCTGAGAAATAGTCGCGGGGTGTTGAATCATGACCGCAGATACAGGCAGCTTCACATCAAAACCTTGTTGCTTATCGATTAAACGACGCAAATCACCATCAGTAAATATACCCAGTAAGTGATCCTGTTCATCGACAATCGTGGTCAAGCCCAAACGCTTATTAGAAATTTCGTACAGTACCTGATTCATTGGTGTATCAGGGGATACTTTCGGAAGATCTGCACCTGTATGCATTAAATGCTTAACGTGCAACAGCAAACGTTTACCCAAAGCACCCGCTGGATGCGAGCGAGCAAAGTCGTCTGCGGTAAATCCACGAGCTTCCAGCAATGCAACCGCGAGCGCATCACCCAATACAAGTGTAGCGGTAGTACTTGATGTTGGAGCTAACCCAAGTGGACAAGCTTCGTTTGATTCACCTAAGGTTAATGCTACATCTGCATTTTTAGGCATAGGGCCCGTATCATCACGGCTCATCGTAATCAGGGGTACTTCAAGATGCTTGATCAAAGGCATAAGCATCATGATTTCATCGCTTTTACCTGAATTTGAAATCGCGATCAAAACATCACCACGAACCAACATTCCCAAATCGCCATGCCCTGCTTCACCTGGATGCATAAAAAATGATGGCGTACCTGTAGACGCAAAAGTTGCTGCCATTTTGCGACCGATATGTCCAGATTTCCCCATACCTGTCACAACCACACGGCCCTGACACTGTAAAATAATTTCACAAGCCTGATTGAAACGATCATCAATCTGACTTGTTAACACATCCAAAGCATGTTGTTCAATCGCAATGGTTTCAAGTGCAATTTTTTTAAAATCGGTAGCATCGGTCATGAAAAACGAACTCGAACAATTCTCTATAATCAAAATTGACTATAGATTTTTAAATGAAAATTTTGCGTTATTCTAACACATCTCATTTCTTGTCACGTTTTTAAATGTACAAGTTTTCACTTACTTATAAAAATTATGGATAAACCTTTGTGAAATATGTGGCTTACGTTAAGATATAACACTATTTTTTGGTGAATGTTTTTAAGAGTCTTATGCAACCATTCGTTTTATATAACTCAGAGCAACGTAAAAAAGTTGAATTTGTCCCACGTGTTGATGGCCAGATAGATATGTATGTCTGTGGCATGACAGTGTATGACTATTGTCATATTGGACATGCTCGAGTCATGGTTGCTTTTGACTATATTATTCGTTTTCTGCGTAGTCAGGGCTGGAAAGTTCGTTATATCCGCAATATCACAGATATTGATGACAAAATTATCAGTCGTGCCAACGAAAACGGTGAAACCATTCAGGAGCTTACTGCGCGTTTTATCGGCGCCATGAATGAAGATGCGGCCAGTCTTGGTTGTGCTGAACCTGATGAATCGCCAAAAGCAACCGAATATATCGATCAAATGCAAAATATGATCGGAACTTTGGTCAATAATGGCACCGCTTATCCAGCTGCAAATGGTGACGTCTATTATGAAGTGACCAAATTTGCCAAGTATGGTCGCCTATCTGGGCGTAAATTGGATGATATGCAAGCAGGCGCGAGTGAGCGTGTCGATGTCGAAGTCGAAAAAAAACATCCGTTTGACTTTGTCCTCTGGAAACATGCAAAAGCGGATGAACCATCTTGGCAATCTCCGTGGGGAAATGGCCGCCCAGGTTGGCATATTGAATGTTCAGCAATGTCAACTTGCTGCTTAGGTAATCATTTTGATATTCATGGTGGTGGATCGGATCTTCTATTCCCACATCATGAAAATGAAATTGCGCAAAGCGAGGCTGCAACAGGCGAACAATATGTTAATTATTGGATGCATGTTGGTTTTATCAATGTCGATGGCGAAAAGATGTCAAAGTCTTTGGGCAATTTCTTTACAATTCGTGATGTAATGGAAAAGTTTCATCCTGAAGTCATTCGCTATTTTATTGTGTCTTCGCACTATCGTAGTCCTGTAAACTTTTCAGATGTTGCCTTAAAAGAAGCAAAAACTGCACTCAGCCGTTTTTATCATGCCTTTAAAGCTTATGAGCAGGTGTATGGTCAAACTCATTCTGAACAGTTAGATCATGAGTTTATAGAACGTTTTAACAGTGCGATGCGCGATGACTTTAATACGCCTGAAGCTATGGCAGTACTCTTTGAACTCAATCGTGAACTCAATCGAGCTGTGAAAGAACAACAAACTGAACTGGCTACTGTTTACTATGCAACTTTGCGCCATTTAACGACAATTCTGGGCTTGGTTCAGCACAATGTCGATGAATTCTTAAAATCAGATATTGGTCAAGAAGTATTAAACCTTTCTGATCATGAAATTGAGGATTTGATTCAACAACGCAGCGATGCCAAAAAAGCCAAAGATTTTGCCAAAGCAGATGGTATTCGCCAGTCTTTACTTGAAAAAGGTGTTGCACTTGAAGACACCCGTCAAGGAACCGTTTGGCGACGTGCTGATTAAATCGACAATTAAAATGCATGTATGTTGACAGTTAAATGAAACTGTCTATAATGCATCTCACATTGCGGGAATAGCTCAGTTGGTAGAGCACAACCTTGCCAAGGTTGGGGTCGCGAGTTCGAGTCTCGTTTCCCGCTCCAAAATTTTAAAAAGCCCTTATCGAAAGATGAGGGCTTTTTATTTGTCTATACTAAAATCATGCAGACTAAAGTAAAAAACGGACTGATTAAAAGTCCGTTTTTACATTAAATCTGATTATTTTTTGAGTTTGTAAGCAATTACATAATCACCGACTGGTGTTTTCATAAAATGATGTCCACCCGCCATAATCACAATATATTGCTCTCCATTGATAGAATAAGTCATCGGCGTTGCTTGACCACCCGCAGGCAGATTTGCAGTCCAGACGAGTTTACCTGTACGGTTGTCCAATGCATGTAATTTATTATCTGTCGCAGCAGCAACAAATGTTAGACCACCTGCTGTAATAATTGGACCACCGTTATTTGGTGTACCAATATTAATTGGCAAGTAAGTTGGCAAACCAAACGGGCCATTGTGTTCAGCACTACCAAATGGGTGCTGCCAAAGTACTTTTTTGCTATGTAAATCAATGGCTGTAATCATGCCATAAGGCGGTTCGTTACAAAGGACCTGAGAAATTGGGGCATAAAATGGTGATACATTAATTCCATAAGGGGTATCTGCCATCGCACCATTTCCTTCAGCACCGCCACCACCTGATTTATAACTTGGGTCATCAATTGACTTTAAGCCCTGCTTATTGGCTTCTGTACGCGTAACCAATTTGTCGTACATTGGAGTCACATTCCAGTTAGCAATCATTAAACCAGAATGAGGATTTACCGCTACACTGCCCCAATCACTTCCGCCATTGTAGCCAGGGAATTCAATCCAAGGTTTATCGATACTTGGTGGTGTAAATTCTCCAAGATAGTTCGCCTGTTTAAATTTAATACGACATAGCATTTGATCAATTGGAGAAATTCCCCACATGGTTTTTTCCTGAAGATCAGGCAAACCTAAACGTGGAATCTCAACAGACCATGGTTGAGTTTTAGCACGTGGATCATTTGGAACAGCATGATAAGCCTTTGCATCGCTTGGTACAGGTGCTGGTCGTTCTTCAACTTTAGTTAAAGCTTTGCCTGTGGCGCGATCAAGAATAAACGTCTGACCACGCTTGGTCGGCATAATCAATGCTGGAACTTTTTTTCCTGAAGCATCTGGATAATCCAGCAATGTTGGCTGAGAACCGATGTCATAATCCCACACATCTTTATGTGCGGTTTGGAATACCCATTTTTCACGTCCTGTATTTACATCGAGTGCAACGACTGCTGAAGACACACGGTTTTCATTCGCACTGCGCATCGCACTGTAATAATCCGCAGCCGAGTTCCCCGTTGGAACATAAACCAATCCTAATTTTTCATCGCCAATCATGGCAGCCCATGAGTTTGGTGTACCGCGACTGTATTGCTCACCTGTTTTGGGTTCAGTGTTGTCATTTGGACGGTTCACATCCCATGCCCATTTAAACTGACCTGAATCTGCATCATAGCCACGGATTACACCAGAAGGTGCCCATCGACGCTGCCCATCAAGAACCTGATGATTGACTACGATTACACCATTAATGATTGGTACAGGCGCAGTAACCGCAAGTTGACCGGGTACCCACTTACCAATACCTACAGATAAATCGGTTTGACCGTGCTGACCAAAACCTTGACACGACTCACCTGTTTCAGCGTCAACCGCCAACAAACGCATGTCTAAGGTACCAACAATAAGTTTGTTGTGACAAGCCTGTCCTTCGGGAATAGTTTTAGATTGATAAAAAGTAACTGCCTTACATGCAGCGGTATATGGAATATTTTCATATTTCACACCAGACTTATGTTCCCAGATTTTTTTGCCTGAGGCTGCATCCAATTTAATAATATTATTGGTCGCACTACATAAATATACCGCATTACCCACTTTAATTGGCGTGGTTTCAGCAGCCCATTTATTGGTTTGGCCTGCCTGAGGAACATCACCTGTTCTGTACGTCCATGCCACTTCAAGATTATTGACATTCTCTGGAGTAACTTGGTTGAGCGGTGAATAACGGGTCGCATTTTCATCACGACCATAATATTGCCAATCTGTATCTGGTTGGGTCATCGAAGAGTTTGACGAATTTGTCGCCAAAGACTGCGCTGAAATTTCCTGCCCTGACACATAGGATGAATGTGGATAAAAAGCCAGACCACCCGCAACAACAAAACATAGAATAATAAAGCCAGTTAAACTATATGAAATTTTCTTACTCGCTCCTGAACCAATAGTTGGCATCAATAGGCTCATAAAGAAAGCAAAAACGGCCACAATCGCAAGTCGAGGAACCCATCCCCAATAGCGTGTACCCGCTTCCCATATTGTCCAGATAAGCGTGTAGAAGAAGAAAAGCCAAAATAGTTTTACACCAATCTGATCATTTTTAAGCAAATAAACACTTGAAGTGATTAATATTACACCACTAATCACGTAATACCATGAGCCTCCCAAGTAGGCTAAATATATCCCGCCAATAAACAATGTCAGTGCAAATAACAGTAAAATCACCGAAAATATTTTTACGGGTATACTACTTGTTTTTTTATAGATGGAAGAAGCCATAACTTTAAGCCTTATTAATTTTATTTAGTATGGGGATAGTTATTAGATCATTTTATTGATTATAAAAACGATGCTCTGATCGTTGTTTAAATGTTCTCTGAAACTTAAAGTTTTCTTAAAAAATAAAAGAACTTCTGCTTTAAAATAAAAATAATTTATATTCAAAAAGTTATATAAAATTTATATAAAAAGACATTCATTTTAGCCTTCTATCTTATCTGCAATAAAATATGAAGAAACCGCCAGTTAATGTTTATTCAAAAAATTTAATAATCCATTAAAATTATTATGTGAATAAAAAAACCCCATCATTCAGATAGGGCTATATGCAATGTTAATAGGGTTAGCTGGCTTGTTGATGATAAGGCAAATCGCCATTAATCGTTGCACGATGCATAATCCGATGGGCATCCCCATAATCAAACAATGCTTTATGCTGAGTACATCGATTGTCCCAAATCGCAACATCACCCTCTTGCCATTTCCAACGTAAGTGAAACTTTTCCTGAGTTGAATGCCAGAACAAAAACTCTAGTAATTCATTACTTTCATGCTCATTTAACTCATTAATGCGAGTGGTAAAACCTTCGCTCACAAATAAAATCGGTTGTCCCGTCACAGGATGTGTTCTTACCACTGGATGAACAACTGGTGGATTACGCTTAAATGTTTGCTGCAATTTTTCACGTTCTACCTCATTTGTTGCAAATCGCTCAATCGGAAATGATTTACGAATATCATGGGTTGCCGTTAATCCTGCCAGTTTGTGCTGTAAATCAGTATCAAGTGCAGCAAAAGCAGCGATACCGCTTGACCAGAGTGTGTCGCCCCCTGTCGCAGGAATTTTTATCGCTTGCAGCACACAGCCTAAGGGAGGTGTTTGGCTAAATGTGACATCGGTATGCCAAAGCTCATTATCACGTAAATCCTGTTGCCAACTATCCAAAATCAAAACTTCAGGTGTTCCTTCCATTGAAGGGTAAATCGGATGAATATGCAAAGAACCAAAGCTACGTGCCAATGCTGCCTGAGCTTGTGGTAGCATTTGTTGTTGACGAAAAAAGATCACATGATGCTGTAATAAAGCCTGTTGAATCTCGGTTGTTTGTTGTTCACCTAAATGATTTAAATCAATGCCAGTAATGATTGCACCAATGCTCGGTTTGATTTGTTCAATGCTTAAACTCATTTTACTACTCATCACTTATAACTGTTGACCGTACCAAGGTGATAGTTGCTGTTGCAACCAACGTAAAAATAACTCAAAACTCACCGCGACAACGGCAATCACAATAATTCCTAAAATCACGGTATCGGTAATCAGAAATTGCGCAGCTGATTGCACCATAAAGCCAATGCCACGATCGGCCGCAACTAACTCAGCGGCAACCAATGTTGACCAACCCACTCCTAGACCAATTCTTATACCTGTTAAAATATGTGGTAATGCTGTGGGCAAAATCACTTTCCAAAATACTTGCGCCTTTGTCGCACCGAGTGACAAAGCAGCACGTTCACGATTAAGCTGATGACTGATAACACCGTGCGTACTACTGATAATCACTGGCGCTAATATCGAGAAAAAAATCAGCAAAATTTTTGTGGTTTCTCCAATACCAAACCAAATGACCAACAGCGGTAAATATGCTAAAGGTGGAATTGGGCGTAACAATTCAACCAATGGGTCAAGCACAGCTCGCGCATATTTATTCAGCCCCATCCATAATCCAACTGGAACACCGATTGTAATGGCAGCAAGCAATGCAAATAAAACTCTAGAAATACTGGCAGCCAAATGTTGCCAAAGTGTGGCTTTCATAAAACCCTGCTGACTGACTTCTATAAACTTTTGCCAGACTGCTTGGGGACTAGGTAAAAATAATGCGGGTACAACATGCAATGCTGTGATCAAAAACCAAAGCAGTAACACACTAAAAACACTCAGTCCACTTAATGCCAGACGATGATGTCTGTTTAAGAATATTCGAAAACTTTCAAAAGAACGCGGTGATGCAATTTGTGCTGTCTTGCGTTTAGATATCTGGTTCTTGTAAGCAATCGACTCAGTCCGACTATTCATCACAACACCTCATGACTTTGTTGCTTTTGTTCGCGTAATCGATCAAATAACTGCTCCCGCAAAGCAATAAATTCTGGATCAGATTTAATCGAGCGGATCGACTCTCCCGCTCGATAGCGTTCAGCAAAATTTAAATGTAGTGTTTCCACAATTTTACCTGGATGAGCGGTCATCAACACCAACTGCTGACTAAGCAATAAAGCTTCTTCAATATCATGGGTGATCAAGAAAAAACCCTTATTTTGCTGAATCCATAAATCCAGAACGAGTTGCTGCATGGTTTCTCGTGTAAAGGCATCCAGCGCTGCGAAGGGTTCATCCAATAAAATGAAGGGTGCGTGACTCACCAAAGCACGGGCAATTCCTACACGCTGCTTCATACCGCCTGAAAGCTCCCAGATATTGCCCCGCGCGACATGAGACAAACCTACAATTTTTAAAATTGAATTTACTTGTTGCTCTACTTCACTTTCCCTTAAACCTTTCAGTTCCAAAGCAAAGCCTACGTTTTGTTCAACATTGAGCCAAGGCAATAACGCATGGTCTTGAAACACTACCGCCCGACGCGCATCTGGCCCATTCACAACTTCATGATCAATTTTGACTTGCCCTGCATCCACTTTTTGAAAGCCAGCCAAAATATTCAATAATGTGGTTTTACCGCAGCCAGACTCGCCTAAAATTACATTGAGTGAACCCGACTCGATCGTTAAGCTAATATCTTGTAAAACTGGCAATGTCTGTTTTGGAAACTGTAATTGCAAATGTTCTGCTTTCAATATACTCATGACACACTCCATTTATTTAAAAAAGGCGGTGCTGACATTTTCAGCATAATTCGCTTTGACTTGATCGACCTTACCCTGACTTTTTAAGAAAGTGGCCGTATCAAAAATATTTTTAGCAAACTCACCTGATAATGTTTTTTGTTGCTGCTCAAGATTAAGATAATTATTTCCCGCCAATAACAAGGGAATATCTTTCGGATCTGAACCTGTTAATTTGGCAATCTTGTCAATGTTTGACTGATTCTGTACAAAAGCTTGTGGATTTTGCTGATAGGCATCAATTTGTGTCAGTGTAGTTTTTACAAAAGACTTGAGGAAATCTGGATTTTTTTCTGCAAAGTCTTTACGCACGACCCATAGATCATAAGTCGGTGCACCCCATTCGCCGACTTGTTTAGAATCGGTGAGTACCGTTCCTGTGGCTTTGGCTTTGCTTAAAGCAGGTTCCCAAACATAAGTTGCATCAATATCGCCACGCTCCCAAGCCGCAGCAATTTCAGGCGGGCGCAAATTAATAATTTTGACCTGATTTTCAGAAATGCCCCAATGTTTCAGCGCAGACAATAAACTGTAATGCGTAGTCGAAACAAAAGGCACAGCAATGGTTTTACCAATCAAATCCTGTGGTGAACGGATGTTGGACTTTTGACTCACTACCAATGCTTCTGAGCCACCTAATTTTGCAGTAATTAAAAACACTTCAATAGGGACATTTCGGCTTGCTGCTGCAGCCAATGGACTTGATCCAATATTACCAATGACGACATCGCCCGAAGCCAACGCATTGACTACATCTGAACCCGCATCAAATTTTTTCCATTGAATATGCTGACCACTATTTTTTTCATAATCTCCATTGGCCTGAGCAACTTTACTCGGATCAACACCTGTTTGATAGGCAATAACAACAGACTTACGGGACACTGTTTGTGCATCAGACGCTTGGTCTTTACGATTTTGATAAACAATAAAAGCAACAATCGCCACAAGGACGATTGCTGTAATCCACAAAGGTTTAGAATTTTTTTTGCTCATAACATTCAATAAAAGTCATTATTAAAATAAATGGTATGGCACTCGGCTTTATAATCTAAAATAATAAAAAATGGATTGCTTATGCGTATTTTAACAATAGAAACTTAGAAACATTTTGCACATACCAAGCATAGGTCGATAGCCCGTTAAACTCCGATGAAACGACTCGATAAATGGACGAAAATACAGTTAGCAGACAAATCATGTCGCACTGCCCTAGTGCTTTCAATTTTTTTTTGGCATGATGCAAAGTAGATCTCTCAAGAACAGTAATAAATGGAACAAATGCGTTGGATGGAACTGTTTTCAGCAGTTCGTTTAGGTAGTAAAAAAAGTACAACAGAGCTGGGGCGAAGCCCATTTCATAAAGATTATGATCGCATCATCTTTTCTCAGAGTTTTCGTCAACTCAACCGTAAAACACAAGTTCACCCCTTTGCACTGCAAGACGGTATCCATACTCGCCTGACCCATTCTCTTGAAGTATCTTGCATTGGTCGTTCACTAGGCATGATGACCGCCGAAAAAATAAAAGACGATTTACCCGCATGGATTTCACCCTCTGATGTCGGAGCGATTATTCAAGCTGCGTGTCTAGCCCATGATATTGGCAATCCACCTTATGGACATGCAGGCGAATATGCGATTCGCGAATGGTTTGATGATGCCTCTCACAATGATTTTTTAAAAGAACTTAGCCCCGAAGAAGAAGCTGATGTACGCCAGTTTGAAGGCAATGCGCAAGGTTTACGTTTATTAACGCGCATTGATTATCACCCCAATGATGGTGGAATGCGTCTGACTCACGCGACCTTAGGCGCTTACCTAAAATATCCTTGGCTTTCTAAAACCATCGATTCACAAGGCGATCGACCTTCCCACCAACGAGCAAAATTTGGCTGTTATCAAACTGAAAAAGAAATTTTAGTCGAAATTGCTGAACAACTTGGTTTGATCCAACTTGGTGAATATCATTATTGCCGTCATCCATTAACCTATCTACTTGAAGCTGCGGATGACATGTGTTATGCGCTGATTGATCTGGAAGATGGTATTATTTTAAATATGCTGACTTATGAAGAAGTCGAGCCTATTTTTCTAAATCTCATTGCAGATTATGGAATTCCAGACGAGTTAGGACAAAGCAATACCACGTGGCAACAAAAAATTGCAGCTTTACGTGGACGAGTCATGAAACGTCTGGTTGCTGAAGTTTCCAGTGCCTTTGCAAGACATCATATCGAAATATTATCGGGACAGCTTGAAGGAACCTTATTACAATATTGTCCTGCGGATATTGGTTTGGGGATCGAAAAAGCCAAAGATTTGGCTCGCAATAAAATCTTTGAGCATCGGCAAAAATCTGATTTGGAAATTATTGCACATAGTAGTTTGCAATCTATTCTGGATGCATTTATTCCATTGTCCGTACCGCAAAAAGCTTTGAGTTTTAAAGAAAAACGGCTCATGTCCATTTTGCAGCAGTTTGGTGCCAATTTTCAGGATAATCACTACCAGAACATCATGCAAATACTGGATATTATCAGTAAATTTTCAGATCATCAGGCCTATGATCTTGCACAAGTACTACAAGGCCGCCGTGCAAGTTTTATGTAATATCTCAATAGTTTAAGAGATTTAATTTTTATATTTTAGGAAAAAAACATTCAATGATCGGTTGTTTAATTGGTGAAGTATTTGCACTTGAAGCCCCTACGGTACTGCTCAATGTCAATGGTGTTGGCTATGAAATTGATACGCCACTTTCAACATTTTGCCAATTACAAAAAGGGCAAAAAGCGACCTTATGGACACATTTGGTTGTTCGTGAAGATGCTCAACAATTGTATGGTTTTTTGGAAGCTCAGGAAAAAACCATTTTCCGTACTTTACTCAAAGTCAATGGCGTTGGCCCCAAAATGGCACTCGGTATTTTATCGACTTTAAGCGTTGAGCTATTAATTCAAACTATTGAACATGACGACATCAATACATTGGTAAAGGTGCCTGGTGTGGGTAAAAAAACAGCAGAACGTCTAATGATTGAACTACGTGATCGATTTAAAGCATTGGCCAATCAAGGTGCATCGTCCACCAACAGCAGTATGAGCCAAATTCAGTTTGTATCAAACTCGCCTATTGCCGAAGCCGAAGCTGCATTACAGTCATTAGGCTATAAACCAATTGAAGCACAAAAAGCAGTTGCTGCGGTCAAGGCCGATCACACCGAAGCGGCAGATCTCATCCGCGCTGCTCTCAAATCAATGATGAAGTAATCAATCATGCATGACCGTTTAATTAGTGGCAAAGAAAAACCTGAAGATCAATTTGATCGTGCGATTCGCCCGACTTCTTTGGCAGACTACATTGGTCAGCCCGTGGTACGTGAGCAAATGGAAATTTTCATTGGTGCTGCACGTGGACGAGGTGAAGCACTAGATCACACCCTGATTTTTGGCCCGCCAGGACTCGGTAAAACCACACTTGCCAATATTATTGCCCGAGAAATGGGAGGGAATTTAAAATCCACTTCTGGGCCAGTGCTGGAACGGGCTGGTGATTTAGCTGCCATGCTGACCAATCTTGAAGAAGGTGATGTGTTATTTATCGATGAAATTCATCGTCTTTCTCCTGTCATCGAAGAAATTTTATATCCAGCGATGGAAGATTATCAACTGGATATCATGATTGGTGAAGGGCCAGCGGCACGTTCAATCAAACTAGACTTACCGCCATTTACACTGGTTGCTGCAACAACACGCGCAGGCTTGCTCACCTCTCCTTTACGTGATCGTTTCGGGATTGTGCAGCGTTTGGAATTTTATTCTGTTGAAGACTTAACGCATATTGTGACTCGTTCTGCCAACCTAATGGATGTACCGATTACTCGCTCAGGATCAGAAGAAATTGCCCGACGTTCACGTGGTACACCACGTATCGCCAATCGTTTGTTGCGCCGCGTTCGTGACTATGCTCAGGTAAAAGGCACAGGCGAAGTCACTCAGGATATGGCGCAGCGCGCACTGGACATGCTCAACGTCGATAAATCTGGCCTAGATACACTCGATCGACGTTACCTGAGTATGATACTAGAACGTTTTGAAGGTGGCCCCGCAGGAGTTGAAGCCCTTGCTGCCGCAATGGCTGAAGATAGTGGGACTTTGGAAGATGTCATTGAGCCGTATTTGATCCAACAAGGCTACGTGATGCGGACTGCACGAGGCCGAATTGCGACCAATCAAGCTTATGCGCAATTTGGAATGACCCCACCTGAGCCGCGTTAAGAAAAGCGAAGCTTTTTAGCGGCGCAAGACGAACAGCTATGCTGTGAGTGATAGCAATAAGCAAGGCAACGCTTCTTACGGAATATATTCCTCATGCGCAAGACGAGAAGCTATGCTTCGAGTGAAAGCGTTAAGAAAAGCGAAGCTTTTTAGCGGCGCAAGACGAACAGCTATGCTGTGAGTGATAGCAATAAGCAAGGCAACGCTTCTTACGGAATATATTCCTCATGCGCAAGACGAAAAGCTATGCTTTGATTAAAAGCATTAAAAAAAGTGAAACTTCTTGCGGAATATATTCCTCACTCTCAAACCTTTTGTAAATCCAGCTTTTCTAACTTAACCATAAGCTTGTCAAAGTTCATACCATCCACATTCAGCTTAAATTTTGTTTTTAAACAGTCTCTAATTTCTTCGACTGTGGTGAATTGTTGCTTTGAATTTCCATTTTTACCATAGACCATCAATTTGCCATTTCTAAAATTTAATCTTTTGTCTTCATCAACAATGCTAAAAATTAAATCCTGCGTAAATAAAGAATCTGGCGATGTAGAAATAAACCAATTTGCAATCATAATGTCTGATTGAGCAACAGATTGCTCAGGATTTAAGGCATATATATTAATCCATTCATTACGAACAAAAGCTTGCACCATATATTGCATGCCAATTAAGGCCTCCGCTACTATGCCAGATTCTTTTACGGGGATAATGCGATAAGGTTCAAGCGGAGTCAGTTGTGTTTCACCTACTAAATGAAGTGATAAAACCTGAGCTGGGGTCATGCCACCAAAACCAGGATCAAACAAAAATAATTGATCATTTTGAAATTTAACAACAGTCACCAGATGGGTACGAATTGGTGCTTCCAATGGATTTTGCTGATAATAAACACGAGCAAGTAGATTGCATGCGTTATAACCCAATTCATTCAAAACTAACGAAGTCAACAAATTTTGCTCTAAACAGTATCCCTCTCTGCCTTCCACAAGGAGTTTTTGCGCAATATCATTAACATCTATTGAAACTTTGTCACCTAAAAATGAGTTCAGATTACCAAAAGGCAAGTGTTCTATATGCCTAGAAAAAATTAGCTTTAAATGATCTAGATTAGGTCTTAAATTTTCTGAAAAACCTAATTTATTTAAATATAGTTTTGAGATACGATCATCTGGATTCATATGATTTAACACCTGATATTCATTCACTACTATTTTTCTAAATTTATTTAAATGTATCTTAACTACAGATACAAATTGATTTTTTCGTACTGATTGATCGTTTATTTCTTCTTGTCATTAGGTGTATTAGCCCCCATTAAAAC
>NZ_LXGN01000022.1 GCF_009372255.1 Acinetobacter guerrae
ATTTAACATAATGGTCGTTATCCGAAATCGTCTTTTATAAGTTAAATAAAATCATGTACTTAGCTATTTTACATAACCCAAAACTACCGCAAAAATCCGCTTTGGAAACAAAGCGGATTTTTTTTGAGCAAGTTTGATACTTCTTGCCAATAAAATTGGTTAAATAATGATCAAAAATAGCAATTCCATAGAGTTTTTAAGCCTTTTTTACCCAAAAGAATCCACAATTTCTGCGGATAACCATTGGGATAAATTTTGATTATTTTTTGTACGTTTTGGCTTACAGCGTTTCACGAAATTGTCTGTATCTATCCCCCGATGAAGCTCTTATGATTGATCTATATGGACAGGATGTTCAATGACTTAAAACAACAATAATAATCAGTCAGGCACCATGACCATCAGGTAGTCAGCCCTACCTATGCGCTCCATACCGAAAAATCCCGACATGACGTCGGGATTTTTTATTATCTAAACTTCTTAAATTAAAGTTGGATGAGCATCTAAAATACGAATTAAAGTCGCTGCAGGACCAGTCGGATAGCGACGGCCTTGTTCCCAGTTTTGCAGGGTTCTCGCGCTGATATGCAAACGTGCAGCAAATTCAGCCTGGGTTAAGCCTGTTTTCTCACGTACTTCTTTAATATCCGGTAATTCAAGCTCTGTGACTCGACTTGCCTTTATCTCCTTACGCTTGATGGCACCAGCTTCTTTGATTGAAGCAACCAGGTCATCAAATAAGTTGTTATCCATGAAATTGCTCCTTTACTAATTGACGTAGAATCGAGGTTTCTTTGTCTGTCAGATTATCTTTCACAGACTTTGGATAAGCCACCAGGAAAAAGATCTGATCATCTTCTGTAACCCAATAATAGATCACACGGATACCGCCACTTTTGCCTTTATTGCCCTGAGCACAACGTACTTTACGAATTCCACCACCATTCTTGATTAAGTCGCCCTTATCAGGCTGTACCAAGAGATCTTGCTGGAGCTGACGATACTCTTCATCACTCACAAGCTCTTTGATTTGCTTAGTAAAAATACTGGTTTCAATGAATAACATAGGTTTAAGTACGTCAATGGCGTATAAGAATTTTAGCAGTTTTAGAATAAAAAAACGAGAGCTGTGAACTCTCGTTTCGCATAAGCAAAGGCTTACAAATATAAATATTAGGTATAAAAAACCCGCATGATAGCGAGTAGGTCCTGATATTTCATTCAGACTATAGATTTTATAAAAACTATATTTCTAGATGATTTTAAATATTTTTCCACTTAAGGTACTTTGAAAAAGCATTTCAAAACTAGGTCGAATATCTTCACCATCAACGGTGATATGTTTTATATTCAAATGAGATTGTGTGTTGGCAAACTCATGATCCACTGTGGCTTGAATAGCGTGTTTAACGCCAAACTGGTCTTTTACGCTGAGAGTCTGTTTAAACATATATATTTCCTTAAAAAAATTGCAGTGGAAATCCCACATAAATTATTGATGTTTAAAAATTTATCGCTAAGCAACTTTATGATTTAATTTAAATAGCTGATTTAGAGAAGTGTAAAATGTACGGCCATCCAAATTTAAATCAACTTCGATTCCAGATTCCAGTAGAACTCTTTTACCTACTTCGATTTGTTTTAAACCTTGACGTGTATTTTGCATTTTATGTAGAGGAATTAATGAAACAATAATTTCAGTACCATTTTTAGATTTTGCAATTAAATCATTTACTTTTAACAACTTATATCCTATTTTTTAGAGATTTTTTCAATTTTGAAAACATTTTAAAGCTTAAAAAAAGCACTTATGAGTGCTTTTTTATTACTGCTTATTATTACTTAGATAGCAACAATATTTACAGCATTCGGTCCTTTTTGACCTTGAGCTACACTGAATTCAACTTGCTGGCCTTCAAATAAGGTCTTGAAACCTGAACTCGCGATTTCGCTGAAATGAGCAAAAACGTCTGGACCTGATTCTTGTTGAATGAAACCAAAACCTTTAGTTTCGTTAAACCACTTAACAGTACCTTTAACAACATTTGAGTTTGACATAATATATCCTACTAATTTTTAATAATTTTTTAGTCATTTTATTGACTGATTAATAACTTTGAAAATAATAAAGAATGAGACTTAAAATCTAAAAAACGAAGGATTATGACTAAAACTGCGATACTTAAGGAAGATTTACCGAAACAAGACTTTTTTTCTAGTTAAGTTAAATATACAGTAAAAATAAAAATAATCAAGTTTTTTGATATAAATATTAATTTTTCTTATAAAATCCATATTTTTTTCTTTAAAAATTAATTAAATTCAATAAGTTATTTATTATATTATTTAATATTTTCTTTAACATAAAATCTCTTATGCGAAATTACATACCAACTTTAACCACATTGTGGACAGGTTGGAGTTTAGAGATAAGAAAAATTTCTAGAGCATTTGCTAAATAAGCCCTATCACGTTCAAAGCCTATCG
>NZ_LXGN01000023.1 GCF_009372255.1 Acinetobacter guerrae
GTTTTAATGGGGGCTAATACATACTGACCATTTATTTATTTTCTAAATCGCTTAGTCATAAAATATGAGCTTTATAAGTTTTCCACATCTATATACAAAATAATAACGTATATCCTTAAAATTACTTAATTTTGTTGCTAGGGCTTGATTTTATAACGTAAATCAACAAGAGTTATCACATAAATGAGATAATAATGAATGTATAGCCAATATGATGAAAATTAACCATTTTAATTTGGGTTCTCGCGTTTTATATTTCTTGCTGTGTCTAGGGGGAATAAGTTCGCTTTCAGCCAATACAGAAACCACCGATGACAGAGCAGAGAAACCTTCTGAAGACGCTGCACCTTTAGTGATACCTTCTGATCCCAATACACCGCGAACCTCTGTTGCTTACGCAGTCAAGTTACATCAATTGAATCACTCAGAAGATAAAAATTTACTGGACATCATTCCTTCATGGATTGATGCTACGCCCACAATTTTACCGCCAGAGTCAAATACACCAATTGTTCCACCCACGTCCGAGACTGCAAACAGAACTTGGTTTGATCGTAAACAACGAGATATCAGCAATTGGGCAGATCGAACATCAGGTAAAATTGATCATTGGTTTGGCGATGTAGATCCCAAAAAACCAGCAGATGCTACCTTAAGGATTATGTTGGATAATTATTGGGACAAATATAATGGCTATGAGATTAAACCACGTATCCGAGGAAAAATTAAACTTCCAACACTCGAAAGACGTTTTAGTGTGGTGTTTGGTGACGACTCATTAGATGATGAGTTTGATAACAATGTTGCCAATACCAATATAGATCCAAATGGTGAAAAAAAACGACTAGATTCGCGGCAAACTCGTGACAATAATGGTTCGTTGGCTTTACGCTGGTCAGATTTTTCTAAACGTTTACCCTTTGAAACTGATGCTGATCTGGGGATTCGTTCAGGGGACGATATTTATGTTCGCTTAAAAGCAAAACGCGCGTGGCCTTTACGCAATGATTTTTCATTTTACGCGGAACAAATTTATCGTTATGGGATTGATAGTAAAAATTATTTAAGAACAAATCTGGAACTGACCCACGCACGTCCAAATGAAGCTTTCCTTTCCAATCAATTCAGCCTGACTTATGCTGATGATCAAGACGATGATCTCTGGTGGGACAACCGTTTATTTAGGCAACATCAATTCTTTGCCAATAATCGTTTTAATTATGGCCTATATACAGGTGGATATTACAATAATAGCGACTTACGTTTAAATAGTTGGGGGCCGTTCATGTCATGGCGGCAGCAGCTTTGGCGTGAATGGTTTTATGTTCAAGGAGATCTAAATTATTTTAATGATCATCGTGAAGACCGCAGCCACTATGTGAGTACTTTTGTACGTTTAGAAGCTTTGTTTTAAAGATCAAGTGCTTTTCGCGCTTGTCATGTTTATAATGACAAGCGCTATACTAAGCCAAATCAAGACTTAAATAAAAATTAAGATTGATTTTATACTCTGCCCAGATTCATTATTTTTATTATTTTATTCTCCTATGAAGCGATGCCATATCGTTCATTTTCAACTTGCATTCATCTTAAGCATATGCAGTATTTATACTGTATCGGTATTAATTTACTCGACTTTAAAGCCACATTCCTCACCGTCTCATACAGTTGTTTATTCAAATCAACAAAAACGATCTCAATTAACATGTACAGAAGCACAGGAAAATCAGCAAGAAGAACCCATTTTGTCCAACGAGGCGCTAAGTCAGGAACTATTAAATGTTTTTGGCAATGATTCTTTATGGGCAAGGACTTTACAACAGCAACCCAAAACCATAAAAAAATTTGGGAAAACCCATAAAAGTAAAACCAAAAAAAATAAAGTAAGTAATCCTGATCCAATTAGTGCCAGTATTAGCACTATCACCAGTTTTCTTCCCTTTTCTAACGATATTAATCTGGGTTCAAATTCAGACAGTGATGTTTATGTACAGTTTTTAGCAAAGAAACAATGGGTGTTAAGACATGATATCAGCATTGATACTCAACAGTTGTTTCGCTATGGTTCCACCAGTAAAAATTATTCTGAAACAACTTTGAATCTGAATCAGAAATTACAGGACAATACCCTTTTTTCCAATCAATTCAGCCTGAACAAAAGTCAGGATGAAGAATACTATTGGGCAAATCGAACTTTTCAGCAATATCAATTTTTAAAAAATCATCGCTTAATTTATGGAATTTATAGCAGCGGTGTATATGATCAAGAAAAAAAAGACTGGGAATTACAGCTATGGGGACCTTATCTTTCATGGCGACGTCCATTATGGCGTAGCTGGATTTTTATCGATAATCAAATTTCTTATTATCATGACCTTACTACCACCAATAAAGAACTCCAGCATGTGTTCAGTACCACGCTACAGTTAGAAGCAAATTTTTAATGATCAATCTGTTTATAAAATAAGTAAATTTGTGGATAAGTCTGACTTTACCCACAATAATCCACAAACTATAAAAAACCCTGACCATGGTCAGGGTAATTCAGATGATTTATTTCAATAATAAATTATTTATACGTTTGACATACGCCGCTGGATCTTCAGGTAATCCACCTTCTGCAATTACAGCCTGATCAAAAATCACATTGGCCAGATCATCAAATTGTGCAGAACCTTCCAGCTTTTTCACCAGTGGATGTTCAGGGTTAATTTCAAGAATCGGTTTTATCTCAGGTACTTCCTGTCCTGCCTGTTTCAACATGCGAATCAGTTGAGGAGATAACTCGCCTTCTGATGTCACCAAACATGCAGGAGAGTCGACCAAACGCGTAGTCACACGAACTTCTTTGGTTTTATCTTTGAGTGATTCACCCAGTTTTTCGATCACAGGTTTGAATTGTTCCGCTGCTTGCTCAAGCGCTTTTTTCTCTTCTGCATCTTGTAAATCGCCTAGATCGACTGCACCTTTAGAAACATTCTGCAAAGGTGTACCATCAAACTCCTGTACGAAATTCATTGCCCATTCATCGACACGTTCAGACATGAGTAGAACCTCAATGCCTTTTTTCTTGAACAGTTCAAGTTGAGGTGAATTTTTTGCTGCATTCAGACTGTCTGCGGTCACGTAGTAAATCGCTTTTTGCCCGTCTTTCATGCGCGATTTGTAATCAGCCAATGACGTGCTGACATCATCACTATTCGATGTTGCATAACGTAAAAGTTTCAAAATACGTTCACGATTTCCAAAGTCCTCACCCAAACCTTCTTTGAGTACTGAACCAAACTCACTGTAGAAAGTTTTGAATTTTTCCTGATCTTTTTCATCTTCTGATTTTGATAAACCATCGAGAAGTGTTAATACACGACGTGCGTTACCTTCGCGAATCGTTTTAACATCACGGCTTTCCTGTAACAATTCACGGCTTACATTTAAGGGTAAATCCGCACTGTCCACTACACCTTGTACAAAACGTAAATAATTTGGAATCAGATTATCCGCATCATCCATAATAAAGACACGTTTCACATACAGTTTGATTCCTGCTTTTGATTCACGCGTGAAAAGATCATGCGGTGCTTTGGCAGGGATATAGAGAAGCTGCGTATATTCTGTACTACCTTCAACACGATTGTGTGCCCATGCCAGTGGCGCATCAAAATCATGACTCAGATTTTTATAGAACTCGATATATTGTTCTTCTGAAATCTCACTTTTATTACGTGTCCAAAGCGCGCTAGCGGAGTTAATCGTTTCCCATTCTTCAGTTTTTACCATTTTGCCATTGGGTGCTTTTTCTTCATCACCATCAGCAACTTGATCTTCTTGCCATACTTCTTTTTGCATTTGAATTGGCAAACTGATGTGATCTGAATATTTATTGATAATTTGCTTAACTTTATAGCTTTCTAAATATTCAAGTGCATCATCACGCAAATGTAAAATAATGTCTGTGCCACGAGAAGCTTTGTTGATTTGCTCAACTTCAAATTCACCTGTACCACCACTTACCCAACGCACGCCATCTTCTGATGATAATCCAGCACGACGCGATTCAACGGTAATTTTATCCGCAACAATAAATCCAGAATAAAAACCCACACCAAACTGACCAATTAACTGCGCATCTGATTTTTGATCGCCTGTTAACTTAGTCATAAAATCTTTAGTGCCTGATTTGGCGATTGTCCCCAAATTATCAATCGCTTCCTGCTGATTTAAACCAATACCATTATCTGAAATCGTAATCGTCTTGTTGTCTTTATCCAAACTCACACGCACATGCAAATCTGGATCATTTTCATAATATTCTGGATGATTAATACCTTCAAAACGCAGTTTGTCACAAGCATCGGAGGCATTTGAAATCAATTCTCGCAAAAAGATTTCTGGATTTGAATATAGTGAATGGGTCACTAAATGTAAAAGTTGGGCAACTTCTGCCTGAAAGCTATAATTCTGTGAAGTTTTTTGTTCGCTCATGACTCACTCCTAAAATACAATTCATCGTAGCGTATTCTTTGATGCTGTATGTATTGGAGTGAGTGATGGGTTTTTCAATAGCAAAACCTAAGATTTTTATCTCAATTAAAAAGGTCCTTGGGTTAAAATTCGATTTTGTACAATATCATCCAGATGTTTTTGGCGCTCACTATAACGTTGTGCAATACAATTCACATTGGCACGACAACTATCACGTTGTTTTAACCATTGATATTGGGCGCCTTTTTCAGCATCACGCCCCCCCATTGGTAAAGCATGAATGACAATATTATAAGTTGTGACCATTTTTACATCAGCATCATTTAAACTTCTATTCTGACAAATTGCTTTCTCAGTTGCTGTTTTCGCTTTTTCACAAGAAAAACTTGCAGCATGTGTGAGATTCAAACTACTAGCAATCAACAAACTTCCAAGTACAAAAAATTTTAAATCTTTCATAAAATTTTCCATTTTTTAATTTAAGTAATTATTTTTAACTTTAAAGCTTTTACTTACATGCAAAGTAATTTTTTGCCATTTTATGTACAGTATAGGTCACAAAAAAAAGCCTAACAGTTTTCTGTCAGGCTTATCATGCCGATGATCATATTATTATTGTTATCTCTATGATTATTATTAAGTGATGGATCATTTAAAATCTCTTTTACACAAAAGAGATTTTAAAGACTGCTTAGAATTTATAGCTATAACCTAGTGTATAAATAACAGGATCAATGTCTAAATCAAATGTACCCAAGTTATTAACTAAACGAACTTCTGGGCTTAATTCTGCATAACGAACATCGAAGTACACGCCCCAGTTTTTTGCATCAGCAGGTTGAAAAGTAAAACCGATCTGACCTGCAACACCATAATCACTCTTTACTTTTTCTGCTACGCCAGATTCATCCCATGGAATAAAAGCAGTTGCACCAATACCAATATAAGGGGTAAAACGAGTTGCATTTTTAAAATTATATTTTGCAGTGATCGTTGGTGGTAGATGCTTAACTCGTGCAACCTTATTACCATCTAATAAAACGTCATGATTGATCGGGGTTGCAAGTAACAATTCAGCAGAAAAAGGAGAATCACCGAAGAAATACTCGACAGATGGAGTAAATGCAAATTCATCATCTGCTTCTACTTTACCTAATGCAGTTTGAGTATCGCTTGTTGGGGCAATATAACTTGCTCCTACTTTAACTTGCCAATCACCTGCAAAAACAGAAGAAGACAAACCTAATAATGCAATTACCGCAGCTTGTTTCAACATTTTCATCACCTCTTAATATCTTATAAACATCATAATATTATATATATATTAAATGCAATACAGATTATAAACACAATCTTCATATTATTTTCAAGTGAATGATATTTATAATTATTTATTTTAAAACAAAGCATTTTAGTAGACTTTAAAATACTATTTTAAATCACAAATAAACCCGATTAAATTAATATGATTTAATACCCACTAAAATAATCTGATTTAAAAATAAATAATAAATTAAATTATAACTATAAAAATAATCTAGTTTAAAAATTATTTATTTTCCTTTTTTTCATTTAGTCCATTTGGATAAATTTTGAAGCATGTTCTTTGAGGATTTGGCTTCTTTCTCATCTCAGCTTTTTTATAAATAAAATGTGAAGATTGGGTGTAGCTCCGATACAATACGCACAAGAATTGGAGTAATCGATGTCACAGAATTCTTCTTTAAAGCGTGGACTGAATACACGCCATATCCGTTTTTTGGCTTTAGGTTCCGCAATTGGTACAGGGCTATTTTATGGTTCAGCCTCAGCGATTAAGCTGGCTGGGCCAGCCGTGCTAATGGCTTATGTGATTGCAGGTATTGCGATCTATATTGTGATGCGCGCTCTTGGTGAAATGGCCGTACATAATCCTGTTTCTGACTCATTTAGTCGTTATGCTTCAGATTATGTAAGCCCATTAGCGGGTTTCACAACGGGCTGGACTTATGTTTTTGAGATGGTGATTGTCGCCATTGCGGATGTCACTGCTTTTGGTATCTATATGGGTTTTTGGTTTCCAGATGTGCCACGTTGGACATGGATCCTATCCCTGATTTTCTTTTTGGGTGCGATCAACCTGATTCATGTAAAAATTTACGGTGAGCTTGAGTTCTGGTTATCGATTATTAAAGTCAGTGCTATTATTGCTATGATCTGTGGTGGCTTTGGTATCATGTTCTATGGCTTACACGTACCCAATACCAACTTTACCCCTGGTATTTCTAATTTATGGGAACATGGCGGTTTTATGCCGAATGGGATAATGGGCGTGATTGCCTGTTTCTCAGTCGTGGTCTTTGCATTTGGGGGAATTGAGATTATCGGGATTACTGCAGGTGAAACTGAGAATCCGAAAACTGCGATTCCACGCGCCATCAATGCTGTACCGATCCGAATTATCCTGTTTTACGTTTTGACTATTTTTGTCTTAATGTCAATTTTCCCATGGAATCAGATTGGTACTCAAGGTAGTCCTTTTGTTCAGATTTTTGAGAGTTTAGGCATTAAATCTGCGGCTGCTGTATTGAACGTCGTGGTGATTACCGCAGCCATTTCAGCAATTAACAGTGATGTATTTGGTGCAGGTCGTATGATGTACGGTATGGCACTCAAAGGACAAGCGCCAGAAGTTTTCCGTAAAACGTCTAAATATGGTGTGCCGTGGATGACTGTTGTGGTGATGGCAGGCGTATTGTTGATCGGCGTGGTTCTAAATTACCTGATTCCTGAAAATGTATTTGAAATTATTGCATCCATTGCGACTTTCGCAACTGTTTATGTCTGGTTGATGATTTTATTATCACATTTTGGTATGCGTAAAAAGTTATCTAGTGAAGAAATTAAGAAGCTTGATTTCCCAATGATTGGCTGGCCTGTTGCTCCAGCGCTTGCCACAGCATTTATGATCTTTGTTATCGCTGTGATTGGTTATTTTCCAGATACAAGACCCGCATTATATGTTGGCATCTTTTGGTTAATTCTATTAGCAGTGGCCTATAAAATCTGGGTCAAACCAAAAATCTGATCTATTTGATCTTTCCAAAAAAGCCACTTCCATTTCAATGTAAAGTGGCTTTTTTATGGTTGGTTAAGCAGCCTGCCGACTTAAAGCAAACTGACGTATATAATCAGCTACTTTTTGTGGCTCACTTAAAATTGCCCAATGATTCGCATCAACTTCGACATATTCAAACTCTTCAACCCATTTTGGCATTTCTTTTAAAATATAATCAGGGCTAACAAAGGCATCACGCATTAATACGACTGCCTGAACAGGGCATTGCGCATAACGCTGACGAGGTTTAGTCAGCGCTGCTATAAAATTTGCACGGTATAGATTAATACCATATTTACCATCACTTGAAATATGAGAATTCAGCGGTAAATTTTGTTTTCTTTCCAAACCATTTAAAATCTTTCCCCATTTTTGCGGGGTAAAAAAACTCCAGACAGTTGGTGCAATAAAGGGGATATGAAATGCAGCGATATACCACGATTTTGATAATTTTTTCAAAAAGTCAGCTGGATGGCTCTTAACTTCATCACGTAGCAACCAAGCAGCATGGTCCAAACAAGGACCTGAAATGGTGGTATAAGACAAAATCCGATCTTTAAACTTAGGCTCAGTGACAGATTCCCATGTCTGAATCGATCCCCAATCATGTGCAGCCAAATGAAATGGTCGCTCACCCAATATTTGATTCGCGACAGCTTCAAGATCCAAAGACAATTGTTGAAGGCGATAGTCCCGGACATGTTTAGGAATACTCGACTGTCCTGCTCCTCTTACATCATACGTCACAATATAAAAGTCATTGATTAATTCACTAATGATCGGTTCCCACACTTCTTGATTATCTGGATAACCATGAACCAAGACTAAAGCGGGATTGTTTTCATTGCCCCATGTTTTAGCACAAAGCGATTGCTGATCAGAGGTTTGGACAGTGTGAATTTGAGGGCGCATTGTCGTTTCCTTTTTGTTTTTGATTGACCATTTCTTTAGTCGGATTAGGCATTGCCATCAATGCCAGAATGATGTTAGTTATTTAGTATGAAGATAGCCTGTAGAAAAACAATTGACCCTTATGAATATTTTAAAGCAACTTCAGACCATACCAGCAGTATCAAAATTTATCATTAACCGCTACTCGCCCTATCGCGGTGCGGGCATTAGCATTGATAAAATTGATCTCAAAAATTATTACATTCGGGTCAAAATGCCACTTACCCGAAAGAATCAAAATATTGTTGGTACACATTTTGGCGGTAGTTTGTACTCGATGGTCGATCCATTTTATATGCTGATCCTGATGCATCATCTGGGCTCGAAATATATCGTGTGGGATAAATCTGCCAATATTAATTTTTTGTCACCTGGTCGCAGCACGGTGTACGCAGATATTCGCCTAGATGCTATGGAAGTTGAACATATTCGAGAACTCGCCGAAAATTATGCGCCTGTACATAGAAATTATACTGTTAATATTTTTGATGAATCAGGTCTAAGAATTGCCGAGATTCAAAAGACGCTCTATATTCGTCGTAAGAAACCAAAACCCTTTTAAAAACATGAAGAATGAACTATTTTTAACCGTATTGGCAGATCATTTATACCGATAAATGGTCTCCCTATTTTTACAGTTTGTCAGCTAAAAAAGACAGCGTAAAGCTGTCTTTTCATAATCATAACACGAGTAGAAAATCTATTTTTTCTCTTGGATCGCTGCACCAGCACCGCCACCAATTGCACCACCAATAGCAGCACCACCATCGCCACCAAAAATAGCTTTACCAACCACTGATCCAATACCAGCGCCAACTGCACTGCTGGTTGTAGAACTGCTATTACCGCCTTTGGCATTGGCACCAACACCACCACCCAACGCACCGCCCGCAGCAGCACCCACACCACCACCCACATGGTTACCCACTGCACCACCAACCGCACCACCTAAAGCAGCAGTACCAATTCGTTGATTAGATGGACTCATATCTTGACAACCCGCAAGTATCGCAGTCGACATCACCGCAATCGCCATTAAACTGATTGTTTTTTTCATGGTTAACTCCTCGTTTAATACTTATCAGAATAATCATTTTTTTGGGATTTTTTTATAAGATCATGTAACAAAAGCCCTCTCCCCTACAGTTATTTTGTAATCAGGACTTCGCTCATTCATTAAATTTTCGGTATAAAAAAAGACACCCGAAGGTGCCTCTTTCATGAATCAATCCACTTAAAACTGATCTGAATTCAAAGCCTGACTAAAGGCTTGATCCACTTCACTAAAATCATTGTGAAGTTCAAATTCAGCCGCTTCAGCTTCCTGACGACGACGTTCCAAATGATACGCTAAACCTGTACCTGCTGGAATCAGACGACCCACAACTACGTTTTCTTTCAAGCCACGTAAATCATCTTCTTTACCTGTCACAGCCGCTTCAGTTAACACACGTGTGGTTTCCTGGAACGATGCAGCAGAGATAAATGAGTCAGTAGAAAGCGACGCTTTGGTAATACCCATCAACTGACGCTCAAACTTCGCAGGGAACTTGTTCTGAGCCAAGACAGCTTGGTTCTCTTGAACAACACGAATGTAATCCACTTGCTCACCTTTGATGAAGCTTGTATCACCGCCATCAGTGATATCAACTTTACGTAACATTTGACGTACGATGACTTCAATGTGCTTATCGTTGATTTTTACACCTTGCAGACGATAGACGTCTTGAACTTCGTTCACGATGTAGTTGGTTAATGCAACTTCACCTTTCAAACGCAAGATATCATGTGGATTTTGTGGACCATCAGAAATGGTTTCACCACGGTTCACATGCTCGCCTTCAAATACGTTGATTTGACGCCATTTAGGAATCAATTCTTCATAGATCTCAGAACCATCATCTGGCGTAATCACCAAACGGTTTTTACCTTTGGTCTCTTTACCAAAGCTTACGATACCTGATACTTCTGCCAAGATCGCATGCTCTTTCGGTTTACGTGCTTCGAACAAGTCGGCTACACGCGGTAGACCACCGGTAATATCACGGGTACGTGAAGTTTCTTGTGGTACACGACCAATAACATCACCTACACCAATGGTTTCACCATCACGAACAGTCACGATCGTGTTTTGTGGCAAGAAGTAGAACTGTTCACCACCATCCGTTGTATCCAGCACAATTGCAGGACGCAAGTCTTTACCAGAAGCAGGACGAGCAGTTACAGGTAAGATTTCAACCGTCGTCATACCCGTTGCATCATCAGTTTTTGATGTTGCAGTTACGCCATCAGCAATTTGGCTGAAACGTGCTTTACCAGCGACTTCTGTTACAAGTGGATGCGTATGCGGATCCCATGTAGCTACAATACCACCAGCTTCAACAGATTCACCATCTTTCAATAAGATGCTTGCACCATAAGGCAGTTTATAACGTTCACGCTCACGACCAAGCTCATCGGCAATACCAATCTCACCAGAACGTGAAACAGAAACCAAGTGACCTTTCGCGTGTTGTACTGTTTTCACATTGTGGAAACGTACAGTACCTTTGTTACGAACTTGTACACTGTTCGCGGCAGAGGTTCGGCTTGCAGCACCACCGACGTGGAATGTACGCATGGTTAACTGTGTACCTGGCTCACCAATTGATTGAGCAGCCATAACACCCACAGATTCACCAGGATTTACCTGATGACCACGAGCCAAATCACGTCCATAACATTTCGCACAGACACCAAATGCTGATTCACATGCAATCACTGAACGTACTTTAACTTCATCGACACCTGCTTCTTCAAGTTGAGCAGCAATTTTCTCGTCAATTAAAGTACCACGAGGTAATACCACTTCATTATCTGATGCACGACGTACATCTTCAGCAGTTACACGACCCAATACGCGATCACGTAATGGCTCAATCACATCACCACCCTGAATGAATGGTGTCATGACCAAACCACCATTCGTACCACAGTCTGGCTCAGTAATGACCAAGTCTTGCGCAACGTCAACCAAACGACGAGTCAGATAACCTGAGTTCGCTGTTTTCAATGCAGTATCGGCCAAACCTTTACGCGCACCGTGTGTTGAAATAAAGTACTGGAGTACGGTCAGACCTTCACGGAAGTTCGCTTTAATTGGTGTTTCGATGATCGAACCATCTGGTTTTGCCATCAAACCACGCATACCTGCCAACTGACGAATCTGCGCTGCACTACCACGCGCACCAGAGTCAGACATCATATAGATGCTGTTAAACGATTTTTGTTTCTCGTCTTCACCCTGCTTGTTTTTCACATTTGTGAAAGACAAGTTATCCATCATCGCTTTCGCTACTTGGTCATTGGTACGCGCCCAAATATCGACCACTTTGTTATAACGTTCACCCGCTGTTACAAAGCCTTGTTCAAACTGTTGTTCGATTTCACGGACTTCAGTTTCTGCTTTATCAATAATCGTTTGCTTCTGTGGTGGAATAACCATGTCTTCCATACCAACAGATACACCTGAACGCGTCGCTTGACGGAAGCCCAGATACATTAATTGGTCAGCAAAAATAACGGTATCTTTTAGACCAAGCTTACGATAGCAAGTATTGATCAGTTTTGAGATGTTTTTCTTGGTCATCTCAAGGTTGATCATTTCAAAACTTAAACCTTCAGGTACGATTTCCCAAAGTAAGCAACGACCTGGTGTAGTATCGACAATGATGGTTTGCTTTTCACGTTGACCATCTTCATCAATCACAGTTTGGTGTACGCGTACTTTAACACGTGCATGGATTGCAACTTTACCCGTTGCTAAAGCACGGTTTACTTCATGCGTATCAGCAAAAGTCATGCCTTCGCCTTTGGCATTTACTGCATCACGCGTGATGTAATAAAGGCCCAAGACCACGTCCTGAGAAGGAACAATAATCGGTTCACCATTGGCTGGTGACAAGATATTGTTCGTCGACATCATTAGCGCACGTGCTTCAAGCTGTGCTTCTAAAGTCAATGGAACGTGTACCGCCATTTGGTCACCGTCAAAGTCGGCGTTAAATGCGGTACAAACCAATGGATGCAAACGAATCGCTTTACCTTCAATCAAAATCGGTTCAAAGGCTTGTAGACCCAAACGGTGAAGTGTCGGCGCACGGTTCAACATCACTGGATGTTGACGAATCACATTCGCAAGTACGTCCCATACTTCTGGAGTCTCACGCTCAACCATTTTCTTCGCAGCTTTAATGGTTGTTGCCTGACCAGATGCCTGTAATTTTGCAAAAATAAATGGCTTGAACAATTCAAGTGCCATCTTTTTCGGAAGACCACATTGGTGAAGACGTAAAGTAGGACCTACGGTAATTACCGAACGACCAGAATAGTCAACACGTTTACCCAACAAGTTCTGACGGAAACGACCTTGTTTACCTTTGATCATATCTGCCAAAGATTTCAATGGGCGTTTGTTTGAACCTGTAATCGCACGGCCACGACGACCATTATCAAGTAATGCATCAACAGATTCTTGCAACATACGTTTTTCGTTACGTACGATGATATCTGGTGCTGCAAGGTCAAGAAGACGCTTCAAACGGTTGTTACGGTTAATCACACGACGATAAAGATCGTTCAAGTCAGATGTCGCAAAACGACCACCTTCAAGTGGAACAAGCGGACGTAAGTCTGGTGGAAGTACTGGCAGTACATTCATCACCATCCATTCTGGCTTGTTGTTTGACTCTTTGAACGCTTCCATCAGTTTCAAACGCTTAGAGGCTTTTTTAAGTTTCGTCTCTGAGGTTGTCTGTGGAATTTCTTCACGAAGACGCGCAATTTCAGCTTCAAGATCGATGTCTTTCAACAAATCTTGAACGGCTTCCGCACCCATTTTAGCTGTGAATTCGTCACCGTGTTCTTCAAGCGCGTTATAATATTCTTCATCGCTGAGTAACTGGTATTTCTCAAATGGAGTCATACCAGGATCAGTTACAACATAAGATTCGAAATACAAAACACGTTCGATATC
Source organism: Acinetobacter guerrae (assembly GCF_009372255.1). GTDB lineage: Bacteria > Pseudomonadota > Gammaproteobacteria > Pseudomonadales > Moraxellaceae > Acinetobacter > Acinetobacter guerrae. The sequence continues at coordinate 13,545 of NZ_LXGN01000023.1, forward strand.
ACGTAATGTCATATCAAGCAATAAACCAATACGGCTTGGTAATGATTTCAAAAACCAGATATGTGCAACAGGCGAAGCAAGCTCGATGTGACCCATACGTTCACGACGAACTTTCGCAGTCGTCACTTCAACGCCACATTTTTCACAAATGACGCCTTTGTACTTCATACGCTTGTACTTACCACACAAGCATTCGTAATCTTTTACTGGTCCAAAAATTTTGGCACAGAACAAACCATCACGTTCTGGTTTAAACGTACGATAGTTAATTGTCTCAGGCTTTTTGACCTCACCATGAGACCACGACTTAATCATTTCTGGTGACGCAAGACCAATACGGATACGGTCGAATTCAACGGGTGCATGACCGTCAGAATCCGTTTTCTTACGCATGATATCGAGCAAGTCTTTCAATTTATTTCTCCGTGTGTCAGAGAGCTAGGCTCATCTGACTGGGTCACAAATATTGTTTCTTTAACTGAAATTCTGGAATCTCCCCTAACCCATCTTTGAAAAGAGGGAACTTTCCCCCTTTAACAAAGGGGGATCGAGGGGGATTTAGTCACCATTTTTCAATTCAATGTTGATACCTAAAGAACGGATCTCTTTGGTCAATACGTTGAACGATTCAGGCATACCCGGATCCATATAATGGTTACCATCTACAATATTCTTATAGATGCGTGTACGACCTTCAACATCATCCGATTTCACAGTCAGCATTTCCTGAAGCGTATATGCTGCGCCATAAGCTTCAAGTGCCCAGACTTCCATCTCACCGAAACGCTGACCACCGAACTGCGCTTTACCACCAAGCGGCTGTTGCGTTACAAGAGAATAAGAACCAGTTGAACGCGCATGCATCTTGTCATCCACTAAGTGGTTAAGTTTCAGCATGTACATGTAGCCCACGGTTACAGGACGATCAAACTGCTCACCTGTACGTCCGTCAAACAAAATCTGTTGACCAGTACGTGGCAATTCAGCCAACTCAAGTAACTCTTTAATTTGACTTTCTTCAGCACCATCAAATACAGGAGTTGCTAGTGGTACACCTTTACGCAAGTTGCCAGCCAATACTAAGACTTCGTCATCAGTCAGACTGTTTAGATCTTCTTGCTCACCACCGACCTTGTTGTAAATCTTATCGAGGAAGACACGAAGCTCTGCAATCGTACGCTGTTGTTGCAACATCTTATCGATTTGCTCACCCAGACCTTTGGCTGCCAGGCCCAAATGTGTCTCTAGAATCTGACCCACGTTCATACGCGATGGTACACCTAACGGGTTCAAGACGATATCAACAGGCACACCATTAGCATCATGAGGCATATCTTCTACAGGTAAGATGTTAGATACAACACCTTTGTTCCCGTGACGACCAGCCATTTTATCGCCTGGTTGAATACGACGTTTTACCGCAAGATAAACCTTAACAACCTTCAATACACCTGTGGTCAGTTCATCACCAGTCGCTAATTTGCGTTTTTTCTCAGCAAATTTTTCATCAATTTCAGCACTTTTCTCTTTCAAAAATACTTGAATTTGACTCAAACGCTCAGCAATGCCTTCATCACTTGGTTGAATTTCAAGAAGATCGACCAACTCAAGACCTGAAAGTACGTCTTCAGTCAGTTTGTCTCCACGTTTGGTTGTACCACCACCGTTAGAATCCTGTCCCTTCAATAAGCGCACAATACGTTCACGTGCTGCCTCTTCAAAGATCTTGTATTCTTCTTTCAAGTCTTTACGGTATGAATCTAATTGTGCTTTTTCAATCGCAAGCGCACGATCGTCTTTTTCAAGCCCATCACGAGTAAAGACTTGTACATCAATTACAGTCCCTTTAGTACCAGACGGAACTCGTAAAGATGAATCTTTCACATCAGCCGCTTTTTCACCGAAGATCGCACGAAGTAATTTTTCTTCTGGAGTAAGTTGAGTTTCACCTTTAGGTGTTACTTTACCTACAAGAATATCACCTGCAGTAACTTCTGCACCGATATAAACAATACCAGATTCATCTAGCTTCGATAGTGCAGCTTCACCCACATTTGGAATATCGGCAGTAATTTCTTCTGCACCCAATTTAGTATCACGTGCAACACATGATAACTCTTGAATGTGAATTGAAGTTAAACGATCTTCCTGAAGAACTCGCTCCGATAACAAGATCGAATCTTCATAGTTATAACCATTCCACGTCATGAACGCGACGCGCATGTTTTGACCAAGTGCTAACTCACCGCCATCGGTAGATGGACCATCAGCCAATACATCACCACGACCTACTTTATCACCCAGATTGACAAGAACTTTCTGGTTAATACAAGTATTTTGGTTAGAACGGGTGTATTTGATCAGGTTATAAATATCTACGCCTGCTTCACCAGCAATCATTTCATTTTCATGAACACGAATGACAACACGGGATGCATCAACAAACTCAATCACACCACCACGTTTTGCAATTACACATACGCCTGAATCACGTGCAACTGTCGCTTCCATACCAGTACCAACAAGCGGTTTATCCGCAAGTAAGGTTGGAACAGCCTGACGTTGCATGTTCGAACCCATTAAGGCACGGTTAGCATCATCGTGTTCAAGGAATGGAATAAGTGATGCTGCTACAGAAACAACTTGCTGCGCAGAAACATCCATATGCGTCACTTTTTCAGGAGGCATACGTACAAATTCACCCTGATGACGAACTGAAACCATTTCTTCAACGAGGTTACCCTCTGCATCAACACCCGAGTCGGCCTGTGCAATAACAGTACCTACTTCTTCAATTGCAGAAAGATATTCAACGTCATCCGTTACACGGCCATCAACGACTTTACGATAAGGAGTTTCAAGGAAACCGAAATCGTTAGCTTTAGCATAGACAGACAGCGAGTTAATCAAACCAATGTTTGGACCTTCAGGCGTTTCAATTGGACAAACACGACCATAGTGAGTTTGATGTACGTCACGTACTTCGAACCCTGCACGTTCACGTGTCAAACCACCTGGCCCAAGTGCTGATACACGACGTTTGTGTGTAATTTCAGACAATGGGTTGTTTTGATCCATAAACTGTGACAACTGGCTTGAACCAAAGAACTCTTTGATTGCAGCAGCCACTGGTTTAGCATTGATCAAGTCTTGCGGTGATAAGTTATCTGTTTCTGCCTGACTTAAACGCTCTTTCACAGCACGTTCAACACGGACCAAACCAACACGGAATTGATTTTCAGTCATTTCACCTACTGAACGGACACGACGGTTACCCAAGTGGTCGATATCGTCGACTTCACCTTTACCGTTACGAATCTCGACCAATGTACGCAGTACATCAGTAATATCCTCATTTGCAAGGATACCTTCAACTTCACGTGATTTTTGATCTGTACCCACTTCGTAAGGACGACCCAAACGACGGTTGAACTTCATACGACCCACTGGCGACAAGTCATAACGCTCAGAAGAGAAGAACAAGTTATTAAACAAATTCTCGGCAGCTTCTTTGGTTGGTGGCTCGCCTGGACGCATTACTTTATAGATTTCAACCAGTGCTTCTTCACGACCTGATGTGGTATCAGCACGTAAAGTATCAGCAATGAAAGGACCATGATCGATATCGTTGGTATACAAGATATTGAACTGCTTTACGCCACCTTCAGCAAGCTTGACCATAACTTCATGGCTAAGCAAAGTATTCGCTGAGATTACATCGCCATCACGTAAAGTAATATCTTCAGCAGTGATCCGCTCGTATAAATATTCGTCTGGCACTGATAGTTTGGTTAAACCAGCAGCTTCCATTTGACGTACGTGGCGAGCATTAATACGCTTACCTTGCTCAACAATGATTTTGCCATCGTTATCGGCGATATCGAACTGTGCCATTTCACCACGCAGGCGTTCAGGCACTAAATCGATCTGGTAGCTACCCATATCCAGATACACAGGTACTTTTTCATAGAACAAATCAAGAATTTGTTCATTATTATAACCCAGTGCACGCAGAATCACGCTCGCCAATAATTTACGACGACGGTCAATACGAACATAAACTAAATCTTTGGCATCAAATTCAAAATCTAACCATGAACCACGGTAAGGAATAATACGTGCTGAATAAAGCACTTTACCACTTGAATGGGTTTTACCCTTATCATGATCAAAGAATACGCCTGGAGAACGATGTAACTGAGATACAATGACACGCTCGGTACCATTGATCACAAACGTACCGTTCTCAGTCATGAGTGGCATTTCACCCATGTAAACTTCTTGTTCACGAACGTCTTTAATTGACTTCGTTTCGCGATCTTTAATGATCAAACGAATTTTTACGCGCATTGGTGCCGCATAAGTTGAGCCGCGAAGAATACATTCACGTACATCAAACTCTGGTTTACCAAGGCTATACTCAACAAATTCTAAAGCAGCATTGCCAGAATAACTTTCTATAGGAAAAACTGAACGAAATGCGGCTTGGAGACCGATATCTTCGCGGTTTTTCGGTGATTTGCCATCTTGTAAAAACGTTCTATACGAGTCGACTTGAATCGAAAGCAAGTACGGAGCGTCCATGACGCTAGGCAATTTACCAAAATTCTTACGGATCCGTTTCTTTTCGGTATATGAGTATGCCATCTGGAGTCCTCGGAAAGTAAACCAGGCCCGCCTGCAGAACGAGCTTGGATGGAATTACGCAGGCCGATATGGCCACCACTTTTACAAATGCTGCAATTTTTAAGTGGTATTAAAACGCTTAACAATATTTTTAAACCAGAAAAATATTGGTAAGCGTTTGAATTTAGTTCATTTGTTCTTTAAATCGAACATTTTTATATCGAACAAACAAAAATCGAGCCGATTATTGTAACGCAAAAAGGCTGATGACCCAAGAGCCATCAGCCATTTTATGGGGCCGATTATCAAAAAATCGGCCCCTTAATACATTACTTAAGTGTAACTGTAGCACCAGCTTCTTCAAGTTTCTTCTTAAGTTCTTCGCCTTCTTCTTTAGAAACGCCTTCTTTAAGAACTTGTGGAGCGCCTTCAACAAGATCTTTTGCTTCTTTAAGACCAAGACCAGTCGCTTCACGAACTGCTTTAATTACAGCAACTTTGTTCGCGCCAAAAGAAGTCAATTCAACATTGAATTCAGTTTGCTCTTCAGCAGCAGCAGCACCAGCACCTGGAGCAGCAGCAACAGCTACAGCAGCAGCAGATACATTGAATTTCTCTTCAAAAGCAGAGATAAGTTCAACAAGTTCAAGAACAGTTTTTTCAGCAACTGCGTTTAGGATTTCTTCGTTAGTTAAAGCCATGAGAATAACTCCAAATGGATATTGAATAAGGTAAATGTGTGATTAAGCTGCTTCTGACTCGTTTTTCTCTTTGAGTGCTGTAAGTAAGCGACCCAATTTCGAAACAGGAGCTTGAAGAACAGAGGCAAGCATAGTAAGTGCTTTCTCTTGGTTCGGAAGATTTGCAATAACGCTAACTTCAGCACCTTGATAAACTTTGCCGTCAAATGCAGCAGCTTTTAATTCAAATGCTTTGTTCGTTTTCGCAAATTCTTCGAACAAGCGTGCAGCTGCACCCATGTCGTCTTCAGAAGTTGAAAAACCAAGAATTGTTGGGCCTACAAGGTTGTCATTCAAGATATCAAACTGAGTACCTTCAAATGAACGTTTAGCCAAAGTATTACGTACGATACGTGTAGTAACACCTAACTTACGCGCTTCAACACGAAGTTGAGTAAGTTTTTCGACAGTTAAACCTTGATAGTCAGCAACAACAGCAGAGAACGCTTTAGAAGCAACTTCGTTGACTTCTGCGACGATCTGTTTTTTGTCTTCGATAAGAAGAGCCATTGTAAAACCTCCTAAGGTGACTTATGCATCTAAACTAGACGCACTCCCAATTCGTAAACCTTTCGATTTACACGCGGAGGAGGAACAAATCACACCACCGCGTCTACTCAGGCAATTGATTAAGATCAAAGCCGAAACTTCGACCACCTGAGGTCTTTGACGCTGGCAAATTAATATTTACCAATTCAAAGTCCGCTTGGTGAAATATTTGAACTATCAAAGATTTTCCAAATATTTTTACTCACCAAGACCTTTAAAAATCTTTTAACTAAAATTAGTTAGAAACGTTGCTTACATCAACAGTCAAACCAGGGCCCATTGTTGAGCTCAACGTGATTTTTTTGATGTAAACACCTTTAGAAGTTGCTGGTTTTAACTTTTTCAAGTCAGCAACTAAAGTTTCAACGTTTTGACGGATAGCTTCAGCAGTAAAACCTACTTGACCAATCGCAGCATGGATAATACCTGCTTTGTCTACACGGTAACGTGCCTGACCAGCTTTCGCATTTTTAACTGCATTTGCCACATCAGGAGTAACCGTACCCACTTTAGGGTTTGGCATTAAGCCACGTGGACCAAGAATCGTACCTAATTTACCTACAACACGCATTGCATCTGGAGCAGCAATTACGACATCAAAGTCAAGGTTACCTTGTTGAATGCTTTCAGCAAGATCATCAAAACCAACGATGTCAGCACCTTCAGCCTTAGCAGCTTCAGCAGCAGCGCCCTGTGCGAACACAGCAACACGTACAGTTTTACCAGTACCTGCTGGAAGTGTAGTTGCACCACGAACTACTTGATCAGATTTACGTGGATCCACACCAAGATTCACTGCAACATCCAAAGATTCTTTGAACTTAGCAGCAGGAAGGTCGGTAAGAACTTGTACTGCTTCTTCCAAAGTATAAACTTTGTTGGTATCTACAGCAGCAGCGATGGCTTTTTGACGTTTAGTTAACTTTGCCATGTCTTATAGCTCCACTTCCAAGCCCATAGAACGTGCAGAACCAGCAATGGTACGAACACGTGCGTCTAAATCAGCACCAGTTAAATCTGGTTCTTTCGTAGTCGCAATTTCTTCTAACTGAGCACGAGTCAACTTACCAACTTTAGTTTTGTTTGGCACAGAAGAACCCTTTTGAATACCAGCAGCTTTCTTAAGAAGAATAGATGCAGGTGGAGTTTTCATGATAAATGTGAACGATTTATCGTTATACACAGTGATCACGACAGGAATTGGCAAACCTACTTCAAGTTTTTGTGTAGCAGCATTGAATTCTTTACAGAATGCCATGATGTTTACACCACGTTGACCTAGTGCAGGACCAATTGGTGGAGATGGATTTGCTTTACCAGCTGGAACTTGCAGCTTGATATAGCCGTCAATCTTCTTAGCCATTATAGATTACCTCTGGGTACAAACGCCGCTAAGCTCCCCAATGTTTACTTCACAACATACGAGATGCTGTAATAACAAATGCCCGATCAAATCGGGCGCTTTCCAACCAATTCAGTTTAAATCGTTTTTTCGACTTGACGAAACTCGAGTTCAACCTGAGTTGGACGGTTAAATACATTAATCGTCAACGTTAAACGTGACTTCTCGTACTGAACTTCCTCCACGACTCCTTTAAAGTCTGTGAACGGACCATCAGTAACTAATAATTCTTCACCTGGTTCAAACATCGTCTTAGGACGAGGCGCTTCACCTGTATTACGTACACGTGCAAGAATCGCATCAGCTTCTTTTTGGGAAATTGGGGCAGGTTTCTCTGCTGTTCCACCAATAAAGCCCAGAACTTTTGGACATTCTTTAACAATGTGCCAAGTTTCATCATTCATTTCCATTTCGACCAATACATAGCCAGGAAAGAATTTACGTTCTGATTTACGCTTCTTACCATCCTTCATTTCTACGACTTCTTCCGTAGGAACAAGAACTTCACCAAAGCTATCGGCAACAGCGCTACGTGCAATACGATCATTCAAAGAACGCATTACCTGTTTTTCATAACCAGAATAGGCATGAATAATGTACCAACGTTTCATAGCTCTTTTATCCGATAATTAACTTAATTAACCAACCCAGTCCGTAGTCGAAACACCACAATACGATTGCAGTAATCACAACTACCAACAAAACCTGCCAAGATGTGGTCACGGTTTCTTGTTTTGTTGGCCAAGTTACTCGACGCAGCTCAATACGCGCATCTTTAAGTAAACGAACAAAGCCTTTACCTTGATGGGTGGCGTATAATAAACCTAAAGCAACAACGACACAAGCGATAATTACACCAACACGCACCCAAATGCTTGTTGCAGGCGGCCAATAAGCTGGTAAATATTGATTTACCATAGCAGCACCCACCAACAATGCCAGTGCAAGAATCCACAAGACAATATCTAGCGGAGAACCAGAAGTGACAACTTCGGCAGAGTTATTTCTTTGAGGGATTGGCGCGTCGCTTAATGCGTCACGCGATTTATCATTCGACATTTTTTTACTCGTCGTTGAACTCGCGACTTATTATATGACACTTAAGTCAGCATCAAGCTTGTCATAACGTGGCAGGCCAGGAGGGACTCGAACCCCCAACATTCGGTTTTGGAGACCGACGCTCTACCAATTGAACTACTGACCTAGTACACACAAGCCGAGAGTCTAGACTCTCGGCTCAAAAATTGCAACCGCAAAGTGATTATGCAGTTACTTTCGCAACAACACCAGCACCTACAGTACGACCACCTTCACGAATCGCAAAACGTAGACCTGGGTCCATTGCGATCGGGTGGATCAATTCTACTGACATTTCTACGTTGTCACCTGGCATTACCATTTCTACGCCTTCTTTCAACTGGATTGCACCAGTGACGTCAGTTGTACGGAAATAGAACTGTGGACGGTAACCATTTAGGAATGGAGTATGACGACCACCTTCTTCTTTAGAAAGTACGTATACTTCTGCATCAAATTTAGTGTGTGGCTTGATCGCACCTGGTTTAGTCAATACTTGACCACGTTGTACGTCTTCACGCTTAGTACCACGTAACAACACACCACAGTTCTCGCCTGCACGACCTTCGTCAAGCAATTTACGGAACATTTCAACGCCAGTTACTGTTGTTACTTGAGTATCACGGATACCCACGATTTCAACTGATTCACCAACTTTAACGATACCTGATTCTACACGGCCTGTTACAACTGTACCACGACCAGAAATAGAGAATACATCTTCGATTGGCATCAAGAATGCTTTGTCGATTGCACGCTCTGGCTCTGGAATATAAGAGTCAAGTGCAGCAACTAGGTCAAGAACTGATTTCTCGCCATATTCGCCAGCATCGCCTTCCAACGCTTTAAGCGCAGAACCACGGATTACTGGAGTGTCATCACCTGGGAAGTCATAAGTAGATAGAAGTTCACGAACTTCCATTTCTACTAGCTCAAGAAGCTCTTCGTCGTCTACTAGGTCGCATTTGTTTAAGAATACGATGATGTAAGGTACACCAACCTGACGTGAAAGAAGGATGTGTTCACGAGTTTGTGGCATTGGACCGTCAGTCGCTGCACATACAAGGATCGCACCATCCATTTGAGCTGCACCAGTGATCATGTTTTTAACATAATCGGCGTGACCTGGACAGTCTACGTGTGCATAGTGACGGATTGGAGAATCGTATTCTACGTGTGATGTATTAATCGTAATACCACGTGCTTTTTCTTCTGGAGCCGAGTCGATTTGTGAGTAATCTTTCGCTTCACCACCGTAAGTTTTCGCACAGATTGTTGCGATTGCAGCAGTAAGAGTTGTTTTACCATGGTCAACGTGACCAATTGTGCCCACGTTTACGTGTGGTTTATTACGTTCAAACTTGGCTTTAGCCATGATGATCTTCCTCATTTACGTCGAAAGCAAGCTACAAGAGGCTACAAAAGGCACCGAAGCTACACAGCACATCGACATTAGTCTAAAAAAACAGACGCCCAATACTTTAAAAGCAGACTAATAAGCCTGCTTTTTAAATCTTTTGTGAATTTTCATTCACCAAACTGTATCTGGAGCTCTTATCGAGATTTGAACTCGAGACCTCTCCCTTACCAAGGGAGTGCTCTACCACTGAGCTATAAGAGCGATAATCCTTCGATGGAGCGGGAGACGAGGATCGAACTCGCGACATGCAGCTTGGAAGGCTGCCACTCTACCAACTGAGTTACTCCCGCACAGTGTTGGTACATTTACCACTTCAATCGAAGTTAATGGTGGTGAGAGAAGGATTCGAACCTTCGAAGCTTACGCGACAGAGTTACAGTCTGTTCCCTTTGACCGCTCGGGAATCTCACCAATATCACACTTAACTTTCAGTGCAAGTTCTTTACTTCAACAACAAACCACTTTAAGATGGTGCCGGCACACGGATTCGAACTGTGGACCTACTGATTACAAGTCAGTTGCTCTACCAACTGAGCTATGCCGGCGTTTCTTAGTGTTTCGTACGTTTCGTATCGGAACGGTGTGCAGTTTAGCAAAACTCAGAAACGATGCAAGCGGTTTTTTTAAAAAAACCGCTAAAAACTCACAAAATCAATCCGTTTGACGATAATTCAACCGCTTTGATCACTGCGCGAGCTTTTATTTGGGTTTCATTCCATTCTGACTCGGGATTTGAATCTGCAACAAGCCCCGCTCCTGCCTGTACATAGACCTTTTTATTACGAATAACGCAGGTACGGATTGCAATTGACATATCCATTTCACCATGCCAACCCAAATAACCTACTGCTCCACCAAAAATTCCACGCTTTACTGGCTCTACTTCGTCAATAATTTCCATCGCACGAATTTTTGGCGCCCCCGATAATGTGCCCGCAGGGAAGGTTGCTTTAAATACATCTAAAGCATCAATATCATCACGCACTTCACCCTGTACATTCGAAACAATATGCATCACATGTGAATAACGTTCGATCACCATACGGTCAGTCACTTGTACTTTGCCAATTTTAGAGACACGTCCAACATCATTACGACCTAAATCGATAAGCATTAAGTGTTCAGCAATTTCCTTTTCATCGTTCAGCAACTCCTGCTCTAAAGCAATATCTTCTTCTTTGGTTTTACCGCGAGGACGTGTGCCCGCCAATGGACGTACAGTCGCAATACCATCTTCAAGTCTAGATAAAATTTCTGGTGAAGATCCTACGATATGAAAAGGCTGATTATCGGTTAGCGTTTGTCCCTGAACTAAAAACAAATAAGGTGAAGGATTTAAATGACGTAGCGCACGATAAACCTGTAAAGCATCTCCATCAAAATCTGAAACCATCCGATGACCTGGCACAACTTGCATGACATCGCCAGCACGAATGTATTCCTTGACGGTTTCAATGGATTGCAGAAATTTAGCTTTACCTGTTAAAGATTCAAAATGAGGAGCAGTATGGGGCTTGGCTTGCAGGCTCACTGGTGTTGCCAACAATCTTTCTAAAGAATCTAGTTGATTTTGCGCGGATTGATAAGCTTCTTCATCTTGTGTATCGGCATGAACGATTAAGAAAAGTGTATCTTTTAAATTATCAAAAATAATAACGGTTTTAGATAACATCATCCAAATATCTGGCAAACCGACTGGATCTGCTTCAGGCACATTATTTAAACGTGGCTCGATATAACGTACCGCATCGTAACCAAAATATCCCACCAGACCGCCTGTAAATTGTGGTAATGCTGGAATCAAAGCATGTGGAGGAACTTTAAACTGGCTTTGATATTCACGAATATATTGAAAAGGATCGGCACAATTTTGAGTTTCGATCTGACCTTGTGCATTTTTTATCGTGAGCTGTCCCGCATTGCAGGAAAAAACTGTGGATTCACCTAAACCAATGATTGAGTAACGTGCCCAGTTTTCACCACCTTCTACTGATTCAAATAAATATGCCTGTGTATGATCTTTTAAACGCGCAAATACGGATAAAGGGGTTTCAGTATCTGCCAGACGTTGGCGATAAACAGGAATAGTGTTATAGCCCGCAGCTTTTAATTGTTCAAACTGTGCAAGTGTTGTCATGAATTTCTCTCAATGGTTTCTAGTTAAGCACGATAATGTTGATAAAAGACGCGATTATCGCCATCGAAAAACCTGACCCAAATTCATTCCACACTCCTTATTCACTTTCTAATAAAAACTTTCATTTAAACCAATAGTTGATCAAGACGATCGACCACTTGTTGTGGATCACTATCGTAAATATTCTCTCCATGATTATAGCCATAGCTGACTACAATACAATCGATACCTGCACGGCGAGCAGCTTCTATATCATTTTTTGAATCGCCAACCATTAATGTCTGTAACTGCGTGGTGTCAAAGACTTGCATACTATGCAGCAAAGGCAAAGGATCTGGTTTTCGAAGCGGGAGACTATCTCCACCAACTACAAGCGAAAAATAATGATCTACCTTAAGCTTTTGTAATAGTTCTTTTGCCAACAACTCTGGTTTATTGGTCACACAAGCCATATCAATATGACGATTTTTGCAGCTATCCAAAAATGATTGAACACCATCAAATAAACGGCTATGAACACACAATTCCCGTGCATAAATTTCTAAATATTTTTCTAATAATCGTTGATGTTTTTCTGAGTCAATTTGACCGAACAAAAACATTAAAACTGCATCACAGAGTTTGCCTGTACCCTGCCCGACCCATTGACGAACCTGAGTTTCAGTAACTGTTGGCCACCCCAAGCTTTGTAAGGTTAAGTTCATAGAACGATACATGTCCGAAGCGGTATCGACCAATGTTCCATCCAGATCAAATAAAATTAATTTTCGTTGTTCAATTTTTAATAATGACATTTATCTAGCCTACTCATGATTTTTACTCAAATAAGAAAGGCATGCCCATGCATGCCCTTTGATTGCATTCGATATTTTATTTAAAGAATAGCCACGCCAAAACTGCCAAAATAATAATGACGATTACAGTCATAAGACCAACAGATGCATTTTTCTGTTGTTCTTTTTCTTGCTCAACACGTGAAACAGGTTGCTCGAATGGTATTGGTTCTGGCTTAGCTTGAACCTTAACATCAACACCTACAGGAATAGGTGCAGGTTTTGGCACCTCGACAGATTTTGGCATACCCTCATGACCAAGCGATGTTTCAACTGCTCGTTCACTCAGGCTTGGCATACCCGCATCATTCATTTCCTGCGCTGGCGTTTTCAAAACCTGTTGAACTGGTTTTTCTGTTACAGGTTCGACTTCAATTTCTGGTAAATCAGAATTTTGTTCTGCTGGCGCCAAGACAGAAAACTTCAGTCCTGCAAACTGTACAATATCGCCTTCATGTAACTGCACTTCTTGCTCAATGCGCAAATCATTGACAAAAGTACCATTTGAAGAGTTTAGATCTTGTACCCAGAGCTGATCCGCTTTTAACACAAGTGCAGCATGTTTACGTGAAATCTCTGCGGCTTGTAAAACCAGACCTGCGTCCTGACCACGTCCAACTAGTAAATCGTGATCGACACTTATTTCCTGCCCCGTAAACTCACCCGTGATCGCCTGTAACTTCCAAGTCATAACTAAACTCTCTAATTTTTGATCTGGTAACATCATAACATGCTCAAAATATGATTTCGTGCCGATCCTGTTAAGATGCTGGTCGTACTGTTGTTGTTGTCACTGTATTTTTAGTTCGCTCAACTTCTTTTGCAGGTAAGGCAATAGATTGTCGCTGCACAGCAGGCTCAACTGCAACTGGCGTGGCAATAACCTGATTTTGCCCCGAAGATGGCACTTTTTGATAATTTGATGCTTGTGCTGTAATTGCAGCAGTTGCGGGTTGATAAATATTTTCAATATTCTCAGGTAGCTTGGCAAAATTGCCATCCTTATCCATCGACAACTGAAGGCTATAAAGCTGATTATAGCGTTGCTGTGAAATACGACGAACATCATTTGCATCACCCACAATGGTTGGATGAATAAATACCAACAAATTACGCTTTTCATTACTATGTGAATCTGAGCGGAATAAACGACCGACATAAGGAATACTGCTTAATCCTGGAATGCCTTGACGCGAAAGCATGGTATTGTCTGAGATCAAACCGCCTAATACGACAGTTTGACCATGTTCAGCCAAAACAGCCGTTTTTATCGCGCGTTTACTGGTCACCAAATCCTGTGCTTGCCCCTTATTATCCTGAACCGCAGAAACTTCTTGCTCTACTTCCAGACGCACTGTTCCATTATCACCAATGTGTGGTATTACTTTTAGGGTAATCCCCACATCTTTTCGCTCAACAGTCGTATAAGGGTTCACTGTGCCTGAAGAACCTGTAGAAACCGACCCTGTAACAAAAGGCACGTTCTGCCCGACGACAATATAAGCTTCTTCATTATCCATTGTCACGATAGATGGCGTTGATAATAGGTTAGACTTGGTATTGGTTTTGAGTGCCTGAATCAATGCACCATATGCTTTACGCGAATCGAAATTCCCTAGCCCAATGGTTGCACCATTACCTTTATTGGCACTTCCTGCAATAGCAGCCGCAGCCCCTGATGTACCACCGCTAGCATAACCCGCTGCAATAGAAGCCAAGCTTGCACCCACATTGCCAAAGCTAATTAGCCCAACACCACTACTTAAATCACCTAGCGCCCATTGAATACCTAATTGATCTGAATCATCGCCAGATACTTCAATAATGGCGGCTTCAATCAACACTTGTTCACGGCGGATATCGAGTTGTTGAATTGAGGCTTCAATTTCGCGCATCAACTGTGGCTCCGCTTTGACCACCAAAGCATTTTGCGAACTATCTGCAATAATGCTGACACCGTTATTGTTAAAACTGGTGATGGCATTTTGATTCTGATTAGAACTGGAACTATTATTTAAGTTAATCGATGGCGTTGAAATAGAACTACTTCCTGTACTGGAATTCTGATTCTGGTTGCCGACTAAATTATTAATATTATTACTTGAATTTGAACTCGAATTATTATGGCTACCATTATTTGAGGATGAAACTGATTGCCCCGTCACCAAGCCCTGTAAAATTTCTGCCAAATTTTTAGCACTGGCATATTTTAAACGAAAAACCTTTAGACCACCTAGACGATCTGCAGAAGGCACATCTAACGTTTCAATTAGGTTGCGAATGCGTTTACGGCTCCCAGTATCCCCTTTTACCAAAATTCGATTGGTTCGAGTATCCGCAATAATACGCACACGCGACCCATTTAAATCTTTGGATGAACCCGTCGAACTCATAGACTCAAGCAAACTGATGATTTCTTCTGCCTGACTGTTCTGCAAAGCGACCGCTTCGACATCATTTTGCCCTGTACCGTCCAGATTACGGATTATCGTTTCAAGTTGCGCAATATTTGCAGCACGATCAGAAACAATTAATGCATTGGTTCCTGGCACAGCAGCCAGATTGGCAAATTGTGGCATGAGCGGACGCAATGCTGGAATCAGATCATTTGGGTTGGTATTTTCCACCCAAATAACACGAGTCACCACTTGATCTCCGCGCGCATTATTGCGTAAGTCGTAAGGGACACCTGCATTTTTAACATTACTGTCTGGAACCAGTTTCACGGTATTACCAGAAGGAATGGCGACCACACCATTAACATTCAAAACCCCTAAAAATAAATCATATACTTCATTTTTATTTAAAGGCTTATTTGAAATGACCGTAACATTGCCACGGACGCGCGGATCTACCGCAAAGTTTTTACCTGTAATGTCAGCAACTTCATTAATAAATGCAGTTAAATCAGCATCGCGTAAGTTAATCTTCCATGTTTGTGCAAAGGCACTTGTACTAATAGCTGCCATGACTGGAGCGGCTGCCAGTAAAGCCCAAAGTGGACGATGATTCAATAAAGCCATAGCCTGCTCTTTTTCCTAACTCGTTATGATGATCAACATCACTTAAAAACTTTGTTGTATGGTCATCACCTGATCACCACGTTTTATTTCTATTTTGACCTGACCTTCGCGCTTCACCTGTTCTAACAGTTGTACGTCATTTTGTCCTTGACCAACTGTCTGTCCATTGACTGAAAGAATGCGATCCCCAGGTCTTAGACCTAAAGTATTGCGAAGTGCCGAAGGGGTACGATCGGTCACTTCATAACCTGATCCATTGGCAGCACTTACACCCATATTCTGTAAATATTGATCACGGTTTTGCTGCATCTGTTGAATCGCCTGCCCGATTACTGCATTGGAGCTTTGCGCAGCAGCAGGTGGAACAGCAGCAGTTGTAGAAGCAGATTGAGCGGGTGGCACAATAGGTTGATATAAGCCATTTTCAAGCCCCTTAAACCGAACTTCACGAACTGCGCCACTATTTTGACGCAATACCACATGATCCCAATACACTTCTGATAATTGGTAAGCACTATTATCTATGGTATCGCCAACACGATAGCGCTCTGCTTTATCATTGACTTTAATCACAGCAGACGAAAAACGATCTGGATAACCAATCATCACGCCTTGTAATTCAAAATTTTGAGTATCATTTGCCGCTGTTGCAGTCGGTTCGCTAAATAATGAAAAACTTGTGATATTCGGAATTTGCGCCTGCATAGATCCTAATTCAACACGATCAAACTGCATAGCTTGTGGTGGAGCAACCACCCACCAAAATAGTGAAGCCAATTTCCAGCACAACCACAAAATTAAAAAGATCAGCACTAGAGCCGACAATTGATCAGCTTTGTGCCAAGGTATATTTCGCATACGTTCAAACATTGTTTTCATTAAAATCCACCTGAGAACAATGGCTGACGAGTACTGATAACAAAAGTATCTAACCCTGCTTTACCTTCATAGGAAGGAACATTCAGTAATAAACGCTGAGTCAGTTGAACATCGAGCATCAGATTTTGATCAAAGGCCAGATTCGCCATTTTTTGACTACGTTGATCCCGAATATCAATTTGCAAACGCCCATCTTTATCTTGTAACTGTCCTTGTAATGACGGCATGCTCATACGCTCCTGTCGCTGACCAAAGGTATAAACCAACTCGCCACCGCCCCAATGCAATTGTCCTTCGCTCTGCGTAAATCCTTTATCTTTTTGATAGTTAAATTTTACATCATTAAGTTGGATGCTATTTGCAGGCCATTGCCAATTTACAATCGATTTCAATGTTTCAGGTGCAACTTGACCATTAAGTTGACGAATAATCACTTTTTGACCAAAGCTATAACCCAAAATTGCATTCAATTGGGTATTGCCACTATGAATTTCAACATTGGCTGCAGCCCGCAATAAAATCAAATCGAGTGGACGCGTATTCCAGTGCAAAGAACCTCGTAGATTTCCACGATGCCAATCGGCTTGTCCTTGCCAAATGTTGCCACTGACATTACTGAGGGTTTGATTATTTTTAGAAAATTTTGAAATTAACCAATTCGCAGGAATTTGTAAAACCACAAAGACTAAAAATGCAATGACAGCAAATATCCACCATGTCACTTGCTTCGATTTTTTTTTCATTTAGCCATTACCACTATGCAAACTGCCTTTCCCTGTTGAGATTTTTCTCTTTTAGACATTATGCATACTTTTTCAACATCGCCAATTCAACTCTATAAAAAAACCAAGCATTCTTGCTTGGTTTTTCTAACTTTAAGGTGATTGAGTGACAAAAAGATGAAAACTAGATCAAGAAATCTTCTAGTTTTGCACCTTTTTCTAACTCAGCCACTAACCAGCGTGGTTGTTTACCACGGCCAGTCCAAGTTTCTTCTGAGTTGTTTTTGTTGCGGTAGCGAGGCTCTACTGATTTACGCGTGGTTTTTTTACGTTTTTGCTCACCATATTCAAGTAACTCTTCAACCGTAAAACCAACCGCCTCAGCAACTGCCAAAATTTGATTATATGCATCTTCAATTGCTTGATCTTTTTTTGATGCAATTAAAGCTTCTGCTTCTTCTTGCAAACGCTTTAATTCATCAACCGAAAGATCGCTAATATCTGGTTTCATTAAAAACCTACTCCAATAAACAAAATATTATTCAGACAAAAATTTAAAATTAATTCTTTGAATTAAATTCAAACTAATACTATTTTAATTCAAGTCCCTTAATCAAGTATTAAAACCAAATTTTAAACAACAAGCTACAAATATAACCATTCCAATTACCACTTAGAGCTTTGCATTATATGAGTCATTTTAATTGAGAAATGATAAGTTTTATAATAAATCATTAATTACATTAATCAGTCAGATGAGTTGAGATTCGTTTTTATCTGGAGTAAAAAAATCAATTTTAGCCTAAAAATAGACATTTCTGTCTATTGACTCAAAAGCCTTATAACCGATAGGACATTAAAAAAATATTCAAAAAAATCAAACTACAACAGATATACTTTGCTTCATAATAAATAAAAAGAGCATCATCTATCAAATGATGCTCTTTAATAATTTGAATTCATATTCAAATCATAAAGTGGTAAAAAGTAGCGCTCACATAGTAACTTTTCAGCACAGATTAATATTTATTCAGACAGCTTTATCAGTAAAATAAGTTTAAAAGCATGCAGCGCATAACAACAGATTAAGTATGAAGCTCGTGACCTACTTGTTGCTCTAACTTGATGATTTTTTGTTTCACAAATTCTGGAATAGCTTGCTTGGTTAAGTGAACAGGATCAACTACAACCATGACAGCTTCACCTGTTGCCACAACTTTTTCCTGAACCGTACTCCATAATAGATAACTCATTCTAAAAGCACTATTACGCATTTCTTCGATTCTTGCACCTATTTTTAAAGTGTCTGGATAAAATACCGGACTTAAATATTTGCACTGATTTGATGCAACTACAGTATATATTTTCTCATCAAAAATATTTAGACAGTCTAAATAGCGAATTCTCGCACTTTCAATATATCGATAATATAAAACATTATTTACATGACCAAAGGCATCCATATCACCCCATGCTACAATTTGTTCATGAATCACAGGGTATTGTGCAAGCTCATTCATAATTTGACTCATATTTTAAATTTCAAAAAATTAGCATCGTTTTCAAAGACTAAGTTTAATTGCTGAATCTGACTTTCATTCAATTGTGACTTTACCCGCAAATAACTCATCAGCACATCATCTGGATACAATTGTAATAATCCATCTGCTTCTATTTTTCGCCCTGTTGCCATATAAACATGCCATTTTGCAAAAGTCAGTATCGGCATACTCAAATAATGCTGTTCAAATTTTTCTATTTTTTTCTCAATATCCTGATAATCAGGATTTTGTTTTAGTAGTTGTTGCTGAAACCATAAATAAAATACATCTCGGTCAAATTGTTCATCCAATAAATGTAAAGCCAACATTTCATGTTGTAAGCTCATTTCAGGCAAACGCGCCAATAATTTAAGCCATAATGCCTTACTGGTATAAGGTCGTGTTTTAATTTCTTGCTCTAAATCCTGATAACGCTGTTGAATAGCCTGTAAATCATCTAAAGAAGCCTGATCGAACTGTGTCAATAATTGTTGCAACCATAGATCACGGCTTTGTGGATCCAAATGTCCATATTTCATTGAACGTAAATAGACCCAAGGCTGTTGTAATGCCAACTGTCCCCAGAGTACCGTAATTCGCTGCTGATACGCGTGTTCAATTTGTTTGAGCCACGGCGACAATTGATGTTGTTGCAAAAACTCCAAATGCGTTAAGGCTTGTTCAGTTTCACCTTTAGCTAAAAAAAGCTCAATACGTTGTAATTCAGCCAGTTCAAATGCCATCGGAGAAGTCTGATTCAGTGCATTCAAGGACTGATCATATTGTTCTTTCTGAAATAACAGTTTTGCCTCGACAATTCCTTTCAATAAACCAGATTTATCAAATACCTGATTGACAAAACTTTGCTGATCTTTTGCCGCTTCCAGCAACCAAATCACGCCAAGTTGCTCATAAGGATGTAAATGAGAAAAATTAAAAACAGTTTCTAACTTACGCTGTTCGCGATGTAAATATCTTCGGACTGACATCCAGATTAATTGCACAAATAAAGTCAGTACTCCAATCAAAAGTAACAATATCCAGACATTGGTTTGTAACTGCCAGTCACGCCAATAGATATAAACATAACCTGCGCCATAGCCATAACTCAAGACACTGAGTAATGCTAACAAACACAAAGCCACCACGGCATAAGTCTGGAGTAATGCGCGCATAGATCCTCCTTATCCCAATAGTTCAAGTGTGATGAGTTTAGGCACAGGAAGTGTAGGCAGTTGTTTCAGTTTTTCCAGTCGCATTTTTAGATCTTGACTTGATTGATCTGGAAGTTGTGCTAGCTGTTGAATCGCCATGCTTAAAACGTGCTGATATTCGGTTAAATGCCCATCATTGATTGCCTGACGAGCCAACAATAAGCGCAATTGCACTTCTTTTAAAATAATACGTCGATTAATAAGTTCTGCGGGAGCACGATCAACACGCTGCAACTGAAACCAACCTTCCCAAAAGTAATGCTGTTTCTGTCTTTTCAGTTCGACGTGGGTATTTTCTTGCGCCTTTTGCAAATCTTTATCAATCAACTGAATCAGATCATCGAAGTTTTGCTGTTGCTGATTTTTAGAAATCACGAATTGCTGAATCACTTGTTTATCTTTATTAATACTTTCATGCAGACTGCGTTCCAACGCAGGCGCTAGAGTATAACCCGCTAAAGACTGATTCAATTGATTCAGTTTATCGACTGCATATATATATTGGTGTTGTTGCAACGCAAATTGCACAAGTTCTAATTGTTGTTTAATCACAACCACAGGATTCAATGCGGTATGAAGAGGTGCAGATAAGGTTTGCTCGCCCTGTGAAGCAGAGGCTGTATTGGAAGGATTGGATAATTGACGCTGCAAAGCCACCAAATGATCATTTAAATTGGCATTATTTTGCTCAATTTGAGTAATATTTTGTTGAAGAAGATCAAAACGCTGAGAAAGCTGATAGGAGTCATAACTTAACTTTGCGAGCCACAACAAAGCCAGGATCACTATAAACCCGATAAATTTCCTCATAAACGTCCTTCATTTCTTTTTAACTGTGCCAACACGGTATTCGGCTTTAAGTCATCTACACAGCAAATTGAATAATACGCATCTTGCTGGATTTTATATGTCATTAATATGTGAAATAAACGTTCACCCAATACCATATAACAACATTGATGACATAATAATGGCAAGGCTTTGAGTAATTTTAACCAATTGAGCCAACTTGCCTCACTACTGATCAAAACCCATACTTTCTCCTGCTCTGCCAAAATTTGGGCGCTGAGTATTGGTAAATTTTGAACCGCTTCCACAGGACAATGCCTGCTATATAACACAAAATTTAAAACCTCAACACCTTGTGCTTGCAAATGTTGCATCATAAATTGGCGTCCACCTTCACCCCGCCAAAATGCAATTCGATTTAAATCAGAACGATGTTCAAACAGCTCAAGCTGTAACATGCCCTCTGATGTTTCAACAGCAGGTACCTGAGCATTAAGTTGGTATTGCGCAAGATAATCAGCGGTACTTTTCCCCACCGCAATCCATTGAATATGCTCAAGCTGCTGAAGCTCTATTCCAGAACGGTGCAAATAACGCAAACCAATTTCTGCCGCAGTTGGACTGACCACCACAATCACTTGAGTCTGCGCAAGCTGCCGATAAAGTTTAACCAACTCATCTGAATAAGGGGATTCAACCAATTCCAGTAATGGATAGTCAATCACATCATAACCTTCAGATTTTAAACACTGATTTAACTTTTCAGCGCGAAGTTTAGGACGGGTATTCACAAATAACATGGCAATACAATCAATTAGTGCAATGCACTGAGTAACTCACCAGCGCCTTGTTGCAAAAGTTGCTGAGCCAGACGAACACCTAACTGCTCCGCATGTTCACTCCGATCAGATTGCTGCGCACAAAGTAAAGTTTGACCATCAACACTTCCGACACGGCCTTCAATCGAAATTTGATTACCCTCTAAAGTCGCGTAACCTGCGATTGGTACTTGGCAGCCCCCTTCTAAATACGCATTAAAGGCACGTTCTGCTTGAACACAATACCAAGTTTTCTCATGTAATAAAGGCTGAATCAGATCCAAAACAGTTTGATCGTCTGTACGACATTCTAGTCCTAAAGCACCCTGTCCTACCGCAGGTAAACTAATTTCAGCCGCAAGAGCATGGCGAATACGACTTTCTAATCCTAAACGTTTAAGTCCAGCACTTGCCAGAATAATCGCATCGTATTGACCATCATCCAGTTTTGACAAACGAGTCCCCACGTTGCCACGTAAATCGATAATGGTTAAATCGGGTCGTTGTTTTAAAATTTGACATTTACGACGTAAACTCGATGTACCTACTCGCGCACCTTGTGGTAAATCATCAAAACAGGCAAAGTGATTGGACACAAAAGCATCGAAAGGATCTTCGCGCTCACAAATCACAGGCAAGCACAAACCTTCAGGCAAATGCATCGGCACATCTTTCATTGAATGTACCGCCAAATCAGCACGACCATCCAGTAAAGCAGCTTCTAATTCTTTTACAAATAAACCCTTACCACCAATTTTTGCTAATGGTGTATCCAAGATTTTATCGCCCTGCGTCACAAATTTGACCAGTTCTACCTTTAAGTCAGGATAAAGTTCCTGTAATCGAGCACGAATATATTCTGCCTGCCAAAGTGCAAGCGGGCTTTGTCGAGTCGCAATTTTCAAGGTTTGCATAAATCTTGGATCAGTTAAAAACAAACTCTAAACTTAACTCGATCTCTTAAAATTGCAAGTAAAATCTAAGTTAAACAAATCTACAACCACTTAAAGTTGTGGTCTTTTTAGAGTTTTTGCATGCGTTCGCGTAATTGGGGTAAATGGCGACGACTGACGGAAAGACGCTCGCTCACCTCACGACAACGCACTTGATATTGACCTGAAGTGACCAATTCAAGACCTTCAAGATAATCAATTGAAACCAGTGCATTACGATGAATACGAATAAAGCGTTCGGAAAATTCCTGTTCGAGTTCTTTTAAAGTTTCATCAATCAGGACACTGCCATTTTTATGACGTACCGTGACATATTTTTGATCTGCCAGAAAATAATAAATATTTTCAATCGGAATCAGCTCTACACCACGATAGGTTTTGGCTGTAATTTGATGTCGTTGAATTTTCACGTCGTCCATATCTTCTTTTTGTTTTATCGTACTCAGCTGAGCTTGAGTTAATTTAGTTAAATGATCTAAAACTTGTTGTAAATCTTGTTGAGAAATGGGTTTCAGCAAATAGCCTTTGGCTTGGGATTTAAACGCTTCAAGCGCATGATCGTCATAAGCTGTACAAAAGACAATCGCAGGCATTGGATCAAAATGACTAATCTGCTCTGCACAAAATAAGCCATTCATACCTGGCATTTGAATATCTAGCAAAACCACATCTGGTTCGTATTGTTCAACCAGATCTAAAGCATCCTGACCATTGGTTACACTTGCAACGACTTGATGTCCCAATTGAGTAACCAAGCGTGACAATCGCTCAACTGCCAGAGGTTCATCATCGCAGATTAAGATCCTCATTTCCCCTCCTTGTCGTGTTAACTGGTTTGATTCGTTTTAATCGGTTAACCCTGACTTATTATTGTTTGCCTGATATTGGTAATTCACCACTGTGGTATATAACCCACGCGCGCTATAGGTTTGAAACTTGACCGTATTTCCATAATACGCTCGAAGACGCTGTTTCACATTGTCTATAGCAATACCATGTCCTTCTCTGGTTTTTATTGTATCGTGACTATAGGGATTGGTAATGACTATACTGACTTGATTTTGCAATATTTCAACCAATACACCAATTTGACATTCCCCACCAATATTCTCAACTCCATGAAAAATACTATTTTCGAGTAAAGGCTGCAAGGTCAACAACGGAATTTGTATCATTTTAAGTTGTTGAACAGTATACGGAATTTTCCACTCTACATGAAATCGATCACCTAATCGAATTTGTTCGATAAATAAATATTGTCGACAAAGTTCAATTTCATCATTCAGACTAACCAACTTAAGTTGCTGGAAACTGGCACGAAATAATTTGGACAAACTAATGAGCATGGTTTCGGCTTTATCTGGATCTATGCTAATTAAACTGACCACACTATTTAAGCTATTAAATAAAAAATGCGGATGGATACGCGCTTGCATCGCTTGTATTCGAGCATTAAGTTCACTGTATTGCTGCTTTAACCATTGATCACGCACATACATGTAACGTAAACAAAATGCTCCCAACAAAATGCCATAACTTAAATGCATCTCCACACCCGCAAATAAAAGGTCGTGATTAAAGTGATGCAAACTGAAATAACTGCCCCAATGTTGCAGCACGTTAGCAATACAAGTGGTTGAAACCACAATAATTTGCAGAAGAATAAAACCAATTACTAAAGCAGTAACTTGATTGATTCGATTAAAAAAAACTTGAAAACGATCCAGTATCGCTGAAAAAGACAGTACTACCCAATTAATAAAAAATACGTACTGCAGTAACCGTAAGCCTTGTAATGCTTGCCACGAACCCGCCTCAGTCAATGCTAGCACCATTGCCAGTACATTACTGGCGACCATCAACTCTAACAAATGTTGCCATTGACCAATTTTGCTAAAAAAATAGGAGTTGCTTGATGGCAGACTTGGTCGAGCTAAATCGTTTGGATTCTGGGCATCGGCAAGCCTTGAGGAATTTGTTATACTCTTTTTTATTTTTCGCTTTTTTTTATCGAGCCGACATGACCACATCTTCGAATCCCCCTCACTCATCTGCCCAGAACCAGACCTCTGGTATGTGGGGCGGTCGCTTTAGTGAAGCGACAGATGCTTTTGTTGCTGAATTTACCGCATCTGTACAATTTGACCAACGTTTTTATAAGCAGGATATTGCGGGTTCAATTGCACATGCCACTATGTTAGCAAAAGTGGGTGTACTCACCGATGCCGAACGTGATGATATTATTCAGGGCTTAACTTCAATCAAATCTGAAATTGAAGCAGGTCAGTTTGAGTGGCGTATCGACTTAGAAGATGTACACATGAATATTGAGTCGCGTCTGACTCAACGTATTGGGATTACAGGTAAAAAACTCCATACAGGTCGTAGTCGCAACGATCAAGTCGCAACAGATATTCGTTTATATCTGCGTGATGAAATTGACGATATTCTATCAATTTTGCAGCGCTTACAAAAAGGCCTACTCGGCTTGGCAGCAACAAACACTCAGACCATAATGCCAGGTTTCACCCATTTACAAACGGCGCAGCCTGTGACTTTTGGTCATCATTTGTTGGCATGGTTTGAAATGCTGATCCGTGATACTGAGCGCTTGCAGGATTGCCGTAAACGTGTCAATCGCATGCCACTAGGTTCTGCGGCATTGGCGGGAACCACTTACCCGATTGATCGTGCTTATACTGCTGAACTTTTAGGTTTCGAAGCTGTTGCTGAAAACTCACTTGATGCAGTTTCTGATCGTGATTTTGCGATTGAATTTAACGCTGCGGCAGCGTTAATTATGATGCACTTATCGCGTATGTCTGAAGAATTAATTTTATGGACTTCTGCTCAATTTAAATTTGTGAACATTCCAGATCGCTTCTGTACGGGCTCATCAATTATGCCGCAGAAAAAAAACCCAGATGTACCTGAATTGATTCGTGGTAAATCAGGTCGTGTTTTTGGTGACTTAATCAGTCTTTTGACCCTAATGAAAGGTCAACCATTGGCCTATAACAAAGATAATCAGGAAGATAAAGAACCTCTTTTTGATGCAATTGACACAGTCCGTGGTTCATTGATGGCTTTTGCAGACATGATTCCTGCACTGGTTCCAAATATCGAAATTATGCGTGAAGCTGCATTGCGTGGTTTTTCAACTGCCACTGATCTTGCAGATTATCTGGTAAAAAAAGGCGTGGCTTTCCGTGATGCCCATGAAATTGTGGGTAAAGCGGTGGCGTTAGGCGTACAGGAAGATAAAGACTTATCTGAACTGAGCCTTGAGCAACTTCAGCAATTCTCAGATTTAATTAGTGCCGATGTATTTGATAAAGCATTAACGCTAGAAGCATCTGTGAATGCACGTGACCATATTGGCGGAACTTCTCCAAAACAGGTGACTGCTGCGATTGCACGTGCCGAAAAACGTCTTGAACAACTTTACGCTTAAGGAAATCTCATGAGCCGCCAAGTATTTTGTATTAAATATCAAAAAGAAATGGAAGGTCTGGATTTTCCACCTTTTCCTGGAGCCAAAGGTCAGGAGTTGTTTGAGCATGTTTCCAAGCAAGCCTGGCAAGAATGGTTGCAACACCAAACCACCTTGATTAATGAAAAACGCTTAAATGTGTTTGAGCCAGAAGCCAAAAAGTTTCTAGAACAACAGCGTGAAAAGTTTTTCAACAATGATGAAAGCGTAGAAAAAGCCGAAGGTTGGAAGCCTGAAGAAAATTAAAGCATCGCTTTAATTTTCTGTAAGACAAGGACGAAGTCCGCGTAGGCAAGCATAGGGGAAGTAAACCCTTGCGCAAGACGAAGGGCTATGCCTGTAGGGAGAAAATTAAAGCATCGCTTTAATTTTCTGCAAGACAAGGATGAAGTCCGCGTAGGCAAGCATATGGGAAGTGAACCCTTGCGCAAGACAAAGAGCTATGCTCGTAGGGAGAAATATTAAAGCATTGCTTTAGTTTTTTTCAATGCAAGGATGAAGTCCAAGAAATGTATAAAGTAGTCCACGTGGACTACTTTATACATTTCTTACATAGCGACATATAACATTACATAGCCTCACAAGACTCTGCATGATTCTTTCAATTTTTCTTAATATACTTATTCCATAGCAAGGCAATAAGCATAACCCCAATGCAGCCTTACGATGTTTTCTTCCCAGATTTCTCCCCCCAAGAAATCTGGGATTTTTTTGTGTGCTTTTTCTTACACAGTCTATCTATTTTCATCCCTAGCGCCATTTGCATCATTTCACTATTCTAAATTATCGTTAGCAGGAAGCAGACGAATTATAAAAATATTTGCTGTGAAGCATCACCGATGAGGATGTCGGAAATTATCTTGGCACACGACTCAATAAAAAAGACCTTGAATTATTTCAAGGTCTTTTTTTAGGTAAAATCTTTAGAATATTTTATCCACGATGAACTTTTTCTTCAATTTCTTCAATTCGGGTATGACGTACATCCAGACCTTTCGCAATATAAATCACTTGTTCAGCAATATTACGGGCATGATCACCAATACGCTCTAATGAACGTAATACCCACATTACATTAATCACACGGGAAATATGACGCGGATCTTCGATCATATAAGTCATCAAAGTCCGTGTTGCAGACTGGTATTCACGATCAATATCTGCATCTGCAAGCAATACTTGTAACGCCTGCTCTGCATCCAAACGTGCAAAAGCATCCAGCGCATCATGAATCATCACCCGAACCTGATTACCAATATGACGTGTTTCCATATAACCACGCGGTGATCCACCCTCTTCACACAGATTTTGAGCAATTCGGGCAATTTTAGCAGCTTCATCCCCAATACGTTCTAAATCTGTATTGGCTTTACTCATGGCAATCACCATACGCAAATCAATCGCAGCAGGATGTCGGCGCGCTAAAATTAAAGTTAAACCCTCATCAATATCACGCTCATATTGATTCACGGTATTATCTTTAAACTGAACATCGAGTGCCATGTTGACATCGGTATCCAATAAGGCATGAATTGCATTGGCAACTTGCTGTTCTACCAAGCCACCCATGGTCATAAATTTAGTGTTTACATCTTGCAAATCTTCATTGAATTGGGAAGAAATATGATGACTTAACACAGGATTACTTGGACTCAAGGGAGCCTCCCATACGACAGGGTAAACGAACAAGGATAGATTGTGATTAAAACATATCCATCATGAAAGTTTTATGACAAAAACTCATTTCCAGCATTTTAATTTGGCTTATAAACCAGCCAACGATTTAGCTCCATCAAATCACTTTCATTTAACTGACCAACCGATGCCTTTAATTTTAATACATTCAAGATATAGTCATATTGAGCATTTAAATAATCCTGTCTGGCATTGAAGGCATTGCGCTGTGCTAACAGCACGTCCACCATTGTTTTTAAACCTTCATTATAACTAGCTCTAGACGAACGGGAGACCAAATCGGCCGATGTCATTGCTGCTTTTCGTGCTTGTAACTTGGCCTGATCGGTTTGTACCTGCATAAAAGATTGTTTGACCTCAACAGAGGCATTGCGTTTGGCTGAATCTAACTGAAATTGCGCTTTGTTCAGTTCCATCTGTGCTTTTCTAATAGAACTTCGAGTGCGTCCACCATTAAAGATATTCCAGTTCATCTCCACCCCAATCTGGTCAAACTTGCCATCATTGGAAATCAGGGTTTCAGGCGTTTGTTTGGTATAACCATAACTGGCAACCGCATCGATCTGTGGATAAATGGCCGCTTTTTCCACACGCCGAGCATCATCAGCATATTGTTGTTGTAACTGGGCTTGCTGGATGGATAAGTTTTGTGTCTGTGCCAAATTTAGCCATGCATCAAGCTGTTCTGGATAGGGTTTTTGAAATTGAAAATCATCTGGTAATACGGCGAGCTTTTCATTTTGATATTGACCAATAAATTGGCTAAGTTTTTCCTGCGCCACCATCAATTGAACCTGCCCACCAATCCGATTGGCTCGGGCATTCTGATATTGTGCATCGGCTTCACTCACATCACTTCGTGCTACCAAACCCTCTTTGAGTTTGGCATTCATCATATTGAGTTGTTCAAGTAGTGCTTTTTCTTCCTGTAGATAAGCAGCGGTTAACGACTGTTGGCGTAATACATCAAAATAAGCCTGTGCAACGTTCAATACATGTTCTTGTTTTTGTAATTTTAAGGTGATTTCACTTAATAAAACCGATGTTTTTACCTGCTTATAACCTTCCCAAGCATCAACACGAAATAGAGGTTGACGTGCATTTAAGGCAATTTGTTTTTGGGTTGAAGTGTTGCTAATGAGTGCATTGGAAAACTCTTCCGAACCCTCTATTCCTCCTAAATCGCCAAAATCACCACGTTTGGTGGTTTGGTGATTACGAGTGATATTTCCTGTGACCGTCACAGTTGGAAGTAAATTGCCTGTCGCTAGCCCCAGATTTAGTTTATCTGCTTCAAATTGATAAATATTCGCCTGCCATGCAGGATCATTTTTCTTGGCACGATCATAAGCTTCCACTAAATCAAGAGCAAAGCTCGAAATGGAAACACCACATAAACTGGTCATGAGCAGTATTTTTTTTATGGTCATGAAACTTGTATCAATCCTGAAAAGTTGCCCACTAAGACTAAGAAAAATGAATTAAAAATACAATCAGAAGGATGTGGGGAATTGTAGTAAATCCATGTTAATATTTAGCCACGCTTGACGGAGCGCGAGTAATCACTCGCTGAGATTGGGTAAATCTATTGTTTTTTCTAGAATAGATTTGATCCCAAGTACCGTTGAACCTGATCAGGTTAAAACCTGCGTAGGAATCAAGCCATCTAAAAAACGATGTTGTTCAATTTATCTATTATTCTATAAAGATAAGTGTATTTGGTTTTTTGGTTGCTTGATTCGTTAGTGTTTTTCATAAGGATCATGCCATGAACCAGTTAACGAATCTTTCCCCTGATGATGCTCCAGCACAATATGCTCAAGCTTCAGCACAACATGAACAAGATGCCAAAGATTTAACCCGCATTTTGCCTGCCTCTCGCAAAGTTTATATTCAAGGTTCACGTTCGGATATCCAAGTCCCTTTTCGTGAAATTTCTCTCACAGATACCCCAACAGGTTTAGGCGGTGAGCATAATCCACCTGTTATGGTGTATGACACTTCTGGCGTGTATACCGACCCTGATGTCCAGATCGATCTCAATCAAGGTTTGCCGCATGTACGTCAAACATGGATTGAAGAGCGTCAAGATACAGATGTGCTCTCAGGTTTGACTTCAACATTTGGTCAAGAACGATTAAAAGATATTCGTACCGCAGAAATTCGTTTTGCCCATATTCAAAACCCACGTCGTGCCAAAGCAGGTCAAAATGTCACGCAAATGCATTATGCCAAACAGGGCATTATTACCCCTGAAATGGAATATATCGCGATTCGTGAAAATCAGCGTCAACGTGAAGGTGTCGATATGCGCCAACATGCAGGACAAAACTTTGGGGCAAAAAATTTAACTGAAATTACACCAGAATTTGTGCGTCAGGAAATCGCTGAAGGCCGTGCCATTATTCCAGCCAATATTAACCACCCTGAATGTGAACCGATGATTATCGGTCGTAACTTTCTGGTGAAAATTAATGCCAATATTGGTAACTCTGCACTCGGTTCATCCATTGATGAAGAAGTCGCAAAAATGACATGGGCAACCCGCTGGGGCGCAGATACCATCATGGATTTATCGACAGGTAAAAATATTCATGAAACCCGTGAATGGATTATTCGTAATTCACCTGTACCGATTGGCACAGTTCCAATCTACCAAGCTTTGGAAAAAGTGAATGGTGTTGCAGAAGACCTCAATTGGGAAATTTTTAAAGACACTTTAATTGAACAAGCTGAACAGGGTGTGGATTATTTCACCATTCATGCAGGTGTGCTGTTACGCTATGTTCCAATGACCGCTAACCGTCTCACAGGGATTGTCTCCCGTGGTGGTTCTATTATGGCGCAATGGTGTCTGGCACATCACGAAGAAAATTTCCTTTACACCCACTTTGATGAAATTTGCGAAATCATGAAAGCTTATGACGTGTCATTTAGTCTGGGCGATGGGTTACGTCCGGGCTGTATTCAAGATGCCAACGACGAAGCTCAATTTTCAGAATTAAAAACACTAGGTGAATTGACTCATCGCGCATGGGAACATGATGTGCAGGTGATGATTGAAGGCCCAGGACATGTGCCAATGCATATGGTCAAGGAAAATATGGATTTACAGCTTGAAGTCTGTAAGGAAGCGCCATTTTATACGCTTGGGCCGTTAACCACCGACATCGCGCCGGGTTATGACCATATTACCTCTGCAATTGGTGCAGCCATGATTGGTTGGTATGGCACCGCGATGCTCTGTTATGTCACACCAAAAGAGCACTTGGGTTTACCGAATAAAAAGGACGTTAAAGACGGGATTATCACCTATAAGATCGCGGCTCATGCGGCGGATCTTGCCAAAGGTCATCCGGGTGCTCAGGCTCGTGATAATGCACTCTCTAAAGCACGTTTTGAGTTTCGTTGGGAAGATCAGTTTAATCTGGCGCTTGACCCAGATACAGCACGTAGCATGCACGATGAAACCATGCCAAAAGAGGCGCACAAATCAGCTCATTTCTGTTCAATGTGCGGTCCTAAATTCTGCTCTATGAAAATCACTCAAAATGTGCGCGATTATGCTCAAAATCTGAGCCATGCGGCATCTTCGACATCTGAAGATTTAGAAGTTGAATCAGGTCTCAAAGCGATGAAAACCGCTTATCATGAAAATGGTCAAAAACTATACCAAAAGGTTTAAAAGCCCAAAAAAGCTTTTGCCTTTAATTTGATCTCGGTTAGGATGAAATTATTATATTTCATCCTAATTTTGACACATGGATATAGTTGAACACGCTACTTTTTCTCACAATGATGTGAAGATTCATTCACGTGAATATGTGTTTCGTGGATTTGTGAAAATTGAAAAAATCAGCCTGCAACATCGTATGTTTAATCAGAACAATTATATTCAAGAAATTCAAAGAGAATTGATCCAGCGCAAGACAGCCGCAGGGGTTCTGCTTTATAATGATGCACAACAAAAATTTGCCTTGATTGAACAGTTTCGGGTAGGTGCAGTGGATGATCCAGATTCTCCATGGCAGCTTGAAATTATTGCGGGTGTTTTAGATGGTGAGGAATCACCTGAAACCTGCATTCGCCGTGAGAGTCTAGAAGAATCAGGCTGTCAGATCGATAAGCTTGAGCATTTATTTAGCTTTTATCCATCGGCTGGTGCATGTTCTGAAGTTTTTCATCTTTATGCCGCACAAACAGATTTGCCAGAACATGGTGGAGTACATGGAGTTGCAGATGAAGGAGAAAATATTCAATTGCATATTTTTGATTATACTCAGCTAGAGCCGCTTTTTAGGTATGGACGCTTAAAAAATGCGCCTGTGATCATGGCACTGCAATGGCTACATCAAAAAATTAAAATGACAAAAACCGCCGAGGGGTAATCCGTGAGTTTTCAGGTTGTGCCATCTTCAACTCAAGAATATGTCCTGATTCAAATCACGGACACACATTTGCTCGAACAACCTGAGCAGGAGTTTGTTGGCATGAATCCTGAGCAAAGCTTCCATCAGGTTATGGCTCATATCCAAAAACACTATCCCCATGTCGATGCGATTATTCATACTGGCGATTTAGCACAAGCACCCAAGCCAAAAACCTATCAGCGCTATCTACAATTTATGCAGCAATTCGGGATCCCGTTTTTCCATACACCGGGAAATCATGACGATGAAAAATACTTTCCCTTTCATGGAGAGCATCCCCAGCAACCTATCCTGATTGAATTAGGCAACTGGCGTATTATTTTACTCAATAGCGCAGTCAGCAATCGAGTCGATGGATTTATCTCGACACAACAACTTGAACAATTGACTAATTTACTTGAACAACATCAGGCTTATCCTACTATTTTAGCCTGTCATCATCATCCTTTTGAGATGCATTCCAAATGGATCGATCAACACAAACTTAAAAACAGCCAAGCCATTTTTGACCTACTGGAACGCTTTAAACAAGTGAAAGCGATTCTGTATGGACATGTTCATCAAAATTCTAGTAATTTCTGGCAGCATATTGAATGTCTATCTAGTCCATCGACCAGTGTACAATTTAAACCATGTAGTGACCAATTCGCGCTTGATGTGCTGACTCCTGGTTATCGTGTGCTCAAACTTAAAATAAATGGCGAGTTTGAAACTCAGGTGCAACGTTTAGAACAAATTAATTACAGCATAAACACTGAAATATCAGGCTACTAAGTTTCTATTTGATCAGTTTTATTTTAAGTTAAGCATTCTGTAGAAAATCTTTGCAACGAAAACCCGTCACAGATGACTATCATCTTGCAAAAAAAATCTATATGATGACGACCCCGATCGAAAATACGTCGACGGGATGGAATAAAAAACACTTGCATACCACCATATTTTTTGCGTATAGATAGTACGTGTATGATGAGGAATGCCCTATATGGCGAATGACAACCAAAACCAAGTCTTGGACGAAAACACCGATGTTTTAGACGGTGATAAAACCGCGGTAAAACGTGTTCGTAAAGCAAAACCAAAGGCTGCTGAAGGGGGCTCCACTGCAAGCTTATTTGGTATTGAGCCTTATCAACCAAAGAAAAATGAAGAATATATGTCGGATGGGCAACTTGAGCACTTCCGTAAAATTCTACAGGCATGGAAAGCTGAATTGATGTCTGAAGTAGACCGCACCCTCAACACCATGCAGGATGAGTCTACCGCATTACCAGATGTGAATGACCGTGCAACACAGGAAGAAGAGTTTGCTATTGAACTGCGTACTCGTGACCGTGAACGTAAATTGATTCGTAAGATCGAGCAATCGCTAGAAGATATCAAATCAGGTGATTACGGCTACTGTGAAACTTGTGGTATCGAAATCGGCTTACGTCGTCTTGAAGCACGTCCAACTGCGACTCAGTGTATTGATTGCAAAACATTAGCTGAAATCAAAGAGAAGCAAAATAACGGTTAATTATGACCGTGAATGATTCCTCAGCCGAACATCTTTCGGCTCTTGTTCAGCAGCGAAACCATGTTTCGCTGTCTCACTACTCAGGTCGCTTCGCACCGTCTCCTACTGGCCCGTTACATTTTGGCTCATTGATTACCGCAGTCGCGAGTTACTGTGATGCAAAATCACAACAGGGAACTTGGCTGGTACGTATCGAAGATACTGACATTCCTCGTATCTATCCAGACAGTGAAACACATATTCTAAACAGCATTGCTGCTTTTGGTTTTGAAGTAGATGGCGAGATTATTTTTCAACGTCAACGCCTTTCTATTTATGAAGCCCTCATTGAACAACTCAAACAACAACATCTCGTATATGCCTGTCAATGTACTCGAAAAATGCTGGGTTCAAATGCCATTTATCAAGGAACTTGCCGTGATCTTAATCTGAATTTTAAAGATCAGGCGATTCGGGTTAAGGTGAATGATGAACACATCTGTTTTGATGATCGATTGCAAGGTCAACATTGCAGCAATCTCAAATACGATTTAGGCGATTTT
This sequence comes from Acinetobacter guerrae, assembly GCF_009372255.1. Taxonomy (GTDB): domain Bacteria; phylum Pseudomonadota; class Gammaproteobacteria; order Pseudomonadales; family Moraxellaceae; genus Acinetobacter; species Acinetobacter guerrae. The sequence continues at coordinate 47,947 of NZ_LXGN01000023.1, forward strand.
GTGCTGAAACGCCGTGACGGTATTATCAATTATCAACTGGCTGTGGTCGTGGATGATTTTTTGCAAGGTATTACCCATGTGGTTCGTGGTGCAGATTTACTTGATAATACAGAGCGTCAAATCTGGTTAGGTCAGCTACTCGGCTATCCACGTTTAAGTTATATGCATTTACCTTTAGCCATGAATGCCAATGGTCAAAAACTTTCCAAACAAAATCTGGCACAAGCCTTAGATTTAAAACAAGCACCTTTGTTATTAGCACAAGCAATTGATGCCTTGCACCAACCTTCAGTTGAACTCGATACACCCTCAAACATGCTTAAACAAGCGGTTGCTCAATGGAATATTGACCAAATTCCTCATCAAACAAATCTTAATGGCATCTTTTTGTAGCCCATAAAAAAACCCAGATTTTCATCTGGGTTGATCCATATTTCTCGTAAAATATTAGAAATTTGATTCTTCGCGATCTGGATTAATATCTTGTGTAGAGGAATCAATTTTAAGCACCAAACTAATCATGGCAGCACACATCATCAGCGACGTTCCTCCATAACTAATAAAAGGTAGCGTCAATCCTTTGGTCGGCATTAAGCCCATATTCATACCTGCATTGACCAGAATTTGAAGCAGAAAAATGATACTGATGCCGTATGCTAGATAACCTGCACGCAGAAAATTGTGTTTTAAAGCACGATGCCCAATTTTGATACAACAAGCCAACATCCCAAAAGATAAAATTAAGACCAGTGAAATTCCCACAAATCCAAATTCCTCTCCTAATACTGCGAGCATGAAATCAGTATGAGCTTCTGGCAAATAGGATAGCTTTTGTACACTATGTCCAAGACCTGTTCCAAACCACTCTCCTCGCCCAAAAGCCATCAGAGCATTGGAAAGCTGATAACCTGTGCCCAATGGATCTGCCCACGGATTGGTAAAAGATAAAGCACGCGCCATACGATAAGGCTCAAATACAATGAGGAAACCAATCCCCATCACTACAGCACCCAACATAATCGCAAACTGGGTAGGTGGTGCGCCTGCTAAAAAGAAGATCCCCACCATCATCAGGACAATAACCACTGTCGCACCCAGATCTGGCTCCGCGATAATCAAACCAACGGTAATCGCCATGATACCACTCAAGCGCACTAAGCCTTTCCAGTGGGTACGAACTTCTTTAGCGCGGCGTACCACATAGTCTGCGGTAAAAATTGCCATCATGACCTTCGCCACTTCTGTTGGCTGTAAGGTAAAACCTGCCAGTCGAATCCAACGTTTGGAACCATTGACCTCTGAACCGATCACCAATACCGCCAGTAGCAGCACAATCGTAATCAACCATAAAGGAAAGGTATTTCTAAACCAGAGATTCAGCGGAACTTTATAGACCAAATAAGCAATGACTGCTGCACTGGCAATCGAGATTGCGTGACGAACCACATAATGAAATGGATTCTCATGCATATATTCAGCATATGGCATAGAAGCTGAAGCCACCATAACCGAGCCAATACACAACAAACATACCACACAGAAAATCAGCAGATTTCTGGCGGTCATTTCCGCAGGAAACTTGGGAATCCAGCGATCATACCACTGGTTAATTTTTGTTATGGTTGTCTGAGCAAAGCCAGCCATCGCATATTCCTTATTTTCTTGTTCTGATTAAACCAGTGTATTTACACAGGCAACAAACTGATGCCCACGGTCTGGATAGCCTGTAAACATATCAAAACTCGCACATGCAGGGGATAATAATACAACATCATGTTCAGTTGTTTTAGCTTGAGCCAATTCGACCGCTTGCTTCAAACTTTGTGCCTGAATAAGCTCGGTACTGCCCTGTAAGGCAGTTTGCAATATTGGCGCATCTTCACCGATCAGAATCGCTGCTTTTACATATTTAGCAACCGAAGCTTTAAGTAAGCTGAAATCCTGACCTTTGCCCTGTCCACCTAAAATTACCACCACTTTTGCCTGTTGAGGTTCAATTGCGGTGCCTAAACCATCAATCGCTGCGAGCGTCGCACCGACATTTGTACCTTTAGAATCATTATAATAACGTACACCATGCACTGTTTTGACATATTCACAACGATGTTCTAAGCCTTTAAATTGTTTTAAAGTGTCAAGCATCGAATCTCGTGGCAAACCAATCGCCTCACCCAATGCCAAACATGCCAGTGCATTCGCCACATTGTGCGTACCCTGAATATACAGTTCGGAGCTTTTGATCAGACGTTCACGACCTCGCGCCAACCATAGCGCGCCATTATCTTCACGTAAGATGCCGTATTGATTAAGATCAGGCGCATTTAAACCAAAACTTTGCATTGGCGTTTGATCTGGAACTAAAGGTCGAGTCAGACTGTCATCACGGTTATAAACAACTTTTTTTACACCCTGAAAAATACGGTGCTTTGCTTTATGGTAACCGAACATATCAACATGGCGATCCAGATGATCTTCACTCATGTTCAACACAACTGCCACAGCCGCATTCAGGTTAGATGTCGTTTCAAGCTGGAAACTGGATAATTCGAGTACAATCAGCTCAGGTTGATCTTTAAGTAAATCAAGCGCAGGACGACCTAAATTTCCACCCACAGCCACTTTACGCCCTGCATCCTGCGCCATTTGCCCAATTAATGTTGTTACTGTACTTTTTGCATTTGAACCCGTAATTGCAACAATCGGCACATCTGTGGCACGGCGAAGCAATTGAATATCGCTAACAACTGGAATACCTTTCGCAATTGCCTGTTGAATTTGCGGAAGCTGTGGTGCAAGTCCTGGACTTAGAATAATTTCTTCTGCTTGTAGGAGCAATTCCATATCCAATTGACCAAAGCTAGTTTTGACTTCGGCAGGAATCTGATCATGACCGGGTGGCGTTTCACGTGAGTCAGTTACCGCGACACGATAACCCTGTTCATGCAGAAAATTGACCGCAGAAACGCCTGAAATTCCAAGCCCTGCCACGACTTTTAATCCACCCCGTTGTATTAGCATGTTTGCTCCGCATTTCGATGCCTGAATTGAATGCCAAAATGGTAGCATTTCTAAGTTTTGAATACTTTTTCAGTTTTCATGTTATTCATCGTTTTTTGTGTCAGCGCGTAAAAAAGCCATCAATCTGATGGCTTTTTAAACAATTTGTTTTGTTGGATATCTTATCTATAAAATGATTAATGCCATTTCACAGGTTTAACTTCATTACTCTTCATCATTGGCTTATCTTCAGTCGAGCAGCCACAACCACCTGCACAACCTACCGACATTTTAGGTTTAAGCCATTTTGCCGCTGATTGCCAACCTTGCCGCTCGCAAAAAGCTGACAACGCAGCAAAGGTTGCATTGGATGTTTTAGGAAATACCTTTTTAAATACAACTAACGCACTCCAAATGACCAACACCGCAATAATCAGATACTCAATCATTTCAGCCTCCGTTTAGCTTATGAATAAAAGCTTTAAACAAAAATACGTGATGCAACCTGATAAGTAATAAACGACATGAGATATGCCAGTCCAAACAAATAAGCAGTCATAATCGCCACATTTTTCCATGAACCCGTTTCACGGCGCACTGTTGCCAGAGTCGCTAAACAATGAGGTGCATAGATAAACCACACCAGTAAAGATAACCCTGTTGCCAGTGACCAACCTGTATCTGGTGCACTGATTAACTGAGTCAGACTTTGCGCGACCGCATCATCTCCTCCAGTCGCTGAAAGTGCATAAACAGTTCCCAGTGCCGCAACCACGACTTCACGGGCAGCCATAGCAGGAATTAAAGCAATACAAATTTGCCAACTAAATCCAATCGGTGCAAAAATCGGTTGAATTAAGTGACCTAACATCCCAGCAAAACTATAATCAATGGCAGGCAAAGTCGCGCCTTCAGGGGGTTGTGGAAAAGTACACAAGAACCATAGCAGTACAGATAACGCGAAGATAATACCGCCCACACGCTTCAAGAAAATCTTGGCACGATCCAACAAGCCAATACCCACACTTTTAAAGTTTGGAAATCGATAACTTGGTAATTCCATAAGTAAAGCATGTTGTGACTTATCTTTCTGTAAGAATTTCATCACAAAAGAAACGATCAACGCACTCAAAATTCCTGCCATATACAGACCAAATAACACCAGTCCTTGCAGATTAAAAATGCCCCATACCGTTTGACTTGGAATAAATGCACCAATCAACAAGGCATAAACTGGTAACCGCGCTGAACACGTCATCAGTGGTGCGACCATAATCGTAGTAAAACGATCACGCGGGTCACTGATACTACGCGTTGCCATAATGCCAGGAATAGCACAGGCAAAACTGGACAATAGCGGAATAAAAGCCCGACCACTTAAGCCGGCTTTAAACATCAGTTTATCGAGTAAAAAAGCCGCACGTGGTAAATAACCCGATTCTTCAAGTACCAAAATAAAAAAGAATAAAATCAAAATCTGCGGCAGAAATACTGCAACCGCACCTGCACCTGCAATAATTCCATCGACCACCAGACTATGCAGCAAAGGCTGAGTAATAAAACCACCAACCACTTCACCCAACCAACCAAAAAAGGCTTCAATGCCATCCATAAATGGTGCAGCCCAAGCAAATACCGCCTGAAATACTACAAACATCAAAATCGCAAGACTTAATAAGCCTAAAACGGGATGTAAAAAGATTTTATCCAGAAAATCAGAACGCTTATCTTCCTGATCAACATAATGCACGACATCATTCAGAATGGTTTCAATTTTCTGGTGATGGCTACCCTTAAGCCCACTTAATTCAGTATGCGGGACGCTAAATTTATTTTGATCGAGTGCAGTCTTGAGCGTTTCAACGCCTGCATTTCGCACAGCGACTGTTTCAACGACTGGAACCCCTAAACGCTCAGAGAGTTTTTGTGCGTTGACCTGAATCCCACGGCGACGCGCTTCATCTATCATGTTCAACACGACCAGCACTGGACGACCAAGCTCTAAAACTTCAAGCACCAACCCTAAATGCAGCTTCAGGTTCGTGGCATCAACCACACATAAAAAAGCATCTTGCTGTTCTTCACCCTCAATTTTACCCAAGCAAACATCGCGAGTAATGGCTTCATCAGGACTGGTCGCATTTAAACTATAGGTTCCAGGTAAATCGAGTACCCGTACCGATCTTTTAGACGGCAACTCAAAAAAACCAACTTTACGCTCTACAGTCACGCCAGCATAGTTCGCTACTTTTTGGCGAGTCCCTGTCAACTGGTTAAATAAAGAGGTCTTACCACAGTTCGGATTTCCAACAAGGGCTATACGAAGAGCTTCACTCATGCTGGAACTCCATCGTTCTGGCTAATTTCAATTTTTTCAGCTTCAATTTTACGCAATGCGAAACGAGTAAAACCCAATTGAACGAGAATTGGATCCCCTCCAAATACGCCTTTGGTGATTACTTCAACCTTCTCACCGGGAACAAAACCGAGGGTTTCCAAGCGACTTGCGACAAGGTCTTGCTGATCTGCATTGCCATCTACGGTACGATTGACCTTGGTGATGATGGCAGTTTGCTTAACTTTTAACTGTGATAAACGCACCGCATCTGATCCTGAACTCTTTTGTATAGTATAACGTCAAATGAGAATAATTAACAAATAAGGAAGAATTACTATTCTCATGATGATCTGCCTCTCGACAGGTTGAAAATTTTCACCTAAAGTACTGATCATTCAAGAGATAAACAAAATGACCATCACCAAGAAACCACGAATTCCAGCGGCCGTACACATCCCTGAACAATTTAGTTTTTTGCAGGGTTTTCGTGATTATTTGGTGGCTCAGAGTGTGAGTCCACATACTCGCAATGCTTATTTAAGCGATTTAATCCAATGCGGCAGCCTGTCTGCTGTTAATTTGACCAATTGGTCAAGTGATGACGTTTCAGATGTCATGATTGAACTGACCAAACTCGGCAAAAGTCCACGTTCTATTGCACGTTGTCTGTCTGCTTTGCGTCAGTTTTATAAATTTATGCGCGAACAAAAGCTAAGAACAGATAACCCCATGGCAAATCATAAAAGTCCAAAACTTGGTCGTGCATTGCCTAAAGATCTGTCTGAACAAGATGTCGAAGCGCTTATACAGGCTCCCAATACAGAGAATGCGTTGGGATTACGTGACCGTGCCATGCTAGAAGTTTTATATGCATGCGGCTTACGTGTTTCAGAACTCTTAAATCTGCGACTAGATTTAATTAATTTAAAACAGGGTTATTTGCGTATTACAGGCAAAGGCAATAAAGAGCGTCTAGTTCCAATGGGACAGTTCGCGACCGACTGGATCGAGCGTTATTTAGCACAATCACGCCCTCATTTATATAAAACCAGCACTGACTATTTGTTTCTCACCCAACATGGCGGCATTATGAGTCGACAAAATTTCTGGTACGCGATTAAGCGTTATGCCCTGCAAGCCAACATTCAAGCTGATTTATCTCCACATACTTTGCGCCATGCTTTTGCCACACATTTGCTGAATCATGGGGCAGACTTACGTGTAGTACAAATGCTGTTGGGACATAGTGATTTATCCACCACGCAAATTTATACCCACGTCGCTCAAGTTCGTATGCAACAGTTGCATGCCCAACATCATCCACGCGGCTAGATACAAACGACTAAAGACCAATCAAAATAATGTGACCAACTCTACAAAAATATCCATTATTTTTTACAGTTCATATTGAATAAAACACATAGCCCATTCTTTTTTTTGTTATTCTTAGCCCTTTCCACATAGAATTTTGATAAAGGGTTGTCTATGTTGTTTACCCGATCTCGTCTTTTTTTAGCATGTACTGTGGCAACAACTCTCGCCCTTACTGCTTGCTCTAAAGAAAACTCAGCACAAAAACAAGATACCTTAACAGCTAGTGCGCCTGCGACTGGAGAAGCATCAACGTTAACTGAACGTAATGCCCAACAGCGTTTGGCTACAACACTGCAACAACAGTTTCAAAAAGCCAATATTAATGCCAAAGTGCTTGATATCAAACCGACTGAAGTTCCAAATTTATATTGGGTTAATCTTGAAGGCATGAGTTCAGTATATGCCACCAGTGATGGTAAATATATTATTCAGGGTGAAGTCATTCGTTTGGGTGATAAAGAGTTGACCAATGTTGGTGATGCACTGCAATCTTCAGAAAATAAAAAGCGGTTCTCTGCGCTCAAAACTGAAGACTTGATTGTTTATCCAGCCAGCAACGGTAAAGCCAAACATGTGATTTATGTGTTTACCGATTCAAGCTGCCCATATTGCCACAAATTGCATGAACATTTAGCCGAGATTAATAGTAAAGGAATCGAGGTGCGTTATATTGCATGGCCACGTGGTGAACAATTTATGCCAACGATGGAAGCGATCTGGTGTAGTGAAGATCGTAAGTCTGCATTTGACCAATCTGTTCAAGGTTTACCTGTACAAGCAGCCCAATGTAAAAATCCTGTTCGTGAACAATACCAATTGGGTCTAAATATTGGAGTCAATGGAACGCCTGCTATTTACAACAGTGAAGGACAATATCTAGGGGGTTATCTGACTCCTGATGAGTTGATGAAACGACTGGAAAAATAAATATTCACAGTCATTACCATAATTTCTAAAAATTTGACGCAGGGCGAAGATAAAGCATACTTCGCCCTAGAGTCTGGCGCTTTTTTTAGCTATGATCTAGCCTTGTTTATTTTTTAATGCATGTATGGAGTGTGACGTGAAACCAGTTCGTCTGGCAATACTCGGTCTTGGAACCGTTGGTGGTGGAGCCCTTAAACTATTACAAGAAAACGCTGCTGAAATTAAACGTCGCACCGGCCGTGAAATTCAAATTACCCATGTTGGCACTCGCCGCCCCCGTCCAGATCTTGAATTAGAAGGTATCAAGCAAAGCGCAGACCTCATGGAGATCGTACGTCAGCCTGATGTTGATGTGGTAGTTGAAGTTATGGGCGGTCTCCATCCTGCCTATGAAGTAATTATGGAAGCCATTAAACATGGCAAACAAGTCGTTACTGCCAACAAAGCCTTGCTTGCAGAACATGGCAACGAACTCTTTAAGGCCGCCGAAGACAATGCCGTACAAATCGCTTATGAAGCGGCAGTTGCAGGTGGTATTCCAATTATTAAAGTCATTCGTGAAGGTTTGGCAGCAAACCGTATTGAATGGCTTGCAGGCATTATTAATGGTACAGGTAACTTTATCCTGACCGAAATGCGTGATAAAGGTCGTGCCTTTGCCGATGTTCTTAAAGAAGCTCAGGAACTCGGTTATGCCGAAGCCGATCCAACTTTTGATGTGGAAGGCATTGATGCAGCTCATAAACTCACGATTTTAGCTTCGTGTGCGTTTGGTATTCCTTTACAGTTTGACAAGGTCTACACCGAAGGCATTAGCAAGATTACTGCTCAGGATGTCAAATATGCAGAAGATCTTGGCTTTCGTATTAAACACCTCGGTATTGCACGCCGTGCTGAACATGGTATTGAACTTCGTGTTCACCCAACACTTATTCCAGAAGAACAATTGATTGCAAATGTCAATGGAGTCAAAAATGCGGTGCTTGTACAAGCTCATGCCGTTGGCCCAACATTATATTATGGTGCAGGCGCAGGTGCAGGCCCAACAGCTTCTGCTGTAGTTGCCGATATCGTGGATATTGTACGCGATATTTCTTACACTGAAGATGGTGCAGGAACGATTCCTCAATTGGCTTTTGAAGCTTTGACAGATTTACCTATCCTCAAACGCGAAGAGATGACCACTGGCTACTATCTACGTGTCGATGCCGAAGACCAGACAGGCGTACTTGCAGATATCACCACTATTCTCAGTCGTGCTGGCATCAGCATTGATGCAATCATGCAACAATCTCGCTTAAAAGACTTAATCCCGATCGTTATCTTAACTGACCCAGTGGTTGAATCAAAAATGGATGACGCGATTGCCAAAATTCAGGCTTTACCTGCAATTCATGGCGAAATCGTACGAATTCGTTTAGAATCGCTGGATAGTTAAACAGTTTAAATCTCCCCACTCCCCTCTTTAATAAAGAGGAGGAACTCCCCCCTTTGTAAAAGGGAGGTTGGGAGGGATTTTCTCTCTACCTCACATTTGGAACATCATCATGTCTAATGCCAATCGTTATACCGGTCTAGTTGATCGTTATCGTGACCGTTTGCCAGTTTCAGCAACGACACGTGCTATTTCTTTAGGAGAAGGGAATACCCCACTGATTAAACTAGAGAATATTCCACGTCTGATTGGCAAAAATGTTGAAATCTATGTGAAGTATGAAGGCTTAAACCCAACAGGTTCATTCAAAGACCGCGGCATGACCATGGCTGTGACTAAAGCAGTTGAAGAAGGCTCTAAAGCGATTATCTGTGCATCTACAGGTAACACTTCTGCTGCTGCTGCTGCTTATGCTGCACGTGCAGGCATTAAGGCTTTTGTTTTAATTCCAGAAGGCAAAATTGCGATGGGTAAAATGGCGCAAGCCATGATGTATGGTGCAATCACCATGCAAATCCGTGGTAACTTTGACGATGGTATGCGTCTGGTGAAAGAAGTGGCTGATCAGGCTCCTGTCACCATTGTAAACTCAATCAATCCTTACCGTTTACAAGGTCAAAAAACCATTGCTTATGAAATCGTAGAAGCATTGGGCCGTGCGCCAGATTATCACTGCTTACCAGTCGGTAATGCTGGAAACATTACTGCACACTGGATGGGTTATACCGAAGCAGTGGCGAATCAGCCTGCGGATCAGTTTGAACAAGTCATTTATGATGCCGCAACAGATCAATTCACAGGCCCTAAACCAGAAGGCTTACCAACTATGGTGGGTTATCAAGCATCTGGCGCTGCTCCTTTCTTACGTGGCGCACCTGTTGAACAACCTGAAACTGTAGCAACAGCCATTCGTATTGGTAATCCACAAAGCTGGAATCATGCCAAAGCAGTTGTTCGTGATTCTAAAGGTTGGTTTGATGAACTTCAGGATAGCGAAATTCTTGAAGCACAACGCTTACTGTCTATGTACGAAGGTGTGTTTGTAGAACCTGCCTCTGCTGCATCTATTGGTGGTGCGATTCGTGATATCAAAGCGGGTAAAATTGCAGAAGGTTCTGTGATTGTTTGTACAGTGACAGGCAACGGCTTAAAAGACCCTGATACTGCAATCAAGCAATGTGCAGATGCAGTCATGCTATCTATTGATGCAACTATGACTCAAGTCAAAGATTCTATTCTGTCAAATATGTAAGTTTAGACCTGAAATAAAAAACCAGTTGTTTCCAACTGGTTTTTTATTTCAATATTGATCGTAAATCTAAAAAAAATGCGATTTTAAATAATTTTAAAGACGTTTTGGCTGCTGAGATAACCAAGTCAATAAATTAGTTGCATCATTGGTACGTGCCTGTGAACTCGAAGCTCCCAATAATACCACTACTGCTGGTCGCGAATTCACTGTCGTATGCATCACAACACAACGCCCTGCTTCATTAATATAACCCGTTTTAGACAGATTGATATTCCAGCCACCATTGCGCACTAATGCATTAGTGTTGTTAGATTTAAGTACACGATATCCTAGATTAAAGTCATAGGTCGGTGTAGTTGAAAACTGACGAATCAAACCGTATTGAGATGCTGCACTCGCTAAAATTCCCAGATCACGTGCAGAAGCCACATTATGCGGATCCAATCCTGTAGACTCGACATAGTGAGTTGAAGTCATACCTAACTGACGCGCTTTAGCATTCATCGCAGCCACAAAAGCACTACGTCCACCTGGATAGGTTCGTGCAAGTGCTGCGGCCGCAGGGTTTTCAGACTTCATTAAAGCAAACAACAACACTTCAGCACGATTCATCGTATCGCCCGCACGTAGGGTTGAGCTAGAGTTTTTGCCACCCGCACCCGCAAAATCGATTTGCTGTAAGGTGATTTCTTCAGACATATCTAGACGTGCATCTGAAGTCACAACAGCCGTCATCAGTTTAGTCAAAGACGCTATAGGAAAGGCTGTATTCGTATTTTTACTGTAAAGTACTTCACCCGTCTGTGCATCCATCACTAACGCTGCACGAGCATTTACTGAAGGCTGAGAACCATAGCCACCCGTGTCACGAATCACGACTTTCGGTGTAGACGAAATTGAAGTATTTATGCTTGACGTTGGTGTAGCACTACTACGTACACTGGTACTAATACTAGTCGAACCTTGCGGGCTTGGTTCAAGCTCACCATCATCATTTAAAAGCTGGCTTGCTTGATCAGATGACCAATTTAATGCTGCAGATCCGCCACCCGTAGAAGGATTGACAATAATCTCAGCAAAGCTCGCCGAGCTTAGTGCAAATAAAACCGACATGCTCAAAACATGCATTAATGATTTTTTAGAATTTTTCACGATCAATTACTCAACTCAGGGTACACAGATTTGCTTCTTACCTACATTATGCCTTACATTTGGAGTAACGGCATGCAAATAATGACGGCAGCACTGTGTACAACTATTCTCTCAAACTTATGTGAATAGGATTGCTAATTTTGTCATTACATTGCAAGTAAATTTTGCTTTATGTAACAAAAAAACATCTTTTTTTAGTCCAAGGAGGCCAGCGTGATCACAGTATTAGTGGTTGATGATCATGAATTAGTACGCACAGGGATCTGTCGTATGCTAGAAGATCAAACTGGTGTTGAAGTGATTGGGCAGGCAGAATCAGGTGAAGAAGCGATTGCCATTGTACGTCAGCAACATCCACAGGTCGTACTTCTAGATGTCAATATGCCTGGTATTGGCGGTGTTGAAACCACACGGCGTTTATTACAAACCGCACCTGAGACAAAAGTTATTGCGGTGAGTGGTCTGGCAGAAGAACCTTATCCATCTTTGTTATTAAAAGCTGGGGCTAAAGGTTATATCACTAAAGGCGCTCCCATTACCGAAATGGTAAGAGCCATTAATAAAGTGATGCAAGGTGGAAAATATTTTAGTGCAGACATTGCGGAACAACTCGCCAGTTCTTACTTATCAGATACTCAGCAATCGCCTTTTGATGCACTATCTGAACGTGAAATGCAGGTTGCAATGATGGTGGTCAATTGCATCAGCGCACAGGAAATCGCTGATAAGCTTTTTGTGAGTGTGAAAACTGTGAATACTTACCGTTATCGTATTTTTGAAAAGCTAGATCTCGATAGTGATGTCAAACTCACCCATCTCGCCATTCGTTATGGGCTCATTAAACCTTAATATTATTATCAAGAGTTCAATAAGATAATGCAGGCGCAAACTTCTACGCCGCTCGCCTATACGATTTATCGTTTAGGTTTGTGGTACACCCTATATCGCCTGCTTATTATCACGGGTTTGATCATTATTTTTCAGCTCATTTCTGAGCAGCTCAGTGCAGATTATAATCAGCCCGTTTTATATTTTTATACATTGGTCGGATATTGTGGCATTAGTCTGATTCAGTTTTTGTTTTTTAAATTTTATCCGCAACACATTGATCGCCAGTTGATTTTATTATTTGTGATTGATGTGGTTGCATTAGGGCTTCTCACTTTTTCTTTAGGTGCTCCGAATTTAAATATTAGCTTGCTCTATGTAATTACAGTTTTTTCTGCCACGATTTTGCTACGCCGTAAAGTATCTTTGGTGATCACTTTACTTGCAGTCATTTCACTTATTTATCAACAATTTTTTTCAAGCTTTTTTGACTATAATAATTTAAATACCATAGGTAATAGTGCCCTACTCGCCTTTTTGTTTTTTGTCATGTATGGCATTGGTCAGGTTGCTGTAAAACATTTTAAAATTCTGGAAAATATTAGCTTTCGTCAATCACAAGCGCTTTATCAACTTCAAAATATTAATCGTTATATTTTAGAACAAATTGATGATGGTTATCTGGTTTTAGATGAAAATTATCATGTGGTTCTAAGTAACCCAGCAGCCTGTACGTTGTTGGGCATTCCGCCATTATTTGCTCATGAACAACTTCCTTTGGCCAAAACTCAGCCCGATTTATTTGAGTTACTACGATTTGCTCCTTTAGATGACGGCGAACAATTTATTTTTGAGTCGCAACTATCGACCTATAACGTTCATATTAAAGTGCAAAGATTAATCGTACCGCAACAAGCTTTGATTTTATTGCGACTACAAGATGTACAACAACTCAATCAACAGGTTCAACAACTCAAACTTGCTGCTTTAGGTCAACTTTCTGCCAGTATCGCGCATGAAATTCGTAATCCATTGGCAGCGATTGTACAAGCGAATGAACTGTATCGAGGGAGTGAACCCGAACAACAACATCTGCTGCAAAAAATGATCGGCAAACAATCACAACGAATTAATGACATTATTGAAGACACCTTGCGTATGGCGCGCAATGACAGCACTCACCCCATGCTCATTGAATTGGATAACTTTCTGCATCATTTAATCACCGAGGATTTAGCCGATGTTCAAAATAAAATTCATTTAGGTATAGCAGAAAATATTACGATCTACTTTGACCACAAGCAACTTACTCAAGTGTTAATTAATCTGATTCGCAATGCGCTACATCACAATGATCCAACTGTGAATCAAATTATTGTATCAGTGCACGCTGTTCGACCGTATGTGTTTATTGATGTGATAGATTTTGGCAATGGGGTGGAAAAACGTGATATATCGCAACTATTTAAGCCATTTTTTAGTACCGAAATCAAGGGAACTGGTTTAGGATTATATTTGTCCCATAGTCTGTGTGAAGCCAATCATGCCAAACTCAGTTATGTGGAACAAGAAAAAGGGGCATGCTTTAGAATTCAATGCTCAACAAAAGATAAATAATATTGGGTTTCATGGGGTTATGGTGAATAAACAACCGCTGGTTTTACTGGTTGATGATGAAGAAGATCTCTGCGCGTTAATGCAAATGACACTGGCACGTATGGGGATTGCAACGCATAGTGCTTATCGAATTGCACAAGCCAAAGAACTCTTGCAAAACAACAATTATGATGCCTGTCTAACAGATTTAAATCTGCCTGATGGCAACGGGCTTGATCTGGTAAATTATGTCACACAGCAGTGGAGTCATTTACCTATCGCAGTTTTAACCGCTTATGGCAATATGGATATTGCGATTGCTGCACTTAAAGCAGGCGCTTTTGATTTTGTGAGTAAGCCAGTCAATCAAATTCATTTAGAACAATTATTACAAAAAGCTTTTAATCGACCTCAAAAACAGATCACCAATGATGAAGATAGTCTCGAAAATAAACTCTTAATTGGACGTTCTGCACCGATTCAGCATTTGCGCACAACGCTTAAGAAAATTGCTCGCTCGCAAGCCCCTGTTTTTGTCACAGGGGAATCTGGGACAGGCAAGGAAGTCGTCGCCAATCTGGTACACCGCTTGAGTAATCGTAGCGAAGGCCCTTTTATCGCGATCAACTGTGGTGCTATTCCTAGTGAACTTCTGGAAAGTGAGTTATTCGGTCATAAAAAAGGAAGCTTTAGCGGTGCGACTCAAGACAAACAAGGGCTGATTTTATCTGCACATGGTGGCAGTTTATTTCTGGATGAAATCGCCGAATTGCCCTTGAATATGCAAGTTAAATTACTACGTGCGGTACAAGAAAAAAAGGTTCGTCCAATAGGTTCTGAACATGAAATTGATGTCGACTTTCGTGTTATTAGTGCCAGCCATCAGGATTTAGACTTCTTAGTACAACAGGGCAAATTCCGTCAGGATTTATTTTTCCGTATTCATGTGATGGATCTTGAATTACCGCCATTGCGTGAACGTGGACAAGACATTTTAATACTGGCTAATCACTTTATTCATAAAATCTGTTCAGAATGGGAAATACCTTCCAAGACGCTATCTGAACGTGCCCAAGCATTTCTATTAGAGCAATATTTTTCAGGGAATGTCCGCGAATTACGCAATATGATGGAACGCGCGATTACCTTGAGTGACGATCAGTCAATCGATTTGCCACACTTACAAACTGCCCCTTTTCGTTATAGCCAAGCAACCACCACCGCAAATAGTCCTTCCAGTTATCACTCTAGCACCGACACACTCAGTCCAATGCCTGCGACATTAACTGGCAGTAAGCTCCCCCATGAGGGCTTGGAACAATATCTGGAAAAAATTGAAAAAGAGATTCTACTGAATGCATTAAATCTTACACATTGGAATCGTACACTTGCAGCCAAAAAATTAGGGATGACCTTTCGATCTTTACGTTATCGCCTCAAAAAGTTTGGACTTGATACAGAAGAAATTTAAATCAGGTATAAGCGATAGATTATTTTTGTTTCAGCAGCAAATCTGCAACATTATCCAGATAGCTTTCATCGCGCATTTCATTAGGTAAAGGATACAACAAATCAGGTTGTATGCCTTTACCTTCAATCATGGAACCATTCGGTGTGTAATAGTGCGATACGGTCATTTGCAAAGCTGCACCATCTGGTAATGGAAATAATTTTTGTACCACACCTTTACCATAGCTTTTTTCACCCGCAACCCATGCACGTTTATGCTCTTTCATAGCAGCCGTAAAAACCTCAGCCGCAGATGCGGAACGATGATTAATCAAAATTCCTAATTTAACTTTTTGAAATTCACTACTTGGCAAAGCCTGAAATTGTTGATTACCTTCTGAACGACTTTTAGTCGAAACAATAATCCCCTGATTTAAAAATAAATCTGCTGTTTCAACTGCCGCAGAAAGCAACCCACCTGGATTATTACGTAAATCAATCAATACTGCTTTGAGTTTGGATACATCGTATTCTTCTAAAAATCGTTTAATTTCGTTTGCAGTATCTTGCTGAAAAACTTTAACTTTTAAAACCAAAACCTGATTATGTAACAGTATCGGCTGAATATCAGCTTCCATTTTCTTATTACGCACTAAGGTCTGCGGTGTACTCATCAATGATGTTTGCATTTGTACAGTGGAACCAATCGTACCGTATAAAAGTGCATGTACTTGTTCGTGGCTCAGGTTTTGAATGCTTTGATCATCAATTTTGAGAACATTCTGACCGTTTCTTAGACCTAATTTATAGGAATCTGAGCCTTCTTTTAAATCTCGAATCTGCCATTGCTTGGTATGTTGCTCAAATACGAGTGAAAAATCAACTGATGCCAAATCACCTTCGGTATATTGAACCAATTGCTTATAATCTTCAGGAGATAAATATCTTGAATAACGATCCAAGCCCCCCACAAGACCTTTTATCGCTTGCTGAAATAATGCATCATCAGGTTTGACATCGACATAGTTATCTTTGACGATGCCATAAATTTGAACAAATTGCTGAATGGAATCCACTGGAATTTCAACGAAATGCTGTTCAGTTTCTTCATCAAAATCCAGTCCACTTGCGGCCTCAATTGGCGCAGCAAATGTAGAATACCCACTGCAACACATTAAAATGCCTGCAAAGATTGCACCCAATTTCATGTGTTGCGTCATTCAGTCACCTTTTATTCGCTGGTCAAGGTCAATAAGTTGCGTCCCTGCATATCAGCAGGTACGGGAATATGCATCAAATGCAATAATGTAGGGGCTACATCTGCCAAAATTCCGCCTTCAGCGATGACTGCTTGAGTTGGCCCAACATAAATAAATGGAACCGCTTCGGTAGTATGCTGAGTATGCACCTGACCACTGTGATAATCCTGCATTTGCTCTACATTACCATGATCGGCTGTAATCAACATATGGCCGTTGTTTGCCATAACTGCTTCATATACACGACCAAGACAAGTATCTAACGCTTCAACAGCTTTTACAGCCGCATCGAATATGCCTGTATGTCCAACCATATCACCATTGGCATAATTCACGACCAATAAATCATATTCACCTGAATTAATTGCATTCACTAATTCATCTGTGACTTCGTAGGCGCTCATCTCAGGTTTTAAATCGTACGTCGCGACATTTGGAGATGGGATCAAAATGCGTTTTTCACCTGGATATTCATCTTCACGACCACCACTAAAGAAAAAGGTCACATGGGCATATTTTTCAGTTTCTGCGATACGCAACTGAGTTTTACCTAAATCAGATAAATATTCCCCAATTGAGTTTTTCAAATCTTCTGGCATATATGCTACTGGCGCATTAATACTGGCTTGATAGCGAGTTAGCATGACAAATTTAGATAATGCTGGAACAACCTTGCGTTCAAATCCTAAAAAATCTTTTTCTACAAAAGCACGAGTCAACTCACGCGCACGGTCTGCACGGAAGTTCATAAAGACCACGCTGTCTCCATCTTGAATACGGGCAAGCTCGCCAATACGCGTCGCTTTGACAAACTCGTCACTTTCACCTGCCGCATAGGCCTGTTCAAGACCTTCAACAGCACTATTCACTACACGAACCGCTTCGCCTTCAGTGAGTAAACGATACGCTTGCTCAACACGATCCCAACGATTGTCGCGATCCATTGCAAAATAACGTCCAATCATGGTTGCAATACGACCTTGATCTGGATATTGCGCAAAGACTTGATCTAACTTTTCTAAAGATGGCTGTGCGCTTTTTGGTGGTGTATCACGACCATCTAAAAAGGCATGTAAATAGACTTTAGCACCACGTTTTAGCGCCAGTTCACACATGGCAATGATGTGATCCTGATGCGAATGTACACCGCCTTCTGACAACAGCCCCATAATATGAACTGCACCATTTGCTGCTTTGGCTTTTTCAACAGCATCAACGAGCACTTCATGCTCAAAAAAAGCACCATCGCGTATTTCTTTGGTAATACGCGTAAAATCCTGATACAGAACACGACCTGCACCCAGATTCATATGACCGACTTCAGAGTTACCCATTTGACCATCAGGTAAGCCAACATCTTCGCCAGAACCAGAAATTAAACCATGCGGATGCTTTTGTTTCATCATCGTGAGATTAGGTGTCTTTGCTGCTAAGAAAGCATTATCTTCGACCGCTTCACGATGACCCACACCATCCATAATCACAAGAACGTGAGGGATTTTGCCAGCAGTTGCATCCGTCATGATTGATACTCTTTTTTTGTCTACAATTTCGTCGCACTATCTTACCGAATTTTAGTCCAAGACTCTATGCACAGATGATAACTTTACTCATTTAGCATGATTCGATTCAACAATCGATAAGTGTTTAAACATTACCGTGCGCGATATAATAAATAACTACCCGCGCCGAACATGAACAGGATCGGAATAAAAATAAACCATGCGGGTGACGGTGAATACACTAGGCTGGCATAGCCTAAAAAGTCCTGTAAATAAAAAATACTCAACCCAACAAACAGAGCAATCACTAAACGAAAACCCATCGATTGTTGGCGTAATGGGCCAAAAATAAAGGAACAGGCAATTAAGGTTAGGGCAATTAATGAAAACGGTGAACCCACTTTTTTCCAGAAAGCAAGCTGATAGGTTTTTGGCACCTGACTATATTCACTCATATATTTCATGAAGCCGACCAACTCACTTGGAGCCAGTTCCTCTGGATCAAGTGTGACCATATGTACAAATTTGGGTTGCAATGCTAAAGCCATATCTTTACGGGGAATATTCTGAAATGTCGCATCACCATTATCTAAAATATTGAGTTGCTGATTATCTTGTAAAGTCCATTCGCCATCTTTGATAAATTTTCCCTGCCGCGCATGTACAACAGAATCAAGTCGATAATCCTTGTCAAATGCAGCAACCTGCACACCATTTAGGTTGCCTTTGGAATTGGCGTAATCGATATAGTAAAAATTATTACCTTCTTTAGTCCAATAACCACGTACCTCACCTAAAGCAGCAACAGTACTTTGATTTTTAATTCCCTTTGCTTGTTCAGTGGTATATGGAATCACCCATTCACTGATACAAAAAGACAAAATCACCAATAAAAAGGCAGGTCGCATCACCCAACTGACAATTCGCCACAAGCTCACACCAGAGCCGCGCATCACGATCAGTTCACTGTTAGACGCCATTGAACCCAAACCAAGTACAGCACCAATTAAGGCTGCAATCGGGATGAGTTTAATGACATTATGCGGTGAATCCCACATCACATATAAAAAAGCATCCCACGCACCATAACCCTCTTTGAGTGAACCCAGTTCACCAATATAGGAAAATAGAACAAACAAGAATACCAATACCAATAAAGTTCCCAACATCATCAGTGTGGTCGTTTTGGTCACATATCTGGCTAATATTTTTTGGGCTAACATTATGATGATCTCACTTGTTTGATCTTACGTTTGATCTTCGGTGCAAGACTTTGCTTTCTGGAGAACAGCATGGCTGCCACAAAATAACTGACTAAAATGGCAGGATAAACCCAAATACCAAACTCACCACGACTAATACGAGTTTGTGCTGCAATAAGCAAAACGATCATACTGGCAAAAATCATCAATGCAGGAAATAATTTGAGATAACGCCCCTGTCGCGGCGTGACTTCTGACAATGCTACCGCAAGCGCCAATGCGACAAACATCGAAAATGGTGCGAAAATTCGCCACCCTAACTGACTGGCAATCACTGGATCGTTACGGTTTTCCCAAAGCTTTGAAATTTGTAAAGCTGAAACATCATTGGAGTCATACTTTGCTTCTTTGTTATTTTCAATACGAAAGCGCCAAGTCTGAAACTCAGCTTGTACATATTTGGCTGTTCCAGGATAAATCTCATAACGGCGACCTTGAGTAAGATCGACCACACTCGCAGTTTCATCTGCCATTTCCACACGAGTCGCTTCTTTGGCGACAACAAGCTGATCAGGTTTACCTGCTTTATCTGCTTTCACATACACAAAAATATCTTTAAGATTTTTTCGATCTTCTGACAAAGAACCCGCATAAATTGTGTATGGCCCAGATGAAATAAACTCTTTAGGCCGTACCAAATCGAATCCTGTACGTAAAGCTTGTGTTGATGACAGTTCATTAAACTGACGTAAACCCCATGGCGAGATCCAAACCATTAATATCATCTCGACAATGACAAAGACCAAAGTCATCGGCAACATCAAACGAGCAAGTTTATGTTTACTCACGCCACTACTATTAAGTACCGCCATTTCATGTTCGACATATAAACGACCAAATACCAGCATCAAGCCAATAAAAAAACTGAGTGGTAGCAATAAGATCAGAAATTCTGGCAAGCGGTAACCAATAATACTAAACAGAACGCTCACATCCAGACGTCCCTGTGCAGCGACTCCAAAATACTTGATTAGTCTTGCACCCAGTACAATCAGCGTCAAAATACTGACCACAACCAAACTGGTTGACACAACTTGCTTGACGAGATAACGCCGAATAATCAAAGTGAATTCTTCCAAAATGGACAAACGGAATACATCATAGTTTACCCGAATGTTAAAAATATAAAACCTATCATGCGCTTGCCAATTGAAACTGATGTCAGGAAAGTGTTTCAATGGTACGCATCAATGAACATATTTAAATAGGCATCCAGACCGCATATGAAATATACGATTAATTCCTCATTGCCACAAAATGCATCATCTGATTTTTTGGCGATTTTGGTCGATAACACCGACATTAAAAGCGTTGAAAAAACCTATCAAACCAATGAATTAAAAAAAATATTTGAACAGGCACATTATAAGGCAAGCTTTAATGAAAGCTTGCCTCTTATCGGAAATTTAGCGACAAATCCAAATGTCACTTTACTCGGTTTAGGCGATGCGGCTGAACTCAAAACAGCAAAAATAGCCAAACTGGCGCACAGCATCATTAAAGCCACACAAACCAAATTTAAACAAATTCATATCGATATTTCAGCACTTCCCGCAAAGTTCCACTATATTTTTGCACTCAGCCTGTCACAAGCTGCGTATGGTTTCGATGAATTTAAATCGAAAAAGAATGAGTTTGTTCTTGAAACAGTCAATCTGGTCAGCACAAATAGTAATTTAAATACGGAACAGCTACAACTAATTGAAGCTTTACAATCTGGTCAGGCATTGGCTCGAGATCTAGGAAACAGACCGGGTAATATTTGTTTTCCAGAATACCTAGCCGATCAAGCAAAAGCACTTGCAAATGAGTTTCCAGATCTACTCAAAGTCACGGTATTAGATGAACAGCAAATGGCCGATTTAGGCATGAATGCTTTTCTTGCTGTAAGCAAAGGTTCTGCACGTCCCGGACGTGTGATTACATTGGAATACAATGCCAAACTAGATCAAGCACCAGTGGTATTAGTGGGCAAAGGTGTAACATTTGATACTGGCGGGATTTCGATCAAACCTGCACAAACCATGGATGAAATGAAATTTGACATGTGTGGTGCTGCTTCTGTTTTGGGCACCATTCGTACCTTGTGTGAAGCACGTTTACCGATTCATGTGGTCGGTGCAATTGCTGCGGCAGAAAATATGCCATCTGCACAAGCAACTCGTCCAGGTGATATCGTCACCACCATGAGCGGACAAACTGTAGAAATCTTAAATACCGATGCCGAAGGTCGTTTGGTATTGTGTGATACTTTGACCTATATTCAGCGTTTTAATCCTGCACTGGTAATTGATATAGCAACTTTAACAGGCGCTTGTGTGGTCGCTTTAGGTAAAGTGTTAAGTGGTTTATTCTCACCTGATGATGAATTGGCGAATGAATTATTACAGGCAGGTGAACAGTCCTTTGACCGCGTTTGGCGTATGCCTGTGAGTGATGACTATCAGGAATTACTCGATTCACCATTTGCTGATATCGCCAATATTGGCGGCCCTTATGGTGGTGCAATTACCGCAGCCTGCTTCCTACAACGTTTTACCCGTGACTATCGTTGGGCACATCTAGATGTCGCTGGAACTGCTTGGCTATCTGGTCCAAACAAAGGCGCAACTGGTCGCCCTGTACCACTTTTAGTACAGTTTTTAGCAAATCGCGTTAAAGCGCATGGCTAATATCAGCTTTTATTTATTTGAAACCAGTCAGGAACGGCAAGTCGATAGTGCTTGCCGTTTATCTCGTAAATTGTTGAGAAAGCAAAGTAAAATTTGGTGGTATTGTCAAGATCAACAATTACAGCGCGAGCTTGATGATGCTTTGTGGTCATTTGACCCACAAAGTTTTATTGCACATGGTATAGATCAAGTCCATGCTTCTGTGTGTATCTCCGCTCAATTACCAGATCAATCTGACTGGTTTGTGTTTAATTTTAACAATCAGGCACTTGAACAAATTGAGCAGTTTAGTCACATTATTGAGATTATTGAAAATAATGAAGCTGCAAAACAACTTGGACGAGAAAAATTTAAATTTTATCGTCGCTTAGGGATCGAACCCCGCACCTTTAAACTGTAAAAGTCCATTAAAATGTAAGGAGATGGCGAGTGGCACTCAATGTCGGTCAGGATTTTAAAAAACGTTGGTTAAACGCGCCAGAAACGGTTCGTCAAACTTATCAGGATGATCTTGCCCGAATTTGTGATTTATTACTGCCACAAACGGTCATTGAAACATGGACAATACAAGACCAAAAATCACAACAGAGCTCTTTGGATAAAATTGATCAAGCTTATGCTGATTTAAAAGCAGAATTGATTGAACAAGCGCGTATTCGTAAACAGCAAGCACTTGAACAATCGCTTGCAGAAAAACGCGAACAACAAGCTCAATATGCAGCGTCACTACAAGCGGATGAAGCTCATAAGTTTCAACAACAAACTCATGAGTTAATGGCTTTACGCAGTCATATCCAACAAGAGATTGAAAGTCAGACTGCTCGTTATCATCAAAACCCAGAGCAGGTAGCAATAGATTATTCACATGCCCGCCACCAAATATCAGATGATCAAATTCAGTCTGAACTGGAAAGCTTACGTTTACGTCTGGAACTTGAGGCAGATAGTCTCATTGAACAGGCCGTAACGGTATTTAGAGCCAAACTGCATACAGCAGCACAAGAAGAAATCGAATACATTCTAAAAAACTCAAATTTTTAGAATGTATATTTTATTCAATTAGTTATTTTTTCCAGATTGTCATAAAACTGACATATCCTTGTCACATGATAGTCATATCGCGCTTGCGATGAACTTTAACATGCTGTTAAACATTTGACTCATCTCTGGAAACATTCATGAATATACTTAGCAATATCTCCGCACAGATTGCCCAGTTAACGACAGGCGAGACTTGGACTTTATCTGCTCAGGACTTATACATGAGTCGTGATGACTTCAGCTCTCTTTCGATTTTCCTGAAACAGGAATCGCAAAATGGTACTTTTTCCGTAGCGATACCAGAAACCCTTAAATCGTGGTTGGGTTCAACGTCATTGACCGTGACCAAACACTAATAAAAATGCCCAGTTTAAAGGCTGGGCATTTTTTAATATTTCAACAACGTTTTATTTTAAGAAACCATTTTCAGCTAAAAAAGACATACTAATATCAGAAGATTGCCCCTGCTCTGCCGCTTTATCTCCCAATAATAAACGTTCGATATAGCGAGCTAATACGTCAACTTCCAGATTCACTTTTGCTCCAGTTTTCCATGTTGAAATATTAGTGCGTTCAGCAGTATGGGGAATTAAATTCAGGCTTAAAATATTGCCCCGCAAATGGTTAATCGTCAGACTAATACCATCCACAGTGATTGAACCTTTTTCTGCCAGATATTTGGCAATTTCCGCAGGCGCAGTCACTTCATAATAAATCGAACGAGCATCTTCACGGACGACTGTAATCTCTCCAATTGCATCAACGTGACCACTGACAATATGTCCACCAAAACGTGTGGTTGGCAACATGGCTTTCTCAACATTGACAGGCTGACCGACTCGCCATTGTCCAAGTGTCGTCCGATTAAGGCTTTCACGTGATACATCTGCGGCATACCAATTGCTTCCCCATTCAATCACAGTCAGACAAATACCATTGGTCGCAATCGAATCTCCCAAATGTACATCGGACATATCCAGATCAGTTTGAATGCGTAAGCGTACATCACCACCTACATTTTGCAGGCTTTCAACTTTGCCTAAACTTTCAATAATGCCTGTAAACATGATGGTGCTCCCAATATTGATTTTGCATAAATGTATTGCTTACCAAAGTGCAAGCTGAGTACTTGGCCCAGACGTATCGACACCACCTAATTCTGCAAAGTGATACAGTTGTCCTAAAAGCTGACGCAGTGGCGGCCCTGATTTGGCATGCGTATCGGTAATCACGATAAACTCAAGTACCCGAGCACGTTCAGACTGACGTTGTTTACTGACTCGATAACGTGGCACATCTTGTGTTAATAAGGTCACTTTGCCGCGTTTCAAATTGGCAGTAAGTAAATCTTTAGGATCGATATTCCCATCAGTCGAATAGCTGGTCAAAATATAACGTGCGTTAATCGTCGCCAGTAATTTTTCATAAGCATCTTTGGCATGTCTGGATGAGTTATACGGACTCGGTCTTTCCTTACGCCACGCCCGATCAATTCCGCTCTTGTAGCCTTTAGTATCTGGCGATGGTAAATCGACCTGATCCCAAAGGGTCAAAGCATTCAAAACATGATAATTACTGCTATAAGCATGCTGATTATACGGCGGGTCCAGATAGGCAATATCAACCTCAAAGCCACTCATTTGATTGGCTAAATGTTGTGCATCGACACACCACATTTCCGCAGCAGGACGTTTAGCATCGCCAATCTCACAAAAACGACTTGGAGTCAGCCAAAGTAAAGATTCAATACGCTCCAAAGCCGTCTGGGTTTTACCGCCCCAGCCCTGATGAAAACTTTTGAAGACCCCACTGGTATTACTAACAAAACTGGCGGAATACAGCAACGGAGCTAACAATGCACTCATTTCCACATCGTTAATTGCGCCTTGCGCCTGCCATGTCGCAATTTGCTGACGAATCGCATCAATGCGCATGCCATTACGACGTTTAAAAAACAGCCTGTCACGTGTTGGATCATAAATATCATCATTACGTGGACACAGATTATGCGTCACCCAGCCTTTTACTTCAGGCAAGCGATTTAAGTAATCAATGGCTTTTTGATATCCCCCCAACTCTTTAAATGCAGGGGCATCGACACAAGCTAATATCGCATGGTTTAACGCATGGCTATAAGGCTCCCAATCATTTGCAATGACGCGATACCCATTTTGTCGTGCCAGACGAGAAACGACACCACTGCCTGCAAAAAAATCAGCAAAAATTGGTGGATTCTTCTTTTTACTGTTAAGCGTTCCCGTAATTTCCAGTGCTTCTAAAATCAGATGCAATAATCTGCGTTTGTTGCCCAGATAGGGTACCAACTGGTGAAATAGATATTCATCTGTGGTTCGTGCCGCATGACGGCGTTTGTGGTAAACCGAAGCCTCTGAATTCATAATGTCTCTTGAATCGGGATAAGTCTTAAGCGGATGTCCTGACCAATTTGAGTCACATCAAACAGCTTAAATCGAAGTTGCTCTGACATTTTGTGCAAATCAGCGCTAAACATGGCACGTGCCGATTGCCCCAGTAATGTGGGAGCAACATAGCTGATCATTTCATCGACCAGTTTTTCCTGTAAAAATGCAGTCGCTAGAGTCGTTCCTGCTTCGACCATCACATCATATAAATGATATTCCTTAGCCAAGGTAGCAAGAAGTTCGCGTAAGGATTGAACAGGCAATTGTATCACACCTAAGTCTGCAAGTTCCTGACGAAATGGCCCCATCACCATCAAGCTCTCAGGCGCATGTAGAATATGGGCAGTCAGTGGTAAGCGCCCCTGACGATCTAGCACCAAACGCTTAGGCTGAACAATTTCAGAAATGTCATCGACTGTGGCAAGTGCGCGTACATTGAGCTGGCAATCATCTGCAAGTACAGTTTGTATGCCTGTAATCACCACGGCTGAACGTGCCCGCCAATATTGTACATCCAGACGTGCATCAACGCCTGTAATCCATTTCGATTCGCCTGATGCCATTGCGGTTCGCCCATCTAAACTCGAAGCGACCTTAAGACGGACATAGGGCAAGCCACCTGCCATGACTTTTAAAAAACCACGATTTAGCTCTATAGCTTCCTGCTCAAGTACACCAACCTGTGTGGTAATCCCTGCATTGTTTAATATTTTTTGTCCCTTACCTGCAACCAATGGATTTGGGTCGAGTGTTGCAATTACCACACGGCTAACTTTCGCACGTACCAATGCTTCCGCACACGGTGGCGTTCGACCAAAATGTGCACAAGGCTCTAATGTCACATAAGCGGTTGCACCTTCTGCCTGATCGCCTGCTTCACGCAATGCAAATACTTCAGCATGTGAACCACCAACTGGTGCCGTTGAGCCGCGACCAATCATCTGATCATTTTTTACAATGACACAACCTACAGCAGGATTGGGACGTGTACGATAAACTGCCGTTTTCGCCTCGGCCAAAGCCTGCGTCATCCAATAATGATCTTGTTGATCTAAGTGACTTATTTTAGTCATGTTCGTGTTCACGCTGCTGCATTTGTTCAATTTGACGACGAAACGCTTCGACATCCTGAAAGTCCTGATAGACCGAAGCGAAACGAACATAAGCGACATGATCCAGTGCAAATAATGCCTGCATCACAACCTCACCAATCTTACGAGACTTAACGTCACGCTCACCCAAGCGTCTGATTTGTAATTGAATGTCACTCAAAACCGTTTCAATTTGCTCTTGAGTAACAGGGCGTTTTTGTAAGGCATGCATGAGTGAACGGCGTAATTTAGCCTCATCAAAAGGCTCATTTTTACCGTTTGATTTAATCACACGCGGCATCACCACTTCATAACTTTCAAAAGTCGTAAAGCGTTCACCACAATGGAGACATTCACGTCTGCGACGAATTTGACAGCCTTCAGCAGCAAGACGAGAATCGATGACTTTACTGTCTGCGGCGTTGCAGAAAGGACAATGCATAGCAGCTCAAAATGAATTCATTCTTAGGGCTAGTGTAGCAAAGATTGGACAAAGACTAAATCATCTCTCCATAAACAAAAAAACAGCCACTTTGGGCTGTTTTTAATTCAAATTCACTTATTCAATACGTTCGCCATGCTGACTCAAATCTAGTCCCATGCGTTCATCATCTTGCGATACACGGATACCTATAATCAAATCGATGACTTTAAGGATAATAAATGTCATCACACCACTATAAATGATTGTTGCAAGGACACCTTCAAGTTGTACCCATAATTGACCCGCAAAGGTAGGTGCAAGTGCAACATTAGCAGCTTTAATAATTTCATCGCTGTAGAATACGCCTGTTAAAATTGCACCGACGATACCACCTACAGCATGTAGACCAAATGCATCCAGTGCGTCATCTGCTTTCAACATACGTTTCAAGGCAGTAATTCCCCAGAAGCAAACCACACCGCCGATCAGCCCCATAATCAGAGCGCCACCAACACCGACAAAACCTGCCGCAGGTGTAATCACAACAAGACCTGCAACCGCACCAGAAGCACCGCCAAGTACAGAAGCTTTGCCACGAACCACACGTTCAACAATCAACCAAGAGAAAGCAGCAGCAGCAGCGGCAACCTGAGTCACTAAAATTGCCATACTTGCACGTGCGCCTGCACCTAATGCACTACCACCGTTAAAGCCAAACCAACCCACCCAGATCAAACTTGCGCCAATAACTGTAAGTGTCAAATTGTGCGGAGCCATTGACTCTTTGCCTAAGCCAATCCGTTTACCTAACATATAAGCGGTAACAAGACCTGCAACACCCGAGTTAATGTGAACAACTGTACCACCCGCGAAATCGAGTGCACCTGCTTTAAATAACCAACCATCGGTTGCCCATACCCAGTGAGTAATTGGGGTATATACCACCAAAACCCAAACTGCAATGAACAACATGAATGCTGAATATTTCATACGATCTGCGATTGAACCACTAATGATGGCAACTGTAATAATCGCAAAAGTCATCTGAAAAATAACGAACAATGTTTCTGGAATTGTTCCACTTAAGGCATCAAAAGCTACACCATTTAACATGGCTTTTGACAAGTCACCAAAATAGGCCCCTGTTCCAGAGAAAGCCAGTGAATAACCTGCAATCACCCAGATCAAGCTAACAAGAATGGCAGCTGAAAGACTAAACATCATGGTGCTTAACACGTTTTTCTTACGAACCATACCACCGTAAAACAATGCCAAGCCTGGAATAGTCATTAATAAGACCAATGCAGTCGACACCAGAATCCATGCTGTATCACCAGTATCAAGCTTTGGTGCTGGAGCTGCTTCAGCAGGAGCTGCTGGTTCAGTGGTCGCAACAGCCGCAGATGCAACAGGAGCTTCTGTCGTGGTCACAACAGTCATTGTTTCGGCTGCTGGTGTAGATGCGGCTTCTTCAGCCCACGCGGCCGTTCCGCCTAAAAGCGCACTGGATAAACCTAGTGCTAAAAGCATTTTTTTCATTTGTATCCCCCAACCTAAATTTTGTGAGTTATTCCATACTCAGCAAACTTTGTGCCAACACTTAAACAGCGTCTGGACCAGTTTCGCCTGTACGTATACGGATCACTTGTTCCAGATTAGTTACAAAGATTTTTCCGTCACCAATTTTGCCTGTGCTAGCAACACGAGTAATTGATTCGATGACCGCATCAACCATTTCATCACTAATTGCAATTTCAATTTTGACTTTTGGAAGAAAGTCAACGACATACTCTGCACCACGATACAGTTCTGTATGACCTTTTTGACGGCCAAAACCTTTCACTTCAGTGACAGTAATCCCCTGAACACCAATTTCAGAAAGTGCTTCACGCACATCGTCCAACTTAAATGGTTTTACAATAGCAGTTACGAGCTTCATGTTTGTTTTCCTTCGGCTTATTTCACCAGTAAGGTTTTATGTTCAATTTTCATGCCAATATTTCTTAGGTTGGGGAAAAAGAAATCGTCGGCTTGATAGTTGTCTTTATAACCTATTTGTGGCGCAAGATGTAGTATCCTCCTTTAATTTAAACATTTTTATGCCTTGTTTTCGCAATTTCACTATAAAAATCTATTGATTAATCGGAGAGCACTAGGGTCAATACAAAAGCAGTGGTAAACTGCATATGGATCATATTATTTACACGGATATCACATGATTGAAACATTATTACAGGCGATCCTAGAACAAGTCGACCAACCTAAAAAAGACCTTGAAAATAATTTAAGAGCTTTGCTCAATGAAGCTGTGGAAAAACTGGATTTAGTTTCCAAACAGGAAATTGATCGTCAGCGGATAGCGCTTCAAAATGCCAATCAACGTCTAAGTCAATTGCAGGAGCAAATGAATATTCTAGAAAGCATGATTCAGAACAAAAAATAAGCACCAATTTAGCGCATAAACAATTTAAAACGATTAAAAATAAAGCACCATAATGGAACATCATAAAAATGTCTTTTGCAAAAATTTTGACACGCGGGGTATTGGGATTACACGCCCCTTTAATTGAAGTTGAGGTTCATTTAAGTCAGGGACTTCCCTCTCTCACCATTGTAGGACTAGCTGAGGCAGCAGTCCGCGAAAGTAAAGATCGGGTACGTTCAGCAATAATTAACAGTGGCTTTCAATTTCCAACCAAACGCCTGACCATTAATCTGGCACCTGCTGACCTCCCTAAAGATGGATCACGCTTGGATTTAGCGATTGCTTTAGGTATTTTGATTGCTTCTGGATAGTTACCTGAAGATTGCACCAATGGTTTTGAATTTATTGGAGAATTAGCACTAGATGGGCATTTGAGATCTGTGACCAGTGCCTTAACTATTGCGATGGCTTGTCAACAAGCTGAACATCAACTTTTTATTCCTCAGAACAATATTAAGCAGGTTGAACAACTTTCTGTATTTAAGCTTTATACAGCCAACCACTTAAAACAGGTCTGCGAACATTTTCTAGGAATACAATCAATTGCCCCACATACCACACAAAACACCCATAATATTCAGCCTTATAAATATGATCTAATCGATGTAAAAGGACAATTGCGTCCACGTCGTGCGCTTGAAATTGCAGCCGCTGGCGGACATTCATTGTTGTTTAAAGGGCCGCCTGGTACAGGTAAAACATTATTAGCTTCACGCCTACCTAGTATTTTGCCGCCCCTGTCAACACAGGAAAATCTTGAGGTTGCGAGTATTTATTCAATTGCCAATAATCAACATCATTTTGGCTTACGCCCATTCAGAGCACCCCACCACACGGCTTCCGCAATCGCATTGGTCGGAGGTGGCTCTCATCCGAAACCGGGTGAGATTACGCTGGCACATTTAGGCGTTTTATTTTTAGATGAGCTACCTGAGTTCGATCGCAAAGTGCTTGAAGTTTTGCGTCAACCGCTTGAGTCCAAAGAAATTGTAATTTCACGTGCATCCAGACAAATCACTTTTCCTGCAAATTTTCAGCTCATTGCTGCGATGAACCCTTGTCCATGTGGATATGCATTTAATCAGGATAGCCGTTGCCAATGTTCACCTGATTCGATTAAACGTTATCAAAATCGAATTTCAGGGCCGTTGTTAGATCGAATTGATTTGCACATTGATGTTCCTCCATTACAGGTCAATGAATTACAAGACACGACACCTGTTGAGGACTCTATGACGGTTCGCAGTCGTGTGATTGCAGCTTATGATACTCAAATCAATCGGCAGCAAAAAGCCAATTTTGCTCTTTCGCCACAAGAGTTGGCTCAACATGCTGCATTGGATTCAACTGCACAAAAAATGATGGAAGTGGCGCAACAACGTATGAATTTATCGGCGCGTTCTTATCATCGTATTTTACGTGTGGCACGAACCATTGCCGATTTATCACAAAGCTCCAATATTCAAAGTGTACATTTATCAGAAGCGTTGTCTTATCGACAAACAATATGATGAATAAAAAAATGCCTCAAAATTGAGGCATTTTTAAATATAGAAAGCTTAAAAGGACTTAGACAGAGTCAATACTGCACCCAAATCATATGGTTTTTTACCTGCATCAGTCATACCTGATGTGCTAACGTCCGTACCAACACCCGCGAGTTCAGCCGTAACGCCTAAAATATTGTATTGTACCCCGAATTTGTAATCGATATAACTATCGTCTTCGCCTGGACCGCCTGCAACTATGCTTAAAGAATCTTTATTTTTGAGTTTGTTATAACCAACAGAAGCAATACCCGTAAAACCTGTATCTGCAATTGGTGCGCTATAACCTAAATTGAAATACCAGAAGTCATCAGTACGACCCCAATAATCAGGTGAATATGTGACCATCGTAGTAATGCTATCACCTTTAAATAATGAATCAGCAAAAATTAATTTTGCATAAAATTCAGTAAAATTCAGACCTGTTTTATCATTATAAGGATTGGTAAAGTTAGATTTTGCACCAATGTAACCATAGTAAGTTACACCCACATCATAACCAATACTGTAGTTTGGAGTTGCTTTGAAAGAGCTTGCATAACCTAAAGTTGCATCAGTTTCAGTAGAGTTGCCATCAATTCCAAAGTCAACACTTGAACCGAAAAGAGCAAGATAAGCGCCTGATTCATGGTTAATGGTAAATCCACCTTGAATTGCTGGATTGTTGGAACTTTGAGTTACACCACGGAAACGATAATCTGTAGTTGCTGCGACATTACCAGCAACAGAAAAACCTGCAATTGATGGTTTATCTTCAGCCATTGCACCTGTTGAACCTGCTGCTAATATTCCTAAAGCAACTGCTTTACATGCAAATTTTTTCATTCTGATCTCCCCCATAATCGGATTACTCCGACGGATATGTGTTTTAAATTGCATCGGTTTAGATTTAGCAAATGCTATGCCAACTTTTATGCATCTCATCTTTTTTATGTATTCTGGGTGAAAATCACAAATCATGCTTCACACTCTTTCACAATAAAATTTCATTGAATTCATATAGTAGATTAATATGACATTAATGTTTCAATCATGGCCGACACACCGATATAGATGAGTATGGAAAAAAAACGCGTAAAAACTCTATTCACTTGAAGCTAGTTGGCATCAATTTTATATAAAGACACAAGATATCCATTGCATCTGCTCATCATGACGAATCGAAGCAATAATTTAAAAAGTCACAAGTTGGTATGTAACAAAAAATATGGAATAGCTCTTTTTTGGGTCTTTTTAGAATGTTGTGCAATTAATGTGCATAATTTAAGTGCATAAATTTTTATTTAATTTAACTTAAAAATAAAACCAAAATAAGCAAAAAAACTTAACTAAAAACATGCTATTTCTAAATTGCATATATACATTAGTAAAATAATTTAATGAAAATGATATCTTTTCTATAGATTATCTATACAATTTGTTCATTTTCTGAGTCCTTCTTAGAAACCCATTTAGATTTATTTTTGAGGTATTCCATGCTAAAAGCACAAAAGCTTACTTTAGCAGTTTTGGTTAACGCTGCCCTTATTTCCTCAGCGTATGCAAGTGAACAAAGTGAAGCAAAAGGTTTTGTTGAAGGTGCTAGCGCATCAGTTCTTTTACGCAACGGTTTTATTCAACGCGATAAAAAAGATGGCGTTCATGATACTAATTCATGGCTTCAATCAGTCATGCTGAATCTTGAGTCTGGCTTTACACAAGGTCCTGTCGGTTTTGCAGCGGGTGTTGTGGGTGATTTTTCTTTTAAATTAGGCGATAACTATCATGCAGGTAACAGCATGATAGCGCTAAAAAATGATGGACAAAAAGATGCGAATGGTCGTGTAGATCCATACGACCAATGGACACGAGGTGGTGGTTATGTCAAAGCCCGTGCATCAAACACAACTTTAACTTATGGTACACAAATTCTAGATTTACCTGTCCTTGCCAGTATGACGACACGTAACGTACCTGAATACTTTGAAGGTACACTCATCACTAGCCACGAAATTAAAAACTTGGAAGTGGTTGCGGGTAAATTTACAAAAAACCAATTACCTGAACATATTGCTTCTGACCAGAATCACTTAGATCGTGCTTATGTCTGGGGTGCAAAATACCAATTTAATGATCAGTTAAAAGCTTCTTATTATGGCGCTGATCTTAAAGACAAACTTGAACGTCATTATGCCAATGTCAATTATAAGCAAACCCTTGCCAATAAAGATTCATTGACATATGACTTCAGTGGCTACCACACCAAGTTTGAACCAGGTACAACATATTCTGCGACTGGTCCAGCAGATGAAGACAAGAAAAATAATATCTGGGCGGTATCTGCAACGTATAACACTGGCCCACATACAGGTATGTTGGCTTACCAACAAAATACAGGCAATGTTGGCTATGACTATGGTCAAAATGGCGATGGTGGTCAAAGTATTTATCTGCCAAATTCATACCTGTCTGACTTTATTGGTAATCACGAAAAATCGGTACAGCTTCAATACACTTATGACTTTGGCGCTTTAGCTGTTCCAGGTCTATCATGGACAACAGCTTATGTTTATGGCTGGGATATCCGTGTTAATAACCTGACTGATGATGCCAAAGAACGCGAGTTCTTCAATCAGGTTTCTTATAAAGTCCAAACAGGTCCAGCCAAAGATTTAAATATCCGTGTGCGTAATTCAATTTATCGTGCTAGCGATGAATATCAAACCAATGCCTATATTGGTGATACTAACGAATGGCGTATCTTTGTTGATTTCCCGATTAAATTCTTCTAATCGGTTAAAACCAACCTGATACAAAAAAACCCTACATTAAAATGTAGGGTTTTTCATTTTATTACTCAGAATAAAACTTATTTTTTAGCAGCTTCAATAGCTTTAATAACTTCTGCTTTTGCAACATCAGCGCCTTCCCAACCACTGATTTTCACCCACTTCCCTGGCTCTAAATCTTTATAGTGAGCAAAGAAGTGTTCAACCTGATTAATCAAAAGTTGTGGAAGATCCGTATATTCTTTTACGTCTTTATAAAGTGGTGATAATTTTTCATGTGGAACAGCAATCAATTTTGCATCGATTCCGCCATCATCTTCCATATTCAATTTGCCTACAGGACGGCAACGAATCACAGAACCTGCTACAACAGGATAAGGCGTCACCACCAATACGTCTAATGGATCACCATCTTCTGACAATGTATTTGGCACATAACCGTAGTTCGCTGGATAAAACATCGCTGTACCCATAAAACGATCTACAAATAACGCATCTGAATCTTTATCAATTTCATATTTGATTGGCGCAGCATTTGCTGGAATTTCAATGATAACGTAAATATCATTTGGTGCATCTTTGCCCGCAGGGATATTGTTGTAGCTCATAGCAACACTCTTTTTAACGGTTAAATCAGAATTTAAATCGCGACGATTATAACGGTTTTCTGGATCAAACTGCGTCGTTTATACAATTTGGCAAAGGATTTTTTCAAGTTCCCGACCAATTTGAACTGCATATCTCACCAAAATGAATTTCGTTTTTTATAATAAACGGATAACCAAAATCAAAAGTGAAATTGGACAAAGCATAGATAACAACCAAATAATTGAGCGTAGAGTGGCCCAATTGATCAGATAACATATTCCGTAAAGAATGCGTAAAAACAAATAGGCTAAGCCAAAAGTCATGATAATACTTTGGGGTAATACCATATATTCAGCCATGAGTATGGCTGCAATAAATAACGGTAAACTTTCAAAACTATTTTGCTGTGCAGCATTGGCACGTGCAGCAACGCCTGTGCTTTGTGCTAGAAATTGGCGTGGGTTTTGATTGTCTTTGGGCTTAAACCCCGCGCTCAGCTTGGCAATAATGGTGAATACATAAGGCAACAGACATGCTGCCAAAATTAGATAAATAATGCCATTAATGCCCTGCATAATCTCGTTCTCAAGATGTATTTATTTAAATTGCCTTATCATAGCATGGTGTTTTGTATGGAAATTCGCTTAAATAGTATGTTTTTATAAATAAGACGATCAAGCGAGACCCTACATGAGCAATTCTGATCAAGATCAAATGTTCAGTATTTTGGACAAACAACGCCAAAACCAATTAAAGGTTGATCGCATTCTCAAGATTGTTCTGCCGCTGACTGCCTTTTTACTCAGTGTCATTTGCGCCAATCTCAACTGGCAGTCAACCTTAGGCACCTTTGTAATTTTGACAATTGCTTTTATTGCAGTGGGCATTAAGCGTCAAACTTTATGGCTGTGGTTATTGGTTTTGGTCGTGTATTGTGGATTAGATAATTATCTAAGCTTTGGACAATTTAACTTAATTGCGCTTCGCTTACAGCTTGGCGCGATGTTATTTTTTACGTTTATTATTGGAATTGGCCGACCTTATATTGATCGCTGGTTTATGAAGTCTGCATCATAATTTTGGAAATAAAAAACGCCTGAACATTCAGGCGTTTTCTCACATCAGGAATTATGCAGTTTTACGCAGATCTTTACGCAGGATTTTACCGACATTTGATTTTGGTAATTCATCCATAAACTCCACATAACGTGGGCGTTTATAACCTGTTAGATTTTCTTTGGCAAAACTCAAAATTTCTTCGGTCGTGAGTGAAGGATCTTTCTTCACTACAAACAGCTTAGGTACTTCACCTGATTTTTCATCAGGTACACCAATTGCTGCAACTTCAAGAACTTTTGGATGTTTTGCTACGACTTCTTCAATTTCACTTGGATAAACATTAAAGCCAGACACCAAAATCATATCTTTTTTACGGTCTACAATTTTGACATAACCACGGCTGTCCATTACACCAATATCACCCGTACGGAAGAAACCATCAGCAGTCATGACTTTAGCGGTTTCATCTGGACGATTCCAATAACCTTTCATGACTTGCGGGCCACGAATCGAAATTTCGCCTTGTTCCCCTAACGCAACTTCATTGCCATCATCATCTAAAATCGCAACTTCAGTTAATGGTAATGGGATACCAATCGTACCGCTGAACTCTTCTGATGCAGGTGGATTCGCTGTTGCAACAGGAGAAGTTTCAGACAAGCCATAACCTTCAATAATGTTAGTGCCTGTAATCTTTTTCCAAGCTTCAGCCGTTGACGGAAGTACCGCCATACCACCACCCATCGCCATTTTCAGTTTACTATGGTCAAGCTGTTTGAATTCTTCATTATGAACCAATGCATTGAACAAAGTATTTACAGCAGGGAAGAACGATGGCTGATATTTACGCAATTCCTTAATCACGCCAGGTAAGTCACGCGGGTTAGGAATAAGAACATTTGCCTGTCCTTTATACATGCCATACATGGCACAGACCATGAAAGCAAAAATATGATAAAGCGGTAGCGCACAAAAAATACGATCATTTTTATCGCCATCTTTCGCACCAAATTTACTTTGGAAAATGCCATCACATTGCAACAAATTCGCGACAAGATTACGATGCGTAAGTTCAGCGCCTTTAGATACGCCAGTTGTACCACCTGTATATTGGAGGACAGCGGTATCACTTAAAGTCAAGGATGGGCGTTTGTAGCTGTTTGGGCTAATTTTATTCAACGCAGTATTAAACTTAATGTGACCTGGAATATTCCAGTCAGGAATTTGTTTACGCACTTTGCGCAATACAAAATTGACCAGCGTTCCTTTTAATGTCCCTAGCATATCGCCAACCGAAGCGACAACTACATGTTTCACTGGCGTTTTACCAATGATGCTTTGATAAACACTGGCGAAGTTTTCAATAATTACCAAAACTTCTGTACCAGAATCATTCAACTGATGTTCAAGCTCACGTGCTGTATACAATGGATTGACATTGACAAGTACCAGACCCGCGCGGAATACACCTAAAGCAACCACAGGATATTGCAATACGTTTGGCATCATGACCGCTACACGCGAACCTTTTGCCAAACCCAAGCTTTGTAAATAGGCAGCAAATTTACGGCTTGCTTCTTCCAGCTCACTAAAGGTCATGACTTTATCCATAAAGATAAAAGCATCACGTGAACCAAATTTTTGAAAATTACGCTCAAAAACGTCATTTAATGAAGTATTTTCTGGGGGTAATTCTACTGTTTCTGGAATCCCTGTTCTGTGGTATTCAGCAAACCATATTTTTTCCATAACGCCATTATCTCCAATCAGTAATCCTTAAATCAAAACTGTTTATCAATGCGAGAGTCTTGTTTTAACTGGTCTGCTCTACACACTGCATTCATTTCCGCGAATATAAGCTATATATAGCCTATATATCGCAGCAGATGCCAGAACTATCTCTGAATCAACAGTCTATTTGCTTTTTGATATCCTCGTGGTAAGAGTTGTCCTTTCGTTGCTC
This sequence comes from Acinetobacter guerrae, assembly GCF_009372255.1. Taxonomy (GTDB): domain Bacteria; phylum Pseudomonadota; class Gammaproteobacteria; order Pseudomonadales; family Moraxellaceae; genus Acinetobacter; species Acinetobacter guerrae. Next base: position 85,379 of record NZ_LXGN01000023.1, read on the forward strand.
GCTTACCTAGGTACTTGAGGAGATCATCACCTTTTAATTTTAATTGTTGCTGTCCCGCAACCACCTGAATTATTTCATTTAAATTCAAGGCTGTCATGGATAAAATTTGTTCTTTGCTATCAAGTTGTATCAACTTGTTACCCTTACCTTTATTGAGTATTGGTAACTCTGACATTTCAATAATCAATAAACGCCCTGCGGAACTCAGTATCGCAATATGTGTTGCATCCTGAATAGGCAGCAGCGGTAATGCCTCAGCCTTTTCAGGTACAGTCAAAAATGCTTTACCTGCTTTGGCATTTGTATCCAGTTGTTTAGCCTGACTTTTAAAGCCATAACCTGTGTTACTGGCAACAATCAGCTCTTGTTCATCATCACCAATATAAACTTGAATAAATGAAACACCCGTAGCTGGGGATAATTTCGAGCTTAAAGGCTCACCAGAACCTCTAGCAGATGGTAGGCTACTAATGGGTAACGCGTAGCTGCGTCCTGTCTCATCCAAGATGTAGGCACGTTGGTTGGATTTCCCTATCGCATGACTTAAGTATTGATCACCTGCCCGATAGTTGAGGTTATGCACATCGACCTCTGCGCCTTTAGCACAGCGAATCCAACCCGCTTCCGATAAAACCACAGTCACTGTTTCGGCAGGCATAAGATCCTGCTCTCGGATTTGCACCGCATCTTCACGCTGAACGATTGGAGAGCGACGGTCATCACCAAACTTTTTCGCATCTTCTTTGAGTTCATTAATAATTAGATTTTTAAGTGACTCTGGATTACCCAATTGTTCACGAATCACCGCTGCTCTAGCTTCCAGTTCGTCTTGTTCACGGCGAATTTCCATTTCTTCGAGTTTAGCCAAATGTCTTAGCTTTAATTCTAAAATGGCTTCTGCCTGTATTTCATCAATACCAAAATGTGCCATTAACTCTTGTTTAGGCTGATCTTCTTCACGGATGATGCGAATGACCGTATCAATATCCAGATAAGCAATTAGCAAACCTGCCAAGATGTGTAAGCGTTTTTCAATTTTATTCAGATGGTATTGTAAGCGGCGAGTGACCGTTGCTTTTCGGATATCAATCCATTCCAACAAAATACGTCGAATCGATTTGACTTGGGGGCGACCATCTGCCCCGATCATGTTTAGGTTCACACGATAACTCGATTCAAGATCCGTGGTCGCAAACAGGTGACTCATGACCGTTTCTGCATCAACGCGATTAGAACGTAAAACAATGACTAATCGAGTTGGATTGGTATGATCAGACTCATCACGAATATCACTTACCAATGGGAGCTTTTTTGCCTGCATTTGATCGGCAATCTGGGTAATGACTTTGGAACCAGACACTTGATAAGGCAAGTCAGTAATGACGATTTCACCTTTTTCAATGTGATAAATTGCACGGACACGATAACTACCACGACCTGTTGTCTGAATTTTGAGTAGTTCATCCCGTGGTGTAATAATCTCAGCTTTAGTCGGTAAATCTGGTGCTGGAATATATTCAGCCAGTTTTTCATCCGATGTTTCAGGGTTACGAATTAGAGCAATCGTGCCTTTGATGACCTCTCGTAAATTATGCGGTGGAATATCAGTTGCCATTCCAACTGCAATACCCGTCGTACCATTCAACAAAATATTAGGTACACGAGCAGGCAAATTGACAGGTTCTTTCATTGAACCATCAAAATTATCCTGCCAGTCACATGTTCCCTGACCCAGTTCACTGAGTAATAACTCACTAAAAGCGGAAAGCTTGGCTTCGGTGTAACGCATAGCTGCAAATGATTTTGGATCATCAGGAGAACCCCAGTTACCTTGACCTTCAATCAAAGGATAACGATAACTAAACGGCTGTGCCATAAGTACCATCGCCTCATAGCAAGCCGAGTCACCATGCGGATGATATTTCCCCAGAACGTCACCGACTGTACGTGCTGATTTTTTTGGTTTGCCACTATGCTTTAGACCAAGTTCGCTCATGGCATAGACAATACGTCGCTGCACAGGCTTTAAACCATCACTAATATGAGGCAAGGCACGATCCATAATTACGTACATAGCGTAATTCAGATAGGCTTGTTCAGTAAATTCAGCAACGGAGCGGTTTTCTGTCGCATGGTGCGCAAGGCTGGACATATTTGGGAATAATCCTGATCAATTTTTCTATTCGTGTTTATGCTAAGTGGCAGTGCATGAGGATACAAGCCCCTATGATCATGCACTGCGTCAAATCATGTCTTATGGATTAAAACTATCCATTTTATGCAGCATGTTCAACCTCTTTTTGTTGTTATAAGCCAATCGACTCCAGAGTTTTCCCCTGTGTTTCTTCACCGAGGATAAGGACCACTGCTGCCACAGCCAACAAAACCACAGTAAACATCATAAATACTTGATGAAAACCATTTTGTCCCACCATCATATGGGTCACAATCAATGGCGCTGCAATCCCCCCCATTCGTCCAATTGCAGATGCCCAACCTGAACCAAAAGCACGAATATTGGCAGGGTATTGTTCTGGAGTATATGTATAAAGTACACCCCACGCCCCAAGATTGAAAAACGACATCAAACAACCCCAGAACATGATCATATTGACACTCTGTGCCTGACCAAAGAAATACGCTGAAATCGCACAACCACCAATAAAACCAGCCAGTGTAATTTTACGTCCCAAACGCTCTACAAGCCATGCTGCCGCAATATAGCCTGGAAGTTGTGCCAGTATCATAAACAAGACATATTCAAATGACTGAACTATGCTATAGCCTTGTTTAACCAACAGACTAGGTAGCCACGTAAAAATTCCGTAGTAGGAATACACAATGCCAAACCAGATCAACCATAACATCAAGGTGCGTCGTGCAAACGGTGATGACCATAATTGGATAAAAGATACCTTGCGCTGCTGTGCAACAGGTTTTACTTCAATTTTTTCAACAACAGTGATGCCTGCTTGCTGTTCAAGTTTTTGAATAAGTTCATGAGCTTCATCAATACGCCCACGGTTGATCAGATATGGAATCGATTCGGGTACTTTTTTAATAATCACAAAGACATATAGTGCGGGTAAACCACCGAGCAAAAATGCCATGTGCCAGCCAAATTTTGGAATAATAAAGTATGAAACCAATGCGGCAACTAGCCAACCTAATCCCCAAAAACTCTCCAACAAGACAATAAAACGACCACGCACTTGTGCAGGCACATATTCACTGACCAGCGTCACAGCAACAGGCAATTGACCACCTAACCCAAGCCCCACCACAAAACGACAAATCAGCAACCATGTCAGATTTGGCGCAAATGCGCAGGCGGCGGTCGCAAGGCTATACAGCATCAGGGTGCAAGCAAAAATGGTTTTGCGTCCAAAGCGGTCGGCCAATCCACCAGAAAATACCGCGCCAATCGCCATACCAACAAAACCAATACTCACGATCCAGCCACTTTCTGCTGGTGTTAATGCCCAGTCTTTCACCAATGTCGTCATAATGAATGCAATAATTCCTGTATCCATTGCATCAAACATCCAACCCAAGCCCACCACACAGAGTAAGGTGTAGTGGAACTTGCCAATTGGTAAATTTTGCACGCGAGAAACTAAATCCATAGGCTGGCTCACTTATTGAATCATGTAGCACGATTTTCTTGTAATCATCTGATGATTTGAAGCGTGATTTTAAGAAAAGGCGACTAAATTATCACGATTTAATCAGAGTAGGCCTGACTAAAGCTACGCTTGAATTTTTAAGGAACGATCAGAGTCAGCGTTGCAATCGGTTTAGCTGCGATTTTCATGTTTAACTAAATGTAGCACAGTTAAATCTTTCGACAAGGGTTGCCCTACATTTGCATGAATGGGGTAATCATCTACTTGTGAAGTCACTTCATAACCGCGTCTTTGATAAAAAGCGAGAAGCTCTGAGCGGACTGAAAGCACCGACATCTTAAAACAAGACACTGAATATTTTTCGATTAAATAATGCTCTGCGGCTTGCAGTAATTGTTTCCCAATGCCTTGATTTTGAAAATTGGGATGGATAGTTAGCATACCAATATAACCTGCATCCTCATTTTTTTGTACATGCACACAGCCAACAAGTTGCTTTTGCTGCAATAATAAAAGGATAGCAGCATCGGAATTCATTAAATCCTGAAGCTGATCTGCATTGATACGATCCCCCTCTACAATCAAAGCTTCAGATGTCCAACCCTGATGATCTTTATTTCGATAGGAGAAATTAACCAATTCAACAACATCATTGATATGTTGTTCTGTTGCTTCAACCAACATATATGGAGCTTCCTTTCAAATATATTCGGTTTTTTAATGCCGATCTGTAGAAGAAGCGGAATCACTATCATCATCTTGATAAATAAATTTCGGCATTTCCAAACCAAAATATATTGCAATACAACGCAGGGAAAAACCGAAAACTAAAGTAAAAATCACGGTTAATTCGAGTGGCATACCAATTTCAAGACAAATCCAATAACAAATGACTGAAACGAACGAAATACTCGCATATAACTCACGGCGGAATACCAGTGGCACATCATTACACAAAATGTCTCGTATAATACCGCCCGACACCCCTGTTAATACACCTGCAACCGCTGAAACGACAAACCCATGCCCCATTTGCAATGCAATCTGGCAGCCAATAATCGTAAATCCAATTAAGCCTAGAGCATCTAGCAACAAAAAGATATTGCGTAAATGGCGCATCCATTTGGCGATTAAAATCGTGATGAACGCAGCAGCACAAGTTAACATTAAATATTCAGGATGCTTGACCCATGTAAGGGGATAATGCCCAAGCAATACATCACGTACTGAACCACCGCCAAGTGCCGTCACACAGGCAATCAACATCACCCCAAACCAATCCATACTGCGCCGACCAGCGGATAACGCACCTGTCATCGCTTCAGCCGTAATTGCAATAATATAAATAATGGTGAGTAACATTGCCCTTCATCCACGTCGGGGAAAAGATGGCAGATATTCTACGGCAAAGTTATAAAAATTGTGCACAACACTGCTTAAATTTTTTATCTGAACCACAAATACAAGGTTGTTTCATCGTCGGGTGCTGATCTGTGGTCGGATCAAGGAAATACCATTGGTCTTTATGTTGGACAAAATATGAAAGTTCATGATGAATCTGCTGTTGTGTCCCATCATGATAATGTGCCTTAAACTCAACTGATGCATGATTTTTATCTAGTTTTGGCTGATGCTGTATCACTTCCAGTTTGAGCCAGTGATTACTCTGGCTCCATTCAGCAATAGCGGTACGATCTAGTCCAGCCTGTTGCCCCAATGCTGTCGTTTCAATCAGATAATCTATGTGCTGCCGTGCAAAAGCACTATAGCGTGAGCGCATGAGCTGCTCAGCCGACTGTGCGCCTACTTGTTTTAAGTGCAAAGGCTCACAACAGTTTGCATAATCGCCTTGACCGCACGGACATTGAATAATTGAATTCATAAACATCTCAATAATGAAAACGTGATCATGAAAAATAGCCCTATCAAGGGCTATTTAAATCATAAATAACTTAATAATCAGTCATTTTTCTGTTGTTGCTTTTCATCAATAATCACATGGACTTTTTCAATTTTATGTCCATCCATCGTCACAACTTCAAAAATATAACCATCCGCACGTACCTTTTGACCATTTTCAGGTAAACGCCCCAAATGAAACAGGATATAGCCTGAAAGTGTTGAATATTCTTCGGTTTCATTGACCAGATCACGATTCAGTAATAATGATACATGACGAATATCGGTTGAGCCTTCTAGCATAAGTGAACCATCCTCCAGACTTTCAGCAACGGCTTCAAGTTCATCTTCATCTGGAAATTCACCTGCAATTGCTTCGAGTACATCGATTGGGGTCACAATACCTTCAATCGAACCGTATTCATTCAATACAATCGCCATTTGTAAGGGTGCTTGGCGCAATTGTTCCATCACCATCAACACCTGTGCGTTTTCATGCACAATCACAGGCTCACGGACATGATGACTAAAGTTAATTTCACCTGTTTCGATATATTCATTTAAGACTTTATGGGTAAGCGCAATTCCTTCAATATTATCCAGTTCACCTCTTGCCACAATCAAACGCGAATGGGTCATAGATAATAAACGCTGTTTTAAGGCTTCTGGTTCTTCTTCCAGATCAATCCATTCCAGCTCAGGACGCGGTGTCATCACAGATTTGGCAGGTCGCTCAGAAAGCCCTAATACTCCCTGCACCATCACACTATGATATACGCCATTTTCTTCGTCAAACATTTCATCGGCAAATGCTTGAGTCGCCAACACATCTTCATTTTCATTTTGCTGATTATCATTACTGCCAGCGCTATTTTTCCCACCCAGCATTTTTAAAACCGCAGAGGCTGTCCGATAACGTAAGTCAGTCGTGGTTACCGCTTTTTCCTGATTATGGCGCATAGCCTGATTCGCCATTTCGATCAATACGGCAAAACCAATGGCGGCGTATAAATAACCTTTTGGAATATGGAAACCAAAACCTTCCACTACTAGCGAGAAACCGATCATCATCAAAAATGCCAGACACAGAATGACAACGGTCGGGTGTTTATTAACAAATTCCATGAGTGGTTTGGAAGCCCACAGCATGATTCCGACTGCAATAATGACAGCTATCATCATCACCGACAGATGTTTGACCATCCCTACCGCAGTAATCACACTATCCAGTGAGAATACCGCATCCAACACTACAATCTGTACGATCACCATCCAGAACGTCGCATGTACTGGATTTTCTTCTTTCTGAAATTGTTTGCCTTCTAAACGCTCATGCAATTCCATCGTGCCTTTAAATAACAAGAACACGCCGCCGAACAACAGAATCAGGTCACGCCCAGAAAAAGGATGATCAAAAATATGAAATAGCGGACTGGTTAAGGTCACGACCCAAGCAATGGAAGCCAGTAAAACCAAACGCATTCCCAGTGCTAGAATCAAACCTAAAATACGCGCTGTATTACGTTGTTCAGGTGGAAGTTTTTCCGCAAGAATGGCAATAAAAACCAGATTATCGATACCCAGAACGATTTCTAAAATGACTAGCGTCGCAAGACCAACCCATGCAGAAGGATCAGACATCCATTCAAAAATCATAGACAGGTCTCCCACTGCAATTTGCTATTGTTCTTATTCAGAGGCAGCGCGATACTGTGCTCGCGAAAAATAAGGCTAAAATTTTGTTGTATAGACAAAGAAAAAACGAAGTGACGACAACCACTACCCATGGGCATAAATTTGTTGTTAAACAGGATTTCAGTATAGGCAAGATTTTTTAAAAATTCATCTTTTTTTAAATCAGTACTAGATGTTCGTCACCAAGCCCATACAAAGTTTATGCGAGGTACGCATAAAGTTGTCATATTTCTTGCTTAATGTAGTGAAGTAGAAATGAACGTGATAAGGTAAAACGAAAACGAGATGAATAGCGTAGTAGAAATGACAGCTGATATGAATGTGACTGTAAAAACAACTCAATCTTTAATTGCTTTATATTGTGGATCACGCAGCGGAAACAAACCGATTTATCGAGAAAAAGCCATTGAACTGGCTCAGGGAATTGCTGAACAGGGCTTTGGTATTGTTTATGGCGGTGCCAGCATAGGTCTAATGGGACAAGTCGCCGATACAGTACTAGAGCATCATGGTGAAGTCGTTGGTGTCATTCCAGAATTTATGCTGGATTACGAAGTGGCACATTCGAAACTTACTGAATTACATATTGTGCAGACCATGCACGAACGTAAATCTATGATGGCCGATCGCGCCAGTGCCTTCGTTGCCTTACCTGGTGGTTTAGGCACTTTTGAAGAAATTCTGGAAATTGCGACTTGGGGGCAATTGAACCAGCACCAAAAACCCATGATTTTGTACAACGTTAATGGTTTTTATGATGCTTTAATCGCACAACTTGATCATGCAGTTCAGGAAGGTTTTTTACCACCTCAACATCGAGCCAAGCTGATTGTATGTCATTGCATTGAAGAAATTTATACCACCATTAAAAATTTAAGCCAACCTAGCCATTTCGTGGTTTAACTGTTTAACAACTTATTTTGACCTTCACTTAAAAGGTAGATTTTTAAATCTACCTTTTTACTGGCTAACAATAAAAGCGTGTCAGAATCTTTACATGGATGCCTGATTAACACCGCCTTTTAGCTAAAATTTATGCTACTTTTATTCAAAGCTCTATTATCTGTTTTCCCACCTCTATGAATGCCGCGCCAACGCACCAAAAGTTACAGCCTGAGTTTCGATTATTGGTTTTTTTAGTTTCCATCGGCTTCTTTATGCAAGCACTGGATACTACTATCGTCAATACCGCAATTCCATCTATGGCGCATCATTTAAATGAAAACCCATTGCGTATGCATGGTGTAGTGATTGCATACGTTTTAACGGTAGCAGCTTGCATTCCTTTAAGTGGCTGGCTAGCAGATCGTTTTGGCGTTCGGAATACTTATTTTGCCGCAATCATTATTTTTACTGCGGCTTCTTTAGGTTGTGGACTTTCTCAAAGCCTGAATCAATTGATTTTGTTTCGAGTCATTCAAGGTGTGGGTGGAGCATTATTACTACCTGTAGGTCGCTTAGCGATGCTTAAACTGATTCCCCGTACCCAGTTTTTAGCAGCGATGAGCCTGATGAGCCTTGCAGGTTTGGTTGGCCCTCTTATTGGTCCAACACTGGGTGGTTGGCTAGTCGAAGTCGCCACATGGCATTGGGTATTCCTGATTAACATTCCAATGGGAATATTAGGCATATTAGTTACTTTTAAGGCCATGCCTAACGCCACTGAACCTACTGTCAAATCTTTTGATCTGATTGGGTTCGTGTTGCTTGTTGTAGCTATGGTGGGTTTATCTTTAGGTATTGAGCATCTGGCGAGCCGCGAGTATTCCAAATGGTTTAGCATTGGTTTACTTTGTGCAGGGTTCATTGCAACTTTAATTTATGCCTATCATGCACATACGCATCAAAATGCACTATTCCGTAGTGATTTATTTAAAAATAAAATCTATTCAATTGGTGTATTAGGCAATTTTTTTGCACGTTTTGGTGGCAATGCAGTTCCTTTCATTTTACCCTTAATGTTACAAGTTGCTTTTGGATTTGAACCTTTTTATACAGGGTTAATGATGATTCCTTTGGTACTTGGATCTTTATTTTCCAAACCCATCATACGACCGCTCATTCAACGATTTGGTTATCGTACGGTATTATTAACCAACACCATATTAGTCGGTGCAGGAATTGCCAGTTTCGCACTGATGACAGCCGACACCCCTGTCTGGTTACGTGCGATACATTTCTTCATTTTTGGCACACTGAATTCCTTACAATTTGTATCCATGAATACTTTAACGCTTAAAGATTTATCTCAACATGATGCCAGTAGTGGCAATAGCTTTTTATCCATGATCATGATGCTATCGATGAGTATAGGCGTAGCATTGGCAGGGACTTTAATTAACTTTTTCACACAGTATTTTGGCACACAAAATCTCATTACTGCATTTCACGCTTCCCTGATTTGTCTGGGCTGTATCAATATTATTACAGCAATTATTTTTTCACGGATTCCTCGCAATACTCCAATTTAAATACGTTGCATTTTCATCATAGTATGTCTTTTCAGTTCAAGTTATGATGTAAATTCAGCCACCAATACGATTGCTATGCCAAAAATCATGTCCAGCCAATCTACAGCCTATATTTCTTATTTTGGTGGAGGACTCGCCGCAATCGTCATGGCAGGATTGCTTTATTTTGGTGTGTTTTATCATCGTCAGGCTTCGGCGCAGGATTATCCTGTACAGGGTTTTGATGTTTCACATCATCAGGGAGACGTGCAATGGTCAAAGATTTCACCTGAAAAATTCCAGTTTGTATATTTAAAGGCAACTGAAGGCGGTGACTTTAAAGATTCAAAGTTTCAGGAAAATTGGCTCAAAGCGCGTGAACGTGGTTTTCATGTTGGGGCATATCATTTTTATCGTTTATGTCGTGAGGGTCAAATTCAGGCACAAAATTTTATTGAAACTGTACCCAAAAAGCTCGATGCGCTTCCTCCTGTGATAGATCTGGAATACGATAGTCAATGTATCAATACCTACACCAAAGAGCAGCTACTTGAAGAAATCAAGGTGATGCATGATATGTTAAAACGTCATTATGCCAAACAGCCGATTTTTTATGTCTCTAAAAGTTTCTATCACATTGTATTAATTGGGAGTTTTAAAGATACCCCGCTTTGGATTCGAGATTATGAGGAAAAGCCCCAATTGAAAGATCAGCGCGACTGGATGTTCTGGCAACATACCAATCAGGGGAAAATGCAAGGCGTGGCCAAACCTGTGGATTTAAATGTGTTCTCAGGTTCACAGCGGCAATGGCAGCGTTTTATTGAGCAAAATAGTCAAACTACTCAACCATGACCATTCGTAAGATCATTCATATCGATATGGATGCGTTCTACGCCTCAGTTGAGTTACGTGAACGCCCTGAACTCAAAGATTTACCTGTTGTCATTTCCTCTCATCATCCACGTGCTGTGATTGCAGCAGCCTCTTATCCTGCGCGTAAGTTTGGTTTGCGTTCTGCAATGTCGATGGGCCAAGCTCGTAAGCTTTGTCCAGATGTGGTGGTTATAGAACCTAATTTTGAAAAATATCGTGCTGTTTCCGCACAAATTCATCACATTTTTCAACAATACACTTCGATGATTGAACCATTATCACTGGATGAAGCTTATCTTGATGTCACTGAAAATTTTAAAAACTTGCCTAGCGCTACAGATGTCGCCATTCAAATTCGTCAGGATATTTTCAAAGTCACAGGACTTACGGCTTCAGCAGGAGTCGCCCCAAATAAGTTTTTAGCCAAAATTGCCTCTGACTGGAATAAACCCGATGGTTTATGTGTGATTAAACCAAGTCAAGTGCAGGCTTTCATCCAAAACTTACCCTTAAAAAAAATTCCTGGTGTTGGTCGAGTAACACAGGAAAAACTACAACAGCTTCAACTTGAAACCTTGGGTGAATTACAACAAATTGATGAAAACGTACTCATCCACCATTTTGGCAAATATGGAAAACAACTGTTTCTTTATGCACAAGGAATTGATCATCGGACCGTACAAGCCGAACGGGAACGTCAACAAATATCTAAAGAAACGACTTTTGATGGCGATTTATATTTAAATGAATGTCTGGCTTATTGGCCGCCATTGGCTGAAAAAGTCTGGAATAATTTACAGTATAAGCAACTGACTGCCCGCGGTGTAACCATTAAACTTAAACTCAAAAATTTTCAGATTTATCAGCACAGTAAAAGTTTCAAACGCCCCATTCAGTCTTTGGCTGAGCTTTTGGATGTTTTACAGGTTCTGCTTTATGAAATGCATTTACCGACGGAATTTCAATATCGTCTGATTGGTATAGGTGTGTATCAACTTGCCCCTCAAGCTGATGAAAATCAATTATCGCTTTGGTAATCTGCGGTTTTTTTATTCAAATGCGCAAAAAATCAACCTTTATATATTTCACTTCTGTTTTATTTTAGAGTAATCTAGCCTCGCAAATGCATTTACCCATGTATCTGCCGTTATGCTAAAACTTTACCTTTATTTTTAGCATGCTGTCCTGTAGTGAGCGTGACGAAAAAATCCGAATATTACAGGGCAACTGGTTTCTTAAAACATGGGATCTCTCTTGCATGCCCGCATCTTATTCTCCTCCCTCGCAAGCGCAACGCGCTCGCAAAGCCGCATTTAGTAGTTTCATTGGCGCTGTCGTCGATTGGTACGATTTTCTTCTCTACGGTATTGTTGCTGCACTGGTTTTTAATCATCAGTTTTTCCCCAATGTTAGTCCTGCTATTGGAACATTGGCTGCTTTCGCTACATTTGGCATCGGTTTTTTGTTTCGCCCCTTAGGCGGTATCGTCTTTGGTCATTTTGGTGACCGTTTAGGCCGCAAAAAAATGCTGTTCCTCACCGTGTTTTTGATGGGTACAGCGACTGTTCTGATTGGTTTACTACCAAATTTTTCAAATATTGGCTGGCTCGCTCCTGTCTTGTTGGTTTTACTTCGTGCGATCCAAGGTTTTGCTGTCGGTGGCGAATGGGGCGGTGCAGCGCTTATGGCCGTTGAAAGTGCACCTACAGGACGCAAAGCCTTATATAGCAGCGGTGTTCAAATCGGTTACGGTGTTGGGCTCATGTTGGCAACAGGAAGTGTTTCGCTAGTCATCTATTTATTTGGTCAGGATGCTTTTGCTGATTGGGCATGGCGTCTTCCATTTCTAGCCAGCATAATTCTGGTTCTATTTGCGTTATGGGTACGGGGTGGACAAGAAGAGTCACAAGAATTTATGGAAAATGTAGTCAAAGCGAAACAACAGCCTGCGAAAATTCCATTGTTTGAAGCAGTACGACAAAATCCCAAAGGCTTTTTTTATATTATTGCCTTACGCTTGGCTGAACTGCTCACCATGTATCTGGTTACGACCTTTGCCTTAAACTATTCCACTAAAAATTTGGGTATGTCCTCTAGTTTATTTTTAAATATTGGGCTGATGGTCGGTGCGATTAGCTGTTTCACTATTCCCTTTTTTGCTTATATTTCTGACCGCTTTGGTCGTCGACGGATGTGCGTGATGGGTGGCTTGGTTGGCGCTGCTTGTGCATTTCCTTTTTTCTTTGCCTTGGAAAGTGGCTCAACACTCTGGATTGTTTTATTTGCGATTTTATTGGCTAACCTGTCTCACGATATGGTCGTCAGTGTACATCAACCTATTTTTACAGAATTATTTGGTACAGCCTATCGCTATAGCGGTGCAGGTGTGGGCTATCAAGTAGCGAGTATTGTTGGCGGAGGATTTACGCCTTTTATTGCCGCAGCGCTCGTGACACTGGCTAATGGACAATGGCACTATGTTGCCATTTATTTAACGATTGGATGTCTACTTACCGCTTTAGTTGCAGCAAGAATGAAAGCGCACGTACAATCAGAAGCATCTTCTGAATATGTACAGGAAAAATAAATGAGCGTTCAGCGTTTACATATCACCAAGCGATTTTCTGAAATCGCAATTTCTGGCAATTTGGTGCATCTTGCAGGCCAACTTGCAGAAGACTTAAGCTTAGACATTCAAGGTCAAACCCAGCAGACATTAGACCTCATTGATCGATTTCTGGCAGATGCAGGGACAGATAAAAGTCATATTCTCTCCGTTATGATCTTTCTCAAAGATATTGAGAATGATTATGCAGGCATGAATGAAGTCTGGGATGCATGGTGTTCAGACATACAGGCACTTCCGCGCACCTGTGTCGAGGCAAAAATGTATCGTCCAGATGTATTGGTTGAAATGACTGTTGTTGCCGTTAAACCTTAAGGTTACTGACTGTATCGAGCTTAAATACTCGATTTTGTGCTGAAAAAGTGATCTGAGAAGGTTGGGAATTTACTGAAATCAGATCACTTTCAAACTGTTCTCTTAAATCCTTTAGTTCAGGCACAACATCGTATCGAGTCACACGATAACCTGCCAACTCCAATAATCGATCCTGATAGTAATCAGGATGAACTCGCCGAGCATGACTCAAATCAGCAAAAGCAATAATCGCACAGACTTGATAATTTTGATCTAAAATCACAAAATCGGCGACCATACACTGATATTTGCTTCTTGTTCTTAGAAATTTGGTGGTCAGTAAGGCATCGAATGAAACCCGTGCCAGTACCGTAGACTCTGGAAATATTTGTTTCAAACGTGAAAAAAATAATTGCTCATGACTACTCATGACAGCACGACGCTTTAACGCGCTGTCGGAGAGCTGTTCACGTTTTAAACCTTTATAGGCCATAAGTGAAATCAGCAATAATATGCCAATTGCTAAAAAGTAATACATCTGAATCAATCCTTTAATATTTTTTATATTTCGGTTTCAAAACCGATTTGTTCTACTTTGCCCGCTTATTTTTCATTTTGCAGACTTCCATTTAATCTAACTTAAAAGTTTATATTCTTTTAATCAAGTTAGACCAAAGCCTAGAACACCATTCCATGGTTCTTGCATCATAATAAATTATACTGAATATGCAAGTTCTTCTGTCTGATTAATTCATATTATTTGAATAAGTTATCCTATCGCTTGATTTTAAACTCATCTCGCTTTGACCTGTTTAAAATACTAAAAATTTAAAATATAGCATCCGTAATTTTTTGTACACTCATGCACTTTTTATGACAAAATGTAAAAAAGCACCTCAATATAGAAGTGCTTTTTTGAGTTTAAGCTAAGCTTTAGTTCTATTTTTAGATCTCGTTTTAGGTTTTGTAGCATCAAAAGGTCGTTTTTGCCCTGTTTCACGTGGTGGCAGACCTGTATGCTGTGTCAAAATTTGACCTTTCTGTGGACGTTTTTGCTGCTGTTGACTACCTTGACTATTTCGCTTAACTGAATCGCCAGCACTGCTCGAATTTTTCTTACGTGCAGATTGATATTCACCATCGGCAGCTTTAGGCTGATAAGTTGGAATCAAATGCTGTTTAGAATTGCCAATTAAATCGGCACGTCCCATTTCTTTTAAAGCCTCACGCAGTAAAGGCCAGTTGTTTGGATCATGATAACGTAAAAAAGCTTTATGCAAACGACGACGTTTCTCGCCTTTAACAATATCAACATTTTCAGTATAACGCGCTACTTTTGCCAGAGGATTTTTGCCGGAATAATACATGGTTGTAGCTGTTGCCATTGGTGATGGATAAAAGGTCTGCACCTGATCGGCACGGAAACCATTTTTCTTCAACCAAACTGCCAAATTCATCATATCGTAATCGGTCGTACCAGGATGCGCAGCAATAAAGTAAGGGATCAGATATTGCTCTTTACCCACTTCTTTGCTGAACCGTTCAAACATTTGTTTAAAACGATCATATGTTCCAATACCAGGCTTCATCATTTTTGACAATGGACCTTGCTCGGTATGTTCAGGTGCAATTTTTAAATAGCCGCCCACATGATGCTGTACTAATTCTTTCACGTATTCTGGATTTAGTACCGCCAAGTCATAACGCAGACCAGAACCAATCAAAATCTTCTTTACGCCTTTAATCTGACGTGCTTTACGGTAAAGCTGTACCAACGGTGCGTGGTCAGTATGCAAATTTTGACAAACACCTGGATACACACAGGAAGGTTTACGACAATTCTTTTCAATTTCAGGATCTTTACAAGCCAAACGGTACATATTGGCAGTAGGTCCACCCAAATCAGAAATAATTCCTGTAAATTGTGGTGCAGTATCACGAATTTTTTCAATTTCACGCAAAATCGATTCTTCAGAACGGTTTTGAATGATCCGTCCTTCATGCTCGGTAATCGAACAGAACGTACAACCACCAAAGCAGCCCCGCATGATATTGACCGAAAATTTGATCATATCAAAGGCAGGAAACCGTGCTTCACCATAAGCAGGATGTGGCAATCGCGCATAAGGCAGATCAAACACATAATCCATTTCTTCTGTAGTTAACGGAATTGGCGGTGGATTAATCCAGACATCACGTTCACCATGACGTTGTACCAAAGCCCTAGCATTTCCTGGATTGGTTTCAAGATGAAGAATACGATTGGCATGTGCATAAAGAATTTGATCATTTGCCACTTCTTCAAATGACGGCAAACGAATTACCGCCAATTCACGCGGTGGTAATTTATGTTTAATCGCTTTTGATGGTGCAAGTTTAAGTTGCACAATCTGGGTATTTTCATCAAGCTGATCACCTTCTCTTACAATTGGATTGGTGACGATTTCTTTTTGAAAATTTTGATATTGAGCTAAAGAATTTCCCTTTTCTTTTTCAACTTCACAGCCATCAATATCCTCAGTCATCACATAAGGATTGATAATTGGATCTACTCGACCAATACTATCGACATCATTACTGGCTATTTCTACAAATTTCGCTTTCGATGCTTTATTATGCTTATTAATAATAAATGCAGTACCACGTACATCGGTAATCTCGTGAACCTTTTCACCTTTGGCTAACCGATGCATCACGTCGATAATGGCACGTTCACCATTACCATACATCAATAAGTCTGCTTTCGAATCCATCAAAATTGAACGACGTACTTTGTCTGACCAATAATCATAATGTGCGATACGACGTAAACTACCTTCAATACCACCTAATAAAACTGGAACATCAGGAAAAGCTTCTCGACAACGCTGGCAATACACAGTTGCCGCCCGATCGGGACGTTTATTCGCTTCATTATTTGGAGAATAAGCATCATCCGAACGGATTTTACGATCCGCAGTATAACGGTTGATCATCGAATCCATATTGCCAGCGGTTACGCCCCAAGCAATAGTGGGCTTACCCAAGACACGAAAGCTCTCGACATTGGTCCAGTCTGGCTGTGCAATAATTCCAACACGGAAACCCTGTGCTTCCAATACACGACCAATCACGCCAGAGACAAAAGACGGATGATCAATATATGCATCACCACACACCAAAATAAAGTCGCAAGCATCCCAGCCAAGCTGATCCATTTCTTCGCGCGACATCGGCAAAAATGGTGCAGGTTCAAAACACGACGCCCAATATTTGTCGTAATCAAACAACGCTTTTGGCGCGGTCTGCATAGTGTAGGCAGTAGACATAGCTTGCGATTCTCGGCTTGCTGAATAAGGAGGGTGACATCAAAGATGAAAGCTGATCATTTTAACATGAATTTCATTCACTTTTTAGAATTATAAAAATTGAATAAACAATGAGATAACAATTATTTTGATTATTTTTTAAACTAAAAATTAAATGAGCTTAAATTAATGATCAGCAATACCCGTTATTTAGAATCATAGGATTAATTAGACCATTCACACATATTCTGCACGAGAAATCAGATATCGTTTGACCAAACTTTGAATACGATGTTGAGGATCAAAACGGTTGAATTCAATGAATCCAAAATGATGAATAGAACTTAATAAAATGATCATGATTTATTCATAGTTTTATCACTCAGAATTTTATGCCAATTTGTATAGGGTCATTCTCAGTCAATTTTATAAATTCCGAGCAAAAAAAAGCACCCTAACCTGTTTAAAGATTAGGGTGCTTTAGATTTAAAAGCTGGCGATGACTTACTCTCACATGGCCAAGGCCACACTACCATCAGCGCGAAGAGGTT
>NZ_LXGN01000024.1 GCF_009372255.1 Acinetobacter guerrae
TGTATTTATCGTTAAGCTTTGATCGTTGCTCATGATAAAAGTAAGTACTTCGAGCCATTTGTGATGCACGTAATAGATATTTCAATTTATAGCTTTGCCTTAATTCAGAAATGAGTCTTGTAACCGTTGCTGTTCGGCTTGCTCCTGTTCTTGCTGCTTCTGAATAAAGGCTCTCCGCTTTTTTAAATAAGCATTCTCGGCGCGTAGATATGCAAGCTCTTCTAGTAACTGTTCTTGAGTTTTGTCTCGATCTTCCAAGGTACATTGGACTCTTGTTGTCTTAGGCTTTGGCATCTGTTTAGATCGTCCTCTAGGCTTAGGCTTCAAACCCTCTATACCGCTTTTCTGGTACTGATGCAACCACATCGAAATTGTACCAAGTTCTTTAAGTTTGAACTTAACAAGTATCTCTGCATAACTAAGACCATCATTTAATACTGACTCAACAACTTGTAATTTAAACTCAACACTATAAACCTGATTTTTAATAACTCGATTTAACCCATCAGCTCCATGAATCTTATAAATATCGCCCCACTTATTTACAACACTCTTATGTATTTTGAAAACTTTACCAGTTGATTTGAAACCACCATCGTTAAGATATTTATGCACAACTTTAAGTTTAAATT
>NZ_LXGN01000025.1 GCF_009372255.1 Acinetobacter guerrae
TGTATTAGCCCCGAATTAAAACGGACACTTCTCAATTAAGACCTAGTCATAGAACTAGGTTTAAGGAGTGCCTTATGGAACATATTGAAGTTATTACAACAACACAACGTCGTCGACGTTATTCAGGTCAAGAAAAAGCTCAATTTGTTGCTTTAGCCATGCAAGCAGGCTCATCGGTTTCTTCTGTTGCCAGACAGTATGGTATTGCCCCTGGTTTACTGTTTAAATGGAAAAAACTGATGCAAGATGGTGGAGTAACTGCCGTGGAAGCGAATGATCAAGTGGTGAGTGCATCTGACTATAATGCGCTTTTGAAAAAGGTAAAACAGTTAGAGCAGATGCTGGGACGTAAAACGGTAGAAGCTGAAATTCTCAAAGATGCACTAGAGATCGCTCAAGCAAAAAAGTACATATCGCATATACCCTTATTACCACCCGACGATATCCAACACAACAAATAGCCCATGTTTTAGGCGTATCGAGATCCAATCTCTATCAGCGACTTAAGCAGCCTCAACCTGCTTCTCGTTCACGATATTGTAAGATGGATGATTTACTTCTATTACCCATCATACGAGAGATCTGTGATGAACGACCAAGTAATGGGTATCGGCGTGTGACTGCACATTTAAATCGTTATCTCCAACGGCATATGCTGCAACTTGCTCGGGTTAACCCTAAGCGTATTTACCGCATTATGAAGCAGAACAAATTACTTCTGACACGAGGCATGCAATTGAAAAATGATAGGACACATGAGGGCCAAGTTGCAGTCTCTGTATCAAACAGTCGTTGGTGTTCAGATGGGTTTGAAATCAAATGCTGGAATGGAGAGAAGGTACGGGTGATCTTCAGTCTGGATTGTTGTGATCGTGAAATCATTAGTTATGCTGCCACCACGATGGGGATCAGTAGTGATATGGTCTGCGATGTACTTGTGCAGAGTATGGAAAGACGATTTGGTGCCGTGAGTAATTTACCTCATCCGATTGAATGGCTTACAGATAATGGCAGTTGTTATATAGCAAAGTCGACACGGCAATTTGCACATACACTTGGATTCCAAATCTGTACTACCCCTATTAGGAGTCCACAGAGTAATGGAATGGCGGAGGCATTTGTAAAGACATTCAAACGCGATTATGTCTATTTGAATGATGTTCCTGATGCTGAAACTGTATTGAATGCTTTACCTGCATGGATGAATGATTACAATTGCAATCACCCACATAGTGGATTAAAAATGAAATCCCCACAGGAATTCAGATCGCTAAAATTAGCGAGTTAACTGTCCGTTTTAATGGGGGCTAATACA
>NZ_LXGN01000026.1 GCF_009372255.1 Acinetobacter guerrae
CGGCCCACCGCCTGAAGCAGGGAGAGCAAAGCATGCTTTGCCCTGCTGCAAGTGCAAAAGCTATGCTTTTGCAGCGAAGGTGGCTAAAACTTACATATTTGGATAATTCGGCCCACCGCCACCTTCAGGTGTCACCCAAGTAATATTCTGTGACGGATCTTTAATATCACAAGTCTTACAGTGGACACAGTTAGCTGCATTGATCTGGAAGCGCTTGTTGCCTTCACCTTCATCCACAATCTCATACACACCTGCTGGGCAATAACGCTGTGCAGGTTCATCCCATTTTGGTAAATTCACATTTACAGGAATGGTTGGATCAGTCAATTTCAAATGCGAAGGCTGATTTTCTTCATGTACCGTGTTAGATACAAAGACCGAAGACAAACGATCAAAAGTCAACTTGCCATCTGGTTTTGGATAAGTCGGTTTAAAGGTGGCTTTATCCTGAGTCTTTAATACGCTGTAGTCTGGCTGTAAGTCGTGCAAGGTAAATGGCACTTTAAAGATATTTTGATCCAGAAAGTTAAACGCACCACCAATCCACAAACCAAACTTATGCATCGCAGGGCCAAAGTTACGGCTACGATGTAACTCTTCTTTTAGCCAGCTATTGTCAAACTTTTGGGTATAAGCATTGAGTTCTTTATCAAAGAAATCTTCACCTTCAAGCACACGGGCAATGGCTAAATCACCGCCTTTTTCAACCCCACGTGCAATCGCTTCAAATACCGCTTCACCACACAACATGCCTGATTTCATGGCAGTGTGAGAGCCTTTGATTTTGGCAAAGTTTAAGAAACCAGCATCATCCCCAATCAGACAGCCACCCGGGAAAGTGAGTTTAGGCAAAGAATTTAAACCACCTTTGACTACGGCACGAGCGCCATAGGAAATACGTTTACCGCCTTCTAAATACTGCTTAATCAGAGGATGAGTTTTCCAGCGCTGCATTTCCATGAATGGGAACATATGTGGATTTTCATAAGACAAATCCACGATCATACCCAGAGTCACTTGGTTATTTTCAGCGTGATACAACCACCAACCACCAGAAGAACCTGTTTCAGTCAGTGGCCAACCTGAACCATGCATGACCAGACCTTCTTTATGTTTGGCTGGATCAATTTCCCAAAGTTCCTTAATCCCGATACCATAGTGCTGAGGATCAGCATTTTGATCAAGATTAAACTTGCTGATCAAACGCTTACCTAAATGACCGCGACAGCCTTCAGCAAAAAGGGTGTATTTAGCATGGAGTTCGTAACCTGGCGCAAAGTTATGCGTAGGTTCACCATCTTTACCAATGCCCATATCACCAGTTTGTACGCCTTTGACTGTGCCATCTTGATGATACAGAATTTCAGCAGCAGCAAATCCAGGGAAAATAGAAACTTCTAATTCTTCGGCTTTTTGACCTAACCAACGCACCAAATTGCCCAACGAGATGACATAATTGCCATCGTTATGCATGGTTTTAGGCACCATCCAGTACGGTGCTTCCTGAGATTTTTCATCAGACAGCAAGAAATAGGTTTTGTCCTCAGTGACAGGTACGTTTAAAGGCGCGCCTTCTTCTTTCCAGTTTGGAAAGAGTTCATTAATGGCACGCGGTTCAAGTATGGCACCAGAGAGAATATGAGCTCCCACTTCGGAACCTTTTTCGACGACGCAGACGGACAGATCGGGTAAATTATTTTCAATCGCGAGTTGGCGAATTTTAATCGCAGCCGACAGACCCGCAGGCCCAGCACCAACGATCACTACGTCAAA
>NZ_LXGN01000027.1 GCF_009372255.1 Acinetobacter guerrae
TCATAATCCTTCGTTTATTAGTTTTTCAGACTCATTCTTTATTAATTTCAAAGTTATTAATCAGTCAATAAAATGACTAAAAAATTATTAAAAATTAGTAGGATATATTATGTCAAACTCAAATGTTGTTAAAGGTACTGTTAAGTGGTTTAACGAAACTAAAGGTTTTGGTTTCATTCAACAAGAATCAGGTCCAGACG
>NZ_LXGN01000028.1 GCF_009372255.1 Acinetobacter guerrae
TTACCTTTACGAGACATACTCTGTATTAAACCATGCTGTTTGAGTTGCTGTTGATAATGACGCATTTGGTACTGCCATCCCTGATCTGAGTGGATCACAGGTTTATCATCATCTGGAAGCTTGATAAGCGCATCATCCAACATCTCTGTAACTAATCGATATACTGGTCTACGTTGAGTTTTAAAGGCTATAATTTCTCCATTGAATAAGTCCATGATGGGTGATAAATAAAGCTTTTCACCCCGAACATTAAACTCAGTTACATCCGTTACCCATTTCTGATTTGGTTTGTCAGCTTTAAATTGGCGTTGTAGTACATTATCTGCAACTCGACCTACTCGTCCCTTATAAGAACGATATTTCATAGCTCTGATACGTGATTTAAGCTTCATCGACTGC
>NZ_LXGN01000029.1 GCF_009372255.1 Acinetobacter guerrae
ATCATTCGTCTCAACAGACGAACCAGATAACATCGTTAGATGATAAAAACTTAATGAGTATCGCACAATATGTAAAAGATGCACAGCAAAGTCACAAAAGGTCAATTCCACCTCTTGACCAATGGCATCCAAAGCATTGCGGTAAAATGGATTTGATCATAAAAGCCAATGGAGAATGGTGGCACGAAGGTCAATTGATAAAGCGACAGGCGATAGTAGACCTATTTGC
>NZ_LXGN01000030.1 GCF_009372255.1 Acinetobacter guerrae
GGATGATTGTTTACAACTTAATGGTGGCTATGGCTATATGATGGAATATCCAATTGCTCGTGCATACATTGATAATCGAGCAAATCGTATATATGCAGGGACTAATGAAATTATGAAAGAATTGATTTGCCGGACACTCTGATCTTTCACGAATTTTCTTAATTGCATAAAAAAAGGAGCATATTTAAGCTCCTTTTCTGATTTATATATAGAGATTCTGAAACTAATTTTGTCTTAGATTTACGCT
>NZ_LXGN01000031.1 GCF_009372255.1 Acinetobacter guerrae
CACAAACTTGGGAGTCTAAGGGATTTCCATCAAGGTGTGTCACGGCTTTCATCGGATTGAGTGCATTACAAAAAAACAATGCCTGAATATTTGGAATTTCATCCATATCGATAAAACCATGCGCCACAGGTACATCAAACTTTTCCATTCTGGATAAAATTTCTGCCCGCATCACACCGTGCACGCCATTATAACGAAGTTCATGTGTAATCCACGTATCATTTAACTAAATAAAGCAATTACTGCTTACAC
>NZ_LXGN01000032.1 GCF_009372255.1 Acinetobacter guerrae
ATTAGTGGTTCGCTCGATCCACGAGTAGGGCGTCACTTTATTAATACTTTTCATGCCAATTATCCTTTGTTGCGTTGGTCTTTGGATCATATTTTTCATAGCACAGACTTTGCTTTAGTTAAAATGAATCGATTACCGAATATTGGGTCAGATCACTTTCCTGTGTATGTGGTGTTGCAAACAGGGCGGATCTTTGAACAGATACAAGAGGAATTGCCAGAAACTCAGGATGATCATGAGGAAGCTCAGGAAGCGATTCAAGAGGGCATTAGCAAGGCAGACAAAGAACAAAAAACGGTG
>NZ_LXGN01000033.1 GCF_009372255.1 Acinetobacter guerrae
GATACCTGTGCCATCTCCAATACAGATAATTGGGCGATTATCATCAATCAAATGGAAAGATTCATTGGTGCGAATCCGTAAAGCAAGTGTATCATTGATTTGAGTATGTTCGGTAAGCCATCCTGAACCAAGCCCAAGTTGACCTTGATGATCATATTGTTGACGAACTGTAAGTCTTAAAAATAACTGGGTTGGAATGCTGGCTATGGAATATTCACGTGTTGGTAATGTTGGAAGTTGTTCAAGTAAATGTTCCATATTGGCGAAAGGTGCTATCTCTACAGTCAAGTCTTTATCGCA
>NZ_LXGN01000034.1:0-179170 GCF_009372255.1 Acinetobacter guerrae
CAGTAAAAATCCACACAAGTTGTTCTTCTATATTCTTAATGATCTATTCCTTGCCTCGTCAGCAAAAAATTCAACTCAATACAAATCCTTCAACCTTAACCCTAAAAGCCAAGATCTTCATCGTGTATCGCGTCGGGATGCTGCGTATTCTATACAGTTTTTAAACCAGCGCAACCCCTATTTTTCAAAAAAATATCATTAGGGTGTTTTTTAATCAACATAAGCTTTTCTTTGGTTAATATCGTTCATTTTACCATCAATTATACCTTTTTCACTGAACTGATTAAGTTGATCATTCGATTTATAACGCTTCAGTATCTTAAAGGTATGCTCACCCAGTTGTGGTGGTGCATGATGATATTCAATTGGAGTACCCGATAATTTGATTGGTGAAGCAATTACTTTAAATCTCTGATTTTGTGGGTGTGGAATATTTACTACCATTTGACGAGCCAGAATTTGTGGTTCGTTTAATGCTTCTTCAATTGAGTTGATCATGCCCACTGGAACTTTTTTCGCATGAATTTGTGCGACCCAATGATTTGCATCTTGCGTTTGAAAATGCTCACTCAATACACCAATTAATTCATACCTATGTGCAACTCGATCTTTGTTGGTCAAATAGTTTGGCTGACCCAGTAAATCCGCCCGATCTATTGCAATACACAAGTCTTTAAATTGTTTATCATTACCACAGGCAATAATAAAGTCTTTATCCCTTGCCTTAAATACTTGATAGGGCACGATATTTGGATGCGAATTTCCCATTCGTACAGGAGATTTTCCTGTCGTTAAAAAGTTCATGCCCTGATTGGCCAATGTTGCAACCTGTACATCCAAAAGAGACAAATCAATATGCTGTCCTTTACCTGTACTCAATCGTGACCATAATGCTGCCTGAATCGCAACTGTGGCATACAATCCAGTTTGAATATCTGCAACCGCAACTCCAACTTTTTGTGGTTCTTGATTTTGCTCACCTGTAATACTCATCAATCCTGACATGCCTTGAATGACAAAATCATAGCCAGGCTCTTCTGCACGAGGGCCTGTTTGTCCAAAACCTGTAATTGAACAATAGACGAGTTGCGGGTTAATTTGACTTAGTGTCGCGTAATCAAGTCCATATTTTGCCAAAGAACCAGCTTTGTAGTTTTCAATTAATACATCCGCATCTTTAACCATGTCCTGAATTAATTTTTGACCTTCTTCAGATGCAATATCAATTGCCACAGAATATTTATTTCGGTTGGCTGCCTGATAATAACCCGCTTCTTTAGTCGGTTGGCCCTGATCATTTAACATCCACGGCGGTCCCCACATGCGAGTATCATCACCCACTTTTGGACGTTCCACTTTAATCACTTCTGCACCTAAATCTGCCAGAATTTGACCACACCATGGTCCCGCTAAAACCCGACTTAAATCCAATACTGTTAAGCCTGTCAATGCACCCATATTTGTTCCTCCAAAAGCTGACACCCAATTGGAATGTCAGCCTTTTCTATTTCAAGATTTTTGCGGATCATACTGACGATCTTTAATAAAAAAGCCAGGTAATACACCTGCGATAAAGTAGGCTGCACCCATTACAATAAATGCCATTGCAAAAGTCCCACCAGATGCCAAAAAGCCAATAGTCGCAGGCGCAATCGCAGCACCGACACGACCAATGTTATAAGCACCGCCAATTGCAGTCCCACGTACATCAGTTGAGAACGACTCTGCCATATATGTGGCATTTACCCCATATGGAATACCGTAAAGAAAACCAAAGGTGATTAATAAATAAAGAATATTGTCAGGCGTATTAAAAAAGATAATGATTGGCAAGAAAATTGCGCTAGCAAGTGTGCCGAATACAAACACAGCACGGCGATTAAATTTATCAGCTAAATATCCTGCTAAAATTTTCCCAAGAATCATGGCTGTATATGAACCCACCATATAACTGGTTAACGATTTGAAGTTCATATGGACTTCAGTTTCAAGATAACTTGGCATCCAGTTATTAATCCCGTAATAACCAAACTGTAAAAAGAATGCTGTGGTCATCCAGAGTAGAAACATTTTGCGATGTTTGAAGTTATTGAAGATTTGTTTGTAAATACTGCCGCTTTTAGGTTTCACATCTGGTTGTTCTGTTTTTTGTTTTTCTGGATTTAAAGCTGCAATTTTTGTTAATTGCCATGATTTTGGTTCAGGGACAAAGCGCTGTAAAATGACATTAATAATTGCTGGAACCACGGTAATAAAAAACAGAATGCGCCAGCCATGTTCAGGAATAATTGCACCAGCTAATAGTGTAGCTACGATATAACCGACCGTTTGCCCAGTCTGCAATGTACCCAATACCGTTGTACGATACGACGTTGGAACATATTCTGCCATTAAGGTATTACAAGCCATATAAAGTGCGCCAATTCCCAACGCACCTATAAAGCGAAGTGCCATGAACTGTTCAAAACTTTGTGTAAAACCTAAAATACAAGTTGCAATTGAAAAGAATGTCACTGAATGCGCAATGGTTCTAACACGACCAAACTTATCACAGGCCCAACCACCTAAAATCCCCCCAATTCCCATCCCTGCTAAGGATGCGCTGCCTAATGCGCCCGCCTGAAAAGTAGATAAACCAAAATCTGCTTTTAAACTGGTCAAACTATAAGACAACAACATGATATCAACGCCATCCACCACCATCGCAAAATAAGCAAATAGCAATGCCCATTTCCATGTGTTTGGTGTGATTCGATCATATGTTCCAATATTTGAAGCTAATGTGTTTGGAAGATTTCCAGAAACTGCTTGAACATCATTGTTCATTTTATTTCACCTCATTTTTCCTAAATGAGTCTTGGGTTTTCATCGATTGATCATGTCATGATCGCTTTGCCATTGATATTTATCTAGCCCAAGCAAAGTGTCACGTTCTCATGAAAAATTTCATGATGAATCCCTGACTGTGTGTTTGCATTATCATTTTTTAGACAAAAAAATCCTTAAAGACACGCACGAAGCGCATCTTTAAATCAGTGTGATTTGGATTTAAAATTTTTGAATTGAATTAGTTACCGAATGCGGCAATACCTGTTTGGGCACGTCCTAAAATCAGAGCGTGTACATCATGTGTACCTTCGTAAGTATTGACCACTTCAAGATTTACCAAATGACGTGCAACACCAAATTCATCACTAATACCATTACCACCCATCATGTCACGGGCCAATCGTGCAATATCTAATGCCTTACCACAGTTATTACGTTTAATTAGTGAAGTGCCTTCAACCGCAGCAATACCTTCATCTTTCATACGACCAAAACGTAAAGCAACTTGTAATCCTAATGCAATTTCAGTTTGCATATCGGCGAGTTTCTTCTGAATCAACTGATTGGCAGCCAATGGGCGACCAAATTGTTTACGATCCAATGTATATTGGCGTGCAGTGTGCCAGCAGAACTCGGCCGCTCCCATAGCACCCCAAGCGATCCCATAACGCGCACTATTCAAGCAAGTAAATGGACCTTTTAAGCCACGAACTTCTGGGAATGCATTTTCTTCTGGAACAAATACATTATCCATGACAATTTCGCCAGTAATAGACGCGCGTAAACCAACCTTACCGTGAATTGCAGGTGCAGATAATCCTTCCCAACCTTTTTCTAAAATAAAGCCGCGGATTTCGCCCACATTGCCTTCACGCGATACCTCTTTTGCCCATACCACAAACACATCAGCAATTGGGCTGTTGGTAATCCACATTTTTGCGCCACTTAAACGATAACCACCGTCTACTTTTTTGGCACGTGTAATCATACTACCTGGATCGGAACCATGATCAGGTTCAGTCAAACCGAAACAACCGACGTATTCACCTGTTGCAAGTTTAGGTAAATATTTTTGCTTTTGTTCCTCTGTACCGAACTCATTAATTGGCACCATCACCAAAGAGCTTTGTACACTTGCCATTGAACGGTAACCCGAGTCAACACGTTCAACTTCACGTGCAATCAAACCATAGCTGACATAATTTAAACCTGCGCCACCGTATTGTTCTGGAATCGTTGGGCCAAGTAGACCCAATTCACCCATTTCACGAAAAATAGTAGGATCTGTAGTTTCGTGACGGAATTGTTCCAATACACGTGTCATGAGTTTATCTTGACAATATGCATGTGCACTGTCGCGAATCATGCGCTCTTCTTCAGTTAACTGTTGTTCAAGTAAGAATGGGTCTTCCCAATTGAAGTGAACACGTGCAGATTTTTTAGCTGTATCGACCATTTGATTCATCGCTTCCCTAGCCTGTTTGTTTGTCATTGACCTGATGCTACGATGTCAGCGTCAAAGCAGCAAACGATAAATTTGCATACAGTCATTCCATTTACGCATATCTTATCCTTGTTTTAGACTGAGGTTTGATCTAGATTTGAGAAAACAGGCTATTTTCATCATACATATGAGATCTGGCGTGTACAAATATATGTCATTTATAAATATCTTGATTTCACTATAACCACAAGGATCGTGTGATATGCGGCGTATGATTCCCTCTTTACAGGCATTGATTTGTTTTGAATCAGCAGCCAAGCACAAAAGTTATACCTACGCGGCGCAAGAGCTTTCGATTACCCAAAGCGCAGTGTCACGACAAATCCAACAATTGGAAGAATTCTTAAATATTGAGCTGTTTAATCGCACCCGACACGGCGTTGAACTAACGCAAGCAGGTGAACAATATTTTAAGAGTATTAAACCGTATTTACTCGGCATTGAACAAAGTACGCTAGATTTGATGTCGCACAAAGGTTTAGGTGGAACGTTAAAGCTAGGAGTTGTACCGACGTTTGCCACGCGTTGGCTATTACCTCGTTTATATCGTTTTAATGAAATTTATCCTGAAATTACCATTCACCTTGAAACCAGTACCAAACCTTTTTTATTTAGTGATCATATTTTTGATGCCGCCATTTATGCGGGAACACCTTCTCAGATTGAAAACTGGCCTGGGGCAAAAATTCAATTTCTGATGCAAGAGGAAGTTGTACCTGTTTGCTCTTTAGCCCTAATTCAAAAGCACTTCCCACACTTAGCACTTGATCAAACTCAGTCTATTGATTTATCTCCCGAACAGATTAGTCAACTGCCTTTATTACAACAAACCACGCGGCCTTATATCTGGAAAGAATGGTTTACAGCCGCAGAGTATGACTATCCCTATGCAATGGAAGGTCAACGCCATGAACTCTTTTCGATGCTGGCAGTCGCAGCAACGCATCATTTAGGCGTAGCACTAATTCCACAAATGTTGCTTGAAAAAGAATTGGGAAATGCTGATTTGGTGATTGCATCTTCTTTAAAACTTGTGGGCGCACGTTCTTATTATTTTGTTTATTCTGAACAGCATAATAACGCTCTGATTTTAAAATTTACCGAATGGCTGGAAAAAGAAGTCAACACCTACCAGTCCAGAATTTTTGCAAAACAAACCAAGCGTTAGTCACGACTAAATCCCACATAGCGAGATAAATTCTGAACACCTAAATCGGCTTGAATAATTGTTAGCTCTGGATATTCAGTCTGACTAATTGCAGTAAAAATATTCATATCAGGATCTTCATGTAACTCATCTACAGGTTGTTTCATCTGAGTTTCAAAACGATCTGCAACAAATTCAAATCCTAAGTCCATTGCAATAAATAAAGTATGCTCACAAGGCTGAACATATTGCTCTTGAGTCCAGTCAACTACTGCATGTTGACAAATGGGGCAATAAATATTGGCAGAAGCATCAGCCTGCTGAACAAGTTGGTACGACATATGCTTTACTCTAAAATTGAGCACAGTAGTGTAAAAGAAATATTTGCTTGCATCTATTTTTTTTAAAATCCACCTTTAGAGAATTGCTATTCATTTCAACTCATGCTTATTATCATACAAAGAAAAAAACGTGCTCAATTGTGTGAATTCTGAATGAATGACGTTCTGGAAATGGAGATTTCATGTCAACACTAGAAAAAGCCATTGCACTGGCAACAAAAAAACATGCAGGACAACTTGATAAAGCAGGACAACCTTATATTTTACACCCTTTGCGACTGATGCTAAATGTTGAAAGCATGGATCAAAAACTGGTCGCAGTCATGCATGATTTACTTGAAGATACAGATACCACCATTGTAGATTTAATTACTTTGGGGTTTAGCCAAAATGTGATCGATGCTGTCGTGGCACTAACAAAAAAAGAAAGTGAAAGCCGTTTAGATGCAGCCAAAAGAATTGTTAAAAATTCACTGGCAAGAACCGTCAAACTGGCTGATCTTGCAGATAATATGGACTTAAGTCGAATCAAATCTCCTACCCAACGTGATTTTATGCGGCTAGAAGAGTATAAAAAAGTAAAAGAGTTCTTACTTAATCCTCCCGCAGCCCTAGCATAATTTGAGTTATTTACTCAGGTTTAACATAACGCTTTAAAATTATTGGGTATACTGTGCGGCAGTCCTTATAAAATTAAATTTGCTGCTCAACGGAAATTCATTATGCTCACTGATTTAGACGATTTTTATTGTTTTGCTTTAGTCGTTGAACATGGTGGGTTTAGTGCGGCAGAACGTGCCACCGATATCCCAAAATCCAAACTTAGCCGACGTGTCTATAATCTTGAAGAACGTCTTGGGGTACGCCTAATTCAGCGTAGTTCTAGACATTTTGCAGTGACAGAAATCGGCATGAATGTTTATCGTCATGCTCAAGTGATGATGAATGCTGCGCAAGCTGCACACGATCTGGTCGACCATTTAAGCGTTAAACCTCGTGGTGTGATTAAAGTCACCGTCCCCGTCGATATTGCACAAAATCAGATGTCAAAAATTTTGCCTGATTTTTTAAAGTTATATCCTGAAATTCGAGTACAACTGATTATTAGTAATCGACGTTTTGATGTGATTAATGAAGGAATCGATATTGCTCTTCGTGTACGCTCAAATCTGGATGATGATCCGAGTCTAGTGATACGCCAATTCAGCACGATTGAACAACATATTTTTGCAAGTCAGGCGTATCTGAATGAATATGGCTCAATTAAAAAGCCTGAAGATCTCATTCAACACCGCATTTTAAGTTTGTCCGATGATCATTTAGACCAACAAATCATCCTACATAATATGCAGAATGAACAAAATAAAGTTAAAGTCAATCCAGTTGTTATGGCCTCAAACTTACTCATGCTCGCAAATCTGGCAAGCCAAAATTGTGGTGTCGCCTTACTACCAGATACCATTGCCAATGATTATTTAAGAACAGGCGAATTAGTTCGAATTTTGCCAGACTGGAAAGCTCCGCATGGTATTTTCCATGCAGTTTATCCATCTCGTCGCGGTCAATTACCTGCTGTTCGGGTGTTTATTGATTATTTGGTTGAACAATTAAGCACGAGATAAAAAATACAGCTTGTTTCTATAGAAACAAGCTGTATTTAGCGCAGATTTACTCAGTTTCTATTATAGGTAGAACTTCAATATCAGGATATAACCCTGTACCATTTGGCCACGGTGTCAATAATTCATAACCTGTTTCTGTGACTGCAACCATATGCTCCCACTGCGCCGATAATGATTTATCTTTGGTCACCACTGTCCAACCATCACTAAGTTCTTTAACCTGCGCATGCCCTGCATTTACCATAGGTTCAATCGTAAAGACCATACCTTTTTGTAAGACCATGCCTTGTCCCGGCTGACCATAATGCAGAATATTTGGCTGTTCGTGATAAACCTTTCCAATGCCATGACCGCAATATTCACGCACGATACTATAACCTTGAGCTTGAGCGACAGACTGAATCGCATACCCAATATCGCCTAATGTCGCGCCCGGTTTTACTGCTTGAATACCTGCATACATCGCTTTATAAGTGGTCTCAACCAATTTTTTTGCATTAGGATGCACATCACCCACCAGATACATACGGCTGGTATCACCAAAATAACCATCCTTAATAATAGCAACATCAATATTAATAATATCGCCATCTTGAAGAATTTTAGCTGGAGAAGGAATTCCGTGACAGACCACTTCATTAACTGACGTACAGGTGGTTTTGGTAAAACCGTGATAACCCACATTGGCAGGAATCACTTGCAAAGTATTAACGATATAATCATTACAAATATCATCCAGATACTCGGTACTCACACCTGGTTTAATATAATCAGCAATCATCTCCAGAACCTGTGCAGCAAGCCGACCTGAAATACGCAAATTTTCAATATCTTGTTCAGTTTTGATGGTCACTGTAGATGCTCGCATTGCAATCCCCCTCTTTGATTGAGTGAATTATACTCCCTTTACCATCAGACTTACATTGCATTAATGCTTATCATTTCTGATTAGAACCTAACACTCTAGCAATTTAGGCTGTTTTTTAATCAATTAATTTTAATAACTTTATTTATTCATAACATAATTTTATAGATAAAGCCTTGAAGTCGTTGAAATTTCAGTTTTGTTTTCAAAAGTTTAATTTAACCATTTTTACTATTTACGCCAATTTCGCTGCTATGTTGAAATGATCATCAACTCAGATAATTGCACAAACATCCCATTTTTATACTAAAATTTGCATGTTTTTATCATCAACACTCATTTTATGACCAGTCTTCGCACTTCCGATATTATTGCACTTGGTTTTATGACCTTTGCGCTATTTATTGGGGCCGGTAATATTATTTTCCCACCGATTGTTGCTCAACAAGCAGGTGAACATGTATGGTTAGCCGCAGCAGGCTTTTTGATTACGGCTGTAGGCTTACCTGTTATCACCATTATGGCGCTTTCCCGCATGGAAGGCTCTATTGCGATGATCAGTTCACCACTTGGACGTGTAGCTAGCCTGCTACTTACGATTGTGTGCTATCTATCGGTTGGACCATTATTTGCCACCCCACGTACTGCAACCGTTTCTTATGAAATTGGTTTCTCCTCTTATTTTGGTACATCTAGTCACAGCCTGCTGATCTATAGTATTGTTTATTTTGCATTTGTGACTTTGGTTTCGCTTTATCCAAATAAACTTCTGGATACTGTTGGACGTTTTCTCGCACCTTTAAAAATTGCTGCACTTGCAGTTTTAGGTGTCGCCGCTTTTCTTATTCCATCAGGCTATATCCCACCTGCGATTAATAATTATGTTGCCCATCCAGTTTCCGAAGGCTTTGTAAGTGGTTATTTAACCATGGATACTTTGGGTGCTTTGGTATTTGGTATCGTGATTATTCAGGCGATTTATTCACGTGGAGTTCGTGAACCCAGACTAGTGACACGTTATGCCATTATTGCCAGTATTATTTCAGGCATTGGTTTAACACTGGTATATATCAGCTTGTTTAAACTTGGGCTAGGAAGTCATGAAGTTGCACCAAATGCGAGCAATGGCGCTGTAATTTTACATGCCTATGTACAACACGCTTTTGGTGATCTAGGTTCATTATTTTTATCTGTATTAATTTTTATTGCATGTATGGTGACTGCAATTGGCTTAACTTGTGCGTGTGCTGAGTATTTTGCACAGTTGACTAACTTACCATATAAATTGTTTGTGTTTATTTTAGTTGGGTTTTCATTATTGATTTCCAATTTAGGACTTACCAAACTTATTGCAATTTCAGTTCCTGTTTTAACTGCAATTTATCCGCCCGCCATTGTGGTAATTATGCTGAGTTTCTTTTGGAAATACTGGAACGTACCTGCTCGCGTCGTCGCCCCAGTTACAGCAGTTGCATTTTTATTTGGTATTATTGAAGGATTAAAAGTCGCTGGTTTTGAAGCATCTCTCCCTGATTTCGTTCAAAATTTACCGCTAAATGCACAAAATTTAGCATGGCTTATTCCTTCTATTGCAGTACTTGTCATTTCTATTGTGATCGACAAAATCAAAAAACCGACCGTTTGATTATTTTGTTGTTAAATTAAAGTCTTGTTTTATCCAAACCTGATTTTAAACCCAATAAAAATGCCACTGTTTTTACCCAAAACAGGCATTTTTGTTTCAGCGATGTTTTATAAGCAACCTATTTACTAAATACCCGCTATTTATGATCCATTCTTAAAAATAGAGTCATTACTCCATATTTAATTAAATTTTAAGAAAAACATTCTAGGCTAAAAAACAACCTGACATATTACTTTTATCAAGTTAGCTGGCATGATTCATGCTTTATTCAGCTTAAGTCGTATGTTTTTTCGAAAAAAATGTACATACGATGTAAAGAGATTCCAAACAATTTCGTTATATATAAATATTTTTGATAGAAATGCTTATATTTCTTACAAAAATATAAACAACTATCATATTTTTTATATATAAGCCAAGTATTTTGGAAAATAATGTTATCACCTATTGAAATACCATCAAATTCAAAGTACAACTGTAATATTAAATCCGACTAAAACAATTATGTTTAGTCAAACTAAAGAAGGAGGGGTGGAGATGTTATCATTACATTTCAATAAGCAAGTCTTCATTAACGCTCTGAAGACCTCAGACACAGTGATTTATGGAATAACGACTGTTGCTCTGATGTTGACACTTGCATTTCAAGGAATGATTAAAGGCAATTTAAAGCCTGAATACTTTATGTATGCTCTTGTGGTTTCTGTTGCCTTTTCAGTATGGGCATTTGTTGACCACAAATTCCGCCAGCTTAGCCTAGAACGCGCCAAAGCTAAAATGGAGAAAATGGATGAGTAATCATCCATTTTTTATGCCCTTTACTTTTAAGTCCCTTGACTCAACCGAATTATAGAACCTAATAATAAAACGAAAGTCGCCCCGACTTCGATTACAATTAAAGCCAGCATTGCCAATGTCATCATCCATGTAGGTAAACTACGCCGCCCCAACTTATGTGGTGTTTGAAACTGGTTGCTAGTATCTTTTAAAAAACCATGCAAGATGTACGACCCAATCGAAAAACTAAAGAAAATCAGATTTAGGATTACGCAGATTAAATTAATAAATGCTGACCAGACTGAAAAATAAGCCAAGACCGCCAAAATGAGACTTGCGGGAGCATACAAAAGACTACTGCGATGGGCAATATCGACATAATAATGTGCGCGTGATTGTTGAGATTGACGAATTTGATAATATTTCCAAACGCCCGTCAGCATCCCCACCCAAAGAAAAATCCCACTAAATATAATCCCTAGTTTTACAGCAAAACTTAAAAAAATCATGAGATTCCATCTCTATATTTATTTTTGGAAGCCCGTTATATAGCATATTTTTGACTTTTAAGTCATAAAAATTATCAAGTTTCATTTTGGAACTAACTTAAAGTACAAGCAAGATTATTAGCCGATGACACCTTATGGAAAATTTTGAAAAAATATGGATAAGTTGTGCAGATGGTTATCAACTTGCTGCTCAATTCTATCGATCATCTAAAAATATCGAAAGTGCCAAGACTTATCCTATTTTGATTTGTCCTGCCACTGGTATTACCAAATCGTTTTATCATGCTTTCGCAAGTTGGTTGAGTGAACAAGGCTATGATGTCATGGTTTTTGACTTTCGTGGAATTGGACAATCTTTGCATGGACGTCTTAGTCGCTCTAACGCGAGTATTGTTGACTGGGGAACGCTGGATATTCCTGCCGCAATGACAACACTATTAAATAAATCAGGTGCAGAGAAAGTCATTTTACTCGGCCATAGTGCAGGCGGTCAGCTTTTAGGTATTAATCCACTGTATGCAAAAGTACACCAAGTTATTGCTGTTGCAGGCTCAACAGGTTATGTAAAAGAATTAAAAGGTAAGACTAAGATTTTAGCACCTGTGATGTTTAATTTTGTATTCCCTATTTCAAGTCTGATCAAAGGGTACGGAGCGACACAATTTATTGGCATGGGAGAAAACTTACCCAAATTAGTAGCAAAACAATGGCGAGAATTTTGTAGTCAAGCAGGCTATATAAAAAATGCGATAGGAAAAACAGTACAGCACGATTTTCATCACCAAATTGTATGCCCTGTAACGTCAATCTGGGCTACAGATGATGAGATTGCAACAGAAATAAATGTGAAAGATTTATTAAGTTTATATCCAAATGCAAAGACTGAGATGATTAAGCTAGAACCTAAACAACTTGGTTTTCAAACCATTGGGCATATGTTGATGTTTAAAAAATCTCATCAAAGTTTATGGCCTCTTATTCAACAACATATCGAGGAGTAATTATTATTCACTTAAAGTTATCGAGAGCATATATTTTCTCTGAGTTATGACTCTCGATCATTTGATTCAACCCACTTCTATTTCCAATATATGCTTCACAGTAATTAAAAAGAAGAACTAAAAAATTTTCTTTTATTTTTCAGAAAATTGTATTTAAAACTTTGTTAATCACAAGCTGATTGATGTTTTATGGATCTAGTATTTTTATATTTTATTTGCTATCTTGATTGAGTTACAAATTCATCATGTGTAATTCAAAATGAACAAAACCTTATCTGAACCACCCAAAACACATGGGGGAAAACGAGATAATGCTGGACGAAAAGCACAATATCTAGAAAAAACCGTCGTTATGCGTGTTCCTGCATCAAAAGTCAACGCGATTAAAGCATGGCTACAACCGCGTCCCAAAGAAGATATTGAATCTATTCAGAATCTACAAAAACTTGTGGCAACAAGCTGTGTTGAAATCCCCTTTCCACTTGAGTCTATTGCGGCTGGATTTCCCTCACCTGCGCAGGATGATATCGAGCAAACACTTGATCTTAATCAATATCTTGTAAAAAATCCGCTCTCAACCTTTATGCTCAAAGTCAGTTCTTTATCAATGAGGGATGCAGGTATCGAAATAGGCGATAAAATTATTATTGATAAGGGCTTGGAAGCGATACATGGCGATATTGTAGTTGCATTGCTCAATAATGAATTTACAGTTAAACGTTATATGTGTAATAACAAAAATCCTTACGATTTTTGGTTAAAAGCAGAAAATCCAGAATTTCCAGATATTTATCCTCATGAAAATGACAATTTAAAAGTCTGGGGAGTTGTCACCTGCATCCTTAAGAAATTGAGATAAATTATGTTTCAGTTTCAGCAGGAACATTATGCACTGATTGACATTAATAATTGTTATGTCAGTTGTGAACGCTTATTCCAACCCAAACTTAACAATCAGCCTGTCGTAGTATTGTCCAATAATGACGGTTGTGTGGTCTCACGAAGTAATGAGGCAAAAGCACTGGGGATTAAAATGGCTGTGCCGTGGCATCAAATTAAAGATCTTCCCCAGTATCAAGGTGTACAGGTATTTTCTAGCAACTATACGTTATATGCAGAAATGTCTCGGCGCTTTTTTTTAACAATTCAGGAATTTTTTAATACAGAAGATACCGAAGCCTACTCAATCGATGAATGCTTTATTCATCTTACCCCTTATGTCAGATTATTTGATATAGAAGAATACTGTCATCAACTTGTCAAAGTTCTTGAGCAATGGCTAGGACTACCCTGTTCAATTGGTATAGGTCACAGTAAAACACAAGCAAAACTCGCCAATCATTTTGCAAAAAAAATTTACAGCTTCAAAGGCGTTTGCCATTTGGGAAAACTTGATCCGCTTATTTTGGAAGATTTAATGATCAATACACCTGCTAAAGAAGTCTGGGGCATTGGTCATCAAATCAGCAAAAGATTACAAGCCTATAATATTTATAACGCCTATGACTTAACTTTTGCCAATGAACACTATCTTGCTAAAGAGTTTTCAGTGATTATTGCACGCACGATTCGTGAGCTAAAAGGCCAATCCTGTATCTCTCTAGATGACCCACTGATTCCAAGTAAACGTATTTTGGCATCACGAAGTTTTTCACAAAGTCTAAATGACTTATCTCAAATAAAACAGGCTCTCATTTTTCATTTAAATCGTGCACATCGTCGTTTGTTAAAGCAACAGCAATTATGCAATTGCATTCAAGTTTTTCTATATGAAAAAATAGAAACCAAACCGTATAAAAAAGCGTGTACACATGCTGTTGGTCTTGAATATGCGACAGATGATCTACTAATTTTAACAAAGTTTTCTTTACAGCAACTTGATGTTTTATTTGATAAAAATAAAAAATATATCAAAATTGGTGTAATGTTTTGTGGGTTATATCCTCGTCAACAACATATCGATGATCTTTGGCAACCACTAGAACAGATCAATGAACGTCAAAATCTAATGCTAACGCTTAGCTCAATAAAAAACCGCTTTGGCAATGAAAGTTTGCAAGTTGGATATCATTCCTGCCAGTTCCAATGGAAAATGAAACAACTTTATCGATCTCCTCATTATCTTACTCGATGGAACGAACTGCTATGTATCAATGATTCACATATGACGGTTACACAAAATAAATGAACTGTTTTCGTCAATTCGGTTTAAAATAGTATGCAATAAAAAAATCGTAAAATTTGTCATTTTTTAACATTGCCAATTTTCAGCAAAGTTTGCAATATAGGTGCTGAGTTTTGGCAAACGCTTTCTGCTTCAATTAAAACAAATTATAAAAAACATGTAGAAAATTATGCCATAATAAGCAAACTTTGCAGACATCTTGCAAAGCTTATTTGCATTTTATGAATTGGAGCAAACAGAATGAGTTCAACCATTTTGGTGATTCATGGACCGAATTTGAATCTGTTAGGAAAACGTGAACCAGAAGTTTATGGTTATCTCACTTTGAATGATATCAACCAACAGTTGATTGCCCAAGCTCAAAATTCCAGTATTCAATTAGAAACATTTCAGAGTAACTGGGAAGGTGCGATTGTAGATCGTATTCATCAAGCCCAGACTGAAGGCGTTAAATTTATTGTTATTAACCCTGCTGCGCTTACTCATACTTCAGTTGCTCTACGCGATGCCTTACTTGGCGTTGCCATACCTTTTATCGAAGTACATTTATCGAATGTACATGCGCGCGAAACCTTTCGCCATCATTCTTATTTATCTGATAAAGCCGTTGGCGTGATTTGTGGTTTGGGAGCAAAAGGATATTCTTATGCCCTCGACACGGCCATCGAAAAACTACAGTCCTCTCATTAATTCACCATGATTTAGGAATACTCACCTATGGATATTCGCAAAATTAAGAAACTCATCGACTTGATGATTGAATCTGACTTACAAGCGATTGAGGTTAAAGAAGGTGATCAATCTATCTCTCTCACTCGCCCAACACCTGTGTATACCACTGCGCCTGTAGCTGCACCCGTTGCTGCGCCTACAGCTGCACCTGCAGCAAAAACACCGCGTGGTGCAGTAGAAACTTCACCAATGGTAGGTGTGTTCTATGCTGCCCCAAGTCCAGGTGAAGCAACTTTTGTTAAAGTGGGTCAGACCGTTTCTGCGGGTGAAACATTGGGTATTATTGAAGCGATGAAAATCATGAACCCAATTGAGGCGACTCAAAGTGGTGTAGTCGAAGAAATTTTAGTGAAAAACGGTGAAGTGATTCAGTTTGGTCAACCATTATTCCGTTATCGCGCATAATCCACGGGGGCATTTATGTTGCAAAAAGTATTAATTGCAAACCGTGGTGAAATCGCATTACGAATTACCCGCGCTTGCAAAACATTGGGCATTAAAACTGTTGGTATTTATTCTGATGCCGATAAGGATTTAATGCATTTACGTTTCGTAGATGAAGCTGTATGTATAGGCCCGGGTGCAAGTAGTGATAGCTATTTAAATATCCCTGCAATTATTACAGCAGCAGAAATTACAGGCGCAGATGCCATCCATCCGGGTTATGGCTTTCTCTCAGAAAATGCTGAATTTGCCGAGATTGTAGAAACGTCGGGTTTTATCTTTATTGGCCCACGTCCTGAGCATATTCGCTTAATGGGGAATAAAGTTTCTGCAATCGTTGCCATGAAAAAATCAGGTGTTCCAACTGTTCCAGGTTGTGATCATGCTGTGACTATTCATAATGCACTGGCAGAAGCCAAAGAAATTGGTTTTCCTTTGATCGTGAAAGCTGCCGCAGGCGGTGGCGGTCGTGGTATGCGTATCGTTGAACGTGTCGATACCCTACTTGAATCTGTTCAGGCTGCTCAACGTGACGCTGAAATGTGGTTTGGTGATGATACCGTCTATATGGAACGTTTCCTGCAAAAACCACGTCATGTGGAAGTGCAAATACTGGGCGATGGTAATGGTCACGCGATTCACTTATATGACCGCGACTGCTCATTACAGCGTCGTCACCAAAAAGTTCTAGAAGAAGCACCTGCACCAAACTTACCTGAGCAGGCACGTGCTGAAATTTTAGAAGCTTGTGTCAATGCATGTAAGCTCATGCAGTATCGCGGTGCGGGCACATTTGAATTTCTGTTTGAAGATGGCGAGTTTTTCTTTATTGAAATGAATACTCGTGTTCAGGTTGAACATCCTGTTACTGAAATGGTGACAGGGATCGATATCATTGAACAACAACTACGCATTGCAGCAGGCTTAGGTCTTAATATTGAGCAATCGGATGTTGAAGTTCGTGGTCATGCGATTGAATGTCGTATTAATGCAGAAGATCCTACGACCTTTTTACCCTCTCCTGGCAAAATTGAACATTTTTATGCCCCAGGTGGTGCGGGTATTCGTCTAGATTCACACATCTATCCTGAATATAGCATTCCGCCTTATTATGACTCAATGATCGCAAAACTGATTGCTCATGGTAAAGATCGTGAAACTTCACTGGCTCGTATGCGTCAGGCTTTAGATGAAATTATCCTAACTGGCGTAAAAACCAATATTCCTTTGCATAAAGATCTTATTTTACAAGATAAGAAATTCTGTGCTCAAGCAATGGATATTCACTATCTTGAAAAACATTTGCTGAAGCAATTGGAAGCAACACCAGCTGAAAAAGCTTAATGTTAAAAAACCTCTTATTTCGATAAGAGGTTTTTTTATAAGAGATAAGAAATATTAAAGTCGTTGAGGTTTTATTCAGTTTTTTAGCGTTAAGATATTTGCCATAATCATAAGATCAGCTAGCGTTCAGTTTTAACACACAATTTTATTAGCAGGTTGGCATTACTCTCAGACTAACAGTAAATTTATTATTTCAATCCATGTTCATATTTGAACTTTTCCAGATCACGAATAGCATAACGATAGTCACGGTTCATACGATCTGAATCACTTTGTAAATCTTTGAGCAATTTACTATAACGCTCACGCTCCTCTGGCTTGAGTTTATCATCATAAGATTTACGGGAATATTCTTTGAAATTATCCTGATAACGCTGATAGTCATTTTCAGCATTATAATAATTGTGTGCAACTTGGTAATAATCCCTTAATTTCGCACGAGTTTCCACTGGGCAGACTTGATAGTTACCACTACCTTTTAAAGCTTCATAGAAAATATTATCAGCTTGACAATAATACGTTTGCCCCTTGCGATAACCTTGTTCATATTGACTCTGATTAGGGACAACATTTCCTTTTGAGCAGGCTTTATAAAATTGATCTAGCCTGCGTTCGTGACCATTTGAACCATCTTTTTCGCCGACTGCAACCCAATTTGCAGTTTTACATTCATCCAGACTCATCGCCACGCAACCTGAAAGCAATACTGGAATTATAGCCAGACAGATATTTGTTATTTTCATCTTTAACTCAAACTAAAACTTATATTAGATATATTTAAACGATCAAAACAATTATGGCACAACAACTACTAAAATTTTAGAACATCGGCTTTGGTTGTTCTAAAAATAAACGGCAATTAAATAAATCGTAAACCAACTCCAGCAACAGTCTCAATATATTTGGGTTGTATTGCATCATCACCAAGTTTGTGACGTAGCTTTGCCACCAAAATTCTTAAATAGTGCGTATCTTCTTGATGAGTTGGTCCCCACAGTTCTTTTAGTAATTGTGGTTGAGTGATGAGTTGACCTTGATGCTTTAATAATAGCGCCAATAGTTGAAATTCTTTACGGCTGAGATTAATCAAATTTCCATCAATAAAGACTTGATGTTGTGCTAGATCGACTTTTAAATACCCATCATCAAAATCTATTTGATCCTTCATCCCAGTTAATGATTGTGAACGCAGTACCACACGAATACGCGCCATAAGTTCAGGGACACTAAATGGTTTGGTCATATAATCATTTGCGCCTGAATCGAGTAAAGCTACCTTTTCCTGCTCATCTGAACGTACAGACAAAACAATGACAGGAACTTGCGACCATGTTCTTAACTCCTGCAACACTTCACGACCATCTAAATCTGGCAACCCAAGATCTAAAATCACCAGTTCAGCACCCTGACTTGCCAGTGTTTCCAGACCTTTCATTGCTGTTTCACATAAAACTGTTTTATAGCCTTGTGCGCGTAAGGCGATATCCAGAAACTTGCGAATCTGAGGTTCATCATCAATCACCACGATGCGTGTTTCAACGGAATTTTGTAAAGTATGATTCATTTTTATATTCAGGACTGTTCAGGATGTATCGGTAAACGTATTCTAATCAGAGTACCTCGATTGTGGCTACCTGTAACAGCCTCGATTTCCCCCATGTGCGCGCCTATAATTGCTTTAACAATGGTAAGCCCCAAGCCTGTTCCAAAACGACCACGATCTCCACGTTCCATAGTATAGAACATGTCAAAGATGCGATTACGTTCATCTTCTGGGATTCCTGCACCTTGATCTTCAATTTCAATTTGAACAGTTTGCTCATCCCATTTTTGACTACGAACTTGAATGGCATGGCCCGCTGGAGAAAATTTAGCGGCATTTTCCAGTACATTAAAAAGAGCTTGTTCAATCAAAGCAGGATGTACGTATAAATTGACAGGTTGCTCTGGAAGTTGAATGTCAAACTGTATGTCTGGCATGTAACGTTTGAGGCGCTGTGTCGCAGACCCAATCAATTCATCAATACCAATCCAGTCACGATTCAGTTTAAGCCCATCATGTCCTAGCCGTGTCATATCCAGAAGGTTCTGAATATAACGATCCAGTCGCTCTCCTTCCATACGAATGGTATCGAGTAGGCTCTCGCGGTCTTGTTCTGACAACACCTCATTATAATTTTTAAGTGTATCGGCAGAACCCATCATTGAAGCCAGAGGTGAACGTAAGTCGTGAGATACAGAAGAAAGTAAGGCAGATCGAAGCCGTTCCGTTTCACTACTGATTTTGGCCTGTTCCAATTCAGTAACCAGTTTTGTACGCAGTATGGATTGAGCAATCTGTTCTACCATTGATTCTATTAGACGTTTTTGTTCAACGTTCAATGCAGCATGAAGATTGAGTTTTAAGCCCAATACTCCCAGATTTTGCTTCTGTGCCAAAAGTGGCATGAACCACCAGTCAATCTGACTTAACGTATCGGTATACTTGCCACAAGCCTGCTGATGTTTAACACACCAATCTGCTGCAATTCTTTCTTTTTCTGTTAGCACTTGTGATGCAGGAATCACTGCATCCTGAGTAATTTGCATCCAAACTGGAAAATTAAACTGCTGCTGAAAAGTCTCTTGGGTCATGTGAACCACATCATCAAGATGGACAGCACTCGATAATCTGGCTGTTAGATCCTGCATCTTGCTGCTATATGCATTTGCAGCACGCAGTGATAAAACCTGTTGACGTAATCTGGATGCAAGCCGACTCGCAATTAAGGCTGCAGCTAAAAAAGCAATAACAGTAACCACACCCTGATGTGCAGAAATCTGAAAAGTAAAACGAGGTTCAATAAAGAAAAAGTTATACGCAAAAAAGAAAACTATCGCGGTAATGACGGCGGTGAGCATTCTCGTTTTAGTGGCTACAATTAAAACCGCCACAATAAAAATGATCGAGAGGTCATCGACACCAATATAAATTTCTGCAATTCGTGCCAATACAATACTTGCAATAGTGACAACCAAAATCAATAAAATTTCTTTGAAACTTAACAATGAAT
This sequence comes from Acinetobacter guerrae, assembly GCF_009372255.1. Lineage (GTDB taxonomy): Bacteria > Pseudomonadota > Gammaproteobacteria > Pseudomonadales > Moraxellaceae > Acinetobacter > Acinetobacter guerrae. The sequence goes on from NZ_LXGN01000034.1 coordinate 19,999, forward strand.
GCTGGATGTCATCCCAAGATGCTATTTTTGGGGCCGCATTTGTCAAAGGCAATAAAATTACTTCAAGTTGCCGATTTTTTTCTAATAAATGAGCACTTATTGCTTTTTGAAAAATACGTTTCCACCATTTTAACGGTACATAACCTAAAATGATAAACGAAATTCCTTTTTCCTGAATTGCATCATTCAAAGTTTGCGCAACATGAATACCATATAGGATTTCAGTTCGGGCACCTAACTTTCGCGCCAGTTGAAAAGCCTCTTCAACTTCAAGTTGAACAGAAGAATATTTGCGCTGTTCAACATGATTTTCTGCATTAAAATGTTTTTGTGAAACATGCACGACTGTCCACGAAATACCTCTTTTTTCCGCAAATCGACTTGCGGATCTCACCAGATATTCTGAGTCACCTTTGCCATCAATAGCCACTAACATCTCATTTTTTAGAGGGATGTAACTCACTCCCTGAGCAAGGTAACTTTCTCTCAGATCAGAGTCGACGTGTTCTGCAACAAACTGCATGGCTAGCTCGCGTAGAGCCGTAAGATTTTGAACACTAAAAAAACGTTGTAAAGCAGATTGTGCCTGATCTGGCAAATAAACTTTGCCCTGTTGTAACCGTTCAATCAGTTCATTGACTGGCAAATCAATCAGGCGAATATCACGAATACGATCAAATACCCGATCTGGTACGGTTTCTGAAACACGAATCCCCGTGAGTTGATAAACCACGTCATTTAAGCTTTCCAGATGTTGAATGTTCATGGTAGTAAATACATCAATACCCGCATCCAGAATTTCATTGACATCCTGCCAACGTCGCTCATGTCGACTATTGGGCATATTTCGGTGTGCTAGCTCATCAACTAAAACAATGGCGGGACGCTGAGTTAAAATAGCGTCCAGATCCATTTCATCAAACCACTTATCCTTATAATGGATATTTTTTCGGGGCAATATAGATAGACCTTCTGTTAAGGCAATCGTTTCTGCGCGACCATGCGTTTCAACGATTCCCACAGTAATGTCTAATCCTTGCTTTACCAGTTCCTGCGCCCGACTTAGCATCGCATAAGTCTTTCCCACCCCAGGAGCCGCGCCCAGAAATACGGTCAATCGACCTGCCTGATAACGATGAACATGGTTAAGCAATGCCGAAGCCTGATCTTCACGTGCTGTAGTCATACTTATATTTCGCTCAAAAATACATCCCTGTATTTAAATGGGGCTATTGTTTCTTGTAGTTTAAGGTTGGAGCTGATCTAAAGCCAGATTCAATTCAAGCACATTGACACGAGCTTGTCCCATAACCCCAAACTGCTTCAGCTGAATATGTTGCTGAACCAAATCATGAATGCGTTGCTTAGACAAATACCTTAATTGTGCAATTCGCTCCACCTGCAATTGCGCTGCTTCTGGACTAATATGCGGATCTATTCCACTACCAGAGGTAGTGACCAAATCACTTGGAATCTGATTTTTGGCAATATGGTTCTGTTGTGCAACCTCAACCAATCGCTGTTCAATCTTGTTCTTTAAATCAGGATTCGTCACCGCCAGATTACTCCCAGACATTGCCATCGGATCATAGTTTGCAGCCGAAGGTCGGGACATAAAATATCGTGGATTTTGAAAATTTTGAGCAACCAGTGAAGAACCCACAATCACCTGATTTTGCTGAATTAAACTTCCATTGGCCTGCTGAGAAAATAGTACCTGCCCCAATCCAGTTGCAATACTACTATAAAGCAAACCAAATCCTAAAAGACTGACCAAACTTAAACCAATGGCTGGACGTAATATTTCGGAACCATGTTCAATATGCTGTACTGATGATTTCATCATCTACTCCTTACAAAGCTAAAATATGCACCAGAATCAAGTCAATCGCCTTTATTGCAATAAAAGGCAAAATTACGCCGCCAACACCATAAATCAGCATATTACGACGCAATAACTGTGTTGCAGTGGAAGGTTTGAACTTCACACCGCGCAACGCGATTGGAATAAGTAGCGGAATAATAATGGCATTGAAAATCAACGCAGCCAAAATCGCATTATGTGGACTAGAAAGCTGCATGATATTTAATTTTTGCATCTGTGGAATGGCAGCAGCAAATAGTGCAGGTAAAATTGCAAAGTATTTGGATACATCATTAGCCAATGAAAAAGTGGTTAATGCACCCCGAGTAATAAGCTGTTGCTTACCAATTTCAACCACAGCTAATAATTTGGTTGGATCGGAATCCAGATCAACCATATTACCCGCTTCTTTGGCTGCTTGAGTGCCTGAGTTCATGGCCAAACCAATATCTGCCTGTGCCAATGCAGGTGCATCATTGGTTCCATCACCCACCATTGCAACCAAATGACCTGCGTGTTGTTCTTTACGAATACATGCCAATTTATCTTCAGGTCGCGCTTCAGCAATATAATCATCAACACCCGCTTCTGCGGCTATGGCAGCGGCAGTCAGTGGATTATCACCTGTGACCATCACGGTTTTAATACCCATTTCGCGTAAACGGGCAAATTTTTCTTTAATCCCGTGCTTGATCACATCGGACAGTTCAATCACACCCAAAATATGATGTTCATTTGCAACAACTAAAGGCGTAGCACCTTTTGACGCAACTTGTTCAACTCTGGCTCGTAATTCAGCATCCATCTGATTGTGCTGAACAAATTTTAAAATCGCATCTAGAGCACCTTTACGAATCTGCTGACCATTTTCCAGATTGACACCTGAAATACGAGATGAAGCATTGAATGCAATAAATTCAGCATTTTCAGGCTCAAGCGCCTGCAAGCCTTGCTCTCTTGCCAGTTTAACAATCGACTTACCTTCTGGTGTTGGGTCGGCCAAAGAACAAACCCATGCAGCAGCTCTTAATTCTGCATCAGCCACTGAAGTAAGCGGATAAAATGCAGTCGCTTGACGGTCACCATAGGTAATCGTTCCTGTTTTATCCAAAAGCAAGACATCTATATCACCCGCAACTTCAACAGCCTTACCAGATTTTGCTAGAACATTGGCTTTGAGTGCTCGATTCATCCCTGCTATCCCAATCGCAGGCAGCAGTCCACCAATTGTAGTAGGAATCAAACACACCAATAACGCGACTAAAACCACTGGACTGATACTGATCTGCAAATAGCTGGCGATAAAAGGTAAACTCACAACCACCATCACAAAGGTCAGTGTCATCACCATGAGTAAAATGCCCAGTGCGATCTCATTCGGTGTTTTTTGACGGTTTGAACCTTCAACCAAAGCAATCATGCGATCCAGAAAGCTATTTCCCGAATCGGCAGTTACCTGCACAATAATAGAATCGGTCAATACTTTAGTACCACCAATGACTCCTGATCGATCTGTTCCTGCTTCACGCAATACAGGCGCAGACTCACCTGTCACCGCTGCTTCATTAATTGTCGCAAAACCTTCAACAATTTCACCATCAGCAGGAATTAATTCACCTGCATGAACTTCAATAAAATCATGAATTTTAAGCTGAGTTGCTGCAATTTCATGTGTGGTACGATTCTGCAATGACTCTAGTTTTCGTGCCACTAGATTTTGTCGCGCCTGACGTAAAGATGAAGCTTGTCCACGCCCTCTGGCTTCAGCTATCGCTTCTGCATAGTTGGCAAATAATACAGTTATAAAAAGTATGATCGTAACCAGACTACCGAACAGCCACTCGGTATAACCTGCGACTGTACTAAATGCCGTAATTAGTGTGCCTAACCAGACAATACCCATTACTGGATTTTTCAACATGTGCTGAGGAAGCAATTTTACAAAAGCACTTTTGATTGCTTCGATGCGCTGTTGACTAATTTGTTGTGACTGAATTTGAGTTGACATGGTTATTCCTCCTTAACCTAACTGCATACTGAGAAAGTCCGCAATTGGCCCAAGGACTAAAATCGGCATAAATTGCAACAAGGTTAAAGTGATCACGACTGCAATTAAGGTCAATGAAAAGGTGGGGGTTTCTACTTTTAAGCTACCTGAACTTTCAGGAGCCTGACGTTTCTGAGCAAGACGAACAGCAATCATTAAAGGAATAATCAATGCTGGAAAACGTCCCAGTAATAGAACTGCACTACAGCTTAAATTCCACCAGATTGTGTTATCACCCAAGCCTTCAAAACCCGAACCATTATTGGCAAATGCTGAAACATATTCGTAAAAAACCTGACTAATCCCATGCGCACCCGCATTACTAATGCCCGATATAGCAGGATTAATCAGCGTGATTGCGGTAAATGTTAAGATCACTATAGGTTGCAATAAGATCAGTATTGCCAACAGTTTGATTTCAGCTGCTTCAATTTTTCGACCAAATAATTCAGGGGTACGCCCAGTCATTAACCCAGCGATAAACACCGTAAGTAATAAATAGACGATAAATTGCTGTAAACCACATCCAATGCCACCCCAAATCGCATTGATCAACATATTACTTAAGGCAACCAATCCAGTTAATGGTGCAGATGAATCGTGCATCATATCGACCGAACCATTGTTTACCTGCGTGGTTACTGCCGCCCATAATGCAGAAGATGCTGCACCAAAACGTTGTTCTTTCCCTTCCATGACTGTGATTTGATGTGCAGTTGCAGATAAGCTTTCTGACCAGATTGATGCAGTTGCAGAAAGGACGGACATCAACAACATGGTTCCAAACACAAACACGGCAAAGCGTTTACGCTGAGTGAAATATCCCACCATAAAAATAAGTGACACAGGAATAAGTAAAATCGCCATCATTTCTAGAAAATTTGAAAAAGGCGTCGGATTTTCCAATGGCACTGCACTGTTTGGCCCATACCAGCCACCGCCATTACTGCCAAGTTGCTTAATGGCAACCATCGGAGCAACAGGGCCTAGTGGAATTTTTTGTAATTGTTTTTCTACGGTATGATCTAGCACTTGTACTTCTGGACCACCTTGAAAAGTCGCAGGAACCCCCTGCCAATTCAATAATAATGACCAGATCAAACATAAAGGTATTAAGAAACGAACTGTAGGTCGGACTAAATCCGCCCAGTAATTGCCTAATTGGATTGATTCAGAAGTCAAATTATCATTATTTTTTTCCTGTAGAAAAAAAGCTCTGAGCGTTGCCACTGCAAGAGCTAACCCCATCATTGGAGTAATCACCTGAAGACCCACAATAGCTGTCATTTGTGAAAAATATGACAGTTGAGCCTGACCTGAATAATGTTGTTGGTTAGTATTGGTTAAAAATGAGATTGTGGTATGTAATGCCAAATCCCAACTCATATTTGGCGCCTGATTTGGATTCAATGGCAGCCAAGCTTGCGTCATAAAAATGCAAGTCGATAAAACCAGTAACACTACACAACTTACTAAAAACGCAGCGACATATTGGCGAAGTCCCATCTGCTGCTGTGGCTTTACCCCCAAAATCCCGTAAATCGGTCTTTCAATCCAACCAAACATGACATCAGATTGCATTGGTTGATTGGCCATAACTTTAGCCAGATATTTACCCAATGGCCAAGCTAAGACAATGACCACTGCAAGCAATAAATAGAGTTCTAGCATGACAAAATCTCCTGTTTGATAAAGAGATTAATCATTTGAGCATTAGATGATGGTCTGAGACCAATTTGAACTTGCCCGCTGGATATGGTGCTGAAAATGCTACCGAAATAAACGCTAGACATTATTGTATTCCTGAAAATGAAACGGATTTCCCGAATCTCAGTATGCGTATAATGTCCGTAAACTCTCTATTGCACAGAATTTAACTGGCGTAAATTTTGCGTAAAATCTTTAGAAATGTAAGAGGTTAAAAGGTATTCAAAATGATAAATAAATCAAGTTAAGAATGAGCCTGAATATTTGTTTGGAAGTCAACTTGAGGGAAATGGCACGCAGATACGTATAACGCAGCATTATTCCATAACTCATAAAGTGGAATTTTGACATCAACAGCAAGCGGCATTTTTTTAGAATTAAACCGCATTTCATTCAAATTATTTCCCCACGCAATCAAATCCACATCCAACGAAATCTGATGCGATGGTCGAACACGGCCAGAGTCAGCTTCAAGTTGTTTAAGTTCAAGCTCAAGCTGTGCTCTAGATTTTGAAGTTTTGAGTAAACAAGCGGAATTCCAATAGTCAGCACCAACGCCGTCACGACAAGGAATTTGATAGACATGCGAAAACTGCGCCTCTCCCCATGATTGAATGGTTTGATAAGCAGTTTGAAAATGCTGTTCAGGATCTAAATTACTCGCCAGTGCGAGGGCGAAAATCGTTTCGTTGGCGTTCAAGGCGAATTCCTACAGAACTGGCTTCTGCAATAATGGCGGGCTTACGAATGGTAATGATAATAGAAGCAATCGTCGAAAAAGTCTCGAAAAGCACCTGCAAAACCAGATGAGCAGCGTGTTCTATCAGTTTCGGCTGTGCTTTTTGAATGCTTTGAGCAGCAAGTTCACAGATCTGGGCGTAGTTTAAAGTATCCTCAAGCTCATCTGATCTTGCTACTTTGTTCAAATCGACATGAATAGTTAAATCAAGCATTAAAGGTTGAATAATTTGACGTTCCCAATTGAAACATCCAATAATGGTATCAACTTTTAAACCTTCAATAACAATGGCATCCATGATGATCTAACTCAAAATTAATGTTTAAACAACGATTGTGGCTCTATAGTTTGAACCATTTTCAAACGCTGGTCTGCATAAATATCGGTATAAGGTGCAAGGACGCGCATAAAACGATCGAAATACAACATTTGTTTAAATAACAAAGCAAAATCACGCGGGAATTTAATTCCATGACGCTCACCAACAGCGACCATATCCAGCATAATGTCATTTAAATCAGAGGGTTTCGAGGTGAGGATTTCTTGCGGATCAGCCAACAATACTCCACTAAATAATCGCTCAAGATCACGAGCCAAGACATAAGTATCAATCTTGGTATGCGTCATGCCCATTTTCAGCATGTTCTCAGCCATCGCGGTATAATCTGTTTTTTGTAAGGCATCCATAAATGCCAAACATGCTGTCCAGACCTCAGGATTGAGTTGCCCAACGATTCCAAAATCAATAAAACCAATTCGCCCATCTTCAAGCAACATTAAATTACCTGCATGCAAATCTGCATGAAAGCTCTTACATAGCATTAAACTACCAAACCATGTATTCATGGCAGTAATTAAAACCTGTGATGGATCTTTGGCATATTTTTTGACCACTTCAAAATCAGTTAAAGACACACCATATAAACGCTCCATCGTAAGCACACGGCGCGTCGAAAATTGATGATAAACTTTAGGCGCAGTTGCTGCCTGATTATTGGTCATTTGTAAATATTCAACAAAATCATCCAGATTTTGTGCTTCTTCAATAAAATCTACTTCACGTACCATCCGTGTTTTAATTTCATCTACAATTTCAGAAAGTGATGCGAACTTAACCTTTGGAATGGCCTTTTCCAACATTTTTGTGGCCCAATGCACGACATTCAAATCGGTATATAAAATCGTTTCGACACCTGGTTTTTGAACTTTAATCACTACATTTTCACCTGTAGTGAGTTTTGCAGCATGCACTTGAGCAATCGAAGCCGAAGCTAATGGTGTTTCATCAATTGAAGCAAAAATTTCATTCAGGTTACGACCCGCAAACTCAGTTGCCAAAACTTCTTGAATATAACTAAACGGTAAAGTTGGCGTTTGGTCCAGACACCCTTGAAACTCTTCTACGTATTCACGTGGAAAAAGTGAAGGTGTGCTGGCAATAAACTGACCCAACTTAATATAAGTTGAGCCTAATGATTCAAAAGTTTCACGCATAAGTTTGGCATTACTTGGTTTTTCAGTCGCGTATTTAATGCCTGCTTTGGCAGCAACAACGGCTGTCTCACCAATACGTGCAACGGAACGTAGCCCGTCAAACAGAATATTTTTTTTCATATCATTCAATGTGATCTAATTCATCGAGGCAGTGTATCAAACTTCAATTAGTTTACCGATAAACTTGCCTGACAACTTGGGCAATTTGTATCTTTTTCAAAATGTAGAATTCGCTGTTTTAGCGTTAATCCATCCCAAAGTAATAGTTTACTTTTTAAAGGACTTAAATTTAGCCCCAAAAACAGTAATGTGTGATGTGCTTGTAATGACGCTATCACGACAGGAGTAGTTGCAAGCACACCAGATTCAGTACATCTCAGGCCTTCGTCGCTGTGTTGTTCTTTGGGAAATAAGCATTCATAGCAAGCCGATTCGCCTTCTACCATAAATAATTGACCCTGAAAGCCAATTGCAGAGGCGCTCAGCAAGGGAACTGCGTACTTTTTACACACGGCATTGACTAAATAACGCGTGGTAAAATTATCGCAACCATCCAGCACTAAGTCCTGTTGTTGAACCAATGTATCTGCATTTGATGAATCTAATCGTTGCGTCAAATATTCTATTTGGATATAAGGATTAATCTGTCTAAGATGTTTAGCCAAAACTTCTGCTTTATACTGCCCTAAGTCATTTGGCGTAAATGCAATCTGCCGTTGTAGATTACTCACTTCAATCGTGTCTGCATCAATAATCGTGATCTTACCAACGCCAGCTCGCGCCAGTAACTCTGCACTGGTACAACCAATTCCACCTGCCCCAACAATCAGAACATTGGCAAGTTTTAATCTTTCCTGAGCATCTATATCCCAATCATCAAGCAAAATTTGCCGACTATACAAATGCATTTCGCTATCACTTAGTTCAAGCTCAGAATTTAGCAGGTCACTCACTTATTTATGCTCTTGAAGCGTTCTATCATGGTCATTATAAAGAATAGAGATACAGCGTGTAATTTATTTTGAGAAAAATACAACTCAAATATGGAGAGCTTTTCACGTATCCATAACAATTTGTATTGCTTTAAAATTGTACTTGATCAAAATTCATTTAAAATAAACTCCATCTGGTCACAAACGAATGCCCAGCAGCGAATTTGATCGATAACATCAGCAAGTTCAATTGTGTAACAAACACCTCTAATTTGAGTATATTTAGATACCTATGAGTTATAAACACAACAATCTTTTTGCGATGCGTGAAACCTATTGGAATGATGCGGATTCACATCATGTGCAAGCTGAGAAACAATATTTTTGTGACATGCTAAACCAGTATGGTGTGTTTGAAAATGCATCATTTGAGGATGCCAAATATTTCTTTTTTACCTTGCCGAGCATCATTATTGTTAAAGGCTATGCGCTTGGTTTTATGCATAAAAGCGTTCAAGCAATGATCGATCAACATATTCAAGGTCATGTCAATCAGCTAAAAATGCGGGAAAGTCTAAAAATCCAGTTTCGTATGTAATATGTAAATTGAAAAGAAATTACCTATTACTCAGCTTTTATATCTTAAATATGCATTGCTAAAAATATTGCATCAAATGCCTTAGATATAGCGCCGATGCCCTATTCTACCTTTTTGCTTGAATGTTTTTTATACTTTCCCAAAGTTTCAGATAAACATTCTTGCACTCTAACTGTTTTAATACGGTCATAGCATGTAATATTCGCTACAATTATAATCATTGACTGTGCATGACTTTAGCAAGGATTTTATATGTCTGATCAGAACGATAAGCTCAAGAACCTAAAAACCTCTTCTATGGATCGACGCTTATCTATCGCTAAAGCCTCATTGCTTGCGGGTACTCGTTGGGCAACGGCAAATGCGTCTTCTCTTTTCTCAAGTGAAGAAGAAAAAGAGAAAAAACGTAAAAAAGTGATGGCTGAACAGGCAAATTATCTCGTTTCAGAGATCGGGAAACTCAAAGGCTCAATTGTTAAAATCGGTCAAATGATGGCGCTTTATGGCGAACATTTTTTGCCAGAAGAAATTACCCAAGCGCTTAACACCCTCAATAATCAAACGGTTGCTTTAGCCTGGCCTGCGATTAAAGAACATTTGCAGGAACAATTGGGCGATAAAATTCATGAACTTACTATTGATCATGAACCAATTGGAACCGCATCATTGGCTCAGGTACACCGTGCCACCCGTAAATCTGACGGACTTGAACTGGTCTTAAAAATTCAATATCCGGGCGTAGCTGAAGCGATTGACTCAGACATGAGTCTGTTTAAAAACATGCTTAAGCTTACACGGATGGTGCCTCAAACCCGTGAGTTTGATCAATGGTTTGAAGAAGTTCGTGAAATGATGCATCGCGAAGTGAGTTATGACATAGAGGCTGCAACCACTCGCCGCTTTGCTGATCGACTCAAAAACGATCCTCGCTATGTGGTTCCTCATATTATCGACCATTATTGTACAGACAAAATTTTGTGTATGACCTTTGAACGTGGCGTTCCAATCAACAGCCCTGTTATGCTGTCACTACCACAAGAACGTCGAAATGCCTTGGGTGAAGCTTCTCTGGAAATTGCGGTACGCGAAATTTTTGAATGGGGCGAAATGCAGACTGATCCAAACTTTGGCAATTATTTGGTACGTTTAGGCAATGGTGACGATATCAAGGATAAAATAGTCCTGCTTGACTTTGGGGCAATCCGCCAATTTGATGATCATCTACTCAACGTTGCGCGCAATTTGATCAAGGCGGGCTATAACCATGATTCAAACGCGATGGTCAAAGCCATGACAGGATATGATTTTTTCGATTCAATTCCACAAGGCATAAAACCAGATATGGCTAAAGTTTTTTTATTGGCCACTGAAGCCTTTAGCTCTCCTGAAAATAATCCTGAAATGCCAGTTGGTTTAATGGATGAACATGAACGCTATAACTGGAAAAAAAGCCAACTACATAGCCGCGTAATGCAACAAGCCAGTAAGTCGATGGCTTCGCGCTATTTCTCAGTTCCTCCCAAAGAATTTATGTTTATCAGTCGTAAATTCATCGGCGCTTATACTTTCATGACTGTCATTGATGCTAGAACCAATGTTCGACAAATGATCCGTAAATATGCTTAAAAACAAATAATCTTTACGTGACTAGGCTACAAATTTGTCAGCCTAGTCAATTGTTCAGTTTTTCATGTTTATTTTATTTTTTATTTTCATATAAAATTCACTGTATTAGACCTATATTTTCACATCTTCATTCCACTTATCTGCCTGAAACTTCACTGTCAACACTGACATAGTTTTTTGATTTGAGGCATGTCAGCATAAAAACAATAACTAAACTGCGAAGGATGCAGCGCAATGACCAATATGGTAAATAAAGCCCAAGGTTTTGGACTTTCATTACTTACAAAAATGGCTTCCAGTGATTTACTGGATCAGTTAAAACTACGCAAGTTTATTGAAAAATCACTTTATCAAGGTTCAAAAACAGGATTTAAAGCCCTTAGCCGCACTCAAAAGGCATTTAAACCTCAAAAGATTGATCGCCAGCGATTACCTAGCCAACAAAAAAACTTATTTGATTTAAGCCTAACCGAAGAACAACAAATGACGGTTGAGGCTATGTCTCAATTTGCACAAGAAGTTTTAGCGCCGTTAGCACATCAGGCAGATCATGATGCCAAATTTCCAGATGAACTTTGGCAATATATTGAAGATTTAGGTCTCAACTATTATGCCTTGCCAGAAAGTTTAGGTGGTGTTGCGTCTGAACAGAATATTGTCAGTAACATCCTGATTGCTGAACATCTAGCAACTGGTGATTTTAGTATGACCGCAGGATTATTGAGTACTTTTAGCGTAATTAATGCTATGACGCGTTGGGGTTCAACTGATGTACAGTCTAAGTACCTTACTGCTTTTACTGAGGACAGTAAAATTAAAGCGACATTTGCCGTTCAGGAAAATACGCCAGCATTTAACCCATTTAAATTAAAAACCAAAGCCACGCTAGATCATGATCAATTTTATATCACTGGTGAAAAAACACTGGTTATTTTAGGGGAAAATACAGATTTACTCCTTGTCAGTGCTGATTTCAACGGTCAGGCAGACGTTTTTATTGTGGAGCGTGATGAAACTATTACGCTAAAAAACTCATCTGCAATGGGGCTTAAAGCCGCCGAAACAGTCACTTTAAGTTTTAATAAAACTCCTGCGACACGCTTAGGTGATCAAGAATTTGATTACAGCGCATTTATCGATTTGGGTAATCTAATGTGGTGTGCGATGGCTGTCGGCACCTGTGAAGCTGTAAAAGCCTATTGTATTACCTATGCCAATGAACGTACTGCATTTGGTGAGCCGATTTCTCATCGTCAAAGTGTTGCATTTATGATCGCAGATATGGAAATTGAAATTGATGCCATGCGTATGCTCATTTTAAATGCTGCAAGCCTAGCTGAAGCTGGTCAGCCATTTCACCGTGAAGCCTATTTAGCAAGACTACTCTGTGCAGAAAAATCCATGAAAATTGGCACAGATGGCGTACAAATTTTGGGAGGTCACGGTTTTACCAAAGAGCATCCTGTAGAGCGTTGGTATCGTGACCTACGCGCTACCGCCATTTTACATTCTGGCCTGCATGCATAATCGGAGAATAATAAAATGAATTTACAAAATCCTAAAAAATTTAAAATGCTGATCGATCAGGCACATGAAGTTGCGCTCAATGTTTTACGTCCTGTTTCACGTAAATATGATAAAGCTGAACATGCTTATCCCAAAGAACTAGATATGCTTGCTTCGCTGGTCGATGGCATGAATGAAGGTGGTGAAGGCATGAATGCTGGAGCTGCGGGTGCAGGAAATCGCAGTGATCTTCAAGATCAAGGCAACCGTAACGGCACCAATATGTCTACTGCTCTCAGCATTATTGAAATGTGCTATGGCGATACGGGATTATTACTCAGTATGCCACGTCAGGGTTTAGGAAATTCGGCAATTGCAGCCGTTGCCAACGACGAACAACTGGAACGTTTCAAAGGTACATGGGCAGCCATGGCGATTACCGAACCAGGTTGTGGCTCCGACTCAGCTGCGATTCGCACCACCGCAACAAAAGATGGTGACGACTATATTCTCAATGGTGAAAAAATATTCGTGACTTCAGGTGAACGTGCCGATTCTGTCGTAGTCTGGGCAACGCTTGACCGTAAATTAGGTCGTGCTGCAATCAAATCCTTTGTGGTTCCTAAAGGCACTGCGGGCATGAAAGTTGAGCGTTTGGAACATAAATTGGGGATAAAAGCCTCTGATACAGCAGCAATCAGTTTTATTGACTGCCGTGTTCCTGCTGCCAACCTTTTGGGCAATGCCGAAGTCGATGTTGCCAAAGGTTTTGCAGGCGTGATGGAAACTTTTGACAACACGCGTCCTTTGGTCGCAGCAATGGCAATCGGTTGTGCCAAAGCCTCTTTAGAGCGTATTAAAGAAATTTTTAAAGATGAGCTTGATGCTAACTATGCAACACCATATTTGCAAACGTCCAATATCGCCGCGCAAATTTATCGAATGGAAGCAGAATGGGAAGCCGCCCGCTTACTCACATTAAAAGCAACATGGATGGCAGATAATAAAAAACCAAACTCTAAAGAAGCTTCTATCGCTAAAGCCAAAGCAGGACGCATTGGCAATGAAATCACCTTAAAATGTGTCGAACTTGCAGCAAGTGTTGGCTATAACGAAGATGAGTTATTGGAAAAATGGGCACGTGATTCAAAAATTCTAGATATTTTTGAAGGTACACAACAAATCCAGCAACTCATTATCGCACGTCGCGAGCTTGGCAAATCATCCAGTGAATTGAAATAAGATTCAACAATCTCTAGTGAAATATTAATCGACTTGAGTGGGGTCAGAATTTCAGATAAATTCGACCTCACTTTTCATTTTGCACATATCAAAAATGTATTCTATTCGCCCAATTCAAGTACAAGATAACGCTGCCATCGCTCAAATTATACGTGAAGTGTCCAAAGAATACGGTTTAGGCACAGATGCAGGATTTGCAGTTTCTGACCCAATACTCGATCAACTCTTTGGTGTTTATCAACAACCGAATAGCCAATACTGGGTGATTGTAGACCAGCACGAAAATGTATTTGGTGGTGGTGGAATTGCACCATTAGCAGGTGAAACAAATTTACTAGAAATTCAAAAAATGTATTTTTTGCCAATATTGCGTGGACAAGGTTTTGCCCACAAGTTATTACAACAATGTTTTAGTTTTGCAAAACAACAAGGTTTCAAATCTTGCTATCTGGAAACAACAGCCGTATTAAAAGAAGCCATCGGTCTATACGAAAAGGTGGGTTTTCAACATCTCAGTCAGCCGCTTGGTCACACAGGTCATAGTCAGGCTTGCGAAGTCTGGATGCTTAAGACATTTTAAGAGATATAAAAAAGCACCCTTCAAATTAGACTAAAAGTGTCCAACTTTCGGGGTGCAGTTCAGCAATGTTAGTGCTTTTACTCAAACGATTTAGTTTGCTTCTGTTTGTAATGATTTATCGACTAAACCAAACTTCGCAAAAATTTTAGCACGACGTTTAGGGTAAATATTGGCTTTGTTCAAGTCACCCTTATAATGATCAAAAACACGTTTATCCATCATTTTAAACCACATTGACGGAATCAATGCAGGTAATAGCATACTCGCATAGCCACTTGGTAGTTCAGGCGATTCATCAAAATGACGCAATGCCTGAAATGGACGAGTTGGATAAGCATGATGATCGGAATGACGTTGTAGTTGATACAAAAACAAGTTGGTCACAATATTATTGTTGTTCCAGCTATGCTCTGGCATGGTACGTTCATAGTTACCATCCGCTTTTTTCTGACGCAATAAACCATAATGTTCAATATAGTTAATAATTTCAAACAAACTAATGCCATAAAAAGCCTGAGTCGCCAAATATGGAATTGTGCCCTTTCCAAATATTTTAACCATTGAAGCATGGAAAGTCGCGCTCATTGCCCAACCTTGTAACAGCTCATTGTCTTTAGACCAAAACTCTTTACCTTTACGTTTTAAGCGATTGGTTTCAATTTCAATTGCAGATTTTAAAGAACCTATGACAGTACGAGGCCAAAACTCATAAAAAGTTTCACCCATTTTTGAAGATGCTGGATCTTCAGGAGTCGCAGCACGTTTATGATGACCATATGGATGCTCGACACGGAAGTGGTTATAGCCTGTTGGAACAAGTGCCAAATGCGATAAAATATGATCCATCCGATCTGATTTATGGCTTAATTCATGTGCAGTATTAATCGCAATACCGTTAATAGCACCCATTGAAACACCAAGTAAAATCTTGTCTAAAAAAGAGGTCTCTTTACGACTTGCAAGATAACACGCATATACATTTGCAAGATATTGTAGTGGGATAAAACTTTTAACCAGTTTTGAATAATATGGATCATTTTCCAGTTGCTTAATATCTTCTGCCGTTGGATTATTGGCATCTTTTCCAATAATGGTATCAATCGTCGGAATAATGATATGTAAGACAATTGGACCACCAAGAGCAAATATCTTTTTAAATGGGCGTGGAGAAAATTGGTAGCATCCTAAAATACCAATTCCGATCACTGGCAATGCTGGGCTAATCATCCAGAGGTAGCGCTTACGATCCAATTCTAGATTTGACTTGGAAACCATGGCGACTAATTCTTCTTGAACTTTTACTGGAGCATTCATGTCTCGCATCCTTTCTTTCTTGATATCTGTATCTTGTTGAATTTATACTTTGAAAGACAGTTGCATGCGTCCAAAAAACCTATGTAAAAGTCTTTGGCATTTTCGACCAGTTTTTTGTCCTAAAATCACATTTTTTGAATCATTGCCATTTTTCTATCAATACTGGATATAAGAAACTTAAGATTAATATGGATGCATTAAGCAAAATTTTTGACGATATTCATTTAAATAAATCTGAATATATTTACATTAAGGCGCAAGGAGCATGGTCATTTTCCATGCAGGAACAAAATGCTGTCATTGCGCATATTATTTTAATGGGATCTGCCCACTTCAAAATTGATTCAGACACCCATTTATTTGCACAGGCTGGCGATATTGTCCTCATTCCATCTGGTAATGCTCATCATGGTTCCAATAGCCTTGAAAACAAGCTGATTGATAGTTTAGACATTACACCGCTTTTTAAAGGGCACCGCCACGATACAATTGAAATAGGAACAAAATCGCCTGAGTCTGCTTTAATTTTTACAGTGCGTTGTCATATTGATACTTTAATGGCGCGCCCATTACTTCATGCGCTTCCCTCTTATATTCACATTCATCACGCTATGAGTTCAACTGGGCCTGAGTGGCTTCGCGTCGGTTTGTATTTTGTTGCACTAGAAACGCAAAGGATTCAACCTGGTCGCGACAAAATTTTTGACCATCTGATGAGTATTTTATTGATCGAATGTGTCAGAGATTATATTGCACAACTGGATGATCAAAGTTCATGGTTGAATGCGTTGAGCCATCCAGAACTGTCCAATGCTTTAGCTGCAATACATGGCAGTCCAGAACAACCGTGGACCGTTGAAACGCTAGCGGAACAATGCTGTATGTCCCGCTCAAAATTTGCCAATCTATTTCAAAGTATCATTCATGAAACTCCATTGGCTTATTTACAACAACATCGTTTACGCCTTGCCAGTCAGTTATTAAGAGAAAGTAACCTTACCATTCAGAAAATTGCGAATAATGTAGGTTACTCTTCGGAAACCGCTTTTAGTCAAGCTTTTAAACGCCAGTTTGATCTTTCGCCCAAACAATATCGACAAAATTATCTTGAGTCTTCAGACTAAAAGATTAAATATTAGCCTGAAACTTTTTTTCAAATACATTTAACCAAGACTGATTTTCTTATACATCACTTGTTTATAAGAATTCAAAATAATCGCTTGTAGACAAAAATCATTCTGGAGCCATACATCGATCATAATATGATTTACCAAAGGCCTGAATAGCTTGGTCTTTGGCAGTATCGGTATTTAACTGTTTTTCCGAATATGCATCTTCTACAATATCTATATAAAAAGCTTTGGTGTCTTCAGATGTAAATTTTTCTGAAATTTTCTGCTGTGCAGAATAAGTAACCCCTTCCTGACGTTGTTGCATAACGGCAGCAGCAACCTCAGCGATCTGCTGACACTCCTGATCAGGAGTCAAAGCAAAGCAAAGCGCTGGTAAGCTCATACACACGGTTAACAAAGCTCTTAACATCCTAATCCTTCATTTAAAGTCTTCACTCTTACTTAAACCTTGCGAGTAAAAGCAAACTTTTTCTCATTAAAAATATCTGCGAAATAATATATTTTAATTGTGATTAAAAACATCTTTTTTTCTATCATTTATATTTTATTCATCGTAATCGCTTGATCAGATTCCAATTTCTATAAAACGACAATGCGTTTCGATATATAAAATAAATTATATTTAATAATGAATCACTTATATATGTATACTGATCACCTTCCCCAACTTTAGAAATAAAATTATGACTGTCCGACTTTGTTACGCTAGCCAGCGTAATCGACTCCATCCAGATCTGCTTGAAGACTTACAAGATATCTTGAGCATTGCACGTGACTTTAATCAACTGAATCAAATTTATGGTGTGCTTTACTATGCGGATAATGCATTTTTTCAATGCCTAGAAGGTGAGCAAGAAATTGTTGAAAATCTTTTTGAACGTATCAAAAAAGATGCTCGGCATGAAGATATTATTCATTTAGGGACGCAAGTGATTGATAAAATATATTTCAAAAAATGGTCTATGAAATATGTTCAACAAAATTCAACCGTTAATCATTTTTTTAAAGCGATAGGACATGATGTTTTTAGACCAAATGATCTAACTCATGAAAACTTAAATCATTTTTTGCATGAACTGGTGACTGCTGAACAAGTCAAAATTCGCACACGTAAAAAAGTAGGTTTGACAAATCGAGGTATTAGTCCATTTTTATAGGTTGAATGGTTTTGATCTGTATATTTTTTAACTTCGGCATGATTGTTGTGGTTAAAAAATATACCAATAGCGTAACTAGGAACATTAAAACAACATCCATAGATTGACTAATACATAGCATTGCACCAAAAAATAAGCTTAATAAAGTTAAACACAATTTTATTTCTTTAAAATATAATGTGATAAAAGCGCCAAAAATAACTGAAGACACAATAAGATTTATTATTTTGATAAATCCAAGATAGTTAAAGAAAATAATCAATAGGCATAAAAAAACCATGGATAATAAAAATACAAATATATTTTTTATAATGAACATGTCGATAACCTACTATAAGTGAATGATTGAATAATTATCTCTCCTCCTTCCCCAAAGAGGAGAGATATTGGCATATCAATTACTTGTTTGAGATTCTTCTCTATTATTTAGATGATTTATATTAATAAAGATATCTTTATTATTTTTCCCAGATCTCTCATTTAATATTCAGCTTTCTATTTAATAGTTAAGATGCCTTTTTGATATGCTGGAGTGAGTATAATTTTTTAAGATTTCAATTAAATAAGCTTTTGGCTTACAAGAATGTAAGAAATAGCTTACATTTGTTTATTTTATAATCAATTTTTACAAAGTGTTTTACAAATATTTTTAATATATATCAATAACTTGAATCAATATAAAATTCATTTAAACTTTTTACTCTTAACAAAACACAACATTCCATTTACAGTAATTTTCACCTATTGATTAAAAATCATGTCTAATTTTTAGTCTCTATCTATCTAAAAATAAAGATTTTATCTCTATGCTCTAAAATTTGACCATTTACCAACGATCCATATTGACTTAAGCAAGAGCCTCAAGTAGAACTGGTTTTCATCATTTTTGGCCTCTAGGTTCACAATGGCAAAACGTAAATACAGCAAAGAACTTTTCAATGTAAGGCGTATCAATTATCAGTGGTGGGTGATTCGTATATCTCCTGAATCTAGCCTAGTGGAAAAAATAGAAGCCACTAAAACCCGTAGTCAAGCAAATCAATATGCAGATGACTATACCGAAAAATATTATGTGGATTTATATCTAAAACAACAACTTGACCAACAAAAACAATCTCGTTAATTTTAAGTTTTGGTATTGGATGAGTTCCCATACCAAAATCATCTATAATGAACATATTGCTAATATCATTAATAAATTTATTTAGCGCTACATACTATTTCTAGGCGCTGAAATAATTAGTGATCATATTAAGTTAGTAAAATTGATCAATAAAAAGAACCCATTATTTTTACGTAATGGGTTTATCAAGGATCACGCTATACAGACTACTCATGTAGTCTTTTTATTTCTGGTAAGCCCATGAAACTTTCCAGTGGCATAACTATACAAGAACACATGTTTAATTGCAAATGATTATCATTATTTAAATCAAATACGTGCTTAAAAACTTAAATGAATGAGAAATTTTCTATCCAAATGTAATTTTCACAAATATTAACAATGGAAACTGAGTTCGCCTATTCGATCCCAACACTATTGCGTATACAATTTTCCGCTTTAAGAAAAATACTTTTCTTGAATAAAAAGTAAAAGCTACGCTGTCTTAATTTGAAAAAATATTGAGTTTTTGAGTTACACATGCGCCTGTCTTTTTAATTAATATCATTACATCTGATTCATGAGTAATCATCCATGGAACACATTGAAGCCTTCAAGGCTCTTTTTTTAGGTCTCATTGAAGGTCTAACTGAATTTTTACCTATCTCTAGTACGGGACACCTTATTCTTTTTGGTCATCTGATTGATTTTCATTCTGATAGTGGTCGAGTATTTGAAGTTGTCATTCAGTTGGGTGCAATTTTGGCAGTTTGCTGGTTATATCGACAAAAAATTATAGACCTCATTAAAGGCTTTTTTAGTGGTGATGCCGAAGCACGTCATTTTTGTGTGAGTGTTCTTATTGCTTTTTTCCCCGCAGTCATCATTGGTGTTATGGCTGTAGATTTCATTAAATCTGTATTGTTTAGCCCATTAGTTGTAGCTATTGCATTAATTGTGGGCGGTCTCATTATTTTTTGGGCTGAATCTATCAAGTTTGATCATAAGACAACTGAAGCGACTCAAATTACTTATAAACAAGCTTTACTGGTTGGTTTAGCTCAATGTGTGGCTATGATTCCAGGCACTTCGCGTTCTGGTGCGACCATTGTGGGGGGAATGTTTGCGGGGCTTTCTCGTAAGGCTGCGACAGAATTTTCTTTTTTTCTTGCAATGCCAACTATGCTTGGCGCAGCAACCTTTGATTTGATTCGTAATGCAAGCGTACTCACCGCAGACAATATGACCAATATTGCTCTTGGTTTTGTAACTGCATTTATAGCGGCTTTGTTTGTGGTAAAAGCTTTAGTACGTTTTGTGGAGAAACACACCTTACGTGTATTTGCGTGGTATCGCATCGTTTTAGGTGTAATTATTATGTTTGTCATGTTATAAAACCAAAAACCCAGAAATATGCTATTATTTCTGGGTTTTTTTATTATTTTACAGGATGATCCTGTCTAAATAATTGCCATTCTTCAACCACCCGACCATCTGGTAAAATGCAATTGGCATATTCATCACCATTTGCATTTTTTTTCATTTCCAATTTACCGCCCTGTTCAATACAGTATTGGCTCGCTGGGTTCGCCATCCCAATTTTTTGCGATGTATGTGGTTGACTCGTCGTACAAGCAGGCAAAACAAGTGTGCTACCACACAAGATCAATAATATTTTTTTAGTCATTGTTTATTCCACACTTCATATTAAACGATTTGATTATCCTCGTTTTTCAGTTTTGAACTGTTAAATTTAGTTAGTTCATTGCAATCATTTTCACTAATATATGTTGTGATTCATCATTTTCATCATAAGTCTGTTTACGAATTAACTCTTTATACTTGACCCTAAAGTCTCGACCATTAAATGTTACAACAGAGGGTATATTGTCAAAATACGTACTACCCGCTTCAAGATTTTCTTCATGCAAAGAAATCCCCAACTGATAATCATCCCCTTTGAGTACGACATATTTGACTGTTGTTCTCATTCTATCCATGCTACTTAAACCTTTTAAACCTATTCTTTACTGCTTTGCACAACTTGACCAGACCTATAAACAATTAATAGACAAAACAATTCTATAAAAATGATCATCTTGGAACCTAAACTCTTATTAAATACTATTCACTCATTACACAGTTAAGTCAAACATAAAAAAAAAAGCCCCTCAGGGCTTTGGCTCAGACACAAGCAAAAGGAAAATGTTCTAACTATGTTTTATAGATAACGATGGGTGCTCATCCATTTCTTTTCTTAAAATATGGGCTTGCTTAAGAACTTTTTCTTTGAGCGTGTTGCGAAACCCAAATAAAAATACAAATTCAGCTAAAACAAAAAGAGGTCCTATCGCTAAACCGACAATATCATCGACAAAAGCAGGTTTTTTCTTTTCAAAAAAGTGTCCAATAAATTGGAAAATCCAGCCAATTACAAAACTACCAATTGAAATACTAAGCCAAAGCCATGTTCCTAATTGAGCAATTTCAAGTGCGAAATAAGTACATATGCCTAAAATAAACAGCATACATAAACCAAAGATGTGATCTAAACGTAGATAATACACAACCATGATCCACAACAATACAATCACTAAATGTAAATGGAATATGCCAAAATTAAATTCCACTCGTGCTGCAAGGCAAAATAGAGCAAATACAATCAATGGAATGCCAATAAAATGTGTCATTACATTTTTATGGTCAAGATGATATGCCGCATATTGGCTTAATAACTGTTCTAATTTACTCATTTTATGCATCCTTGCCTAAACTTACTGCTACTATAGCCACGTTTAAAAAAAGAAGTTGTCAATTAGCCGACATTTAAAGGGAATGAAATGCTAGATATTAAGTTTCATGCAGATTTGCAACGTAATCTCTGGTTTTCCCAGTTACCTATTTTTTTTCAAAATTTCATTTTTGAAAATGCCAAGTTATTACATTTGGAAAAAAATCAGGCTGCTTTTTATGTAGGTGATACTTTTGATGGTATTTATGCTTTATTGGAAGGTTCCGTAGAGATTAGCTCAACCGATGAGCATGGTAATACTATCTTGATCGCGATTTTTGAACCTATTAATTGGTTCGGCGAAATTTCACTGGTTGATCAGTCGCCACGTTCACATCATGCTATCGCAATAAAATCAAGTAAAATTCTATACTTATCGCAAAAAAACTTAGATATTTTGCTAAATCAATATCCTAAAGCTTGGTACTTTTTAGCCCAATTGATCAGTCAAAAACTCAGATTTGCTTTTTTAGAACTCAATGCCATACATAGTCGAAGTTTATTGCAACACTTGGCACAGCGTTTAAATTTTATATTACAAGGCTATGGCAATATCGAAAATGTAGAAAATTTTGTCATTCAAGTTTCGCAGGAAAAACTGGCGCAAATGCTGGCATGTTCCCGCCAAACAATTAATCAATTATTACAAGATCTTGAAAAGAAAAAAATTGTGGAAGTCAGTTTTGGTAAAATTATAATTAAAGACTATGAACAATTAAAAGAAATGGCATATTCAACAGGATTATTTGGAAAATGATTAAATCCTATTCAATTTTAAGTTGATACTCATCTTGAGTAATTTTTATTTTTAATTTTCGATATTTACGTTTATTAGGATCTAAAGCTGATTCAAGTATTTCACTTTTAAACTGAGTGTCATTCATAAGTTCAGCATAAATTTTATAACCGATCAAAATTTTACTTGGTTTTTCCTTAGTATATTTAAAATCATCTATAATATTATTTAAATAATCTAAATTCGTTTCGCTTGTCTTTTTCATTGCGTGTTATCCATTCGATTTAAAGCCAAATTAACATTCAATTTTTACAAAAAGATGAATCAAATTTAAAAAAAAAAAATTCAAAAAAAACCTGCAACTTGGGGAAGAAGCAGGCCGTAAAACGCACAACTAGAAAAACTTAAACTTTTGATTTAAAATATATTTATATATTTCACTTAAACTTATTGTCTTGAGAACACATATCTTCACAAGAGAAATTCGTTCTTAACAAAGAACCGTTAATTGCAATATATTATATTAATAATATACAGACCAGTCTACATAAAATTAGAATAATGTTGAATTTATGAAATAAATATGTCAATTTTGTCTAACAATAAACTTAAATTTCTACTGATGTAGTCGTTAAACGTCAATTTATTGCAAAGCACATATACAAAATTTGTTAGAAGAACAAATGATTCAAATGATATCACGTTGAATTAATCAACTTGATATCTCAATAAAAACAGCAAGAGTATTTTACATTAGGATACGACAATGATTAAAAAAACGCTGATGAGTGGTTTAATAGCTTGTAGTTTATGTTGTATTTCTCTTACAGCCCAAGCCTGTACAAGAGTTGTATTTCAAGGTAATAACCAAACGATTATTACTGCCCGTTCTATGGACTGGAAACAGGATGTCGGTACAAATTTATGGATTCTACCCAGTGGTGTAAAACGAAGCGGAAATGCAGGTAAAAACTCTATTCAATGGATCTCTAAATATGGGAGTGTGGTTGCAACAGGCTATGATATTTCAACAACAGATGGAGTAAATGAAGCTGGTTTAAATGCCAATTTGCTTTGGTTGGTTGAGTCAGAATATCCTGATGCAACAAAATCGAGCAAACCTAAGCTCACGATTGCGGCATGGGCACAGTATGTTCTGGATAACTTTGCAACTGTCGATGAAGCTGTAAAAGCCTTGCAAAAAGAACCATTTATTGTGGTTTCAGACGCTGTTCCCGGTGAAAAACGATTAACGACTTTACATTTATCAATTTCTGATAAAACTGGTGATAGCGCTATTGTTGAATACATTAATGGCAAACAAGTTATTCATCATAGTCCAAATTATCAGGTCATGACAAATTCCCCCACTTTTGATGAACAGCTTGCGCTTAATCAATACTGGAAACAAATTGGTGGAACTATTTTCCTTCCTGGAACCAATCGGGCATCTGATCGTTTTGCCAGAGCGTCTTTTTATATCAATGCTATTCCCAAAAATGATGCCCCTAAAGAAGCGCTTGCTTCTGTTTTTAGCGTCATTCGTAATGTATCTGTGCCTTATGGGCTCAACACAGAAGAAGAACCAAATATTTCCTCAACACGCTGGCGTACTGTCGTTGACCATAAGCGTAAACTTTACTTTTTTGAGTCCGCACTTTCACCCAATAGTTTTTGGGTTGATCTTAACAAAATTAATTTCAAAGATGGGGTGACACGCAAGTTAGATTTAGGTAAAAATCAGGAGAACATCTACGCAGGTGATGCAACAGCACAATTCAAGGCTTCACAACCCTTTCATTTTCTTGGCATAGGTGAATAATAAGAAAATGGAGAATATATTTAATTTAGGGGAAATCTAAAATGAAAAAAACACTTGGGTTTATGGCGGCTTTCATTTTATTGCATGGTTGTACCAGTGTTCCAGAAAATAAAACCAATACTGATCGTTTAGCTGCAGCTGGACTGTTATTGTGTAAACCAAATGAACAGTGTCCAATTATGGCTGCTTCGTGGAATTCTGAGAATAAAAATCAGCTTCGTATTGATGTACGCTTAAATAGTAGCAATCTTTATTACGATATTAAAAAAATAACCTTTATTATTGATGGTAAACATTTAAGCTACACACCCGCACAACCTACTGAATTACAATATATTAGTCGTTTAGAACCTAAACGCTCGTCCAATCATATTGTAGTTCCAAACAGCTTTTTAAATGATTTTAAAAATGCCAAACGTATTGATGTGCAAATTAATACAGATCATGGTGCAATCAAACGACCAATGTATATCGATGGTCAAGCCTCTTCAGCCTATCAAAACTTTGTTGATGTGTATTATTCATCGTGATCTCCAAACTTAAGTTATAGCAATAAAAAAACTCACCGCAAATGGGTGAGTTTTTTATGAAAAGATAATTTATGGTTCAATCGGATCAAATGGAGCAACTACATCTGCATTTTGTGCCCGATTACGTAAAAAGTGATCCATAAGTACAATCGCGAGCATCGCTTCAGCAATTGGAGTTGCCCGAACACCAACGCACGGATCATGACGACCTTTAGTCAGCACATCTGTATTTTCACGATCCAGATTAATGGTTTTGCCAGAAGTAGTAATGCTAGCAGTAGGCTTTAATGCAATGGCTACACGAATGGTTTGCCCACTGGAAATTCCACCTAAAATCCCACCAGCATGATTTGCTAAAAAACCTTCCGTTGTTAGTTCATCGCGGCTTTCATGACCAAACTGACCTGCTACAGCAAAACCATCACCAATTTCAACACCTTTTACAGCATTGATGCTCATCATGGCATGTGCAATATCGGCATCCAGACGATCAAATACAGGTTCTCCCCAACCCACTGGAACTTTCTCTGCCAAAATTTCAAGTTTTGCCCCACAGCTGGTTCCCTGTTCACGCAAAGAAGTGACTAAGGCTTCAAAACGAGGAACCGCATCCGCATCTCCACAGAAAAATGGATTATTCGATACTTCTGCCCAATCCAGTTTTTCCGCAATTTCATTACCAATTTGAGTGACATGACCACGAATCGCGACACCAAATTTTTCAGCGAGATATTTTTTTGCAATTGCACCCGCCGCAACACGCATTGCTGTTTCGCGCGCACTCGAACGTCCACCACCGCGATAATCACGGAAACCATACTTTTGCGTATAAGTATAATCTGCATGACCAGGACGGAAAGTCTGCGCAATATTGCCATAATCTTTCGATTTTTGATCAGTATTGCGAATGAGCAAACCAATTGACGTTCCTGTCGTTTTACCTTCAAAAACCCCTGAAATAATTTCAACTTCATCAGGTTCTTTACGCTGCGTTGCAAACTTTGAGGTTCCCGGCTTACGACGATCTAAATCTTTTTGCAAATCTTCTGCACAAAGCGCAAGTCCTGGCGGCACACCATCCACAATCGCCATCAAGCCAACGCCATGCGACTCGCCACAAGTTGTAACACGGAAGAGTTGTCCAATACTATTCCCAGCCATATTTACAACTCCTTATGCTTCTACAGATTCTTGAAATAGACCTTGATAACGACGGCATTGCTCAGCAGTTAAAGCAAAAATACCTGAACCGCCTTTTTTGAAACTCAGCCAGTGAAAATCAACGGTATTAAAATTTTGGCGCATTGCCCACTCAGAGTTACCCACTTCGATGACAATTAAACCATCTTCTGTCAAATAATCTGCTGCTTGAGCCAACATTTTACGCACAAGATCCAGACCATCCTGACCTGCTGCCAAAGCCAGTTCTGGTTCATGTAAAAATTCTTCAGGCAAATCTGCCATATCTTCTGCATCGACATAAGGCGGATTGGTCACGATCAAATCATATTGATTTTCGGCAGGAATTTTTGAAAATAAATCCGATTCCAATAATGCAACCTGATATTGTTTATCGTGATGCTCTGTATTAATCGCAGCGACTTCAAGTGCATCTTTGGAAATATCAGTTGCATCAACTTCCGATTCAGGAAATGCATAAGCCAAAGCAATTGCGATACAACCTGAACCTGTACACATATCTAAAATACGTTGCGGCGTTTTAGGATTTGAGTTTTCTGGTAAGTTATTTATTGCCTCACGCATATTGCCTTGTTCATCCAGACAATAAGGTGCAAAACGTTGTTCAATTAATTCGGCAATGGGTGAGCGAGGAATGAGTACACGCTCATCGACATAAAATGGTTTATTGGCAAAATAAGCTAAATTAAGTAAATAGGATGTTGGAATACGTTCATTGACACGGCGTTCTAGCAAACTTAAGAATTCAGCTTTTTCGCTTGGTAATAGTTTTGCATCTAAAATTTCAGCATCTGCAGCCCATTCAAGGGAAAGGGTTTGTAAAACCAATGCTGAACTTTCTGCAAAATAATCTTCGGTTCCCTGACCTAAATGAGCATCATATTGACGTAATGCAGACACACCAAAACGAATAAAATCACGAATCGTCGTTAAGTTTTCTGCTGCTTCCTGTAATTGTTCAGGGCTAATAGTCGGTCGCTCCACTTAGGGGTCTCCAAAAGATGATGATGCAAAACGGCTTATGATACCGTGTTTTTCCTTGCTTTATAATGCCTAAACGCATTATTGGTTTAATTTTCAAATGTGGCTGAATGCAGATTTGACATTTGAGTGGTTTTAACCCAATATTTTTATTATTCATTAAAAACAAAGTAAAATCATTAACTTGTACTTACTCTTTATTTGTTTAGTTAAACAAGCCACGATTCGATTAAGTTTTTGTTATAAATTGATTTATTTCTGAAATTTTATAGTTTGCTATCGCATAGATAGTTTAGAAGAATGATCAGTCCAATGAATCCTGCTTACTCATGTTTGCTATCGCATAGATAGTTTAGAAGCAATGATAATCGAGACCTTTTAGAATTGTTTCGTTTGCTATCGCATAGATAGTTTAGAAGCTAAAAGAACTGCGTCAATCATCTGAGGTTACGTTTGCTATCGCATAGATAGTTTAGAAGACATCTACATTTGCCAACATATATTCTGATGAGTTTGCTATCGCATAGATAGTTTAGAATAATAAATTTTTAGCAACACCAGGACGCTGTTTGTTTGCTATCGCATAGATAGTTTAGAAGACTTGATCATCCGTCAAATTAAGAAGTAGGGAGTTTGCTATCGCATAGATAGTTTAGAAGCCAATTATGCTGGGCCTATAATCTTTTCAAAGGTTTGCTATCACATAGATAGTTTAGAAGCACAGCTGTAGTAAATTAGTTAGAATGAGTCGGTTTCTATCGCATATTTATTTCTAAGATTCTGTCAAAATACTAATTACAACCATCAGAGCTTTTAAAGTTATGAAATCACATATTCAACGTGTAGAACTCGCAAAAGCCTATCGTTTGCTTAATCATGGCCCAACTGTTCTGGTTTCTGCTCAAAATAATCATGATATAGATGTCATGGCAGCCGCATGGGCCTGTGCTCTAGAATTTAGTCCCGCAAAAGTGACCGTCGTTCTAGATAAATCAACAAAAACACGACAAATCATTGAACAGAATGGCTATTTCGCATTACAAGTTCCTTGTTTTGCACAACTAAATATGACCTACCAATTAGGCAGTATCAGTCAGTTTGAAGAAACTAATAAATTAGAAATATGTGGAACACAACTCTTTTATCTAGATGATTTAAAAGTACCGTTAGTTGATGGGTGTATTGCTTGGCTAATATGCAAAGTGATTCCAGAACCACATAATCAGCAAGCACACGATTTATTTATTGGTTCTGTGGTTGGCGCATGGGCCGATTCTCGTGTATTCCGTGATGGACACTGGTATTTTGCAGATGCTGATAAAAGCTTAAAAAGTTTACATTACATTGCAGGCGGCACGTTTTATACAATTGGCGATGAAGTAAAAGCTGATTTATAGCCATTATAAATTCATTGAGGTACTTTACTAAAAATACCTCATTGATCCTTTCCAAATGAACTATTCAGCCACTTAATCAAAGGCTTTTAGCAAAATAAAAACGACTACATACAGCTCAGGTTGTAGTTGATGTTCAAATCATCGTGGAGTCCAACATATTTTTCACTTTCAACCAAATATTATTAAAAGTCAGAGTAACCATACAACACAATTCCATTGTAATTACATTAAAATCACAAAAAACACTATTTGCTTTTAATAACCTTTGTTTCAGTAGAACATCAAATGCTGACCTATATGAGCAAGTTTAGAACCAACTCAACCAATTTTTATTGTTCAAATGTCTCAATTAACTTGAGGGATTTAACATCTGCTTAAAGCAGCTTTATATTATTTGGGTGCCATGCGAATTGCGCCATCCAAACGAATAACTTCACCATTTAAATAAGAATTTTCAATAATATGTGCAGCCAAACGCGCAAACTCATCTGGCTTACCCAAGCGTGACGGATAAGGTACCATTTGTCCAAGTGCATCTTGAACATTTTGTGGTAAAGATTTGAGCATTGGCGTTTCCATAATGCCCGGCGCGATCGTCAAAACCCGAATTGCATGACGCCCCAATTCACGCGCAATCGGTAAAGTCATTGCGACGATAGCTCCTTTGGATGCAGAGTAAGCAGCCTGTCCAATTTGCCCATCAAAAGCAGCGACAGATGCTGTGTTGATAATCACACCACGATCCTCATCATCATCTGTTACAACATTGTGTATCATGGCTTCCGCTGCAAAACGCAGCATATTAAAAGTCCCTGTAACATTGATATTCAAAACTTTATTAAACATGGTCAGATCATGAATACCATCTTTACCCACCACCTTTGCTGATGGTCCAACACCTGCACAATTAATTAAGCCATGTATTGCGCCATGCTTTTGCAAAGTCTGCTTAAAAAACTGCTCGACTTCTGTCTCATTGGTCACATCTAATGCAGCAAAATCTGCTGTTTCACCTAATTTCACAACCTGAGCCTGCCCTGCATCAACATTCATATCAACTATGGTAACGCTAGCACCATGTGCAACCAAACATTCAGCAGTTGCAGCACCCAAACCAGACGCACCACCTGTAATAATGAAATGTTTTCCTTGAATTTTCATTGTAAATTTCCACGTTATTTAATTTAATCCTAGCTGAATCTTAGAGTAAAAGTTCAAGTTTTATAGTGCAATTTCAAAAAGCTTCAAATGTTCTTTTATTTTGAGCATTTCGATCATTTAAAAGATTTTTTAATTATTGATATTCGCTCATGCATGTAAAAGGTTGCACAGTCAAATATTCATTATCAACGAAGTAAAAAGCTAAGCAATTGATCAATCAATGATTTGAATATAATTGCACACTTTCAATATTAAGAAGAATACGCAATCAGCTTACTATTCTTACTAAATGGACAGTTTAAATGTTAATAGTCTGAATATTTTTGCCCTGCTTTTTAAAAATGCACAAGGCTAAATTCGAGTGCTTATCGAGCAAAATGATAAAGTAAAACTGTATCTATATAGAATTTATTTAAATTTTCCACTGTCCCAAACTAATACGGTCATTGCCACCATAGTCTTTTCGAGTCTGTACACGACTAAAACCACGATTTTGCAATAACTCGCGAACCGACTCACCTTGATCAAAACCATGTTCAAGCACTAGCCATGCGTCAGCATTTAGCCAGTTCGGTGCTTGATCAATAATATGTTCCAAGTCAGCAAGACCAAGATGCTCTGCAACCAACGCCCGACGTGGTTCTGTTCCCAGATTTACCATGTGTTCATCATTTGCATCGATATATGGTGGATTAGAAGCGATTAAATCGAATTTTTGCGTAGGAATGGCTTCAAACCATGCACTACAAATAAATGTAACCTGATTCAAACCATGTTTATGTGCATTATTTTGAGCAACTTCAAGCGTTGGAAAATATATATCCGTCGCTAAAACTTTCCAGTCAGGTCGCTCTTTTGCTAAAGATAAAGCAATTGCACCTGTACCCGTACCTAAATCTACCATTGAAGTTTGAAATGGCAAATCCAGAGAAAGTACCGTCTCAATCAAAATTTCAGTATCTGGACGCGGTACTAACGTATCTGGAGTTACATGAAGATCCAAACTCCAGAAAGGTTGCGTACCAATAATATAAGCCAATGGCTCGCCTTTAGATAAACGCATCAGACCATCTAAAAAGGCGTGTTCTTGCTCATGCGTCAATACTTGCATTTGACGCATTTTCAATTCAAGTACATTAAGTTTTAGAACATGTTCAAGCAACCACATAGCTTCCTGACGTTCATAACTATCAGCTTCGCCACGCAGATTTAAGGCTTGTCCGATTTTCATCAGCCGCCATTCTCTTGCGCCAACATGGCCAACTGATCTGCTTGATATTCACGATGTAAACTATCTAAAAGCTCAGTCAAATCACCTTCCATAATCGCGTCTAACTTATATAAGGTTAAATTAATACGATGATCGGTCATTCGACCTTGTGGGTAATTATAAGTACGAATGCGTTCTGAGCGATCTCCAGATCCGACTAAATCACGACGCATTTCCGAGGTTGCTGTTTCCTGTGCAGCGCGTTTTGCATTTTCAAGACGTGAAACCAATAAAGCCATCGCTTTGGCTTTGTTTTTATGCTGAGAACGTTCTTCCTGACATTCGACCACAACACCTGTTGGAATATGGGTAATACGCACGGCAGAGTCAGTTTTGTTAATATGCTGACCACCCGCACCCGATGCACGATAAGTATCTATACGCAAATCAGCAGGATTGATTTCAACGGTTGTATCTACATCTACTTCGGGCAAGATTGCGACTGTACAGGCAGAAGTATGCACGCGTCCCTGCGACTCAGTTGCAGGCACACGTTGTACACGATGCGCACCACTTTCAAACTTTAAGCGACCATAGACACCATCACCATCAACACGGCAAATGACCTCTTTATAGCCTCCATGTTCGCCTTCATTTTCAGATAACACTTCAATACGCCAGCCTTTAGACTCTGCATATTTACTATACATGCGAAATAAATCACCTGAGAAAATTGCAGCTTCATCGCCGCCCGTACCTGCTCGAACTTCAAGATAAGCAGAGTTTGCGTCATTGGGATCTTTAGGAATCATCAAAATATTCAAATCAGCTTCAAGCTGTTCAATCAAGCTACGATTTTCCTTGATTTCCTCTTGCGCCATATCCTTAAAGTCAGGATCGGCCAACATATCTTCTGCCGTAATAATATCTTGTTCAGCCTGACGGTATTTGCCCCAAACCTCCACCATTTCTGACAAATCACTGTGTTCACGTGATAATTTACGAAACCGTTTATTATCAGAAATGACTTCTGCATCTGCCAATAATGCAGTCAACTCTTCATAACGATCACAGAGTTGATCCAATCGTAAACGTAATGATTCTTTCATAAGTGGATGTATCTCAAAATAAAATGTTCAGTCATCTCATCACGTGTAACTTGTCGAGATAAAAAAACGTCAAATGCTAAAATTGCGCATAGTTTACCGATTATGACAGTTAAAGAACATAGATAAGCTTATATTTGGCTAGTCATAAGCAAACTCATATTTCCTGCTTTTCACTTTTTCTTCACATTACAGTTTAAATTGATCGTTTTTGCCGTTTTATTAGACACTTTTAATAGAAAGCATACAAAACACGAGTACTCTGTAAAAATAACAACGCTAATCTCCACAATTCCAGTGAATCCTTTTGTTACATTTGCTACAACGAAATAGATAAAGTCCTTCTGCTAGGACACGGAGATTTAAAATGAAAGCAAACAACTTATTATTGAGTAGTGTATTGGCAATTTCTTCTATGTTTGCAATCAATGCTCACGCTGATAATACTACCCGCGTTGCAGCAACTTCAGCACTAGGCAGTGTGGTTGGTACAGCACTAGGTAACCAAATGGGTGGCAATACAGGCGCTATGATTGGCTCTGCGATTGGTGGTGCTGGTGGTGCAGCAGTTGCAAGTAATAAGCGTAACCGTACAGAATCTGCGATTGGTGGTGGCTTAGGCGGTGTGGGTGGCTATACTGTTGGTAAAAATGTAGGTGGAACTTCTGGTGGTTATATTGGTTCAGCCCTAGGTGCAGCAGGCGGTTCAGCGTTGGGTAATAAAATTGCCAAAGACAAGGCAGAAGAAAAACGCTATAACAATTCTCGTAGCTGGAACAGACATCATCGTCATTACCGTCATCGTTAATTTCACGAATGACGAAACGAATCAAGCACCCTTCTCTGGGTGCTTTTTTTATGCATTATATTTACAAATAGCTGCATAAATCGAAAAAAAACGATATACAAAATTCCTTATAAATCGTAAAATATCGATATATAGTTCCCGAGAATTTTTTATGCCTTCCTTAAAAGAAACACAATTTTCTATTCTTGAACTTGCCCCAATCCGGAATGATCAAAGTGTTCATTTTTCCTTACAGCATGCCTTAGAGCTTGCACAGCATGCAGAAAAACTTGGATATGAACGTTTATGGTTGGCTGAACATCATAATATGGATGGCATTGCCAGTTCTGCCACCGCTGTATTGATTGGTTATATTGCAGCAAATACACAGTCTATCCGTTTAGGCTCCGGCGGTGTCATGCTCCCCAACCATGCACCTTTAGTCGTTGCAGAACAGTTTGGTACCTTAGCAACGTTGTATCCTAATCGTATTGAATTAGGTTTGGGCCGTGCACCCGGAACAGATCAACTTACCATGCGTGCCTTGCGCCGTGGTCGTCAGGAAACAGAAGATCAATTTCCACAAGACGTCCTCGAAATTTTGCAATATTTCAAAGATCCTACTCCAAATCAAAAAATTGTGGCAACTCCGGGACATGGCACGCACGTTCCTGTCTGGCTACTTGGCTCAAGCTTATTTAGTGCACAGCTTGCTGCTCGTTTAGGTCTGCCTTATTCTTTTGCATCACATTTTGCACCACGTATGCTGTCGCAGGCCGTACAGTTGTATCGAGAAAATTTTCAACCATCTGAATATTTAGATCATCCTTATGTTTCAATTGGTGTTCCTACTGTTATAGCGAAAACTGATGCTGAAGCACAACATTTAGCAACCAGTGCTTATCAACGTGTATTGGGTCTAATGCGAGGACAAAGTTTAAAACTAAAACCACCTGTAGATTCTATGGAAAATATCTGGACACCTGCCGAGCGCATCTCAGTTAATAACTTTTATGCATTGGCTCAAGTTGGTTCACCATCAACTGTAAAAGCAGGTTTGCAAGATTTGTTAGAACATGTCGAAGTTGATGAATTCATCTTTACTTGTGACATTTATGACACTCAAAAGCGTTTAGAAAACTTTAGTCTGTTGATGGATATCAAAAATAGCTAAATCCTTTATAAATAAGCAAAAGAGGAAATAAATGAAAATTCACTTATTTCCTCGATCATTTTTAAAGCTTAATCAAATTCTTTTAATGATTAAAATCGAATTACCTGTAAATTTATTAACCAATACGACGTTTCAAACCTGTGGTTTGTAAAATACGCGTTGAAATTTCTTCAATCGACATTTCAGTTACATTTAAGTACGGAATCCCTTCTGAAATAAAAATCCCCTCAATCGCACGTAACTCCATCTGACATTGACTGAAGCTTGCATAACGGCTATTCGCCTTACGCTCATTACGAATCGCAACCAAACGTTCAGCATCAATCATTAAACCAAACAGCTTGTTCTTATGCTCTTTCAATACTTTTGGCAAACGGTTGTCATCTAAATCTTCTTCCGTAAGTGGATAGTTTGCGACACGAATTCCAAACTGCAACGAAAGATAGATTGACGTTGGTGTTTTACCCGAGCGTGACACACCTATCAGGATAATATCAGCTTTATCATAATGGCGTGTACGCGCCCCATCATCATTGTCCAAAGCAAAATGAACCGCATCAATACGGGCTTTATAATATTCAGAATCGGTCACGGCATGAGTTTGCCCCACTAAAGTCGTAGGTGGCGTACCAAGCTCTTGTTCGAGTTTACTAATTAGCCCTTCAAACACATCTAAATTTACCGCTTTGGCTGTATTAATGATTTCTCGAACATTAGGATCGACCAAAGTATCAAACACCAAAGGCAAAGTTTGGTCTTTAGACTGGCAACTATTGATTTCAGCAACTACATTCATTGCCGCTTCTTCTGATGTAATATACGGAATAATATGAATATCAAAATCTACGTTGGGAAACTGTGCCAATAAAGAATGTCCGAGGGTTTCAGCCGTAATCGCGGTTCCATCTGAAATAAAAAACACACTCCGCTTAATTTGTTTACTATCCGACATGAAAAATCTCCTCAAACATTTGTCTTAGTGCTATATAATCTTTATAGTAAGCTGATCTTACATGACTGTCGCTTAGAGTAAATCAAAATCCTAAGCACATTAATATCTTTTCTTCATGCCAAGATAGTAATTAATACTGGAAAAGTGGAGTGAAAACTTTGGAAGCGCGCGTAATCGGTCTGGAAAAATTAGGGAAACACGATGTAGAACTCGTGGGTGGGAAAAACTCATCTCTAGGTGAAATGATCAGCCATTTATCCAATGCTGGTGTGTCTGTACCGGGTGGCTTTGCCACAACTGCTGCTGCTTATCGTGAGTTCCTTGAGCAAAGCGGTCTAAACGCAAAAATTCAGGCAGAACTCGATCAATTGAATGTTGATGATGTCAATGCCCTTGCCGAAACTGGCGCAAAAATCCGTCAATGGATTGTAGATACTCCTCTCATTCCAGCATTAGAAAAAGAAGTACGTGACGCTTTTACCGCACTTTCAAACGGCAACCCTGACATCGCGGTTGCCGTTCGTTCATCTGCGACTGCTGAAGATTTACCTGATGCTTCTTTTGCGGGTCAACAAGAAACGTTTTTGAATATTCGCGGTATTGATAATATTTTGATTGCAATTAAAGAAGTATTTGCATCTTTATATAATGACCGTGCGATTGCATACCGTGTACATCAGGGTTTTGCCCATGACATCGTTGCTTTATCTGCGGGTATACAACGCATGGTACGTTCAGAAACTGGTGCTGCGGGTGTTATGTTCACGCTAGATACCGAATCTGGTTTCCGTGATGTCGTATTCATCACCGCATCTTATGGTTTGGGTGAAATGGTCGTTCAAGGTGCAGTAAACCCTGACGAATTTTACTTATCAAAACCACTTCTAAAAAATGGCAAACATTCTGTATTACGTCGTAACCTGGGTTCAAAACACCAAAAAATGATTTATGGTGAAGAAGGTTCTGCGGGTAAATCAGTCGTTGTTGTTGATGTTGAAAAACAAGATCGCCAACAATTTGCGCTAAATGATCACGAACTCCAAGAACTTGCCAAACAAGCTATGATTATTGAAGACCATTATGGTGCTCCAATGGACATTGAATGGGCGAAAGATGG
Source organism: Acinetobacter guerrae (assembly GCF_009372255.1). GTDB lineage: Bacteria > Pseudomonadota > Gammaproteobacteria > Pseudomonadales > Moraxellaceae > Acinetobacter > Acinetobacter guerrae. Next base: position 56,004 of record NZ_LXGN01000034.1, read on the forward strand.
CGATGATGGTCAAATTTATATTGTTCAGGCGCGTCCTGAAACAGTAAAAAGTCGTCAAAGTGTCGGCACAATGGAACGCTATTTACTTAAGCAACGCGGCACAGTGTTGTGTGAAGGTCGTTCAATTGGTCAACGTATTGGCTCTGGTAAAGTACGTGTTGTCACCTCGATTAAAGAAATGGATAAAGTCCAGCCAGGTGACGTTCTTGTTTCAGATATGACTGACCCAGACTGGGAGCCAGTGATGAAACGTGCTGCGGCAATTGTCACCAACCGTGGGGGTCGTACTTGCCACGCTGCAATTATTGCACGTGAATTAGGTGTTCCTGCGATTGTTGGTACAGGCAATGCCACAGAAGTTTTAACTGATGGTCAAGAAGTCACTGTTTCTTGTGCCGAAGGTGATACGGGCTTTATTTATGAAAGTGCGCTGGATTTTGAAATTCAACGTAATTCAATTGAATCTATGCCAAAACTTCCATTCAAAATTATGATGAATGTCGGTAACCCTGATCGTGCATTTGACTTTGCTCAAATTCCAAACGGTGGTATTGGTCTAGCTCGTCTTGAGTTCATCATTAACCGTATGATCGGCGTACATCCAAAAGCATTACTTAATATTGAAAGCTTGCCACGCGAAACACGTGCAGCGGTAATGGCACGTACGGCAGGTTATTCTTCTCCAGTTGAATTCTATGTAGAAAAACTGGTTGAAGGTATTGCAACACTTGCAGCTGCCTTTGCTGAAAAGCCAGTTATTGTTCGTATGTCAGACTTCAAATCCAATGAATATGCAAACCTCATTGGCGGTAAACTTTACGAACCAGAAGAAGAAAACCCAATGTTGGGTTTCCGTGGTGCAAGCCGTTATGTATCTGACAACTTCCGTGATTGCTTTGAGCTTGAATGTCGTGCCTTGAAAAAAGCACGTGACGAAATGGGCTTGACCAACATTCAAATTATGATTCCATTTGTGCGTACAGTTTCTGAAGCAAAACGTGTAATTGAACTTTTAGCTCAAAATGGCTTGAAGCGTGGTGAGAATGGTCTGAAAGTCATCATGATGTGTGAATTGCCTACCAATGCACTATTGGCTGAACAATTCCTTGAGCATTTTGATGGTTTCTCAATTGGTTCTAATGACTTAACTCAATTAACACTAGGTCTGGATCGTGACTCTGGTATCGTTTCACATCTATTTGATGAACGCGATCCAGCAGTAAAAGCTCTTCTTTCAATGGCAATTCATGCATGTCGTAAAGCAGGTAAATACATTGGTATTTGTGGTCAAGGTCCATCGGATCACCCAGATCTTGCTAAATGGCTCATGGAACAAGGCATCGAAACTGTTTCACTAAACCCAGACTCTGTTTTGGAAACATGGTTCTTCCTTGCAGAAGATAAAGACAAGCAAGCGTAACTTAACTTTATAAAAAAGACCCTCGCGTGGGGTCTTTTTCATCTTTAAGCTGTTGAGATTTAAAACTTATGCAAATTTACTTGGCAAGAAATAACCAACAGGCTGGTCCTTATACATTAGAACAATTGAACCAGATGCTCGCCAGCCAGCAAGTGTTGTTAACTGACTTGGCATGGCACGAAGGTATGACTGAATGGAGAGCCTTAGGTGAATTAACTCAAGGTAAACTTGTCTATCAGCCTGAAAATCTTTCAACAACTGGTTCAATTTTTGACACGCCAAATAATAGCCACAATGATGTCATTCGCGACATTAAAGTCAATCAGACAGCCAAAGCAACTGCTGCTCCTGTTAGCAAGCGTATTTCAGCTAAACTTGTAGATTTAGCTTTGCTCACTTTGCCACAAATTATTGTGACAATGCTTTTTTTACCACATGACCTTTTACAACAGACCACGAGTTTTGATGTAGAGCAGCAAATTAAAATTGCCGAAGCCATGCGTGATAACATGCCAACATGGATTCCTGTTGCTTTATTAGTCTATACACTTGGATTGTTATTTTTACAAAACTTTTTTATTGCCCGTTCAGGTCAATCTATAGGGAAAAAAATATTTCATTTACAAATTGTTGATGCAACTACGTATAAATTACCAGGCCAGTTCCGCGGTTTTTTTATACGTTCATTTTTGTTCGTGATCCTTTCTCAATTAATTAGTTTATTACCACTCTTAGTTATTATTTTCATTGCAGATATTGTTCTATTTTTCTCCAAAGGAAACAATAGCTTGCATGATAGACTTGCAAAAACCAAAGTTATAAGCTTAAAAAAATAAAATAAGGAGTGAATTATCACTCCTTATTTTCTTATAAACATATGAAATTTTTAGTTTTTAACAAGCAATCTAAAATATAAAACCAACCAAATAAATCGGGTTTCATAACAAATATTTAACGTCACTTTCAAGTAGCTTAGTTTCACGATATCAGGCATAATGCCCTACAACATAGCTGTGTCACATGATAGAGAAATATGTACTTTAAAAGTATTCATTCTTCTCCATCATGCGACACTTTTATCGCTATCCCCAATTTACTTAGGGAATGGGACTCTTCACCGAGGTTGTAAAATGAGACAAACGATTTTAGCTGTATTGTCTTTATCCGCGATTTCCGCACTTTTAACAGGGTGTGGTGGTGATTTAGTACTTCTAAACTCTAAAGGTCCAGTTGCTGAAGGTCAAAGTAACCTGATGATGACTGCGATCTACTTAATGCTATTGGTTGTAATTCCTTCAATCATTATGGCGTTATGGTTTGGTTGGAAATATCGCGCGTCAAATAAAGATGCAGACTATAAACCTACATGGGCGCACTCAACTGCAATTGAAATTGTAGTCTGGGGTGTTCCTGTCATTATTATTGGTATTTTAGCTTGGTTAACTTGGTGGGGTTCCCACAAGTACGACCCTTACCGTCCTCTAGATTCAGATAAAGCGCCTTTAACGATTCAGGTTATTGCTGAACAGTTTAAATGGATTTTTATTTATCCTGAACAAAATATTGCGACAGTAAATGAAGTACGTTTCCCAGAGAAAACACCATTAAGCTTTAAAATTACATCTAACTTTACAATGAACTCTTTCTTCATTCCAGCGTTAGGTGGCCAAATTTATGCAATGGCGGGTATGCAAACCCATCTCCATTTATTAGCGAATGAAACTGGCGAATATCGTGGTTTCTCGTCTAACTACTCAGGCTATGGTTTCTCGCAAATGCGCTTTAAAGCACATAGTGTGACTGAAACTGATTTTGCTCAATGGGTAGAAGCTGTTAAAGCGGGTAAAGGCACTAGCATTAATGCACAGGCCATTCAAAAAGGTACGCTTGATCAAGCTGAGCTTGCAACTCTGAAAGATGGGGATCGTTCTAAACATCAGATCGAAGCATTGGTACATCGTGCTGAAGCTGCTGGTGATACAGATGCCTTAGCAAAAGCTGAAGCAATGAAGCCATTCCCGACTAAGCCACATCCTGTGACTTACTATTCTTCAGTTGAACCAAACTTGTTTGAAACTGTCATTAACAGATATATGAGCAACTACCACGGTACAGACCATAAAGCAAATGCTGAACATGGTTCTGAAGCTCATAATGCTAATGCAACTGCTTCTGTAGAGGAATAAGCCATGTTGTTATTAGGTAAACTCGGATGGGACTCTATCCCTAAAGAGCCAATTGTACTAGTGACAATGGTCTTGATGGCTGTTGGTGCAATTGCAGTTTTAGGCGGTATCACCTATTTCAAAAAATGGGGATATCTCTGGAAAGAGTGGTTTACATCGGTAGACCATAAAAAAATTGGTATCATGTATATCCTTATCTCTGTGGTCATGCTGTTGCGTGGTTTCGCAGATGCGATCATGATGCGTCTTCAACTGTTCCTTGCTAAAGGTGGCGGTGAAGGTTATCTACATCCCGATCACTACGACCAGATCTTTACTGCCCATGGCGTAATCATGATCTTCTTCGTAGCGATGGGTCTTGTTGTAGGTATGATGAACATTTCTGTACCTCTACAAATTGGTGCACGTGACGTAGCCTTTCCATTACTTAACTCATTAAGTTTTTGGTTATTTGCTGGTGCAGCTGGCCTGATGATGGCTTCGCTTGTATTGGGTGAATTTGCTGCGACTGGTTGGATGGCATACCCTCCACTTTCAGGTATCCAGTATTCTCCAGGTGTGGGTGTTGACTACTATATCTGGGCACTTCAGGTTTCTGGTCTTGGTACGCTTTTGTCTGGTGTTAACTTCTTTGTTACCATCATCAAAATGCGCGCACCTGGCATGAAACTTATGGACATGCCTATTTTTACGTGGACTTCACTGTGTACAGCCGTTTTGATTATTGCATCATTCCCTGTACTTACAGCTACACTTGCAATGCTAACCCTTGACCGTTATTTCGGTTTCCATTTCTTCACGAACGAGCTTGGCGGTAGCCCAATGCTGTATGTGAACTTGATTTGGACTTGGGGTCACCCAGAAGTATATATCTTGGTATTACCAGCATTTGGTTTGTATTCAGAGATTGTTGCAACATTCTCACGCAAAGCATTGTTTGGTTACAAATCAATGGTATATGCAACAATTGCAATTACTGTATTAGCATTTGTTGTATGGCTTCACCACTTCTTTACTATGGGTGCTGGTGCAAACGTCAATGCATTCTTCGGTATTATGACCATGATTATTGCAATCCCGACAGGGGTTAAAATCTTCTCTTGGTTATTTACCATGTACAAAGGCCGCATTTCATTCACAACACCTATGTTGTGGACGCTTGGCTTCCTTGTCACTTTCGGTATCGGTGGTTTGACTGGTGTATTAATGGCGGTTCCACCTGCGGATTTCCTTGTACACAACTCATTGTTCCTTATCGCTCACTTCCATAACGTAATTATTGGTGGTGTAGTGTTTGGTATGTTCGCTGGTATCATTTTCTACTGGCCAAAAATGTTTGGCTGGAAGTTAAATGAGGCTTGGGGTAAAGCGGCGTTCTGGTTCTGGTTCTTTGGTTTCTATTTTGCATTCATGCCACTTTATATCCTTGGTTTCATGGGTATGACTCGTCGTTTGAATACATATGACAACCCAGAGTGGGATCCGTACTTGGCGATTGCATTATTTGGTGCTGTGTTAGTTGCTATTGGTATTGCATGTTTCTTGATGCAAATCATTGTAGGTTTCTTACAACGTCATCAAAACATGGATCATACAGGTGACCCGTGGGACAGTCGTACTATCGAATGGTCGACTTCATCTCCAGCTCCATTTTATAACTTTGCGCAAGTTCCTGAAGCAAACGGTGTCGATCGTTTCTGGACAGACAAAGAAAATGGTGTTGCGTATGCACGTCCTGCCAAATACGAAGACATTCATATGCCAACCGACCGTGCAGCAGGTTTCGTCATTGCAATGTTTATTACATTGATGGGCTTTGCATTGATCTGGCATATCTGGTGGCTAGTTGCAGTATCTTTCATTGCCGCTATTATCAGCTTTATTCGTAGTTCATTCACTAAAGAAGTGGATTACTATGTACCAGCTGCTGAAGTTGAGCGCATTGAAAATGAGCGCTATGCGTTACTTGAAAAACACTTGAAGAAGGACTAAGGATATGGCTGAAGTACTTCATCACGACAACCATGACCATGACGGTCATCATGAACATGATGATACCGATTTAACGGTCTTTGGTTTCTGGACATACTTGATGAGTGACTTGATTTTATTCGGTACACTCTTCATCGCGTTCGCTGTTTTGAGCAGCCATGTTCCACCAGGTACGCCAAGTGCACATGAGCTTTTTGGTGAGTCTTTAGGTTTCGTTTTAACTGAAACCTTTGCTCTCTTAATCTCATCTGTAACATTTGGTTTTGCAGTTTTGGCTTCATACAAAAAGAATGTCAATCAAGTGATTATGTGGTTATTTATCACATTTATCTTTGGTGCATCTTTCATTGGTATGGAACTTTATGAATTTCATCATTTAGTTCATGAAGGATATGGCCCAAGCACAAGCGCGTTTTTATCTTCGTTCTTTACTTTAGTTGGAACACACGGTATTCACGTAACTTCTGGTTTGGTGTGGATGATTGTATTAATGTATCAGATCAAAACCAAAGGTCTGACACTTCCAAATACTCGTCGTCTAGCTTGCCTAAGCTTGTTCTGGCACTTCCTTGACATCGTATGGATCTGTGTATTCAGCGTCGTTTACTTAATGGGAGTTCTCTAATGAGTAGTCACGATCATAATGCTGCTGGTGCATCTCACGGTAACTTCAAACAATATACAATCGGGTTTATTTTATCTGTTCTTCTCACCATCATCCCTTTCGGGATGGTGATGGCAGGTGGTTTTTCCCGTGGTCTTTTAATGACAGTTATCGGTATTACAGCAGTTGCTCAGGTATTGGTACAGCTTGTGTTTTTCTTGCACATGAATACCTCTTCTGAACAGCGTTGGAATCTGATCGCATTCGTTTATACCATTCTATGTATTGCCGTTCTTTTGATCGGTTCTGTATGGATCATGAACTATCTACACTTCAATATGATGATCTAAACTGTTTGTCATGTTGAAAAAATATTTATTCCTGACCAAACCAGGAATTCTCTTTGGTAATTTCATTACCACCTTGGGCGGCTTTTTCTTAGCCGCCCAAGGACATGTAGATTTCCTCTTACTCATCCTCACCCTCTTAGGTACAACGCTCGTTGTGGCCTCAGGTTGTGTCGTCAATAATATTATTGACCAAGACATTGACCAAAAAATGCAGCGAACTCAGAATCGTGCTTTAGTTACAAAAACGATTTCACCATCCGTTGCACTTGTATATGCCAGTGTACTTGGAGTGATTGGTTTTAGCATTTTATGGTTTGGGGTGAATGCTTATTCATTCTTATTTGCTGTTATTGGTTTTGTTGTCTATGTTGGCTTTTATAGCCTTTGGTCTAAACGTACCACAATTCATCAAACCGTGATTGGTAGTATATCTGGAGCAAGCCCACCTGTTATTGGTTATGTTGCTGTATCCAATGAATTTGATATTGCTGCATTACTGATTTTCTTAGCCTATGGTCTTTGGCAAATGCCCCACTCTTGGGCAATTGCAATTTACCGCTTTGATGATTATAAAAATGCAGGTATCCCAATTTTGCCAGTAGCACGCTCTATTTTTAGAACCAAAGTTGAATGTGTCATTTACATTATACTTTTTGCGGCAGTTCTAAATGGGCTTTACTGTTTTGGTTATACCAATGTCTTTTTTCTAATCACTTTCAATGCGTTAACAGCATATTGGCTATATTTATCCATTATTGGTTTTAAAGCTGAAAATGACCAGATTTGGGCAAAGCGCTTTTTCCTGTATTCAGTAATTTTAATTACGCTACTGAGTTTAAGTTTTAGCTTTACTTACCAATCACCTGCTCCCCATCTTCCTCTCTTCTAGTAGAGAGGAATATTTTCGTTTTAGCTTTATTTGCACTGAAAACTATTTGTTTTTGTTTGCACTTTTCACTATAATTCAGCCTTCGCAATTTATGCGGCATAACTTGAATGATTCATTCTTGTTATGACTCCTTGCTTCTAATTTTATATTAGGGGCTGTCTAAACCGTAAGGAGCTGACAATGCGTCATTACGAAATCGTACTTTTGGTACATCCAGACCAAAGCGATCAAGTAGTAGGTATGGTTGAACGCTATATCTCTCAGATCAAAGAAGCTGATGGTCAAATTCACCGTTTAGAAGATTGGGGCCGTCGTCAATTGGCTTACCCAATTAACAAAATTCACAAAGCACACTACATTCTTATGAATGTTGAATGTGGTCAAACGACTCTTGATGAATTAGAAGAATTATTCCGTTATAACGACGCGATCATTCGTAACATCATCATCCGTCGTGAACATGCAATTACTGAAGAATCGTTACTTGCTAAAAGTGCTGAAGAAAAACGTGCGCGTAAAGCTCAACGTGAAGAAGCACAGCAATCACACGAATCTGCTGAAGAAGCTTAAGGAGAACATCAATGGCACGTTTTTACCGTCGTCGCAAGTTCTGCCGCTTTACAGCTGAGAAAGTTGTGTACATCGACTACAAAGATATCGACACTTTAAAACAGTACATCACTGAAAACGGCAAGATTGTTCCTAGCCGTATCACTGGTACTAAAGCTCGTTATCAACGTCAATTAGCGCTTGCGATTAAACAAGCTCGTTACTTGGCTTTGATTCCGTACACTGACAACCATAAGTGAGGTGAGCTGTGGACGTTATCTTATTACAACGCATTAAGAACCTAGGTAAACTTGGTGATAAAGTATCAGTTAAAGCTGGTTTTGGTCGTAACTACTTGATCCCTCAGGGTAAAGCTGTTGCCGCTACTGAAGCTAACACTGCTGCTTTTGAAGCTCGTCGCGCTGAACTTGAGAAACAAGAAGCTGAAGTATTAGCTGCTGCTCAATCACGTGCTGACCAATTGAACGAAGTTAATATCGTGATCACTGCAAAAGCTGGTGATGAAGGTAAACTTTTCGGTTCTATCGGTACTCGTGACATCGCTGACGCATTAACGAATGCTGGTCTTACTGTAGACCGTGCAGAAGTTCGTTTACCAAATGGTGCGCTTCGTCACACTGGTGAATTCAACATCGCAATCCAATTGCATCATGATGTTGTTGCAGAAGTTCTCGTTACTATCGTATCTGAGTAATTTTTGTAAAGAAAAAGAGCATGCCTTTGCATGCTCTTTTTTTTGCTAAAAATTTTACTTTTACTTCTCTATAATTCTTTACGACTTATCTGCGAAATCTGTTAGATACTTATCGACATTTGGACTAAGATAGTTGCTTAGCAAAGTAAGTAAGTACGCACTCAATTTGTGATTTTTATCCATTATTTATTTAAAATCAAGGTTATCTATGTCTCAGGCTAATGCCACAATTCCTGCAAACACGTTTAATGCTGATAAAAAAACCAATGAAAGCAATCAACTGAAGGAATTTCGCACGCCCCCTCACAACTTGGCAATTGAACAAGCTGTACTTGCAGCTTTAATGACAGTTGCAGAATCTTTCGAACAAGTTGGCGATTTGCTTAAAGAAAGTGATTTTTACGCAACACGCCATAAATATATTTTTCGAGCGATTGAAAAACTAGCTCAGGAAAACTCACCTTACGATGCCGTTTTGGTCAATGACTGGCTGGTTAAACAAAACTTGCTCGATGCAATTGGTGGCGAAGAATACTTAATGCAGCTTATGGCAGATTCTCCATCAAGTTTTTATAATCTGGAAACTTATGCAGGTAAAATTAAAGAATTTGCCACGCTGCGTAGCATGATCAAAGTCAGCACTGATATTTTACAAAATGCTTATGACACTAAAGGTCGTCCAGTCAGCGAAATTTTAGATCTTGCTGAAACTAATATTTTCTCACTCGCAGAACAGCACAATAACAATAAAAAAGATGCAGGCCCAAAATCAATTAATTCGGTAACCGCCGATGTGATTAGCAAACTCGATGAGCTGTCCAAACTTGATGGTAATATCACAGGTTTAACCACTGGGTTTTTGGAACTAGATAATAAAACCTATGGTTTACAGAATGGTGATTTAATTATTGTTGCAGCGCGCCCTTCTATGGGAAAAACCACATTTGCAATGAATTTGGTTCAAAGCGTTTTACAATACAATCGTCTGCCTGCTTTGGTTTTTTCGATGGAAATGCCCGCAGATTCGATTGCTATGCGTTTGATTTCAGCGATGGGTAAAATTCATCAAGGACATTTACGTTCTGGTAAACTCGATGGCGATGAATGGTCAATGGTGACCAGTACCATACTTCAGCTTCAAGAAATGCATCTGTATATTGATGACTCCTCAGCATTACCCCCTACAGAACTACGTTCCCGCGCACGTCGTATTGCCAAAATGCATGATGGCAAAATTGGCTGCATCATGGTCGATTATTTACAGTTAATGAAAGTCCCAGGCATGGGAGATAACCGTGTAGGTGAGATTTCAGAAATTTCACGAAGCTTAAAAGCACTGGCGAAAGAGATGAACTGCCCTGTTATAGCACTGTCTCAGTTAAACCGTAGTCTGGAAAATCGTCCTAACAAGCGCCCTGTAATGTCTGACTTACGTGAGTCTGGTGCAATCGAACAAGATGCCGACTTAATCATGTTCATTTATCGTGATGAAGTCTATAACAAAGAATCTAAAGAAGCAGGTACTGCTGAAATTATTATTGGTAAACAGCGTAACGGCCCAATTGGTACAGTGCGTTTGGCATTTGAAGGTCAATACACCCGCTTTAGCAACCTCTCACCTGAATATTATAGTCAATATGATGATGAGGAATAATTTCTTAATTATTTATCTATTTTAAAATTTTTCCATGCCGTCCCAAAGGAGAAATCAGGGTGCGCCAAGCAACAGTTTATATTGATAGCACTGCGCTTCAATATAATTTAAACCGTGTCAAACAACTTGCACCAAACTCAAAGATTGTGAGTATGGTCAAAGCCAATGCCTATGGACATGGAGTCAAAGACTGTTTAGCAGCCTTAAATAACACCGATGCTTTTGGAGTTGCGACTCTAGAAGAAGCACTTGAGCTTCGCGCTCAAGGTTCAAAGCATCCGATTACCCTCATTGAAGGTATTTTTAATGCCAATGAAATGCTTGCTGTTTTAGAGCATCAACTTGAATGCGTAGTACACCATCAGCAACAAATCGACTGGTTATTAAAATATAAAGATCAATATATTCAACACGGTTTAAAAGTCTGGATAAAACTTAACAGTGGAATGAACCGTTTAGGTTTTAAAATTGATGAAATTATTGATGTCATTATGCATTTAAAAAATGAAGGATTTCATTGTGTATTGGCAATGCACTTTGCAAATGCAGATGTGCCAGATCATCCGATGAACCAACAACAAATCCAACAATTTTTGCACATTAAACAAGTTTGCGCCCCCATTGAAGCCTCATGTTGTAATTCAGCAGCAATATTTAACTGGCCAGAACTACATTTTGATTATGTACGCCCAGGTATTATGCTTTATGGTGCAACTCCATTTGCAAACAAAAGCGTTGCTGATTTAAATTTAAAGCCAGTCATGACTTTTACTGCCCGTATTATTGCGCTTAACCATATTCAAGCGGGTGATTCTGTTGGTTATGGGTCATTATTTACTGCCGAAGAAGCGATGGATATTGCGATTGTTTCGATTGGCTACGGCGACGGCTATCCGCGTGCGTACATCAAACAAAATTATGTTGCATTTAATGGTGAACTTAGGCGTGTAATTGGGCGTGTCAGTATGGACATGATTGCCATTGATGTGACAGGTTTAAATGCAGCGTTAGATAGTGAAATAGAGCTTTGGGGACAATACCGTTTGGTAGATGATGTCGCTGAAGCCAATGGTACAATTGGATATGAGTTGCTTTGTCGTTTAAGTAATCGACCGATTCGACGAAAAATTGAAGTATAAGTCAGATCAACCCATGCTTATGCATGGGTTTCTGCTTCTGCATCTTTTAAAATATCGAGAAGTTTTTCCAATAAATCGGCTTTAAGCAAAAAAGGATTAAAAGTTTCACTGCCAATTTCAGCAAAAAAACTTTTAATTTCACTACGCTTACTCACATATTTCATTGACCAGTTTTGAAAATTTACCTGCTCGGAAAATTTCTCATCCAAAATATGAAAGTGCGAATGACGTGGATCACTCTTAATCGAATCTAAAAGTTTTAGAACTTGCTCCTTTTCACCTTCTAAACACTGAAAAAAATAATTATCGGCAAAATACAAGACTCCTTGAATTTTGTGAACATAATTAAAATGCATCGCTGTCGTCAAAATTTCTCTCAAATCAACCATCAACTGTTCTGGTGTCGAAGTAGTTTGGCTTGCATAACAAATCTGGTAGCTCATAGTAATTATTTTTCTTCAGGGGATAGAATGTTCATTATGCCTGCCCTATTCTATTATTCCAAATAATCATCTGAAGGTTTTGGAATTTCGTGCAAGCCTGCGCGTAGAATTTCTGACCATTGTTTACTAATTTTCTGAAAATACTCATCATCCTGCGTAACACGCTTTCCTTTCGGCATTTCAAGACTATCGATATGATAAACCAACACATCTAAGGGTAAACCGACCGAAACATTCGAACGTAAAGTGGAGTCAAATGAAAGTAAACTACAGCGTAATGCTTCATCTAGAGGCATGTCATAGGTCAAAGCACGATCCAGAATTGGTTTGCCATACTTACTTTCTCCAATCTGGAAAAATGGCGTATCTTTGGTCGCGCAAATAAAATTACCTTGCGGATAAATATTATAAAGTTGGTGCTCGCTTTCTCCAATTTGCCCGCCTACAGTCAAGCTACAGTAGTAATTACTTTGCTCAAGCGTATCTTCTGTAACATCTTCGATCACTTTGCGTAGCGTACGCCCGACTAATTGAGCAACTTCAAACATCGTATTTACGGTATATAAATTAGGTTGCTCTTGTAGCTCAAGCTGATTTCTCAAATGACCAATCACAGCCTGTGTCGTCGCCAGATTTCCAGCAGTCTGAATCGCAATAAACCGATCCTTTAACTTGCCAAAAGTATAAAGCTTCCGAAATACCGAAATCTGATCTACACCTGCATTGGTACGCGTATCGCTAATAAAGACCAAACCATCTTTTAACCGTAAGGCACAACAATAAGTCATCGTTTTCATTCCATTCAACAAGCTAGCACCTGCACTGTTGATCGCATTTTTTCTACACCACCTTTTTCACGAATCCCACGCACTGGAGCGACATCAAAATAATCACGACCAATTGCAACGTAAATATGTGAAGAAGGCTCAAACAATTGATTACTCACATCGAAACAATACCATTGTTTATCCAGAAATACTTCAGCCCAAGCATGACTTGCCAGATGAGGTGCGTTTTTATCGTACAAATAACCAGAAACATATCGTGCAGGCAAGTTTAAAGCCCTACACATGGCAATCATCAAATGTGCATGATCCTGACAAACGCCTAGACCTGCATAAAATGCTTCTTTTGCTGTCGACTGGACAGTCGTTGCATCTGGACAATATGCAACCCTTAATAAAATCTGTTCAGCTAAAACAATCAATTCCTTCAAGGAACGCCTCTTTACAAACTGGTTTGCAAATTCGAGCATATGAGCATCCCATAAAGTCGCATAGGTCGGCTGCAAAAAAAGCGATAAGGGTAGATTTGCTTGATAGCTATCATTTCCACCATGATGTAATTCAACGATTCCTTGTGCCATGATTGTTAAGTGCTGATAATCAAAACGCTGTGAAGAAGTAATCCATAAATTGTTAAAAGCATCCTTTTTAAGCACTCGCTCACCTGGGACACTAATGTCCCAGTAATGAACATATTGGTGGTGCGAACTTTGAGGAATCATCTTAATATATTGAATACTGTTACAGGCATTTTCACTATAGCTATAATGCGTTTGATGATTCACCATGAGTTTCATACAGGGGCCTCAAACATGAGCTGAAGTTGGTCATGGAAATGGTAAAAAGACATCAAATCAGGTTGATGCTTTAAATCAAGCCATGCTGTTTCAAGCGCTAACCACCCATAATTTTTCAAAGCTAAAACTGTTTTATCAAGTTCATCAAGCAAACTTTCAGGATTTTGTTTAAAACGTAAAGTAGCGTCTAACTGCTCGATCTTTTGACCTAAACCAAAAAACAGTAAAATATCTGTATCGGTTTCGGCTTCCAAAATCTCATTGCATTCTTGTACTACATTACAAATATAACCTGATTGCTCACCCGCATTGCGAATAAGTGCATTAAGTTCAGCATAAGCTTTTGCAGGCAAAACCGCGCGTAGCTCATGAATATTGTCACTTGCATGGCTAAATTGTTTCATTAATGAATAAGGCTGTTCAGTGTCTAACGCTAATTCATTGAGCGATGCTGCATCATAGGCAGGCAAGCAAAAAGCATGACAAAATTCAATTGCAGCCTGATCCTGTGTAAAAGGGATTCGGCTGCAAAAAAAGTTAATGCGCATTAGATAGCGGCCTAACCAATAAATATGTTGTGCATTTGAACTCAGTAAAATCATAGTTTCTTCCTTGTTTAAATGAACATTGATCAAGAATGTAGTGCTTCAACAACCCAAGTGTCTTTAATTCCTCCACCTTGTGATGAATTCACAACAAGCGAACCTGCTTTCATAGCGACACGAGTCAAACCGCCTGGCACAATTTCAGTCCGATACGGCGATGACAACACAAAAGGACGTAAATCAATATGACGCTCTGCGATGCCATCCTGTGTCAGGGTTGGAGCAACAGAGAGTTCAAGTGTAGGCTGTGCAATATACAGATGTGGATGTTCCAGAACTTTTTTTCTGAATTCCGCAATTTCGCTTGTAGTTGCTTGCGGCCCAATCAACATTCCATACCCACCAGAGCCTTGAGCCTCTTTGACCACAAGTTGTTCCAGATTTTGAACGACATAATCCAGTTCATCATCACGACGACATTGATAAGTCGGTACATTTTTAAGAATGGGTGTTTCATTCAGATAAAAATTAATCATATCATCGACATAAGGATAAACTGATTTATCATCAGCAACACCTGTACCAGGTGCATTTGCAATCACAACATTGTGCTGCAAATAAGCAGACATTAGACCTGCTACACCCAACGTACTATCGGGTCGAAAAGTAAGTGGATCGAGAAATGCATCATCAACGCGACGATAAATAACATCGACTCGTTGGCGACCTCGAATGGTTTTAACATAAACACGATCATTTTCTACAAAAAGATCACGACTACTAACCAGTGGCACACCCATTTCACGTGCTAAGAAAGCATGTTCATAATAGGCACTGTTGAAGCGTCCAGGGGTTAACACCACAATAAAAGGCTGATCAACATATGCATTTTCCTCCAAAATCGCACGGAGTAATGTTGGATATTGTTCGATTTCTTGTAACGGGTTCGCCGCGCATAACTCAGGCATCAGTTTTTTACTAATTTTTCGGCTTTCGATCATATAAGAAACCCCAGAAGGTGTTCTTAAATTATCTTCCAGAACAAAAAAAACACCTTTTCCATCACGAATAATATCGATTCCACTAATTTGCGAATAAATTTTTCCTTTTAAGTCGTGATTCAACATGTGTGGCTGAAAAGCTTCATGAGTCATAATCTGCATTTGAGGCACAATTTGCTCTTTCAAAATGTGTTGATCATGGTAAATATCATCAAGAAATAAATTGAGTGCCTTAACACGCTGTTCACAGCCTTTGGATATTTTCTCCCATTGCTTTTTCTCAATCACTCGTGGAATGAGATCGTAAGGAATTGTTCTTTGCGTACCTTCTTCTTCGCCGTAAACCGTAAAAGTAATTCCTTCATATAAAAAATGTTGTTTTGCTTCGATATTCAGTTGTTTCAATTGATCCAGACTATGAACCGACAGCCATTGCTCTATCTTTTTAGAAACTTCACCACTGGATGTCACATCGTCCAGCATTTCATTAAAAAATTTTGATTTTAGCTGTTCAAATAAATTGGTATTTACACTTAACTGGTCAATGAATAAAGACTGGCTACTTAATACTCCGCTCACTTTATCTTTCATATATTGCTCACCTACGGCATGCATCTCTTTATCTTCTTCTAACATATTGACCCGCCTTTTTTCTTGTTGACTCATTATCCTAACAAGCAAATACAGTGCCACTTATGGCAAATACTTACTTTACTTATCGGAAAATCGGCTATTCTATTCAACAGTGTTCTTGTAGAAAGTTGTATCGGGATATATGCAATATTTCTGTTACATTCTTGCTAAAACAGCCAAGTTTTTTTATTGTGTTGCTATTCAAAACATTATTGACTAATTCAACGATCGACTATGTCCTTACAAGAAAAAGAAACCTCCAATAGCCTGCATCGACAATGGCAAATTTTATCGCGCTTATCGACAGGTAAATGGATGGGTACACGTGAATTACAGGAAATGCTGGAACGTGAAGGTGTAGATATTAGCCTGCGGACTATTCAACGAGACTTAAACCAGATCGCACAACGCTTCCCGATCGAGAGTAATAAAACCGTGCCACAAGGCTGGCGCTGGCGCTCCGATGCTCCCATTCAAAGTCTGCCACATATGACTAGCTCTCAAGCAGTGACCTTTATGATGGTAGAAGAACACTTAAAGCATTTATTGCCGAATAGTCTGATCGAAGAAATGAATCCGTGGTTCGATCTGGCACGACGTAGTCTCTCGACTCAAAACAATGTGCGTCAATGGATCAATCGCGTGCGTATTGTGCCCGCCAGTCAACCATTAATTCCTCCTTTAGTCGATAAACATGCACAGCAAGCCATTTATGAAGGATTACTACAAGACAAACAAATTGAATGTATTTATCGACCAAGAAGTATCAATGCAGAAGAAAAAAGCTATATTTTAAATCCGCTTGCACTGGTACAAAAAGGTGCGATTATTTATCTGATTTGTACTCGACATGATAAATCTGATGTACAAACATTTGCTCTGCACCGTTTTAAATCAGCAAATGTACTAAATTCACGCGCTTTACACCCTGTAAACTTCGACATTGATCAATATATAGACTCTGGTGCTTTAGGTTTTCGTGTTGACTATAACAAACCGACTGAAATCGTCGAATTAAAACTCACCATGACTGAAAATACTGCGCAAAGTTTTTATGAAAGTCAGCTCAGTAAAGACCAAACTATTACGTCTATTGATGAAAATATTGTAGAAATAAAAGCAACTATTCCCTTTACATCTCAGCTGGTGTGGTGGCTACGTAGTTTTGGTAAAAAAATTCTACATATCGAACCAATTGAAGTTCATCACGCAGTTAAGGAAATTGAGACTCAATAAAAAAGAGAGCATATAGCTCTCTAAGATTGTTATTTATTTATCGTTAAACAAAACGTTATTATGTTTATTGTTGATAAAATACTGGCATCCATTATCCCAAGCCCCGACACCAAAGAAAATGGATACCAATCCTTTTGGGAACAATGACTCAACATAAGCATGCTAAATCATAACCATTATAACGAATCGATTTCATGGTCATGGTGATCACCTCTATAGTTTTAAATGTAAAATCACTATAAAAAAATTCTTCGATCTTGAGAAATAATAAAATAAGCACGTCAAATGTATTTAAATTCTTAAGAGTATTTTATATATCATTTTAATTTAAATAAAAAAGCCCAGTTGAGACTGGGCTTTTTTATATTCTGATTGCGTTTACATCATCTATTATGCAATTTTCTTGCTTTGATTATTTTTACGAATCGTAATCATCACTAATTGTACCGCCGCAGGAGTCACGCCTGGGATACGATTGGCTTGTGCTAATGTTTCAGGGCGTACCGTTTTTAACTTTTGCGTAATTTCACGAGATAGACCAGAAACCACATCATAATCAAAATCTGCTGGAATTTTGGTTTCTTCCAAGCGCTTCATTTGAGCGACATCTTCATGTTGACGATTAATATATCCTTGATACTTAACCGCTATCTCAATCTGCTCACCGACTTGCACTGAAACCTGAGAATCAGTCAATTCAGCAATTTGAGTGAAATTAACATTTGGACGTTTAAGTAAATCTATTGCACTGGATTCCTTACTTAAATCAGCACCCGTCATTTCCACAAACTTTTTGCCCATTGGATTGTTTGGTGCAGCCCAAAGATGCGCCAAACGAGCCGTTTCAGTTTCTACAGCTTCCATTTTTTCACAGTAAGCAGCCCAACGGATATCATCAACCAAGCCCAACTCACGACCCGCAGGGGTTAAACGCTGATCTGCATTATCTTCACGCAACATCAAACGATATTCTGCACGAGAAGTAAACATTCGGTACGGTTCTTTGGTTCCCAAGGTAATTAAATCGTCAACCAATACGCCCAGATAGGCTTGGTCACGTTTTGGTGTCCACTGCTCTTGATCCCATGCACGACGCGCAGCGTTCAGACCTGCAAGCAAGCCTTGTGCGCCCGCTTCTTCGTATCCTGTTGTTCCATTGATCTGACCAGCAAAATACAAATTATTGATGGCTTTCGTTTCAAGGGTAAATTTTAAAGCCTGCGGGTTGAAATAATCGTATTCAATCGCATAACCCGGACGCAAAATATGCGCATTTTCCATACCACGAATCGAACGCACCAATTCAAACTGCACATCGAACGGTAAAGATGTTGAAATGCCGTTTGGATAAAGTTCATGCGTATCCAAACCTTCTGGCTCTAAAAACACCTGATGAGATTCTTTATCAGCAAAACGGTGAATTTTATCTTCGATGGATGGACAATAGCGCGGCCCTACACCCTCAATCACACCTGTATACATTGGAGAACGATCAAGACCTCCACGAATAATCTCGTGAGTTTTTTCATTGGTGTGTGTGATGTAGCAATTCACTTGCTCTGGATGCATCGAAACATCCCCCATAAAGGACATCACTGGTGATGGAAAATCACCCGGTTGCGGAGTCATTACAGAAAAATCAACTGAACGCGCATCGATACGTGGTGGAGTACCTGTTTTTAAACGACCAACAGGTAAATTTAATTCGCGTAAACGATGTGCCAATGCAATTGATGGAGGATCACCTGCGCGACCACCACTCGATTTTTCCAATCCAATATGAATGACACCACCTAAAAAAGTACCCGTGGTCAATACAACTGTTTTGGTTTCAAAGTGTACGCCCATTTGGGTAATCACACCTTTAACAGTATCACCCTCAACCACTAAATCGTCAGCGGCTTGCTGAAAAATATCCAAATTTGGCTGATTTTCAAGCGTATATCGAATTGCAGCCTTATAGCGTACACGGTCAGCTTGCGCACGCGTCGCACGAACAGCTGCACCTTTACGAGAATTTAGTATACGGAACTGGATACCACCTTTATCGGCAGCTAAAGCCATTGCACCGCCTAAAGCATCAATTTCACGAACCAGATGCGATTTACCAATTCCGCCAATGGCTGGATTACAGCTCATTTGCCCTAGCGTTTCAATGTTATGCGTCAAAAGCAATGTCTGTCGCCCCATACGTGCAGCAGCAAGCGCCGCTTCCGTACCTGCGTGACCACCACCAATAACAATAACATCATAAATTTTAGGGTAATGCATGGCTGAAAAACACCAAGAAAAAAGGACGAAAGATTATATCAAAAAACCCTCTAGCAATATGGTTTTTTTACAAAAATAAAGACACAAAATTTACACCAATATACAAGATGTGACATTTTATATAACTATTTCAGCATAAAACGAATTAACTTTTTAAAAACCGACTCTTAGAATAAGACTGTGTCAGTGCTTTATAGTTAAAAACCTAAAATCAACTTTAAAAAAGGTATTGAAATGAAAAACATCATGTTAAAAACAATCGCTGTATCTGCTTTACTTCTTGGTGGTATGACGCTAGCGAATGCTGAAGAAGCGACTGTGAGCAAGGCTGAAACCAATGCACAGATCAAAGCATGTGCTAAGAAAAAGCAAGGTGACTGGGCAACTTATGGCTATAAAGGCGTTACTTTCAATGGTGTTTGCCAGCCAAATGAAAATGGTAAATTGCAATTTAAAGCGCCTGCTCCATAATTGTAAAACTGTTTTAATTTAATCTGTAAAAACACAGGCTTATAAGCCTGTGTTTTTTTATGGAAAAAATAATACTTCTGCTTATAAATATAATTTATCCGATTGAAATATATTCAATTATAGTTAAATTCTATGACATCTGGATATAAAACAACAAAAGGAAATAAGATATGGATTCTGGAATAATTACGATTTTTTTACCCATAGCACTTGCCATCATTATGGCAGGTCTGGGGCTAGAGTTACGCCCGCAGGACTTTAGTCGTGTGGCGAAACATCCTAAAGCCGTTTTTCTGGCTTTATTTTGTCAACTTGTAATTTTGGTCGGTATTGCATTTGCAATTTGTAAATTATTTTCACTTCCCCCTCTTTTGGCTGTTGGCGTGATGCTACTGGCAGCGTCACCGGGCGGGCCTACAGCAAACTTATTTAGCTATCTTTATAAGGGCGATATTGCACTCAATATTACGTTAACAGCGATTAATTCTGTGATTGCAGCATTTACCTTACCCTTTATTGTCAATTTGGCGATTCAACATTTCATCAAAGATGGTCAAGAACTTGGACTTCAATTTTCAAAAGTAATTCAAGTTTTTATTATTATCATTGTGCCTGTCTGTTTAGGCATGCTTATTCGTTATTTTTCACCGAATATTGCAGATAAGTTGCATAAACCAGTGCGAACTTTTGCTGTCATTTTTCTTATTCTGATTATTATCGGTGCTGTAGCAAAAGAGCGAAATAATATTTTGCAATATATTACGCAGGTGGGACTAGCAACTTCTTTATTTTGTATCGTCAGTTTACTTATTGGTTATTTTGTTCCGCGTTTATTTGGAATTAATCGCCCTCAGGCTCGCGCATGTGCTTTTGAAATTGGTATACACAATAGTACACTGGCAATGACCATTGCTCTCACCATACTTGCAAGCACCACTATTGCAATGCCTGCGGCAGTTTATTCAATATTTATGTACGTATTTGCTGCTATTTTTGGAACCTTGTTAAATCATTATGATTCCCGAAGTACAGATCAATCATGATCAACATCAAATAATTAATTTTTTTGTCAATTGAATCGATCACTTGCTGAAATTATTACTCGAGTGATCCATTTATCCGCTACAATAGTTTTTTTCAAATAAAATTTAGGTCTTATTCCCGTGAAGTGGTTACAAATACACATTACTGTTGATCAAGCGCAAGTGGATTTTACAGAAACATTACTTATGTCCTTAGGTGCAGTAAGTGTAACTCTGGATGATGCCGAAGATCAGGCACTGCTTGAACCACTTCCAGGAGAAACTCCACTGTGGAATAAAGTCATTGTGACGGGTATTTATCAGGAAGATGAACAAGATCCTATCGATGTTGAAATACTTCAGGCATTCTTAAAAGAACAACTTCCCGATGTGCCTATGCGTCATGAACAGCTTGAAGATCAAGTCTGGGAACGTGCGTGGATGGATTATTATGAACCAATTCAAATCGCAGAAAAGTTCTGGATCGTACCTGAATGGTTAGAAGCTCCAGACAGCAATGCGGTTAACATTAAACTTGATCCAGGTCTGGCGTTTGGTACAGGCAATCATGCCAGTACTTTTCTATGTCTACAATGGTTAGGTCAAACCGATCTTAAAGATAAAATTGTAATCGATTATGGCTGTGGTTCGGGTATCTTAGGTGTTGCGGCATTATTACTTGGTGCAAAAAAAGTCTATGCGACTGACATTGACCCACAAGCAGTTTTAGCAACCAAACAAAATGCCGAACTCAATCATGTACTTGATCGTTTATTTGTCGGTTTGCCTGAAGAGTTCAATAGTGAATTTAAATCACAAAAAGCAGATGTTTTAGTGGCTAATATTTTAGCCGCCCCGCTTATGGCACTTGCGCCAGAGTTTGCAACTTTACTCAAATCTGAGGGAGAGTTTGCACTCGCAGGTGTAATCGAAGAGCAAGTTGCTGATGTTACTGGTGTTTATTCTGAATTTTTTGATATAGTACACATCGAGAAGCGCGAAGAAAACTGGTGTCGTATATCAGGGAAACGCCAATAACAAATAATAGTAGATGAAAGCTCCATGAGTGAAAAACAAACCCGCTGCCCTAAATGTCTGACAATATATAAAGTCTCACTGACACAATTGACAGTTGCGCGGGGTATGGTTTGTTGCCCTAAATGTAATTTGAATTTTAATGCGCTTACTAATCTTGTAGCGACTGAAGACAATTCTGTCAGCCCGCTTCAATACTCCCCTTTACAGCAAAGTTCTGTTTCAGCCTCTTCTTTTCAATATAGCAGTTATAATGTATTGGATATTTTTAATCGTAGAATTGAAAATTCAAACATAGACTTACTCACTTATCTCAATAATCTAAATTATTTCCAAAATGATGAAATCAGTAGCTTTCCTCAACTTAATCTTGCAGAAAGCGATAGTCTTGGATTAGATGCCAATCCAAAGCATCGTAAAAAACATAGTCTGCAATATTACGTTATCTGGAGCTTTATTAATTTCACTTTGTTTAGTATTTTGGTTTTTCAAATTTTATGGTTTAACCCAAGGATTATGCATAACAGCCCTGTTTTAGGCGCTATGTTTAACCACTTATGTAGTGTATTTAGTTGTAAGAAACTTGAAGAAAAATATACGCTATTGACCATTAATAAAGTTAAAGTCGTTGCAGTTGAACGCCATAAGACCCGTTTTTCAGGGGTTTTGGTCAATTATCATGATAAAAGTCTTCAACTTCCTTTGCTCAAGCTTACTTTAAAAGACAAACATGAAAGTAACAGCATTATTTTGAAGCCACAGGACTATTTACCCGAGAATTTAAAAAGTATTCAGCGTATCCCAAAAAATCTGCCTTATAAGTTCGAGTTTACGATTAATCAGTCCAGAAAAAGCTTCAATGATTATACTTTGGAAATAGTCCACCCCTAATCACTAAAAAAAACATAAAAAAAAGTAAAAAAAATGCAGTTAATTTGCTCACTTTTTCCTAGACAATGGTATTATACGCGCCACGAAAGCTTGACCCTACAACATCTTCGGATTTATCCACAACAATTACTGTCGTCATGTGTGCTTTATTGAGTAATAGCGCATTGCGTGGCTTTTTTGTTTTTGAATCTGGGCTGTAACAAATATTAAACTATTGTTACGCTTATTTTTCGCACAATATACAGAGTTGTGGCAAGCTGTTGTTTCCATGTTTTAGAACCTCTGTTTTAGGATCTAAAACGGGGTTCATTATTTTAGACCACATTTAAATACTGCTTTACCCAAGCGGTATATGATTTTCGGATTAACTCGCATGAATAGCAAATCTCCTATTTTTACTGCACAATCTGATGTTGCTCTTCGCATCCACGTGGATCGCGCAGTTCGCCATTATTTTGCACAACTGCAAGGTGAGCAACCATCACAAGTTTATGACATGGTGCTAGCAGAAATGGAGAAACCTCTTTTATCTGTCGTTTTAGAATACACCCGTGGCAATCAAACACGTGCTGCGGAGATTCTAGGACTTAACCGTGGAACTTTACGCAAAAAGTTAAAAGCTCACGGCTTAATGAGTGAATAAATGATAAAATGCTCACGTCCTGTGGGCATTTTTTATGCCTATTTGTTTTAATCTGTAAACTTAAACCGTTGACTTAATCATGACTATTAAACGTGCTTTAATTTCTGTTTCTGATAAAACAGGAATTGTTGAATTTGCTCAAAATCTTGCAGCTTTAGGGGTAGAAATTTTATCTACTGGCGGTACATACAAGTTGCTTAAAGACAATAATGTTGCTGTCGTAGAAGTTTCTGAACACACAGGCTTCCCAGAAATGATGGATGGTCGCGTAAAGACCTTACATCCTAAAATTCACGGTGGAATTTTGGCTCGTCGTGGTCTGGATGAAGCCGTTATGCAGGAACACAATATCGATCCGATTGATCTGGTCATTGTCAATCTTTATCCATTTGCTGCAACTGTTGCTAAACAAGATTGCTCTTTGGAAGATGCCATTGAAAATATTGATATTGGCGGTCCAACCATGGTTCGCGCAGCAGCAAAAAACCATGCATCAGTCGGTATTGTGGTGAATGCAAGTGACTATGCTACTGTGATTGCAGAGCTTAAAGATTCTGGCGCGCTATCTTATAACACCCGTTTTGATCTTGCGGTAAAAGCCTTTGAACATACTGCACAATACGACGGCATGATTGCTTCTTATTTAGGTGCACGTGTAGGTAAGGCTGAAGGCGAAGCAGATTTATTCCCGCGCACTTTTAATACTCAATTGGTTAAAGCTCAAGACTTACGTTATGGCGAAAACCCACATCAGTCTGCGGCGTTTTATGTTGATCCTGCTGCTAAAGAAGCCTCCGTTTCAACTGCAAAACAGCTACAAGGCAAAGAGTTGTCTTATAACAACATTGCCGATACCGATGCAGCACTTGAATGTGTGAAATCTTTTGCAAAACCTGCCTGTGTCATTGTTAAACATGCTAACCCTTGTGGTGTTGCAGTGTCATTAGATGGTATTAAAGCGGCGTATGATCTTGCATATGCGACAGATACCGAATCTGCTTTTGGTGGCATTATTGCATTTAACCGTGAGCTAGATGTTGAAACTGCACAAGCGATTGTTGATCGTCAGTTTGTTGAAGTGATCATTGCACCGAGCATTGCAAATGGTGTACTTGATGTTACTGGTGCAAAAAAGAATGTTCGCGTCATGGTGTGTGGTGAGCTTCCTGCAATTGATGAACGTACTCCACAACTAGACTATAAACGTGTCAATGGTGGTTTATTGGTTCAGGATCAAGATTTGGGTATGATCAAAGCATCTGACCTTAAAGTAGTCACTGAACGTGCTCCAACTGAACAAGAAATTGATGATCTGATATTTGCATGGAAAGTTGCGAAATATGTGAAATCAAATGCAATTGTTTACGCTAAAAATCGTCAAACTATTGGCGTTGGTGCAGGGCAAATGAGTCGTGTAAATTCTGCTCGTATTGCAGCAATCAAAGCAGAACATGCTGGACTTGTAGTTGAAGGCGCAGTTATGGCCTCTGATGCATTTTTTCCATTCCGTGATGGTATTGATAATGCAGCTAAAGCTGGCATTAAATGTATCATTCAACCGGGTGGTTCAATGCGTGATGAAGAAGTGATTGCAGCAGCCAATGAACATGGCATTGCGATGGTATTTACAGGTATGCGTCATTTCCGTCATTAATTTGACTGATTTTTAAAGTATAAGAAATTTTTGACTTTAAGCTGATCGCCCTCTTCTTTTGAAGAGGGTCTTCTACATCAAGAATCGTGTAAAAGTCTGGATCAGTTTATGGATTCATGGAGTATGAACCCAATGAATATTCTTGTTTTAGGTAGTGGTGGTCGTGAACATGCACTTGCTTGGAAAATCGCGCAAGATGCTAAAGTCACTAAAGTTTTTGTTGCGCCAGGTAATGCAGGTACAGCAACCGAAAATAAATGTGAAAATGTTCAAATCGACATTTTAAACAATCCAGAAATTATCAACTTTGCTAAAAACAACCATGTTGACCTGATTATTGTTGGACCAGAAGCGCCTTTGGTCAACGGTATTGTCGATGCAGCACGTTTGGCAGACTTAAAAGTTTGGGGACCCACTCAGTACGCAGCACAACTTGAAGGTTCAAAAGCCTTTGCCAAAGATTTTCTTAAAAAGCACAATATTCCAACTGCCTTTTATGAAGTCTTTACAGAAGTAGAACCTGCCAAAGACTATATCAAAAAACATGGTGCGCCAATCGTCATCAAAGCAGATGGTCTCGCTGCGGGTAAAGGTGTCATTGTCGCAATGACTGAAGACGAAGCATTTGCTGCGATTGATGATATGCTAGCTGGCAATAAATTTGGCGATGCTGGTTCACGTGTAGTAATTGAGCAATTCCTTGCAGGCGAAGAAGCTTCTTTTATTTGCATGATTGATGGTCAAAACATTTTACCAATGGCCACCTCTCAAGATCATAAGCGTATTTTTGAAGGTGATCAGGGACCTAATACAGGTGGTATGGGAGCATATTCCCCTGCCCCAGTCGTCACTTCAGATGTATTTGATCGTGTGATGACTGAAATTATGCGCCCAACCGTTGAAGGTATGGCACGTGATGGTCACATCTACACAGGTTTTCTTTACGCGGGTTTAATGATTGATGATCAGGGACAACCTCGTGTCATCGAATTTAACTGCCGTTTTGGCGATCCAGAAACACAACCTATTATGATGCGTTTAAAATCATCTTTGGTTGATCTGGTTGAAGCTGGTATCGCAGGTAAACTCCCTGCTCAAGCCGAATGGGATGAACGTAAATCGATAGGTGTGGTACTTGCTGCTGAAGGTTATCCTGAAACTGTACGTAAAGGCGATGTTATTTCTGGTTTAGGTCAATCTCCTGAAGGTACTAAAATTTTCCATGCAGGGACTAGCATGAAAGATGATGGTCATGTCGTTACCGCAGGTGGTCGTGTACTTTGCGTAACAGCCTTAGGCGACAGTGTCCTTGAAGCTCAAGTGAATGCTTTAGAAGTGTGTGGTCAAGTGACTTTTGCAGGTATGCAATATCGTAGTGATATTGGTTATCGCGCTATCGCACGTGAAAAAGCAGATAACTAAATAATTCAAACCTCTATTTATTCTTTTTTAGAATAAATAGAGGTTTTTTATTTTTCAAAAATTGATCAAATTGCTAAAAAATCTGAAGTGATAAAGTTACTTTATACTGTAACTTAATAACCATAGCAGAAATTATTAATGATTTACCCTTTTTCTTTTTGACATATAACAAGATATCTTTATACTCACTTTTTTTGATTTAAAAGCAATTTTTGTGCTTAAATTTCAAGCATAGTAGGGTCTGTTGACAATTTACAGATGGTTGCATAGCTAAAATCAACAGCTCCTTATTTTCTACTTAGCTTTCACTCTTACATTGATTTAGCCTGACTAAATCCAGGAACTCAAGCAATGAAAAAACTGTTTAGTGTTTTTTTAAGTATTGCAGTCATTGTTCTCGCAGCTTGTTCAAAACAACCTGAAGACAATAAAGCTTCTGCACCTGCAAATGCTTTGCATAAAATTACGCTTGCCTCTAGTGGTTCAGATACAGATATCTGGCGTTTTATCGCACAACTTCCAGAAACCAAACAAGCAGGTATCGAACTTGATGTAAAAAACTTTACTGACTATGTTTCGATGAATACTGCTGTTGCAAATAAAGAAATTGATGTCAATGCCTTCCAGTCTTATGCTTATCTGGTTGCATTTAATGCGGGAAACAAATCTAAAATTGCTCCATTGGCAACAACTTATTTAGAACCAATGGGAATTTATTCAGATAAAATCAAGAAGATTGAAGACTTCACAAATGGCGAAACTATTGCCGTTCCAAACGATCCTGCCAATGAAGCTCGTGCCTTATTATTGCTTCAAACTGCGGGCTTGATTAAGTTAAAACCTGAGTTTGATGTCGCTAAAGGCTCTCCTGCTGACATTATTGAAAATCCGAAGAAACTCGTGATTAAAGAAATTCCAATGGCAACTTCTGTTCGCGTAAAAAGCGAAGTGGATGCAATTGTATTAGGTAATGTATTGGCAATGGAAGGTGGTTTAAATGTGCTGAAAGATTCAATTTTTCATGAGCCTGTAGACCAGTCAACCAAAATGAATGTGAATGTTCTTGCTGTAGCAGAAGATCGTCAAAATGACCCTGAACTGTTAAAATTAAAAGACCTCTATCACTCTGAACCTGTGAAACAATTCATTCAGGAAAAATTTCAGGGCACAAAAGTTGATGTAAATGAACCAATCAGCTACCTGACTGGCGAAAAACAGTAATATAATACCCTCTTCACAAACAGGCACACTGTGTTGCCTGTTTTTCTTTTTTTAGCACTCTAGATCATATGATTGAATTTAAGAATATCTCCAAGTTCTACACTCAAAATGGGCAAACCATTCCAGCACTGGATCAAATTAACCTGACCATTCCCGCTGGTAGTATTTTTGGCATCATTGGCTATAGTGGTGCAGGTAAAAGTACCCTCGTAAGATTGATCAATTTACTTGAACGCCCAAGCGAAGGTCAGGTCATCGTCAATCAAAAAGATATGACCGCTTTGAGTGCTAAAGATTTGCGTACAGAACGCACCCATATTGGTATGATTTTTCAGCATTTCAATTTATTACAAACCAAAACCGTAGCAGAAAATATTGAAATGCCGCTGCTGCTTTTAGGTGTAGATAAAACCAAACGTCAAACGCGTCTTGAAGAGCTATTGGATTTTATTGACTTAAAACATAAACGAAATGCATTTCCTGATGAACTTTCAGGTGGTCAGAAACAACGTGTTGGTATTGCACGGGCATT
Organism: Acinetobacter guerrae; assembly: GCF_009372255.1. GTDB lineage: Bacteria > Pseudomonadota > Gammaproteobacteria > Pseudomonadales > Moraxellaceae > Acinetobacter > Acinetobacter guerrae. The sequence goes on from NZ_LXGN01000034.1 coordinate 84,104, forward strand.
AGCTAATCATCCACAAATCTTATTATGCGATGAAGCAACTTCTGCACTCGATCCTCAAACGACTAAATCGGTGCTAGATTTACTTAAAAAAATTAATGAAGAACAAGGAATTACTATCGTAGTTGTCACCCATGAAATGGATGTGATTGAACGAATCTGTGATCAAGTTGCAGTAATGGAAGCAGGAAAAGTCATTGAGCATGGCCCAACTGTTCAAATTTTTAGCCATCCGCAGCACCCAACCACAAAAACCTTTATTCAAACTGTTTTCCAGCAACAATTACCACGTAAAATTTTGGATAACTTGCAAAATAAAGGTATAGATACGATTTATCGTTTACAGTTTTTGGGTAAATCTGCGCATCAGCCAGTCATTCAAACGGTCATCCGTGAATTTGATATCGATTTTAATATTTTATTTTCTAATATGACCGAAATTAACGGCACCGTTATTGGGCAAATGTTTGTACAGATATTAGGAAATGTAGAAACTGTTGCCAAAGCTGTCGACTATATGAAAAAGCATGATGTGCTGATCAACCAAGCGGAGAATGAACAATGAAAGATCTAATTGCTCATTGGCTGACCATTCTGACAGAACCATTCTGGACAAGCCCACTTGGTATGGATCAATTTGTCGATGCCATGCAAGAAACTATACAAATGGTGCTGTTGTCATTTTTATTTGGCGGAATTTGGGGATTGATTCAAGGTGTAACTCTAGTTGTAACCCGTGACAAAGGAATTTTACCAAATAAAGCGATTTATCATGGCTTAAATCCAATCATTAACGCACTACGCTCTTTGCCATTTTTCATCTTAGCAATTGCTGTGATTCCATTGACCAAATGGATTGTCGGATCATCAATTGGCACATGGGCAGCAATTGTCCCGCTTACAATTTTTATCGGTCCTTATATGGGGCGCTTAATTGAAACTTCACTTCTTGAAGTAAACGATGGCATTATCGAATCTGCACAAGCGATGGGCGCAACACCTTGGCAAATTGTATTTAAGTTTATTTTACCTGAAGCTCGTAGTTCACTTATTCTAAACATGACCACAGCAACAATCAGTCTGATTGGGGCAACAGCAATGGCAGGTGCAGTCGGTGCAGGCGGGATTGGTGATCTAGCATATTCCTATGGTTATCAGCGTTTTGATAGTAGTGTCATGCTACTCACGGTCATTGTATTATTGATATTAGTCCAAATTGTACAGTCATTGGGTAATTGGCTTTCAAAACTGCGTTGATCAATTCATAATTTATCATCTAGGAGCGAATATACGCTCCTATTTTTTTATTAAAACAGAATTCATCTTATATTTGCAGATCAGAATGATAAAACGATTAAGACATACAACTTAGACATTGATTTTAAACAAAGTTGGCTAAAAATATCTGATATGATAAATACCAACAGCTACATCTCAATTTATGCGATTTAAACGGTTTTATTAATTTTAGGATAAGAAAATGCGTTATCAAGTTCACTTTATTGATGTCCAGAATGATTTAAAAAATTATATATGGATGCTTGAAGATACAGAAACGCAAGAAGTTGTGGCAATTGATCCAACCGAATCGAAACTGGTACAGGACTTTTGTGAACAGCATCAACTGAAGTTAGCTCAAATTTGGCTTACGCACTGGCACAAAGATCACATTGGTGGTGTCCCTTCATTAGTTGCTAAACATCAAATTCCTGTTTATGGGCCTCGTGAGGAGTTGAGCAAAATTCCATTCATTACTCATGCCTTACAACATGAAGATCAATTTAAATTTAATCAGCTCAAAATCGAAATTATTGCAACTGCTGGTCATACACTAGGTCATATTGTGTATTTTATAGATCAAATTGAATGTCTATTTTGTGGAGACACATTATTTTCGCTAGGTTGTGGTCGAGTTTTTGAAGGTACATTTGAACAAATGTATCATTCCCTAAATCGTTTAGCGGCATTACCGCCTCGCACCAAAGTATATTGCACTCACGAATATACACTGGCTAATGCTAAATTTGCATTGACGATTGAACCGCACAATCTTGCTTTACAAGAACGTGCTGAACAAGTTCAACAACTTAGAGATCGCGGGGAAATTACATTACCAAGTAGTATTCAGTTAGAGCTGGAAACCAATCCTTTTTTACGTACTGATAGCGTAGAAGAATTTGCAAGAATCCGCACGCTAAAAGATCAGTTCTAATTTGTCCTTAAATATAGATATTTCAATTTGATATTTGCATCGCTCATTCAAACTCATCTTGTGAATCGTGATGCTTTATAAAATTGAAATACTTTTTTACATTTATTTTTAAGACATGTTTAGATACATTTAAAACACTATTCATTTGATTTTTTTATTCTGTAAATATAGCTTTAATAATCAATCAATTAAATTTAAGAAAAATATTTATCATTTTTATTAAATTTACCAAACCCACACAATGATTAAAAAATACTCATTTATTTAAACAATTTCCTGACAATTTAATGAATTGAAAAAATATTAAACAGTTTCCCCCTTTAAAAATTTTGAACTTACCCTTATTAATAATCTAAAGGTAAAGATGATATGGAGAACATCCAAATGAAAAAAGTGGTCAAAGCTAAAAATTTAATTGCATTTCGTATATGGTTGGAAAAGCTTGGTTATTCCGTCAAAAATTTAGCAGACGGTAAAGGTTTTACGTTTAGTTTTAAAAAAGAGTACGGTCTTGTCACCTGTGATCTTGCAGGGAATAATCTAGCAATACAGCTTGGTGAAGAATTTGAAGACCATTTAAAAGCTTAACTTTGCTCCAGTTTTTTCATTCAAATTAAAGAAAATTAATAATAAATGAAGTGAAAAATTTCTGAATCTTATGACATTAATTCATCCCAAATAGCATCATAACTGGTGCTATTTTTTATTATTATCGAAATTTTTTTAGCTTAAAGCTTAAATTTTGCTATACATATATTATATTGAGAATAATTCTCATTGCATTCGATGTTTTTTTACTGTATAACAAAAACTCAACAATTATAAAAAGGTGGGGTTATGAAGACTGTAGAAGTTATACTAGTTTCCTCGACCATTTTCACACTCATGATCATGGTCTACCTATTTGGACAACTAGCGTATCGATAGTATAAACAACAGATAATTTAATAATGACAAATAAGGCTTAAACAAAATGTTTAAGCCTTTTAATTTGTTTAGAGAATTTCTTTAGACCAGATTTTACAACTCAAATTAGCCAGTCAATCTCTCTATCTTCCAAGTTTTAAGTATTTATTGCAAATAAAAAGAGCTTAATATTCATGAATATTAAGCTCTTAATCAAGAGTAAAACGACTCTCTAAAATATGGTGGGGGCGAAGAGACTCGAACTCTTACACCTTGCGGCGCTGGAACCTAAATCCAGTGCGTCTACCAATTTCGCCACGCCCCCAAAACTTGGGATTTTTTTAACTAAATTCTGGCAGAGGATCAAGGACTCGAACCTGTTTACCAGTAATGCTGTATCATCCTACGAAACGAATTCTAGTCGTAATCAAATAGTTATGCAATCCCAATTTTATTGGATTTGACTGTATTTTAGACTAATGTGGCAAAAAATGTGGCGAATGTTTAAAAAATTATCATCCCTCAAAATTAGAGGGATGATATTGAATAAAATTACAAAGCATTACCACAAATGTCTTTTGTTCCTGATGGATAAGTAAATTGAAGCTTGGAATGATCTGTCACCAACTCAACTGAAATCTCCTTTCCTAGATTAGCAGAGTTATTAGCTATATTTGCGTACCCTCCTGCAAATAAAAAAGAATAATTATTTAGTTTGGGAAAAGGATATGGGAAATATCCCTGATCAGAGCCGTTAAAGATATAGCCTATTTTTCCTTGATCTTGATTTATATAAACTCCGACTCTTTGAAATCCATCTGGTGTTGATTGAACATCAAATGGATAATCAGCCGTATTGACACTTCCGTTTGTCATGTAAGCTACATGGATACCAATATAATTTTGCTTATTAAAACTATTATCCAAATTATTGGCGTATGTAAACCAGACCCCTGCCCCGCTTTGATCATCAATTCTTCCCATCGTTTGAATCGGGAAAAAGCCAGCTCGTTCATTTCCATTTAAAGTATTTGTAGGAACTTTAAATTTAAGTTCAAAAGCAACAACCCCAGTCGTAGCTAGAATTACATCTCCTTGTGGGCTTACGATTTCTGGACTATGTTGTGCAGCTTGAATTTTGGTATTAGCGAAAGTAGAACTTAATGCCATTCTCGCTACGAAATCCTGTGTTGACTGAAGTATAAAGCCAATTTTTTGACCTGAATTAATAGGAAATAATTTAATATCTTTATCTATTTGAGTTACTTGGTTTTGGGAAGCATTTAAACTATACGTGCACTCAGCAAACCCACTTCCTGCCAAAGTGCATGCAACTAAACTCATTACTATTCTTTTCATGTGATTTTCCTTTATTATTTGAATTTTTAATATATTTAAATTATTGTAAATATTCAGATAAAACTGATGAATGGTAATAAAAAAAGTTAAATTGATCACTTAAATTACATTTTTATGTTTAAGCAAATGTATTCAATCACTAAATAAATAAACCTTAAAGCTTTGTTTTAATTAAGACAGACCAAGTTGAACTGACCACAGCAACCGATCTACAGCTATTGAAAGTGCTATTCCTGCTGCTCCACCACGTAATACCTTGGCAACTTCTGCTTCATCCGCTGTAATCAATGCTGATGAAGTAAGTAAACCCTTTGCACCATCATAAAGAGCTGATCGGATTAGATAAACTCCATCCGCTAAAAGGCACTGACACAGCATATGCTGACAAAGATCACGCCGTCGTCACTTGGCTTTGACTGCTCGGGCTTATAGCATTGCTTTGTGTATTTTGAGGTGAAATATCAGAAGAATCGTTTTCCCCACATCCTGACAACCCCAACATCAATCCAAAAAAAAGTATCTTTTTCATATAATATCCATTTATTTTTGAATGAAAAATATAATTAATTATTTGTATTTATTCAATAAAATTATATATTACGAAAAAGTTAATTTTCAAATTACAATATTTCACAATGTTTGTTTTGTTTTAATCTACATTAATTAAATCAAACCAGTGATTTCAAGTTCTTACTCATTTGGTTTGATCAAGTGTGACCACACCATTGTAATTTCATGGTGTGGTTTTTTATTTTCTAACTATTAATACGATAGCAGTGTGCATAAAAAAAGCGGAAAACTAATTTTCCACTTTTAATTAAATAAAGGGCACCACAAATAGAATTTGGGGTGTTAAAGTTTAATGCTTCAGTTAAAATATTGAATAATTCGTTCATCGGATTATCACACTCTTTTAACTTACTGACATACAGCATTCTTGCATCGCTCATATTTGCCTCGACATATATTAATTAAATAAAATTAAAATAGTACAAATACTTGCTGAAGGGATTTGCGATTTCAATCACATCAAGGATAGTCTAAATAAGCCATGCAAGTAAGAATTAATTGAAAAATCAAAAAATTAGAATTTTATGGCCAAGCATTACTCAATCGTTCTGCATCAGCTGCGTGTTCATCAGCTTTTTGTGCCACTTTTCTATATTCAGAGATGCAACTTTCGAGTATGTCACCGCTGGTATTGGTGTATTCAATGACGGTTTCTTTGGTAGCTGCGGACAAACGCTGCTTTGCATCGGCAAGTTGCTTTGACATGCTGTTAGCACTTGACTGAGCAGCAATAGCATCAGACTGAATTTGCTTAATTTTGACATTGTAATTTTGCTCTACTTTTGTAGTTTGCTCTGCCCAAACTTTTTCTTGAATTGTTGCATCAGCTTTGGCTTTAGCAATTGAGAGTTGTTGTGCTGCAACGTAGTCAGTGTGTAGTTTCTTCTGATCTTTGATTTCAGCAGCTTGATGATTTTGAATAAACAAACAGATGAGCAATAAAAAAGCGAGAACCACAATGATGCATTCTCGCCAGAATTTTAAGAGAACGTATAATTGCATCATTGATTGACCCCCATGCATTTCTGATAACGATCAACTTGTCTGGTCCAGACGCCATAACAATCGTTAGACCGTATTGAACAATCACGCTTTGCAACGTACTTCCATTTCAACAAAGACTTGCATGCAGCGACGTACTGACCAGATTCTAAGTTTGAAAGCATTGAAGATGAACGCCAGTTGCTTTGCCCAAAGTTGTACATGAAATCTAAATACAGATCATATTCAGCCTGTGATAACTTCACGCCCTGCAATGACTTTCTAAACGTAATTTCATCTTTAGAGATATGTGCTTTACTAATTTCGATGGCACGTTTCTGATCAATTGGCTTATCCGTCATTTTGACTTTTGTGCCGTTCTCATATTGAGTTGAACCAATACCAATCGTCGCAACACCTCCCGTATCTTTATACGGCGTTGGAGAATAGCCCTCGTAATGAATTAGAGACACAAAAAAAACAGCCGAAGCTGCTAGTGATGTTACTATTAGTTTAGTCTTGCTCGACATCATTACCTCCTTTTAATCGCTCAACACGAATCTGATGCTCAGTGATTTTCATTTGATGCTCTATCTTCTCGCGTCGATTACGACCAATCGCAAAGTAGAGTTGAATTAACAAACCACACGCCGCTATGAATAAGCCTCCCCATGCAATAACATCAACTTGAGCCATAAAAGCAAAAAATGAAGTCATGCTACTGGCCATAGTTACTTTTTGACTTATTGCTACAGCACTTGCTTCAACTGTAGAAGTGTCCTGCATTTACTTTTCTCCAGATATAAAAAAACCGCCAGAATGACGGTGATATTTGATTAGATGTTCGAGTGAAAAGCTTTTTTATTTTATACAAGCTTACCTAAACACATAGGCAGAATTAAACCAGTCATATTACTATTTTGCGAATATGATTTAAAGTCGACTCGTTGATAATCAGATACACTTGCTACTTGTTGCAATACATAAACGCTGACTGCATTAATAGACGTACTACCGCTAGGAACTAGGATATTAAATGAATTGCGTGTGGTAGAAAGACCATAAGGAACTATTTGGATTTTCCAGTCAGAATTGTTTAGTGTAAAAAACAAACCGTTAGAGCTAATTTGACCAACAATGCTAACTTTTCCTCTCAGCCACAAATTTCCGTTAATCTTAGCAACTTCAATTAACGTACCTGTGTTATCTATTTGTGTAGCTAAAACCGTGCCAGTAATAGATTTTATATCAACCCACACTGGCTCAGTCGCTTTCGCATTAATTTGTGCTTGCAGCTTACCCAACATCTGCCCCAACGTATCAGTAGCAGCTAAAGCCGTATTCGTACCAATAGCATAAGCACTGAATACGACATCAAATATCTTTGACTGCCCGCTAAGACTTGAAAATAGTCCTGATAAAGCCACTGGCGCAACATCAGCAGACTGTAATGCTGTATCAGCTTTTGCACCTTGCGCTGCTGTAGCAGCACCTAAACTTTGTGCTGTAATTTGGCTCACAAGCTGCTGTGCTGTACCAAGCTTTTCAGCAGCAATATTCGTTCGAGCATTCTCTTTCTGAATCTCTGTTAAAGCTTGCGTTGCAACATCAAAACGCACTCGATTTGCAACAGACTGATTCAATGTTTCAATGATGCTTTGTTCATTCAGAATCGCATCAGCCAGCTCATAAATGGTGTTGAGAGCTTCAGGAGCAGAACCGACTAGATTCGCAATCTGCTGATTCACATAAGCTTGATCTGCTTTTGTATCCACTAATTGAGATAAAAGTGCCAGAGCTTGAATATCAGCTTTAGTCAGTAGCGCTAAACGATTCTGTTCAATCTGCTGCTGTGCTTGTTCAAAGTCAGCTTGATCAGTCTTTGTCGATATTTTTAACTCATTTGTCTGAGCCAAAGTACGCACTGACTCGATTTCACTTTCCAGTGCTATTTTAGCTGAAGCGACAGAACCAGAAGGCTCGGCATTAACGTCAGAAGCATTTAAAACTACAGTTCCAGTTTTACCATTAACAGAATTAACGGCGCCAGTACCACCAATATTTACGGGATCAGTGATCAACACACCTAATGGCAATCTTGCAGAAACTTCAGAGGGTGAAACATCCGAATCAAGTGGAATCGGACTATTTTCCCAAAAAACACGTATGCCCAAATTAGTCATGAAATAGCCTCATCAACTTCAAATTTGTACTTACTCGAATGCTTTATTTGCTCATTAATCATTACTTTAATATCAAATAGTGCAAACCCACTTTTCCATGTTGCAGAAACATTTGGGGCGACCGATAGAAGAACAAACCCTTTGTCTGTTTGTTGGTTTGGATATATGGTAACCTCTGGTTCTGCAATCAACCGCCCTTGAATATCGACAATCTTTACTGCAATTTCCATTTCTTGGGTTATTTCAAATCCTTCACCAGTCTTAATATCGTAAAGTTGAAAAGGAACTTTAAAAGTGTCACCGGCGATAAAATACGGAATTACTTTCTGAGCACTGTTAATGCAATGTGGATTCATAATTCCCCTCTCAATTTGGGTAATAAAAAACCACCCGAAGGTGGTTAGAAAATGATGTTTTAATCCATTAGATTCCAGGGAAGTATTGTGCGCCACATGACTGCACTGCGATTATATCTTCAAAGGTTTCTCCGTCCGTAGTTACTAGGAATCTAAACAAATCAGCATTAGCGCCCATTAGATTTTCGGATGGGTAAATATTCAAAGTTACAGGGTACACTGACGAAGATGAACCACCTGCAATGTGGCCTCCAAAGGACTGAAAATATGCTCCTTCTGGATTTTGAGTTCCACTACTTGAAACAATTAAAAAGACTCCATTGTTGACTTGCTTATTCCAAAGGATTTGATATAAGGCGTAAGATAAATCTCTTGATGCATCGCCCGTATTACCCTCAACAACTGATGTTGTTTTTGGGTAAATCACCACGCCATTTGGGCCAACAAATTCCAGAGTTAAAGCGTATGTTTTACTAGAATCTATCCCCGTTTCTATTGAGTCAAAGGCAATATAGTCGGGTGTACACGAAATATTAGCTGCTGGCGCTAAACAAAAGGTTAGTACTCCAGAATCCCAGTCCACATCTAGCGTTGGGTTTGTATTCATAGCCCAGCCTTGATCATTCTCATGGACTGATCCAGATATCTTAACTCTTAAAAATTCATCAGAAATGTTTTTAAAAGTCCAATGTGTTTCTATCCCGTGGTCATTAAAATCTAGAATACTCTCAATCGAGTCGATGTAATCATAAAAGATTCCATTAACTTCCATTGTCGGATTTACCCAGATACCACCTGTTTCTACGGTATCTGTTGCCCCAGCGCAACTAATCAGAGGTGGTTGAGGCTCACCGCCAGATGACCCATTAAAGTTCAAAGAATTACCATTCACTGTAATTTCGGAAAAAAATAAAGGGGTGTTTAGCCCCTTTGGAATGTGATCAAAAATCATAAATTCATAGCCTCCACCCACAAAATATCAACTTGATCATCCGTCAAATTAAGAAGTTGAGAGATCTGAGCAACGGAATCGCTTGTACGTTCAAACTGAGTGCTTTCACGATATTCAATACTGATCAACTTTTTCTGTTTTACATCTTCGATATTTGAAATTGCAGTTTCGACTTGTTCATCAAGATTATGTAATGCAAGAACTAGCATGAACTGACGTCGTGTGAGTGGCATAACAGTTTTAAGTAAATCTGCTCGTTTTTCTTCTGCGGTGCGTGGATCAACCCACTTCTTACCACTCCAAACATGAAATGATGTCGGTTTAGGGGATGTTGTGATTAAATCAGATTTAATGTAACAACCAGTATTTAACTTAGTCAGTAGCTCAATGTGTTGCTCCTGATTTATTTCAATCAGATCATTAGGTAGATCAGAATAGTTTAGTTCAGATGCAAAAAAGGCTTGGCGTGAAACGCTAAATAAAATAGTCATTTAAAACTTTCCTCAGTTACCAATAGCAATCCAGCCAAAATTTAATGTACCAGCCGTGGTTCTTACATTAAAACCAGAAGTCGAATAGTCATCATATCCGTGTGATTCACGTCCATCTCTATCAGACACTTGAACACTAAACAGCTTATTAGGGAAAGTAATGGGAAAATTAACATGGGTATAATCCCCACCCGCTGAAATACCCCATTGAATAATCATGCCATTTGGTAGAGAAGAATACCCATTATCTCCAGAGAAGAACTGGCCAAGTCCTAGATGTTCTTGAAAATTTCCATTTTTACCTGTAACTAAGCCTGCATTTGTTATACTGGCTACTAAAATATTTGAGCTATTTAAAACGGCTATTTGACCATTTCGGATATCTAAATCGGAAGCACTGACTTTCTTATCGAAAATATAGTTGCCGCCAGTTGGGCCTGAACTTTGGAACAAAACATTATAATTGGTTGAATCAAGCGAAATGCAAACATTCGCTGCATTATTTGATGACTGTACCCACAGAGGGTGAACATAGGTTTGACCAGTAATTACTACATCACCACTAATCTGCCCACCAGACTTATCATACTTATTGTTAAGTAAGGACTGGATTTGAGTCGCTAGATATTCAACATCATCATAGGTTGAAAGATACTTCCAACCTGTTAAGTTCACATTAGGATTGTTGCCATTATTGCTTACAGTGGAAAAATAAACTTCATTTTCATTGTCTGATAAGACCAAAGCTCCCTTGGCATATCCACCAATAGCATTAGCTAACTCACCGTTAAATTTATACATCCCGCCTGCATTCAGCCAGATCTGATGTTCAGATAGTAGTGCTAAAATGCCATTCATATCCTTACCACTAGGAGCTATTCCTCCAGAAAGTTTGTCCACCATTGTTTCAGGCGGAAAGCCTTGATCCAAAGAGGCTTTACCTTTGGTCGAAGTGGTCTTGGGAATAGTATTTTTTTGGCCATTTTTAGCAAATGGTGTGTCGTTAAGTGCTGGTTGAATTAATGACATTGAAAGCTCCATCATTATTTGCGGAAGCGGCCTTGATCGAATGGCTCAAAGTCCACTGCCTCAGAGAATCCGAATATTGGATCACCATTGATTTCATTAAAATCGAATAAACTGATATAAAACTGGGTGTGTGCTGGCTTGTAACGTCCAAGCAAACATGACAATGCTTTAAAAGAATTTGATGCCTTTATTGCAGACTCATTACCAGTAAATTGAAGTAAAGAAGGTGAATTAATATCTAAAACTACTTTCCACGAGTGACACCAATCTTCTGGCTTTGTGATAAATCCTATCGATTCATCATTGTCATAACGATTTTGATTAAATTCGCGGATCAGGATATTAAGGCCAAGTGATGCAGCAATTGATTTATAGTAATTAACAGTTTGCCCACCATCAGCGATCAGCTTTGCAACTACATATTGACGGTTTTGCTCAATATTGGCTGGCGCTCCAAAACATTGATCTGGAATTCCAACCGTCATATTCCATTCATCAAGCAATGCAGTGCTAGTTGCAGGGAATGCATCTATAAGTAATTGAGCCGCATCCTCATCAATTTGCTGAAATGATTTTGCAAATCCTTCCATTAATTCATGCTGCGTTGTATCGAGCCCACGTGGCCATACTCGCCCACGCGGTAAAAGTGACTTTAATGATGCTGTATATTGTGCAAGTGAAAATCGTGATTTCGTCATGTCAGCTCCATGTGATATTCCCAAGCACTGCTATAGAGCTATTAGCCACAGAAATATCGGCAACGGGTGATAAGATTGTAAAATCATTAACACTTTCCACTTTGCTCACAGCAGCCCACAAAGAAGAAATTAAAACTTTTTTACCTGGTGACGAGTTATTTAAAAGAGCGGACTTTAGTGAATCGTTGACTGCTGCTCGATCAGAAATAGCCACTCCTTGAATGGTTATGTTGATTTGCTCGATCGTAGGTGCAAGCGCATAAACCAGTGCTGTCACTGGGCGCAAAGGATAAATATAATTTGCTACGGTTAATTGGTCACCTGAAGCGGTTGTATCACGATTTTCCTCAGCGGCAACCCCATTAGAGCCTTGTGGTAAACCATAAGGATTGCCAGCACTTGATTCAATTAAAAAATACACTCCTACCGTACCAGGACCATAGATGAGTGGCACACACCAAGCACGACTCACAATTGAAACTTCAGCTGCCCATTCTTCGTAATCATTTTTTGCACCACCCTGCGGGGTAGATTGATAAGCAGCAATGACGCGCGTTTTAAAACTATCCTGACTCTCCAAATCTGAGCCACCCGATATAATTTCAGAAATACCTGATGAATTAACCCCTGCGATGGACTGACCTAATGCAAATTGGGTTCCCGCTTCACAGTTCCCAGCCACCCCACTAATACCATCAATATCTGCTACAGCTTTGATGGTGACAGTCATGACACCATTGCTATAACTTGAATCAATTACAGTGTATTGCTTACTGTCGCTGCGAATGACTTTTGTGCCAATGGGAATGCTCGCTCCTGCAATAGCACTAAACTTTACCTTGCCAGATGCTTGTGTGGCTGCCTTTTGATATACGCCTCGTAATGCTCCCCATGCTGCGAGATATTCGTCTGTGGCGGTATAAGGCGTTGCTTGCAATGCAATATAATCCAGATAACCATATTGTTGATGAATCATGCCTGCAAGGGTGGTACCTAAAATATTGAGGTTTGAAAATCGTAGCAAGGCATCTGATTTTTTTAAGCTTGAAGTGATGTTTTGTAGTGAACGTTGGATAAGTGCTGTTAAAGTGGGTCGATTAAATGCCATTTACCATAGCTCCTCTGAAATTTTGCTTACCACACTTCCATCTTGCCGATATGCAATAACCGTCATTCTGATTTGATTCGGTTTTACAAATTTGGCTTGTACATCGAATCGAGCAACTATTTGGTCATCAAGCATCCATTGCAAAGCTTCATTTGCATAGTTTATTGCGTCTCGTTCGACGGATAGAGGCGCTTTACGGCGATCGAGTAGATAAAGTCGTGAGCCTATTGGATAGAGCTGTCCTGTATCAGCCCACCACCCTCGACGATCAAGCCGTGTTGTATTGGTTGCATCTGGCAAATCGTCATTAATATCGGCAACTCGATCGGTAAATAAACTTATAAAGACGGCGGTCTGCACATCGGATCCTGAAAGCAATGATCCATCTAATACAGCATAGTCACCTACTGCCGCTTGGGTATCCCATATTGTCTGAATGTCAGCCATTGTTGTTCCCAAAATAAAACCCCAACAAAGTGGGGTTTTTGAAATACATATCTGCTTATGATGGTGAGGAAGTAGCACCACCGCGAGAATCTATATGTGTATGGTCTTTCAGAGACTTACCACCACCCATGAAGTCGTTACCTGTGGCGACCCCATCTTTAAATACAACACCATTAATCGTAAATGTACCTGAACTATTAATAGAGCCAGTACCGTCACCATTTAATTGAATGATTGATCCAGACTTGTCTTTGAGGGTAATACCTGCGCGCGTGATATAAACTTCCTGTCCCTGATCATCTGAAATACAAACTTCGCCTTTGGTTAAGTTGCGTTTACGGCTTTTGGCGTGATGGGTAGCCACTACAATGCCAGTGCTTTTGTTACCACCAAAATACAAGACCAATGCGTTATGGCCATCTGGGGGGGATGATTGAAAGCCATATTCTGCATATCTCGGAATATTGTCCTTAGTTTCAATTGGATTAAGCTTTACTTGTACTGTCTGAACATCGGAATCATCAGATGATACAAATCCCCATCCAAGTCCTATCAGATTTCTTAAACCATGCAACATTTTGTCTATCATGTTGTGATTCCTTGATTTGCATTAAGAACATCGGTAGGAAGTCCTTTAACTGGTACAACTGGTTCTGGTGTAAATGAGCCTAATGGCATAATAAGCATATCGCAATGTGTACCCATTTCATCAAGCCGATAAGTCACCTCACCAATGAGCCAGTTTTTAGCAAAAAGTCCCAGTTTTAAAATATTGACTTGAATTTGCGTATTAGGCTTATATAGAACATCATTATAATCTCGCCAAGATGATACCGTTGCCCGCAACATATTACTGCGCCCATAACGGCGGTTCATTTCCCATTGCGCTCGTTTTTGAGCCACTTCGAAACCCGCGTCGCCATCTTCTGGAATAATGTAAAGAGGCCTATATCTCGGTACAGTTGGATCTGGAACAGTGTAGTACCCAATACCGCTATCAGACGGGATATCCATTGCTGCGGCCGCAGCTTGATTGACAACAATATAATGTGAATAACGCTGATCCATGCCACTGACAAAACTGGCGCTTTCCACGTTGCTGCCCTGAGTTAAAGAACCCGATGCGGTTTCACTATTCTCACGATTCAGTACCAGATTCCCATATTCATTCTCATAATAAAGCACTTGAGCCACACGACAAACGCGGTCAATTACCGCAGCAGGCGTTTCACCCAAGTTAATGTTTTGGACTGATACCACATCGTTTGCATCGATATTGGAAGTCACGGTAATTCCGAAATCTTCACACAATGACTCCGCAATACTTTGTACGGTGCAATTTTGGAATTGCATTCCCTTGTAAACTGCCGAGCAATCAACTAGATCGCTGCATATTCCACGACCCACGACTTGGATAACATGTTGATTATCTGAAATGTTATTAATAACTCGGTCTACATAACCAGTGATAACCAAATCATCACCAATATAAACACGGCATTTGCTACCCTCATTTATCACCACGCTTGGAGCAGATGAGTTAGGGGATTTATCCGTCATCTGCAAATCAAAATTATTGGGTATTCGCTCAATGCCCCGTGTGATCGAGAGTCGATTCCAACCTGTGACAATCAGCTCATCACTACCACTTGCAACCTTAAGACTAACAATATTGCTTTTCATGAAGATAAGGCCTTAAAGTTGATGGGCATAAATGCTGGGTGGATCGGGTTAGCTGATTTCACTAATTCTTTTTCACGTCCACTATCTTGATAAAGTTTTTGTGACCAAACCAATGACGGCAAACTTGTTGCAGCAACAATAGTTTCCACGGTTGCTAAGTCAGCACCACGCATTGTTAAATCTTTAGATACACATGTCCGCAAATTCATTAAGGCGTTAAAGGTATCATCAAGCCCCTGATCACCCGCAATCTTTAGTTCATTATCCAATAAGCCACAGACTAATGTACGTGTATCAAGTGCATCATCGTAAGAGATATACTCCCTGTTTGCTGTAGACTCAGCAATACAGATTACGGCTGAACGGCGAATTAAATCTGTTAGTAAATTAAACCCCTTACCATCTTCCGTATCAGCTTGCATTGAAGTGGCGTTGGCGAATGGGAGCATGGCATTTAATGCTTGTACTGGATCAGGGTTAGCCTCATAGACCGCTGTTATTGTGCCACTTATACCTTTGGTAATTTCCTCAACATTCATGTCATATAGTGCTTTTTCGAGTGTATCTAGATGATTGATTACATTGACTCGACTGGCCGATCCCAGACCAATAAGCTGATCGACGTTTTTATTTAACTTTTTAATATCCTGAACAGAAGAACCGATGTAACGCCCGATCTCACCTGGCAAACTTGTAATCATCGAAAATAAACTCGTGGCAGTAAAAACAACTTGTCGGACCTGAGTTGAAAAGCGATTAACTACGGTTAAAATCCCATTTCGATAGCTTCGTACTGCACCTTTAATTGAAGTCAAAACCCCAACGATCGACATATCTCTTGCAATACCAGCGTAAGCAATCGTTTTAGCCTTGGTATCCTCATTGCTCATGCTGGATGGCGATACAATGTTTTCAATAAGTGAAAATCGAATAGTTGCTACTCGCCCTTGTAAATCTTGCTCAATTTCCATGCCTTGCAGACACATTTTAGGTCGCATACCCAAGGTCGGATGAACGAATACTCCATCACCCCATTGACTCGCAGCTTGTTCAAATGCCTCCATCTGTTCTCTAAGAGTGCCAGCCCTGCCATAAGCTCCACCGCCTTCAACAATGAAACCCTGAATGTGAAATATTTTGCCGCGCATACCCAAGTCTTCAGCATAGACTCCATCGACATACGGATAATCATGGACAGCAATTTTACGACCAAGAGACAACGCAATCGAAGAGACACCGAAAGGAATATTGCGCCATGATGCTGTTTGTAGATTTTGGAAAAAAACTGCGGACATTTTGATCTCCCTTGGCATCAAGATAAGCATTTTGAAATTTCATGATTTCAACGCGGATATAATTACGTCCAATTTCCAAAATAATATCGGCACAGAAAACAATACGATGAATGCCAATATAGTTTGCCAAAGCCCATATTTTTCAATACTCACTTTTATTAACTCCCATAATGGTTTAATATGTTCCATACAAGTTATATTTCCTCTTTACTATCCAGTTGAGTGGAATTTCAGAAACCCTAGTGCTCCAACACTGGGGTTTTATTTTTCTTTTTTATCTGTACGTAGCTTATTCATGCAAGACCTACAGGGGTAAAAGAAAATCTAAAAGTTGCTCTTCGACTTTAAAAATCTTAATAGCAACTCAAACAAAAAATCAGACGGAAACATTTCCGTTTATTTTATAAATTCATATTTGCAAGATATCCCACTGAGTTAATGTAAATCTTTTAAACTGGTTTAAAAGTCGGTTGATCTCTTCAATCTAAGCCAATCCTTGATAAAAGTTAGACGGAACGCCTTCCTATATTTTTAAATATCTAGGCGGAAACATTTCCATTTAATTTAGATATCAAAAAACCACCCGAAGGTGGTTGTTTGCTTTACGCTGATTGATTACTTATCTAAGAGTTTTTTGCACTTTTTACTAAAAAAGTTAAGCAAAGTGCCAATCAGAATGTCTTTATTTATTAGCTTATACTCCCATACCCCTCACCAGGTTGATTATGACTAATCTTAATTCCTTGAGGAGTTTCAACTTTAGTCATGGTCTTTCCATTCGGATGAACAGTTGTATTAACTGAAACATTAATAGGATTTTGCTGGCCTGATACACCAATATTATTTGCACCACCAGTTACCTTCTCGATGTATCCCTTGGTTTCTTGAGGAACTACGCCTGTAGGGTTTCTTTTGGTTTTAATACCATGGCCATATTTTAAAAAGGAATCAACATTGCCTTCACCCCAGTTGTATGCCATTGCTGCAAGGCGCTCATTTCCCTTGTAACGTTTTTTAAGCCATGACATATATTTTGCAGCAGCGACCGCAGACTTATTAAGATCATAAGTATCAGATCTAGACAATCCAAAGCGACTGGCCGTACCTGGCATAAACTGAAAATGACCTGATGCCCCAACCGGCGACAGCATGTTTTTACCACGGCGTGATTCGGCAAACCATTGTCGATCCAATAACCCTTTCGATAAACCAAACTTGCCTTCAAGTGATTCAAATAAAAGTTTGGATTGGATCAACTCTTTGCCCGATGGCGCAACAAATTTACTCGAATTGGTTGTCATTCTGTCATTGATAGCAACCGCATCTCTTGCAGTCTTTCCTCCTGCCCAATCTGGTAGGTACTGCATACCACGTGCAATTTTGTCGCCTAACCAATTATCAAATTGTTGCCCTTTTTCTGTACCCATATAGGCATTACGGATACCTGTACCTATTACCCATCCACCAAGCCCAGCCAACCCAACACCTGTTAGGCCTAACCCAGCCAGTCTTAGGGCTGTCATAGCGCCTGTTGCTAAGGTTAATTGAGAAACCAACCCAATTAAACTGGCCACACCCAATCCAATATTGGTTACAAAGCTTACGCCAATTAAAACACCCACACCTTTAATAACATTTTCCCACCCACCAAATTTATCAACTACTTTGTCGATCCATTTAGCAATATTGACAGATCCCTCTAAGAATTTATTGATCCCGTTTAGAGTTGCATCAAAATCGATCTTGTCGAGCCACTTTGCTATGCGTTCTGCGAGTTGAGCAATTTTATCGCTAATATCTTCTCGATTAAGAGAAAGCCATTTACTAAATTTATCAATTAGCGGCTGAAATACAGGAATAAGCTTGTCAGCGATTGTACCTTTTGTCCCATCAGCAGCAACTTTCATTTTGTTGAGTGATAATGCAAAACCTTTGGCTCGATCTGTCATTTCTGGGGTAATATTGCCCTGTAATCGTTTGACCTCAGCTTGGTAAGCCTTAATGGACTTACTGCCGTTCATCAAAACTGGCATTAATTCAGACACACCCATCATATCAGCAAGTTTTTGCGCAGCAGCAGGGTCTTTTTTCTGGATCTTTTGAATACGATCAGCCAGTTGCATCATGACTGCTTCAGTATCAACAACTCCGTTTTTAGTGGTTTTTAGCTTAATGCCAAGCATTTGAAGCATACCAAAAACAGGTTGATTACGACCAAATTTGGCATCTTGTAAAGTCTGCTGAAAACCTTGCAAACCACGTGTCATATTTTCAGCAGAGATACCAACTAAATCCCCCACACCGCGCCAATTCATCAACTTTTGAGTAGATACCCCCATAATTTGGGAAGTGTTTGAAACCGTAGAACCAAGTCGAGCCCAGTTCTCGGTCATGTTATAAATACCAGCAATTGAACCGCCGCCAAAAATTGCCAGCAATGGCGTACCAATTTTTAAGACAATGCCAAGTAACGATGTCATTTTTGAGGTTAAATCAACAACACCTTTGCTTAAACGATTAACACCAGAAACATCACCAAAACGCTTAACAGAACGCTCTAAACGAGAAAAAGGCTGAGTCAGCCTTTCCATTCGATTACTAATCTTATCAACGACAGCAGTCGCACGATCAACTGCGGTAATCGTATATTGAATAGGCTTCATTCCAGACCCGCCTCTTTTAACTTTTCAGCTCTGCCACACCAAATCAGTAGCTTGGTAAGTGTTAAATTTTCAGCATCAGCAGGACCCCACTTGAAAAACCAAGTCACATAAGCGACTCGTTCATCAACATCGTGCTGATCTATTCTCCCAAAAAATAGTCATAGTATTTTTGAATACCATTTAAATCGCGCGCACCCATCTTGTTAATCGTGCCTACATCAAGTTTGGTGTGATTGGCCAACATGGTTTTAAATGCCTTCATGGAATTAAACTTTCGCGTGTTTTCACTCATAGCTTCAATTTCTGCAATGGTTGGCTCTTGCAGGTTGATAGAGGTAACAGTTACCCCATTGATATCCAGTACAGGTGCTACTAACACATAATCGAATGGCGTTGGATATTCAGTTGTGCCATTTTCATTTTCAATTTTTTCCACATTAATTCTCCGTTACTGAACCATTCATTCCCTCAAAACGCACTTCAAAAGTGCCTTCTGTAGTCTTAACTTCCTGGGCATCAACTGTCCACATATTACGACCTGTGATCGTCTTGCCATTAGCCAATTCTGCGTGAATGGTCACGTCAGACATGGCATTAAAATCTTTAACAGTGAGCGTCCCCGCATCACGTAAAGTACCAGAGATAAAGGGTGCACGCGGCATTTCAGAATAGCCATGCACCTGATCTTGGCCTGTTAAGGTCTTACGCTCAACATCAGCTGGTGAATAGGTAAATTCACCACTCAACAGGTAAGTGACTCCATCTACCGAAATGTTCGCAATACCTGCAATACGATTGGTATTATTCGCCATATTTCCCCCTTACAACTTGAATTGAGCAAGCAATGCAAATACATTGAGCTGATTGATTAGAGTTCCTGGCCAAAGTACATCGACCCGGTTACGGTTTTGTGCGTTTTGCTCAACAATGACACTTTTGGCGAATACATCGGCATTCTGAACATAGCCGTTAAATTCAAGTTCTTGATATGCTGCAATCACATCCGCGCGAATAATATTCGGTGTGACAATTGCCGAACCCTGAGCAAAGCGAGTACCGTTTGCAGCCAATTTCATGCGAGCAAATTTTGAAGTGACACGGGTTTTCATATAGCGCAAGATATAGGCCAGCAGATACATAGTTTCTATTTTTAGAAATGAATTATCAGGCGACCCAAACGCATTTTTCTGATAAGTCGTAATAATCGCCTCGACCCGACAAGTGCCATCATCGCCCACATTGAAAGTTGAAATGCCGGTATATAAAAGCGAGTTACGCTCAGTCAACTCAAAACGACTAGCTGCAGGTGGCGCAAACATCCCTGCAATAGGTAATGTCTGCAATGGGCGACCCGGATCACTCTTAATAGACTGGACAATCGATCCAACCAATTGAGCCGCTATAATCCATGATGGCGTTGGAGAATCATAAACACCCAAAATACTACCGAATGGACTGTTTCGTGATGCGCCTAATGTCGTGAGCTCACCAAAAGTATCATTATGTACAGCAAAGTAACCGCCATAGAGTTGTTTGCTCCACGACCAGCGGCCAGTCTGCATATTCAAAAAGTCATCTAAAGCATCAAGTGATGCAGTATCAGAATATGGGCATACGATAAAATCAAAGGTAGTATCACCCAAATTAGCCAAAGCTGTTGACAATCCAGGTGTGACTACACCACCTGTTAAGGTTGGAGTATCAATTTCAATAGTCAGACCTGCAGGAGTAGATTGTGCTCCGAGTGTGTCTAAATAATTTAAACGCACATCGATTGCATTACCTGTCGTACCTGCATGAACAGCCGTGAGGCTAATTACACCACCTGTGACATCCGCAACTACAGGAGCTTTTAAATCAGATGAAATTAGGTTTGCTAATGCGCTTGCGATTGTTGCAGGAGTTGAAAGTGTGGTTACGGGTACTTGATAGAGCCCTGTACCATCTCCCCAACTTCCGCCGCCGCCGATATATAAACTGACAACACCATTTTTTACTGGCGTTCCAGTTATAGTGATGGTATTTGTTGCTGATGGTGCATCACCTGGATCAGCAAGCGGCAAGCACCATACTTCACCAAAATCATCATTTTTGCGGTACGCGGCAAACATAGCGGCAAGTTGCGAGTTAATCCCATACTTAGCTTGAGCATCCCCCACACCACCGCAGATTTGTGGATTTTCTGGAACAGCCATACCTAATTCAGTCATTTGCCCAATGATCAAAGTGCGCTGAATTGCTGTTGCGGTGTTGGCTTGTGAATTATCAACTTCGGCGTAGAAAAGAGGTACACGAACTTCATTCGGTAGATTAGAAAAAGGAATCATTTTTCGCCCTCAGTTTTGGTTTTTGCTTGAGGTTTAGGTAATTGAAACTTCACCACATCTTTATCGCGTAAACGCCGAAGCCAGTAAGAATTTTCTTCAACTTCTCGCCCAGCCTCTGGCAAAAAATCAAGCAAAGCGGGATCTGGGATTTTGAGTCCCTGTTTGGGTTTGATATACATTTTTATTCTCTCAGTTGAATGTCAATGACTGCTTCATCACGACCATCTGGACCATGTGCTCTGGGTGCATCTGAAACGGATTGAGGAAATTGGGCGTCTGGATAAGTACCAGTAGGGTCATAAACATTGGTTAAATCAATATGAATCCCGACATTATCAAGATTTACTACATCTTTAATGCCGTCATAAACCTCAAAGCCTTCATAAACAAATGCTGCTGACATCGCGGCGATATGATCGTTACCTGAAGAATCTATTTCCAGCTTGCTATCAACAGAATTCACATTTTGAACTCGGTTAATGATTGATGAATCAGAGAGCAAAATGTTTTCAATTTGAAACCAAACCTGCTCAATATCATCCTGAGCGTTTTCAGCCGTGGTAGATGACACAACACACATCACATCTATGCTGACTGAAGTATTAAACTGTGGCTGACCAGCTCGAATGCTTGAGGCCTTATTTTCATTAGATGTTCGAATCAAAATGCACGGTAAGGCACCTTCATTCTGTAAATGTTGCAACGACCAGTTGCCAGGTGAATCAATAGTTACTGGCATCTCATCAACCCACAATTGTGCTTTTTGCAATGCGGTAATTACTGCTATTCGCATCTCTCTTCGAAATAGCATGGGTACTGTTGATTTCATTGATCCTGAGTTCCTTTCTCACTGGTCATATCACTATTTTTTGGCGCAATATTTAAAAGCAAACGACACCCACCATGACCATCAAGCATGACTTTTTTGACGATATACAAGGTATCAACGAGAGGTGCACCAAATGAGGCTTGAACCAGTATTTTGTCTTTTTGGCGCGGCTCGACTGGCAAATCAACAAGATTAATACCCACACATGGACTCACTGATGTCACTGTTAAACCATCTACAATGTTGATATCGGTATATGCTTCATCAAAAATGCCAGACAGTAGGTATTCGACCTTGTATTTGTCTTTGACTGAAAAATAAGTGATGGGTTGCCCGAAGACACCCACCAATGGAGAAAGGACTTTGTTTTGCCAGTCCACGGCCATTAGTCTTCCCCTTTATCGCCCACTTCAGTTGTGACAACCTCAGCAGAGTCCTGTAGGGTTCGAATAACACCCGCCTCGACAAGACGAGCAGCTTCTTTAGGGTCTTTGATTGTAATCAGATCGCCAGCGCTAAAGTTTTGGTTATCAATAATGGTGTCCTTACCCACTGTTTTAGCCACACCATAAATCAAGGAGTTTCCAGAGCAGATTACATATTTCATTTGCTTTCTCCTTAGGTCAATACAGGATCGCAAACATTCGCAGAGAAGCTTGCATTGACACGAGATGGAATGGTTAATGGTGCGGACTGCATCATCAGATAGGCTTGTGCGGGATCGGGATTGAGCCACATTTTAGGTGCGTATGCTAACGGCCCATAGGCAAATGCAGGGTCAAGAATCAAACCAAAAGCACGGGTTCCCATGAGATCTGGACCAGACATCAGTACAGTTCCATCCGTCAACATCGGTTTTTCTTTTTCATCAAGCGGGTCGACAAACCAGTCGTTATACAACCAAAGATCATATTGACCCCATTTGCCTTTATAGACCGCACCACGTTGAATTTGAGTGCCAATATTCACTGTATTACCTTGACCACCACCTGGATACCAAATTGCCTGCTTAACCACTGGATCATTCATAAAATGACGCCATGAGGTTGTGGTAAATACAATTTCAGTCGCCACACCACCAGATTGCTTCAAAATTTCATGTGACCAATTTTCAATGTCTTGAGAAGGTGATACACCAGCTTGGCCCCACTTTGCTGCACCTGCTAAAGTGACTGTAAGTGACGGCGCACGCCCGAAGTCGATCACCTGTGTGGGAAACCCTTCACCCGTTACCGTCAATGTTCCAGTTTTAAGTGTCTGCGCTGCCATCCACTCAAGGCGGCGATCAATCATATCCACCTGATCTTCCATCTCAAATGCAAGATTGGCTTCATAACGCTGCTGTGGTGTCAGGTTATTTCCACCAATTTGCTCACCGATCATACGGCGAACTGGCTTTTGTAAGTCGGGAGCCCGCTTATCTTTGATATAAGCAGGCTTAAAGCGATCAGTTTGGTAGCGACGTTGCTCCACCAATTTTCCTTCTACCAATGGTGAAACAAAAGGGGCTAAACGGCGCTTACCCACGTCTACATCAATATCAACTTCTGCGGTTGCCAAGCATTAGCTGGAATACCCACAACATTTAGACGTTACTCAAGGCATGTTCTGCAAGCTGGCACACTAACAGGAATTGTCCTTTATTTAGACAATAAAAAAAGCCTACATTTCAAATGCAGGCTTAAATTCTTGGTCATTTACTTAAACTTCGACCACTATAACGCAAAAATAGCACTTGCATTGATCAAGGCCAAGACCTTCAGTGTAAAGCCATCTCTGCACTTTTCGCCAAGAAAGCTGAACGACTTAAATGTTGTTTTTTTGCCATTGCATCAATACGCTTAACCAGTGACTCAGGCATACTGATATTGATCCGCACGGACTTACTACTGACTTTAGATAAATCAATATCGACCAATAACCAATAACCTCCTTCAAAGCGATCATCACCAATCCATTGTTCAGGGCTAGATGGCTCTGGTAAGGGTAAATCCTCACCATCAAAATGCACTTCTACTGCCTCTTGTGCCATATGCTGAATATCTTGCATGTCATCAGCAGCACTAAAGCAACCTTCAAAATCAGGAAAAGTTAGGCCATAAGCAGAGTCTTGGTCTTTATGGACATATACGGGATACAACACACTTACCTCCATTCCCAACCAGCTTGTTTATATATGTTGCGCAAAGTTCCGATCGGCATGTCTTTACGTGGGTGTGGTACGACAACATGACCTGATTTTTCAGGATGTTTAAATTTTTCATGGTCGCCTTTACCACCCACTTTGATCCAGCCTTCCTGTTCTAAGCGTTTGATAATTTCTTCGCTGTTCATTGTGTAATTATACACAACTTTTATAAATATTTACGTATAAAATTAAAAACTACCCGAAGGTAGCGGGATTCATCTTCCGTATACTCGTTTCAGCTTCTTTTTATATGCTTCCCGTGCCTGATAAATGCCCCAGATAATTATGAGTAATGGCACAACATAAACACCATGTCTAAGAAACTCAAAGTTTAAAGCTATCAAATCATAAAAGGGCTTTGATTCAATAAACTGTATATTTGCAATATAAATTAAGACTGGAAACCATAGTAGTAGGACTGCGAAAGCAACAATGAAAATTAGCAATAAAAACCACTTCAAATTTGGAAGCACTTTGAATACATCGCTCACATCTTCTAATTTACCCATTAACCAGTTCATATTCTTCTCATGTTATTGTTAATAACATGATATTAAGATATTTTTAAATTTAAGAAAATATTCAATTGATATAATCCCAGTATCATTTCAGTCTTTCTTGACCAGTGAGCAAACATGAATTCTTATGTTTACTAATCACACAAAGAAATTGATAGGAATTTAATACGTTCTTTCAAGTGAATTATTTTTTGATCAATCATGATCATCTCATCACGAGACAATAAACTGCGGTTCAGGTTTTGATACTTAGATAGCTCAGTCTTATATATTGCAATATTTTTATCCGCTTCAACTTTATCCATGTCGCCACCACATTTTAACAATAAGGATTAAAAGGGATACTACGAATACAAACCACATAATGCACTTAGTCATCATCACAAAATGTTTACTTTGCTTGTCGACTTCAAATAGTTCAGTATCCCAATCTGGGATTTTAATTTCTGTTTTGTGCGGGATAGTTACGCATGCTTGATGCTTAGTATGAAATGTTGCTCTTAATCGTTTTTCTTTCTTTTGCTTCCTATTCATAAGCACCTCAAATGGTTAAAAAAAGCCATTACTGAATGTTCAATAATGGCTATTCACTTAAATTGCTTTAACTTAGTCGATGTATCAAAATTTCAAACCGATCGGAATCTCTACCGACACCAGCCCTTATTTCCACAACTCTAAACAAAATTTCCTCATGGGATATGTTTGAATATATTGTTAGCTCTTGATTTAACTTAGGAATGTATGCACAAGCAAGATTTTCATATTCCTTTTCAAGGATTTCAGGCGTAGCAAGATTGTTTTCAACTTCTGTAGTGTCGATGTATGAAACTGTAACGCTCATAGTATTTACTCATTAAATGGAAATACCATTTTAAAAGTATTGAAAAACGGCGTTTCTAAGAAATTCCACCCATCAAAAACAACCATGAACTTATCAATCTATGGTGTAATATTTAAAATATTTTCAAAATCAGGTGATCAGCTTGAGCTTGACTCTTATTCTTTTAGTAATAGTTGCGCTTGTCATTTATCATTACTTACCCAACAACCCCTCTAGTGGAGTTGTTGAGTACGTCTTTTATTTAATAATCACTGTATTGTTTATTGCAGCGATTCGTTCATTCCGATATACGAGTTAGATTCCCATCAACTCAATCGTAATTGCTGAACGCCAATTGGCACGTGCTTGATATAAGCAGCCAACAAACTGATTATTACCAGTTAAAGCGGTTACCCAGTCACTTAAAATACCTGATAGTTGGTTATTCACCAATTCAGCACCCACTTCAGCAGCCAAGTCATCACGCAATTTAGTAATAACATAACCTACAGCAGCGCCTACTGTGGCATCGTAGATCAAACCAAAGCTGAACTGCGTAATAGATTGAGAGCAACTGGAAATTTCTTTCATCATCGTATCAACATATTCAACGACGGTTTGAGTAACGTCTCCTGGATTTGCTTGAACTACACCACCAAACAAAACTTGAATAGCGTTTGCATAAGCTTGTTGTAACTCAGTAGTTAATACTGGCATTTTAATCACCTCTTAAAGTTTAAATACTCCTAACTGAATGTCAGGGCTTTGATTTAAGTTGCTCGAGGCAATCTGGTTTGGCATTCACGATGCTCATGGAATTGAGTGTTTTACAGCGTGGGCATTTAATCTCCAAAGAAATAAACTTCCCTTTGGCTAACAAACGGCCACATGATCGACACTTAATCGTTTCCATTTTAAATTTCCTGTGCAAAAGCATTGATTTTTGGTAGCCTCTGCTGATCGTGTGCACGATAGCTGGGCTTGCTTTTGACAGGTATGGTCTGTCAGGAGAACGGCGCATTGTTAGCGCAATGTGTCGTTCCCGGTCTAAAATGAGAAAACTCGGCTCCAAACGGATACCGAGTTTTTTTTAGAGCAATAAAAAACCCACCGAAGTGAGTTAAATATCAGTTAGTTTTTATTGGCTTGAATGACTCATATCAACCCATCGAAAATTTCGCCACTTAAACATTTATAAAAAATTCTTTGCCTAAAACCGCTGATCATCATTTCTTTGGCGAAATCATTGTCTTTGATATTTTCGCGATAAGCCTCAATTAAAATAATATTCATAAATTTTTCAAATTCTGATTTGGAATTTTTAGAATTAAACTCGTGAAAATCCAAGAAATTTCTAATTGACTCTTTTTCATCATTCAGCGTTACACCCGCCTGTCTACGCTCCATAATTTTCTCTGCTTGAACGCTCAGACGTTCACAAGATGATTGAAGGCCGGGAGTATTCGAATCCGCAAAACAGCAATTTGAAACAATTAAACAAATTAAAAGTAAATATCTCTTCATGTTTTATCTAATGGTTTTAGTTAAAACATATTACCAAAACTAATCAAGTATTTAAAACAAAAAAGGCCCACAAATGCGGACCTTAATTTATGATCTTTATCTATAATTCGACCACTATAACCTAAAAATAGCATTTGCTTTGCGCAGGGTCAATATTTAAAAATTAATCTGTTAATTATGTTGTTCTGATAGATATTTAAAGTTGTAATAATACAAAATTTTATATTCTTCTTATTACATGAAAAATCTAAACGTCGTTGCAGCAGTTATCTACTATCAAGATAAAATTTTATGTGCTCAAAAATCTGCACACAAGTATCCCTACTTATCGAATAAATATGAATTTCCAGGTGGTAAAGTTGAGTCTGAAGAGTCATATGAAGAAGCACTCATTCGAGAAATTAGAGAAGAGCTTAACTTGAATATCGAAGTAAAAGAGTATCTATTGACCATAAAACATTCCTATCCGGACTTTAACATTCAACTTGTGACATTTTCTTGTATGGTAAATTCAATTGAAGAGTTGGCTTTAAATGAGCACCAGGATGTACAATGGTACACTATCGATGATTTAGAACAACTCGATTGGGCTTCTGCTGATATCCCCATTGTGAATTACTTACTTAACAATAAGATTTAACATGTTGAAAAATTTTAACGATCTAATTCCCGGCACTGTTTTAGATAACGGTCAGCTCTGTGAATACTTCGGGTGCTCTCCACAAGGTGGAATGCGCCGGTCTCTCAAAACCAATACTTTAGTGATCATCTCAAATCATGTTGAATCAATTTATGAAGATAAATGGATTGGCGATGAACTTCATTACACAGGTATGGGACAAGTTGGGGACCAAGAGCTTAAAAGCCAGAATAAAACGCTTGCAGAGAGTCACATTAACGGCGTTTCAGTCCACCTATTCGAAGTATTCGTAGACAAACAGTACATTTACCAGGGACCAGTGAATCTGATCAACGCACCTTATCGAAAGGTGCAACCGGATGCGAATAAACAAAACCGGATGGTCTGGATATTCCCTGTCAAGTTATTAGATTCTCGTACTTCACTAAATATTGAAACAGTTAATATTGCCAGCCAAAAAAAGCAGCGCAAGTATAAAAAGAAATCCACTGAGCAACTTTTACTCGAAGCTCAAGCGACAGCTCAAATCGATGTGGGTTATCGCCATACTCAGACTAAGTATTACATTCGTTCTGATGCTATTGCACAACTTGCTAAACGTATGGCTAATGGTGTTTGTCAGCTATGTGAGCAACCGGCTCCTTTTAAGGATCAAAATGGTGAGCCATACCTTGAGACACATCATATTGAATGGTTAGCACATGGCGGATCAGATACTATTGAAAATACTGTAGCGCTTTGCCCTAACTGCCATAAGAAGATGCATATTATTGATACTGAGGATGACAAACTAAAGTTAAGAGAGAAAATGGGCATTTTGTCAGCCACTTTAATTAACAATTAAATTTCCTGAAAATATTAATTTATGAAAAACATTGACCTGAATACAATTTTAACCCTTAGTGTAACATATTTTGTTTCTGCTTTTTTAGGTTACCATTATATAGCTGGTAGAGCTTACATTGAAGGTATTACACTTAATACAGGTATTACTTATTCTTTTTTAAATTTTGATTTTAGTGATTACTTTTTTTACGGATTTTTGCATAGTTTTCACCTCATGTTATTTGTTCCAATCATAATAGGCTTGATATGGTTCATTATAGTTTTCACAAGACAGATAAAAAATAGTAAAAGAGATGATGATGTAACTAAAGCAAATAAATTATGGAAATTAGAAACACACTTAATTCTAATTTTTACACTAGTGGGAAGTTTCATTATCTTATTATTTATACCTTTAAAGCACTGGATAAGTCTTCAGGAAGATGGATATAAAATAAAGGTTAGAAGTATTTCAAATAGCATCGACTATGTTCTTAAAGACAAAGAAAAATACTTTACTTTGATATGTGGCAAAGATCGTTGTCTATATGCCAAAAAGGATCTAAGTGGTTATTACAATACAAAAAAAGATGAATATGAGACTCTCCTATTAAAGTCTTATACAATTATAAATTATAGTAATAATTCAAAAAAACACTATGCTTACTTATTATCAAAAACAAAATATAATAAAAACAATGAATATATATTTCAAATAGATAAAAAAACCTTAAATAACTTAAAAGATATTTCTATTCTGCTAAAAGCCAAAACAGATACCAGTAAAAACTATGCTACAACTTTAAGTAAAGACTCAATATTACTAAATACTTTATATCAAGAAAACTCTAGTGTTCTTTTTGTTAGTTTTTCAATCCCTATAACAGATGAAATCGAGTATCTATATATAAATTATGACAACACAACTGATTAATTAATAAATATTTCAAGCACTTAAAAAATGAGAAAAATACTCTATTCTAAAAGATGAAATTTTAAGGGATTAAAAAAAGCACCGTTGATGAACTGCACCCCGAAAGTTGGACACATTCAGTCTAACTTGGAGGGTGCTTTTTTTTATGCTGCAAGAAATTGATCCAACGTAATAATACTTACACTATCATACATATCTTTGGGCATACTAGTTCGAATTGCATCACGCCATCTGTCTATACACCTAGCGACATCAGCTCTTTTTGACTCTTCTATTGGAGCAATCACAATAACATAATGGCCTATTGTTTCAAATATTTTAGGAATATTTACTATATGCTTTGGCATAATCATTGAGTTCAAGTAAACGGAATCTTTAAGTTTTTGAACTAATTCCTGATGAATCTTTTTATTATAGAATTGTTTTCTAATCTCTCTATCAATTTCTTTAGGTAATTGAATTTCATCCAACTGCTTTAGTTTTTCTTTTATTTGCTCATCTTGCGCTATTAAATCGCTAAATTCTAAATATAAAAAACCTTTACTTGGATGTAAGTCAAAATAATCTACAGACTTTAGTTCTCTCTCACTACAATAAACCTTTATTCCACTATTCCCATCAACTTTGTAAGATTCCCTATTAATTACAATATGAGTATAGTTTGGCATTTCATGGTCAATAGCTTCTAAAAATGTACTAATACAACGCATGTAATTATTACCACCCTTGACTTAAAACTAAATCATAGAATGGCTTCCCTAAATCATCTTTAATCTTTAAAAGTGATTGTCTAGGATCAAGATTATCTTCAATTGAAATACCATTATTAGAAAGTCTATTAATAGCAAAATGATCAATTATTTCATTATAGCTTAATTGATCCATGATATTTTCAATATATTTGATCATATCAATACTGTGTGTTGCTACTACAACACTGATACCATTCTTACTAAGTTCATACAATGCTTCAATCATTACTTGTTGCCAAGCAGGATGTAAATTAACTTCTGGCTCATCGATAAAAACATAACTTCCTTTAGAGATTACATTCTTTTTGACAAGCAAACCTATAACACCTAAATTAGTAATTCCTGTGGCAGTCAAATTTAGATTAATATTTTTTGAACAACCATTGTCTTTAAAATAAATTTCACCACTGTCTGATAAATCAAGCTCGCCAGAAAGAGTACTATTAATCTTACCTAGAATAGAATTGACAAAATCATCATTATTAGCATCAGACTTTATATCTAAGCTTAACAACTCCATTAAATCATAAAAATATTTAGGAACACCAAGTAATTCTGAATTTTGTTTATTGAATGCAAAAAGAGGGGTACTTCTTGAACGTCTTTGTATTTCCATTAAAGGCTTTCTTAATTTCCAATAAATTGGTGATTCTACAAAAACAACATTTCGTAAGGATTGAAACTCAGAAATTGCATCTGTATTTAGGTTAAAATCGATCATTTCTTTTTCAATTTTAATTTCACCTAGCTTTTCAATATTGAAAGCAGCATTTTCAGAGCTTGAACCATTAGTCTTTAAATCACTTAACGACATAACTTGAAAATTTTCTTTTAAATTATTTTTAAACTCATCACCAAGCTTCCTAGATAATACTTTAATAGGATTTTTCACAATATCTTTTAAGCTCTTAATTTGCCTTAAAGATAATTGAACTCGTTCAGAAAAATCAGTATATTTCTTTTTATTCTCTAATTCTAAATTAAGACCCTGAACAAAATCTTCAATTAAATCAATTTTATCAGCAATAATTAAATTATTAGTATGTTGTTCAATAAAAGTACAGCCAGCAAAAATTGAGTTTATTGTTTCATCTAACTCAACTAGCAACGAATCTAAATCATAAAAAAGCTCTTCAATTTTTGAACTAGGCTCTTTAGTTAAAATGTATCCTGAACGTAAAAGACTATCAATTGAGGAAAATAAGCGCCTAGCCTCACCAGTTACATGATCCTTATTAATTGTACTGAAAAAAGTGTAGAGAGCCCTTGATAAAAAACTCTTACCAGATGAATTTGTACCTGAAATAACTGTAAATGGTGCCAAATTAACCTTAGCATCCCTAATCTTTCCAAAGTTTCTTACTTCAACACTAAATTTCATATTTTTTTTAAGTACCTCAATTGACTCAAAATACTAACACAGCAAAATCTTTCTAACATTAACTTTAAGTTACTTAGATAATTTTTATCACTAAATTATTGGGCTTTCTACGATTAAATAGCTAAAAATCTTACTTTAGTTCAATAAACCCATACTTACAATGCAAAACAGCCAAGCCACATTTCACATCCTGTCTAGCATCGTTCTGGGTACGCTCATCATTTGCCATCTCTGACCAAGATTGCCCACGGAAGTAACGATCAACTAGCGCATCCATCCAGTCATCCATAATTTCACTCTGGCCAGTCAAGTCGAGGATCAGTCGCTGTACAGCACGAGCTTCGTTGTCATCAATCATGCATTTGGTTTTAGACTTATGCTTCCGGTATGGTTCGTTCTCACTCACGAAATAACTGGCGATGATTTCACGTTGTTTTTTCTTACTTAGGCGCTTTAAACGCCGTTGTTTCTCTGCCTGAATCATGGCCGATGCAAGTGGATTACTGTATGCACCATTTGGTACCCCAGTAAAGCTTTTCTGATCCAGCCATGCTCCAAACTGGTAGAGCCAACTTTCCAAATCAAATCGGGTCCAATCTACGCTTTGCAAAATATGTTGATTTACTACCGCTGTATTCATTTTATATTCCTTAAAACTTTGCAAATCTTTTAAAAACCAACATCGCTGCATCACGTGCATGTTCATTGGTACGCCCCACCCAGCCTGTTACTTTTTGGAAAGCATCTGCCTTGTACTTGGTACAGTTATCCTTCGGATGGATCATTTTGTAATTGATCTTGTTTTCTTTGCACCAATCCTCCCAAATTTGCGCATCTCGTTTGACTGAACCCACGCCCTGAGCTTTTTCACGTCCACCTGTAAACCATGTACGCTTGCGCGCATCTTCAATATATAAACATACCTCTGCTTGTCCGTATAATTCGCACAGCTCTTTCACTCTTGCCATTGCCTGAGTAATAGTTAAAGAAATGACTTGAATCAGGTCACCACCCTTACCCTCATCTACTGCAACGGCGAAACCCGTATTCACACCAGTATCGATGCCAACTAATATTTTCATATCTATCTATCTCGCTCCTTAGCCCAACTATGCCAAACCCGTTTCCCATCAACCTCACCAAAACCACATAACAAACACGCAATGTCATAACCATGTGGACAATGACTATTCTTGATAATTGATTGAATATTTCTTTGCTGACGAAGGCGCTGATTTACCCGTTGTTTCATTTTCCACTTCACGCTGCCTCACTCCTTTCCAAGCTTTCCAACTGGTGACTGGCAACATTGGAGAATCGGCTATATTCGAGTTCAGAACATAGGAATGTCCTACCAATTGCGCCGTCGCGACATTTCGCTGCATTAACTTCAAGCAGGCCCAAAAATTTCGATTTATCTTGGTTGTAATATTCATCTCGGTATAAAAACAAAATTACATCTGCATCCTGCTCCAATGCACCTGAACCGCGAAGATCGGACATTACTGGACGTTTGTTTGGGCGCTTCTCTACATCTCGGCTTAACTGGGATAAAGCAAAGACTGGACAATCAAATTCCATGGCTATCGCTTTAAGTCCGTTGGATACATGAGTTAATCGCTCATTCTCAGATGTGCTAATTGGCAAATAAGGTGTTTTGATTAATTGCAGGTAATCTACAAAGATTGCACCAATGCTGCCGTGTACCTTGATTGTCTGGCGAGCATGTCGGCGTATATCATGTAAAGTCACATCGCCGTCGTGTAGCTCAATAGGTGATTTTTCTAATATCTGGGTTGCTTGGGTAATGCCAGTCCAGTCCTCACCTTCAAGTTCAGCCGATTGCAATTTACTTAATTTCACATCACCAATTGCTGAGATAAAACGGCGGGCTATTTTGGCTTTCTTCATCTCACAAGATTCAAATAGCACTGGTTTGGTCAAATTGGTTGAGATATGCGCTGCTATATTTTGGGCAAATGCTGTTTTCCCCATCGATGGGCGCGCAGCAATTAAAACCAGATCACCTGGCATTACCTCATTAAGTTTTGAGTCCAGACCAATAAAGCCCGTATTGACTCCACGGACGCGGTATGTACCCTTTAATTTTTCATCCTGAACACGTGCCACTTCCTCAAATACGCTCAAAGCAGCATATGCGATATGCTCAACGCTATCTGATTCATGACCAGTTCCAATATCGTTTAGCAAACCCGTTGCCTTCGCAATAGCATCGTCCGCAGATCCATTGCTTAAATCATTGGCAAGAGCTTTTGTTTTGTCTGCTGCATCACGTAAATCACGGCGGGCTTTTAAATCTTGCAGATGCTTTAAGTAATCAGGAAAATGGCTTAATTTTGAAACGGGTGAATTTGCCAAAAAGTCCATGAGGTATTTTTCATTCACACCACGCGCTGACTCACCTAGTGATTGAATACCACCCAACAGCGTAACGCCGTCAACCGCAATGCCCTCATCATGAAGTTTACGCATCCCGTTATAAATAACTTGGTGGGTGTGGATCGTGAATAAGTCTGGTGTAATTTGTCCGATGTACTCGTTACATGCATTGGTGTAAGTCATCAGTGTTGCAAGAACAGCAATTTCGTACTGGTGATTCTTCAGGCGATCGTCCAATAATTTTTCAACTGACATGACTAGCCGCGTTGAGATGAATGCCCTACTCGATTGGCTAAATAAAAACTTAGAAGGAAAAGATCAATTCTACCATTGGTATTTTGAACTGGCATTTTGGTGTGGCTGTCGTCCTTCAGAAATGATTGCATTACGTTGGTCAGATATAGACTGGTTTAACGGGACCATGCGAATAAGCAAAAGCCGTGTCCGTGGTGTAGAGAAAGGCGTGACTAAAACACATACGGTACGCGAAGTATATTTGAATGACCGCTCAACCCGTGCCTTAAAAGAAATTCAGAAACTAAAAATGAGCAATGATTATGTGATGATTTGCCCTGAGACCAATAAGCCATTCTATGGCGAGGAAACTGCACGTAATCGCTTGGTTGATGCAATGCAAGCCTGTGGTATTCGTCATCGTCCCGCTTACAATGCCAGACATACCTATGCCACGATGCTCTTGATGGATGGCGTCAATCCTGTCTTTGTTGCGGACCAACTTGGTCATAGTTTACAAATGCTGATGAAACGCTATGCCAAATGGATGCACGGCGATAAGAACAAAATTGAGATGGCGAAACTAAATACCAATTAGCCGAAATGTGGCAAAAATGTGGCAATAAAAAAGGCGCTTTCAATAAGCGCCTAATTTTACAACTAAATTCTGGCAGAGGATCAAGGACTCGAACCTTGACGAACGGTTTTGGAGACCGTCATGCTACCATTACACCAATCCTCTACATCGTATAACAAGAAGAATGCTACTTCTTGTTATACTTAAGCAAGAAAATTTCATGCTTAATATGGTGGGGGCGAAGAGACTCGAACTCTTACACCTTGCGGCGCTGGAACCTAAATCCAGTGCGTCTACCAATTTCGCCACGCCCCCGATGGCTGTGTATATTATAGAGAAGGCTTCATTGTGACAAGTATTTTTTATAAAAAAACCAATTGGTTGATTAAATAAAAAACAAATCAAAAGCTTATGTTTATTATATCGGCGGTTTTGTTAAATTAAGTATCGTTAAAGCCTGATTTACATCATTAAAACGGTTATTTTGCTGCTTGCTTAATAAGCCATTCAACAAAGATTCAAAACATTCCAAGTCGGTAGGAAGCTTTATTTTTAATTGCCGACAATGCAGAACCGCCCACTGCATATAACTATTTGCACTTAGGCGCGTTTGTGTCAGCCATTCATAAAAGATAATTCCTAAGGCATATAAATCACTTTGAATCGTTTTTTGGCTGCCATGAAATAGCTCTGGCGCCATATAATGGGGGGTTGCTGTCATCGTGATTGAATCGTTGATATGGCTTTGCCGACTCTGCTCAAAATCGATGAGACAAACGCGCTGTTGATACTGAACAAAATGTTCTGCTTTTAAATCGCCATGTATCCAGCCTGATCTATGCAGTTTGCCAAGTCCGACTAATGCCCTGTGCAGATGATGCTTAATTTCAAGTAAGCTCAGAGAAGACACCTGTTCTTTAAAATAAGAATCTGCATGTGGCAACATAATTCCCCATGTTACGATTTTTTCCTGTAAAAATTCATCTAGCTGAATAAATTGGACAGGTAATATAAAATCAGCAGAATCTTTCATCTGTTGATAAAAATTTAGTTCATGCTTAAAACCAGATGTGCTCATCGCATTTGAATCTAGTCGTTGTAATTTTAGCCAATAGCAATGCCGCTGATATTCAAACGTATAGAGCCGACGTCCTAACTCCAGACTTTTAGGTTTGGTCTTTAAATTTAAATGTTCAAAATCTTTAAGCATTAATGATTAAACACTTCTTTTTGTTAGATGCTGACTTTCCTGAAATCTTAACATTTCCAGACAATGTTGAATGGTTTTACCAATTCTTGCATGAATTTCAATAGAAGATATTTTCGGCCATGTTGCCCGCTCCCCTTCTTGTTGAAGGCGTTTAAACAATTGAGGCCGTGGATTTTGTAGCATATAACTGTAATTGCGTAGATTAAAGTTACCAATAATATTGACATCACCATAATAGCGCTGCCCAACAACACCATAGCCATGATCGAGTAAACGGCGTACGGGTGGTACACGTCCTAATCGTTCGCGCGTAAAGTCCATCAATCCCATAGCAACGACTTTACCCTGACGGCGTAAAATGCGTTGAGGCCAACTAAGCAAGTCTTTACGGTAGCGAGATTGATCACTTTGCATAAAGGGTACAACGTGCGGATTAACCTGACTGGCAATGGTATAATTCAGATTGTATAAACGTGCCATTTTTTCTTGTGGAAAGTCACTTCGGACACTCCCATCCACCCATTTTGCATTGGCCATATAAGGTGTATACGCTCCATCAAAGCGTTTGCTGGTCAAACGAACTGGAGGAAATAAGACGGGTACAGCACAAGACGCTAAAACCGCACTCCAGACAAGTAAGTTTGGTGCGGTATATCCATTCATGATACGAGGATTCTGCGAAGCATCATAAGGAGCAACTGCAACATTTGTATGCAAGCCAGATTTTTCGTAGGCTTCGGCAAAGGTTAAATCGCCCAAATTTTCAATTAAAAAATTCTTTAAATATTTGACGTCTGCCAAGCCACCATTACCCTTTAAAATGTCACTTAACTTTCTAAAATGAAATGCTTCTGTAAAGAATTGCTCCCCTTTTAATATCTCTGGAATATCAGCCACTTGAGATGTTCCAAGCATTCCAGCCATAATTGCGCCTGCACTGGAACCTGACAGTACTTTTGGCATTAAGTCTTGTTCAATTAATGCTTTACAAACACCTGTATGAAACAAGCCTAGTGTCGCACCACCAGAGAACATTAAAGCTGGCTGTCCGTAGGCTTTTTGACAATTTTCAAAAAAATGAATTTTTTGCTCAATTGATAAAGTTTGGCAGGTACTAATCGCAATAAAGGTAAG
This sequence comes from Acinetobacter guerrae, assembly GCF_009372255.1. Taxonomy (GTDB): domain Bacteria; phylum Pseudomonadota; class Gammaproteobacteria; order Pseudomonadales; family Moraxellaceae; genus Acinetobacter; species Acinetobacter guerrae. The sequence goes on from NZ_LXGN01000034.1 coordinate 121,327, forward strand.
ACAATGGCTTACTTCTTCAACATAATCTTCAATGATCTGTTTTGTTCCGATATAACTTGCGGTAAACAACATCGGATGGCCAATATTGGCAATATCATGAGTTAAACCTTCCTGTAAAAGATAAAGCGCATCCAATACTCTTTTTTGATTGCGATATTTGCGTAATAGATTGAGGCGATAAGAAATAACTTCGGCATTAAAATAAGGCGAGCTGTTATCATATTTCCACTCTTGCGCCCCTGTTTCTTCATCTAACTTTAAGGCAACAGATTTCCATTCATCATAAGACTCAGCGTTTTTTAATTGATATTTCAGCTTTTTTACACGATATAGCTGATGCGAGTTCATATCCTGTTTAAGTTTTCCAAACATACCAAGCCAAATCCTGATTCTGGATAATTATATGCACTATGTAAGCTGATCATCATAGGGTCAATTGCTAAAATGTTCGACTTGTAAATGCAGCGGTTTATTTTGAAACATCATAAAGGAAACTGTATCATCTTATGGCAATGACTATAATGGAATCAACATGGCAAATTTTGAACTCCCAGATCATCTGATTGAAACCCTTTCTCTGGTGTTAAAGCAGCTTCATCAGACTTTGCCAGAAGTTCATCAAGAGCCAGATTTCACTGCTCCTGCCTTTAAATGGCAAAATAAACAACTCAAACCCATTTTCATTCCCAAGCAGATGTATCTTGACGATTTATTAGGTATTGACACACAAAAACAGAAAATTATTCAAAATACATTACAATTTCTTGAAGGTTATCCTGCCAATGATGTTTTATTAACAGGTTCAAGAGGTACTGGCAAATCGTCTATCGTAAGAGCATTACTCACACAATATGCAGATCGTGGATTGCGACTGATTGAGATAGAACGTGATGATCTTTCAGATTTACCACTTATTCAAAAAATTATTCAAAACCGTGCTGAAAAATTTATCGTTTATTGTGACGATCTAGCTTTTAATGCAGAAGATGAAAATTATCGCAGTCTAAAAAGTGTGCTCGATGGTTCATTACAATCAGGTACGAGTAATTTTATTATTTACGCGACCAGTAACCGCCGTCATCTTTTGCCTGAATTTATGCACGAAAATACACCTGTCACCAAAATAGATGTACCGCAATACACAGAGCTACATCCCCAAGAAGCAATTGAAGAAAAAATTTCATTGTCAGATCGTTTTGGTTTATGGCTTTCTTTCTATCCAATGAATCAGGTCTTATACCTTGAAATTGTTGAACATTATATTAAAAAATCAGGTCTGAAATTTGATGAAGAAGTACGTGCAGAAAGCTTGAGATGGTGTCAATTACGCGGTCAACGCTCAGGTCGTGCTGCTTATCAGTTTTCTAAACATTGGATTGGCGCGCAACAGTTACAGCAAAAATTGTCTGACAATAAATAAGCTCAATTGTCCTTTATTGACTAAAAACTGACTCTATCAGATCTATAGCCTGTCTTTGAAAGCTTTATACACTGAACAGTATAACTTATAACGAGACAGGCTATTTTTATGAATCTTTTCTCTCTTCCCAAGTTATCTCCCCGTGCTGAAATTTTAGCAAAAACCTTACATCACCTTACCCCATTGGTTGACCAATCCAATATTTTTTCACGTCAAATTTTTCAGCTAGAGACGATCATTCAACCTTATTTTGAGCATCATTTTTATTCATGTTCGCGCTATGCTTTTAATTTTCCAGAATTAATTACACCTTTTCATTATCTTAATATTTCCGCAGTGCTGGGTACAACAGGTTTACTTTGTTTCGATCAGGACGAGCTACAACGTGGTACTGCACGAAATAATGCAACAGTTTTTATGAGTACAGCTTTAAAAAATACTGGATTTTTAAAAGGTTATACCTTAGATAGTGAGGAAGTGATTCATATTAAGGATAAAATTCTATTTGGTCGTGAACTTTTAATCGAAGGTGTATATCCTGAATTTCGCCTTAAAGGAGATTATAGTGGCATTCAATTTAATGTACTGATCAACCTGAGCCGTCAAGCTTCATGGATGATTAAAACCCCTTTATGTGACCATTTTAGCCTCATGATGCATTATGAAGGTATTTTTGAGTTTGAAGGTGAGCATTATCCTGTTTCTGGTATCGGTTCTTTTGAATTTTCCCGATCTGCAACACCACACAGCTTGATTCCTCAAGCTTTAGCAATCACTGAAAAAATTCCTGTCAATTTTATGACCTACCAAGTACTTAATTTAGATGCGCAAAGGCAAGTCATCTTTTATAAAGTTGATATTGCAGGTAAGCCAATGAGTTATAGAGCATACATACGGCATAAAGGCGGATTTAGTGAAGTTTATAACAACGTTCAATTCAATATTCTTGATTATCAGGACACGCCTATACTTTCCCCTTTCGGGCAATACACACTTTTACCTAAAAACTTTGAATGGCAAATATTCAACAATGAAGGTGAGCAATATCTTCATGTACAAGCAGAAGTGGATACTGAATTTAAATATGGGTTAGGCTTAGGATATAGCGCAGCATTTCAGTTTGAGGCGTATAGCGTTGAAGGTCGACAATCGGGACGAGGCTATATTGAATATATTGATGTGGTCGAACAAACTGAGATTTGCCCATATCCAGAAGATGTTACGGCATCCATACAATATCAGCAAAGCATCACGATGATATGATGACCAAAGGCTTTCAGCTAAAAAGCATGAAAGCCCAGTTTAATTTATCATTTGAGAAAACCTGAAACCATATTGAGAACATTCTGAATGTCCTGATTGGCTTCCTGATGATTGGTTTGATCGCCTTGAGGGGTCAATGAATTGATAATCTGTGGCAATACAGATGAAATTGCGCCATAAATATCCTGTTTTGGCACTTGTGTCTGTTCAGCTATTTGCTCAACTTCCTGATCATCAAATAATTGCTGAACATTATCTGTAGATACATTTGGGTTGTTGCTTTGTTCTGGATCGACCCAACTTTGTACTTGGGAACCTAGACCTACATTTCTAAGCTTGTCTATCGCTCCTTGTAACCCTCCTTGTTTTTGAATCCACGCCAAAATCAATGGAACCACTACAATTAATAAGGCCTGTGTCGAACCGCCAGTACGATTACTGGTAGTTTGAGTATTTGTACCTACGCCAAATTGATTCAGTACCGAACCTAAAATGCCGCCCAGTCCACTATTCGTAGTTCCAGTTTGGTTATTCGTTTCAGTCTGGTTATTCGTTTGACTCTGAGTTTGCTGATTGCCACCCAACTGTCCAAGTACAGAGCCTAAAATACCACCCAAACCGCCTTGAGAAGATTGTTGACCGCCTAAAGCCTGTTTTGCCAGAATTTCAACAATATTGGTTAAATCCGTCATGTTATGTTTATCCTAAAGAAAATCATTCCATCTTCAGCATAGATCAGATGAGGGCTTCTTTCCAAAAAACAAATTGTTTATTTTTGCAAGGTGAAGCATCTTTTAGAATTACCAGCGAAACTTATCCCAGTTGTCAGGGTTTGCCCAAAATTTTGAATTAAACCAGTCAGGTACATGCTTATAAGTTAAAATATTAAATTGCCATAAGGCAAAATCTGCCTGATGCGAAGTCTTATCAATCAATTGGGTGAAACCTAAAGCACGAAGTAATTTTTCATCCTGATGTTTACTCACCACTACAATTCTTTTTGCCATCAAATCACGAAGTTTCACCAAAAGCTGCGATTTTTCTGTTTCAGAAATTTCACACATAAGTGGCGTATCAAAAACCACAAAGCCCAGATCATAACGCTGATTAAAAGGCAGATTTAAGAACTCATTTACGTTAAAATAGTGCCACTGGATTGCGCTATTTTGGTCAATATTTTGACCTATACAGAGTGCAGTATGTATGGGCTGTTCACTTGATAAATCGTCTAGCATAGAAGTGATGACATTTAATTCAGCCATAACTGCAACCTTATTTTGATGTGAGTTTAAATTGATGGAACTACAAGGCATTTGCCATAAAATGCACGCAGCGCTTAAAGACTGTAGTGTAACTGATCAGCACGCAAGCAAGGCAAATGTTGAATATAAATTTATATTAGATCGTTCAGAAATCGACCTACCATTTGTTCCTGGTCAGGAAGTTGAGATTGAATGGACGGGAAATATTTACTGTACCTCTTGCGGCGCTAAAACGCCAAAATCCTATTCACAAGGACATTGCTTTAAGTGTTTTAAAACCAAAGCGGAATGCGACCTGTGTATTATGAAGCCAGAAACCTGTCATTATCATCTTGGGACTTGCCGTGAAGATGATTTTGCACATAATGTCTGCTTCCAGCCACATATTGTTTATCTGGCAAACTCTAGCGCCCTTAAAGTCGGAATTACCCGTCTCACACATATGCCTACACGCTGGTTAGACCAAGGTGCGACGCAGGCATTACCCATTTTAAAGGTCGGCTCACGGCGCTTATCAGGTCAACTAGAAATTTTATTTGGTACACAAGTCGCAGATAGGACAGACTGGCGTAAACTTTTAAAAGGTGAAGCTGAGCCCTTAAACCTACTGGAACAACGCGATCAGATTATTGAAGAATTTGCTCCAAAAATTCAAAACATTCGCGCAGAGTTTGAGCAAAATCTTGAGTTTGATGAATCTGTTGAGTTTCTAGAAAATGAACAACCACGTCAATTTGTTTACCCAGTTGAACAATACCCTGAAAAAATCAAATCATTAAATTTAGATAAAACACCTAAAATTCGTGGTGTCCTGCACGGAATCAAAGGGCAATATTTAATTTTTGATATTGGCGTCATTAATGTACGAAAATACACAGGTTATGAGTTAATTCTGCGAGCTTAAAACCTGTCCTTTTCAAGAAAATGGAGCAATCACTGCTCCATTTTTTGACTAAGCTTGTGGTTCAAGCAACGTTAAAATCGCTTGAACAGGATCTTCAGTATCGCCAGAAATGAGTCTTTTATGCATCGAAATATGTTGCATCACCTGAACCTGAGATTTTTCTATATTCATAAGTGATTCAATTTCCTGTGCTAGACGTTCAGGTGTTGCTTGTTTCTGGATTAATTCTTCAATGACTTTTTTACCTGCAATGATATTCGGTAAAGAATAATATGGAATTTTGACCAAAAACTTGGCAATAAAATAAGTCAACGTATTGAGCTTATAAAAAGTGACCATTGGTCGATGTAACAGCATCGCCTCTAAGGTTGCCGTACCCGATGCCAAAGCCACAATATCACTGGCATTCATCACCATTCGACCAATTTTTGATTCAGTATCTCTATTTTCAAGAATATGTATTTTTGGAATCAAAGCTGGATCGCAATGCCGAACTTCTGTTTCAATTTGAGTCTTGCGTGCATCATTAATTGCAGGGATCAAGTATTCAACATCTGGGTATTTTGTAGATAAAATCTGGGCTGAGCCTAACACTAAAGGCAGCAGCCGTTCCACTTCGCCCCGACGGCTACCCGGTAGCAAGGCAATATACGTTTTCTCAGAATCAAGTCCCAAGTTTCGCTTTGCATCCTGAATTGGATTATTTAAAGGAAGTTGCTTTGCTAACGGATGTCCGACAAAGGCCGCGGGTACACCATGCTGTTCATAAAAATTCTTTTCAAACGGAAATAGACATAACACCAAATCAATGGTTTTCTTAATGCCATGTACTCGTCCTTGTCGCCATGCCCATACCGATGGACTTACATACTGTACAGTTTTGATGGGTAAGTTTTTTTCTTTCAGTGTTCTAGATAATCTTAAATTAAAATCTGGGGCATCTATTCCAATAAATACATCTACAGGTTGAGCTGTCCAGACTTCAACCAAGCCATCTCGTACTGCGAACAATTTTTTGAGATCTTTTAAAACCTCAACAATTCCCATCACCGACAATATTTCCATCGGATAGTAGCTTTTAAAACCTTCCGCAATCATTTGCGGGCCACCAATACCTTCAAATTCAGCATCAATACCCTGCTCACGAAAACTTTGCATCAGTTTTACGCCTAGCGTATCGCCCGAAACTTCTCCAACCACAATGCCAATTTTTAATTTCCGTGTAGACAATTGCAAACGTCCTGCATCAAATTTCTTACTTAAGTCATATTAGCATATCGTCTATATAATCAAAAAAATGCATAAAATTTCTGAATACAGTTACAAAAGGACATCTAAATTTACATTTAGAAATCTCGGCATCATCATAATTAACGATAAGAATTAGATTGTAGTCAGTTTAGCTAAACAATAAAATAAATGAGAATTATTCACATTACTTTATCTCATGACCTCATCCAACCCATTTCTATTTAAGTTATCTCTAATCACATTGGCAATTTTTCAGGTGCATCTTGCTCATGCAGATGAAACTACGTTACCTGTGATTGAACTTCAGGCGGATGCTTCTGGTAATCAAAGTTCAGAACAGACTAAATCTTATATCGTCAAAAAAAGTAGTAGTGCGACCAAGCTAAATATTGACGCGCAGGAAACACCGCAAACAATCAATGTTGTCACCCGCCAACAGATGGATGATTTCAATTTAAACTCAACGCGTAAAGTTCTTGAAAATACGCCTGGTGTCACAGTTTCAAATCAAGAAACTGAACGTACTACTTATATGTCTCGTGGCTTTGAAATATCTAATATTTTGAATGATGGCGTAGGTTTCCCACTGTCCAACTACAACTATAATAATACCAACCCAGATACTTATTTTTACGATCGAGTAGAAGTGATTAAAGGTGCTGATGCTCTTACGAATGCTTTCGGTGATCCAAGTGCAACCATAGATAATATCCGTAAAAGACCAACCAAAGATTTACTTATAAATGGTGGTATCAGCTATGGATCATGGGATACTCAACGTTATGAAGCAGATGTATCTGGATCTTTAACTAAAGATGGTCGTGTACGTGGTCGAATCATGGGTTTTGAGCAGACTGGTGACTCTTATTTAGATCGGTATTCGTCTGAAAAAAATGGTTTTGCAGGAATTTTAGATGCTGATTTAACCGACAGTACAACCTTAACCGTTGGTTATAGCGAGCAACAAAATAACCCCAATGCCAACAATTGGGGAGGTCTTCCATTATTAGACAATAATGGTAAACAAATTTCGTATAGTCGATCTTACAATCCAAACCCTGACTGGGCACATTGGGATCATAAAACCCAAGAAGCTTTCGCAGAATTAAAACAAAAGTTAGGTGAAAAATGGACTGCAAAACTTACGTATAATTATACCAATACTGAACATGACAGTAGATTACTTTATTATTATGGTAATCCAACGGCACAAGGTAGTGATGTTTCTTTAACGGCTTGGGGTGGTAAAGAAAAAAATGAACAGAATTTATTTAATTTTGATCTACAGGGCACGTATGCGCTTTTTGGCAAAGAACATGAAGCGGCTTTAGGTTATAGCCATGTTGAAAATAAACAACATGATCGCGAAACTAGTGGTTATATAAATGATAGTAATGTGCTTGATAAATATGATGAAGATGGTAACTTTCTCGGTCAATTCACAACAAATTGGGCAAGTTGGACGCCTCAGTCTGTCACATGGTCAGATTTTTCAGAAGCCGCTAAATATAAACAAAAAATTGATTCATTCTATGCTGCAACACGTCTACATCTCACAGACGATTTAAAGCTATTATTAGGCGGTAATTATGTACAAGCTGAAAGTAGTGGTAATAGCTATGGCTCAGATATGTATTATGATGAAGACAAATTCTCACCATACGCAGGGATTACTTATAACTTCAGTCCTCAATATACAGGCTACGCAAGTTATACTTCAATTTTTAGACCTCAAACTGGCGCAGGTGTAGACAACAAAGCATTGCAACCTATTGATGGTAAAAGCTACGAAGTCGGTATGAAGAGTTCGTGGTTAGATAATAAGTTAATAGGAACACTTGCCGTCTTTAAAACCGAACAAAATAATTACCCTTTAAAAAATTCTGATGGTAATCCTTTAAATCATAAAGTCCTTACCACTGATTTAGACTCTCAAGGTGTCGAAGTTAGTTTAGCAGGACAAATTACAGATAACGTGAATTTATCTTTTGGTTATGCACAGTTCAGCATTAAAGATAAAAAGAATGGTGGGCAAGCACGAACCTATAACCCAACTCAAACTTTAAACTTACTTACAACTTATACTGTTCCAGTTTTACCAAAATTAAAAATTGGAGCAGGTTTACGTTGGCAAGATTCAATCAAACTTTATGATGTAAGTTTAGGTGATTCAAATCTGATCAAACAAAATGCCTATGCTTTGGTTGATGTGATGGCAAGTTATGATGTTAATGAACATATTAGCTTACAGGCAAATGGAAATAATATTACAGATAAAAAATATTTGAATAGCTTCCCAGATGGACAAGCTTTTTATGGTGAATCTGCCAATTATACCGTTGCTGTAAAATTTAAGTACTAATCCATTAAGCCAAGTCTTGGCCCAAGGCTTGGCTTTAGCATTTAAAAAGAAGCAAACCAATATGAGTAAAGCACATTCTCTTTCTATCACTTACCGATTTGCAGTGTTCTATCGCTTTGTTATTGCTTTTATTGTCGGTTTTATTTGCACTGCATTTTTAAGCATCGCTTTAAGTTATATTTTTAATATGACTCTTCCAAAAGCTGAATCTGTTTATTTAGCTGCTTTTTGCGCTATTTTATTTTATGCGTTATTTGTCATTATGGCATTTTGTATTCAATCCCTGCTAAAACTTACAATTTATAGTGTTGTAATTTCAGGCATTTGTATTTTTTTGACGATAGGACTAGGTTAAATCATGCATAAGAGTATTCGTCAGTCGATGGCATGGTTACATTCTTGGACAGGTTTACTGTTAGGGTGGTTGCTATTTGCTATTTTCATTATGGGTACAGCTTCTTATTATCGACATGAAGTTAATTTATGGATGCAGCCTAAACTCGCCCAATACGATGTAAATCAAGAAACTGCAATTAAAACAGCCTATCAATATTTAGAAGAACATGCGACTGGAGCAAAAACTTGGTATATCGGTGTTGCATCAAAGCAATCACCTGTGACTAATATTTACTGGCAAAAAGCCGAAGGTGGGTATGAAAGTAAAACGCTGGATGCTAACACAGGTAAGGAATTAAATCTTTCCGCCACGCAAGGCGGTGATTTCTTTTATGCATTTCATTATCAACTTTTTGGTTTTCCCGTCATGATTGGCCGTGTAATCGTTTGTTTAGCGGCATTCATTATGTTTATTGCTCTAATTTCAGGGATTATTACCCATAAAAAAATCATTACAGATTTCTTTACGTTACGCACTTTCAAATCTCAACGTTCATGGTTGGATTTTCATAATGTTTCATCAGTGATTGCTCTACCCTTTTTCTTGATGATCACTTTTACAGGGCTGGCTATTTTCTTTTACATTTATTTACCATGGGGTATTCAAAAACTTTATCCAGAAGATCGCCTTCAGTTTTTTAATGAAATCCGCACCCAAGTTATAGATGACAAAACGCCTGTAAAAGATATGCAAAATTTACCGCTTGAAGTTTTATTGGCAAAAGCACAGGCTCAATGGGGAAATAAGGAAATTGAATCAATTACAGCCAACAAACCCAATACCAACCACGCTCAAATCACAATTAGTCAAGCAGAAGATCATACCATTACAGGCAATAAACCACAGATTACCTTTGACGCCACTACAGGAAAGCAGCTTGCTGCAACTCGTAATGACAGCGCTATTGCTGCATTGAGTTTTGGTGTTTATGGTCTACATATGGCAACATTTGCCCAGCCTATCTTACGTCTTGCTTTCTTTTTTTCTGGCGTATTGGGCTGTTTTATGATTGCATCGGGTCTTTTATTGTGGAGTCTGAAACGTCAAATACAAAATAAAAGCAATACCTTTCATTTTGGACATTATCTGGTTGATCGTTTGAACGTTGCGACTTTTGTGGGTTTACCCATCGCAATGTTGGCTTATATGTACAGTAATCGTTTTGTCGAACTCAGACCTGACATGCCAAATTATGAAATTTATACGTTCTTCACCGTGTGGTTAAGTAGCTTTATACTGGCTTTACTGACTAAAAAACAATGGTTGTGGCGTTCGCAGCTCAGTGTATTTGTGCTTGTAGCAATTGCACTACCCTTCTTCAATGTTGTCTATTTAACTCAAAATCATTTAATTTCAGACTTTAGAAGTTACTGGCTCTTTTTTAGAGTTGATATTTTCTTCATTTTATTTGCAGGTCTTGGCTATTTTATTCTCAAGAATATTCATCCGATTCAGACTAAATCAAGAGAAAAACTTGAAAAAAAGTTACGCGTTGCTAATACAGAGGTAAATGCCTCATGAGTATTATTTTTGGCATCATTTTGATTGTAATAGGAATGTATATATTATATGTGCTAAGCAGCAAGCAATTGGAAAAAACGAAGAAAACTAAACTTCAAATTCTTGTGCGTCATGCAAAAGTAATGCGTATTGTTGCATTCATTTTATTTTTGATCGCAGGAAGTTTTTTTATTGTAGCTTATGGCTCTTCAATCGGGTTTGTCAGTTGGTGGTTGTTTGCAACCCCTTTTGTTTTTGGTCTTATTTTATATATCAATGACTTAAAACCTAAAGCCGAAACAAAAAATAAACGCCCTAGATCACAAAAAATATAATTTTCAATTTATCTCACATAATTCATATAACGCTAGAGATCTCTTTAGCGTTTTTTTGCATAAGCAAAGCATTATTATTCACAATCCTTTATCTCAAAAAGTCATAAGATATGCAGGTTTTTTATATTTGGCTGATTTATTCATGTTTGGTCCTCTTGAGTTTATATTAGCAGGCGTATTGGTTGGTTTCTGTGTAGGTATTACGGGTGTTGGTGGCGGTTCATTAATGACACCTATTCTAATCAGTTTATTTCGGATTGAACCACATATCGCGATTGGCACAGACTTACTCTATGCCGCGATTTCCAAATTTTGCGGCTCTCTTGTGCATGCAAAAAAACTCAATATTGTCTGGCCAATTGTGCTCTGGTTATCGATAGGTAGTATCCCCGCTTCTTTTGCAACTGCATGGGTACTCGAACATTATTTGAGTCAGTCATCTCACTATAAAATGGTTTTGACCATGGTTTTGGGTTTTATGCTTACCCTGACAGGTATTTCAATTATTTTTCGAGCCACAATTGAAAAGTTTTTTATGGGCTTGCGTAAGAAAAAAGAACGACCTGAACAAATCGCTCATGACAATATTTCCGAAACCAAACGCGTTTATATTGTAATCATGGGCATCATTTTGGGTGTTTTTGTCACGCTATCATCGGTCGGTGCTGGTGCTTTTGGTATTATGGCGCTGATTATTATGTTCCCAAATCTACCCATGATTCGAATCATTGGTTCAGATGTCGTGCATGCAGTACTTTTAACTTTTGTGGCTGGTTTAAGCCATATGAGTGCTGGTAATGTCGATTTCCACTTACTCATGTGGTTATTGGTGGGTTCAATCCCTGCAATTGTAATCGGAACTTTAATTAGCTCACGCTTACCAGAAAAAATCATTCGTAAAGTATTAGGGATTACACTATTTGCGCTTGGGGTAAATTTTATTATTCATCCTGTTAAAGCAAAACCCGTCGAGAAGCCTGCCGTAACTCAGCCTATTTCTGCTGAAAAAACAATCACAAAATAAGCTATCTAACGGATTAATCGTTTTTTTTAAATGATTAATCCGTTGCAAATATAGTCAGATACCTGTTATTTCATGGTATATTCGTTAAACAGATAACCCTAAGCAATGATCGAATCAGTGACAGCAATGAATACTCTACAGTCTAATCCAGTCTCTCAGCCAGATATCGACGACGTTAATATTAAAAGCATCCATCCTCTTGTGACACCAGCGGAATTAAAGTCTGAATTACCCTTGACTGAAGATGCGTACCAAACCGTTCTTAAAGGGCGCGAAACCATCCGTAATATTCTTGATGGTACAGACAAACGTGTTTTTGTTGTGATTGGCCCTTGTTCTATTCATGACCCAAAAGCTGCACATGAATATGCTGATCGTTTAAAAGTATTAAGTGAAAAAGTAAAAGATTCTCTATACATTGTGATGCGTGTTTATTTTGAAAAACCACGTACCACTGTAGGCTGGAAAGGTCTAATTAATGACCCAGATATGAATGACTCATTCAATATAGAAAAGGGTTTACGCATTGGTCGCGAGTTATTACTTGAGTTAAATCAGAAAGGCTTGCCATGTGCAACAGAGGCACTTGATCCAAACTCACCGCAATATTATCAGGATTTGATTTCTTGGTCTGCGATTGGCGCACGTACCACAGAGAGCCAGACGCATCGTGAAATGTCATCTGGTCTATCCTCTCCTGTTGGATTTAAAAATGGTACGGATGGTGGTTTAACGGTTGCGACAAATGCAATGCAATCGGTTAAGCATGGTCACAGCTTTCTTGGTCTCAATGAAAATGGTCAAGTTTCTGTCATTCGTACCAGTGGTAACCCATACGCGCACGTCGTGTTGCGTGGCGGTAATGGCAAACCAAATTATGATGCTGGTTCTGTAGCAGAAGCAGAAACGGCATTAGCCAAAGCCAAAGTTAGCAATAAAATAATGATTGATGCCAGTCATGCTAACTCAAATAAAGATCCTTACCTTCAACCATTAGTATTGCGCAATGTCGTTGAACAAATTACGGATGGCAACAAGTCGATTGTTGGTGTGATGGTAGAAAGCTATTTAAAAGGTGGTCGTCAGGATATTCCAGAAAATCTATGTGATCTTGAATATGGTAAATCTGTGACCGATGGCTGTATCGACTGGGATACAACTGAACAAGTGCTGCTTGAGATGCATGAAAAGTTAAAAGACGTTTTAGACAAACGTTAATTCACTATCGAGTATATTCAATAAAAAACCCTTATTTATTAAGGGTTTTTTATTTTATGGTATATTTGCTAAGTTCATCAGAGTACTGAGTCACATTTTCTTCGCATAATCCAGTAGATTTTATAAGGGATTTAAAGCTAAGATGGATCAACTGGCTTACCCTGTTCACACTAGGGGGAATCAGCCTCATTATATTCTAACGATATATCAGTATTTTTATGACCACTTTAGAACAATCCTTATCACAAATCTTGAATTTTTCCCCTGTACACGAGCATTTGCTCAGTTCGGGACAACCAACAGCAGATCAATTACATCATATTAAAGAATATGGTTGTAGTACGGTTATAAATCTCGCGTTAAATGATGCAACACCACACCTTGAACATGAAGATCGAATCTGTCTTGAGTTGGGACTAAACTATATCCATTTACCTATTTCATGGGAAATGCCTGCGGCAGATCAGTGTTTACTGGTTCTGGATCTGGTGGATCATTTGGTTCCCAATGAGATTGTCTGGGTACATTGTGCAAAAAACTATCGTGTAAGTTGCTTAATGGCACTTTATCGCCAATATTTCATGGGAGTGGATATCGGATCTGCTCATGAACTATTGCACCAGATCTGGGAGCCCAATGAAACATGGACAGGGTTAATGCATAGCGTTGCCCTACAACTTCAAGGTCGTATGGCAACACAAGATTTGCAACAATCGTTAATTGATCCGAATCAATTTACCTGATGGGTAATTAAAACAGTTGCCGTCGAGAGGATTCCCTCTTGACGGCCTGTAAAACCTAACTTTTCTGTTGTGGTTGCCTTAATACTAATCTGAGTGATATCCACAGCAAGTACATCTGCAATGCTCTGACGCATTTCCAGATTATGTCTTGCGAGCTTCGGGCGTTCACAAGCCACTGTAATATCTGCATTATTTAGAATATAACCTCGATCCAAAATGAGCTGATAGACATGCTTTAGTAATACTCGACTATCTGCGCCTTTAAATTCTGGATCGGTATCTGGAAAATGTTGACCAATATCACCCAACGCTAAAGCACCCAATAATGCATCTGATAAGGCATGTAATATGACATCTCCATCAGAATGGGCCTTTAAACCATGTGTATGTGGAATTTTAACGCCTGCTAAAGTCACATGATCTCCATCTTCAAACGCATGAACATCCATACCCTGACCGATGCGAATTGGTAATATCATTTATTTTCCTTTATAAAACAAATCACACAACTTGTATTCTGGCTTTTGGTTTCGCTATAGTACGTCTAGCCAATGAAGTGGAAGTATAAGCGATCATGACGTTTCGTACAGATAGATTTCCTTTAAAAAACGTATTTTGTGCACTCACGATCAGTTTTTGCTTTTCTTCAGCCTATGCAACTGATAGCTTCGACTGTTCAAAAAATAGGGCTTCCTTTGCAAGCAAAAAAATCTGCTCCAAAAATTTTATGGAAGCTAGACATGAATTAAACAATAAATTCTTAGTTGCCTATCTTATTTCAGATGCACCGATTAAGCTTTTGTATGATACCCATTCGATCTGGCTTAATCGTTTGCAGCAATGTAAAGCCCAAAGCTGCATCAGTCAGCAGTTTGAACTTCGTGAAGATGATCTTAATTTTTATACCTCATTAAACCAAAGTTTAACCCAACATTTTTTAAAATTTGAACATGGCAAAATTGCAAAGCAGCCCATTCATTTGCAAGTCCATCAACTCACCAAAGACAAGGTGAAGATTGAAGGCATTGCTTATCGAAATCCGAACAACCGCAACGACAGCCAGACTGTTCCACTTTTAGCATATACAGCGCCCGACAAAAAAGAGCAAATCTTTGATAATGAACATGATTGCAAATATAACTTTAATTTTCAAAAAAGTATTTTAGTGGTGAAAACTGAACAAAAAGGATGTGAACGGTTTAGTGGAATTTATCGTCTTTATGATTAAAAAATGAGGGCTTATTTCCCTCATTCTCTTTTAACCCATATTTTTCCATCTCATCAAGCAGATAATTTCATCGCTATTTCCTGACTAATAATAGCCGCTGTTGCTGCTGAAAGTGTCCACCCCAAATGTCCGTGTCCTGTATTATAGAAGACACGTGAATGCTTACCCTGCTTAATCACGGGCATCATATTTGGCATCATTGGACGTAAACCTGCCCACGGAACCGCATGTTCGGTTGATATATCAAAGTTCGCATTTACCCAGTTAATCAAGGGTTCGATTCGATCTGCACGAATATCACGATTATAACCATTAAACTCAGCCGTTCCAGCTACACGAAAACGATCTTCACCCAATCTTGAAGTTACGATTTTTGCACTTTCATCTAGTAAACTGACCCACGGCGCATTTTGAATACTTTTTTCATCTCTTAAATGAACAGTAATAGAATAGCCTTTTACTGGATAAACGTTGACACGATCGCCTAGCATATCTGCCAGTTGATAACTGCCTACGCCTCCACAAATTAAGATCGCATCGGCCTCTAAGGTAATGGGCTGTTCTTTGGATTCAAGCATGTTTTCTGTACTTGGTTTGCATGAAACGATTACTTTATTATCCAAAAGTTGCACTTGCTGTACATCTAGCCCAAACCGATATTTCACTCCATATTTCTTGGTTTTTTCAGCCAGACCGACCGTAAATTTATGAATATCGCCCGTGGCATCATCAGGCGTATAGTAGCCCCCAAAATAATCACCTGACAGCGTTGGTTCAATCTGCTTAATTTCTGCTGAACTCACCGCATGACGTGCCAATGTTCCCTTACACAACATATCGTTGACATTTTTGGCAACCTTGTAATCTGCCTCACTATGGTAGATATGTAAAATTCCACGCTTTTCCAAATTAAAATCAATCTGTTCTTGTTCTGCTATTTCAAATAAGCGTTTTCGTGCCAACAAAGCTAAGCGTACGGTTTCGAGTGTGTTGGTCTCATAATGTTTGATACTGGCTAAAAATTCAAATAACCAGCTATATTTATGAACATCGAAAGAAGGATTGAGCAATAATGGTGCATCTTTTTTTGACATCCACTTCATGCCTTTCAGCACGGTAGATTTTTGATTCCAAACTTCGGCATTACAAGCTGATAATTGACCACCATTAGCAAAAGAAGTTTCCATCGCAGGAAATAAATGCCGATCGATCACGGTGACATCATAGCCCAACAGAGCCAGTTCATAAGCAGAAGTTACACCAGTAATGCCTGAACCTACTACAATTACATGAGACATATAAAACTCCTTGAAATGAAACTCATCTCAAAAAATGCCCCATCTGTCTATGTACCTGAGAGCTTCGGTTTTCAATAATTCCTATTAATTATTTTAACCATCCCCTTCGGTGAGTATTTTTTAGATACTTCTCTCCAGATTGATGTCGATTATTACAGTCCTTTTGCCTGAGAGTTTCCGGGGTCGTTGCTCCTTCGGCGTGTTCACAGGAACATCTCTCCTGCAATAATTCATATTGTTATAAAAGCAATGTACATGCCAATTTTTAAAAATCCAATTCTATTTTGTAGCTAAAAAATAAAAAACCTCACTTATGCAAGACAAGTGAGGTTTTTCAAAATCAAAAACTTTAAAAGATATTAGTCATCGACTGGATATGTAATTTTTACTGTTTTGATTCTATTCTCATCCATTTCCAGAACTTCAAATCGAATGCCTTCATGATCAATCGTGGTACCAATCTGGATCGGCGCATGTGATTTATCCATGATTAAACCCGAAACGCTGATATATTCACCATCTTCTGGCATAAGTTCGATCATACCCAGTTCAAGTTCAAGCTGATACAAATCTAAAAGACCCGTTGCATGCCATGTCCGCTCATCAATCTTCACTAATTCTGGTTGTTCATCTGCATCAGGGAATTCACCTGCAATTGCTTCAAACACATCCAATGGCGAAATAAGACCTTGCACTGTACCAAACTCATCACTGACCAACACCAGTGAGCCTTTAGAAGCACGTAAGGTATTTATCGCATCAATCACTTTCATCTTTTCAAAAATAAAGATCGGACGTTGGCGTTTAAGTAACACTTTGACATGATCTGGATGATCAAGTGCATCAATTAAGTCTTTGGCACGAGCAACCGTAATCACTTTATCCAAACTACCCCGACACACGGGAAACAAACTATGTGGTACAGACAAAATCTGCTGACGAATTTGTTCAGGATCATCATCAATATTGACCCACGAAATCTGCGAACGCGGTGTCATAATGGATACCACCGTACGCTCAGCCAGAGTAAGTACTCCGCCGATCATGTACCGTTCGTCATTCACAAAAAGTGCTTGAGATTCTGAATGTTCATCTACAGCCGCAATTCTGTCTTTTTCACCCATCATTTTAAAAATGGCGTTTGCAGTACGGTGCCGTAAAGGAATCTTGGACTGATTTTTTTCCACATTACGCTGTGAAAATTGATTAAAAGCTTCGATCAGAATGGCAACACCAATACCTGAGTAGATATAACCTTTTGGAATATGGAAACCCATTCCCTCAGCGATCAAGCTGACACCAATTAAAAGCAAGAAGCTCAAACATAAAATGACAACTGTTGGATGTCGATTCACAAACGCCGTTAATGGTTTTGATGCAATTAACATCACAATCACTGCGATCGTCACAGCAGTCATCATGACATAGATATTGTCTACCATGCCAATAGCAGTAATAACTGAATCTAGTGAAAATACAGCATCTAGGACAATAATTTGTGCGACAACTGCCCAGAAACTTGCATATGCGACCGAAGAAGCAGTTTTAATTTCAGGCTTCCCTTCCATTTTCTCATGTAATTCGGTTACGGCTTTATAAACCAAAAATAAACCGCCAAATAAGAGAATTAAATCTCGCCCAGAGAAGGTCATTCCTGCGACTTCAACCAAAGGTTTCGTCAGAGTAACTAGCCACGAAATAACCGAAAGAAGGGCTAAACGCATAATCAACGCAAGAGATAAGCCTATAACACGTGCTTTATCGCGTTGTTCGGGAGGAAGTTTATCTGCCAAAATGGCAATAAAGACAAGATTGTCAATTCCTAAAACAATCTCTAATACAATCAGGGTTAGCAACCCTACCCAAATACCAGGATCTAATAAAAATTCCATATTTAGATCACCTTAAATTCTTGGGGAAAAAATAATACAAACAACCTATGCGGCGATGGATCCATTTAGGGATACCTTCTCAATGAACATGAGTTAATTATGCATAACTTTTTCCGCTTGTAATTGTTTTTTTGTATATTTTAAAAATTTTTTAAGCTTCTATTAAGCATTGAATAATTTTATGCAGACAAATGTAAACAAAAAATGAAAATCTAGTTAATTATCGAATAATTTAACCAAATACAGCACATAATTAAATTAAAAGGTGAAATTGATAAATTTTATCAAAATATTATTACTTTACAGAGAGATAAACGCCACTATAATTTATTGTAAAGGGTGAATAGTGCTCAAAACATAATGCAAATAAATTTACAAATATAAAATTTATTGCAAACTTGATCACAAAATATTATGATTAAACTGCTAACACAACTACTTTAGAACAATACCGTATAGCAACAATAATTACTTATTAACTCACTTGGAAATTTAAAAATGAGCAAAAAATACACTAGATTTTTACCGAATACTGAATCTTTTGACTTCAGTGAATTTCCATATTATTGGGTCTCACAGGTCCATTCGAGATATGTCCTCAACATTGACAACGTCCTGAAAAAATATGGTTTAGATAATTCTCGCCGCCGTATTCTATTAGCGCTGAATTCAAAACCCAAAGCGAGTGTTTCCGATCTGTCCGAAATGATCATCTCTAAAATGTCAACGACGACCAAAATTGTTTATCGCTTAAAGGATGAAGGTCTGGTTGATACATTTTCATGCCCTGAAGATGCTCGTATTACTCGAGTAGAACTGACAGAAAAAGGTAAGGAAATGATTTTCAAGATTAATGATATTACTAGCGTTGTGTTAGAACAATCTTTTGATGGTTTAACGCCTCTTCAACTTGAAAAAACGATTGAAAGTTTAAAAATTCTCTATAAAAATCTGTCTCATTAGTCAAAAAAGTTGAGCTGAGGTGATATTTTCGGAGTGAGTTGTCGTGGCACATGTTCACATTCAAACTCATCTACAGGAAAACCCTCCACAAAACTTTGTATGTCTGGTGTTTTCAGTTCGAGCCATTCTCTTAGACGTTCATGAGGGATCACGATCACTGATCGTTTTACATCTCCTGGCTCATGAAACTCTTTCATCATTGAGTGGTCGATCGCGTCCATATTAAACATTGAAATTACATAGCGTCACCTTACATTTCTTTGAGTTATATCTATCTGTTTTTATTGAAATGTCATCGTTACTACACATAACTTAACGTGACATGACATTACTTTTATTTGTGAGTAATATTGTGAGTAAAACCTAATGAATCAAAATGGTTGTTACTCACATCATGTTAAACGACTTAAAAATCAAGCAATTAAAAGCAAAGGAAAAAGTATACAGAGTTGCTGATCACTCTGGTTTATGCATTGAGGTTCGACCCACTGGTAAGAAGTTTTGGAGATTTCGCTATCGCTTTTTCAATAAACCGCAAATGCTTACGATCGGTCAGTATCCAGAAATAAGTCTTTCGTATGCTAGAACAAAAACTATTGAGTATCGCGAGCAGCTTGCAAAAAATATTGACCCAATAACTTCCCTGAAAAATGAGAGATTGGAGGCTATACAATCCCGAGCTGAAACTTTCCGGGCAATTGCTTATGAATTTTGCGAACACAAAAAGAATTTTAAATCTAAAACTTGGCTTTATGTTCGAAATCTTGCATATGAAGTTGATATCTTCCCGATGATAGGTGATAAACCGATTAAAGATGTGACATCGGTAGATATAAAAAATATCATGGATAATGCTGTTAAGCGCGTATTAAAAACTGGAAAAGGCACTGGTGAGAATAAGGCAATTGCAATAAGGCAAATCATAGCGGAAGTCATGCAATACGCAATTATTTCAGATCGGCTATCAAATGATCCCACTTATGCGTTACGCGGCTATATTCATAAACCAGAAGTAGAAAATGCTCAACCAATCAATTCTAAAGATAAAAAACTAATAATGTCGCGCATTGATAATTATTCTGGATCTATCAGCACTAGAAATGCATTAAAGGCATTAATCTATACTATGTTACGCACTATTGAGGTTCGCAGGGGTCTTAAAGAGTATATTGATTTCGAAGCGCGCACTTGGACTATCCCTATCGCATCAAAAAATGAAGTTCTTGCAGGCAAGCGAAATATGAAGAAAAACAGGATTCATATTGTGCCACTTTCGGATCAAGTATTAACAATCATAAAGGCACAATTTGCTGCATATCCAGAAAGCCCGTATATTTTCCCTGGCGTCAACAATAATACAATGATTGGCGCAGGAACAATGAACCAAGCATTCAGAAATATGGGATTATCACATATTACTATGCATGACTTTAGAGCTACTGCCTCAACAGACTTAAACGAAGCAAACTACAATTCAAACTGGATTGAGTTGCAGCTCGCACACGTTAAAGGTGACAAAGTAAAGGCCACATATGATCATGCGAAATGGTTAAATGATAGGCGGATAATGATGCAAGACTGGGCTGATATGGTTGATAGTTGGAAAAATTAATGGAGCATATTATGCAAAAACCAAAAAACTGTACATGATACGAAAAAATATTGATCAGTTCTGATAAACTCAACTTAAATAGTTATGGCCACGCCTCGCTCAATCTTTCCGCATCAGCTGCGTGTTCATCAGCTTTTTGTGCCACATTTCGATATTCTGTGATGCAACTTTCGAGTATGTCACTGCTGGTATTTGTGTATTCAATGATGGTTTCTTTGGAAGCTGCGGACAGACGTTGTTTTGCAATGCTGAGTTGCTTTGACAAGCTGTTAGCACTGGACTGAGCATCGCTAGCATCAGACTCAATTTGTTTAATTTTGGCATTGTAGTTTTGCTCCGCTTTTGTGATTTGTTCTGCCCAAACTTTTTCTTGTTGAGCAGCTTGAACTTTGGATTTTTCAGCTGCTAATTGTTGCTGAGTGATGTAGTTGGCGTGTAATCGCTTCTGATCTTTGATTTCAGCAGCTTGATGATTCTGAACAAACATGCAAATGAGTAATAAAAAGGCGAGAAATACAATGATGCATTCTCGCCAGAATTTTGCTGCTAAATAGAGATAAGTCATTTGTTGAATAACTCCATTTCAGCCTTACGTCTACGAACAAGACCTGTCATGACTTTTCCACCCGCTTTGTTCCATTTTGGAAATTCAGCAGCAGCACCCTTGTAGTCTTTTGAGTTGAGCTTTTTAAGTAGAGTTGATGCTGAGAGATTTGTAGCGCCTAAGTTGTACGTAAAGCTCACCAACGCATCAAACTGATTTTGATTAAGCGGAACATTTACAAGCATATTTACAGCACGTTCAAAAGTCGCCACATCATTTGCAATGTACTGATCTGCTTGAGCCTGAGTGATCTTGTCACCACGTTTAACTCGAACGCCATTTGGATATTTGATTGTGCCGTATCCAATGGTCCAGACACCCACACCATCATCATAAGCATTCAATCTCAAGCCTTCAAATTGCTTAATTAAGTTCAAACCGTTATTACTGATCTTCATTCGACTTCACCTTGTCTTTCACAAATTTCTCAGCTTGAGCTTCTACAAATTGACTGCCGAGTGTGCCTAGAAATGCACCCAAACCCAAAACGCCAAGCGTGTTTAAGTCAGATATCCAAATCAAAACACCACCTGCGCCTAAAGTTGTGAAACCGTTCAATATTGCCCGACTCAAAATGATGCGCCATGTTAATTTTTCGGTGCTTGCTAATACTTTTGCCATAGCAATGACTACTCCCATCAAAATCAATTGAAGTGCTACTTTTTCATGCTCTTGCATGTTGTTTCCCCTAATTTTGGCAATAAAAAAGCACCCGAGGGTGCTGTGAGATTTAAAACAATTAAACCAATGGTGGTTGATTCTTGTAAGGATGATCTTCAGGAAGATTAGCTGTCAATCCATACTTATGAGCTGCCCACCCGAACAATTTTGGACGGTCGAGAGTGATGTCTGAATTACCAGTCAGCATTGCTGCACATCGAACACTACTCGATGAGTTAGTCATAAAGATAATTGAAGACCCATCGCTATCGCTAAATCTACTTCTTGAGGAGGTTGATTCAAAGTTTGTATCAACCTTATCATCAATAAATATTTTGATTCCAGTTTGCAAATCTACTTGAACTAAAAGCATTTTCCAAACATTGATTTTGCGTTCTTTTGGGGACCATGCTGACAAATAGCCATCTGATTCCTGTTGGTGTGTTTGAACAACATATCTTTGAAAAGATAAGCGGTAAGAACCAAATTCGAGACGTCTCCTCCCAATATTATAAAAATAACCTTCAATACTTTCGCTCTCATTGATTATCATAAACATGTATGCAAATCGCTTACCATTAAAATTACTAGCAGCTAATGCTGATGAAACCAATCCACCAGAGTTCGAAATAAAGTAATTTGATGATATAAGAGAATCATTTTGTATCAACATGCCACCCGATGAAAGAAAATCAAACCCATTTCCAGATTTGTCGTGAGCAGCGAATATCTTGCCATTCGAATCAGGTGTTTCATTGTTTGCATCCAACCAAATTAATTTTTCAAGATAATCTGGTGTCCACAATTCTGTTGCTGATTTAATAAAGTTATATATGAATCCCTGATAAGAATCATATCCATCTCGAACTGAAAACAGTTCAATTCGATTGTTTATTGCCATTTTTGATTTGGGTACACTTGCAGGACTAACAATATTAACTTGACTATCAAGCAGTGCATTGGTGTCACTATCATATAAATCGATTCTATATGTGACACCACTTTCAATTGCCACTCCGCCATCATTAAAACTTAATAAACTTCCTCCAGTTTGTTGAATTCTGTTTCGATCAACCCACTCGATGTTTAAATCAGTATTAATTTCATCCTCCGGCCAATATTGCCCGTTGATTTTTACGTTAGCTGGTGGATAAGGTCTTATGGCACGTGCATCTATCTCAAGTTCAATTACATTTTGGATATCTAACAATTGAACAGCACTGGGCGTTGTTGTCAAGACTTGAGCTTGCAAATTCTCCCCTCTTACATATTGAGTTTTATCATATGCAAGTGATTCTCCCCAAAATACCAATCTACCGCCTGTATGTTTCTGAGGAACTGTATCAAGCACACCTCTCTTTACAGTAATGATTTTAGTTTCAGTGTTATATGACACGAATGACATCAATTCATTATTAAGCTGTATGATTGTATCAAATTCAGTATTCTGAAATTTAGGCACATTACGCTGTTTAACGTAGTCAGTATCGTCTACAGCAAAAGTTGTATCTAGATAGCCAATCGATTGATCCAAAATCAATTCTTGGCAATAATTTAAGCTAGATACACGCTCAAAATTGGTATAAACGCCAGTTCCACCATCTGTATAAAGTAGAGCATTTAGCGAATTGTTTTGAGGTTTTTGGGCAGCAGTAGTTAAATAACCCAGTTCTGGATTATTTGCTAGCTCAAGATCGACTTGTGACTGTCCAAACTGCTGAACTGCCTCATAATACGGCATCTCAAAAATTGTAGGCTCAGTTGGCTGTGGTGATAAATCATTATCAACAGGCGGATCTATAGTAATTGAAGCGAAGTTTTGACCCGAATATGGAACGACTTCTACAAAATCAATTGAGACTGTATTATCACGCCCATTTCCAAGTTTGATGTTCATCACGCGTACTAACAGGTCAACAATGCCACGCTTAGCAAATGAGATTTTAATCACATCATAGCGATTGATTTTACGCGCTTCATATTTTCCTGTTGTAAATGTTCCTTTCCATGCTCCTGTTGATAGTTGCTTTAATTTCCAATTTGCAACCATTTCAGCATTCCGACGATTCATGAAATAAGGAAAATCAACTGTCTGAGATATTTCACCACCGATCGTATGAATTGACCCAACATCTGCCAAATTAAAAGACGAATTTTTAATATTCGCACGATCATAATAGTTAATATTTAAGACATTGACCGGTCCATCTGCGTTGGTAATTTCAGCTTCAAATGTCTTTATTGATTTTTCGTCAAAGCTCTGAGCTTGTTCTAGATCAAACCAGTCATCACGAAATAGCACGGCTTGATATTTTCCAGTCTGACGATTAATACGAACAGCGCCTTCAATATGCGAGCAAATATCATTTAATACATCAATGCACTTAGCTTCTTGAATAGCATATGAGATACCCAATCCTTCTTCATAAATTCTGTCTGCTGCAATCTTGAAATTATCTTCATCAATATCTGACTCAGGTTTATTTAGTGCAGTATAGTCAGTCAGGATTTCTCTTATTTTATGAATTGGATTAATATCTGCTGCGGGTAAATCATATTCATCGGTAGCCTTGTATTTAACAAGCAAATGCACAAAAGGGCGAGGTGTGGTTGTACTTAAATAACGCTCTCCCATACTTGCTATAATTTTATAAAATCCAGATCCTAGAAATATTTTCCCCTCAGTGTAAGCAAACCCACCCCCCCAGTCCGCCGAAATAATATGCACACCTGTCCATGCACCAGACTCATTTCTTTTATAAATAGAAACTGATGCATTGTTCATTGATAGAACTGCTTTGTAATCAAAGTAACTTGCTCTCCACTCAAAAAAACCTTCGAATGAAAAATTGCGCACAATAGATCCATTCCAGCCACCATCGCTCACAGGCGGATAAGACTCCCAAGTGCAAGGTGGAACAACAGTACCGCCATCGATAACGATTCCATGCTCATTTAAAACTGGCTGTGCAGCGCTATAACTAGGATCTACATCAAGTGGTGGGCCATTTTTCCCACCCCCATTGTTGTAACTTTGTTGCGTTTCAAAAAATGGAAATTCACCAGAACTCCACGGCGCAACATGAGACCCATTTGGATCGTTCCAACTCACTTGACCACTCATAGACACGGGAAAAGTTCTATACTCATACCCAGAGCCACCACCACCATAAATCCGGCCAATCTCCGCTTTTTCATCATACCATTGCCCGCTACCGTCAAACTTTTTATGTATGCGTTTTGGCCAAACTAGAATTTCTTTCATAAAGGGATTGTTGCCCCAGTAGAAATTTTCATACACAAGATATGATAAGTAACGGTAGGCGACTGGCGGCATTCCGTTTTGTTCTAGATGAGCAGCATATACATCATTTTGCAATTGGTCTGGACTACCATCCTTAATATCCACAAAGCCAGCTATACCGCCTTCAGTTTCACCATACATTTGATCGCGATCAATTCTGAATTTTCCAGCTTTGATTAGTTCGCCTTTTGGGTGTCTGATCCAACCCCGATTATCAAAGTTCCACCCCCAAATACCCTCAATGCAATTACCCAACATCCCCACAAAAGTTGCAAAATATTTATGACCCGTTGTTTGTTTGCTGCTTCCGCCCATTTTCAAATACCTCTACAACTTGTTGTGCCATTGCATCGTTTGATGCTTTAACTATTTCAAGATCGATGCCCTTCTTAAGAAAATCCTGCCAATCCCAGCCTTGAGCCAAAAAAAATGCCCGCGATCCGCGAGCACACATATTGGCTTTTCGTATATCTGACATATAGATTCGCATCACTTGCCACCTTTGGTTTTGATGTCTTCAACACGTTCACCAAATTTATCAACATAGTTAACATACATATGTGGACTGCCCGCAATATCACTAAATGATTGACCTTCATCTGCAAGCGAGCCATCAAGTTGCGATGCAGCAGCTCCATTTTTCTTTTGCATCTTGCGCATTTGATAAACGGAATAAATCGCCGAAGCCAATGCTATAGCGATGGTCGCATAGATGAGCCAGACAGGTATTGCAACCATAAATACCTCACTTAATGATTGTATCGTTCACGGGGTTTGTCGATGGAATGTTTGGGAAACCATGGTGGTTTAAACTGTTTTCGAAACGAGAATGACATAGTGAAAGTGATTGATCACAACCTGGTGCAATCAAAACCATATCATCGACAGCTAGATCAATATGCGGTCGATACAGCCAGACTTGGCTTGTAGCACTGTTATCTGTGATGAATGTATAAATTCCATCTTTAAACAATAAGCCACGAGCGAACATATTATTTTGCGCGATAGTCCAAAGCAGTTCTTCGTCCGTTGTCGTTGTGCTTTCTTCAGTTTCATGATCAACAACTGTTATTTCAGTGATGATTTTTTTACTGATATACACCACGTTATCAATGATTTCGCCATACCCAGTATTATTAGTCACTACTGTGGTTATTAGATTCCCATCTGCATCAGTTTCTTCAGTCGTGACGATATTCGGTTCAAAACTGAATGAAACCGATAATCCAGAAATTGCAGTGACTTTTGCATACGATGCCCATTTCTGAAAATCGAGGCTGCAAAACATGTCGTAAATTTTGTTTGCACAAGGCTTTTGAAACTTGCGCGTTAAAATATTTCGGTTCTGCAATGATTCGGCAGTCGAGCAAACAAGTGTTAATGTGTTGGCATCTTCATCATATTTGGGTTGTGTCACACGGCCTTTAAACAGGACTAATGTTTCACCTTTATACAACTCTAAGATCGTCAAATAAACGGTTTCTAAATAGATTTTGTTGTTATAAATCTGCTGAAAATCATCACCCGCATCATTCAAAATCTGATACTGAAACATAGATACTTCAGTTTCACATTTATCTATATCGGCATCTTCAATATCACCGCGCTGCAAGCCTTTCACGGGCTTATACGTGATTTCATCATGAATGACTTCTTTTTCTGCGCTTGTAAAATACCAAGTCTTTGTGCCAAAGCTAAACTGAAATAAATCCTTTTTTGATCTAAATAAAATCATGGGGATAGCTCCAGAATTGGCATCGTAACTTCTACAATCATTTTTCCTTTAAAATTAAACTGGATCTCGTCCGCGTTCAGACGATATAAACCCAGATAACAAACTTTGTCGACTTGCGCTGGCGGGTATGGTGAAAGTGTCAAAAATACATTTTCACCCGCCAAAGTTTTAGCTGTGACAGTATGAGCTGACCAGACCTCGCCGCTTTTGATTGCAATGTGATTTCTGGCATCGACATAGTTGTCATTTTTAACCGTTATGCCTGTTGAGCCTTTTGAAATGTAGTTGAAATTTCTTTCATAGGTTGGCATCCAAAATGCATTCAAACGGCCAGATCGACGATACAGCCATCGTTTAAACTCATGAAAATCTGATTTACCTTTAATGTAAAGGCGCATGTTTTTCATAGTTTGAGGATTAAACCACGGAGTAAACTGGCCAATTAAACCCAAGTCACCATCGACAATGCTTTGACGTTGATTAAACGTGATTTCAATAAAGTCGCCATTTAACAGCAATGGCAGAAAATACACATCTTCATTATTAAACTGCACAGGATCATCCGAATGTGCATATTCAGGGCTATCTAATACACGAAAAACCAGACTCGGTTTAAACATCAATGCATTAATCTGATTTGATGCATCACCATCAATGATACATCGGCGGATCGGAATAATTGTTGCATTGGTCGCTGTGACTTTTTTGTCTAAGCGATAACCATCTATATAAATTGGCTCATCATTAATTACTTGATATCGCCCGATTTCCGTAATTTCTACAACTGTTTGACCTGATTTAGACTCTATTAATGCTAGACTTTTCTCAGGCATATACCCGTGAAATGATGAAGTATCAAACTCAATAAAATCGGTATCAATCAAATCTGGAATAGCATGACGTTCCATAACATACGGAATTGCAAATTCAGAACGAATGCCCGCATAAATATCGTTATACATTCCTGCAATTTCGGACTTGACCGCAGCATATGAATAATTCAAAGTTTGTCGAGCATGATCTCGCAGCGGAATACGTTCTTCACCCGAACCATCATACGACTGATGTACATCTGTAAGAAAAGCAATTTTTTCAGTGGATTCCAGCAAAGCGCACTTGGTGAGCAAAATAAGATCACCAAAATTTTGAGTTGTGATTTTCATAAATTGCTCACAATAAAAAACCGACCATAGTTGGTCGGTTAAGAAATTGACGTTTTATCAACCCAAGGAGAGTTTTCCAAAATTATATGCATCAATTGAATTAATGTTAACCACAATCGATGTTCCAGCTTGTGAAGGGATAACTTTATCTCCGATGTAATACTGAGCATCAGTCAAATACAGTTTATGAATATTCTCAATTAAGTTGCTTTGCTCTTCATCTTCCTCTATTTCTTCTTTGGTTAATGATTGTAATGTTAAATCCTCAAAAGCTTTGAGGGTTGCATTTTGTTTAGCTTCCAAGAAAACACTTCTTGGCACTGGTCTACCAGAAATAATAACCCCATTGCATGCTAGTGTGATTGAATCACCACCATTACGGAAACGCTCAGGATCAGATTTTACAACAAGTGCTAGAAGTCGTATTTCTGTATTTCTTAAATCATTCATATTTTACCTTTATTATCAATTAGAAGTACCCTATTTAAGGCACACCTAACATACCACGAATTGTAGATTTGTGGAGTTTGATAAAGTTCATAAATACCTTAGCTCCATAAGGATTTGCCATGGCTTGTGGAATTTCCTTAGGGTCAATGAAGTTGTTAATAGTGAACTGACTAATTGATTCCCTAGGATTTGAGGACTTCTCATTTGCACTTTGCCTCTCATTCAAATACCTCGTCAAGTCTTGGTTTTGCTGTGGGTTTAGAACACGCTCACCACCATCTAACAACCATGTTCCCTCTTTTGGAATATTGTCTATACCGTTATGGGCCATGCCAGTAATACTAGGCGTAAATGCCTGCAAGGCGGCTTGTAGGACACCTGTTTGTGCTGTAGCCATTCCTACTGCGGGTAGGTTGTAGGGGAATGGTGCTGAAGCCCATGCTGCCGAAATTGCAGTATAGCCATTCATAATCACACTTGCCAAATTTGCACTTTTTTGAATTGCAACCATTGCAATATAAGCATCTGAGCTTTCCCCTGCATAACCTTTAATCAAATCCCCCATTGATCCAAAAACAGAACTCATAGCTGATAAATTGCTAGAGTAAAGTTGGGTGTTTAACTCAATCTCCTTTTGATTGTAGTCTGTAGTTAATTCGGATTTGGCTTTAAGATACTGCTCGTGAGCTGCAAGCAATTGGGCGTTTTTTTGATCCTCATCATCAATCAAATTTATACTTGAAACTTGATTGCTATAAGCATCATTAAGACCACCAAGATCAGTTGAATATTGATTTTGCAAATTCCATTTAGCATATTCGTTTGGATAATTTCTTTGAAGCATTGATTGAACGGAGTACTGTCCAAATTGCATCACATTATCCGATGCTTGATTCATAGTTTTGAAAATATCCATATCCTTGGCTTGAAGCAACTTTTTGCGGTTTTCATCAAGCAACTCACCATTTGCCAAAATTTCTTCACGTTCCCTTTGATATCGTTTGACTACAATTTCAGTTTCATTCAGATATGCCTCAAATGCAGATTGAACTTGCTCATCCTGTTCACGCCGAACAGCCGCAATTTCAAAATCGCGTTTACGCTGCAATCCAGATATTTCCTTGGCTCGTTCCTGCTCGTTAATTTTTGTACTGGTTTTGGCCAGTTCAATTTGACGTGCATAGTAGTCTTTAAGCTGCTTTACCCGATCCGTTTCAAATGCAGTGAGATTTGCATAATTTTCTTCACGTTGAACTTTTAGCTGAGTTGTTTGTTCATTATACAAAGCTGTCTCTTGGGCCAATCGTGATTTTAATTCACTTGTTCCAGTGTAGGCTTGTGTAATTTTCTCAATCCGATCTTGATGTTCTTTAGCAAGTTTTTCTGATTCAGTATAGTACTGAGCATCAATCTCCTTGCGTTTGTCACTCAAATCTTTCTGAGCTTGAGCTGCTAAAGTTTGTTGAGCCAGAATATCAGCTTGAGTCGGCATGAGAATTGAATTATCAACTGTGGTTTTCCCGTTTACACCAGCAAGCCAGCGCTGAATGCCAGGAGCATAACCAGCAATTTCTTTGCGTTTATCCGGTGATCTTCCTCCATTTTTATAATCCTTTAGACCAGCAACGCCAGAATTGTAAGTGGTAACGGCATCTGCAAAATTTCCAAACTCCTTATAACCATCTGCGATATATTTAGCTGCTGCCGCTGCTTGCTTCTCAACAGTGCTTAGGTCTTTGCCCTTCCTATAAATGCCAGTCGTCTGAAATAAACCTTTGGCACCTGTAGGGCTAACAGCATTAGGATTTCCACCTGACTCCTGAAGAACTAAAGCCGCCAAAGTACCAACTGGTAATCCATATAAGCCTTCAATTTGAGCAAAGTTATTTGCTTTAGCTATCCCTTGAACTTTGGCTATGGCTTCAAGTTCTGATTTATTAAAGCTGTAGTTTTTGAGATTAAAGCCTTTAAGAGTTGCACCAACCACATCTTTTGGAAGAGCAGTTTGAAATGCATTTTCCCCGTTAGCGTTTACTTGGGCATCAGCAAAAGCGTTAGCCTTATCTGTTGAGAAACCTTTACCAACCAAAGTCTTGATGTAGTTGTCTCGCATTACATCGCGCTTGATCTGTGTAATATACTCACGCTGCTTCTGAGTCAATTTCTCCCATGCTTCTGCGGATTTATTAACAGCTTTAGTTTGCTCATCTTGGGATTTATTTACCTGATCAGCAGATTTTTTTAGAGCATCTTGAGCCACCTTCACTTGTTCGTATTTAGTCTTGCTTTCTCCGTATGCTTTGAGTAACTCACGAACTTTTTGCAATTGCTCGTCTGTTAAACCATTTACATCTTTAACCGATTTATAAAAAGCATCGCTAGTTAATTTTCCAGACTGATACTCTTTGGCTAATTTTGTATAGGTTGCTATTTTCTCATCCGAGATTGGTAATGCTTCCATAAATGCCGACAAGTCTGATGATGCGGTAACGAATTTTGTACGAAGTTCATCATATTGATCTGACAAAGCTTTTGTTTCATTATCTCTCTGCAAAGTATTTAAAGTTTTGTACTTTACGATAAGACTATCTAAAGATGCACCCTGTTCGTCAAATGCTATCGTTGCCTCATTAGATCTACGTGTCATTGCATAGTAAGTTACTCCCGCTATTGCAACCTGAGCACCTAATGCAATTATTCCTAATGGCCCACCAAGCAACCCAACCATTGCCCCACCTAAGCCGCGAGTAACTGTAGTTAGAGTGATGGTTTCTCCCGCCATTCGTGCCAGAGCAACTTGGTAACGAGTATATTGAATAAGACTTGCAGCAGCCTGAGCGCCCGCAATACCGAATGCGGCAGCCAAACGAACACCAACCACCGTTGCTAAAGCAGTAGCACCCGCTTCAACTTTATCCCAGTTTTCAGCTATGGCCTCTATAACCGGAATAGCATCGTTAATTAATGTCGCCTGCAAGCCCTGCCACTGCAAATCTAAAAGTTGTAAATTAACTTTTGCTTCAGCAAGGCTTTTAACCATGTCATCAGACATGATTGCACCCGTTTTTTGCGCGGCATCACCCCAGAACTTAAAGCCCTGACCATTCTTTTCTAACAATGGAATCAGTAGCGAAGAATCACTAATAATCTGTTCCATATAAAATTTCATGTCATTAGTTGATGCGCCTGCTTTTTCTAATGAATTATAGAAAAGCTGTAGCGCCTCTGGCCCTGATAATTTTTGGAATTGTTGTATGGTTACACCTATTCGTGGTGCAATGTTGGTGAAGAAGTCGGCTAATGGCCCACCACCTGTTTGTTGGAAATCGCCAATTCTGTCCTGCATATCTTTCATCTTGTCTGCAAAGGATTCAAGCGAAATCCCTGCTGTTTCAGCCCCCTTGGCGTAATACTGAAATTGACTAACAGATGCGTTAGCAAGCTTGGAGAATCTTTGAATATCATTCCCCGCATTAATCACCTTTTCACTAAAAGCAACCATTCCCGCAACAGATAGACCGCCAACAGCGTAGCTCAATCCCTTTACCGCTATGGATGCAACATCCATTGATTCGGCTATGCCTTTTCCAGAATTTCGAGCCTGACGCTCTGCTTTGCTTAGTGGCTCACTGAAACTTGCTGTTCTAGCAACAAGATCAAGTGTTAAGCGGCCTAATGATGCTGTTGCCATAATTACTTTCCTTTAGGTAATAAAAAACCCCGACTAGCGGGGCTTTGACATAAAATTACTAATTTAAACAGTTGGTTTTGTAATAATCATAAAATGACTGCGTACTATCAAGACCCATGTTTCTCAAATCTTCTAGTTTGTCAGTAATTCTTTCTCCAGTGTAAGCCTCTAATTCAGCATCGCCTTTCTGTGGGTAAATTTTTCCATATCTAGATTTAAGCTCCTCAGTCCAAACTTTATAAATCCCTATTCCTTGCCCCATTCTCATTGATGCGGCTGTACACCTTGCAACTTCGACAATATCTTTTTTTGGGTTAATCGTTACTTGTTTTGCAGCCTCTTGCCTTTGTTGCTCAGCATATTTATTTAATTCAGAATTTGACTTATTTTCATTTTTACTGATCTCTGTTTCCTTATTGCAACCAACCAAACCCAACACTAAAACAGCAGATAAAATTATTCTTTTCACGTCAAAACCCCATTAAGTAGACTTAATGAGGTTAGCTTAAAAGTTTCTTAAAATAAAGGTTTAAGACATTAGCTAAGTCAACTGAATATATTTTTTAAATTTATTCCGTAAACAGCATTCCACGCATCCTTATGGTAGATTTTTACAGTGCCATAATTCGCATCGGCAATATCCTTAATCTTCTTGCCATGCTCCACACACCACTTTTTAAGCTCTCGCCAGTTAAACTTACGGCCTGTCTTGCTTTCAACCGCTTTAACAGATGCGTAATTTTTCGATTCTCCCAACTGTTCTTTGAGTTTTTCAGCTTGACGACTTTTTACTGAAGCTGTTGCCATAGCAGTAGCAGTTTTCTTGTCACTGATATGGGCTTTAGTTTCGATTGCATGGTCACGTTCTTTACAAGCTAGACGCTTAGCCTCGACTTGGTCAGCCCATGCACGAGCAGCTTCTACTGGATCGGAGAAGTTAGGTAGTGCAATTAAGTCACGCTTTACGGCCTCTTCTAATTCTCGCAATCGAAGCAAAACCGCATGCCTAAGTTTAATACTGTAACCAGTTATTAATGTCTCAACTAAATCCTTTGGAAGCATGTATTCAATGTAAGTTCTTCCATTTTGGGGGTGTGTCCAATTTTGGGCATACCCCTTTGGATCTAATTCCAATTCTGAAAACATTACCTCACAATCACGTTTTACATGCCTATCTTCTTTTCCAGTCAACTTGGCAATTTCTCGGTGTGACATGGTTTGAATATTTGTGTTAACAATCGCATTCATGACATCAAACCTCCATTGCCTTTAATGATTTTGTTTTTACGGCTAATGTTTAAAATAGCATCAGCCTCCTGCTTGGTATAATTTAACGCTTCTGTTTGATCACTCAAAGCCTTAATCAGCCAACCAATATCATTAAAAGTTTCCAATGGAACGTCATCATTTGCATTTGCAAGCAAGACACCAATTGCCCCTATCCCTCTCACAATCGGGATATTTCCATTTTCAGCAGCTCGACTTACCTTTTCCAAAAACTTCTCCTCCTCTTGCGAGACCGATTCTTTTTTATCAGAAACCCTTATAACCATGTCTATTGGCATAGTTGGTATCAAATCTACCAGATCGGGAGCCTTGTCATTTTCAAACTCAAATGGTATATTCATTTTGTTCATTATCCCATGTAATGACAACTCTAAAGCCCTTGTTTTCCAGACTGCGGGCTTTTTTGTTGTCTGTTGATTTCATGCTTTCGCACTCTTTTGGTCTAACAATAATTCGACTGCCTTATTCATTAAATAATTCATCGAACGCTCTTCTTTTTTCGCTAATTCTTTTAAAGGATCATAAAGTTCCTTTTCTAACCGAAAGCGTACATCGGTGGGTTTATTTTGTTCAGATTTCATAATTACCTCTAATAGCCTCACTTTAAGGCTATTTAAATTTAGCCCCAATTTGAGGTATTGTCAATACATTATCAGAACTTTTTAACCTCATTCTGAGGCTATTGGAGTATTAATGGCAGAAAACCCAAAGCACGTTACTGTTAGGCTTCGTGTGCCACCTGAGTTAAGGGATAAAATTTCTAAATCATCAGAACAATACAATCGATCTATGAATGCTGATATGGTCGCCCGCTTAGAACAAAGCTTTGAAGCTCAGATTTCCCATGAATTTGAAATACATGTGATGGAAATTATGCTTAAAGAGCAACAAGATAAAATTAATAGCTTAATTCAATCTGTTGATAATTTAACTAAGATTGTTCAGGGTGGTATTTGATAAAGAAAAAAGCCCCGAAGGGCTTTTTGAAATGACAGGTTTGCTATTCAGGCATATCCATAGATTCATGAAACTTCATAATTCTGTAGGCTGCTGGATTATCATTTATTGTCTCAACATAAACGTCTACAACATAGGCTTTTTCGTATAGCTGATCTTCCCCATGAATCATTTCATACTGGATTTCATCATTTTCAAAAAGTACCTTCACTTCTTTTTTAGAAATACTCTCGATGATTCCTTTGTAGCCTTTGCGATTATCTGAACGTGTCTGTGTCCAATACAAAACCACTTGCTTGTGAAGGCCAACAATTGGTTCTTTTAATTTTTCTATTTCTTTGCTCGCCTTGTTTTGAATAGCATTTGCCTCAAGGCTGTTGATGTTGATTGTAATGGTTCCACTATTATTGGAGGCATCAAGTTGCAAAATTGATCCTGAATCTTTTGCAACAGGCTCTACAAACTTTGAAACCCTAGTTAATGTCTGCTTATCAAGGTTCTCGGGTTTTCTGCCAACTCCTTTTAAGTATTCTATGCATGACTTCATGTGGTTGGTGAAGTCCAGAACAGTATTTGCATGCTCAGCAAAAGGCATTAAAGCTGGCGCAAGAGCAACCAACTCTGTAATAATTGATCCAGGTCTAATTTCTTTGATGTAAAGCTTAATCTCATCTGAAACTAAATGATTGTTTGTTTCCGCAATATAATCAGAATACTCAGCGCCTAAACTGATCATGCTCTGAGCAAAATCGATTAGATCCACTGGTTGTTTGTTCTTTATATTTACGGTAAGCATAGCATCATCTTCACTAGGCAATAATTCTATATTATCCACGATCACCCCAGAATAAATTAAGCATAACGACACACATTGTCGTAACATTATTAAGTTATTGAAGTAGTATCATAAATAAATAATATTTGGTCAAATAATGAATTGGGTAAATCTATTTACCCACCCAACTATTTAAATAATCCTCTGCATCCATTTCAATGACTTTTGGCTTTTGTTCGTGGGGCATGAATGCATAGGGTGAAATCTCTTTACCATTCTTGCCACGATTGGAGTTCGCATAAAATGCAAGTGCGCCACCAATCGCTTGCTCAATCCGACGACCAATGTTTAGGCTGCCATGCTTCAGGCGATACGCTTTCCATATCGCCATTTCAGACAGACTTATTTTTTGCTCGGCTTCTGCGATGCTTCTTCCGCCAATTCCGTTGAGGACAAGTTCACAGAGGAGTTCGTTTCGTTCGAGGTCTTCGTCCGTGACTTTCCCATGAAGTTATTCACGTCATCGGCTAGCTTGTGTAAGGCAATAATGAACGCTGGATCAGAGTCGTAGACTTCCTGAAGTGAATCAAAAAACGGGGTTCCTTTCTCATCAATACAGATACTTCCTAGCAATTGACTTGCTTGAAGCCGCTCAGAGTCAATGGATTTTAATTTCGATTTTTCAGGATCATCATAGTTAATATCCCAATCGAATGCCTTTGCAGCGTCGCGACCTGCCTTAAAGGTCATGCGCTTAATGAAAACTTCACCATCAAGATCAGCATTGTCACCAACTGCCAAGTCTGGTGATTCCGTCAAATGGCGCATTTCTTCAAGATTATGTTCTGTCACAATAACAGACCAATTTACCTGTCGTGCGATTGGTGCGCCAACCTTTGTGACATTTTTCGATTTTTTAAAATCAACTTTAGCCATTTTAATTCTCAAAAGTAAAAGCCCCTTCCGGGGCGTGAATTAGGTTTTTGGTGTACGGATTACTTCAGTTGATCGTTCCAATGTAATGGTGTATGCAACCAATGCATCGGCTTCAAATGTTGGTGCAGGGCTTGATAAACCACCCATAAACGACCACCAAGTACGAGTTTTAGGCAAAGTAACGCTACCACTTGTTAGTGTTGGTGCATCATTGCTATCTCTAGAGCCGATATAGAACTGTAAGTTTTGTTTTTTGTCTCTGGCCCATTCTTCTAATTTGTCATGTGAAGTATTTTCATCATCGAAGTCATAGCCAATTGAGCCTTGACCCGGATCAGATAAACCCGATACATAGGATTTTGTATTCGGCTCATCGAGACACGTATTTTCAATACGAGTCGTTGAATCAGAACCAAAATCAAGAGTTTTGATACAGTTGATTTTTGTAATGGCTGTGCCATCGTATACATAAATTCCCATACCGTTTACAAGAACGTTCGCCATGAGTAGTACTCCTCAATTTTTGGCATAAAAAAACACCCGATTGGGTGCGTTGGTTTATTCTCTTTTCAGTAAAAGACAGCGAGCAATTCTGCTAATGCCTTGATGATTTGAGCTATTGGAAACAGAGCAACAACGAAGATAATCCAATAGCAAAAAATTCTTACTGATTTATGTGTTTGTACGAGTTCTAGTGCTTTCACTATCCAGTCCCCGATGTTAAAATTCATTTATGTTCTAATCCTCAAGGTGCGTTGTGGGTTGGAAACAAAAAAGCCCATGATTACGAGTCACGGGCTTTTTGCTTTTTTTGAGTTAATTTCTACCGACTTAAAAACCAATTTGCATCAAATCCACGCGCATAAAGCTTCGTGTCATTTTCGTAATGGCTGATTCGTGGATTTAAAATATAGCTTTGTGTTTCTAATGCTTTGCGTATCACTTCACGCGCTTCATATGCTCGTTTTTGATTGGTGTCGTACACAATCACTTGATACATGACATGATCAGTCTTAGCGGAGCAATCAAGGCTATTTTCAGCACTTCCACCAACTTCTTGCCAGACTGCATAAGGCACAGCAGTATTCAGTGGTGCAATATCTTCATATACACGTAAATCATTGCCCAGAATAGCTTTTACTGCCACATCTGCATTAAGCGTTCGGAATATGGGTAAGAAGCTCATTTGAGTAATTCCTTGTCAAGTTCAAGTGAAAATGCTTCTGTAAACTTATTCGTCACTTGCTGAATGTTATTTGCTAAAGCTGGGCGCATAAAAGGCGTGGCTGGAATATGTGATGTTCCGAACTCAATGAAACGCCAATATTTAGTATTCCCGCCCGGTAGAGCTATGGTGTCGTCATCGAGAACCTGCTTGGCTTCACCTCTTTTTTTTCTTTCTTTGAAGACGATTTTTTTGCTTTTGCTATTCGATCCAGCACCACCCATGATGCCAACACGCATTCTCACGTATGAGCTGTTCCGAGTTTTACCTTGACTGACTGTGACATTCTCATAAATCGCTTCACGAGT
The DNA here is from genome assembly GCF_009372255.1 of Acinetobacter guerrae. GTDB lineage: Bacteria > Pseudomonadota > Gammaproteobacteria > Pseudomonadales > Moraxellaceae > Acinetobacter > Acinetobacter guerrae. The sequence goes on from NZ_LXGN01000034.1 coordinate 159,094, forward strand.
TTCTGGGTCGTCAATTCGCTGCGCGTTTTGTTTTGCTGCATCTTTAACAATATTCATGGCTTTTCGTGCAGCACGGTTAGCAGCATTTTTAACAAGCCTTTGGTTGGATAATCTATTTAGTTTTTTTAAGACTTCCTCTAACCCTTCAAGCTTAACTTCCACGCCCGCCATAAGTACCTCACTTGGGTTTTTCTACACCCTGCCCCAACAAGAACGTGCAATATGTATATGAGTCTTCGTTGTCATCAAGCGCCTGACTCTTGATCGAAAATACTCGCCCTTTCCAGACCACTTGCATTTCGGTATCAATGTCAGTGCGATAACGAATTTTCATTCGTGCTGTGACTTCTGATTGATCTGCTTGTGCTGAAATCAGGTCTTTGGCTGAAAGTGGTGTTACTTTGGCCCAAAGCTTTTTGTATTCAATCCAACCACCTTCAATTTCAAATCCATCATCATCCCGTCCACCTTGCTGATACTTCTGAATAACAACTCTGTGTCTTAATTCACCTGCGCCTTGTCCCATATCACCCTCCTAGATTGCTGTAGGTGTTCTATAAGGGAATAGCAACGCCTGAACAGGTTGCGGCATGTAATTTCCATTCACTGGTGCATCAGACTCGGCATTGCGGTACTTGTCATAGAAACCAACGTAGACCAGAACAGCCAATTTAAATTCTTCAGGCGGTTGTGCATGATGAACTTCATCCGTATAACGAAAAACCGCTGATTCAGCGGCCTTTATGTAGATTTCTATGTTCGTATCGTTGGAGTCATCATCGTAGCGAAGATGCTGTTTTACTTCTTCGAGTGTGACTAAGCTCATTCTGTCCACTCCTTAGCACATAACTTAAAGTTTTTATGGTCAAATTCACCAAAATGATCGTTTTCAACATGCCAGAGTGCGCCATTCTTGGTAATGAATTGTCCTTTTTGGTACTGCACATCGTCTTTGAATACGCCCTTATAGAGCGATTTAAGAGGATTATCAGACTGAGTGGTTGATTCAGATTTACCAAATGGATCTTCTTTAGCATCACGCTTAGCAAGTGCTTCCAAATTGTAGTTTTGCTGTTGTAAATAAGGGGATTCGCCACCTTTAACAGGTAAATAACCCAACTTCTGGCGCGCCTCATTGGGGGCAAAGATGCCTGCACTGATGCCATCCTTGAAGTATGCAATTTTACTAGATGAATCCATGCGGATTAGAACATCAAGATCAAGGAAAGCCGCAACACCATAAGACGGTAAATCCAATCCCTCATCTAAAAGATTTTCACGCGCTTCTATATAGGATTGAAGACAATCTGAATAATAGATTTCATTCAGATCAGAAACCTTAGTTGCACCCTGAACATCAGTCACACCAATTTTAAATGGTGGCACATTAAATGCCGTACAAACAATACGAGCAGACATCCCAAGTTGTTCAATTAATTGGCTGTCTATCGCTGACATTGAAATGTTTACGTATTTTGCTCCATCCGATAAAAGACCAGTTTTACCCACATTTGCACCACTATAATTTGCATCCCATTTGGTTTTCACCTCTTGGGCTTTTGTTGCATCTAATGGCCCAGGCACCTCAATAACACCACCCGGTTTAGATCCGTTGGCAAAAAAGTTTTTAGAGTTTCTGAGAATCGAAATACCCTGTTCAGACGCCAGACTACACGCCATGATTGGTGTTAAACCCACAAGCGGATGATAAATCGCGTTAATGCGGTCATGGATGATTTCAGATGCGGGAACAATTACATTGTCAGCCTGTGTTAATCGGTCGTTTGTAAGCTGATAAAACACATTCGCTTGGTCATCAACAAGTACAGTTACTAAATCAGGGTTTAAAACCACCAATCGGTATAACTCGCCAAACACATCGCGCATTTTAAAAACGTAGGTGTTGCCCCTAAGCAAAAGGCTCTGCGTCCATTGCTCGTTGAACTGCTGCCAGTTTTGGTAATTATTCGGTTTTTGAAGTACACGCTGTAATTCTTTTGGGGTTAAAGCATCAACTAAGACACCTTGCTGCTTCTTTTTTAACAGAACAGGCATCTTGCCAATGTCCTTAGAGATAAGACTTACACAAGCAAATACCGCATAAAATGCAGTCATATCTTCGCGGGTAATTTCCTTATTTTCTTGCCATGCCCCTGAATATGGCTCTGCCACAAATATGCTATTCCAACCCTGCCCTGAATTGTGGACACTTTGATAGCTCTTTTTACCTCTCAACCAGTCATAAATGCCCATTTTTACCGCCTTATTCTTCAGTTTTTACGTCTTTTTTGGTGCGATTTGCAGCCTTTTTAGGCTCTTCATAAGGCTTTGCAACACCTGTTTTAATAAGGATATTTGCCGCAAAATCTTCGACTTCTTTCACTTCGCCTACTTCGGCATCGTGCATAACTTGTAAATATTCAATTTTCATGTTTTCTCCATATATAAAAAATCCCACCTAGAGTGGGATTTTATTTAAGTCATTAACTGCATCTGCATGGACTGCTGTATATCATCAAGTAATCTGCAAACTAATTTTGGTATCTGCGAAAAGCACTCTGTTTGACCACCAAAATCGATTTTCGGTTTGTATCGCCACTGTTTCAAGATAAAGTGTAATCGCTTTTCTAGGTTCCAAATATAACCAGCCTTATCTCGTATGGCTGTTATAACCTCGCATGCATAGCCAGCTTTGGTGTACTCCCGAAACCTGTTTTTTGCATTTACAGTAATTCCAACCTTAAAGAACGATTCATTTTCATTAGATAATCTAACTACATAAAGACTGGAATGACCATCGTATTTTTTGCAGGTCTTCACGTAAACACTTAGTGAGTATGCATTTAAGTTTTTAGAGCACTCTGAGCAACCATACGCCTTTAAATGATCATTGGGTCGTTGCTCAAAAACTCCATGCGTGGAACAAATTATCTTTACCTTGGTGTAGCTGTTAATATATTTAACCTGACTGTAGTCGTATAAGTTGCCATGCACTAATTTAGCTTTAGATATAAATTCTTTGACTGTTAACTTGGCAAGTCCTGTACATTTTAGACAACCCTGACCCGCCAAATGATGATCTGGTCTTTTCTCAAAATCACCATGCTCAGGACAGCCGATTATCACTTTGCTCTTGCTGACAATATAAGCAACTTTGCTGTAATCGTATCTACCACCATGCACAGCAATAGCTTTTTGAATAAATATTTCAGTCTTGGATTGCATAGCTTTCGCCATGACTTTAGAATTGTCCGAAGTCATCTTGTTACTCTCATTAACAGGTTGATTAGAAAGGCTTAGTTGTTTCCAGCAACTAGGCTTTTCGCTTATTTATTATACCAAAAAATTAGGTTGTTTTTATAAAAAAATTATTAAAAATCCTTATAAAAACAACCTCGAAAGAGGTTGTTAGGATGAAAATTAAATTAAGGCGTGTAATCAATGTATGCCGCTGCAATGGCGCGACGTTTCGCCCAGGTGATGAACTTCTCTACACGAATGGCAAATTTGTTTTCTTGCCATAAGTTGTGAGTAACAGATCCATCAACAAGCGTTGCTTGATCGCTGTACGCCACATCAACACCACCGTCCTGAGCAACAAGCAATTCGCTCATTTTTACAAGAATGATCTTGTCGCCAATGGATTGTGACGTGATAACTGGAATACCCAGAAGCGAACGCGCTGCACCTGCAAAGCTCATGCCGTTGAAATATGTATTTCCAAGAGCATCACGAAGCAAAGCGTATTGCATTGCACGCGTTTCACTCATTAAGAAATACGCATTGTCAGTGGTAAGGTTTGCGGCAACAAATGTCGTGATAAGTTTTAACAAATCGGCTTCAATTGCTGCTGCCGTAGTGCCAGAAGGTTCAATTGCTGTTACACCATTCAGAATACCCGATGGAGTCACATCGGTTTGCGCTTGAGTACCAAGAAACGTGGTATCAATCAGCACTTTGGTTGCTTCAATCAAATCATTAAGCACAAGTTGATCAATTGCTGGATCGGCACGACGCAACAATTCTTGCGTATAAACTGTAATCGCAGCCAATTTATGCTCTTTGATTTCGATACTGTTGAATGTCGGGTTAGTTAAAGGCTTTTTAGCACCTTCACCCACCCAAGAAGCAGTACCACCGCTTAATTGCCCGTTAATTTTTACATTAAACGGAACAGCACGATAACCTTTCAACTTATCAAAGATGGTTGCATTACGAAGCAATTCTAAGAAATCGCCTTTATATGTGTCTTGCTGCACAAGTGGCGCAGCGAAACCAGCATCAGTAGTGGTACCCAAGGTGGCTTTTTCAACATATTGAACCACTGCTTCGTCATAACCTAATGCTTTTGCCGCATCAACGACAGTCATTAATCGACCTTGTTTTTGCTCATGACATGCAAGCATTTTTGCACGAGCAAATTGTGCGAAAGGCATCCCTTTAGGAAGATTGGATTTAACTTCAACCTTTGGATCAGCTTTTGGCTCAGGATCGCCTTTTGCAGATTTTTTTGCTTCCTCAGGATCATTACCTGCAACAGGCGTTGCGGTTTTTGCCGCTTTTTCAATCTCTGCAATTTGAGCTTCGGTACGTGCAATATTTTTCTTAATTGCCTCAATATCTTTTTCAAGAACCTGAATTTCTGCTTCAGTTGCTTCATCAGGTGTTGTGCCTGCTGCTGCTGATTTAGACAGTGCAGTTTGCATTGCTGCGTTTTTATCTGCCAATGCTTTGAGCAGCTTTGCTAAGTATTCTTTCATAGTTTTACTCCACCCTGTGTTGGGCTATTTAGATTTACGATTACGTGTTTTTGTTCAGATGAATCGCCATCTGGAACGTTCTGAGGTTGTTTGCCCAACGCGGCTTTGTGTTCCTCAAATGCTTTTTTAAAATCTGTTTCGCTTTCGCGATTGCATGGAATGGTGACTAAGGAAAGTTCATAAAACTCCCAATCATTAAATTTTATGCCACCACCTTTGATCATTTCCACATCATCCCAATTCGGGAGAAACCCAACGGACAGGCCTTTGACGAGGTTGTGTTTCAAGGACTGATAGGCCTCATCAATTCGGGCTTTCAATGCACCTTCTTCTTCGATCTTTGGAAGATGAATCTCAACTTCAATCCCTTTACTGGTGACCTTCACATCAGTGACATGCCCAATAGGTGATTTATGGTCATGGTGAAAAAGTAACGGCATTGGTAAAGTAAACTTGGCACCTGTTGGCACCATGATGTCTTTTGCCCGATCCTGATTAGGAGTGCTAGCTACCCCTTTAAATGTTCGTTTTTCATCGTCTACGGACTTGATCTCGAACGAGCCAAATGATTTATGCAGAGCAGTCATAGCCCCTCCAAAATGCAAAAACCGCCAATTAAGGCGGTTATCTGTGAAATGTGTTTTAAACGAAAAAGACGTTGTATTCTTTTGTGCTTGATTCTGGGTTCATTGACATAAGCGCCACAGCATTAAACGTGGCTATTAATGGGTCAATCTTCCCTATTCCAGATTCTTGCTTAGTGATTCTCATGCCATTACCAATCATGACGACACGCGCATTACCTGCTGCCCATGTCATGAGTTGCTGCCCTGCATGGAATAAATTACCTTCAGCCAATTTGCGTTCAGTCGTTAAAATATAGGACATGAGTTTGTGACCTTGCGGTACGCCAAACATGGCATCCTCTGGTATCCCTGCTTCCAGTAATCCATCAAGCAAACCGCCTAACCCGAGTGGATCAAGCCCAATCTTATTGAGCTTGCCACTGTCATAAACTTTCTTGGCAATCGCTGCGAGTTGGTCAATATCGTCTCCCACATGATCAACTACAGTGAGTGATTGCTCAGTCTGGAAATCTTGGTACTTTGGAATGTTTTCCTTTCGTCGCTCTAATGCTGTTTTGTTGGCCCACGCATGATTCCATAACCACCAAATTCGAGGATCCCTTTTCAATCGGCCTAGTGCAGCAAATCCCAACAAGTCATCCAATCCACCGCCATCGATTCCGAGAGTGATAACGTCTGACTGTTCAATGATTTGATCCAAACCAAAGACATGTTTTTGTTGATTCCAATACTCTGCACCTGCCCATCGGTTAGCACGAAGATTCATGCCGATTTCGATGTTTAAGTGTTTGGCCAAGAAATCTCTAAGCGATTCTTCACCAGCATCCTGAACCTTTTTGAACTCCGAAATCAGATATTCAAGATCGACTGACGCACCTAAATTTGGGTTTGTAATGTAGAAGTTTTCAGGCTTTAAGTGTTCACCCGCCTCAACCAGATGTTTGGGGAATTCATAAATTAAAGGTAGAAAGCCTTTATCAACCTTGATTCCGTCACGAACATCACGGGCATAATCTAAAAGTTGCTTAAATACACCGCATGGCACTTCATCTGACATAGTAGACAGATAAATCACACAACCTTCAGGACGTGATGCCAAACCACCTTTTGCCTCACGGAACATTGACTCAGCATTGGCACGTTTGCCGAAGAGCCAGACTTCATCGATCAGGATAATTGAGGCTTTTTTTCCTGCCGCGGCATTAGACTCAGCAGCGATAACTTTAAGTGTTGCGCCTGTACCCAAGTGAGTAACTGTCTTTGTGTGCTCAGACACATTAAAACGTTCACTTAACTCTTCATCGGCTCTGACAAAGTCCCGGATTGGATTAAATGAATTGTCAGCTACCTCTTTTGTGGGCGCAAGAATAATTAGTTCAGCCGACTGTCTGTCATTGAGAATCAATGCGGTTAGCATAATTCCAGCAGCAATTGTAGATTTGGTATTTTTTTTAGAAATTAGTAAAAAAAATTCTCTAATCAATCTTCTTTTTGTTTGGGGGTTATATGCTCCAAAAATAGCTCGAACAAATTCAATCACCCATGGTAATGTAACTTCACCCATTTTTGGTGAATCCATTACATCTACAAGTATTAATTCATTAAATATTCGCTCTGCAACGTCAGCTACTTTTGGAAACAAAGGTGCGCAAGGCATTAAAGATTGTTTGCTAACAATTAGCTTCTCCCAATCTGGGCAGGCCGTCGTCCAGATCGGTGATATTGAAGACATAGTTTAGCTCATTAATTGATTATCCAAAGTTGCAAACTTTCCAGATTTACTACCATTACGTGCAGTTTCTGCCTTAGTTTCTTTCTTGCCTTTTTCAGCCACTTTACCGTGAATGTATGGGAGTGCTGCTTGGGCAGCGCGTACACGTAGGGCCATGTCTTCAACTGGATCAGAATAAACAGACTCTAAAAACTCTAAAGGGTCGGCTAAATTCTTGGAAGCCTGAATAGTTGTGCTAGTTGTTAAAGGTTTAACCTCATGTTTAACAACTTGCTCGGGAGTGGCTTCATCAAGTCGTTCTAGATATGCAATAACATCAGGGTCTTTAGCTAAACGTGCACCAGCCGCAGATGCAGTCTTTTCAGGACATCCAGCTAAAATAGCTGCTTCTTTATTGTCTTTGCCTTTTTGTTTCGCAAGGGCAAATGCCTTCTTTTTTTCTGTTAAAGCCATATACCCTCCTTTAACATATTTTTGAAAACTGATTTTTTCTTATAAGTGAGGTGGGCGGTGGTGTCCGTGAGCTTTGAGCTTGAAAATTTTAACCCCCCCTGCCTGCTGATATTTTACGCACCATTTTGATGCAAATTTTAATAATTAAATTCACCATCTCCGGCGCTGTTCATCTTGGGTTATGGATTGCTGTGCTCGCTTAGCCTCTTGTTTTACATCTCTAGCCAAAAGGCAAAAGCTCTTAACATCATCCAGTGTTACCGACTTACCAGATTGAATGCTTGCTATAGCGTAATCATGGACCATATCTTCTATTGTTTTATTACCCACTGCCCACTCTCCCTCAATGTCTTCTCTTTATGACAAGGCACACATAACGATTGAAGATTGCTTTCCTCATCATTACCACCCTGAGCCACATTCACAATATGATCAAGCTCAAGCTCCATAGTTACAACACCACAACACTGGCATGTGTACTTATCTCTTAAATGAATGCTTGCTTTAAGTCTTCGCCATGGGCGACCACCACGTCCTTGACCCCAGTTAGATTGTTTAGGCGTCTTGGTAGTTTGGAGTCTCGGCTTTAATGTCCGTAGTTTCATGATCACCTACTATTCTCAACCGATCACCATCTACGATGAACTTAACGTTAAGCTCAACATAACCATTCGGGTGTGATTCAATCTTGAGTTCCTGTTGTGATACAAGTAATTCACCAGTAATTGCATCATGTAATGCTAGCGATCCTTTAGAACCTTGCGTTCGTTTTAATACCAGTCTTCTAGACATACTCACCTCAATCAATCGTTCTCGATCTTGGCAGTTCGTCTTCCTGTTCGCTTAGTTGCAACAGGAGTTCGTTGCTCTGTTCCAGTGCTGCCAGAATTATCTGATCCTTGTTCGCTATCTGCTGAATCAGTGTTGTGTTCTGCTCCACTATCTTCTGCATCAGCGCCAGTAATTCGCTTGATAGCTGCTGCTGTTCGTTCTTTTGCTCGTTCATATTGCTGTTTAATCCATTCACGCCTTTCTTCACATGATTTACATGTCATACCCTACTCTCCATCACCCACATCAAATCTTCAGGCGTTTCCAACCAACACCCCTGCTTATTACAAAACGCATGAATGTCATTTAGATACTCAGTAAATTGCTGAACACTTGCATCAGTCGTGCTTATCAGTTCATTTAGTCCTGCTGCCACTTGGTTATATAACGGATGCTTCTGATCTTTTAATGCTTTCACTGCATTGAATGTATTTCGATACTGACCCACATCATCACGAAAGTAGATCGTTGCTAAGAATTTACGCTTAAAGAATAAATGCTCATTATCTTTATCTGTACCTTGATGCTTCGCCCATTGACTGAGCCATTTCCAGTAGAGTTTGTTTTGAGCTTTTGATCTATCTTTGGTGTCTTCTTGAATATGCACAACAAGTGGCTTACCTTCGCCTGCCGCTCTGCCATGATTTAAATTAAGATAATTGGCGACTCTAGCAACATCATAGTGATTCTGGATTTTGTAGACGACTGGTTCCATCAAAATACCTCATTGTTGTACCCAATGTTTAACATCCGATTCGTCTTTCCCAACCACCCATCAAACAAAGCCTCTGACTCTTCTCTATTGCCTAATTTGAACTGGTCAAATGCTTCATGACAACTGGCGCATAAGCTAACAGTTTTGGAATCACAAGCCTTAATCCCCCTACCCTTGCCGTGCTTTGAGCTATTTGAATGTGCCGCCTGACTTGGCCTACCACCACATCGAACACATGGGAATTTCCGAATAGTTGCCAATCGCTTATTGTCGCGCATCAAGCACTACCCGTAAGTTCTTAATCCTTTCCCTGAACTGCACAATCTTCCGGTCCACTAAGATCATTTCTTCACGTGAGAGTAATTGGCGAGATAAGCTTTGATACTTGTTCAATTCAGCAGAATACATTTCGATATTTTTTCTTATTTCTTTTGTGTCCATACAAACACCCGTCTTTAGCTTAGATGAAGTGAACCTTGCTCGTATCACTTAGATTTGCCGAGAGCGCTAAGACGCTATTCACTTCTCTAAATTAAATGGCACGCCATGCAGGACTCGAACCTACATCAATCACACTAGAATTATGATGTCTTATCCAATTAGACGAATGGCGTAAAAAGCCCACCAGTGGCAGGGTAAATGTATGCCTATAGCGCTCCATTTGCATTTCTATAAGCAACAAAAAAGCCCATCGAATGGTGAGCTTTTCAAAATATTTAGTAAATTACTTAAACTTCGTCTACTATAACACAGATTAATGAAAATCCACTTAAGTGTCAAGCACTAACCGCTTATCATGTCCCGCAAGATAATACCGACCTGCATACACCATATTTCTAATGCTTGATTCAGAATAAACAAATATATTACCCATTTGTTTTTCAGTTAAACCTTCAATCATTTTCTTAAGATATAGCTGTACACAGACTTGTGCTGATTTACATATACTTTCATCACTGACAACTGAATTGATTAGTTTATCTATCTGATCGTACTCATATTCATTGATCTGCAAATAAACAAACTTGCCATTACTGCTTCTGCCTGACTTATCATTTTCCCTAACAAGCCAGTATATTGTGTTTACTTCTAGCGAATCTGGCTCATGACCTCCTTTCATTCGACTAACTGACAAGAATGCAGCATATTGCTTCAACCACTCATCAATAGTGAATCTAGACCAGTCCATTTTCTTTATTGCTGCTACTGCATTCATGCCTTTCCCCTTATGCTGCTTCAAGCATCAAATACTTCTTAATTTCGTTAATCGCCTCATCTGCACCGAAGCAGACTTTGCACAGATAACCCTGCGCCTCTAATCGCTGAATCATGATTTGCTGGCTTGGCTGCAACTTCCCTTTTTGTGCTTTCAATTCAATCCATAACCCATGAGCTTGACCATTAGGAACAATGAGCTGTAAATCTGGTACACCTGCCTTTACTCCCATCTTTTTAAGCTTCGTCGCTTCAATGATATTTCTTGACCCACCATTGGGAATGTGAAATAAATAATCACTCAACCGTCCGTCTTTGAACTTCACTCGATGCGCCCATGACATGACTGTGATTTGCTCTTGATCTTCGGTCGGCACACGATTGAACTTCTTAGAACGCGCAATCTTTTTTGATTGAATGCGTTGAGCTTCTTTGAATGTTGTATTCATGATTCACCTACTCTTTCAATGACTGTTTTGATTGCTTTAAGCGTCATATCCTGATCAACTGGATTGATCAAAAGACTTTCGATTGCTTCACATTTGCGTTTATATTTTTCAGCTCTTGCCGCATGATGCTTATATTTCTTATCAAGACCCTCATTAAATTGAAGCAATTCAGCGTGCTCTTTTTGAAGCTGCTCAAGTGTCATCTGCATGTATTCGCTCATACTTCACCGCCTTTGAGTGCTTGCGCTAAAGACTTAAATGTTCGAATCATGGCCATTTGTAGAAACTCATGATTACCACGCATATCCTCCTCCACATACCGTGAAGCATGTTGAGTCTCTTTTAATGCTGCATCCACCCGCGCCTGCAACTCATCAACTTTCGCATTAGCTAAAACGAAAGATCGTTCCATTGCTGCAATAGTGAAATTCCTTCCTTCTATTTGTTTTAGTTTTTCCTGAATAATATTTTTCACTCCCTTCTTGTAAGCAGCATGATCAAGTCTCAATTTCTCATTATTTTGATTAAGTTCATCAATCCGCTTTTGCTGTTCTTGCCACCCAACAACAAAAAACGAGTAGCACATTCTTGTTGGTTGAGATGAATATTCACCTGTTTCATCTTTACTGAGATCAACACATGAATTACTGAATACTCTCTCAAACGCTTCACGACTATTCATTTCTTAATTCCTTTTAATGCTGTTCCATTTATTCTTTGACTTAGCAACACTATTTGTCACAATCTCAAAACCACAATCACCACAAGACACGGCGGATTGCTCGTTGTTACCATCTTCGTGACAGTAGTCACTTCCACATTCAGGGCATGGTAAAAGTGATTGCATGTATTCAGCATCAGTAAACTTTTGTTTTTTCTTACTCATCTTTAAGCCCCTGTTCGATGCGTTGGATGGCTTTTTTCCAATCAACAATATGTTTATCTCGCTGAAATGGAGATTGCTTAACCACTCTTTTCGCATAGGACAACCCACCAACCCCATCAACCAACTCAAAATCAGCAATGGCTTGTTTGATTTCTAAAAGATGAACTGAGTAATGCCCCGTCATATTTGGAAAGCTCATAACAGAGCAATGATATTGATCTCTACTTATCCAAAAATTAGCCCACTCTGGCGCACCATCTAAAATCGCTTTCGCTTTCTCAATCCCAAACTCTGCTACAAATTTATGTGCTTTCATGCTTAACGCCCTCAATTGCCCGCATCCCCTTTTTCATCATTTCAAATTGGGTTTTAGAGCATGGTGTTTTTCGATTTTTGATTAACCCTATCTTTGTGCTCGAACAATTCATGTAATTCGCCAAATCCAAAGTTCGACCTAATTTCGCATCTAGCCAGTCACTTAGTTCTTTTGCTTGTTCTTCGGTTAATCTCGGCATCTGAGTTTGAGTTTTTGCCCTGCCACGCAACTTGACTTCCCGATTATTAAACTTTTGCTTCGGTGCAATACCAGTGAATCCCTGAATCACTGTAATTTTGTTGCCCTGTGCCAACCATTCTTCTACCGTTGTTGTCATGGCTTATCTCCAAACAATCGCTTAGTTTTCTCGCTTGCAAAATATAATTTGTCGTGACCAACCCTTTTAAAGTAAAGCCACCCTGACTCGCTCAAAGACTTACAAAGTCTCTGCGCAGTGCGCTTACTAACACCAAGCTTAAGTTCAACTTCCTCGATGTTTAGGGCTTTATCTGTTTCAGCAAACTGACTCAAAACAAAAATAATATTGTCAAATATTTCTACGTAATTACTCATGCCGCACCTCCTTGCATTTCTAGGCTTTCGTAATACTCAGGACTTAAATCAAGGAATGTTGATCTTGCTAAGTCGGTTGCTAATCTCACCGTTCCAATCGACCCATTACGCGCTTTACCAATGATAATTTCTGCTGTGCCCGCCTCTTTAGACTCTTTTGTGTAGACTTCATCGCGGTAAATAAACATGATGATGTCTGCATCCTGCTCCAGATCACCTGATTCTTTTAAATCAGAATTCATTGGCCGCTTGTTTGGTCTGTTTTCAAGATTTCGATTAAGCTGAGCCAATGCAAAAACAGGGCATTCAAAATCACCTGCAATGCGCTTTAATTCTGTTGAGATTTCACCGATATCTTTGTCGGAGCGACCAAAATTGTTTTTAGAGAGTGGGGTTACTCTTTGGATGTAATCCACAAAGATTGCACCAACCTTTCCATATTTGGTCTGCACTTTCTTTGCTGACCGACGAATACTCGCCACAGTGGCACGGTTGTTGTCATCAATCATTAGCGGTGCTTTTTCAAGAACATTGGCTGCTGTGTTGATGTTTTTAAAATCATCGCTATTTGGGTTAATTTGACCTGTGAGGACTTTTCTAAGCTCAACCCCTCCAATCCCGCTAATCAAGCGCTGTGCAATCTGATGGCCTCGCATTTCAATTGAACAAAACAACACTGGCAATGATTGATTAATCATCATGTCTGCCGCCAAGTTCTGTGCGAATGTTGTTTTACCCATGCTTGGGCGCGCACCAATGATGACTAAATCGCCTTTCCCAATTTCACCTAGTTTGTTATCCAGCGCTGTAAATCCAGTGCGAATTCCACCGTCAAAAGGCACACCCGCATGCAAGGCTTGGTGACGATGAATAAACTCACTGATAGCGACTTTTGAAAATTCATGTGCATGTTTGAGTTTTTCATCGCCCGCACCCAAATCAAGATTTTGGATTAAGCTTTGAGCCTTGCTTACTGCTGTTTCTGCGGTATGAGTGACCATATCCACAGCAATTGAATTAATCAGCTTACTGGTGTCGTGCAAGCGTCTGCGAGCTGATAAATCTTTGAGCTTTGCAAGATGCGTTTCAAACATCAAGGCTGTTGCGGTACGACTGTTCAAATCGATGAGGTATTGTTCAGGAATCTCTTTTTCCTGATGATTGTTTTTGATCAAATCCCAAATTGTGATGAAATCAAAGCTTTCGCCTTTTCGGTGTTGATCAAGAATGTGATTAAAAATAATTTGATGGCGACCTGCGTAAAAATCAGAAATTTCAACTTGCTCAACAAGCGTGTCCGCATAAGACTCTGAACTCATGATCGACATCAGGATGATTTGCTCAGATGGGATTGAGTGTAATTCGCTCATGCGTTCACCCCTTTGAATTTTTTAGCCACGCCTTTGAATTGAGGTTGTGTTTCTTGTTCAGCATGGGTTGTTTGCTCGGTTTGTGGTTGTTCAAGCGCAGCTAATTCGCTGGCGGTTTCCTGCCAATTCCATGAAGCCTTGAATGTTTCCCATCCTCGAACCACGATGATTTGAAATGCAAGCTCTGGTGTGATTTTGGCTTCCTTGGCTTGTTTGACAACCATGTCGACCATACGATCTGTAATCGTTTTATGTTTTTTTGTCTTCAAAGAGATGTATTCGGATGCTGTTTTTTCAGATACACCTTTTTCGACAAGATATTTTTTTGGTGAGAATTTTTCTGTTTTTTGGCTTTGGGTTTCGCTTGGCGCGTCAGCACAAATAATATCTGAAGTATTCTCTGTGTATTCTCTGTATGTATTCTCTGTATTAGATGGGCTGATTTGTGCATTCAGTATGGCGGAATTGTGCATACAGTCTGGCGCATCTGTGCATTCAGTATGTACGTTTGGTGCATTCAGTATGGCGGAATTGTGCATACTATTAATATCAATACTTTCGGAGTATTCAACCAATGCTTTGTAGAGATTTTCACGCTCAACTTTGAAGTAAACGCGACGCGGCACTCCTTCTTTCTTTTCAGAAAGAAACCCCAAGCTTTTTAGGGTTTTACGAGCTGTCTCTTGCTCTCTGCGTGTCATACCAGTTTCGAGTGTCCACTCATGGTGGGTTTTGTAGATCCAGCCATCACTGTTTTTAGTGCGTGATGTCCAGTAGACCAATTGTGAAAGCATGAGTGCGCCATTGATTCCACAACCTATGAATACATAGTGTTTATTGAATGCAATTGGTTGCTCGTTCATAGCTTCAATCAACTTAATAATTGGAAGGTTTCTAGTCACGCAGCACCTCTCTTATTGAAGTGCCGCTCAAGTACAGCAAAAAAATCAACTTTTACTGACTGTGCATAATTGTCTGGTACTGGTTGCAAATTGAGAGCTTTGCGTCTCTGCTTTACCAATTGGGCTAACGTCATTTTCATAGTCATCACCCGTCGATCCGAATATTGAATACGACCGAAAGCCCCCCCCAGAGAGGTCCGTCATATGCCTTCAGCTCTTTACGAATCTGGCTTTCAATATCTTTTTTAGTGAAACGTTGGTAGCGCATAGGGCTTTTCAGGATTTTCTTGCCATTCTGGAATGCCTCTACCGTCACTGTGCGATTGGCAAAATTTACTTCAGTAATTTGAGCTTGAACTGTCATGATATTTCCCCCATCGCCATTTCCGCCTCAGTCAAATGGCGTTTGGCGTTGAGTTCTGCGACTTTTGCGTGACGGATTTGAAAATTCAAACGACCATAAAACAATGAGTCGATACCTTTAAGGTGAAACAGTCTTTTTGATCTTCCAACAATTTCAAACAGATTGTCGTAGTCATCTTCCTCAACCATTACAACCACATCGCCGACTAAAAATTCCCGATTGTCTTCGTTTTGCTGTTCTGTTAAATTAACCATGTTCTTTGGTTCCTAAATTGATGAACGCCTAAAGCCTGATGTAAGAGATCAGGCTTTTTCTATTTGTGCAGCCGATAAATATTTCTGCATATGTTTATGTGCAGCACTGTCAACAGCTTTAATTAATTCGATTAAGTTGTTCGAGATTTGATGAATTTCCTCATACTCCTGTGGTGTGACAACTCCATCTTCATAGGCATCAAAAACGACTTTGTTAGCTTTTCCACACTTAATGTTGTGCAACATCATTGCTTCAAAAATTGATAATTCATGATGCTTGCTGCTATCACAGTCCACTGGAACTAGCGCAAAACCCATTTGATGCGCCCAAACTTTTATGAGTGCTGGATTGCGCGTATACATCATCATTGCTTCGAGCTTGCGAATATTCGGCAAATGATTCGGCATATTCTGATTTGCGTAGTTGCAAACCATGTTGTGTGAATCACCGATTGCCATAGCAATATCTTTCGGCCCGCAGTTTTCCGAGTTGTTAATCATCTGGAAAAGCGCTGTTTGTGCCTCTTTACTTAATTTCAGTTCATTCATTGTGAAATCCTTGTTTTCTTTCACATTTATTTTTTCGGGCTAAAGCTTGATACTTGGTGTATGTTTTTAAGCTAGTAAATGTTTTGGATTTGCCTTATCAAGCAACCATTCTTTTGTGAGCTTGCCGTTGCTGTGTTCTGCGAAGATTTCTGCATATTGTGTTTCGCCTGTGTAATCAGTACGAGGCAAAACACCTTTCTCAGCCATTTTTCGAACTGCAACATACGAGATGCCTAATAGTGCTGCTGCCGAGGTCCGCCCACCAACAGCCTCTATTGCTTGTTGAATAGGATTCATATCTTAAACCTTATTTAAACCCAATTAATATTTTTATTAAACCATGAGTTAAATTTATTTTCAACCTATGGTTGCTTACATTTTTATCTTTTTTATACGAGAATTTAACCAAAGGTTTCACAAATAATGAAAGTTATGAGCACAATGGTTGACCGCATTCAGGAAGCACTGAAAGCAAAAAAGCTATCATGGTCCAAAGCCGCAACAATGATCGGTCTAACGCCTCAAGCTCCATCTAAATGGAAGAAGGGGCAGATCGGAAAGGAGACTTTAGATAAGCTAGCTGAGTTGCTAGAAGTGGATGCTGGGTGGCTTCTAAATGGTAAAAAAAATCAGAATCTAACCAATTTCAACATGCAAGAATTTATGGAAAAACACAATCTTTCTAATAAAGATGAATCGTCGTTTGATGCAAATGACATTCAGCGCCCAATTGTTGCTGAATACTCTGAGGATGATGGGTTTATCTGGATTGATGTTGTTGAGGCGAGTTTTTCTTGCGGCACTGGCGAGGCGATTGAGTTTCATTTTGATGTTATAAATGGCAAACAGCCATTCCCGCCCAACTTCTTCAAAAAGAAGCATGTGCATCCTGATAGCATGCGAATTATCAAAGCTAAGGGCGACAGTATGACCGACTTTATCAAAGATGAGGATCTTGTGGGTATTGATATATCGCAAACTGAAATAATTGATGGTGAGATCTATGCTGTTTACTTTGAAGGCGAAGGGATGATCAAGCAGATATTCAAAGAAGAAGGTGGAAAATTAATTCTTCATAGCCTTAACTCTAAGTATAGGGATCGTGAAGTTACTGAGCAAAATGGACTAAATTTTAAAGTTATGGGTCATCAGTTTTGGCGAGCCGGTTAATAAAATTTTTTTTAAAAATGAGAGTGCAATGATAGGAACACTTAACAAAACAAAAACTGCCTTGTCTATTAACAAACAAGAATTTAAACAGGCACTTGGGAAAATTGGCGAAGGAATTGATAAGCAAATTGCAGGACTTAAAAAAGCCAAGCAAAGCTATGATGCTTCTGAGATGGCACGGGAAGTGATTGCTGAGGCTAATATCTTTGAGGTGATCATTGAAGGTGTTAATGAAGCAGAAAACACAAATTTAAAACTGGCTGACATCACAAACATTGACGCTGCGCAAGGCTGGATTGATGAGTTTTTGGAAAAGTATTCTGAACAATAAACTGTGAACTCGACAAAATCAAGTCAGGTTAAATTATAAGGATTAATGCATGGAATTAGAAAATTTCATAAATGAAAATCTGCTATATGGAAGAGCATTAGTTGACTTGGAGATCAGCAATAAGGGATCAAATCCATTATGGACGGGCTTTGTAGCTACAAACCAAGGGGAGTTTCCTGCATATATTAAAAAATGCCGCAACGCTGAGGGTTTGTGTATAGAGATTATTAGCGCATTAATTGGGCTAATGCTTGATATCCCTATTCCCAAACCGATGCTTGTCTTGGTTGAGCCGAACCACCCGCAAATCGCTGTAGATAAACCAACATTATTATTTGGCTCTCAAATGTACGATATGCCATCCTTTGAGAGATTTTTAATGGATCACGAATTAAGTGAAGAGTGTTTGCTTGATTTCTCGGGGTTACACTCTATTGTGGCATTTGATGAACTAATCGCCAATCCTGACAGAAATAATTCAAATATTTTGTATGATGGTGACTCTTTTAGATTTATCGATCATGAAAAAGCTTTCTTTTCATCACAAGATCCAAGACTACCAATCAATGAGATAACTAAAGTTGGTAACATTTCTGAAATTATTCAACATTACAAAGGTGAGAATGAAATCTATACATTTAAGTTAATGTCAAAAATTAAAAAATGTATTGCTGATGAAATGTGGGGGACAAATTGCGACTCACTTGCAAAAAAAGCACAAAATCATTATCTGCTTAATGAATATAATACAATCATTGAAAGAGTAAGAAATTTCTTAAATGCCAGAAATGGTGTGTTGGCAATTTTAATTGAAAATGCTATAAAGCCACCACAATCACATCAACAATTAGATTTAATCGGAGGTTAAGATGTTTGGTAAAATTTCATTTCCTTCCGAACCTAGTTTTTTTGCCGAGTGGAGAACTGTGTATTTTGAGCCAATACCAAAAAGTGGGGAGCTTATTGCAATTCTAATAACAACCAAAGATTTAAGTGGCACAATTGAGGTTTTTGATGCACTTCATCCTACAGTTATTGATAGCTTATATGGAACCAAAGCATCATCATTTAATGGATATATAAAACTAATAAAAGCAAATATTTTGAAAAATAATGGGGAGTCCACTCTTGATGGTGTAACTATAGGTGCTTGGCATACCTCTCAGTCAGATAATATTAAAGGCATAGTTCGGCAAGCTTTGTACAAAACTGCAAGCCTTGGCTCTGTTGCCCTAAAGGGATTATTTGAGCAAGAAGATAGTTTATTTGAGAATGAGCAAGTCGACAACCGTTGGTCTAAACGTGTTAAAAATGCAGTGTTAGAAATTGATTCATCCTATGAAAATGCATTTGATATAAAAATCCCTATCAGAAAAGACGTAAAAATTTCTTGTGGATTCCATACTGCTCGTTATTCTGCGAAATTTAATGTTTGCACATCACAAACTATTACCAGAATGAAGTCAAACTTAATGGATTTGCAAATATTTGATTCGCACAATGTATCTAGCAACTATGATTTGATTATACAAATGCCAACAGATGACAATCTACAAGTACCATTAAAAACTTTGGCTAGAATGAAAGAAAATATTGAACTCCTAAGGGAAGAAGTGGCATCAAAAACTCACATCAATATCTATACATGTGATTCTGAAAAAGAAGGCGCAGCAAGAATTTTTGAAATGCTCAAAGCAAGTTAGATATTTTTCTTATTACACAACCCACCCCATCGGTGGGTTTTCTTTTGTCTATTAAAACAAAATTAAACCTAGGTATAAAAATATTTTCACCAAAGGTTTAATTCGGACTTGATTTTAATTTATACCTTTGGTTTAATGATTTCATCAAGACAACAAAAAGCCCCGCCGACTCTCACATCAAACAGGGCTTTTCACGATGGAGTTCATTATGGAACAAAACACATTGAAGCACAATACGGCGTACATAGTTCCGTCGCGCTTAAAGCGTTGGGCATTGGGTTCTGCCCTAATCTTTGGCTTAACAGGCGCATACGCCCTGGTTTCTGAAAAACCTACCCAAGTCGCAACCTACCCTATTACCAAACCATCTGAATATGGCGTTTCTGCAATTAAAGTTGATAACGACAAAAACTCAGGTGAAGCCGTTATTAAGCTCGATGGTTTCTATATTTATACCAGCTTTGATTTCACTGCACGTGAAGAAAACTATGGCGTTATCGGTTCAGAGCATGAAGTGATTGAAATCAATAATCTCGCAATCGATCGCATCACATCAATCAATGGCCACGAATATAACGACTTTACTGATCGCAATGACCATCGAAATATCAACACTCTCATTGCGACTTATATTGAGAAGAATCATTTAGCTGGGGGTGTGTGATGGAAAACAAAAAATACGAACTTCTCGATAACGACACTGTTACCACATGGGATGGCCGCACACTTAAACGTATCCGCGCTTTGGTTGCAATTGGTTCATTGGTTGCAGCTGGTGAGCTTGGTGGATATATCGAATCCGAAAATAACCTTTCTCAGGTTTATGGCAACGCTTGGGTTTCTGGCAACGCTCAGGTTTATGGCAACGCTCGGGTTTGTGGCGACGCTCGGGTTTATGGCAACGCTCGGGTTTATGG
>NZ_LXGN01000034.1:179400-402836 GCF_009372255.1 Acinetobacter guerrae
GGTTTATGGCGACGCTTGGGTTGAGCAGCGACGAGACATTTTCTGGTTATCAATCATTGGTAGCGAAAACGGTACGTACACGGCATTCAAAAATAAAGATGGTGGCATTTCAGTAAATCGTGGCTGCTTTCATGGAACATTAGAGCAATTTTCTGATGCTGTGAATGAGCGCCACACTGGCCAATTTCATCAAGAGTACCAATTAGTTATTGAATTGACGAAGGTTCGCTTGGGTGTCGGGGAGGCTGTCTAATGCAAAAACAATACTCCACCACTTTCCGCGAATTCATCACTCGCGATGACAACGGTCGTTATCACGTTCGCCTTGGTCCTCAAGTTTTTTCAACTGATTATCAGTTCAAAGATGTTCGTATCGAAGGTGAAAACGGAGGAACATCTGTAAGCCCTGACACGCTTCAAGCCAAACCATGGATCATGCGTAATTTGCGACATGAAGTAGGTTTTCAGCACAAAAAAGCAGTTGCAATCATGTTTGGCGATCCATGTTTTAGACGTGAGCGTTATTCAGCCAATCAGCGTATTGCCTATAAAAATGCGCTTTCTAACGGGCGCTAACTTCATAAATAGATAACGAATAATGAGGAATGAATAATGAGTATTGCAACATTAATTTTAGGCCAGTCTGGTACTGGCAAGTCAGCAAGTTTGAGAAACCTGAACCCGCAGCATGTGTTGCTAATTCAGGTCATCAAGAAACCTTTACCTTTTCGCTCACCAAACTGGACCTACATCACCCCCGACAATAAACAGGGTTCGATTCTTGTGTCAGATAACCCTCAATTCATTATTAATGTGATTAATGGCTCTAAACGTCCAATCATCATCATTGATGACTTTCAGTATGTCATGGCAAATGAATTTATGCGTCGAAGCACAGAAAAGAGCTTTGATAAGTTCACAGAGATTGGCCGCAATGCGTGGGATGTTTTTAATGCTGCGATTAATGCGCATGACCATAAACGCATCTATCTCTTAAGCCACACAGAAGAAGATAGCCAAGGCAAAACCAAGATCAAAACTATTGGAAAAATGCTTGATGAGAAAATCACCCTTGAAGGCATGGTGACGATATGTCTTCAAACATCAGTGATCAATGATCAGTACATCTTTCAAACCAAGAACAACGGTAGTTCTACTGTCAAAGCACCAATGGGTCTCTTTGAAGACGATCACCTTGAAAATGATTTGAATGAAGTGGATACCGCAATTTGCGAATACTACAACATCCCTGCTTTGTCTCAGCAACAAAACCATCAACAGCAACCAGCATAAGACTTTATTCAATTAGGAGTAATTTTTCATGAATCAGCAATACAAACAATTTGGCTTCAATCCTGAATCAGCTAAACAAGCTGATAGTAGTCTTCGTATCGAAGAGGCAGGAAAGTATGTTGGAATTATTAAACATATGGAGTTTATAACTGCCAAATCTGGTACCACGGGCTTTGAAATTGAATTTGAGACCGACAATAAAGAATCTGCTTCATTCTCAATCTGGACTGAGAAAAAAGACGGTACTCCGCTCGGTGGTGTTCATAAAATTAATGCATTACTTGCTTGTATTGGTGCTCGCGGACTAACCCCTACAAATGCACAGTTGGAAAAATACGATTTCGATGCAAAGGAGCGTGTAATGAAAAATTGCATCGTAGCACCTGAAGTGGCTGGTAAGCGTATTGGATTCTTGTTGCAACGTGAAAACTATCAAAATGATAGTGGGGATTGGAAATATCAAATGAATTTCTTCTCTTGCTTTCACGCTCAAAGCGAACTCATGGCCAAAGAAATCATAGAGCGAAAAACATCACCAGAGGCGCTTCCTAAGTCACTTTCTTCTTTAATGTCCAATCCAATCACCACACGCAAACCCAAGAATAACGGTGGGTATGGAGGAAATAATCAAGGATATGGTCAAAACAATGGTTATAACCAAGGTGGATTTGACGATTATTACAACGATGCGCCACCAGTACTAAATAACTCACAGCACGATGATTTTCCTTATTGAGATCTAGATTATGAATGCGATTATTTTAGACACTGAAACCAATAAGCTTAATGGTTATCCAATTGAGATTGCGTATACACCTTGCTCTTTTGAGCAAGGGGTTCTCAATATAAATCATGAAATGGTTTTTGATGAATACTTCTCTTGTCCTGAGCCAATTAGTCTTGGTGCGATGGCAGTACACCATATTTTGGAAAGCGATATTGCAGAAAAGCCTAGCTTTGAAACATTCAAACTACCAAGCAGTGTTGAGTTCATGATTGGTCACAATATTGATTACGACATCCAGGCCGTTCAACTTTGTGACAATACCGTTCAGGTTAAAGCAATTTGCACTTTAGCCTTATCAAGAATGGTGTGGTCAGATCTGGACGCGCACAATTTGTCAGCTATCTATTACCACGTCATGAATGACAAAGAATTGGCAAGAAAACACCTTCGCAATGCACACAATGCCAAGGCTGATATTTATTTTACTGGCGTCATACTCAAGCATCTCATTGATACCTTGGCCATCAAAGATATGCAGTCCTTGTACTTATTTTCTGAAAAGGCACGTGTTCCAAAAAAAATCACTTTTGGTAAGTACAAAGGTACAGCTATACACAAACTGCCAAAGGATTATGTTGTTTGGTTATTACGCCAACCAGACACAGATCCATATCTCCGCAAAGCCTTGGAAGGTTGTGCTTGATGAAATTTAGATACTCGTCGCAAAGCCGGACACTCATCGTGTTCGGCAGCAAAATGGATCACATCTTTGAAAACGTAAATGCATCTGAAATCGAATCATTGATTTGTGATGCAAAGTTTAAAGAAGCACGTTGGAGAAAATGAGCAACTATTTGCGCATAAACTTAAATAAATCATGTTTATGCGCAAAATTATTCTCAATAGGTGAATATATGGATAAATTATGGGCAGTAAACATCCCTGAGGAACCTGATTCAGCAGAAATGCTTTATCCGGTACCAAGTAAAGAAGTCGGTGAAAAATTGGTGGAACGATTGAAGAATGAAGCGATTCAAGTATTTCCTAAAGTGGGCCAATGCATTGCTGACTCAATCATTTTAGAAGAGTGGAACGGCTCACCGGAAGAACACACTAAATATCTTTCAGAAAATCAAAACTGGTGGGATGAAGAAACTTTTATGGAGCCGAGCCATGATTGATTCTAAAAATCCTGAAACTATTGAGATTCATGGCTACAGCACAATTCATAAACTTTGTAAATTCGCTGCTGACCGAGATATGGAAGGATGCACATTTACAGATATTGTTGATCGTGCTCTTAATGAGATTAATGCACTCAAAGCTCAGCTTGCGAAACTTGATGATAGATGGATAAACGTTCAACTCGAAGAGCCGCCACTTGATGAAACTGTACTGATTTGCTGGTCTGATTCACCAGATGTAGAAACTGAAAAGGACTATATGACAGTAGATGAAGATCTGAATCACTATTGGGCGAATTTTCATGAAGATAATCCCAGCCACTGGATGCCGCTACCAAAGCCACCAGTTAAAGAAGCTGAAGGAGGTTGATTATGGGAATTGCAATTGATTTAACAAATACTGAGCGTCGTATTTCAACTGCCGAGTTTGCTTTGAGAATGAATATTTCAAAAAAGGAACTTTATGCCAGAATTAATGACGGTCGTATCCAATCGCCAAAAAAAGATGGGCGAAAAAACTACTGGTTGAATAGTTATGTTTTAGAATGTATTGTTAGGCCAGATGACGACAAGATAAGTTCATAAAATACAGGTCGCAAATAGCGACCTTTTTCTTTCAATAAAAATAAATGTGAGTAATATTGTGAGTAATAAATAACAATAAAATAATTTTAATATTATATTACAACAACTTAACTCAACAATGATGACTTGCGTCCATCGTTATCATGGCAGCCGAACGAATAATATCACCATTTATTCGACAGATTTCATAAATAGCAGCAATAAAGAAAGCCTGACCATCTTTACGGCGCACACACCAGCGCTGGGGCTTTCCATCAATATATTTAGCTTCATAAAATTCGGTCACAGGGATGACACCAAAGTTACATTTAGTTGCCGCTTCAAAAAAACTTGAACGCTGCAATAATGTTTCACTACGTGCATTGTAGGTTTTTTTGCCTACGGCTAGATCTGTTGCCCATTTAGGAATTAAGCCAAACATCACTTCACGCCACTCCAGTCCTTGCTGTGACTTAAACAATAAAGGTAATTTATAGGCAGGATACACTTCCTCGATATACTCAAATGGAATCGGAGGTAAGTTGAGCGCTTGTAATTGAACAAGTGTTAACGGTTTAAAATTAGCACACATCTTTTAAAAAATTGTCTAAGCTCATATTTAAATGATGCCGATTTTCTATTTTTCAATAAAAAAGTCCCCGCAGGGACTTTTCTATCAACAAGTGATCAAATTAATCACCTGTATAACCTTTCAATTTTAAACGAGCTGCATGTAGCAAAGGCTCTGTATAACCTGAAGGCTGCTCAGCACCTTTGAAGATCAAATCAGAAGCTGCTTTAAACGCAATATCATTTACAAACTTAGGTGCCATTGGCGTGTATTCTGGATCATTTGCATTTTGACCATCAACCACTTTCGCCATACGCTCCAGAACTTCTTCAACTTGCTCTTTGGTCACAATACCATGACGCAACCAGTTCGCAACGTGCTGTGAAGAAATACGCAATGTTGCACGGTCTTCCATTAAACCTACATCATTGATATCTGGAACTTTAGAACAACCTACACCTAAATCAACCCAACGAACCACATAACCTAAGATACCTTGACAGTTGTTTTCAAGTTCTTTGGTAATTTCATCTGCTGTCCAGTTGGTATTTTCAGCCAAAGGCGGAGTAAGCAAATCATCAAGTGGTAAAGCTTGAGTATTGAGTAACTCTTTTTGGCGTTCAGATACATTGCATTGATGATAATGAATTGCGTGAATTACAGCACCTGATGGAGACGGAACCCATGCACAGCTTGCACCTGCTTCTGGATGCTCAATTTTGGTTTTATACATGTCTAATAACATATCTGGTTTTGGCCACATGCCTTTACCAATTTGTGCTTTACCACGTAAACCTGTTTGCAAACCAATCATGACATTACGGTTTTCATATGCAGGGAACCATTTTTGTCCTTTGATTTCGCCTTTACGAACAAATGCACCTGCCTCCATAAAGGTATGGATTTCGTCACCAGTACGATCCATGAAACCAGTATTAATAAAGATGGTACGATCTTTCGCCTGAGCAATACAGTTTTTCAGGTTTACAGAAGTACGACGTTCTTCATCCATAATACCGACTTTAAGTGCTTTAGCAGGCAAGCCTAATGCTTGTTCTACGCGCTCAAACAGTTCAACAGTAAACGCCACTTCTTCTGGACCATGCATTTTTGGCTTAACGATATACATAGAGCCTTTACGCGAGTTCTTTAATGTATTGTTGCCACGAATATCTGGAATCGTAAGTAAAGGTGTTACTAGAGCATCCATGATGCCTTCATAGATTTCTTTGCCATCGACTAAAATCGCAGGATTAGTCATTAAATGACCAACATTACGAAGAAGCATCAATGAACGACCATGCAACGTCGTTGTACCACCAATCAAATTCTTAATAACACGGTCTTCGCTGAGTTTACGCGTAACTGTTTTACCATTTTTCTCAATAGACTCTGTTAGATCACCTTTCATCAGACCTAACCAGTTACGATAGCCTTCAACTTTTTCTTCAGCATCAACCGCTGCGACCGAATCTTCTAAATCCTGAATTGTTGTTACGGCAGCTTCAAGAACTAAATCTTTGACCCCAGCAGCATCTGTTTTACCAATTGGGCTGTTTGCATCGATTTCAACAATGACATGCAAGCCATTGTTGAGTAATACCACTTCAGTTGGTGCTGCTTCTTCGCCGTTATAACCAACAAATGCTGATTCTTGCTTAAGCTTGGTTTGTGAGCCATCTTTTAAGGTCACTACTAGTGCTTTATTTTCAATCGCATAGTTGGTTGCATCGGCATGTGAGCCTTGTGCTAACGCAAATGTTTGGTCAAGGAAGTTTTTAGCAAAAGCAATAACTTTTTCGCCACGAACTGGATTATAGCCTTTACCTTTTTCTGCGCCGTCAGTTTCTGGGATAACATCGAAACCATAAAGTGCATCATACAAAGAGCCCCAACGCGCATTAGCTGCATTTAGGCTATAACGTGCATTACGTACAGGTACGACCAATTGCGCACCTGCAAGTAAAGCAATTTCTTCGTCTACATTTTCTGTTGTAATCTGGAAATCTTCTACTTCTGGTAATAAGTAGCCAATTTCTGTAAGGAAAGCTTTGTAAGCTTCTAATTCAAATTTGTTATTACGGTGCCACTCGTCAATTTTAGCCTGTAACTCATCACGCTTTGCCAAAAGCGTCGTGTTTTTAGGACTAAGATCAACAACGACTTGCTCAAAGTTTTTCCAGTAAGTTTCACTGTCCAAACCTGAAACTGGTAAAGCTTCATTTTCGATAAAGTCGTAAAGTTCTTTAGCAATCGCTAACTTGCCTTTTTGAATACGTGCCGTCATTGTCTTTCCTGATGTTGCTACTTTTTATAACAAGAGCTTCAAGTATACCGATTTATACTTTGCTGAATAGCAATATCACGCTGCTAAATAACAAGCATTTCAAAAACAAACTATCTTGTTTCAGTTCTCTATTAGCGTGAGTACTTCATTTCAGCACATTGAATACTCAATTACAGTTTATAAAGTTTTAAAAATGTCGAAATTAGACCTAAGTTAACATCGGCCTATTCGACTCCTTTTTCATAATGAACCATAGTTATAACAAAAAAATATGGCATTGAAAGCATAAGCTCAAATAAATTTGTACTTTATTTATAATGATTTTAAACCAAAGAAAAAGGCGTTCAATCTGAACGCCTTTTTCTTAGTTATTCTCTAAGTTCTGATGAATCTGTCTATGTTCAGAATGTAGATATTCATCTGACTGCATTTCAAGCAAACGTGAACGAGTACGTTCAATTTCGAAAGCCAATTTTTCACCTTGATATAAATCAATGATGGAATCCTGAGAAGTAAGAAGCAGTTTTACCCCACGATCATAAAATTCATCTACCAGATAAATAAAACGACGTACACCTTCAGATAAAGTATCGGTTAAATGCGGAACGTTACTGACTAAAACAGTATTGTACAAGTTTGCAATTTCAATAAAGTCTGCAGGACTACGCGGTTTAAAACAAAGCTCCGAAAATTCACACCATAGAACATCTTCAGTATGCCCCAACGTTTCTACAACACGATTATTAATGGTAATAGATTCATCAGAATAACCTTGAGTTTGGGTAATGGCTTTAAAACGCTGTGCCATCCAGATTTTAGTATCATCAGTGAGAGGATACTTAAAGAGTTGCGCTTGCTTGAGTACACGTAATCGATAATCGACACCTGCATCGACATTGAGAACCACACAATTCTTTTTCACCTGTTCAATTGCAGGTAAGAAACGATCTCGATGGATACCGTTTTTATATAAGCCATCTGGTGCAATATTTGAAGTTGCAATTAAGGTAATGCCACGTGTAAATAATTTTTGGAATAAATCGCTTAGAATCATGGCATCCGTAACATTGGATACAAAAAATTCGTCAAAACAAATCACAACCGCATCTTTATAGATTTGATCTGCAACTAAATCTAAAGGGTTACGCTGACCAGACAAACGATTCAGCTCACGATGTACATGTTGCATAAAATGATGAAAATGCATGCGCGTCTTACGGCGAAATGGAACTGAGTCATAGAATTGATCCATTAACCATGTTTTGCCTCGTCCTACACCACCCCACATATACACCCCTCGCGGTGCGGTTTGACGACGAAAACGACGAAATGCTTTTTTAGATGCTTTGTAACGACTAATGAGATCCTGCCAAACTCGCTCTAACTCATGTACAGCCTGTGCCTGAGCTTCATCAGGCATAAATTGTCCTGAAGATAACGCCTGTGCATAACGCTCTGCCGGAGATAAAGGAGAAAAAGCTGTACCATGAGGAGAGTTAAAGTTTGCCATATTTTCAAGTGCTTTCGGTATTGTGGGGAAAAGTATATCGAACATTCGACACGTTAAAGTAAAACTTTAGGCTATAGCAATCTTGGCTATTTTCCATATTGTCTTGGACTCTGCCCAAACCAACGTTTGAATGCATGATTAAATGCAGCAGGTTCTGAATAACCGAGTAACTCCGCAATGACTTCAATTGAATATTCCTTATATTCCATAAGCTTTAAGGCCTTATCTTTAATTAACTGTTCACGAATTTGTTTATAACTCGTATTCAGTTGTTGCAATTGATGTCTTAGCGTCCGTTCTGGAATATGTAATGCAATTGCAGTTTCCGCCATTGTAGGAATAACGCCCTGCTGTAGTTCAAGATAATCATGTACTCTTTGCACTAGATCAGATTCCTGCGTTTGATCATCATTTAAACGCTTAATTTCATCCAGACATTTTACTTCATATACACGGTGTGTAATTAAATCCGCAGACGGGATTTTTACATCTAAAACCGCTTCATTCAAACTAAAAACTGCATGATCTGCATTAAAATGCAAGTTATTGCCATAATAATGCTGATACTGCGCTAGCATATGTAAATTTTGCGGTTGCGGGAATGGCAAATCTACTCTAATTTCAGGCGCATCCAACCCCATCATTCTATAAATATCTAGAATAAATTTATAAGTCCCAGATATTTCACATTGTGCTCTTAATAATCCCATTTCTGTATTCAAATCAATAGGAGAATAAATTAAAGATGCATAGCCATTACGTTCGTCCAGACTTAATTGACCAAACAAATGAGTGAGCGTTTGATATTGAATACCTTTATATATAGCATTGCGAATACTATCCGCAGTGACCAATAGCATCAACAAAGGACCATAACCTGCTAGCGCATAATGCTGTCCAATATATAAACCTTGTTCAGCGGGAACATCCTGACTGATGATATGTTGAATATCCCACTCCAGACTATCATGAATGATGGAGTTGGGATTTAGCGCATCTACACGAATGCCAATATTGGCAAGTCGCGTATCGACATCAATACCAGAATTTCGCATTCCCTGTATTAAATACATCAGGCCGAGTATTGATCGCTTCATTATTGGGTCTATTTTTACCTTACCGTGATGTTGTACTACAAAGTTGTTCAAAAATTAATTGCCGATTCTATCAATTTTTATGTCGTTGTAATCATGTTAGCTGAAACAAAAAATGATTAATCTTATGTTCATTGTTTAAGCACAGGGTAAAGATGATGCATGAGTCAACAATAAATGCGATTCAAAAAACTAAAATAGCAATTATTGGTGCTGGATTTGGCGGTCTAGCGATGGCAATTCGCCTACTACAACAAAATATCCATGATTTTGTTATTTTAGAAAAAGCAGACGATGTAGGCGGAACCTGGCGTGAAAACCAATATCCTGGTGCAGCTTGCGATGTACAGTCGCATATGTATTCCTTATCATTTGCACCGAAATCAGACTGGTCAAAACGTTATGCTGAAGCTGGCGAAATTTTTTCATACATTCAAGAGATTACAGAACAATTTCAACTGAAGAAATACTGTAAATTTGAACATGAAGTCACACGTGCTGAATACGATGAACAACGGTTTCTCTGGACAGTTTCTTTTAAAGAACATGCCCCATTAGAAGCACAATTTGTGATTTTTGCCTCAGGCCCTCTGCATGTACCACAAATTCCACATATTAAAGGGATCGAAAACTTTAAGGGCAAAGTGTTTCATTCATCGCACTGGGACCATGAATATGATCTGACAGGTAAACGTGTTGCCTCGATTGGAACTGGAGGCAGCGCCATTCAATACATTCCTGAAATAGCCAAACAAGTCAAGCAACTGTATGTGTTTCAACGTACCGCTGCTTGGGTAATTCCACGTGATGAACGTCAATATTCAGGTTTAAGTCAATTATTATTCAAACGGTCTGATTTATTCCGCAAAATCCATCGCGCACGTTTGTACTGGAGTAATGAATCACGCGTAGTACCCATTGTTCAACCGCAAATTATGAAATATGGACAAAAACTTGCTGAAGCTTTTATTCGCTTTCAGGTAAAGGATAAAAATATCGCCAAAAAACTTACACCTGATTATGTCATGGGCTGTAAACGGATATTAATTTCTAATAAGTATTTTCCAACCTTTAACCGTAAAAATGTTGAGTTGATTACACAAGGCATTTCAGAATTAACGGCTAGCAGTATTAAAACTAAAGATGGTCATGAACGCGAAATAGATTGCCTGATTTATGGGACAGGGTTTATTACTGACCCACGTATTTATTTAAAACACTTTGACTGTATCGGAGTCAATAAACAAGAGCTTAAACAAGTCTGGAAAGATGCACCTGAAAGTTACTATGGAATGAGCACCAAAGGATTCCCAAATTTATTTCAATTGCTAGGCCCAAATACAGTTTTAGGGCACAACTCCGTCATCTTTATGATTGAATCTCAGGTAAATTACATTCTTCAACTCATTCAACTGGTTGATAAAACCCAAACTTTGGCAATGGAAGTTAAACCTGAAGTACAGGATCACTACAATGCTAAGGTACAACAACAACTTCAAGGTACAGTCTGGCAAGCTGGTGGCTGTGCGAGTTGGTATCAGGCTGCTGATGGCAAAAACTTTGCTTTGTGGCCAACCTACACATGGAAATATTGGTTAGAAACCCGCAAAGTGAATGCTTCTGACTATATTTTTCTAGGACAAAATAAAACAAAAGATAAAAAACGGCTTGCTGCCTAATCTTTTACCCTCATAATAAGTAGGTTGAATGCAATCTACTTATTTTATGCAATCCCTTATTTTAATTTTCCAAATTTTTATCGCAATTGGCTTAGGCTATTTTATAGCTCCTAAATTAAATCTAAAGATCAGGCATTTTATTTTTAAAATACTGCCTTACTTTTCTTATGTTCTTTTAGTCAGTGTTGCATTTGAATTTACCCAAGCTTTAACTCATTTACAGCACCCACAGCGAATTTTACCTACTGCACTTTTAATTGCAGCATCCACGTCAATTGCTTCATTTTATGTATGCTTAATTGTTTATAAAATTTTAGATGAAGACAGTGTACAAGGTCAGATTTCACTGCATTTATTTCTAAATGCCTTGAAAAATATCAGTTATGCCTTTATTGCACTTGGTTTGGGCGCTGCTTTGGGCTTCGTAACTCATCATTTTCAGCTCAATATCATATTTAACAGTTGGTATTTACTTTTAGTTTTTATTTGTTTTATTGGTATTGAGCTTGCTTATACTCACTTTGACCGTTCTTGGGTGAGTTGGAAGATTCTTGTAGTACCACTAGCAGCAATCATCGGCTCAATCATTGCAGCGTTTTTTTGTTATGTCATATTAACTGGATACAAATTGAATGAGGTGATTGCCCTATCGCAAGGTTACGGTTGGTATTCGATGTCTGGGATTTTATTTACCAAACTCCATTCAACTGAACTTGGTGGAATCGCTTTACTCACCGACTTATTTAGAGAGATTTTTGCGATTCTTTTAATGTATTGTTTAGGTTGGCGTTTCCCCCGCTCTGCGATTTCCAGTGCAGGTGCAACGTCTATGGATGTAACTTTAGCGATGGTCAAACAATCATGTGGCACACATTATGTACCACACGCCATGATGAGCGGAATTATATTAAGCTTACTTGCACCCTTGCTTATCACGTTTTTCTTAATGATTTAATTCAAAGACGCCAAAATACTTTTTAACATTTCATTTGGATTTTCAGCTTTGGTAATCGGTCGACCAATCACTAAATGCGTTGATCCATCTAGCATTGCCTGTTTTGGTGTCACAATACGTTTTTGGTCATCTGCACTAGAACCTTCTGGACGAATACCTGGAGTCACCAACGAAAATTCTGATCCTAATAACTGCCTTAACATTTTGGCTTCTTGAGCAGAACATACAACACCATCCAAACCGCTCTCTTTTGTTAATTGTGCCAAACGTTTTACCTGTTCAAAAGGTTCAATATCTAATCCGATATCACGTAAGTCTTCTCTTTCCATTGAGGTTAAAACCGTAACCGCAATCAGTTGAGTTTGATAATTACCTGCTTTTAAACGTTCTACACAAGTTTCCATCATCTTACGGCCGCCCGAAGCATGCACGTTGACCATCCATACCCCCAAGTCAGCTGCCGCACAGACGGCTTGTGCAGTTGTATTTGGAATGTCATGGAATTTAAGATCTAGAAATAGCTCAAACCCACGATCCTGCAAAATTCTGACAGTTTGTGGCCCATCATGAGTAAAAAGCTCTTTACCAACTTTTACACGACATAAAGCTGGATCAAGTTGATCCACAATTGTAAGGGCATCTTTTTGGCTTTTAGCATCGAGGGCAACAATGATACTCAAGAGACTTTTCTTCCGATAAAATAAAGCCCATATTATAATGGGCTTTTATTTTCATTGTTAGTATTAACATCCAATACTGTTTTTTCATGCTTGGTATTGGCAGCTACTTGAGCAGCAGCAACTTGCGCCATTTGAATCTGCTCTTTACGAAGATGATCGATATCCTTCCTGAGACGCTTAATTTCCCAACCTTTTTGAATCACTTTAAACATTAAAACACCCAATAAAAGTCCAATGACTATACCAAGTGCCAAAGTGATTAAGAGTAACAAACCCAAACGCATCGCTGGTATTTGTGTAAATAGCAAATCTACAGAAAGTTCCGTGCTATTTTGTAATACCAAAGCAAGCGAATAACCAAACAAAACAACGAGTAATGCGATTAAGATAATACGCATAAGCACCTCATTTTTATTAATTCTTAATTGTTATTTTGCAACAACTTCGTTTACTGCATCACGAAGTGCCTTACCCGGTTTAAAGTGGGGTACAGCTTTTGCTGCAACTTCCACTGATATACCCGTTTTAGGGTTACGCCCTAAACGAGGGTCACGGTGGTGCAATGCAAAACTACCAAAACCACGAATTTCGATGCGATTATCCGTTGATAAAGCTTCGATCATTTGATCAATCATGATTTTTACGGCTTCTTCTACCAAGGGTTCTGCCAAATGAGGATTCTTTAAAGCAATACGCTCAATTAAGTCAGATTTATTAAGTGCTTCAGTCGTCATTGATGACCTCTTTATTTCTTACTCGTTTTCAATGACTTTTATAATAACCTGTTTAAATACAAAACGGTAGCGCAGTACACTAATACTACGCTACCGTTTACAGTAAATCGTATAAAAAGTACGAATTAGTTACACTAATGATACTTTTTATTGAGGCTTACTTCATTTGTGCTTTGATCAAGTCACCAATCGTCTTAGGACCATTGTCTTGAGACGTTGTTGTTGTACGAAGATTCGCAACTGCTTCTTTCTCTTCAGCTTCGTCTTTCGCTTTGATAGACAAGTTGATAGAACGAGATTTACGGTCTACGTTGATGATTTTCGCTTCAACTTCTTGACCAACTTCTAAGAACTTAGTTGCATCTTCAACGCGATCACGGTTAATTTCAGATGCTTTCAAAGTCGCTTCAACTTCGTCAGCCAATTTAACAGTTGCGCCTTTTGCATCAACAGCAGTTACAGTACCTTTAACCAATGCACCACGTTCATTCGCTGCCAAGAAGTCATTGAATGGATCGCTGTTCAATTGTTTAATACCAAGACTGATACGGTTGCCTTCAGCATCTACAGACAAGATAACAGCTTCAACAGTGTCACCTTTCTTGTAACGACGAATAGCATCTTCACCTTGTTCGTTCCAAGAGATATCAGACAAGTGAACTAGACCGTCGATACCGCCAGGTAAACCAATGAAAATACCGAAATCAGTGATTGATTTGATCGTACCAGAAACTTTTTCACCTTTGTCGTGAGCCTTAGCAAACTCTTCCCATGGGTTAGCACGAGTTTGTTTGATACCAAGAGAGATACGACGACGTTCTTCATCAACTTCAAGAACCATAACATCAACTTCATCACCAATCTGAACAACTTTAGATGGGTGGATGTTTTTGTTTGTGTGATCCATTTCAGAAACGTGTACAAGACCTTCAACGCCTTCAGCGATTTCAGCGAAACAGCCGTAGTCAGTTAAGTTAGTTACACGTGCTTTAACGATAGAACCTTTAGGGTAACGGTTCATGATCGCTAACCATGGATCTTCACCAAGTTGTTTAAGACCTAGAGAAACACGGTTACGTTCACGATCAAATTTAAGTACTTTAACAGTAACTTCTTGACCTACTTCAACCACTTCAGATGGGTGCTTGATACGTTTCCAAGCCATATCTGTAATGTGAAGAAGACCGTCGATACCACCAAGGTCAACAAACGCGCCGTAATCAGTAAGGTTTTTGATTGTACCTGTAACTGTTTGACCTTCTTCAAGCTGAGCAAGAAGTGCTTCACGGTCAGCAGAAGATTCAGCTTCCATAACAGCACGACGAGATACAACAACGTTGTTACGTTTAGCATCAAGTTTGATAACTTTAAACTCTAACTCTTTACCTTCAAGGTGAGTTGTGTCACGGATCGGACGAGTATCTACAAGTGAACCAGGTAGGAACGCACGAACTGGACCGATGTCAACAGTGAAACCGCCTTTAACTTTACCAGAAATAACACCAGTAACGATTTCGCCATCTTCAAAGATTTTTTCAAGTTTGGTCCAAGTTTCAGCACGTTTTGCTTTTTCACGTGATAAAACAGTTTGACCCATACCGTTGTCAAGCGCTTCTACAACGACGTCAACAGTATCACCAACTTGAACTTCAAGTTCACGTTGTTCATTTAAAAATTCAGCACGGTCAACTACGCCTTCAGATTTAAGGCCAGTGTCAACAGTTACCCAGTCACTATCGATGCTAACAACAACACCTTGGATGACTGCACCCTTTTCAACGTTGAGGTTTAATTCACTTTCTTCAAAGAGGGCTGCAAAAGATTCGGTCATGATATACCTGATAAAGTCAGCGGTCTTGGATCAGACAAGGCCGGTTTAGTTAAGTTTCCACATAGTCCGTAATAAACTGATCTAGCTATGCTTTAACTGATTTAAAAAATCGGTTAGGCTTTTATACGTTGATCAATGTAATCCGTCATTAACTGAAAGACTTGATCGATATTCAAATTTGAACTATCAATCTGATAAGCGTCTTCAGCTGGACGTAATGGCGCAACTGTTCGTTGCATATCACGTTGATCACGCGACTGTATATTAGCCAAAATGTCGCCTATTTTAACATCTAGCCCCATTCCCTGCAACTGCTTTACTCGACGCTCTGCGCGTGACTCGGCAGAAGCAGTCAAATAAATTTTGGCCTGTGCTTCTGGAAAAATGGAGGTCGCCATATCACGACCATCAGCAACTAATCCGGGCGCTTGAATGAACGCACGTTGCCGATCAAATAAAGCTTTGCGCAGTTCTGGTACAGCTGCGACCTGCGATGCAAACTCACCTACACGTTCTGTACGAATGGTTTGGGTGACATCTTCACCCTCTAGAAGAATAGCTGTTGCTTCATCTTTTGTTTCAAATTTAATATTGAGATGAGTTGCCACTTCTACACATTCGCTTAAACGTGTAGACAATGCATCGAGTAAATTTTTTTGATGTAAAGACAGCCCAAGCAATCGATATAAAGCACCTGAATCCAACAGATGAAAACCATAATGTTGTGCCAGTTTTGCAGCAAGTGTCCCTTTACCTGACCCACTTGGCCCGTCGATTGTAATAATATGAACTGTCATTAAAACCCTACTAAGCGATCGATTTTGCTAATTTTGAAAAGCCTAGTGTAATCGCTGCTTTAAGTTGTGCAAGAATTAATTTACTCACAAATGGAATTTTCGCAGTCAACTCAATGGTATAAGTCACCAATGTTTTATTCGGTGCAACTTGTTGAAAATCGATTCGACCAAGATGATGTTTGATTAATGGATTATCGATCAATTTATATTCGATACGCTTATTTTCTTCAAGTAAAGTAATTTCTTCTTTTAACGGTTTAAATGGCCCAAATCCCATACGGCGCACGGAACCCAAACCATCTGGACGTTTAGGATCTGCCGAGTCTTTGACTCTAACCACTTGAATGGGTGCAAAGGCTTGATTATAGGTTGCATGTTTCGACAAAAGATCAAAAACCTGCTCAATTGGTGCATTGAATTCTTTTTTTATGGTGATGGCATTCATAATATCTCTCAAGATGAAAATGACAATTTATATTGTCAAAAATACATTAGCTAAACATCTTACAGGAATCAAGAGATCGTGAATGATTGTTTTTTGTCAATTAAGCAAGTACAAATTTATTCTGTATCACTTTTTAAAGGGTTAAAATTTTGCATCCGTTCGTTACGCTTTTGTTCTCTACGTTGTTTAAAGAAATGACTAAGCTGTTCCGAACATTGCTGTTGCATACAACCATAATCTACAACGAATTTATGATTGTAATAGCCTGAATCTAACAATTGACGCGCACTGATTAAAGACCCTGCTTTTGGCTCTGTCGTTGCAAAAACGACTCGATAAACACGTGAGTGTATTAATGCACCTACACACATGGTGCACGGCTCAAGTGTCACATACAGAGTTGCATCGGCAGGTAACCGATAATTTTGAATGGTTTCGCATGCCATACGAATTGCACGAATCTCAGCATGTGCGGTTGGATCATTTAAAGAAATGGGTGCATTATAGCCTGAGCCAATGACTTGATTATGGCTCACGATAATTGCACCAACAGGAATCTCCCCTTGCGATGCAGCCAATGCAGCCTGCTCAAAAGCAAGCTGCATCCAATGTTCATCAGAATAAACCTGTTCAGACATAGCTTTAGCTGATTACACCATAATGCTTAAGTAACTGGTTCCAGCTTTCAATATTGGTCACAGGCGGATGATCACCCAAAATGCCTTTTAAACTGAAATCTTGAGTGTCTTTCCATGCAGGCGACAAATCTTTATCGACTAGACGCGCGCGAACACCTTCCACAAAATCGGAATGGCGAATTTTCCAGTCAGAAATCTGCGCTTCAAGTTTAAAGACTTCATCCCAAGCATGAACCTGTTTACCCCATTGCC
This sequence comes from Acinetobacter guerrae, assembly GCF_009372255.1. Classification (GTDB taxonomy): domain Bacteria; phylum Pseudomonadota; class Gammaproteobacteria; order Pseudomonadales; family Moraxellaceae; genus Acinetobacter; species Acinetobacter guerrae. The sequence continues at coordinate 196,642 of NZ_LXGN01000034.1, forward strand.
ATAGCAGCCATGTTATTGCTGCTGTACTTGGAGAACCTTTTTGCAAGTTTTCACTGGCTTGGCGTAACCAGTCACTACGGGCCTCATTTAGACCAATAATTGCTTGATAATCCTGCTCAAAACTTACACCTCGACAAACACTATGAATAACATCCAAAGAGTTTTGTAAGGGTCCTGCCGCAACAGGTCGATGTAAACTATTTAAGGTATCATCAATTGCTCTAAAATCACCTGCTGGGTAGTGACTCCAGTCTATATCAGTGACTTTTTTCAGTACATTATCACGTTGAGCATCACAAATATGCGTCGCCCAACCAATGCTATATGCACCAGCCGCCGTCATAATTGAACCTGTTAGTCCTGTAAACAGACCAATAGGACCACGATCTGCTAGAAAACGACTTGCACCGACATCTGGATAAAGACCAATATTAATTTCTGGCATTGCTAAACGCGAATATGGTGTCACCAGACGAAATGGTGCAGCCATAAATAAACCTAAGCCACCACCCATGACATAACCTTCACCCCACACAATCACAGGTTTAGCATAGTTATGCAGTAATAGGTCTAGCGCGTATTCCTGCTCAAAGAATTGATTGGCGGTTTCGACTTCATTATTAATCACCAACTGGCGAAGCTTACGAACGTCTCCCCCCGCACAAAAAGCTTTTGGTGTGGTGGAATCCAGCCAGATTGCCTTAACATCATTGTCATTATGAAAATCTTCAAATACATGCAACAGTGCAGTCGCAATCGACTCATCTAAAGCATGTAAGGATTTAGGGCGATTTAGGCGAACAATACGCCAACCATTTTTTGCCTCTTCGACAATAAGGTCTGGGTGATAACGAGTTACATCGGGAGAATTTGTCATGCGTCCAACTGCCAATCTATAGGCTCAATGCCATTTTGTTTCAAATAATTATTCGTCTTTGAAAAGACTTTACAACCAAAAAAACCGCCACGATTCGCTGCAAGTGGCGATGGATGTGCTGCGGTGAGTACCAGATGTTTATTGCGATCAATACGTTGTCCTTTACGTTGTGCATAAGCACCCCATAAAATGAAAACAACACGCTCTCGCTGTTCATTGAGCACATCAATGACATGATCTGTAAATTCTTCCCAACCACGTTTTTGGTGCGATGTGGGTTGTCCAGCTTCAACAGTGAGCACACTGTTTAAAAGCAAAACACCTTGATTTGCCCATTTAGTCAAATCGCCATGCGTTGATATAGGCACACCTAAATCGGTATGTAACTCATGAAAGATATTACGCAATGAAGGTGGTAAGGCAATGCCACGCTGTACAGAAAAACTCAATCCATTGGCTTGATTAGGCCCATGATAGGGATCCTGCCCCAAAATAACGACTTTCACCTGATCTAAAGGCGTGGTGTTAAGTGAGTTAAAAATCTGCTTACTCGGCGGATATACAGTTTTTTGTGCCTGTTTTTCCTGCACTAGAAAATCACGCAACTGATCCATAAGCGGACTTAACAAAAAGTCTGCCAGTGAATATTTCCAACTTTGTTCTAACTGAACTTTACCCAGTTTATCCTGCTGTTGCTCAGTTAATTGCATTATTCCATCCTGAAAACAATCGATTACCTTTTTAATCTTTAGCTACTTAAACTGTAACTTGCAACTCTACTTTTGGGTTTTGAAATTTAGTACCACGTTTTAATTGTTTATACATTTCTGGATCTGACCATTCTGATCTGACTTGTTCTGAAAATTCGATACTTTCCAGATCAAGCTTACCCATTTGTATATTTTCAATATCTTCTAAAAAGCTTTGCGCGTAACCCGTATCAGTTTCATGCACAATCACTGAATAAACTTCAACATCACCTTCACCATTTTGGGTTTCCGTTGATTTTAAAACCTGTTGTGCCAAATAAAAGAAAATACGTGAAAATTGTTCTGCTGAAGGTGAAACAGGTAAAGCCACCCATCGCGCACTAAAAGTTTTGCATGCCTGAATATACTCAGCGCTATCATCTTGCCAGAAACAAATCGCATGATCAAAACTATCAAATAATTCTTTAATTACACCTTTAAGTAGACCAAAGTCATACACCATTTGCCCATGATCAAGCTTGGAAGCTTTAAGGATCAACTCAACTTTATAGCTATGACCGTGAATCGAACGTTTACAACGATCCGATGTACAATTTCGCACAATATGAGCATTTTCAAACTTAAATAACTTTCGGATTAACATGCGCCAAATTAAAAATAATGATCAACAGATTTTAATTATAAAGGAAAAAGTCGGAGCTTTACATTGATTTTAACGTTAATAGCAATAGTCAAAAAGTATCAGAGACTTTATTTTTGGGCTAATTTTCAAGCTTTAATGCACAAATGCTTCATTTAAAAAGGAGCTAAACTACGTGAATATACAAAGACCTGTTTATCTTTACGCATAAGGTAACTACTGAATTGGCGCTTACGCTCACTAAGCATCACATCTATACGTGCCTGAAAGTAATTAGATTTCACATCCAATAAAGACATCACGCGCTGTTTATTTTCTGGATCAATATTTTTAAAAGCCTCCAATGACCAAAGATCATTAACACTCTTAAAATATTCCATTTTGGCAAATTTTGCTTTGAGCTGATCATTAATCGCGTTCTGATCCAATTTTTCATCAATGCTGGCCAAAACCGATGCTGGAGCGGTATTAATATTAATTTTAGTGGCTTGGTTAGAAGGCAACGCACTAATATAAGGTCTGATTAAATCAAAGTTTTTTCCTTCGAAACCACGCACCTTTTTCAACTCTTCGATACTATGAAACTGCGTATTTGGGGCAAGATAAGGCTGCTGTAATCCCTGATAATAGGTACTTTCTGCACCCATTGCACCTATGGTTTGATCATCTGGATCTTGCCAATCAATCACCGCTTGACTTAAATCGGCGGGTAAACCTACACGAACCAGTAACTTTTCAAACCATTTACGAACATTCTCATCAGGTGTTCCATCTGCCTTAACCAAATTATTAAGATTGAATTTACCAGACTCATCCTGTAAATAACCTGAAACATATCCATCTTCAACAGGAAAAGCTGGCATTGGTTTTGCCCATGTTTCGCCCATATGATCAACTTGCGCACTATCTTGTGCATCTTGCACCAACAACTCTGAAAAAAAAGCTTCTGCGCTTTTGGCATACAATAAGGACTGATTCTGTCGCATTAAATAAGCTGTATTTTCAGCTGTATTGCTTTGTCTTTTTGCAATGGTTGCCGCCAGAATTGTAGCCAATGCGACCATCACCAGAATCGTAATCAGCGCAATACCTTGTTGATTTTTTATGCGGTTTCTCATCATGACGATTAATTCTGTCCAATCTGATTAGTGGAATTGTTATTGGTATTATTCGTTGAATTATTATTGTTCCCTGATGCATCATTTTGTTGTTGATTTAAAACAATAGCTTTACTGTCCAATAAGCTGTAAATCCATTCATAGTCCGTACCAGCGATCGTAACATTGATTTTTAGACCCGCGGGTAGAAGTTTTAAATTGGAAACTTGTGTTAAATCTGAGCTAGCATCAGGCCATTGATTGACATTTTGAGGATTTAACACATTGATTTGAAACTGCTCTACATTTTTAAGCAGAATACTCGACTGCGGTTGTACACTATTGGGTAGATTCAAGTCTGAATATTTTAAACGATACACCACTTTCTGCGAAGCATCATATCGGTATTCAATCCGCTCATAAGGGGATAAACCCTGCCCTAAAGGATCAGTCACACCAGCCTTACTAAATTGAAGTACATTGTTATTTAATGATAATGCTGGACGAATTTGCCCACCCATATTTGCAGTAAGCGGAATAATTTGCAAACTATCTCTTAAAATTTGTTGATAGCCATTTTGTAAAATAAATAATTGTTCTTCGTGCTGAGTGTTTCTATCTTTGGTTTTTATAAGATAATCAAAAACTTTCCATCCCAATGCAGACAATACCGCAAATATTGCAATTGCCACCAATAACTCAACCAACGTAAATCCTGAGGTAGGATTAAATCGAGCTAAGCTCGATCCTGCCGCAAGACGAGAAGCTTTGCTTCGAGTACGAGGACTAACAAAGCGAAGCTTTGTCCGAGCGCAAGGCGAGAAACTCTGCTGTTTTAAACGGTAAGGTTTAAACTGAGTAATACAGCGTCTAAAAGGAATTACTTCAAAACATGATTGATTATTTTCTTTTATTTTCATTGTGTTTTTACTTGTTGAGGATAATTAAAAAACACAACATTGGTAATGCCAGATTCGACCTTACCTTGTTCATTATTAAATAAACTGACTTGTATCTCAACGCGTTGTACATTGGGGCTGATGGTAGATTCAGAACGTTTATCAATTTGCCATGTTTCACCCTGAGACGTGATTTGCTTAGACTCAGTTCCAGTCAACCATTGTTTATTAATTTCCATTTGAGCCGCTTCATTCATGGCAACAAACTGACCTTTAGTTCTTAAAATCGCATTTGCAGTAGACTGGGTGTATTGCATGCCCACTTTAGTAACAGCAATAGCTGCGACTGCAAAAATAGCCAAAGCCACCATGACTTCAAGTAACGTAAATCCTGAGCGAGGACTAACAAAGCAAAGCTTTGTCCGAGCGCAAGATGAGAAGCTATGCTTCGAATGGCGAGGACTAACAAAACATAGTTTTGCCACTGCGCAAGATGAGAAGCTATGTTTCGAGTGGCGAGGTTTAAATCGAGCAACGCTTGATCCTGTCGCAAGACCGAAAACTTTGTTTGAGGTGTAAGTCTGAAGAAGACAAGGCATGAAACCAGAATTGGGTTTTTTAGTTTTCATTAATATTACCCAGATGATCGACCTCAATTGGATCTCCAACTGGGTTTTGTTCAAAATAAAATTGGATTCTTACTGGTTTTACCTCACCATTTCCAAACCAAATTAATTTCGGAGCCTGCTGATTAATAAGGTCTTGTTGAGTTGCATTTTGATAGTTTTGATCGACAGATTCAATATTAAAAGCCACTCTTTCAGGTAAAATTTTTACAGAAAACTCTGGATAACGTTGCCATTTTTTTTCTTCTTGAATAATTGTTTGCTGACTTTGATCCTGATATTCCATTAATTCATAACTAAACGGTGCAACATCTGTCGCATTATGCGTTGATAAAGCAAAAATTCGAGACTGATCTACAGATTCTTTATTTATTTTTTTTAAATCCAGAATAAAAAACTCACGTGCCTGCATCGCTTTTCGCTGATCGACACCACTGATATTTAATAAAATCAACGAAGCCAAAATCGCAATAATGACAATGACGACCATCAATTCAATCAACGTAAATCCTGAGGCAGGTTTAAATCGAGCAACGCTCGATCCTGCCGCAAGGCGAGAAGCTATGCTTCGAGTATGAGGATGAGCGCAAGACGAAAAGCTCTGCGTGGAGTGGTGAGGATTAACAAAGCGAAGCTTTGTCCGCCGAGCGCTAAACAAGAAGCTTTGCTTCAAATGCTCATTCTGATTAGGCATATTGTTCTTGAATAAACTTAGGCATTGCTAAAGCTTGATCAATATAGGCGATACGTAAAGTATCTCTTGAACCCAGATAACGCTGATAAAAACTCGAATTTAAAATAGCCGCAGCTCCATGTGTGAGCGACCAAATTCCAGCCAAATAATCACGAGTAATCATTGAGCTTTGGATTGACTCCAAATAAGTATCTGTCTTGCCAATAATAATGCGAAGTCGTTTTTTACGAATCTGATAAAGCTCTTGAAAAAGTTGCTGAATGCCTTGTCCTGTCGTAGACAAACGTTCTTCGATTTGATGAAACATAACCGTCCGTTCAGGATGATGCAAATGATGCAACATAAAAAAAGCCAAATGCTCCTGAAAGGTTTTTTCTGTATCTTGAACCATTTCGAGCAGCATTTTTTCATTGCGAATAATGAGCAAAATATAAAGCTCATCTTTACTTTGAAAGTGCTTATAAAGCGTGCCTTTCGCCAGATCAAGCTCCGCTGCCAAAGCATCAAGGGTCATGCCTGCTTCGCCATTTTCCAATAGGAGTTGTTCTGCGACCTGAAATATCAATACTTCTCTTGCTCGAAACTGAGCCTGACGATCCATCTTCACGCGATAACTCTCTTACTTTAGCTTTCGTTCAATTCAACTATTTCATATTCAGAAGATTTTCAAAGTTTTGGCAAGTAATAGCAGCCATTTCTTCTACAGGTTTATCATATACTTCACTTAAAGCTTTAGCTACAAATGGGACATATTTTGGTTCATTCGATTTGCCACGATAAGGCACAGGTGCCAAATAGGGACTATCTGTTTCGATTAACACACGATCCAATGGCACCTGTTTAGCGACATCCCGTAAATCTTGTGCATTTTTAAACGAAATAATGCCCGAAAAGGAAATATAATAGCCACAATCCAAAGCTGCTTTTGCTGTTTCCCAATCTTCTGTGAAACAATGCAAAATGCCATGTGTCGATTGCTCGGCACGGATAATATCAATGGTATCCTGCTTGGCCGAACGAGTATGTACCACCACAGGTTTTTTCACAATTTTAGATGCCGCAATATGCCGAGCAAAACATTGCTTTTGTTCTTTTACAAATTCAGTACTGTGATAATAATCTAGTCCTGTTTCCCCCAATGCCCAAACTTTATCCGTTTGTGCTAAATCCACTAAAAATTCGGTTGTAGCTCGTGCCATTGTTGCCGCATCTTCACAGGGATGCACACCAACGCTATAACCAACATCATGATGTCGAGCCGCAATCTGAGCGAGCTGAAGATGATCATCCAAATCGACTGAAATACTCATAAATTTGGATACACCCGCTTGACGCGCCTGTGCCAAAGCCTGATCCAGATCGCCATTATAAGCTGTCAAATCCAGCATAGTGAGATGACAATGGGTATCTACAAACACAACTTTTTCCTATTGTTACATGGTGAAATTAGGACGATCAGAAACACTACCTGCCAAAAGCTTTTCCGCTTCATTTTTATAGTAGATCCCCTTTTCGCCACTCAGTTGAATCGCAAAGCCATGCGGTTTAACCCCGGTTTGTTTACGTGAAATCCAGATCACTTTTCCCGTTAATGGAATTTTTTGCGACTGTTCAGGCAAAGTTGCAAGTACAAACACTTCATCACCCAATTTTACCGCCTGCTTGGAAGGAATAAATAAACCACCACCCTGTACAAAGCTCATATAACTGGCTTGTAAAGTTGCACGATCAGGAATATTTAATTGAATAATTCCGCCCATCATACGTGGTTCCATTTGATTTTCCCCTTATTCAACGTTCATTAATTTTATAAAAAGTTGATCCAACACCAAATTGCTCTGCACGTTTTGCTCAACCAATTGTTTCGCATGTTGTATTTGTGCATAAATTTCAAATAATTGCTCAAGTGTATAAGCTTGTACAATTTGATCAAAGGACAGATCAATATTCTTGATTGACTGATTTAGCTTGACACAAATTAGGTCGCCCAACAAGTATTCAAACATCGGAATAAAATCATTAAAACCAAGTTCTTTTGACCATTTTGTTGCAAGAATCATCGGTTTATTCTTTTGTGTGACTAAATTTGTCCAATCTTCTAGAAAATTAGCACGTTTGTTTAGCCATTCACTTTGAGCCAATTGCACAGCACTTAATGGCATGCCACCTGATAAGTTCAATAACAAACTCACTTGCTCCGCTGAAAGTTCAGGTTGCTCAGTTTGAATATATTGCTGCGACTGTTCAGGTGAAATACGATCTAGCGCAAAATGTTGTAACCGACTGCGGATCGTAGCAGGGAGTTTAAGATAATGATCTGCCAATAAAATTAAAATAATACGCTCACCTGGTTCTTCCAGTGTTTTTAAGAGCGCATTTGATGAAGCAACATTCAAAGCTTCGGCAGGTTCAATCACAATGACACGCCAGCCATCTACAGTTTGTTGTACGAACGGCAACAGCTCACGTATTTTCTCAATTTTTATCTTGGCATTTTGTTTTTTATTTTCTTCATCAGTAGTGATGTGGACATAATTGGGATGCGTATCAGATTTGAGCCACTGACAACTAACGCATTCTCCACAGGCAGCTTGAGGCTGCTTGTTTGAACATAAAATCCATGCCAAAAAATGCTGTGCAAATTCATGTTTACCACAACCATTCTTTCCATAAAACAAAAGCCCATGACCGACTTCAGGGAAACGACTAGTTAAGGTTTCCCATACATTTTTTTGCCATGGATATACGGTCTGCATCAAATGATCCAAAATTATTGAAAGCTTGAAACAGGCATGGCATTTAATCGCTCTAAATCTGCCAAAGTGTCTACCCCTGGTGGTAGATTGGCTTCGGCAATAGCAATGGCGATTCGATGACCATTTTCTAGAACACGCAATTGTTCAAGGCTTTCAAGTTTTTCCAATGTACCTTGTTCCCAAGTTACATATTCCTGCAACAGACTCACACGATAAGCATATAAACCTAAATGACGGTAAGCATTTGCATGTAATTGTTGGGTATTATGTTGTACAGAATCACGATCATAGGGAATTGTAGCGCGACTAAAATAAAGCGCTTCGTTATGTTTAGACATGACCACTTTAACAATGCTATTGCGTTGAAATTCTTCTAAAAGATGAATTGGTTCGCACAAAGTCGACATGGAGCAATGAGATTTTTCCACCAATAATTGACTTACCTGTTGTACTAATTTAGCAGGTAGCAAAGGTTCATCACCTTGAACATTGACAATAATATCATCACTCGCCCATCCTTTCATTCGTGCAACTTCACTTAAACGATCCGTACCAGAAGGATGTTCCTGACTGGTCATCACCACATCAATATCTTCTGCACGACAAATATTGGCAATACGTTCATCATCAGTTGCCACACACAAATCATCAAAACCCTTTACTTTTTTTGCCTGATCAACAACTCTTAAAATCATGGCACGACCATGAATTTCCAAAAGCGGCTTACCTGGTAAACGTGAACTAGCAAAACGAGCAGGAATGACAATATGTTTCATTTAAATTTCCTGAGACAAAGAAATATCCAATTGTTGTAATTGAGTGTCAAGTAACTGATAGCAAGCTTCAGAGAGAACAGCCTCTACAGGTACCACCCAAATTTCAGTAGAAAAATCGGGATGTTGCTTGAGTAAAGGTAAAATTTTCACTGCATCTTTTTCGGTGGTAATAATTGAATTTTGATCATCAAACTGTAAGTCTTCAATTTCATAATCATGATGATCAGGAAATTCGTGACACTGAAATTCCTTAATACCTATCGATTCAAGTGTTTTATAAAAACGCTGTGGAAAACCTATACCAACAACGGCGTAAAACTCATCATATTGATTAAACAACCGAGAAGTATTGCCTGTTGGGTTTAATAAATAGGGCTGACCCGCTTGAAGATGCATATTCAATATCGAATGCGACTGTAAGCCATGTTCAATAACAGTTCCCGTTTCTAAACGCGACTTAGGTTCACGCAAATAACCTTCGGGTAATAATTTTTCATTACCCAAACCACGATTTAAATCCAGTACAATCCATTCAATTTGCCGATCCAGTGCCCAATGCTGCAAGCCATCATCACTGATAATCAGATCGAGTTGATGCTGACTTAAAAGCAACTCAATGGCGGCTTTGCGATCGGGGCCAACAACCATTGGTACAGCCGTGGACTGAACAATCAAACACGGTTCATCACCAACTTCATCGGGCATTGAGTCTAAAGTTACCAATGCAGGAAACGGCCCCTGACCTCCATAACCACGACTGATCACACCAACTTTGAGCTGCCGATGCATTAAGTATTTGATGAGTTGAATCAATAACGGTGTTTTACCACTCCCTCCCACCGTAATATTTCCAATCACCATCACAGGTACGGGAGCCGTATAAACTGATTTAATTCCAGACTGATACAACTGATGATTAAAACTTGCACCAACCCGATATAAACAAGACAAAGGGCGCAACAAAACTAGCCATTTCGCTTGTTTGTTCCACGCATCCTGAATCATCTGGGCAAGAGACATGCAGCTTATTCCTCAAAATTACGCTGATGCAATTGGTAGTACGCACCTTGTTTGGCAAGCAGTTCTAAATGTGTACCCTGCTCAACAATTTGACCTTTATCCATGACCACAATTCGATCTGCATTTTCAATCGTTGATAAACGATGGGCTATCACAATAGTTGTACGATCTTGCTGCATTGCCTGATCAAAAGCTTTTTGAATGAAATGCTCAGACTCATTGTCCAGCGCGCTAGTCGCTTCATCCAAAATTAAAATCGGGGCATCTTTTAAAATTGCACGTGCAATCGCGATACGTTGACGTTGACCACCTGATAAATTCAACCCTTGAGCGCCAAGAACAGTGTCATAACCTTGCGGTAAGTTCATAATAAAATCATGTGCATAAGCTGCTTTTGCAGCAGCGATAATATCTTCTTCTTTTGCACCTTCAAGCTGTCCATACGCAATATTTTCACGTACAGTACGATTAAACAGGACAACTTGCTGATTGACCATAGCCACCTGACGACGTAAAGTCGGCAAGTCGATATCTTCAATTTTGATGTCATCTAAATAAATACGACCACGGCTAACTTCCTGAAAACGCACAAGTAAATTCACTAAAGAAGTTTTTCCTGCCCCTGAGCGTCCAACTAAAGCAATTGTTTCACCTGATTTAATGCTCAAAGTGAAATCCTGTATCGCATGAACATCTGATTTATAGACTAAATCAACGTGATCAAAATAAATATTACCTTTTAATTCAGGTTTCAGTGTTCCTGTATTTTCTTCTTCAGGTAGATCCAACAATTCAAAAACGGAATACGCAGCAGCAATACCACGCTGTAGTTTCTCATTCACATCCGTTAAATTTTTGACTGGTTTTGCCAACAAGCCCGCAGCCGTAATATAGGCAACAAACTCACCCGCTGTTGTATTCCCAAAAATTTGTGGACGAAGCGCTAACCAAACAATCAAACTTAAAGCAAAAGCCATCACCAGTTGTACCAATGGTGAATTCATATTCTGCACAACTATCATTTTCAAACCACGCTTTAAGTTTTCCTTAGAAGACTTATAAAAACGTAGTTGTTCAGAGGCCTCACCGTTGAAGGTCTTAACGACAGAATTCCCATTAATACTTTCTTGGACCACATGGTTCACATCACCCATCGTATTTTGCACTTGGATGGAAAGTTTACGCATCCGTTTAGAAGCTTTACGAACCAATAGACCAATTAAAGGCATAAAGACTAAAATACACAAAGTTAAACGCCAGTTGGAATAAAAAAGATAACCCAACAAACCAATAGTAATAAAACCTTCTTTAACAATCGTGGTTAAAGATTCCGATGATGCAGCTGTCAGCTGTTCAACGTTATACATAATCTTGGCAGTAATATGTCCAGATGAATTATCCAGATAATATTGTGAAGGTAAGCACAATAGTTTTGCATAGACATCCTGACGGATGCTAAAAATCAGACTTCTCGAAATGACTGCAGTAAAGTAACTCCCCATAAAGAGGCCAAGACCACGAAAGAAAACCAATAAAACAATCAGTACTGGAAACCAATCAAGATTTTCCCGACTCCCTTCCTGAATCGCATCAATGATATATTTTAATAACTTTGCAACTGAAACTTCAGTTGCAGCATTAATACCAAAACCAAGCAAGACTAATAATGCGATGCCCCAATAGGGTTTTAAATAGGATAGAAGACGAAGATAAACCTTAAAATCTTGATTCACTCAGTAAAACCTCTAGAAGGAACTTTTGTACTAATGTTAATGTTAACAAAGCCAAGCTGACCTGCTACATCCATCACACGAATTACATCTTGATGCGTCGCTTTAGCATCGGCAGCAATAACAAACATCAAATCACGACGGTCATGTGCAGCTTGCTTAATTGCACTACTTAAATCAGAACTATTTTGACTCGCAATAGCTTGACCATTGACAAGATAATGCCCAGTAGAGTCTACCATGACCTCGATTTTTTGATCGTATTGTTTTGGTGGGACCCCCTGTGCATCAGGAAGTGTTAAATTAATTCGACTATTTTGTGCAAATGTCGTAGAAAGCAATAAAAACACCAAGATAAATAATAAACAGTCAATCATGGGTGTCAGGTTGATATGAATATCTTCGACTTGCGGGCGTTTAAATTTCATAATGTCCCGCCCTAGCCTACACGACGTTGCTCAAATGCATTTTGATGCTGTGACTTGAAAAAAAGTGCCGCATGAAACAGAGTGGCTTGCTGTTCTAGCTCTGCGATGTACTCATGCACAAGCCGCTGAAAGTAGCGATATGCGATTAAAGCAGGAATCGCAATCAACATCCCCACTGCTGTGGTAATCAGCGCTTTGGAAATACCTGGGATCATTAAAGTTGGACTACCACTCGATCCAATATCAATGACTAAAAACGATTCAATAATCCCGACTACAGTTCCCAAAAGTCCAAGTAAAGGTGCAACCGCACTCATCGTTCCCAGAAAATTAATATTACGTTCTAAATATCCAATTTCCTGAGACGCCGTAACTTCCATTTGAGCTTTAGCAAATTGCTCGCCCATCGTTTGATTATCCAGACCAGCTTTTAAAATTCGTCCTAGAGGGCTTTTTTGCAGTTGTTGATTTTGTTGCAATTGCTCAACAACCTGATCAACTGAATGAGAACTTGTGGCTACCAATACATTTGGTAAAACTGCTGCGCGTTTAAGACGAACAAAACGTTCAATACTAATCGCAACCGTAAAAATAGAACATAGAATAAGGGGCAGCATCAACCAGCCCCCCGCTTTAACCAATTCCCACATGCCGATCTTCCCCAATCACTACAAAATTTTAAAATGTCAGCATAGACTAATCGGTTAAGCAAATATTTAAAATACCATCTAACTCATCGAGTGAGTGATAGTGAATGACGAGTTTGCCTTTTCCTTGTTTATTGTGATCGATTTTCACATTTGCACCAAATCGCTCAGAAAGTTTTTGTGTCAATTGTTCAATATCAGGTGAAATTGTGGCTTTGGCTTTATCTTGTTTTGGCTCATTCCACTCACGCACCAGTTGTTCTGTTTGGCGTACAGAAAGGCTTTTTTCAATCACAATTTTAGCAACTGCAATCTGGTCTTTTGTCTTGAGTGCCAAAATCGCACGGGCATGCCCCATGTCCAATTGGCTTTCCTGCATCAAATCTTTGATTGCATCATCCAGACTGAGTAAGCGTAATAAATTACTGACCGTAGTACGCGCCTTACCCACTGTATCTGCAATTTCCTGATGACTTAAACCAAATTCATCATGGAAACGTTGTAATGCTAACGCCTGATCAATCGGGTTCAAATCTTGACGTTGAATATTTTCAATTAAAGCCAGTGCAATTGCGACCTGATCATTAAGATCGCGGACAATCGCAGGAATTTCTTTTAAACCCGCTAATTGTGCTGCACGCCAACGACGTTCACCCGCAATGATTTCATAAGAATACTGTTCATCATCAATTGGACGAATCACAATCGGCTGCATCACACCATGTTTTTCAATCGATGATGCCAGTTCTTTTAAATCCTGCTCTTGTATAAAACGGCGCGGTTGATATTCACCACGTTTCAACAGATTAACATCAATCTGTTTCAACTGTCCGTGATCAATTTCCTGTGCTTCTAATTGTAACTTTTCTTTTTGAATGGAACCCAGAAGCGCATCTAAGCCACGACCTTTTGCCAATCCTCGTTTTTTTGTGGTCATGCCTTACTTCCTTTTTTCACTTTACTCTTTTTCAACATTTCGGCAGCTAGATTTAAATAAGCCACTGCACCTTTTGAACTTTTCTCAAAATAAATAATCGGTAAACCATGCGCAGGTGCTTCAGCAAGACGAACATTTCGTGGAACGACCGTATCGTAAAGTTTTTTGCCAAAAAACTGTTCTAATTCAGCAGAAACATCGCGGGTTAACGCATTACGCGCATCGTACATAGTACGTAATACACCAATAATTTGCAGATCGGGATTCAGGGCTTGCTGAATACGATCAATGGTCTGAGTTAAGTCAGCCAGACCTTCTAATGCATAATATTCACATTGCATCGGAATCATAACCCCATCTACAGCAGCCAGTGCATTGACGGTAATCAGACTCAGACTAGGTGCGCAATCGATGATGATATAATCAAAAGAATCACGAACACTTTCCAGTGCTTTTTTTAGAATAAATTCGCGTCCATCCTGATCTGCAATTGCGAGCTCTACCCCCGAAAGTTCACGGTTTGAACCGAGTACCTTATAGCCCACTTCAGACTTTGTGATTGCAGTTTCAACAGGAACCTCACCCAGCAGTACATCGGTAATAGAGTACAATAAATCGTTTTTTTGTACACCAGAGCCCATCGTGGCATTGCCCTGTGAATCCATATCGACCAGAAGTACACGTTTTTTTAACACAGCCAATGAGGCAGCCAGATTTACGGCTGTCGTGGTTTTCCCCACGCCACCTTTTTGATTGGCTATTGCAATAATCTGAGCCATAGTTACCCCAACTTAAGATTGTTTTTGTTCAAGTAAAAGCAAATGACGTTGTTCATCTAGACGTGGTACTTGCAACTCAATCACCTGACACGAAAATTCATTTTTCAATTGCTGCATTTCTTCGTTTGGAACTAAACCTTTCATCGCTGCAATAATGCTGTTTGGATGCATATAAGGACGAGCAGCAGCCACAAAATCACTTAGAGAAGCAAATGCACGACTGGTGATCACATCGAACTGACCTAATTCACCAATTGATTCTTCATTTTCCACACGAGTCTGTACAGCAATCACATTTTTTAATTTTAAATCTGCAATAAACTGTTTTAAAAATCGAATCTTTTTACCATTTGAATCTAACAACACACAAGAGCGCTCAGGTTGGCATAATGCGATGATCATACCTGGCATACCACCACCCGTACCGACATCAAGCAAACGCCCCGCAGGCAAGTCTTTAAGAATGCTGAGACTATCTAGCAAATGCTTCACTAGCATTTCTTTGGGATCACGTATCGCAGTCAGATTATAGGCTTTGTTCCAGAGCACCAATGCATCTTGATATTTCAACAACAGATTCAAAGCTTCATCATTCAGGTTTAATCCCAGTGCCTGACTACCCTGTTTTAATTCGTGGAAAAAAGGATGCATATCCGTGGAACATCTCTAAAAAGTTAGTTGCAGTATACCTATTTCTATACTCAAAAATAGTGGTCAACGATTAGCGTTTACCCAGTTAAATCTACAAAGATGCTTTAATTTGTTGATCTAGCTCATTTAATCGTTCAGGCGTACCCACATCGACCCACACTCCCTGCATTTTTTCAGCACTGACTTGACCATCAAGCATCGCTTGTTTCAATAATGGCGCTAAAGGTCGCTTACCTTGCTCCAAATTTTCAAATAACTTCGGTGATAAAACAGCCACACCACTATAAGTTAAAGCTTCTCCATTCTGCCCTTGGTCAAAAGTATAGGCTTTGTGGTTTAACAAAATAAAGTCACCTTGCGGATGTTGCGCTGGATTTGGAACAAAGACCAGATGCGCTAAGTTATCAACCAATTTAATATTCAAAAGAGGTGAAAAGTCCATCGTTGTCCAGACATCACCATTAACCAAAATAAAAGGTTCATCGCCCAAAAGTGGCAAAGCATTGATAATACCACCCGCTGTTTCCAAACCTTCGCCTTCATGTGACCACAAAATCTTGACACCCAACAGCGCACCATCGCCCAAAGCGTCAACCAGTTTATCGGCCAACCATGCTGTATTGATGACAATCTCAGTCACACCGATGCTTTTTAATTTTTCGATATGCCAAACAATGAGAGGTTTTCCACCAACTGACAATAGCGGTTTAGGAGTATGCAAAGTCAATGGACGCATACGATTACCCAGACCTGCGGCTAAAATCATGGCTTTCATTAAGCTGCCACCTCATAGACGCCATATTTTTCAACAAACTTAGGCATGACTGTTTGATGTATGAACTGCATAAATGGTTCAAGTTCTGGATAAGCTTTACTTTCTTCCAGCAAATACCACATGACACGTGGTAAATCTTTGAGATAACCCGATTTTCCATCTCGTTCAAATAAACGGACGAAAATACCCAGAATTTTGATATGACGTTGAATTGCCATAAAGTCAGCTTCTTTTTTAAATTGCTCAAAGCTACGACTTGCTTTTGATTCTTCTGGCAATAGATCATAAAAAAGCTGGAACCAACGATAAACCCGATCAGCATTCCACTGTACATAGGCATCTCGAGTAATAGAGATGAGATCATAGGTATCCGCACCAATCACCGCATCCTGAAAATCAATCACGCCAAGTTGTTCTTCACCCTCAATTTTCATCAGATTGCGACTATGAAAATCTCGATGAACAATCACTTGAGGTTGCGCAAGCGCTGTATTTGCTAATAAGTCAAAAGTTTGATCGATAATTTTTTGCTGTTCTGGAGTTGGATCAATATTTAATGACGGTAACATCCAGTCAGTCAGAAGCTTCATTTCAGTCATTAACTTTTCATAAGAATAAGTTGGAAAATGATCTTGACCCTGAATCGACTGCAACTGAATCAATTGCTTAAAACTTTGTAAATAGTAATGATCAACCGTAATATTATTCAATAAAGTCGACAACAATACATCACCAAAGTCTTCAAGCAACAAGAAGCCTTGCTCTAAATCTTTGGCAATAATATGCGGCACACGCACACCATATTGATCAAAAAATTCGTCAATCGTCACAAATGGGCCACAATCTTCTTTTTCAGGTGGCGCATCCATCAACATATAGGTATTATTTTGGATAATGACGCGTGCATAGCGTCTAAAACTCGCATCTCCAGCTAAAAAGTGAACCTGAAAATTTTCAGTATTCAAAGCCGAGGCAATCCATGATTGTATCAATTGTTCACGTTGTGTATTCATTTGCAATAAAATCTAAAACTAGCTGAGATTTTGAAGTCATAAGTGTAGCCACTTATAAACTTTTTCTCTATGATGCGACAATAATTAATTGCGAATTAGCATACTTGGTTAATGAAACAATGAAGCATCAGTTTAAATTTAATCCTTTAGCGACCGCTATTTTGACATTTTTATGTGGCGGCTCCATACAATCAAGTTATGCTGAGTCGGATAATGCGGCTTCTAGCATCGATTACAAACAGCTTAAGGAAAGCATTCAAAAAGCCTATCCTGGTCAGGAGTTTTTTGAACAATATTATGTAGATAAATCTGCTCCTGAAGCTCAGATTAGAGATACAAAATCATTAAGCTCCGCTTTTTGTAAAGGAGCTTGGATTACGCCAATTAGTCCAACCACTCAGGCTGTCGATCCCGCGAAAGCAACTTCTGTAGTGACTGCGGACTATGGGCATTACAATCCGAAAGGTGATTCTGAATTAAGTGGCAATGTGGTTATTGATCAGGAAGGTCGATCGATTCGCGCCGACAAAGTCACCATTGATCAGACCCAAACCTATGCTGACGCCGAAGGTCACGTACAATTGGCGCAAGGCGGTCTGCTTTCTCAGAGTGACAAGATCAATTACAATTTAAAGACACAAACAGGTGATTTAAATAATAGTTTCTATATTTCTGAGGAACAACATGCGCATGGTCATGCACAGCAGATCAATCGTACGTCACCAACGACGATGATTTTGAAGAATGCGACCTATACCACTTGCCCTCCTGAAGAAAAGCCAACGTGGCAGATTAAAGCCAAAGAGATCAAACTAGATCAGGACAGTGGTCGCGGCGTAACTAAAGGTACAAAGCTTTATGTAAAAGATGTGCCTGTATTAGCAGTACCTTATTTCAACTTTCCAATTGATGACCGCAGAACCACAGGAATTTTAAATCCAACATTTGGTTTCTCAAATGATGGCGGTTTCCAGCTTGCTGTTCCTGTCTATCTAAATCTGGCCCCTAACTACGATGCAACTGTAACCCCACGTTATTATGCAGATCGCGGAACCATGCTCGAAGGTCAGTTCAGATATATGACCGAAAATTTTGGTGAAGGTAAAATTTCTGGTGCATATCTTCCTGATGATAAAAAATACAATGATCAGGATCGTAAAGATTTAAAATTTTTACATAATTGGGATATCAATGATTTTTGGTCAACCAATCTTGAATATAGTTACGCCTCAGATAAAGACTTTACCGCAGACTTAAACTCAAGCCCTGATTCAAAAACAGACTTGAACTTACGTCGTGCGTGGGTACTCAACTACAAAGACCAAATCCCTGGTCTAAAAGCTCAATTAAAAGTTGAAGACTTCCAAACACTAGACAAAACCGTATCCGATATCGATCGGCCTTATGCACGTCTCCCGCAGTTTTTCTTGAATTATGTCACAGGCAACCCTTTAGGTTTACAGTATGAGTTTAATAACGATACTGCCTACTTCAAAAAAGACATTAGTGATACGACCAATTATAGTACTCAGCCAAGTGGTACACGTATCTATAACCAATTGGCGGCACGTTATAACTTTAGAAACACCTATGCTTTTGCAATTCCTGAAGTTTCAGTACGTAGCATTAATACATTTTATGATGAAAACACGATCAATGCCCTTTATCCTGAAGGTGGAGCAACATCAAACGATAAAAACAAATCGGTGGTTGTGCCACAATTTAGTCTAGATACAGGTTTAACCTTTGAAAAAGATGGGAAATATCTGCAAACCATTACGCCTCGTGCATTTTATGCTTATGCACCGTATAAAAATCAGACAGATTATCCAAACTTTGACACCACCACAGCTTCGATTAACTATGATCAGTTATTCAACCCCTATCGTTTTTATGGACATGACCGTTTAGAAGACAACAATTTCATGTCTTTGGGTGTGAGCTATAGTTTGTTTGATCCAGCAGGCTTAGAACGTCTGCGTGCCAGTATTGGACAAAGCTATTATTTTGAAGATAGACGGGTCACTTTAGTCAACAACGATGAAATTGATACAGAAAAAAATACTGGCCCTGTCGTGAGTTTATCTAGCCAACTTTCACAGCACTTTACCATTGGTGCGAACTCAGCTTGGATGTCAAACGGGACGAATTCACAACGCGATTTTCAAATGTACTACACAGGCGACAAAGGAAATCTGTATAACTTAGGCTATTTCTATCGTAAAGATATTCCAGATCGCCAAAATACTTATGATCAGGTTGTTGCATCCTTTATACAACCCATCCATAACAACTGGCGTATTATGGGCCATGTTCAATACGACCTTGATAATAGTGTCGCACGTGAATATTTACTTGGCGTAAATTATGAATCATGCTGTTGGGGCGTTTCAGTCTATGGTCGCTCTTACTACAATGACCTTGATAATCCAAACGATCCGAATGTGAATGTGAAAAAAGCAGTCATGGTCGAACTTACGCTAAAAGGCTTAGGCGGTGTAAATAATAAACTCGCCTCTATTATGGAAAATCGAGTTTTAGGCTTTAAAGAAACTAATCAATCTTGGACACAACGTTAATGAAGACAAAGTATTTAAAACAGCTATTTAAAGCAACTGCCCTCGCAGCGGTTGTTTCTTCATCAATGCAAAGTTTTGCTGCAACTCCTTCTGATGAAGTAATTGCAATTGTGGACAATAGTGTCATTTTAAAAAGCGATTTAGAACAAGGTGTTGCCGAAGCCGCACATCAACTACAAGCACAAAAAAAACAAGTTCCACCAGATCAGTATTTACAGTTACAAGTTTTAGACCAACTTATTTTACGTGAAGCTCAACTCGAGCAAGTGAAACGCTATGGCATCAAACCAGATGAAAAAGCGTTGAATGAAGCTGTACTCAAAGTTGCCAACCAGTCAGGTAGTAAATCACTGGAAGCTTTCCAACAAAAACTTGATGCAATGGCACCAGGTACTTATGCAGCATTACGTGATCGTATTGGTGAAGATCTAGCGATTAGTCGCTTACGTCAGCAACAAGTCATGTCACGTATTAAAATTAGCGATCAAGACGTTGCCAACTTTTTAAAGTCGCCTCAAGGGCAAGCAATGCTAGGCAGTCAGGTACACGTCTTACATGCTCGCATTTCTAGTGCTAATGCAGATCCTCAGCAACTCAATCAGGTCGCACAAGAAGTTAAAACCGCTTTAAATAGCAGCGATGATATTGCAAGTATTGGCAAGACTTATTCAACCAAAGATATCAAGGTTGAAGGTGCTGATATGGGTTATCGTGACTTAGCCGATATTCCTGCAGAACTAGCAGCGCGTGTAAGCGCATTACAAACAGGTCAAACC
Organism: Acinetobacter guerrae; assembly: GCF_009372255.1. Taxonomy (GTDB): domain Bacteria; phylum Pseudomonadota; class Gammaproteobacteria; order Pseudomonadales; family Moraxellaceae; genus Acinetobacter; species Acinetobacter guerrae. Next base: position 217,052 of record NZ_LXGN01000034.1, read on the forward strand.
ACCGAATTAATTAATGTACGTGATGGAATTCATGTATTAAAACTACTTGACCGTAAAACAAGCGACCAGAAAGCGATGGTTGAGCAATATAAAACTCGCCACATCTTAATTCAACCTTCTGAAGTCGTGAGCCCTGAAAATGCCAAACAAATGATCACGAGCCTGTACAACCGTCTAAAAGCGGGTGAGGATTTTGCAACTTTAGCAGCAACCTTTTCCAATGATCCAGGTTCTGCTCGTGATGGCGGTAGTCTAGGTTGGGTAACACCAGGAATGATGGTTCCTGAGTTTGATGAAAAAATGAAGAATACGCCTGTCGGTCAGATTAGCGAACCTTTCCAGACCCAATTCGGTTGGCATATCTTGCAAGTACAAGATACTCGCAAACAAGATATGACACATGAGTACCAAGAACGTATGGCTCGTCAAATTTTAGGTGAGCGTCAATTTGATACAGAAGTTGATAGCTGGTTACGTGAAGTACGCTCTAATGCTTATGTCGAAATTAAAGACCCAAATCTAGATAAAAAAGCACTACAAGAGCAAAATAAAGCCAAATCATAAATTATCATTTTATAAAAATAGCTCACAAGTGTGAGCTATTTTTTTTGCTCAACCGAATTGAACTCGCTCATTTATTACGATAAAAAAAAGCCCCGATCATCATCAGGGCTTCTCTATTAGACAATCAATTAACGATTATTTTCGTCTTCTTGATTATCTTCAAATTTTGTCTCACCATCAAAACCTGATGATTGACCACCAAAGCCACCGCCTTGACCACCAAAGCCACCCTGACCACCAAAGCCGCCGCCCTGACCACCAAAGCCACCCTGACCACCAAAGCCGCCGCCCTGACCGCCAAAGCCACCGCCTTGACCGCCAAAACCACCTTGACCGCCAAAACCACCACCTTGACCGCCACCAAAGCCACCACCCTGACCGCCACCAAAGCCGCCGCCTTGACCACCACCAAAGCCACCACCTTGACCACCTGTTGCAGGAGCTCCAGCTGGACGTGGATTACGAGCAGGCACAACTGTAGAAATTGCGTGCTTATAAACCATTTGGCTTACTGTGTTTTTTAACAGGACAACGTATTGGTCAAAAGATTCAATATGACCTTGTAGCTTGATACCGTTCACAAGGAAAATAGAAACAGGAATACGCTCTTTACGGAGAGAATTTAAGAACGGATCTTGTAAAGTTTGACCTTTAGACATGTTATAACTCCAAAAAAAATTAAAAATCAGCGCAAAAAACCATCTTTAGTTTTCAATTAAAAATTATAAAAAAGACAGTATGTAAATTTTGCTTTATCCATAAGAGTTTCGCAAGTCTTCTTGAGCTTGCTTTATCGTTAAATACGTTTTAAAACAGTGTGTTTCTTGCAAAGAACGTAACCAAGTATATTGACGTTTTGCAAGTTGTCGTGTTGAAAACAATGCTTTATCTTCCATCTCCATCTTGTTTTTGTGATTTTTGTCACTTTTTTTAAGAAAATCGAGTGCTTGACGATAACCTACGCATCGCATTGAAGGTAAATCCTCAGAAATATCGTATTTTTCAATCAAGCATTCGACTTCATTTAAAAAACCAATATCCCACATTTTGCGCAATCTTTGTTCGATACGCACATGTAATTCTACTCGATCTGGTAGCAATGCATAATTATGAAAAGTGTAGCGATATGGTAAATTCTTAGGTTGCTCTGCTTGTAGCTGAGTAATAGGCTTACCTGTAATTTTAAAAACTTCAAGTGCGCGGATGATTCTTTGTTTATCCGATACCTTGAATTTCTCTCCTGCTAATGGATCCACTTTAACCAATTCTTCATAAACAGCTTGCCAACCAGACTCATCTGCTTTTTGTTGTATTTCTGCTCTGACCTGTGCATCTGCATTGGGTAAATGATCTGAAAGCCCTTCAAGCAATGCTTTAAAATACATCATTGTTCCCCCGACTAAAATCGGGGTCTTTCCACGCGCATGAATTTCATCGATTAGCGCACTTGCATCTTCGACAAACTGCGCAGCAGAATACACTTCTAAAGGTGAAATAATATCAATCAAATGATGTGGGAAATACACTTGTTCTTCTTTAGTCGGCTTGGCTGTACCAATATCCATATCTTGATAAATAAGCGCTGAATCTACTGAAATAATTTCAAAATTTCCACGCTCATATAAATCACATGCCAGCGCAGTCTTTCCGCTTGCAGTCGGCCCCATAAGGTTAATTACAGGCAAGTTTGATGACATTTAAGATTATTCTCCGCGGGCAAAAAGTTTATCGAGCTGACTCAGTGGGAAAGCTCGCCATGTTGGACGACCATGATTACATTGACTGGCAAATTCAGTTTGTTCCATCTGACGTAGTAATGCATTCATTTCTGAAAGGCTCAACATTCTGTGCGCACGTACTGCACCATGACACGCCATGCCTGCCAAAATGTGATCACGCTTTTGCATAAGCGCTTGAGCTTCATCATTTGGATCCAAATCATGTAATAATTCTGGAATCAGCTTTTCAAAATCAGCTTTTTGTAAAATAGCTGGAACACCCCGAACGATCACTTGCTCATCGCCATATTGATCAATTTCAAGCCCTAATCGAGCCAATTGAATTTTTAAATCCTCAATACGAGTGGCTTGCATCCGACTAATCGAAATGATTTTTGGAATTAGAAGCTGCTGAGATGTCCAAAATTCTGGTTTATCCCAAGCACTTTTCATCTGTTGTAGCAATATACGTTCATGCGCCGCATGCATATCAACAATAATCAGTCCTTCTGTATTTTGTGCGAGTATATAAATGCCGTGTAACTGTGCAATCGCAATACCTAAAGGGAACTCATCGATAGATGAAGAACTGATCGATGCATCATAATTCGTATTCGCATTTTCCCGAAGTGGTGACAAATAGGTTTTAAGCGCGTTATTGAGTTGCGTTGAACCGTTATAGTGACTTTGTGGTGAATATTGAACATTCTGCGGACGGCTCGCATTAAAATCCGTCAGTAACTCCGTAGAAAGCTCTGATGTTGTTTCAGACTGATCTGATACGAGTGGCGACGTATCCAAATTTTTATGTAAAGCAAATTGTTCCTGATAGCGCGGTTGAATCACTGGAGCGGTCATCTGCTGGTCGACTTTCATCGCCTGTGCTAAATCTGTAGTCGCCGTTTGAAATTGCGCTAGTGTTTCTTTGGCATAATGCCTTACAAACTCATGTACTTCACGTTGATTAAGAAAACGGATTTCATGCTTGGTTGGATGTACATTAACGTCAATTTGCTCAGGATCGACTTCTAAAAAGAGTAAGTAACCTGCGTGTTGATGCCCATGTAAAATACCGTCATATGCCATACGCAGCGCATGAGAAATGGTTTTATCTTTTACGATACGACCATTTACATAAACATATTGTAAATCGGCTTGTGCCCTTGCATCAGATGGGTGCCCCAACCAACCTGACAAGCGCATATTGATGCTTTCACTATCAAGCCAATAGGCATTATGAGTAAATTGTTGTCCTAATAATTGCTGCACACGCTGAAAACGCAAAGCACCACTATCAGCAATTGGTAGATTCAGACGAATTTGATCATTATGTTCAAGAACAAAACGAATATCAAAATGTGTTAATGCCAAGCGACGTACAATTTCTTCAATATGTCCAAATTCAGTACCAGGTTTTTTTAAAAATTTTCGCCGTGCTGGTACGTTAAAAAATAAATCCTGAACTCGAATATGTGTGCCTTTTTGTGCTGCAACAGCCTGAACTTGCTGATGTTCAAAAGCCGTACCATTGACTTCAACCTGATAGCCAATACCATCTTCATTTTGACTACTGACTACAGTTAACCGGGAAACTGCGGCAATCGAAGCCAACGCTTCTCCACGAAACCCCAAACTCACAATCGCATGCAAATCTTCAGCAGTCTGGATTTTACTGGTGGCATGGCGCATGACTGCAAGTGGCAAATCATCTGGGTGAATGCCATCGCCATTATCAATGATTTCAATGAGTGTTGCCCCACCTTGCGCGACACGAATGATCAGCGTTGTTGCACCAGCATCAATCGAATTTTCCAGAAGCTCTTTCACGACTGATGAGGGACGTTCAATCACTTCTCCCGCAGCAATCTGATTGGCTAAAGCTGGATTTAAAGCATGAATACGGCGCAAGCTGATTGCATCACTCATGATTGCAGTTGTTCCTTTAAAGCAAGGTAAATATGTTCATCATTTAAAGACAATGTTACAAGCCGCTGAAGATCATCCTCTGATTTTTCAATATTGATCACAATATCTGCCTGAGGAATTTCATCACCACCTTTAGAGGGCCATTCAAAAAGAAATAAGGCATTAGGCACTTCCAGATAATCACGAATGCCCATCAGTTCTAATTCATAAGGATCATTTAAACGATACAGATCGAAATGGAAAACTTCTTTTTGATGTATTTTATAAGGTTCAACCAAGGTATAAGTTGGACTTTTGACTGCACCTTGATGTCCCATATGTTGCAAAAGATAGCGCGTAAAAGTGGTTTTACCCGCCCCTAGATCACCCATCAAATAAATCACACCAGATTGCACATGTTTTGCTAAATATTGTGCAAATTGCTGAGTATCATCTTCACTATTTAACTGTAAGGATAAGGAATATTGCATAGCACACACGACAAGAATCGAAGAACGGAATATGATAACATTTTCATGCTTTAAAAGCCTACGCTAGGCAGACATCTGTTTTATTTTAAAGCAAGCCTTTATACACTTTTATTTTTATCACATTTCATGAACAAAATTGATTTTACGCCGCCCATGCTCAATGGTGTAAGTGCTAGTAAGGTGTTTTTACCCGCAGATAAAGATCACCTTATCCAGACGGTCTTTGAACATCTTTGCAAACACTTTCCGCATATTTTTGAACAAGAATGGCAACAACGATTTGACGATGGTCTGGTCTATGATGCAACTGGAAAAACGCTTAGGATCGATAGCCCATATCAATCCAATACCCATATTTTCTATTATCGCTTTTTGGCTCAGGAAACACATGTTCCGTTTCAGCACCAAATTTTATTTGAAAATGAACATTTACTGATTGCCGATAAACCTCATTTTTTGACCATGAGTCCTACTGGACAATATGTACAAGAAACTTTATTGGTACGGCTAAAAAAACAGACAGGAATTGAAGAATTAAGTCCGATTCACCGACTAGATCGAGAAACAGCAGGAATTGTTCTATTTAGTAAAAAAGCTGAAGTTAGACACGCCTATCAAGCGCTTTTTGCAAAACGACAAGTTCAAAAAACTTACCATGCAATTGCGGCTTATAATCCAGAATTATATTTCCCCCAAACTCTTAATCTCTGTATTGAAAAAGGACAACCTTTTTATACTATGCAGATTAATTCTTGCGGTGAGCCCAATAGCGAAACTTTGATTGAATGTCTAGAACACAATAAAACATGGGCAAAATATCAGTTAAAACCCCATACTGGTAAACAGCATCAGCTCCGAGTTCATCTAAATTATTTAGGTATCCCGATTCAGAATGATCCTTTTTATCCCACTGTTCAGCGAAAAAAACAGGATGATTTTTCTGCGCCATTACAACTTTTAGCCAAGCGTATTGAGTTTACAGATCCGCTTAATCATCAAAATATAAGTATCGAATCTGCATTTGATTTGAGTTTGTCATACCAAAGTAATGACAAATGAACGATTTTTTATGTGCAAAATATTGAAATTACAATTTCTTGGTTTACAATGAATTTTTTAAAATTAAAAAATCATTCGGTTATTATTCATGCGAAAAACAGAAGTCTATCAGGTTCGCCTTGACTCACAAGAAAAGAAACAGGCCTTTGCTGTTTTTAAACAACTGGGGATTACACCTGCTCAAGCGGTTCGTCTATTCTTTAAACAAGTGGTACTGACCAAATCTATCCCCTTTGCCATTGAAAACCAAAATATCAATATGGAACAGTTACTCAAACTACGCAAAATGAAATCTGGCTCCGCTCAGATTACTCATAATGGAGCGGACACTGAACTGGACGATGATGCATTTTTTGAAGAGCTAAATGCGCTGTTAGGTGAAAGTGATCAACTTTAAACTTCAATTCTCATTTATAAATATAAACAAGTTTTAACGTTCTTCTTTAAATTTTTTCGTTATGCTCTCCATGTTTAGGATAATTAATAAAATATATGGAGAAAGCAGATGATTGTAAGAAGAGCAACATTGGAAGATTTAAATCAGCTTGCGGTGTTATTTGATGAATATCGTCAGTTTTATGGCGCTTCATCCAATCTTAAACAATCTTATAATTTTCTAAAACAACGCTTCGAAAATAAAGAAAGTGTGATTTTTATTCATATCAAAGACGATGTTTTTACAGGTTTCGTCTTACTTTATCTGGGTTTTTCTTCTGTTGCATGTTCGAATTATTATATTTTAGACGATGTGTATGTTACGCCAGTTTATCGTCGTCAGGGATCTGCCAGACAACTCATCGATACTGCAATATTATTTGCACGACATGAAAGTGCACTAAGGATTAGTCTAGAAACTCAGAAAACCAATGTAGAATCTCAACGACTTTATGAGTCAATGGGATTTATTCAGGATGATGCATTTCTTACCTATCACTGTTTTCTTAAATAATTTCACTGTGAATTTGATTGTTGTGCTGCCTGAATTTGCGCTTTATTTAAATAAATCCACTCCCCTAATTCAAGCTCAGGCAAATCCAATTCACCAATTTGCTGACGATGCAGTGCTTGAACTTTATTTCCTACTGCAGCAAGCATACGTTTAACCTGATGATAAACACCCTGATGAATCGTTAAACTGACTTGATATTCATTTAATAGATGAACATCTGTCGCAGCAAAAATTCCTTTTTCGTTATGTAACTCAACTCCATTTTCTAGCGCGATTAATTGTTCCTGAGAAATCGGGTCGAGTGTCGTGACATGATAAATCTTTGGCACATGGCGTTTGGGGTGTGTCAACGCATGTAAAAATTGACCATCATCAGTCAGTAATAATAGCCCTGTTGTATCTTGATCTAAGCGTCCAACCGCAGCAAGTCCGCGTTCACGTAAGAGATCTGGAAATAAATTAAAAACACTTTGGTGATGCTGTGGTTGATGTGAACATTCAAAACCTTGGGGTTTATTCAGCGCAATATACACTTTTTCGCGATAAGTATAATCTTGAGCATAAACTGAAAAGTTCAAATCTTCTAATTTGACATGATGTTTAATATCAGTCTGGACTTCACCCTGAATTTTAATTGCTCCGTTTTTAATCAGTTGCTGGCAATGTTTACGAGAACCAAAACCTTGTGACTGCAACATTTTTTCCAACAGCATAACAACATCCCAAATAAGCGATGCTATAGTTTAACTGATTTTATAAATTTAATGAGTCGAAATAGTCAGAATTAGACAGATATAGCGTAATTACACAAAAATTTAAATTTTAAGCTTTGCTTAAATCAACAAGATTTAAGGGGCAATACAAATGTAAAATCTGAATAGTTCGACAAACTTATTAATCAATTTCAAACTTGCATGAATTTCATCCACCAAACTCTTAAAGCGTATTACAATCAATTTTTCTACCAAAAATTTAAAATATTATGATTTCAAAGTAATGACCTTTATATATAAGTTTCATCATTTATTTTTTCTTATATAATTTATATTCTATGAACTTAAATTAAACCTCTCTCATAAATATAATACAAATAAGCGGATTACTTATTTGTATTATATGCTAGCTAATTAACTTATACTTTAAAAAAAATTGATAACTCTAAAAATTAACCATTAGGATATTTTTGATTAATTAATTGGGTTCGGAGAATACCCATTCGTGTTGAAAGATTAGTTAAGATATATAAATCTCTCCTCCGATTTTGTACTGGTAAAGCATCGATATCATAATCTAATGGCATCACAATTCCTTTGGGTATTGCTGCATTCATTCCATAAATTTTAGATATATCAATAGCTAAAGATTGTTGATCTGCATGAGTAAAGATCGCAACTTTACCTAATCCAATAGCTGAGTTTGCTTTCTTAACAATCATATCTGCCACTTGATCAATACTTGCTGTAATGACTCCATTTGTATTGATAGTTGGATTACCTACTGAAATGACTTTATTGCTCTCTAGATGATACTTTGACTTTAAGATAGAGGCCACTTCCCATTGTGCGTAAATTAATACTGGAGTCATTTGATAAAACACATACACCGCATCGGCAATTTGCTCATTAATAGGTCCAAGCTCTGGCATTGTATTACCATTCAATGCTGGGCGATATCCAAAGCTGTAAGCTACAATCGTATTAATTGTATTTAGATCGAAAGTAGCAGTATCCCAATTAAATAATGTCTTAAACAGATGCTGAGTCTGTGTATTTGCCAAAGTGGCCTCATTCAATTCAGTCGTTAATTTACCTAACATTTGTCGCTTTAATTCAGCGTCTGATGCAGCCAAAGTTGAAGCGGTCGCAAAAACCGAGGAACCAATTGTGTACAAGCCTACAATAGAGGGAGCTAAGGTAAGAAAACGTCGACGTGTTAACATTATAAGATTTCCTAAAGTAAGGTATTAGCCCTGAGGGTATGCTTGCTTGGTTAATAGCATTGTTTTGCTATAAAGCTGTGCATATATATCGTGAATGAGGTACAGATCGCGACTGCGTGTCCAAGGTTGCCCAGACTGTTCATCATAGATAACTGGCAAAGAAACTTCTTGGACTACGGCTGCATTTATTCCACGTAATTGTGAAGTCAAGATACATCGTTTAGCGTGATCTCTATGACCTACAATAGCAGCATTACCTAATACAGCTGCTCCTCCAGAAATTTTAATAATTGTATTGGCGACATCATCAGTGCTGAGATAGATAATGGTTCCATCAGACGCGATGATTGGCTCAATAGAAGTTAACACATCTTCACCTAAATGATATTTAGATGTTAAAAAACGAGCAATTTCCCATTGAGCATAAATTTTGACAGGCTTTAATTTATAGATACTATAAATTGTATCCGCAAGTGCTTCATTCATTGGGCCAGGATCAGGCATTGCTGCTTGATTTCCACCATTACTAGAAGTATTTCCACTTTGTTGATTAGGACGATTACCAAAAGCATAACCAATGATACTATTGATTTTATTGGCTTTAATTTGTGGTAACTGCCAGTTGAAGCAACAGTCAAGTATGATGGGAGAGACAATACTTGCAATGTTTGCATCGCCTAACTGTATATTCATTTTAGCTGTAATTTGAGTTAGTAAATTTGAGTCATTTATTGGCTCTTGATTACTTATTTCTTGCTGCTGGTCATTATCATTGCAACCACTTAATAAAGTTCCTGCAACCAATGCAGTACCTACAGCTAGAAATTTTCTACGATTACTATCGGGAAATTCACTCATTATCTAATCCTAGATATGTTTAAGTTTAAAAAAAATTTTAATAATTTAATATCATGAAATTTTTGGATTTTAATTTGAATTAATGACAATAAAGTTAAATTTATTATTTTTTTAAAATATTTTTTAATATTAATAAAAATTAAATATATTTTATTTTCTGCCTACTTTCAGATTTAATAAAGCAATGGTTTTGATATGAAAAAAATTTATTGGGCAACCTTATTTTATCTGCTTGTACAACACAAGTTTTTGCAATAAATATATTATTAGTTAGCAATGATGGTCTAACTAGTAATATTAAAGCTTTATAAGACGAGTTAAAGTGTGACTACTCATACTTCCACTGACACCAAGATTTTAGCATAACTTTTCTTTTAATCACCCCTGATATTAATGCAAATACTTTTACTCAACTCATACCAGCACCCTATGTGAGACTAATCTAATTTATACTTACTTAAGCTATATGAAGCAAATGGCGCTTGCGATTATCAAATAACCAAAAAGAAAAATGATCTTTTTCAACCATTGGTAAAATAAAAAAACGTTATACACTACACCACTCCCCAATACACACTTTTATTGCCATGATCATGTCCCAGCTTGATGTCAACCTATTGGTTTTACTCGTTTTACTGGCTTGTGGCATTTTCAGTCAAAATGCGGCAGTCACGATTGCTGCTGGTGTATTGATCTTTTTCAAACTTACCCCTTTGAATCAATTTTTTCCTTATTTACAACAACATGGTTTAAATATTGGCATTATTATTTTGACCATTGGTGTTCTTACTCCGATCGCCAGTGGCAAATTAAGTGGTGATACAATTCTTAAATCATTCATGAGTTACAAATCCATTTTAGCCATTGCAGTTGGTCTATTAGTTGCTTGGTTAGGCGGACGTGGAGTTAAGCTCATGAGCAATCAACCCGATGTAGTGGCGGGTTTATTGATTGGTACAGTGGCTGGTGTCGCGGTACTCAGAGGAGTCCCTGTCGGGCCACTGATTGCAGCAGGAATTCTATCTTTACTGATAGGTTCTCAATAATTCTCCCATCAAAATTATTTTCGGACTATTTTTTTGATCTTTTAGACAGATACATTTGCTGATCTGCATATTCTAGTAATTGTTCAACTGTATCTGCATGGGTTGGATAAATCGCAACTCCTGTGCTGGCTCGAATGCTTAAATTTTTATTTTCAAACATAAATACTTGTTCACAAATGTCATTGATTCGATCAACCACATTTAAACTCAACTTCGGATCAACCAACTGAGTGAGAATGATTGCAAACTCATCTCCTCCAATACGAGCAAGATGATCTTGAACACGAATCACCATTTTTAATCTTTGCGCAAACTCTTTTAAAGCTGCGTCGCCTACTCGATGTCCATATTGGTCATTAATCACTTTTAACCCATCCATATCAATCATTAATAAAGCAAAGTAATTCTGAGTGGACTGAGTCGAAGCCAGACATCTTCTAAAATGATCCAAAAATTGACTTCTGTTGGACAGCTCGGTAAGCACATCTTGCGTTGCCATACGATACAATTCTTGCGTACCAAATCGTGTCGCATGATACATAGCTGCTGCGATAAGTTCAGACATTAATTCAAGTAGTTGCAAATCACCCGTTTCAAATGCTGCAATTTTTTTGGAATATATTTTTAATACACCTAATGGCTCATCACAATGAATAAGCGGAACCACCGCCATTGAACGAAGTCCAACATAACGACAAGCGATGACATCAACCCTGGAATCTAGCTCAGTATCAGTGCTATATAAAATTTGTTTTTTTTCAATACATAAGCCAGAAAGACTATTTTTAATTTTTATGCGATGCCCAAGTAAATTTAAGTCACTATCAGACACCGCATGAACGACCATTTCATCCGCTTCCAAAAGTTCAATAATAGCGCCATCTGCCTCAATAATGGTTTTTGATTGTTGAGCAACAACCATCATCACTGCGCTTAAATCCAGCCCCAGTTTTACAATAGCAGTCTGTGTCTTAATGACTGAAAGCAATTGTTGGACTGTCGGTTGATAATTACCAGACATTCAAACCCCTAAACCATACTTAAAACATAATTAATTTTTAACTATTAAAATAATAAGGAAAGGCTTATAGGAAATTTTACGACTTGTAAAGAAAAATGCATAGAAAATAAACAGACTCATGCGCTCAAAAAAGCACATTTTCAAAACTAACCGATGACAAACGATCTTTATAGAAAATGAAAATCGCCTGCCATAAAATAACAGGCTTAAGATGAATAATAATGGGCTCGTTTCTGAGAAAATTTTTCAAGCTGTTTTAAAAACCCTTCAAAATAACTTTTTTCTTTTTCATCAGTCCGATAACCTGCATATAAAGTACGACGTAAACCCTGTGGTGTAACACAATTCAAACGGCGACTCGTGACCCAGCCTTTTTGTTCATACTCACTCACCACCCAATCAGGCAAGGCGGAAATACCACGACCACTCGCAACCAACTGAATAAGCATTTGTGTTAAATCGGTAGTACGGATGGTCTTGGGTTGAACATTCGCGGGTATAAATAAATGTGCCATGATATCTAAACGATGTTTATCAACTGGATAAGTAATCAGCGTTTCTTCAGCTAAATTCTGCACAGTAATGTTTTCAGCACGTACCAATGGATGTGTATTGGACAACACCAGTCGAGACTCATATTCAAAAATTGGAAAATATTCTATGCCTTTTAACTCGATTGGATCTGCGGTGATTAGCAAATCAAACTCACCATTTTGCAAGAGTTCATGTGGATTGGCTTCAAAACCAGAAGCAAAATCCAGATCGACATCAGGGTATTGTTGGCGATATTGATTTAGTAATGGCATCAACCAGTCAAAACAACTATGACATTCTGAAGAAAAAATGATTCGACCTGTTTGTCCGTGAACGATGCGCGTAATATCACTTTGCGTAATTTGAATCTGAGGTAAGACATCATCGGCAAGTTTTAATAACCTTTGACCAACATTTGAAAAAGTCACAGGTCGACTACGGCGATTAACCACCTCTACCCCATACCAATGATCAAGTTCTTTAAGCTGATGTGAAATCGCTGATGGAGTCAAACATAGATCATTAGCTGCGGCGACCAATGAACCATGCTCACGTAAAGCTAATAAAGTTTTAAGATGGCGAATTTCAAGCATAAAGTCGAATCAAAAATAGTGAATATTATTCATTATATCATATAATTTATTAGCCTGATTCAACATAAATTGTATTTCATTATTCTCTCATAAAATGAATATGGCTCAACTTATATGTCTTTAAAACACAATAATTTTCTAGTCCCATTTTGACAGATCAAGTAGTTTAGCTGCTAACTTTTGACTAAAATATTAAAAATCAATGCGTTAAAAAAATTAAAGATAAAACATAAAAAACTATAACCAAAAACTCTAGGTCTGGGTTGACCTAGGGCTTTTTTATCAGAACGATTGGTCTATCAAATTAACCATAAAGTTATTTTTCAACATCATTAACTTGAGTTTGTGATTGAGCAACCATTGAAAGTAACTGATGACTTTCAACATTGTCGTTTTGATCAAATATCACCTGATAAGAAAGTTTCTTCCCATCAAAATATGATTCTGCAGGCGTTCCAATGACTTCCCACAAACCAATCGAAGCGACATCTGCTAAGCCATGCCAAATCACACGACTGGTTTTATTTGCTTTGGAATAACCTTGTTGGAAAGTATAAATTTCTACACGCTGACCATCTTTATATTCACTTGTAACAGGTGCACCAAACTCAGCAATCACATGATTACGTGAGATACCTGTATTTAGAACACTTAAATTTTTCTTACTGGGCTGATTACTTGCCATTACTACAGCACAACCAGTACTGGTGAATACAGAAACTAACAACCCCACAGCCATACATTTTTTTAACATCTTCATACTCATTATTCTGATTAACTCCATCACCGAATTAAGCCCCGTAATGCAGCATGCAAATATATATTGTATATAGCTTTTTTCAATCACTATTTATCTCTGTAAAGATGTTAAAAATCTTTAACCCCGAGTAAATTAGTTAACTATTATGATCTCTTTCAACTATAATTATTTCTTGATTATTCTCCCATTTCTCTCAATTTTTTTATGCCATCTAAATCAAATACATCGATTGCTTCGGGCTCACCCCGACAATATTCCTTATTCTGGGTCATTTTAGCGCTAGCGATTGGTGGCTTTTGTATTGGAACAACTGAATTTGTCGCAATGGGACTGATTCAGGAGATCGCAACAGATCTACATATCAGTGTCCCAGAGGCGGGGCATTTTATCAGCGCTTATGCGCTGGGTGTGGTGATAGGTGCACCTGTCATTGCCATTTTAGGTGCACGTATTCCTCGTAAGTCGCTATTACTTGGTCTCATGCTGTTTTACGGAATTGCCAATGCATTAACAGCGCTCGCAAATACTCCTGAAACAGTTTTGATTTCACGGTTCATTGCGGGATTTCCTCATGGTGCTTATTTTGGTGTAGGCGCACTTGTTGCAGCCGAGTTAGCTGGACCTAAAAAACGTGCGTCCGCAGTTGCACAAATGATGATGGGACTGACCGTTGCAACGGTATTGGGCGTTCCACTTGCAACATGGTTAGGTCAACATTTTGGATGGCGTTCAGGTTTTGAATTTTCATCCGCTATTGCCTTCATTACATTATTTGCAATTATTATTTTTGTTCCTCAAATTCCTGTTCATGCAACAGCAAGTATTAAGACTGAATTAGCAGGTTTAAAAAATATACACATGTGGCTGACACTGGCTGTAGGCGCAGTAGGTTTTGGTGGTATGTTTTCCGTATATAGCTATGTGTCTCCTATTCTCACAGAATATACCAAAGTGAATATTGATATCGTTCCCATTGCACTTTCAATTTGGGGCGTGGGTATGGTGATTGGTGGTTTACTTGCAGGCTGGTTAGCCGATCGGAATTTAAATAAAACCATCGTTGGCGTTCTGATTAGTTCTGCGCTTGCATTCGTTTTTGCCAGTTTTATGATGAGCCAACTTTATACAGCGATACTTGCATTATTTTTAATCGGCTTTACAGTAATGGGGCTAGGTGGAACCTTACAAATGCGGTTAATGGATGTTTCGGGCGAGGCTCAAGGATTGGCCGCATCGCTGAATCATTCAGCATTTAATCTGGCGAATGCATTAGGCGCTTTTTTAGGTGGATGGGTGTTAAGTCATCAGATGGGTTGGATTGCTCCAATCTGGGTCGGATTTGTACTGAGTTTAGGTGGATTAGCAATTTTACTCATTGCTTTTGCTGTAGAAAAATATAAAAAATAACTTCATCAGGCATGAGATTAAAGCCGAGTAATCTCATGCCTCTGGAAGCTTTTCACCACAATGTGGACAATATTTAAATGCTTTCTTTTGTTGTTCCTGTTCTTCTAAATCCCTTTCACGTATCAGTTGCATAATCACTTCATGCGTTTGCTCTTTACCTAAACCTATTTTTTTGCGTATTCGTTCAATTTCTTTGGTTTCATTTAAATAGTCTATCTGATTTGAAAGAACGAGATTTCTAAACTCCTGAGCAAGTTTCTGATTACGCAAGCTTAATTCATTCGCAAGTCCAGTCGCTAAAATACCCGCAGGCAATGCTGCCAAGCCTACACCCAAAATGGTAATCACTGCGCCCAATAACTTGCCAATATTGGTCACTGGGGTAACATCACCATATCCAACTGTAGTCAATGTAACGACAGCCCACCACATTGCTTCTGGAATAGAACTAAAAACGCCGGGCTGTGCTTTATTTTCGACCACATAAATTCCACCAGCAGCCATCACAATCATGATCAATAAAATAAATATGACAGCCTGAAATGAACCTTTTTCCCGTTCAATGACTGACAGCAATATCTGTAGTGAAACAAAATAGCGAGTCAGCTTGAGCAATCGCAGTAATCGTAAAATTCTAAGAAAACGCAAATCAATCGGTACAATAAAATTAAGATATGCGGGTAAAATGGCTAATAAATCAATGATCGCACCACCACTAGTCACCCATTTCAAGCGTGTTTTCCATGCAGGTTGATCAGGAGATTCTTCAACAACACACCAAAAACGCAATAGATATTCGATTGTAAATAATGCAATTGAAAAGGTTTCAAATAAATCAAAAATCTTTTGATGAGCAAAATAAATTGAATCGATCGACTCCAGCATGACTGCCAAGACGTTTGCAACAATCAAAAAAATCAGAAAAAAATTAAGTACGCGACTTAAAGTACTTTCATAATCATGATTATGTAAATGATTAAAAACAAAACGACGTAAATGACGTATGGAAAATTTAGCCACCATAAACAAAACTTATAATTATGCTCAATACTTTGCTCAATTTATCACGCCCACTCTATTTGTGTAAGCTTTTAGAACTTTCCTTTTGGGAATGTATTAACAGACAGGCAACAATTCTTTATTTGGTAATAAATCAAGACTCTTTCATAATTAAATCACAAACGATAAAGCATTACCCTTCAACTTAATAATGCTAAATACATAAATTATAAGCTTAATCTATTTATTCTAAGGCGGTTTTTATGGGCTTTAAACCAATTCCAGCTGCAATATCCTGTGCTTTGACCCTCATCATCTGGTTTATTATTCCTATCCCTCAAGGTGTTACCCCTGAAGCATGGCATTTATTGGCCATGTTTGTCGGTGTGATCGCTGCAATTATTGGGAAAGCACTTCCGATTGGTGCGATCGCCATCATTGCGATCACATTGGTTGCCCTCACGGGAGTCACCAATCCAAAACCAAGTGAAGCGATTAAGGATGCTTTGAGCAGCTTTGCCAATCCTTTAATTTGGTTGATTGGTGTCTCTATTATGATTTCCAAAGGTTTACAAAAAACAGGTTTGGGCGCACGCTTAGGCTATTTATTTATTGCAGTTTGGGGTAAACGTACCATTGGCATTGGCTATAGTATGGTGCTATCCGAACTTATTCTTGCTCCTGTTACGCCAAGTAATACTGCGCGTGGCGGTGGAATTATCCATCCAATCGTCCGTGCTATTGCCACCAGTTATGATTCCGATCCAGCTAAAGGCACTGAAGGTCGTATGGGTAAATATCTGGCTTTAGTGAACTATCATGCCAACCCAATTACATCCGCAATGTTTGTCACAGCCACTGCACCAAACCCTTTAGTGGTTGATCTGGTCGCAAAAGCAACGGGATCACAAATTTCACTCAGTTGGAGTACGTGGGCAATTGCCATGCTAGTGCCTGGTGTAATCGCATTAGTTATCATGCCGATGGTGATCTACTGGATGTATCCGCCAGAAATTAAGCGCACGCCAAATGCTGCTCAATTTGCCAAAGAACGCTTAAAAGAAATGGGCGCTGTAAGCATCAATGAAATCATCATGCTCTTTATTTTTGGCATTATGCTTTTTCTTTGGGCAGGAATCCCCGCCATGATATTTGGCCCTTCATGGTCAGTTGATGCCACAACAACTGCTTTTATTGGTTTAAGTTTATTGATTTTGACAGGGGTATTAACTTGGGATGATATTCTCACTCAAAAAAGTGCATGGGATACCATTACTTGGTTTGCGGCTTTGGTCATGATGGCAACTTATCTTAACAAACTTGGACTAATTACGTGGTTTTCAGGCGTTCTTGAAAGCAATATTGCTCATCTCGGGCTGAACTGGATATTTGCCAGTTTATTATTAATGCTGACTTACATGTACGCGCACTATATGTTTGCAAGTACGACTGCACATATTACAGCTATGTTTGCTGCTTTTTATACAGCAGGTATTGCACTGGGTGCTCCTCCGATGTTGTTTGCCCTTATGATGGCAGCAGCTTCTAGTATCATGATGACACTGACTCATTATGCAACAGGAACTTCACCAATTATCTATGGCTCAGGCTATACCACTCTAGGGGAATGGTGGAAAGCAGGCTTCGTTATGAGCGTGGTCAATATTGTGATTTTTATTGTCATCGGTGGAATTTGGTGGAAACTTCTCGGTTATTGGTAATAACCTTAAATTTCTCTACATGATTTGAGAAGGTTAAAGCCTGTTATGAAAAGATCATAACAGGCTTTATTATTGAATTAACTCATTTTAAGACGGAATCACTACAAGCTTTTTCTGTACGAATTCATTAAAACCAAGTTCAGAAAGTTCATGCCCATAGCCTGAACGCTTAACGCCACCAAATGGCAACTCTGGTGCTGTTTGGGTCAGACTATTGATCCAGATCATGCCCGTTTCGACACGAGAAGCTAATTTTTTAGCCCGCTCAATATCTTTGGAATGAATTGCACCACCCAAACCATAATGTGATTGATTGGCAATTTTTACAATTTCATCATCATTTTGAGCCACATATAATTGTGCAACGGGGCCAAAAAACTCTTCATACCATGCAGGATTAGTTTCCTGAATATTTTCAAGAATGGTCGCTTCAAAAAAGTTACCCGCTCCATCAATAGGTTTACCACCCAATACTAATGTGGCTCCAGCATCAACAGCCTTGACCACCTGTTTATGTAAGTTTTCTGCTGCCGAAGCTGAAGATAAAGGTCCTAAGCTTGTCGACTCATCCAGTGGATCACCAGTTTTCAGTTTTTTAAAAGCATCAATCATGCCTTGCTTAAATTGTTCAGCAATTTTTTCATGCAAAATAAAGCGTTTCGCTGCGGTACAAACTTGACCTGCATTATTAATACGCGCCTGACAACCGATTTTGATGGCACGTTCTATATCTGCATCATCCAGTACAATAAAAACGTCATTACCGCCTAACTCTAGCGTCGACTTTTTAACATATTTTCCTGCTTGCTCTGCAACACTACTACCTGCACCTTCGGAACCTGTTAAAGCAACACCTTGTACACGCGGATCTTTAATAATATCGGCGACCTGATCAGTTGAGATAAATAAATTTGTCCAAACCCCTGCTGGAGCACCAGATTCATGAATGACTTTCTCAAAGGCTTCGGCACATTGCGGAACAATACTGGCATGTTTGGCTAAAACTGGATTACCTATTGCACAATTTGGTGCAAATACCCGCATAAGTTGATAAAACGGGAAATTCCAAGGTTCAACCGCCATAATAATACCGAGTGGATGATGTTCAACCCACGCCTCTCCCATATTGGTCGGATATTTTTGCGGACTCAGAAACTTCTGTGCATGTTCAGCATAGTATTCGGCAATTTGAGCGCATAGCTCGACTTCACCAAGGCTTTGTTTAATGAGCTTACCCATTTCTGTTGACATCAGTTGTGCTAATTGTTGTTTTTGCTCTCTTAAATTGGTCGCTACTTTTTTGAGTAGTGAAATGCGTTTTTCTAAATCTTTTTGCGACCAATCCGATTTTAATAACTTTTCAGCATCTGCGAGACTTTGATCAATTTTTGATTGATCATGAAATGGATATGTTTTAAGGGTTTGACCGTTATAAGGATTAATCGATTGGTAACTCATGGATATCTCCAATAATTATGTTTATCTAAAATTAAATTTGAACTGTTTAAACACACCAAATCAGTATTTGGTTAAATGGCATTTTATAAAACGAGATTGTTGACACATGACTCGACGAGGCAAGTCACCAGTTGAATACATATCCACATTAAAGACAGTTGAGGACATTGAATAGCGTTTGCAGCAAAACGTCTCTAAAGCCTCACCCAATGATACAAAACAATGTCTTGAACAGTATTTGAGTAAGCAAAATCGTTATTTTTGTATGTTATAAAAATCAAAAGATGTAAGTAAAAAACCTTATTTTTGATAAAAATAAGGTTTTAAATATCGTGGTGAATTGAAGTTAGATCCCGCGCCAATCTACTCGCGCATTACGTTCAGTTTCATAGATACGTTGTACATATTGTCCAAGCGGGAGGCTCAGTAAATAATCTTTGTATTGACGTAATTCAGGTGAACTGATTTCGTTATTTTCCCGCTCCCACGGCGTTCCAGAAAGTTCTAAAATTGGCGAAAGCATCGAGCAAACTGCAATATCTGCCAGACCTAAACGATCACCCACCAGATAACGCCCGAAGTTATCAATCAGACGGTCATTGAGCAGCAATACCAATTCATCCATACGCAGTTTGGATTGAGCAATTTTTTCATCCTCAAGTTCATAACTTTTGGTGACTAAAGTTTTCAAAATTGGTTTTGAAAACTTTTCAAATTGGCGCAAATAGCCTTGTTCACCCATCATGATTTCAAGTGGTTCATCACCATGAGTCAATGCTTGACCTAAACTCCAGCGCCGCACATGTATGCCTAATTCATCTGCAATTTTATCGATTTCAATGGCCAGCTCTCTTAAATGCGGATCTCGACGCAATAACGAATGCTCTGGATAATGATCATCCAGATATAAAGCAATCTGGGTAGATTGAGCAATCCAGCGTTTATCATCTTTTAAAATCGGTAACTTATTTTGACCTGTTTTTAGTTGTGCAAAAGCGCGATGGAAACCAGGAATCAAATTATGTGCGACATAATCCAGTTCCTTATGATCAAGCAACCAGCGAGCTTTTTCACAATAATGAGATAAAGGAAACTGGTATAAAACCCGCATAAAAACTCCAATTTATTTTTTTAGTCAACCAAATGTAAAAAACAACATCTTGTTTTGCTTACTTTAAAAGTAACCCACAATGAAAACAATGTACTTTTTGTGCCAACAATGAGCTTAAATTGCCTATTTAGCTAAAAATTGCGAGTCAAACTATTAGACTTATTTATATATTTTTTTGACGTGTATATCTTTGATTTAAATAAATCAAAAGTCTGATGTGCATGTAAAAAATACAAATTAAACATAATAGATTGATTATTATAATATTTCTCTAATGCTTAAAACCACTTAATTTAGATTAAAAAAGATTAAGCACTTTTCTTCATAAACTACGCGAAATACTTCGTTTAACGGATAGATATAATTTTTCTAAGCTACTGATATCAATGGTGGGTATCATTATGTCAGAGTTAAACTTTTATTCCTCCCGATCAAATCAGGTGATTCAAAACGATCAACAAGCTATAAATGCGGCCTATCAAGTCGCAGATTTTGCTTTAGAAGGTCGTGATCAGCGTGATCAAAAGCGGGTTTTGCCTTTTGAAGAAATCGATCAGTTTAGCCTAAAAGGTTTAGGCGGCATTCGTATCCCAAAACGTTACGGCGGTGCTTTTGTTTCAAATAAAACGCTAGCACATGTGTTTCGTATTTTAAATAAAGCGGACTCTAGCGTCGGGCAAATTCCACAAAATCAAATAAGTTTGCTCAACTTGATCGACATTATGGGCACAGAATCACAAAAACAATTTATCTTTAATGAAATTTTATCGGGTAAACGGCTTGCCAATGGAGGCCCTGAACGTAACAGCAAAGACTCCAAAACATTAAATACCCGTTTAACTGTACAAAATGATCAATATTTTTTAGATGGTGAAAAGTTTTACTCGACAGGCAGTATTTTTGCGCACTGGCTTGCCATTAAAGCGATTCATCCTGAAGGACATGTGGTTCTCGTGATTGTAGATCGATACAGTGACGGAATTGAGGTCATCAATAACTGGAACGGTTTTGGGCAAAGAACCACTGCAAGTGGTACGGTTAAACTGAATCATGTCAAAGTTGATCCAAACTTAATTTTTGACGAACGGATTTTAACTCGAACAGCAACCTATCGTGGTGCTTATTCACAGCTCATGCAGGTTGCAATAGATGTGGGAATCGCAGAAGCGGCTTTTGCAGACTTACTTTCCGCAGTAAGAAAAGCTCGACCTATTATTGATGCCAATGTCGAAAAAGCCCGCCAAGAACCTTACACCTTACAAGAGACAGGCAAACTCAATATTTTACTTGATGCCGCAATTTTATTATTGGATGAAGCTGCTGAATATCTGGATGAGCTTGATCAATTAGATCGGGTAACAGAACAGCAAACCGCAAAAGCATCCATTTTAGTCGCAGAAGCCAAAGTCTATGCCAATGATGCGGCATTACAAATTTCTGAAAAACTGCTCGAGCTTGGCGGTAGCCGCGCAAGTTTAAGCCAATTCAATCTAGATCAACACTGGCGCAACGCTCGCGTACACACTTTACACGATCCCGTTCGCTGGAAAATCCATGCCATTGGCAATTATTACCTAAATGGCGTGTTCCCTGCCCGCCATGCCTGGATTTAAAAAGTCAGGATTTAAGACCTAAATTTAAGGATAACGAGAATGACTTCTTACCAAGCTGCACACCAACCTATTAATAAAGCACTAAGACATCCAAGTACCCAACATTATTCAACGATAAGGATCATTCAAAATGATGCCGAAGCTTTAGAAATTGCAACGCAACTTAGTCAATATTTTAAAGAAAAAAGTGTTCAACGCGATGCAGAGCGTCTTTTACCTTTCGATGAAATTGAGGCTTTCAGTCAATCTGGACTCTGGGCCATCACTGTACCAAAACGCTACGGTGGAGCAGACGTATCTAGCTTAACCGTTGCCAAAATCATTGCATTATTTAGTGGTGTCGATGGGTCAATTGGTCAGATTCCGCAAAACCATTTCTATGCGCTAGAAGTATTACGCAACACAGGCACAGAAGCACAAAAGCAACGCTTATATCAAGAAGTTTTGGCAGGTGCGCGTTTTGGCAATGCATTGGCAGAATTTAAACCCAAGAATGCAAGTTTAAAACAAAGCTCACTTGTTCCATTTGAACAAGGGTATCAGGTCAATGGTGAAAAATTTTATTGCACAGGTAGTTTATTTGCACATCGTATTCCAACATTGGTGGTCGATGCGGAAGGTCGTGAATATCTTGCTTTTATCCAACGTGATAGTGAAGGTTTAACGCTCATTGATAACTGGACAGGTTTTGGTCAACGTGTCACAGGCAGTGGGAGTGTTAAATTTCAGCAAGTCTATGTGGCTGCCGAAGATATTATTCCATTTGATACTGCATTTCAGCAACCAACCTTAGTTGGCCCATTTGCTCAAATTATGCATGCAGCGATTGAAGTTGGTATTGCCCGCGCCGCTTTTGAAGAAACCCTGACACGTGTGCATCAGGCACGTCCATGGATTGATTCTAACTTGGAAAGTGCAGCACAGGATCCTTTGACCATTTATGAAATTGGTCGTGTTGCAGCGGATGTTCGTGCCAGCGAAGTTTTATTGAAACAGGCAGCATTGTCAATTGATGCAGCTCGACTAAATACCACTGTCGACACTGTCGCCAAGGCTTCAATTGATGTCGCCAAGGTTCGGGCGCACAGTACAGATATCGCCTTAAAAGCATCTTCAAAGCTTATTGAATTGGCGGGCAGTCGCGGCAGTCAGGCTGAAGATGGTTTGGATCGTTACTGGCGTAACGCGCGAGTGCATACCTTACATGATGCAGCTCGATGGAAATATTACTTTATTGGAAATTATGTTTTAAACGATGTTCTCCCACCACGCAGAGGGACATTGTAATGACAAAAGAATTACAGAAACAAATATTACTAAATGCCTTTGATATGAATAGTGTCGGTCATATCAATCATGGTTTATGGACGCATCCGCGTGATCAATCGCACCGTTTTAATGAGCTTAGTTATTGGACTGATCTGGCACAGACTTTGGAAAATGGGCTGTTCGATGGTTTGTTTATTGCCGATATCACAGGGGTCTATGATGTCTATAAAAACAACATTGACCTAACGTTAAGAGAATCTATCCAACTACCCAGTCATGATCCCACGACTTTGGTCTCTGCGATGGCAGCGGTTACACAACACTTAGGTTTTGGGGTTACCGTAAATTTAAGCTATGAAACGCCCTACCAATTTGCACGGCGTTTTGCCTCACTTGATCATCTGACGCAAGGACGGATTGGCTGGAATATCGTCACAGGTTATCTGGACAGTGCGGAACGCTTGATTGGACATTCAGGCTTGAAAGATCACGATTTACGTTATGAGCAAGCAGAAGAATTTTTGCAGCTTTGCTATAAATATTGGGAAGGCTCTTGGGAAAATGATGCCATTCAAAAAGACAAAGCCCATCGTATTTTTACGCATCCTAAAAAAGTCCATGAAATTCGGCATCAAGGGCACTTCTATCAAAGTCAGGGCATCTTTCAAGTTGCCCCATCGCCACAACGTACCCCCGTGTTATTTCAGGCGGGTGCCTCTCCTCGTGGTTTAGCCTTTGCTACAGCTCATGCCGAATGTATTTTTATTGGTGGAGATCAACCTGAAAAAATTCGTCAACAAGTCTTGAAAATTCGTGATCAAGCCGTACTCCGTGGTCGCCAAGCAAATGATATTAAAATTTTTCTGGGTATTACTGTAGTAACTGGAGAAACCGATCAAATTGCTCAAGAAAAACTGACTGAGTATCGTCAATATGCCAGTCCTGAAGCTGGGCTTGCGCATTATTCCAGTTCAGTTGGGATTGATTTATCCAAGTTTGCTGATGACGAAGTGATTCCTTACCAAAAAAGTAACAGTATCGCCTCAGTCAATGAAAAGTTTAAAACTGAGCAAATCACCAAGAATGACTTAAAAAGTCAGCATATTTTAGGCGGACGCTATCCGTTGATCGTCGGCAGTGGCAGCAATGTGGCAGAGCAATTAATTCAATTGATTGATGACACAGGCATTGACGGTTTTAATTTGACCCGTACTGTCGCACCAGAATCGCATCAGGATTTTATTGCTTTGGTGATTCCTGAGCTACAACAACGCGGTCGTTATAAAACAGCTTATGAAACAGGATCATTACGTCATAAATTACACCAACAAGGCGATTATTTACCCAAATTTCATCCTGTCGATCAATTTCGATGTCGACCGTTAAAACAAGAAAAAAATGACACTCATTCACAACATATTACAGCTTAAATTTTGGAGTATCCAATGACTCAATCTTCTTCAACTTCTCGCTCACCGAACAAAAAACTGATTATCTTTGGGGCAATTTTTGTCATTCTTATTGTTGGTTTATTGATCTGGAATAAACAGCGCCACACTCAGAATGAACAACTGGTCATTGGCATTAGCCCACCCTTTGCTCACCCACTGCAAGCTGCAGCAAAAGAAGCAGAGAAACAAGGTATTCATGTCAAACTGGTCGAATTTTCCGATTGGAACACGCCCAATATCACTTTAAATAATGGTGATATCGATGCTAACTTTTTTCAGCACCAACCGTTTTTAAGCAATGTCATTAAAGAAACAGGTTATAAATTGAAAGCTTTTGGTGTGGGTGCTGCGTCTCATGTCGGACTATATTCCAAGAAATATAAAAGTCTGGATGAATTACCGCAAAATGCAAGAGTGGTCATTCCAAATGATCCTGTTAATCAGGGACGTGCTTTACTCCTCTTACAACAAGCCAAGCTGATCGAACTCAAAGATCCAAATAACTATTTATCTAAACTGAGTGACATCTCAAATAATCCAAAACATCTACAATTTGTTGAAGTTGAAGGGCCACAAACAGCACGCGCGATTGATGATGTCGATCTGGCTTTTGGTTATCCAAACTATTTACGTCTGGCAAAAACGGTTGATCCTGAAAGTGCTTTAGTGCTGGATGATACGACCAATAAACGCTATGCCATTTTGTTTGTAGTGCGTGATGATTATCAGGATAAAGGCGACAAATTGAAAAAGTTTGTAGAGATTTATCAAAATTCACCTGAAGTCAAAGCAGCGTTGAATCAAGATATAGGTGCAAAACTCTGGTTTCCAGGCTGGGTATAAGGAGCAAGATCATGGTTAGTTTTGGTTCACAGGTTGATTTTGCGATACCACATATCCAGATTCAGGCATTAAATAAAATTTACAGTAGTCATGGAGAAGAAGTTCATGCACTCAAGGATATTCATCTTGATATCCCACAAGGCAAAATTTTAGGCATTATCGGTAAAAGTGGTGCAGGCAAATCTTCGTTATTACGTACATTAAATGGACTTGAGCAACCCAGTTCAGGTTCAATCAAGATTGATCAAGATGAATTGACTACGCTCGATCACACACATTTGATCCAGTTACGTCAACGCATTGGTATGATTTTTCAACATTTTAACTTAATGTCGGCCAAAACAGTCTGGGAAAATGTCGCCTTGCCGCTTAAAGTTTCAGGCTATGCCAAAACTGACATTCAGGCACGTGTCGATGAGGTTTTATCTTTGGTGGGTTTAAGCCATAAAGCTGAACAATACCCTTCCCAGCTTTCTGGTGGACAAAAGCAGCGCGTTGGTATTGCCCGTGCCCTAGTGCATCATCCAGAAATTTTACTTTGTGATGAAGCCACTTCGGCTTTGGACCCTGAAAGCACGTCCGTCATTTCGTCTTTACTGAAAAAAATCAATAAAGAACTAGGTATTACCATTGTGCTGATTACCCATGAAATGCAGGTGATTCGTGAAATTTGCGATCAAGTCGTGGTGATTGAACATGGTGAAATTGTTGAAGCAGGACAAGTCTGGTCAGTATTTTCTAATCCCAAGCAACCCATTACACAGGAACTCTTAAATCTCGAGCAATTAGATTTACCTTTTGAGTTGTATCAACAGCAGCAAATCGATTCAACTCATACCATCATCAAACTGAAATACCAACGTGAAATCAAGCATACGCCCGATTTAAATCAGATTCTAAACGTGTTTGATACGCCAGTGTATTTGTACCAAAGTCATGTAGATACCATTCAACAGCATTTGATTGGATCTTTAATTGTCGGTGTACCGCAACTCAATCTTGATCTGGAACGGATAAAACAGCAACTTACAACACTGATTCAACATGTGGAGGTGATCGGTTATGCACGACCAACTCATTGATTTGCTACTTACGGGAACAATCGATACTTTATTGATGGTGGGTGTTTCAGCATTATTTGCGTTTCTGATTGGGCTACCGCTTGCCGTGATTTTAGTCAGTACATCTGAACATGGTATTTATCCATCACAAAAAATCAATCAACCGATCGGCTGGATCATCAATATCACACGTTCTATCCCTTTTTTGATTTTGATGGTGGCACTGATTCCAATCACTCGCTGGATTGTCGGTACGAGTTATGGCGTTTGGGCAGCAGTCGTACCTTTAACCCTCGCTGCAATCCCTTTCTTTGCGCGCATTGCCGAAGTGAGTTTACGTGAAGTCGATCAAGGCTTAATTGAGGCGGCGCAAGCAATGGGCTGTAACCGCAAACAAATTATCTGGCATGTCCTATTACCTGAAGCTCTACCAGGCATTGTGGCAGGTTTTACCGTGACCATTGTGACCATGATTAATTCATCAGCAATTGCAGGCGCAATTGGTGCAGGAGGACTAGGAGATATTGCCTATCGGTATGGTTATCAACGATTTGATTTGACCATTATGTTTGCGGTGATTCTGGTCTTGATTGTGTTGGTCATGTTGATTCAGGCCACTGGAGATACCCTCTCTCAGCAATTAGATAAACGTAAAGTTTAAACTTGTGTTGATTCACACTTCGCCATGACCTGACTTTGTCATGGCTTTCATGTAAAATCAGCCTCAGTTTTTTATTTACATTTTTTGTGAGTCATCTCATGGGTTTTAATTGCGGTATTGTAGGCCTGCCAAACGTTGGTAAATCGACACTTTTTAATGCATTAACCAAGGCTGCGATTGCCGCAGAAAACTTTCCGTTCTGTACCATTGAACCCAATACAGGCATTGTACCTGTACCTGATGCACGTCTTGATAAACTTGCAGCGATTGTAAAACCACAGCGGATCTTACCAACAACAATGGAGTTTGTGGATATCGCAGGTTTAGTTGCAGGTGCATCTAAAGGTGAAGGCTTGGGCAACCAATTTTTGGCAAATATTCGTGAAACAGATGCGATTGCCCATGTAGTGCGTTGTTTTGAAGATGAAAATGTCATTCACGTCAATGGTAAAATTGATCCACTAGATGATATTGCAACAATTAATACCGAACTTGCTCTAGCTGATTTAGATACTGTTGCCAAAGCATTGTTGCGTTTGACCAAAGTGGCAAAAAGTGGTGACAAAGAAGCGATTGCGACCAAAGCGGTACTCGAAAAAATTCAGCCTTTATTAGATGAAGGTAAACCAGCACGTGCAGCCGATTTAAGTGACGATGAACGCAAACTGATTCGTGGTTTTGGTCTAATGACCTTAAAACCAACCATGTATATTGCCAATGTTGCTGAAGATGGTTTTGAAAATAACCCCCATCTGGATGCTGTAAAACAACTCGCAGAACAAGAAAATGCGATTGTTGTACCATTATGCAATCAGATTGAAGCAGAAATTTCGTTGCTTGAAGATGAAGATCGTGCTGAATTTTTAGAAGCAATGGGAATGGAAGAACCAGGATTAAATGTCGTAATCCGTGCAGGTTATGCCCTGCTTGGTCTACAAACTTACTTTACCGCAGGTGTGCAAGAAGTTCGTGCATGGACAGTCAAAGTAGGTGCAACTGCGCCACAAGCCGCAGGTGTAATTCATACAGACTTTGAAAAAGGCTTCATTCGCGCAGAATGTATTGCGTATGATGACTTTGTACAATACAACGGCGAAGCAGGTGCCAAAGAAGCAGGTAAATGGCGTCTCGAAGGCAAAACCTATGTCGTACAAGATGGCGACGTATTACATTTCCGTTTTAACGTGTAATCAGTCGATTTAATCACGAACAAAAAACCAGCACATGCTGGTTTTTTTATGACTTGTATAAACTTATAAACAATAAATACAACGATAATAATTATCATTATATTTACATAAAACTCAACATCCCCTAAACTAAAGCTGATTAAAACACTTTGATTTTAAGAAAGGATCATTCTGATGGCGTACACCTTACCCGCTTTGCCTTACGCATACGATGCACTTGAACCCAATATTGATGCAAAAACGATGGAAATTCACCATACCAAGCATCATCAAACTTATATTAATAATATCAATGCAGCCATTGAAGGAACTGAGTGGGAAAAACTGCCTGTAGAAGAACTCGTTGCCAAAGTAAATGAAGTTCCCGCCAACATTAAAAATGTCGTGATTAATAATGGCGGTGGTCATGCTAACCATTCACTGTTCTGGACAGTCATGAGTCCTCAAGGGGGTGGTAATCCAACTGGTGCTGTTGCAGAGGCTATCGATCAGGAACTAGGCGGTTTTGATGCATTTAAAGATGCTTTTACCAAAGCCGCAATCAGCCGTTTTGGTAGTGGTTGGGCATGGTTAAGCGTGACTTCTGAGAAAAAACTGGTCGTTGAAAGTAGTGGTAATCAGGATTCGCCACTGATGAATGGAAATACTCCAATTTTAGGTCTGGATGTTTGGGAACATGCCTATTATTTAAAATATCAAAACCGTCGTCCTGAATATATTGCTGCTTTTTATAATGTCGTGGACTGGAATGAAGTCAATCGTCGTTATCAGGCTGCTATTTAATAAGAGGTTTAGCTATTTTGTATACAGGTTCTTATGATATGTCCTTTCCTGCATTACTACGTTATATGGTAGGTATTTTAATTTTGTGCGGAGGTTTATTGGTGTTTTTTCGCCACTTTTTTCAAGTTTAAGTCCCACATCTTTTTTGTATATTTGTCAAAATAGCGACCACAGCCCTATTGTAATGTCTTACAATAGGGCTTGTTGTATGATATTCAGCAGTATTTTTTGATTAATCATATAAACTTAAATCTGAATTAAAAATAAAATTATTACTATAAATTCTAATATTTTTAAGCAAATACAACACAAAAAGCATCTTTTTGATTGTGATCTCATCTTCTATTTTTTAATCAGGTACTAATGCCTTATATTCATCAGATAACTATGAAAAAAATTTCTGTCATTATTCTAAGTAGCACTTTAGCTTTACTCAGTGCAACTGCATTTGCCTGCCCGAAAGGAACAACACTGCAAGGTGGAACAGGCCCAAATCACAAAGGTGGAAAATGTGTAGCTGCTTCGGGCGCGAAAACCAAACCAGTAAAAACTGAAGCCAAGAAAACCTCGCAAACTGTAAAAACCACAGAAGTAAAAACAAGCAAACCCGAAAAAGCAAAAACAACAGCAACAACGACAACCTCGACCACCACTAGTCACGAACAACATTAATTCGATATAAATAGAAAAACGAGATTCAAATGAATCTCGTTTTTACTTTTAACTTAACGTTTAGGGTCGGTATTGCCTAAAGTTGGGTTCGCAATGGCATCTTTACATTGTGATTTATCACGTTCGTAATCTGCCTGCTTTTGGGTAACAGTCGCACTGTTCTCTTTTGTTTCTCTCGCCCACGTATCAAGAGAAGTTAAAGCTTTACGACAGAGTGCATATTTACCTTCAGTGACTGAATCTGTCATTTTGACATTAATGCGCCAGTCTGTACTGAGCTGACGAAGTGGCTTTCGCACCTCTTCATCAATTTGATCAATCTTTTTAGTGTATACAACGGGATCAATTTGATTGATCAATTCCCATGCTTTATGTGCATAAGTCGTTGCATCATTGGTTAAAGTAGGCGCAGCTTTAATTTCAACTTTGTCTGCCTTGTTCTGATCTTGTTGATTACAACCTGAAATCAAAGCCAAAGTTAAAATGAAAGGGGCCAAAATCAAAAATTTGGGTGTTGAAGTGATCATCAACGATTACCTGTCTCAACATTTCGCCACTATGCTAGTGAATTCCAAGACAATACTCAATCTTTCTGAATTTGTTTTTTGAAATCTAAGAATTGTTAATGTTACATTGCTGTTTGATGAGTTTTACCTAAACGTGATCATTAAATGTCTCAAATCAAAATTTATGCAAACCAAAGTACCATTCAACAACATCGAATCACACTTTCAAATGCCATTCATCAAGCATTAGTGACTACTCTTAAATACCCTCAAGACAAGCGTTTTCATCGTTTTATTGCATTCACTCAGGATGACTTTATTTATCCTGTTGACCGCAGTGACTTTTATACCATTATTGAGATTTCGATGTTTTCAGGACGGCAGACAGAAACCAAAAAGCGACTGATTCAACAGATTTTTAGCAATATTCAGGATCAATGTGGAATCAGCCCACAAGATATAGAAATTACTATTTTTGAAACACCCAAAGAAAACTGGGGAATTCGTGGCAAAAACGCCGATGAATTACAACTCAATTATAAGATAAGCATCTAATTTTAATTCAAATTTAAGCATTTTTTTGTTTTATTCATACTGTCGAACAAAACTATATATTTTTATGTGAAACAAGGCTTAATTCGTGTTCGAGTTCTGCTATGCTTAATACCCAACTTTTGCACGGATGATTCGCATGAGCGTGACTATTGGTACTCCCCTTCAATCTTCTGCCTTTAAGGTGCTGTTATTAGGTTCAGGAGAACTCGGTAAAGAAGTGGTCATTTCTTTACAACGTTTAGGAGTCGAGGTTCATGCCGCAGATCGTTATGATCATGCTCCAGCGATGCAAGTTGCACATTATTCTTATACACTCAATATGGCCGATGCAAATGAATTACATCAACTTATTGAAAAAATAAAACCGAATTTAATTGTTCCAGAAATCGAAGCGATTGCAACTGAGGTTTTAGTTGAAATTGAAAACAAAGCCATTGCGACAGTGATTCCTTCTGCCAAAGCGGTCAATCTAACGATGAACCGTGAAGGCATTCGTCGTTTAGCTGCCGAAGAATTAGGCTTGCCAACTTCTGCTTATCGCTTTGCAGATTCACTGGAAAGTTTCCGCGCTGCCTGCGATGACATTGGTTATCCAAACTTTGTAAAACCCGTGATGTCGTCTTCTGGTAAGGGGCAATCTCGTGTAAAAAGTTTTTCAGAAGTCGATGCAGCTTGGGAATATGCACAAACTGGCGGTCGAGTAAATCAGGGCAAAGTCATTGTCGAATCACAAATTGATTTTGATTTCGAAATTACGTTGCTGACTGTTCGTGCTAAAAATCCAGAAACAGGTGAAATTGAAACTCAATATTGCGATCCAATCGGCCACCGTCAGGATTCGGGTGATTATGTTGAAAGCTGGCAACCTCAACCAATGACTGAAGCAGCATTGGTCGAGTCAAAACGAATTGCACATAAAGCGACCTCTGCACTTGGCGGATGCGGCATTTTTGGGGTAGAACTTTTTGTAAAAGGCGATAAAGTCTGGTTTAGTGAAGTTTCGCCTCGCCCGCATGACACAGGACTGGTGACTTTAGCATCTCAGTTCCAAAGTGAATTTGAACTACATGCACGTGCTATTTTAGGTTTGCCAATTAATACAACTCGGCATAGCGTAGCAGCAAGTGCCGTCATTTATGCAGGTGTAGATGCCAATAATTTAAGCTATCACAACTTAAATAACGCATTAGCACATCCAGATACTGACTTGCGTTTATTTGGCAAACCAGAAGGTTTTAAACGTCGCCGTATGGGTGTTGCAACTGCTCGTGCTGAAGACACCGAAAAGGCACGTGAGTTAGCACAACAAGCTGCTAATCATGTTCAAGTTCAAACCAATTCATAAGTTTTAAAGTGGGTCTATTTTTATGATTAATACTTCTCCGCTGCTGAGTTATGTCACGAGTCACCATGACATTCAAGCGATTAATCAATGGCGTAATGACGTTGAACAGCAGCTACAGGAGTTTTATGAAAATGGACAACCCATACGAGATATTGTGTTGGCGCGTTCCAATTTTATTGATGAAGCTCTCGTCTTTCTTTGGAATCATGCGGGATTGAATCAAACAGATTTGGGGCTGTTTGCTGTTGGTGGTTACGGTCGCCGTGAAATGTTGCCTTATTCTGATGTCGACATCATGATTTTATCTGAACATGACATCACGCCTGAACAGGAAAAACAAATTTCAACTTTTGTTTCTACGCTCTGGGATGTAGGAAACTTTAAACCTGGTATTAGCGTACGCACCATTCGTAACTGTTTTGAAGAAGCGACCAATGATTTAACAGTTGCAACAACCTTGATTGAAGCACGACTGATTACAGGAAATTCGCATTTAGCCAAATGGCCTCGTCGTATTGTTTCGCAAACATGGACTGATAAAACTTTTTTTGATGCCAAAATGGAAGAGCAGGAAAAACGTCATGCTCAACATAACAATACCGAGAGCAATCTTGAGCCAGATATAAAGAATGCTCCCGGCGGCATCCGTGACATGAATCAAATTGGCTGGATTGCCAAGCGACATTTTCGGGTCAACCGCATTTATGATTTAGTTCATCTTGGCTTTATTTCTGAGTTTGAACTGAGTGTACTTGAAGAAGCTGAAAGCTTTTTATGGGAAATTCGCCATCATTTACATCGCCTGACTAAACGTGATGAAAACCGACTTTTGTTTGATTATCAACGTGATATTGCAGCCAAATTTGGTTATGTACAAGAAGAAGGTAAACCTGCCAATTACGCAATAGAACAGTTCATGAAACGTTACTATCGTACCGCACAGCAGGTTTCAACATTAAATGAAATGCTACTGGCCTATTTTAATGAGTCAGTGATTACCCCACGTTTACCTAATTACGAACGTAAAATTGAAGAAATAAATGAAAACTTCAAATTGGTCGATGGCAAACTTGCCGTTCAGCACCACAAAATATTTGCTGAACATCCAAGCGCAATTTTAGAACTTTTCTATTTATTAGCGAATCGCCCTGAAATCGAAGGTATTCGTGCCAGAACTTTACGTTTATTAATTATGGCTGCAAAACGGATTGATCGAGAATTTCGTGATAATCCAGCCCATCAAGCTTTATTTATGGCCATTATTCGTTCGCCGCATCGTCTTTATGACACGCTAGTAGATATGAAGCGTTATGGCATTCTGGGGAATTACATTCCTGCATTTGGTCAAATTATGGGACTGATGCAGTATGACTTGTTCCATATTTATACAGTTGATGCGCATACACTTTTACTGATTCGTAATTTAAATCGCTTTAAAGAACCAGAATTTGCACAGCATTTCCCAGTCGTCAGCTCGGTCTTTCAGCGTTTGGCACGCCGCGATATTGTTTATCTGGCCGCTATTTTTCATGATATTGCCAAAGGTCGTGGCGGTGATCACAGTGAATTGGGTGCTGAAGACGCAATTGAATTTTGCCGTAAACATGGCTTTACCGAACGAGAGTGTAAACTGGTTGCGTGGCTGATTCAAAATCACCTACTGATGTCGCTTACGGCGCAGAAAAAAGATATTTCTGATCCTGACGTAATCAAAGAGTTTGCTGAAAAACTTGGCGATATGGAACATTTGGACTATCTATATAGTTTAACCGTTGCCGATATTAATGCGACCAACCCAAAACTCTGGAATACATGGCGCGCTTCATTAATGCGTCAACTTTATACTTATTCAAGAGATGTCATTCGCTCAGGTTTAGGTCGTCCTGTGGATTATCAGATGTTGATTGAGGACACTAAATTTACTGCGGGCGAAACCTTAGTCAATGAGTTTTCCCTAGATGCAGTAGAGAAAGTCTGGCAAGAG
Organism: Acinetobacter guerrae; assembly: GCF_009372255.1. Classification (GTDB taxonomy): domain Bacteria; phylum Pseudomonadota; class Gammaproteobacteria; order Pseudomonadales; family Moraxellaceae; genus Acinetobacter; species Acinetobacter guerrae. The sequence continues at coordinate 251,118 of NZ_LXGN01000034.1, forward strand.
CTTGGCGATGAATACTTCCTCAAAGAGTCGGCAGACGAAATTGCGTGGCACACTCGCGCAATTTTACAACATGGTGACAATCCGACACCGCTGGTTTTATTCCGTACACATCGTCAGTCGACTCAGGCACAAGATGCTATCCAACTTTTCATCTATACCCAAGATAAACCTAACCTGTTTGCAACTACAGTTGCCGTATTAGATCGTATGAATCTGGATGTACAAGATGCGCGGATTATTACTGCAACCAAAGCTTTTAGTTTAGATACCTATGTGGTGCTGGATCGTTTTGGTACACTGCTTACCGATCCTGAACGTGAGGCGACTGTCAAAGAAGCCTTGGTGAAAGCGCTTAGCCAATCTGATAAATACCCAGGACTCATGCAACGTCGTATTCCACGTCAACTTCGTCATTTTGATGTAGAAAATACCGTTGATATTACACTTAACCCTGCTCTTCAACAAAATATGGTTGAAATCTCAACACTTGATCATCCCGGGTTACTGGCACGAGTGGGTGGATTATTTATGATGCAGGGACTAGATATTCATTCAGCCAAAATTGCAACATTAGGCGAACGGGCTGAAGATATTTTCTTTGTCACCAAAAAAGATGGTCAACCCATGACTGTTGAAGAAGCTAAGCTTTTTGCAGTACAGTTAAAATCTGCATTGGATGAAGCTTCTAATCAAGTGGTTAGTCAACACTAACTCTGTTTTTACAAATCGGTAATTGTTTAATGAACTCAAGTTTGTCCTTATTACATCCTTATCCTTTTGAAAAGTTAAATGCTCTTTTTAAGGATATCAAACCCGCAGATATGCCGTTGATTGCACTTTCAATTGGAGAACCCAAGCATCCTGCTCCTGAGTTTGTAAAACAGGCAATTATTGATAACTTTCAACACTTATCTACTTATCCCAATAGCAAAGGCTTACCAGAGCTACGTCAAAGCATTGCGAACTGGCTGACTCAGCGCTTTCAACTTAATAGTATTAGTGCAGAAGATCATATTTTACCTGTCACAGGTACGCGTGAAGGAATTTTCTCTTTTGTGCAAGCGCTGATTAATCGTGAAGATGCACCTTATGTGGTGATGCCAAATCCTTTTTATCAGATTTATGAAGGTGCAGCTTTGCTTGCAGGCGCGAAACCGTATTTTATCAACTGCACGCCTGAAAATGATTATTTGGGTGACTTTGATGCGGTTCCAGCCGAAGTCTGGGAAAAAACAGCATTATTGTTTGTGTGTACACCGGGTAATCCTACTGGTGCTGTATTGTCCAAAGAACAATTTAAAAAACTGATTCAACTGTCAGATCAATACGATTTTGTGATTGCCTCTGATGAATGCTATTCAGAACTTTGGTTTGATCAAGCACCAGTTGGTTTATTGGAAGTATGTGCCGAAATTGGTCGTGATGATTACAAAAACTGTATCGTTTTTCATTCATTGTCCAAACGTTCCAACTTACCGGGAATGCGCTCTGGTTTTGTCGCAGGTGATGCCGAGCTATTAAAACCCTATTTAAAGTTTCGTACATATCATGGCGCAGCAATGCCTGTACAACACCAGCTTGCATCAATCGCAGCATGGAATGATGAAGCGCATGTCGAAGAAAATCGTCAACAATACCGCGCTAAATTTAATTTATTTCAATCTGAACTTGGTTCTTTGTTAGCCCTAAAAAAACCTGATGCTGGATTTTATTATTGGTTGCAAGTGGATCATGATGAAGCTTTTGCCAAAACGTTGATGGAAAAAGCCCATATTAAAGTATTACCGGGACGTTATTTATCTCGTGAAACGACACATGGGAATCCAGGCGAAAATCATGTGCGTATGGCATTGGTCGCAGACTTGGCACAATGTGAACAAGTGGTACAACGTTTAAAGAAAATCCTGTAAATTTTGACAATCTGAAAAATCAAACAGCCTCCATATGGAGGCTGTATTGTTAAGAATTAAATTATTACCACTTATAAGTTACACGCATATCTACTGAACGCTCTGCACCATAGTAACAATAGAAGTCACAAGCACTGACGTATTTCTTATTTGCAAGGTTTGTCGCATTCACTTGAACGTCTAATTGTTGGTTTAATGGATAACTTGCCATCAGATCAACCAAAGTATATGAGTCCACTTTATAACCAGGATACGTTTTCTCATCATTGCTGCTGCCAACATAACGAACGCCTGCACCTAAACGTAGTCCATTAAAGAAATAATCGTTGATAAATTTATAATTTAACTTTCCTGAAACTTGATCATTTGGAATTGCAGGAGTGCGGATGGTTTGTGTTGCCGAAACTTCCTGATCCGAATTATTATGCGTATAAGCAAACTGAGCTGCAAGATTGTCAGTAAGGTCAAGATTTGCCTGTAATTCAATACCTTTGTTGGTTCTTTTTCCAGCCTGTACCTGAATATTTGAGCTGTCTGCAATCAAAGCATTCTTTTCAGTAAGATCAAAATATGCCAGTGTAATATCACCTTTCATCCACTCAGGAACATATTTAACGCCCACTTCATATTGTTTACCTTCATAAGGCTTATAGGCATTGTTGTAACCATCAATTCCCGCAACTGGCCTAAAAGAAGTTGAATAGCTTAAATATGGCGAAAGACCATAAGGCGCGTGATACATTAACCCTGCTGTATAAGTTGTTTTATCGACATCATAATCAGGGGCTGTAGTTCCACTTTGAACCGCACTTCCTTTCGCTTTATCCTGACGAATCCCTAAGTTAAGATCGACCAGTTTGGCATAACTGAACTGATTAGATAAATAGAAACCAAGTTGCTCAGTTTCAATGTGATAAGGTAATGTTGTCACTGCAAAATTAGGATTATGTACAGGATTAAAAAGATCCATTGGTGGTGCATAGCCGAAGCCATTATTCACACCATCTGTCTCATTTTTATAATAATCTACACCTAGCATGACTTTGTTTTGAAAATCGCCAAAAATGAAATTTTTGATCAAGCGGTTATCAATGCTATTTGTTTTAGACACACCATCGGTGAAACTATAACCACGATAAGCCGAACGATCATTATCAGAACTCCATGCAAATGTGCTTAAAAGATCGTTATCCATTCTGGCCCAACGATAATTTTGCATAAATATCAGACCATTTTCAAACTCATGCGAGAATTCATAGCCAGCAGAATATTCATTAACCTTTAAATGATCGAGTGAAGGTTCACCAAAATTAGTGTGTTTATCAATTTTGCCATAAGGTGTATCAATTAAAGAACCGTACCCCGGCATGAAACCAGATGTTGGAACACCATCTTTTTTCAAATAACTGGTTAGCAAAGTAAAATGCGTTTTATCTGAAATATCCCACGCGAAACTTGGTGCAAGATAATAGTTCTTCATATTCGCACCATCAAGCTGACTATCTGCCTGACGGTATAAACCGACTAAACGATAACGAAGCGAACCGTCGTCTGTAAATAATCCCGTATAATCAGCACTGACTTCGCGCTTATCCGATGTTCCTGCACCTAAATTTAACTCACCTTTTGGGGTTAGACCAGGTCTTTTGGAAACCAGATTTACATTACCGCCAGTCTGAGAAGCACCATAGTTAAAGGAATTTGCACCTTTGATGATTTCGAGTTTCTCTAATCCATATATTTCAGGTTCCCAAACAAAGAAACCATTCGGAGCAACTGGAGCACCATCAACGGTCTGGCTTGCATCAAAACCACGGATTTTAAACCATTGTGATTTATTATCTAAACCATATGGTTGAGCCAAAACTCCTGCTTCATAAAATAAAGCACCATCTAATTTAGTCGCAGCATCATCTTTAATTTGTTGTTCACCAATCACACTCGCAGAAAGAGGTTGTTTGACTAGATCTCCTCCTGCTTTTTCTGAGGATCCAACCAACACAATAGTAGATAGCACTTTAGTGTCCTGCGGCTCTGGAGCATCTGCTTTTTTAGTATTCTCCTCAGCATGTAAAACGGTAGCCCCAAAACACGAAATTGATGCCATCATCAAAACTAACGGCTTTAACCTATTCATTACTATCCCCATTTTTTTGATTAATATTTCCGAATAGTAACTGAGAATAAAAATTATTTAAACCATTTTATGAATTAAGAAAACTTAATTAAAAAAACCTATTAATTCAAACAATTAATATCAAAAATAATGCAAATATAACAAAACATGTTCCAGATAAATAGTAGACCCATTTTGAATGAATACTTAACAAAGTTAGCCACCGTTCATACGAAAGCAATCTCACCAGAAATAAATTCCAAATTAAAACCACCATCACCATCCAAATAGAAACCGCAGTTTTTTGATAAACATCAAATTTCTCTGAAACAAGCAACGTCAGACTACTATAAAAAAGTATATTTTTAGGGTTGAGTAAACTGGATTGCAACCCAAGTAAAATCTGCTTTAAAGCGAAAAAATGTTTGACAGTTGCTTGCGGTTGAACCATTTCAATTTTGCGATGTGCATAACGAAAACATAAAAAAGACAGATAAAAGAGGTAACATGCGCCACCCCATTTTAGATATTTCAAAGTCAAGATATCCATCTTTCCAAGCAAATACCAACTTGAAAAAACCACCAATAAAATTAAGGCATTTCCCAGTGCAATCCCTAAGCAAACCTGCTTTGCTGCTACTTTATTTCGCGCAAGCAATGTCGTTAAGATTAAAAAGAAATCTGGCCCCGGTGAAAGTAAGGCAAGGAAATGAGTGATGGCAATCGCCCAAAAGAGTTCCATAAAAGCTGTTGAATGATATTAAAAACAGCAGCTTATGCAAATTTCAATTGTAGTTCTTGTATAAAATTGCGTTTAGAATCCATTTTGATATTGTTTGGGTGTGACACCCGTTTGGCTTTTAAACACGCGATGAAAATGACTTTGATCGGTAAATCCTAAATCATAAGCAACATCGATCACAGCTTTACCTTTTTTTAATCGTTCACGCGCCTGATTAATCCGCATATTGAGTTGGAATGCATGTGGAGTCAGACCAAAATTTCGTTTAAATAAGCGAATAACTGCATAACGACTAATACCACTGTGCTTAGATAATTGCTCAAGTGAAAGAAAACTTTCATGCTGAAAAAGAATATCAATAAGATTCTTTAATTGTTGTTGAAGATATGGTTTTTCATCCAATCGATCTAACTGCAACGAGGGCAAAATAATCTGACTCAGAGTTTCAACCAAAGATTGTTCTTTTTCAAATATGGTTCTATCAGCAGCAAATAACATTGTATTCAATTGACAAAAATGCTGATAAATATCAGGTTTTTTAATGATTTCTGGCTTTAATTCAGGAATCTGTTTACAAATACGATCTGCAAAAGATTCTTCAAGTAATTGCTTTAACCAATCTAGATCAAGGTGCATCATCTGATAACTCCATGCCTCATCTGGCAATGGATTACAGGAATGTTCGATATAAGCAGGGATGCTCACAATTGAACCAGATTCAATATTTACCGCAGTGTGTAAATAACTACTAAAACGACTTTGACCCTGATCTACAGCCCCAATTGAAAAAGTCGCATGGCTATGTGCTTTATAGCAAATGCGACTTTGGCATGCCTTACGTGTTTCCACATAAGGCATTCGTGGATCACTCCAAAAAACGACGTCCAAGTTAGGCATCGTTAATTTCTGTGCGAATCATGATTGAGCCAATGCTTTTTCAATATCTTCTTCTATACTTTCAGGTTTAGTGGTGGGTGCATAACGATTAAGCACTTTACCATCTTTACTGACTAGAAATTTAGTAAAATTCCATTTAATGCTTTCGCTACCCAAAATTCCTTTAGCTTCACGAGTCAGATAGCGAAAAATGGCATGCGCTTCAGGGCCTTTGACGTCCACTTTGGCGAACATGGGAAAGTCAACTCCGTAGTTTCGCTGACAAAAAGCCCCAATTTCATCATTCGATCCCGGATCCTGCCCTCCGAATTGATTACAAGGAAAGCCTAGTACTTCAAAGCCTCGATCTTTATATTTTTCGTATACTTTTTCTAAGCCCGCAAATTGTGGTGTGAAGCCACATTTACTTGCAGTATTGACAATTAAAAGCACTTTGCCCTCATAGTCAGACATTTGCTTAGTGTCACCCTCTAATAATTCAGCTTCAAACTGATAAAGACTCGTCATGGATAAGTTTCCTCATCATTTTTTTCGTTGGTTTTTAGTTGTAATGAAGCCGAATTTACGCAATAACGTAGTCCTGTCGGCTGTGGTCCATCTTCAAATACATGTCCTAAATGCGCATCGCAATTATGGCAAATAATTTCTGTGCGTGTCATACCATGGGTTGAGTCTTCCTGTTCATCAATCGCGCCTGCATTCACAGGTCGATAAAAACTAGGCCAGCCACTACCACTGTCATACTTGGTGTCCGATGTAAAAAGCTCGGTACCACAACAACGACAAACATACGTTCCTTGCTGCTTGGTGTTCCAATATTGCCCGGTAAAAGCAGGTTCAGTGCCTTTTTGTCGCGTAATTCGGTACTCTTCTGGTGATAACTCTCTTTGCCATTCTCGTTCTGTTTTATTGAGTTTTCCCATGACCATTTCCCTATTCATCTAACTGTTTAAATAGAATAATTCTATATTTACGTGATTCATTCTAAAATTTCTAGTGTTTACTTCACAATTTACAAAACAGTTATAATTAGAACAAAAGCAAAAAGTAAGCAAAATAATAAAAAAGGTAAGCATTTTATTTTTCAATATTGCTTTTTTGTGAGCATAAATATGTTAGGCTTAGCGCTATTCTTGCTCAGGATTAAAAAATGTCGCAGAAAAAAAGCGTTATTTTTAAAAATCTACTGCCTGTGATTAAACAATATCAACTCGCAGGATTTACGCATGAAAAGATTGTTGCCTTACTTAAGGATCAACATGACCTTGATTTGGTAACAACCGAAACATTTAAAAGCTATTTATATCGTTATGCAAAAGTGACCCCTACTCCTTCTGAGAGCCCCAAAATGAACACAACACATCAAACGCCACGAGAAATTAAAAAATCGTCTAAGCTTGAGCATGTTTGCTACGACATTCGTGGACCTGTGTTACGAGCGGCCAATGAAATGGAGGAGCAAGGTCATAAAATCATTAAACTTAATATTGGTAACCCCGCCCCATTTGGTTTTGAAGCGCCGCAAGAAATCATTAATGATGTTGCGCTAAATTTACCAAACGCGATTGGTTATACCGACTCCAAAGGGATATTTCCTGCCCGCAAAGCGATTTGTCAGTATTATCAACAAAAAGGCATTCGTGATATGCATGTCAATGACGTGTATGTTGGTAATGGTGTATCTGAACTCATTGTCATGGCGATGCAAGGCCTGCTCGATGATGGTGATGAAATGCTTGTTCCAATGCCAGACTACCCACTTTGGACAGCAGCCGTAAATTTATCTGGCGGCACGGCGATTCACTATAAATGTGATGAAGAAAATAGTTGGTATCCAGATATTTTGGATATGGAAAGTAAAATCACACCCAACACACGCGGGATTGTGGTGATTAATCCCAACAACCCAACAGGTTCGGTATACCCGCGTCATGTATTAGAGCAAATTGTAGCTTTGGCTAAAAAGCACGATTTAATTTTATTTGCCGATGAAATCTACGACAAAATTATTTATGACGGCATTGAACATGTCGCTTTGGCTGCTTTAGCAGGCGATCAACTGTGTATTTCGTTTAATGGACTATCAAAGTCGTATCGTATCGCAGGTTATCGTTCGGGCTGGATGGCCATTACAGGCGATAAATCCCGTGCTAAAGATTATATCGAAGGTCTGGATATGTTGGCATCCATGCGTTTATGTGCCAATCATCAAGCTCAATATGCAATTCAGACTGCGCTTGGCGGTTATCAGTCTATTAATGACTTGATTCGCCCAAGTGGTCGCTTATATGAACAACGCAATATTGCTTGGGAAATGCTCAATGAAATTCCTGGTGTAAGCTGTGTCAAACCTGAAGGTGCAATGTATTGTTTTCCTAAACTTGATCCTAATATGTATCAAGTCGAAGATGATGAACAACTCATGTTGGACTTTTTACGTGCAGAGAAAGTTCTTTTGGTGCAAGGAACAGGATTTAACTGGCCAACGCCAGATCATTTTCGCTTGGTCTTCTTACCTGCGGAAAATGAACTTCGTGAAGCCATTACCCGTTTAGGTCGTTTCTTAGCCACAAAGCGTTAATCATGACTACATAATAATTTGCCAATGACTTGGATGTTTAAAAAACCTTAAATTAAAGCAATGTCTGGCATAGACATTGCTTTTTTAATGGAATTTTAACAACTAGGAAAACGGTTAATGATAAGTAAAACTTTTAAATCATGTGGTCTTGCACTCACTTTACTTACGGCTTCAATCTCTTTATATGCAAAAAATAATGTAGTTGTTGTTGCAACAGGTGGAACAATCGCGGGGGCAGGTGCAAGTTCAACCAATAGCGCAACGTATACAGCAGCCAAAGTTCCAGTCGATGCATTAATTAACGCTGTCCCACAGGTCAAAGATTTAGCCAATGTCAGCGGCGTTCAAGCTTTACAGATTGCATCTGAAAGCATTACCGATAAAGAATTACTCTCGCTCGCCCGTCAGGTTAATGACTTAATCAAAAAACCAAGCGTCAATGGGATTGTGATTACTCACGGGACAGATACTTTAGAAGAAACTGCGTTTTTCTTAAATTTGGTGATTCATACTGATAAACCGATCGTACTCGTTGGTTCAATGCGCCCCTCTACTGCCCTTTCTGCCGATGGGCCTCTCAACCTTTATAGTGCTGTTGCACTTGCTGCTTCTGATGATGCAAAAAATAAAGGTGTCATGGTGCTGATGAATGATTCTATCTTTGCTGCACGCGATGTCACCAAAACAATTAATATTCATACCAATGCCTTTGCGAGCCAATGGGGTGCATTAGGTACACTGGTAGAAGGCAAACCCTATTGGTTCAGAAGTTCAGTCAAACGCTTTAATAATAGCTCTGAATTTAATATTGAAGATATTAAGGGAGACCAGTTGCCATTGGTGCAAATTGTCTATGGCTCAGACTCGATGCTACCTGATGCTTATTTAGCGTATGCCAAAGCAGGTGCAAAAGCCATTATTCATGCAGGTACAGGAAATGGTTCAGTGGCGAACTATATTGTTCCAACTTTAAAACAGTTGCATGATCAACAAGGCATTCAAATTATTCGTTCATCTCGAGTACCACAAGGTTTTGTCCTACGCAACGCAGAACAACCTGATGATCAATATGGCTGGATTGTGTCACATGATTTAAATCCACAAAAAGCACGTCTTTTAGCTGCGCTCGCGCTCACAAAGACCCAAGATGCAAAAGAGATTCAGCGCATGTTCTGGCAATATTAAACTCCAGTTTTTCTTAATGATTTCAAAAGAAGCTTAATGCAATAGATTAAGCTTCTTATTCGATTGTATTTTCAATAAAAAGTGATTATGTTTTTATTGGAAAAATAATAGACAACCGCTCAACTCAGAGCATGTTAAACTACTGCTACCTTATAATCATCGACGGACTTGGTCAGGATCGTTTTATGCAGTTTGTTCATCTTGGTATTCATACAGAGTTTTCGATTACCGAATCAATTGTGCGGATACCTGATCTTATCAAAGCTGCGGTCAATGAAAGCATGCCTGCTTTAGCCTTGACAGATTTATCCAATTTACATGCCGCGGTTAAATTTTATGACAGTTGCCTGTCAAAAGGGATTAAACCGATTTTAGGCAGCGAAATTCGTCTTAATGATGCTGAACATCGAGTCACTTTACTTGCGATGACCAATGACGGCTGGCGCAGTCTCACCGAAATTGTGTCGCGTGGTTTTATCGAAGGTCAACAACTCAGCATTCCTTGCATACAAAAAGAATGGGTACTCGAACAACACCAAGACTTGATTGTATTGTTAGGTCAACACAGTGATGTGGGTAAAATGCTATGTTCTTCCAACCCACAAAAAGCTGAACCATTACTACAAGCTTGGCAAGAGAAATTTGGAAATCGGGTTTATCTTGCATTAACTCGCACAGATCGTGTTGGCGAAGAAGATTATATTCAGGAAGCAGTCAAGCTCGCTGCTCAATATAACGTTGGTGTCGTGGCGCACAATGACGTGCATTTTGTTGAACGTGATGACTTTGAAGCACATGAAGCCCGTGTTTGCATTGCAGATGGTTATGTTCTTGCGGATGATCGCCGCCCACGAAACTATAGTCCAGAACAATATTTTAAAACTGCTGAAGAAATGTCGGAATTATTCTCAGACATTCCAAGTGCATTAGAAAATACTTATTACATTGCCCAACGTTGTAACGTCAGTTTACAGCTAGGTACTTATTTCTTGCCTGATTATCCAATTCCAGAAGGCTTTACCATTGATAGCTACTTTGAGCATTTGTCCAGAGTTGGTTTGGAAGAGCGTTTGGAGTTGCTCTACCCTGTTGGTGAACGCGATGAGGATTGGTCTGAAATTCGTAAGCCCTATGATGAACGTATCAAATATGAAGTTGATATTATTCTAAAAATGGGTTTTCCGGGTTACTTCCTGATCGTCATGGACTTTATTCAATGGGCCAAAAATAATGGTGTACCTGTAGGTCCGGGACGGGGTTCAGGTGCAGGCTCATTGGTCGCATACAGTCTAAAAATTACCGATCTTGACCCGCTGCGTTATGATCTGCTGTTTGAACGTTTCTTAAACCCAGAACGTGTTTCGATGCCTGACTTTGACGTCGATTTTTGTATCGCTGGTCGTGACCGCGTGATTGATTATGTATCTCGTACTTATGGACGTGAAGCAGTCTCCCAAATTGCAACCTTTGGTACAATGGCTGCCAAAGGGGCCATTCGCGACGTGGCGCGGGTACTTGGTAAATCTTATGGTTTGGCCGATCGTATCTCGAAAATGGTCCCTACCAAGCCGCTTGGTGTGGATTTAGCAACAGCGATTGAGATGGAACCACAACTCAAAGATATTGTCACCAATCCGTCGAACCCAGACAATGATGATGCCAGTGAAATTTGGGAAATGGCACTCAAACTCGAAGGCATTACCCGTAATACAGGTAAACACGCAGGTGGTGTGGTCATTGCACCGGGTAAAATCACCGATTATTCTGCCGTCATGTGTGAGGCAGATGGAACGAGCCGTGTTGCGCAATTTGACAAAGACGACGTAGAAGCCGCAGGTCTAGTTAAATTCGACTTCTTGGGTTTACGAAACCTGACGGTAATTGAAGACGCGATTCAAAATATAAATAAGCGCGCTGATGTTAAAGAGCCGTTAGTGATTGAACGTGTACCACTTGATGATGTCGACGCATATAAAGTCTTTGCGGATGCAAATACCACAGCGGTATTCCAGTTTGAATCCGTCGGTATGAAGCGCATGCTGAAAGAGGCGCGCCCAAGTAAGTTTGAAGAAATTATTGCATTCGTATCTTTATATCGTCCCGGCCCTATGGATCTCATTCCTGACTTTATCCATCGTATGCACGGTGGCGAGTTTGAATATTTACATCCATTACTTGAAAGTGTACTAGAACCCACTTATGGCATTATGGTGTATCAGGAACAGGTGATGCAGGCAGCACAATTCTGTGCAGGCTACACGCTTGGGGGCGCAGATTTATTGCGCCGTGCCATGGGTAAAAAGAAACCTGAAGAAATGGTCAAACAGCGCCAGATCTTTATTACAGGTGCCGCCGAAAAAGACATTGATGAAGCCACTGCCAACCATATTTTTGACTATATGGAAAAGTTTGCAGGATACGGTTTTAACAAATCACATGCCGCTGCTTATGCATTGGTTGCCTATCATACTGCATGGCTAAAAGCACATTATCCTGCCGAATTTATGGCGGCGGTGATGTCTTCGGAAATGCAAAACACCGACAACGTGGTATTTTTGATTGATGACTGCCGCAATAATGGCTTAGAGGTTTTACCGCCGTCGGTCAATATGTCGATTTATCGTTTTCATGCCAGTGATGAAAAAACAGTGGTTTATGGTTTAGGTGCAATCAAAGGCGTAGGTGAACAAGCCATGCAATCCGTGATTGATTCACGCGAAAAAGATGGCCCTTATACCGACCTCTTTGACTTTTGCCATCGAATTGATTTGAAAAAAATCAATAAACGAACACTCGAAGCTTTGATTCGTGCAGGTGCTTTAGACTGTCTAGGTATTGAACGCTCAAGTTTGATGGCGCAACTGCCTGAAGCCGTACAAGCAGCAGAACAAGCACGACAAAACCGCGAAACTGGCATTATGGATTTGTTTGGTGAAGTTGAAGAAGTTCAGCGCAAACCTGCCAAACCTGTAAAACCGTGGTCAGATGAAGTTCGCTTAAAAGGCGAAAAAGATACACTGGGTTTATATTTAACAGGTCATCCAATTGATGTGTATCGCCCTGAACTTAAATCTTTTATTCCAGCTAAAATAAGTGAACTTACACCCACTCGCCGCGGTCAAACCACTGTATTTGCAGGCTTGGTGGTAGATGTTGCCAATTTTCCAAATCGAATTATGATTACACTTGATGATGGTACATCCCGAATTGAAGTGAGCTGTAATCATGAACGCTTTCAACGATTTAAAGACATTGTTCAAGTTGAACAAGTAGTGGTGATTGAGGGCGAAATTTATGAGCGTGAAGGTTTTGACCGTCCAATGGCACGACTAAGCAAAGCCTTTAGTTTGAACGAAATTCGCCAAAAACGCGCTAACCATATTCGAATTCAACCGACGAAAGATTTAATGACGCCGGCTCTGGCTCATGATCTACAACAGATCATCTTGCCATTTTGTAATATTGATATGTGTCAGCATATCCCTGTACAAATTGCGATCGAACAGCATTATGCTACGGCAGAATTGTGTCTAGGACAAAACTGGAAAGTTGCACCGCTCGATGAGTTACTCTGTAAACTTCGTGATTATTTTGGCAAAGAGTCGATTTATATCGAATATCAGGTGAAATCCAAAGCTGCAAAAGCAGCCGAACCAATGCGAGCTGCGCCTCTTAGTCCACCGCCAAATGATCTTTCTATGGATGAAGCCATGGACTTGTATCAAGCAGAAGTCTCTCAATATTCTTAAAAAATTTAAAGCTAGGTCATTTATGAATACATCTGACAATGCGTCAGTTTCAAAATCTTTGTCGCATGTAAGAATTGTCATGGTCAATACCACTTTACCTGCCAATATTGGTAGTGCATTAAGGGCCATGAAAACCATGGGACTGAGTAAACTGGTTCTGGTCAAACCCAAAACTTATCCTCATCCAGATATTGATGCGCTTGCAGCAGGCGCACAGGATTTAATTGAACAAATTGAAATCGTGGACACACTTGAGCAAGCAATTCAGGATTGTCATATTGTGTTTGGCACGAGCGCACGCAGTCGTACCATTCCGTGGCCTTTACTGGATGTACGTCCTGCCGCGGAGCTATCGATGCAATCTGTTGTAGAAAAACAGCAGGAAGTTGCGATTGTATTTGGTCGTGAAGATCGAGGCTTAACCAACGAAGAACTGGCATTGGCAAATTATCATCTGACCATTCCTGTCAATACGGAGTATGGTGTACTCAATGTGGCCCAAGCCATTCAAGTGGTCTGCTATGAAATGCGTATGGCAACTTTACAGCAGCATGAACAAAAGACTGAATCACAAAAAAATACCAATGTTGAGCAAATGCCTGTTACCGCTGACACAGCAATGGATTGGGATGAACCTTTGGTCAATCACAAACAAATGGAAGAATTCTATCCGCATTTAGAAAAAATGTTGGTCGATATTGAGTTCCTTGATCCACAAAATCCACGTTTATTACCTTTACGCTTGCGTCGTTTATTTGGACGTATACAATTAGATCGTATGGAATATCATTTACTTCGTGGCATATTTAGTCGTGTTCAAGCTTTAAGTCACGGCACATGGAAAAAAACATCAATAGATAAAGAGGATCAATCCAATGCTTAAACAGCTCAAAGAAGATATTCAGGCTGTATTTGCGCGTGATCCAGCTGCTCGCAATACTTTAGAAGTCATTACTAACTATCCAGGTATTCACGCACTGATCATGCATCGTGTCGCGCACAAACTCTGGGAAAAAGACTGTAAAAGTAGCGCTCGCTTATTATCGACTTTTAGCCGTTTCGCAACAGGGATTGAAATTCATCCAGGCGCCAAAATTGGTAAACGTTTCTTCATTGACCATGGTATGGGGGTTGTTATTGGTGAAACGGCTGAAATTGGCGATGATGTTACGCTGTATCATGGTGTAACTTTAGGTGGTACGACTTGGAATAAAGGCAAACGTCATCCAACGCTTGAAGATGGGGTGATTGTGGGTGCAGGCGCAAAAATTTTGGGGCCTTTTACAGTCGGTAAAGGTGCAAAAGTAGGTTCAAATGCAGTCGTAACTAAAGAAGTCCCTGCGGGCGTTACAGCAGTGGGCAATCCTGCACGCTTTATCTATAAAGACAAAGCCACTGAAAATGAAGAAGAACAACGTCGACGTAATTATGCCGAAAGTATTGGTTTTCAGCCTTATGCAACGACCAGCGACCAGACCGATCCTATTTTAGAGGGTATGCGTGTTTTGCTCGATCGTATCCAAAACAATGAAGCGCGCATGAATACTTTGTGCCAACGCTTATCTTTACTTGATCCGACTTTTAAAAAGCAGAATCAGGAAGAACAGCCATTTAGCGAAGAAGAGTTGAAAATTATTGAAGAAGTTCGACGTGAATGCGAAGCTCAAAGTAATTCGTCTAAAGCATGAACAATTCGTTTAATACTGTAACACGTCTCTCATTGCATGTTTGTCTGGCTTTTTTTAGACTGGCTCGACAAACATCTTTTTAACTTTAAACAACAAAGAATGGACGTTTCTATGATGCTTAAGCCTTTGGCATATACACTACTCGCAGCTTCAGTATTAACCGCATGTAGTCCGATTGCTGTCAAAAAAAATAATGCACCTGAACCTTTTGTTTTTACAGAACCTGAAGTTTCACCCCCTTTCTATGCCCTCAATCCATTTAATTATGATGCTCCTCCTCCCTTTGAACTTTCATTAAAAGCCGCAGCCGCACAGCCAGTGAATAAAATGGCGGTCACTGATCCGAGTGATCCATCAAAAACAATTACTCTTGATGTCAATAAACTGATTATTCCAACGGTGAATAACAATACACGAGCCATGAAGTATGCAGTGCTTGCAGGTGAGAATGAACTCGATGTCACCGATATAGATGACTTTTTACAATTGGTTGAAGGCAAAGCTCGTCATTATCCACCGCGTTTTACAGATCGTCAGGAACGTAAAGGTTACGAAAGTAAATTAAAAGAAGTGTCACAACACCTAGATACGCTTGCGACCAATCCAAATGCATCATTTGACATTCTGATTCGCGCTTTTAAAGCCAGTGTATTAGGACGTAATCTAGATCTAGGTTCAGCCTACACCACTAAATCTTTAACTTATGCACAACGTTTACTCAAAATTAACCCAGATGATGCAGAAGCAAATTTCTGGTTTGGTTTCGGTTTATCTGAAGGCGGCGGTCAAAGTGAAGCAATTCCATATTTGAATAAAGCAATGCAAGGTGGTGTACAAGAGGCTTATTTAGCTTCAGTGAACAACTACATTGCAATGGAACAAAAGAAGAATGCGATTCAAACCCTCAAAAACTACAAAATCAAATATCCTGACGAAGCCGAAGTAGCTGATCGCTTGCTTACCGAAATTGAAAAACAGGGACGCTGGAATGTTTGGCAAGTTTTAAATAATCCAGCGATTGCAGCCAAACCTGCATCATAAATTCATCAAATTAAAATGAGGCTGTTTTTACAGCCTTTTTTTATAAAAAAATTTTTTAGCGAATTGAAAATTCATTCAAATCACGTATGATCGAATTAAGATCAAATCAACTTTTATCTCTCGACCATGATGAACCTCAGAAAAAAAAATAGTTATTTAATTTTGGTCTCTACTTTTTCACTTACATTATTAAGTGGCTGCCAAGTCGTAAGTGTCAAGCAACAAGCGCTTAATGTAACTATTGCCAATGAACGTAATAGTATCCTGATGCAGGACAAATTGAGTGAGGCAAGCCTCAACGTCCTTTCCATGTCAGGTCGCGAAGCCAAAGTATGCACAGATAATCCAAGCTCTTGTGTGGATGAACTTAAGATGATTCCTGAAATTGTTGATGAACAATTTCTCTCCACCGCAAGTGAGCTATATTTAGCGAAAGCCATGCTGTTGGATAAATCCTCTGCGTGTACGGTTAGTACGCTTACTAAGCATCGCTCAGAAGTACATCAACAACAATCCCAAAAAGACTATAATGAATGTCAAAATCAACAGCTACAAATGTTGGATAAAAGTATTCGTTATAGTTATGCCTATTTATTTAAAACCAAACGTAAACCTGTAGATCGTATTTTTGATAACCGTCAAGTTCAAATCCGTGACTTTTATAATCAGGCAATTGCAAAATTAGTCACACTGAGTGCACAACGTTCAAATACGAAAAAAGCAACTGATAGTATAAAAATTGGAAATAGCACCTACAGTATTAGTCTGGATAATTATCCACTCCTAAAAAATAAGGAACTTGAACGTTTTATTTCAAGCTACAATTTAAACTTTTCTGGACTACGTACCATTAACCGTCGTGATGGTTTCGGTTCAGAATTTGTAGTGGTATTTCCTGAATCAGATCAAAAATCTGATAATAAATATATTCTAGATCCACTTGATTTTTCTTACAAAAATGGCGTAAATCCAAATATTCATAAAGCGCGCTATTTATCTGCAACCATTGTTGCCAGACCCACTAAGGCCAATACCGTAGATGAAATTATCAACTCTCCAAATTTTGTAATACAAGTCTACGATCCTTATAAAATTGAAAATGTCGATGTTGCAGATAAAAGCTATCCCCTAGCTGCAAATTTTTCAGCACCCTATGGTTTATGGTTAGCAGAAAATAATCTGGGCGCAGCGGCGTATTTAACATTGATTGATCGTGAAGAACGATTAACTATGCCGCATCTTTATATGCTTGAACCTTACAATCCAAATAAAAAAGTGATTGTTTTAGTCCATGGTTTGGCAAGTAGTCCTGAGGCATGGATTGCATTGACCAATGATATTATGGGAGACAGTGTTTTACGTGAACACTATCAGGTCTGGCAAGTATTTTACTCGACCAATATGCCTATTCTTGAGAGCCGCTTCCAGATTTATGCTTTGCTAAAACAAGCATTTGGTACACTCAATCCTAATGATTCTGCCGATAAAGATGCTGTTTTGATTGGGCATAGTATGGGTGGAATTATTAGTCGATTACTAGTAAGTGATGCCGATATTTCAAAGCAGGCATTATCTATGATGAGCTCATATCAACAAGCAAAGCTTAGAAAACATCCAATTGTATCAGAGCGTTTAAAAATTCAACCTATCAGCAACTTTGATCGCGCGATTTTTATGTCATCACCGCATCGTGGTACAGACTTTGCAGATCTATGGTTTACCCGTGCAGCACGTAAAATTATTAAGCTACCTGGTGCATTTTTAGGTGCAGTCACAGACACGATTACCAGTCAGGAAATTGATGCTAAGGATTTATTGACTCAGATTGACAAAGGACTCATTCAAAATGGACCAAGTGATTTAAGTCATAAATCTAAATTTATGACCTTAACCGAGAATATCAACCCACCCAAAGGTTTTGTTTTCCATTCGATTATCGGGAATAAAACCAATAGCGATGATCCAAATGTGATGACTGATGGCATTGTTCCTTACAAAAGTGCGCATCTGGATGGGGCAAAGTCAGAAGTTATCATTAAAGGAGGACATTCTATTCAGGAAACACCTGAAGCCGTCCTTGAACTCAGACGCATCCTTCGCCAACATTTAATTGATCACAATATCAAATGATCAAAAAAAGGCTCTGTTTTTATATTACAGAGCCTTTTTTGAATAATTAAGTTTTATGTATTAAATCTTAGGTTTATAGCAAGCATCCAAAGCCAACTCGTAATACTCAAGCCCTTCTCGTGCTGCCTTAAATGCTTTTTTCTGTAATTCAGGTTGATCATCACATAATCTTTTAATCAGTTCCATAGCTTCATAAGGATGCATATCATCATAATGTGCATGCGCACGTAACCATGCGAGTGAACGTTTATTTATATTCACTTCAGGATGATCAATATAAGCATTAATCCCTTTATACACCTGAATCGACCAGTCTCCTGTAGCCCATTCAATCGCTAGATTGGTTGCTGCTAGAGACTCTGCTAATGATCCCCGATAATTCATATTCCATAAAAAATGATTTACTGCATTCATGGCTACAGGTGGTTGTACACGGTCCAGTTCATCAACTGTCAATCCAAAACCCACTGCCCAATCACGATACCAATTGAGATGCCGTTCTTCGATTTTAATATTTTGAATAAGCCAATCTCGGCTTTCCGTAACACCCGATTGGGTAAAATCTGTTGCTTTTGATAAAGCAAGTGCCATATATGAAGGAAAATGAGCAACCAGTGGATAAAAATTAAGTAGCGCATGACGAAAACTGTTCAGACTGAGCTGACCATTTGCCATCTCAACAAATAAAGGATGTTGGCTTACTCGCTCCTTTACAGGAATAAGATCATCCCAAAATTGTTGAGCCCAAGTTGAATGCGGGGTAAGCTCAAGTGTTAATCCTTGTGTCAGTGCTCCCATGATTATCTTCCCTTTAATATGATCGACCGTAACCAAGCCATTCAAAATAATTGCTTATCATCTATACGAAATTCAAAAATTTTATTGATTTTCTCGGAGTCAATTTTTTAATTTCAAGCACAATGACTCACATGAAAAAATATATTACCTATTATTTACATAATAGAGAATATATTTTTAAAGCTATTACTCAACTTTTTTTGATATGAGTAAAAATATTGTGAAATAATTCTCATTATCATTGATAAAAATCATATCAATTCAAAATGTTTTTAATTAACTTGATGATTCAAACACTTTATCAATTTATTTAAATTTGGTTAGAATGTGACAATTTAGGTAACAATTAATCTTAAATCATAAAAATATTCTTAAAATATTTTAATTTATCCATTTAATTCACTTATACAATTAAAAAAGGACTTAACGTTTTATTTTCAAAAAAATTTATCAAAATTTGTAATAATTTATTTTTAATTTTTTTATTTCTATTTTTATATCACTATATTATTATCGTATTTAAATACTTTATTTTAAAACTGTTTTTCAGCAAAAATTATATTATTAACTGTTCATATCATACTTTTATTCTTTAATTAAAAAGATTAAAACATAGAATGAGATGAAATATAAAAATTTTAGCAGTCGCAAGGAGAGTGAAATAAACGATGAGATTACATGGCTCAAATATATTAACCCGTGAACAAATTGATCATTTGATTGCCCGTGGTTTAAATATTGTCTGGTTTCCAAGACAGCTTGAGACTGCTTATCGTAAACAATATCAAATCGAGGCAGCCCATGAGTTTCGCTTTCGTGCGCCTATTATTTTAGGTCTTTATGCTTTTTTATGTTTTGGTATCTATCAAACATTGCCTCAAGAACAAGTTTATCAATGGTTTTCGTATTATGGCTGGGTCGGTGCTATCATTTTTTTGGCGTGGCTTTTGTCTTTTGTCAAAAAACTGAATACTTATTTTGAATATTATGTTTGTTTAGGCTCTTGTGCTGCCGTTGCCATTACATTCATTATGATTAGTGTACTAGAGCATGGCCAGAGCAGTATTTTATATCATGCAGCTATGATGTATGCAGTTGTCATTATTTATGCTTTTGTCGGAATGCGATTTTATACCGCTGTGTTGGCAGGTTGGTTGGGCGGTTTTATTGGAATTGTCATCAGTAACTCTTTGAATGGTTCAATTGATTGGACTTTACTGAATCGAACCTACACATTTAGTAGTTTTTTAGGGATGGCGCTGACCTATGCGACAGACCGACAGCATCGTGAAAATTATTTGCAGGATTGTATTATTGAGCATAATCGACTGGAGTTAGTCCAGCAAGCTCAAAAATTATCTGCACTTTCGCAATTAGATTCTCTTACTGGACTAGCCAATCGACGCCATTTAGATGAGGTTTTATCCACAGAATGGAGCCGAGCAATACGTTATCAAACCCCGATCACGGTCATGATGGTGGATATCGATTTTTTTAAAAACTATAACGACTCGTTAGGCCATATTCAAGGTGACGAATGCTTAAGAAAAATCGCCACGACTATTGCTTCTCTCGTATCTAGAAGTGGTGAAATTGCAGCACGATATGGTGGAGAGGAATTTTTATTATTATTTCCAATGACAGATGAATCTGAAGCAGTTTTACATGTAAAACGCTTAATGGATGCAATTAACAATATTGAAATACTCCATCCTTGTAGTGAAGTCTCCCCTCATGTCACCATTAGTGCAGGTGTCGCGACCATCATCCCAGAAAAAGATAGTGATATATCCGAATTCATAGCCAAAGCAGATCACGCTTTGTATCTTGCAAAAAGTAGTGGTCGTAATCAGTTCCAGATTGCAAAAATGAGTTTTACGGTTGAAATGATTTAATCTGGTTTTTTATCGAAATTTAAGTTTATTTTAATGATTTAGCCGAACTTAAATCATCAAAAGCATTTAATGATAATGATTATTAGTTATAATGTCGTGCTTTAAAATTTTCTTATCGCTCTGATACGGGATATCCCAAATGAATCAAATAAAACTTCTTGCATGTTTAATGCTTACCAGCTCTGCTTTTGCCCACGAACCATATTTAGCACCCTTAAGTTATCATACCGAAAATACACAGATTCCTTTAATTGCAGGCTACGCAGAGGAAGCTTTAAATAGTGAACACGCTTTAAAAGATGCTAAAATTACAGTGATTAATCCCAAACAAGAAAGCACCCAAATTGAAGTCACCAGTACTTTAAAATCGGTCAGTGTGGCAGATTTAGCATTACCAGTTAAAGGCACTTATTTGCTAGAAACTAAAGCCCAATTCCCTTTGACCTATGCAAAAGATCAAAAGCAATGGAAAATGTTATTTGAAGTTCCTGCTGATAAAGCAGGTGAAAAGTCTAAGCGTGAATACTTGATTCCAGACGATTTTAAAAATAAAAAATACAGTTCAGAAAAAATTACGCGTGAATGGACACTACAAAGCTATGTAACTAAAGGTGAAGCAACGCCGCTTAGCACGACAGGTACAGCACCGATTCAAGTTGTTTTTAGTCATAATCCAACACAACTAAAAGCCAATCAACCAGAAAACTTAAAAATCAGCAAGTCACAGCAGCCACTTAAACATGCAGAAGTCAATGTTCGTGCCAAAGGTGCATCAGACAAGCAGATCATACAGTTTAAAGCCAATGAACAAGGTAATGCGGCAATCACTTTTCCACATGCAGGAGAATATCTGATTGAAGTCACAGAATCGGTTGATCCATCACAAAAGCCACAGAATCAGTACTACACCATTATTAGTGTGGCTGTAGCAGCTCAATAATACTCAAAAGAAAGTATTAATTTGCATCATATAAAAGAAAACCCTCAAATTTAAATTTGAGGGTTTTTTAAAACTTCGATTATTTGCTGTTTAATTAGCTAAGTGCTACAAGTAACATCCCAATAAAACTAAACACACTGAGACCACCAATCACTTTAAAAAAACGCTGTGATTGATAAGATAATGTCCAACCTACTGTTAATGCAGCTAAAGTTAAAATACCAAACCAGTAACTCATGCCAATTGAAGCTTTAAGCATTTTGATCGCAATAATTAAAGCCATTGTAATGAGTATATAGCCCACCACTAAAGCGCATTTTGCTTTTTGACGAGATAAGACTTTTTGATAAATTTGGCTTTGGTGTTTATCTAGATAAGAAGCTAAAGCCACAAATCCCCATAGACATAATATATAGAGTATGAAAAAAATCATCATGCCTCCTCAACCGCTTCTGCCAAAGCTTGTTTCGTCTGAATATGCTTTTTAACTTTAACTGTACCTTTATGTTTTTTTAACTTAAAGAAGCTAAAGATAAACAGGATTGCTAAAAATAAGCAGACCAAATCAAAACTTGCGACCATCCATTGCTCATGATAGATACTACTCCATAAAGCACGCCCATCCGTCAAACCATTGAGGACAGGAATACACAAATACATCAGCGCGGCCAATGTAAGTAATTCAAGCCATGCCTGACGTGCAGGACGTAAAGCAGCATAAATAAGCGTAAATAACCATATCCAGAAAAAGGTTTTAATTTCCAAATCAGAACGATTTTCCAATTGCGCAGGAATAAGGCGATTTGCATAAAAATAACTGGCAATCGCGATAGGCAAACCAATAATCGCAGCAATATTTAAGCTTTCAACCAAACGAAAGCCAAAACTTTTAAAGCCCTGTTTTTCTTGTTGCGGCGCACGTTTAACACACCACAAAATCAGCCCAGTCGCGACCATCAAGGTACCAACTACTCCTGAGATAAACAGCAACCACCTTAGTCCAAGATCTAGTCCACGACCTTCATGTAAAACGGTCACAGCATTATATATTCCTGTGGGTACTGAAATATAAACAGGTTTCGCATCTGAAACCAACTCACCTGTGACACCATTAAAAATCAGAGTTGGAACAACATTACGGTGCAGTACGCTTTCAGCATACAGCGCCTTAATCTCAATTTCACTGTTAGTCGTGTTTGGACGAATAATACTGATGGTACCAACCGTGTTATCTGGCCATTTTTTCTGTGCATACGACATTAAAGGTGCAATATCAGTCAGTTCAGCAGCTTGCAAATTTACATGACGACGCGCTTTAACGTCTTGCTGCCTGCCGTCAGCACGGCGTGGTTCAGCCTGATTAGATGCTCTGTCACCCGATTGCATTGATTGAGATCGATTTTGCTGACCTGCCATCGTATTGCGATTGCCCTGATTTTGGCTTTGCTCGCTACGCCCTTCTCTACCGCCACCTTCCTGAAGTTCTGATGGCTTTTCACCTAACATTTCAGCACGCTGTGCCTGTAAAAATTGAATACGATCAGGATATACAGAAGAAATTCCCCAAGGCATCAGCATATACATCAGTAGCAATAAACCACTAAACGTGATCATGATATGAAAAGGCAAAGCCAGTACTGCGGTTGCATTATGCGCATCTAACCATGAACGTTGACCTTTGCCTGCACGAAAAGTAAAGAAATCTTTAAAAATTTTCTTATGAGTAATCACACCACTGATAATCGCAACAAACATCATCAATGTGGCTATGCCGACTATCCATCGTGCCCAAATTCGTGGCATGCCATAAAGTTCAAAATGAAAACGATACAAGAAACCACCACCACGGGTTTCTCGCGCTTTAATTTCCTCACCCGTACTGGAATCAATCGTAATACGTTCACCACCACGACGTGCTCTTGGATCTTCATTCGCACCACGAACATTAAGTTCAGTCGTCGTTTGACGTGATGAAGGTAAATTGATATTCCATGCACCTGCGTCTGGGGCTTTATGTTGTAAAAAATTTAATGCCGTTTGAACTTGTTGCACTTGTGACTGAGGTGGTAAAGACTGATGCAATTCTGGTTTCATCCAAACGCTCATCTCACTTTGGAAAAAGCTCAAAGTTCCTGTGAGAAAAATCGCATACAACAACCAACCCAAAATCAAACTAGACCAAGTGTGTAACCATGACATCGACTGACGCGGGCCTTCGGCCTTTCCATCTACGCGCATTAGGATGTACCTCCTAAGCCCAAGTAGATGACAGTCAAAATCAGCAAAGGAATCATCACACTCATAATCGATTTAATCAATGAATGCTGCAAAAACACCCAAATAAAGACACAAACATGACAGATAAAAGCGAGCATGGTTGCCGTCATGACCGCACTGGTAGGCGTATTTTTAAACGCCAAACTTATCACGACGGCCAATAAAGCAGATAGTGCATAACCTCCAAATAACGCAACCACAAAACGTATAAAAATTTGAATACGATACGAAATAGGTGTGGTTTTAGATGCACGTTTAGACCGTGGCACCTGTTGAACCTGAACAGATGACTGTTGTGTTAACTCAGAACTAGACATATGCAATATCCCCTGATATGTCTGAAACAAAAAAATAGAAACAATAACAAGAATCATTATTAGTTGTTATATTATAGTAAAATTATGGAGACTTTGTGGATATTTTCTACAAGTCAAAGATAATCAAAAGAAATAAACACTTACAGTCTAATAAGTTTGAATAAATAAAGACTATCTATTGTCTCAACTCGACATTTATAAAGATTAAGTTCCTTTTTCTGTAAGTCTTTTATCATGAATTTATCTTAATTTTTTGATTTGTAAGATCTATATTTTTAATCGCAACACAAAAATGAATATCACTCAACTTTGCATGAATAAGTTTCAGGTTACTTCGAATTATTTGAGTTAAATTTAAAAAACTATTTTATTCTTTATTTTGTTTTCATGAGCAAATCGCGTATTAAACTCGAACTTCCAGAGCAAGCTGATAAATTATTACTACATTCATGTTGTGCGCCATGCTCAGGTGAGGTCATGGAAACTTTGTTGCATTCTGAAATCGATTATTCCATCTTTTTTTATAATCCAAATATCCATCCTGTTAAGGAATATTTGATTCGCAAGGAAGAAAATATTCGTTTTGCCGAAAAGCACAATATTCCTTTTATTGATTGTGATTACGATACAGACAACTGGTTTCAACGTGCCAAAGGAATGGAGAACGAACCTGAAAAAGGTATTCGTTGTACCATGTGTTTTGATATGCGTTTTGAGCGCACGGCGCTGTATGCCCATGAACACGGTTTTAAAATTTTTAGTAGTTCCTTGGGCATTTCTCGATGGAAAAATATGCAACAAATTAATGACTGTGGAATTCGTGCTGCATCACATTATCCAGATATACACTATTGGGATTATAACTGGCGTAAAAATGGCGGTGCGACTCGAATGCTGGAAATCAGTAAACGTGAAGAATTTTATCAACAAGAATATTGCGGTTGCGTTTATTCGCTTCGTGATAGTAATCGCTGGCGCATGAGTCAGGGACGTGATCGGATTAAACTTGGGGTGAAGTTTTATTCAGCTACAGATTCAGATTAATTTATTTGTGTATAAGGAGTAGCTTTTTAAGCTGTTTTTTTGAGAAAGTTTTTACTTAAATTTATGGAACAATGTTCCATAAATTTAATATCTTTGTTAGTATCGATTGTATAAGGATGTGACGAACTACATTTAATCAATAAATACAAAACGGATATCAGCTCGCAAAGATATGAAAATTGCCATCGATAGTTATTGTTTTCATCGTTATTTCGGTGAAATTTATCCAGACTTGGAACATAGTCCTCTGCATACAATGAGCCTATTCGATTGTATACAACAATGCATTGCTTTTGGAATTGAAGGGATTTCCATCGAAAGTTTTATGTTTGCTGAATCTTCTACACAAGAAATTCAACAGCTGAAACAGGTGCTAGATCAACATCAACTAGAATTAGTCTGGGCATGGGGACATCCTTCTGGTTTATATTCAGGTCAGAAACCTGAAATGATGCAAGATATGTACAAGCATATCAAGATTGCGCAGCAACTTGGTGCTAAAGTCATGCGCATTTGCGCTGGTGGACGTAAAACACGTCCAAAGACGGATTGGCAAAGCCATAAAAATGCTTTAATTCCGCTACTACGACAAGCTGTGATTTATGCTGAACAATTCAATCTGGTTCTTGCGCTAGAAAATCATGTTGACTTTTACGCCGATGAAATTATTGATTTGATTCAAACTATTGACTCCCCCTATCTTGGTATCTGTTTAGATACTGCAAACAATCTACGCATGCTAGAAGACCCATGGCAAGCCATCGAAAAGATGCTGCCTTTTGCTAAAGCCACACATATCAAAGATGTCATTGCTTATAAAGGCGATCCTAAAACCTTTGCATTTTGGCCAAGTGTACCCGCTGGACAAGGTCTGATTCCTCTGAAAAAAACACTGCAATGGTTAGCTGAACATGATTATCAGGGGTTGTTGGCACTTGAAATTGATTATTTGCATCCTGACTATATGCAAAATGGCGCTGAACAACAGGCCATTCAAGACAGTATCTATTATTTAAAACAACTACGAACATCCCTACAACAACAGCAAGGAGCGGTATAAATGAAAAAGATTGCAATTATTGGGGCAGGTGTTATGGGCAAGAAACATGCTCAAACTATTCAAAAACATCCTGAAACAGAGTTAGTCGCAGTATGTGATCCATTTTCAGATGAATTAGCCCAAGAATATCAGATCCCAATTTTTAAAGATTTTGATGAGCTTTTAAATCAAATACAAATTGATGGTGTAGTGATTGCCAATCCAAATCGTTTCCATGTCAGTACCGCTATTCAATGTATGCAAGCAGGAATTCCTAGTTTGCTAGAAAAACCGCTGGCTTTAAATACTGAAGAAGCGTTGTATTTGATTGAAAAACAACAGCATTATCAGGTTCCGATTTTGGTCGGACATCATCGACGACATAACAAGATCATTCAGCAGGTGCATGAGCTGATTCAAAAAGGTACACTAGGTCAAATTAATACCTTTAATGCTTTATGGTCGGTATATAAACCTGATCCATATTTTGATATTGAGTGGCATCGTAAAGCAGGTGCAGGTGTATTAGCCATCAATTTGGTACATGATCTGGATCTAATGCGTTATTTGAATGGTGAAATTGAATCTGTTCAAGCCATGACATCGCATCAAAATCGCCATCTAGACGTAGAAGATACCATTTCGATTTTAGTCCGTTTTAAAAATGGCGCTTTAGGTTCACTCATGGCATCTGACGCTGCTGTTTCACCATGGGGTTGGGATCAAAATTCAGAAGAAAATAAAACTAGTTTTGCCACTTCTCCCGATCAGAATTGCTATTTTATCAGTGGTACACAAGGGGCACTCAGTATACCAAATCTGGAATATTGGAACTATCCAACAGAAACACCGAAGAGTTGGGCAACACAGTTAATCAAAAATAAAATTGAACCGAATAAAAAGGAAGACGTGTATATTTCGCAACTTTCACATTTTCTTGATGTGATTGATGGTCATGCAAAGCCGATTTCTTCGCCGCTAGATGCGATTAAAAACATTCAACTTTTAGAATGTATTGAACAATCCGCCAAAGAACAGCGTACAGTTCATTTAGAGCCTTTAAACTTATTGGCTAAATCTGCCTAATTCATAAAAAAGAGGTCAAGCATTTATTATTGACCTCTTTATTTATTTTTTATTTTTCCCTTTCTTTAGTCCAGAATAGTTTTTTAGTACTGACTTACCTGACTCAGCCATTTAATATCGGCAGAATCCAATTGCAATGTCATTGCTTTTACAAAGGAATCAAGCTGTGCGGTTGAGGTTGCCGACGCAATTGGCGCTGTAATACGTGGTTGTGCCATTGTCCAAGCTAAAGCAATTTCAGAAAGTTCAGCTTGATACTTTTCTTTTAGCTGATCCATGGTATTTAAAATATTCAGACCGCGTTCGTTAAAATAGCGCTCTAACTGACGTTTTCGGGCTGACTGTTTAAGCTGTTCCAGATGACGATATTTTCCAGATAAAAACCCCGCTGCTAAACTAAAATAGGTAATCACTTTTAGATGATTCGCTTCACAGGTCGGTAAATATTCTGTTTCGTATTGCTCACGCTCAACCAAACTATAACCTGGCTGAAAGATTTCATATTTGGGTAAACCCTGTGACGCACTTATTGCCAATGCTTGTTGTAATTGTTCACCCGAATAATTAGACGCACCAATTTTTATCACTTTACCTTCAGCGATGAGATCCGCATAGGCCGATAAAGTTTCTTCTATGCGTGTATTTTCGTCAGGATAATGGCTTAGATATACATCCAAATAGTCTGTATTTAAACGCATTAAAGAAGCCTCAACTGCTTGTTTAATATATTTTTTAGATAGCCCTTTTTTGTCTTCTGTAAGTGGAGCGCCCACTTTAGTAATTAAGGTAATTTTATCGCGATGTGAAGGTGTTTGCTGTAACCATTGCCCTATTACAGTTTCTGATTCACCTCCCTGATGTCCTTCAACCCAAGTCGAATACATATCCGCTGTATCGATGGTATTAATACCATGATCCAGTGCATAATCTAGTAATTTGAAAGATTGCTGCTGACCTACTGTCCAGCCAAATATGTTACCGCCAAAAATAATTTTAGAAAATTCTAAAGATTGATTCATCATACCCTCTATGCTGTTTTATGATGGGTTTAAAGACAGAAAAAGCCAGTCTTACAAACTAGCTTTTTGCTGATCAAAACAGTGTTGGATTTATTTCAATGGTGAAACTGCTGTTGGTAACGCAATCATCGATTGCATTTCATGCGTTAACCATTGTGGACCACCTTTTGGCGGCCAGATACCATCAGCTACTGCTTTAGCACGTACTTCTGAACGTTCATTCAATGAAGCATAGGGCCAAATGCTAACAATCCGAGGTTTACCATCTAATGCATACATAGCAATGGTCAGTTTTGAATATTGAGTACGAGTTGGAACTGCATTTTTCCATGCTTCAAGGACATGGGGCGCACCGCCATGCTTGAGTTCATAAGTACGAATTTCGTATACAGGGCCAAACTCACCTAACTCTACTTCTGGTAAAAAATCAAAACCTGCAAAGTTCTCCACTGAGTATTTGATAATATTTTCGGCCGCATCAAATAGATTTTCCTGTTTCGCCAAACGTGCATTTTCTGAATCTAACTCTTGCTGAGATGCATAACTACGGAGCACCACAACCTGATTAAGCTGACCTATATCCGAGAAAAAAATACCAAGTAATTTTCCTTGTGCAGCCTGCTCCTGATAAAAGCGTTGAATCCCTTGAGCAACGGATGCGGTCGTACCCATTTTAATGGTAATGTTAATTAATTGATAAAGTTTCATGCAGATCTCCGTTGTTGCGTTACTTGAATCGGTTGATGATTAAATTTTTCAGTCAGTTTGCCAGCAGCGAATTGGGCGATACGCCAAGCAAAGACCATCCCTGGCCCAAGCGTGGTGCCTGGTCCTGGGTAAGTTCCTTTAAAAATAGAAGCTAGATCATTGCCACAGGCAAATAGCCCTGAAATTACCTGATTGTTTTGGTCTAAAACACGGCCATAGATATCGCCTGCAAGACCACCACTACTGGCACAGTCCATCGGAATAACGGGTAAAGCGTAATAAGGTCCATGTTCAAGTTTCCCAAGACATGGATTTGGCTTAACCTCTGGATCACCATTGAAACGATTCATTACCCCTGTGCCTTTGCCAAAGTCAGTGTCTACACCCTGCTCAACCATCTGATTAAAATACTGCACCGTGTTTATCAAGCCTTGCTTATCAATACCCGTTTTTTTGGCCAGCTCCTCAAGTGTATTTGCTGAAAATAAATAGTTGGCTTTTAGATAATAGTTAAGCTTTTTGGCGCCCGGCAAAATAAACCCTAAACCATACTTTTCAATCGCAGTATGATCACAAATCAGATATGACTGAATTGTTTCTTTGCCTCTGTTGCTTTTGATCTGAGCCATACAGAAGTCATGATAGGAATCAGATTCATTTACAAAGCGTTTGCCGTTTTCATTCACTGCAATAACACCCGGTTTAGCACGATCTAAAATAATATGTGGCCAGATTGCTTTATAGCCATTAGCATGCATATGAATGGAGCATGGGAAGTACAACACACTACTGTCCACCGAAGGATCCAGCTTTGCGCCTTTTTGTATGGCTTTACTTAAACCATCACCAGTATTGGAAAGTGGCGATAAAGAATCGGAAGTTAAACCTTTTGGAAATAATTGCTGTCTGAGTTGCTCATTCCAACCCACGCCCCCTGTTGCCAAAACAAAGCCTTGACGTGCATAAATGACTTCAGTCCCTTTTTCAGTCTGAATTTTTGCGCCAACCACTTTTCCTTTTTCAACAATTAATTCTTGCAAAGGTGAATTGAACCAGACTGGGACGTGTTGTTTCTTTAAATTATAAAACAGGCTTCCCACTAGTGCATTGCCCATAACCAAACGCGTACCGCGATTAAAGCGTAAGCGTGAAAAGAAGTAGGGAAGCACAACTTTTAGGGTAATCATTAAATTTTGAATACTTTGCACAGGGTTTAACAAGGCATTTAATTCATTACGATTGACCATCATTCCACCCAATCCCATAAACTCTGGGCGTGGAGGACGTACATATTTAAAATCGGCACCTAAGATGCTGCCATCAAATTCCGCAGGTGCAAGTGCGCGACCACCAAATGCTTCGCCAGGCTGGTTTTTGACATAGTCAGGATGTGCCAAACACGCATTTAATTTTACAGTAGTTTTTTCATCAAGCTCACGAATCATATCTGCGCTGGATGCTAAAAAGGCTTCACGTAATTCTTCACCACCACGCTCGCCAACCACCGATCTGAGAAAAATACGCGCCTGTTCAATATCATCAGGTACACCAGCTTTAACGCTTAAATGTGATCCTGGTGCCCAAATAGTACCTCCTGATGTAGCTGAGGTCCCCCCAGCTTGTGCTGCTTTTTCACACAACAGAACATTTAATCCATTAAGTTTGGCAAATAGAGCCGCAGACATACCCGCCGCACCTGCACCAATCACCAGTAAATCGACCTGTTGATCCATGTTAATTTCTCCTTAGAACTGCTCAGAAAATGCAGCAGAATGTCTATGTGCATTCGCCTGATGTGCAATATGTTTTGCCGCGATATAGCCAAATGTCATAGCGGGTCCAAGGGTAATTCCACCACTTGGATATTGACCGCCCATAATGCTGTTCAAATCATTTCCAGCAGCGTATAAACCTTGAATTGGCAACCCTGTCTGTTTGTTTAATACATTGGCATATTTATCTGTGATTAAACCTGCAAAGGTTCCCAGACTTCCCGGCATGACTTCCACTGCATAAAACGGCCCATGCTCAATGGGTGCTATACATGGATTTGGCTGATGTTGAGCATCACCCTGTGCTTTTTGATATGGGGTCGTGCCGCGTTGAAACTCAGGATCTTGACCTTTTGTAGCAAATTGATTGTAAGATTGAACGGTTTTTTGAAACTGTAATGCATCAATTCCACAAGCAATAGCAAGATCTTGCAAAGTTTTGCCCGATTTTAAATAGCCATTATCAAGCCAAGACTGCATTGAAATAGGAAAAGGCTTAACCGCACCTAAACCATAACGCCGTATAAATTTATGATCACAAATCAGCCAACAATGAGCTTGCTGACCTTTCGGTGTATGTTTAAACAAGTCTTTAACAAAAGCAGGATATGATTCACCTTCGTTGGTAAAACGGCGACCATTTTCTAACACCGCAATAAGTCCCGGTTTTCCACGTTCCACCAAATGTGGAAACCGTCCCAACGTACCATCCAGACGTGGCATGAGTGAAACAGGCGCCCATGCCCCTGCCCAAGGTAGATTTTGATCAACGGCTGCACCTATGGTTTCTGCTGCTTTTAAGCCATCACCTGTATTAGTTTCTGCTGCGGCAGAATGATGCGGTGTACCCTCTGCCACATGCTGAAACAACGCCTGTTTACGTTCTTCATCGTGTGGAAACCCACCAGTTGCCAAAATCACTCCGTATGTAGCATTGATCTTGACTAAACCCGCGGGGGTTTTAAATAACGCACCTATAACCTTGCCATTTTCATGTAAAAGCTCGGTCATGGCATGATTCGCAAGTAGCTTTACCTCTTTGTCCAAAGCGGACTTAAGCAACCTTGCAACAAGTGCATTACCATTGACGATTTGCGTAGAACGCTTTCTTAATAGTAGATCTACAAAATGACGCAATACTCGTTTGGTCGCATAAACAAAAGAGGAGGCTGCACGAAATGTATTAATAAAATGCTTCATGTCTGCGCCAGACGCGATTCCCATGCCCCATAACGTTGTTTCAGGAATTGCGGGACGCAGTAAATGCAATTGATTTCCTAAATGACGCCCATCATAAGGTGCTGCAACTATCGAACGCCATCCAACCCGTGAGCCACTGACATGAAAAAAATCTGGGACTGCACCACCAATATTAAATTTGACGTGAGTATGTGTTTCAAAAAAATCTACCATCTCTGGCGCTTGAGTTAAATAAGTATGAATTTTTTGTTCATCATATTGCTCGCCCAAAATATTTTTTAAATACTTCTTCGGAGCTTCGATTGACTCTCCCTGCCCTTCACGTTGTGCATGTGGAGTATTAGGAATCCATAACCAGCCGCCTGAAACAGCCGTAGTACCACCAAAAACAGAGGCTTTTTCAGCAACAATGACTTTGAGGCCTTGTTGGGCTGCCGTGACCGCACTTGATAGCCCACCAGCACCCGAACCAATGACTAATACATCGCAATCATAAGATTTTCGGATTGGCAGCGGTGTGGTCTGGAATGGATATTGGATAGTTGCATTCATAGATGTTTTACCCCGCAACAGCATTCTGCTCGGATTTGGCAACAAGCTGTTTCATCGCATTTAAATTAATTTTTGCACGTTCTAATGCTGGTCGCTCTGCCAAAATCAAATTGGGGACTTCTGCTGCCAACGTAATATTATCAGGCAAAGCACGAATCAGACTGACTAAATCAATTTCACCTTCACCCGGTACTAATCGGTTTGAACGTGCAATTTTGATCAAACCAGCATCGCTCGAATCATATTTTGCCAATCCATCGCATAATTGCACATAGTTCATGTGCTGAGGATCAAGTGCTGTGACCTGCTCTAGAGTTGAATCTGAACGATCGAAATGCAATGAATCGATTAAAACTGCTGCATTGTCTTGTCCCGAGGATTTCACAATCTGTTCTGCCTGAGCCAGATTCTTTACATTTGTCCACGGCATAAATTCCAGATCACAGCTCAACCCATATTGTTTACTTAACTCACAGAACTGTGCAAAATTTTGAATTAAGCGTCCATGTTCAGGATCATTGCCAGCAATCAAAATATGTTTAGCCCCTAATTGCTGCGCAACATCTAAAAATTGTAAATATTTTTTTGGTTCAAACTCTGGATTAATCCGGATAATTTCGACATCTGCAACTTGAACAGCAGTATCTTGAAGCGCTGCTTTAGTTTCTTTGAGTAACACTGCATCTGTTAGAAGCAGATAATCTGCTTCATTCTGTGCTGCAGGAAGCAGGCGTAAGCCTACTGCCGCATAACCACATTCAGCTGCAATTTTTACTGCTTCGACAGGACTAACATCAGCAATCGTCAGAAATGAGAGAGAATATTTACGCGGCATCCTGCTTCTCCTTATCATCTTTTAGCAAATAAGCCACCATCAGATCACGTACCTGTACAAACATGTCCGTGCCCTTGACCGCATTACAGCCCAGCGCTGTCGCATGCTGCACAAACGGTGTGTTTTCTGGACTAGTGACAACATCGGCAATCGACATTTGTTCAGTTAATTGATCAAGTTGAAATGCAGCTGATGGATCATCATTCATGCCCATTGGCGTTGCATTCACCACAACGTCATAACCCGTTGGATCATTATCATGCGCAATGACTTTGCCCAAATTTAACTGTTGAAGTTGTTCAACAAATTGTCGCTGACGGTTTTGATCCACATCAAAAATTGCTAGCTCACCGACCTCAGCTAAAAGTAATTCATAGGCAATCGCTTTACCCGCACCACCTGCACCTGCAAGAATTACGCATTTATTTTTCAGTTCAATATTTTTGTTACGAATTGCCTGAACCATGCCTTTACCATCCAACATGTCGCCTTCCCAACCTTCTGTACAACGGCGAATGGTATTTACTGCACCAATAAACTGAGCACGATTGCTCAGTTTTTGGCAACATGCCAAAGCCGAAATCTTATGAGGGACTGTCACAATCAAACCATCAGTATTGTTCAGATATAAGTTTTGCTGAATAAAGTCTGGCAAATGTTCAGGGGCAACATCAGCGGGGGCAACAATTGCATTCAACCCCTTTTTTATTAGCTCCAAAGTTACGCCCTCGGGCGATTTAACTTGAACAATCGGGTGTCCTACCACAAAGTAGAGACGAGTCGAACCATTTAATTGAATATCCATTATTCAATCTCCTTAAAATCTTAAGCTTAGAAAATTTTAGTGCGTGTCTTAAATTTGAATCTTAGGCTTGAACATTATTCAGTTCTTGCTGACGTAACTTTTTTGACGAATAGATAAATTTCATGATTAAAAGTGCCAGAATAATGCCAAAAGCAGGCAGACATAGGATCAAGAAAATTTTACTGGCTGGCCAACCCAAACTTAGAAAGTATGCACCAGCAAATGCACTGGCTACCGCACCCATACGTCCAATTCCATGCATCCAGCTATTACCTGTAGCACGAGCAAAAACAGGGTAAAAGGCACTTGAAATACTATTAAGGCCTGCATTTGCACCATTCATCCACATTCCAATGAAAAAGCACATCGTGCTATACATCACAAAGTTATGACCGACTTCACCAACAAATACCATGAACACAATTGCAATCACATAAGCGATCACTAAACCAATATGTGGGTTGATCTTATCCATTAAATAACCACAAGCGATACAACCAATTGGACCACCCAACTGATAAATTGCGGTAATCAAAGAGGCTTCACTGATGCTAAATCCAAACTCATGGCTCATCATCGGCAACCAACTACCAAGTAAATACACAACAAATAGACCTGATGCATAACTCCACCACAGTAGAAAGCTCCCCAAAACGTAAAACGGACTTAATACGGTTTTTACCGGATTGGTCGTCGCAGTTTTAGCTTTCGGTAATACAAACTCTTTATTTCTCGTGTCAAAATTAGGTGCCATTTTATGAATAATGGCATCGATTTCTTGTTTAGGATGTTGTTTTAACACCTTATAACCAATCGATTCTGGTAAAACAAAAATCGCAATGATCGCAAGAATAATAGGCAATACACCGCCAATAATCATCATGGCATGCCAGTTATAATGTGGAATCACCCACGCAGCAAGAAATCCACCAATTGCTGCACCAATGGTAAAACCACTCAAAATAATCGTCACCATTCGTCCATTTAAACGCATTGGAGAATAGTCTGTTACCAAGGTGACCGCTTGTGGCATAACACCACCCATAAACAACCCTGCAATAAATCGATAAATCATCAGTTCGTTTACACCACTTGATAGTGCAGCAAGTAAAGTAAATAAGCCAAAACCTAAAAGATTGATGATTAATAACTTTTTACGGCCAAACTTATCTGCTAAAGGTCCTGAAACTACTGCACCTAAAGCTAGACCAATCAGTGCCGCACTCATCACAGGTGCAAGATCCGTCGTACTAATGCCCCATTCCTGTTTAATTACAGGAGCAACAAATCCCATAATTGAAATATCGATACCATCAACAACAACAATCATCAAACATAAAAAGATGACTAATTTTTGCATTGGGGAAACACGATTTTCATCGATAAACTCCCTTAAATTTATCTGTTGAGTCATACACTTGCTCCATTAAGTGTTTACTAGCAAATATGCGTTTTCCATCGCACGACCAATCTTGTTCTCTATTCATCTGTTGAATAATAAAAATACGGGAAACCTTCATCCCTATTTAAAACGATTCATCTCATCGGCATTTGAGATAGAATCTAAAAGTACTATAATCTGTTTTCTAAGTTTTTGGAACAATGTTCCAAAAAAATATTGGGATTTTTATGCTAAGTAATACCGATCGTTCTTTACTCATCCTCGAAGCACTATTAAAAGAAGTGAATGGATGTGCACTGAGTCAACTTTCTGTTGATCTCGATATACCCAAATCTGCCATGCATCGTATTTTGACCGCCATGAAAGATATGGGATATATCTATCAGGATGAGATCACTCAACATTACAAGCTCACCCTCAAAATTGCGTCAATGGGCCTCAGCTATTTGTCATCACGCTCTATTACAGAAACGTTTCAACCCTATCTGGATGAATTGGCCGAGACCTCTTCTGAACTCGTGCGTCTCGGATTGATTGAAGATGAAAAAATCATCTGGATTGGTAAAGCTCAAGGGGCCAAATCAGGTCTTAAATATGATCCAGATTCAGGCAATGTTGCTTATCTCCCTGCCTCTGCCTGTGGGTTAGCTTATTTATCTAGCCTTGATCAAAATGACTTTACACGTCTTGTGGAACGCGAAGGTTTTGAAAAATCTGCAAACTTTGGTCCCAACTCACCTAAAAACCTGAATGAACTTGAACAAATGATCAAAGCCTCTAAACAACGTGGTTATGGGGTAATTAGTGACACCTATGAACTAGGGATGTCCGCGATGGCTAAAATCATTCTCAATCCACAAACAGGTCAACCTTTTGGTACAGTCAGTATCGCTGGGCCATCTGTACGTTTAAGTTCCAAGCGTATTGAGGAACTAGCACCTGCATTGCTTGCAACTTCAGATAAAATTGCTTCTATCATCAATTTAATCCATATCTAATGTTCCTTTTCCTTTTGGCAGTTGAGATACTATTTTCAATTGCCATTATTTTTTATTCCCCAGTGTCTGAGAATCTTGCTTGAATATCATTTGTATTAGCTTCATTTATGACAGGCCAATAATGGCTCAACTTTGAACTTAAGCTGGTACATGAGCCAAATAATGGTCATCATTAATATCACTGCAATAAAGAGCAAGGTGGTTATTACACCAACATACTCAATCAAATAACTCGAAAAAATAACTGGCCAAATGGTGCCCTGATAGGCAATCAATAAATAGCTGGAGAAAATCAACGGATTCTGTTCCTGCTCCATCATTTTGCCAATAAAGTAATACACCGCACTTAAAGAAAAACCATGTCCCATTCCTGTCAATAAAATACTGAGTAATAAAAACCAGACTGTATGTTCGACTTGTGCCACGATAAGGCTGATTGTACCGAGTAATAAAGCAACTAAGCCGGCATAAAACACATGTAATTCTTTGAAAGATTTACACAAAATTTGACTCAATACCGATACAAATAAAATAATTGAAATCGAGACACCCGTAAGTGTTGCTGAAGATTTGATGGGTAATTCTTGAATAAACGTACCTGCTAATGCAGCATATAAGCTAAAAGCACCGAAACTACACAGCGCTGATACACTACATACCCAGAAGACTTTACGTGAATTGATCTGTGGTAAAGCAAGTCCCTGTAATTTGAATAATGCAGTCCAATGCAGCTTTTTCTGAATGATCAATTTAGGTTTCACCCACAACACACTTATAAAAATTAGTGTTGAGAACAACATAATGAACCAATAAGGATCAGCCAAGGGCCGTGCAGTATGATCGGCAAATATTCCTCCCAATAACGGCCCCAATCCAAAACCCAACACAGTGATCATGGAGGTAATTTTTTCAGCCAATGCTTTATTGCGAAATGGGTATTGATCTTTCAGACCCACCATTGCTGCTGTCGTAATTAAGCCAGAAGCTATTCCAATCAAGAATCGTGAAAAACCCAACAATCCAACTGAGGTTGCAAGTGCAGACAACATCAAACCTAGAATCGTAATAGCCAAACTTACTAGAATTACATGTTTATAGTGATAAATCGCATTCAACTTATTTAAAAATAATAATGAAAAAACGACACCGAACATGTAAGCAATAAAAATATAGCCAACTTGCGAGGTCGTAATGCCCCATTGCTGTTCATAAAGCGCATAGAGTGGACTAGCCAAAGCTGTACTTAAAGCAGCAAGGCACAGCGCAAAACTAATAATGCTGTATTGAATACCTGATTTTGGTGGCTGCATGGCTTAATCAAAAATGACTTTTAGGTCGATTTTAATCAAATATGACCCAAAGGTCAATTTATGTTAGACTCATATCCAAGTTTAGTAGCCCTAATAAGATATGAAAAAACCTAAAACACGTGGTCCTAGCCTTGAAAAAACGCAAGAAACTCGGAAAAAAGTGATCGATTCTGCTTTGCAATATTTTATTGAGGTTGGTTTTGCCCGAGCTAAAATTTCGGAAATAGCCAAAAAAGCCGAGTTGGGTAAGGGTACGATTTATTCTTATTTTGAAACAAAAGAGCATCTGTTTGAGGGGGTCATTGATGCACTGATCAATGATTCTTTTCGTCCTATTCAAGCCTCGGAAATTACACAGAATGAAACCGTTTATGACTTTATCTGTAACAATATCATACCCAGTGTTTTAACGCTTGAATCCACAGGCCGTGCCGATATGGCGCGATTAATTTTACGTGAGGGCAATAATTTCCCCCATATTCGTCAAACTTATGTAAATAAGATTTTTTTACCTATCCAGCGTGAGCTTGAACAATTAACAAGCCTTGCAGTACAACGTGGTGAGTTATGCATTGATATTAGCTCGCGACAATTTGCCTTGCTGATTGTAAGCCCTATGTGGATGAGCATGATTCATAATGGTATTTTAAGTCCAGACGAAAACTTACCCATGGTGTTACTTTTTAAGGAAAATCTCAAAATATTGTTTGCTCAATCACAATAAGACAGGAGAAATGTGATTTAACTTTCTCCTGTTTAGATCAAGATTTAAAAATTAAGCTTCATGATCAAGCCAGCAACCCAAGCGTTATCGACCTGTTTAACGCCACCAGGTTGATATACATATTGGATATTGGGGCGCAGTGAAATGGCTGGTGACCATTGAAAATTATAGTTGAGTTCAATATTGAGTTCGGTGTGTTGAATAGGGCTATATAAAGGATTTGCATAGTCAGCTTGTGTAAGCTCTAAAAGCTGATTAGATGTATTCTGTCGTTCACGTACACGCTCATTGACATCGAAATGAGCAAAGCCCAACCCAACACTATCATTTGGACGTCGATCAAAAGCGCCTTTGTACCAAAATGCGAGTTGTTGAGTAGTTTCCACAACCGTAGTGGCTTTGTCATTAAAAGTAAAATTTGCTGAAACAAATAAACCGCGCTTCGGATCGTTGTTACGTGCGATTAACTGTTGTTGCACATTCAGCCAAATGCTGTGCTTACTGTCATGCCATTTACGATTTACAGCTTTAGCCTGTATTTCACCATTTTCATCCTTTTTGACATCTTTGGCTTCTGCTGTCGAAAGAAATGCACCTATTTTATATTCACCAGATAAGCCATTGAATAAATCCAGTTTAGGTTTCCATATCAACTCCACTGGAATCAAAGCCCCTTTACTTTCTTGCATATCCAGATTAAAACCATGTTTCTCTAATGCATTTTCAGGATTCACCTCATATATACCTGTACCCATCCACCATGTCGGTAAAAATTGATATTTAAAATTGATCCCCCATTGACTAACGGGACTGTTAAACCAGATATCGCCTACTGTTTTGCCTAATTGTCCGCCGCACAACATTAAGTTCTGGAACTCGCATTGTGATGCATTAAAATCATCTGAAAGTCCCATACGACCAAACTTAATTTGCAGGTGATTGTCTACAAAACCTTTTTTGATCCATGCATTGGTTAAACGCCATGATTGGCCTCGTCCATAAATCTCTTGCGCGCTACTAAACTGCCCTGCTCTTGGATCACTTATTCGATCATTAGATAGAGATTGGCCATCACGTTTGGTAATTGTGATATTGGCCTGAGTATTGTCCCAATTTGCAATTTTCTCTAAATCTAATAAGGTTCCAAATGCCCATTGATTTGCATTAAATAATTTTTGTGAGTTGTTATAACCGCCAGATAGGTTTGTTGCGCTTTCATTTTGAAATGCAACATTAAATTGATAACCTTGTTGAGCTAATTCATTGCGTTTTCCATTCCAGTCACCCAAAATCCATTTTTGATCTTGAGCAAAGGGTTGAAAAGCCAAAACTGTGTGACTAGTAAATGTGACAGACAAAATCATGACCAATGGTGTTACTGAAAATTTCATGGATGCTGATCCTTAGCATACGATTGTTGTATATCTGATTGGCAGGAGCATTTGTAAAGCTTGATCATTCCTAAATCGTAGGCATGCACATACCCTTACCCGATCAACACAATGATCAAGCCAATCGAGAGTTTTTAAAATGAATGGTCTGAGAGTCAAAATATTTTGAGCCTCAGCCTGTAAGGTTATTGTTGATCTAAACTCAAATGTCTATTAGTGACTTGGTTTACTCGTTTGGTTTTGGCGCCTTGAATTAAAACTGCAAGTCCAGAAAGTACTGCAGGAATCATGAGTAATGAAAACATAGTTGAAAATGGCATCCGTGAACTAATCATTGCCGCACCTGCAAAGGCACTTAAAATTGCCCCAAAGCGGCCTATGCCATTCATCCAACTTGCGCCAGTTGCGCGCGCCGATGTTGGATAATATCCTGTTGCCAATGCACTAAGCCCCACCGAACCACCATTAAAAGCGAAGCCTAAAATCCATGCAAAGACACACATCAACACCATATCCTGATTGAAATGCCCAAGCCCAAAAGTCGCCAGTGCTCCAATCATCATGGCAATAAACAGAACTAAACGTGGACGATAACGATCCATACACCAACCTAGCGTAATACTGCCAATTGGCCCACCAATCTGGAAGAATGAAGTGACGATAGCGGCCTGAGAAATGCTGAAATGATTTGCCTTAATTAAGGTTGGTAACCAACTGCTGCACAAATAAATCAGGAATAATGCCATAAAATAGCTTATCCAAAGCATAATCGTGCCATAACGATATTTACTAGAGAGGATAAGGCTTAAACCAGTTTTTTCAGTTTTGACTTCATTTAAATAAATGTGTTGCGCTTCATAAGATTGTTTTGGAAAAAGCCGTTTTAAAACAGTTTTTATCCTCGCTTGTGGTAGTGAATGTTTGACTAAATAAGTAATAGATTCAGGCATTTTCCAATATAAAAATGGCACTAAAACTAACGGCAATATACCCCCGAGAATAAGCATACTGCGCCAGCCAAACTCTGGAATCATCCATGCAGCTAGAAAACCACCAGCCGCAGCACCCAATGAAAACCCACAATAAGCGACAGTTACTGAAAAAGAACGGCGGTGATCAGGTGCATATTCAGAAGCCAGTGTTGCTGCATTGGGAGCAGCAGCGCCCGCACCTAATCCTGTTAGAAACCGATAAATGATTAAATGATTAATGTCGCTCGAAAAAGCCGTCAATAGAGTGAAAATACCAAAGGCCAACACGCTTAAAATGAGGACTGGTTTTCGTCCAAATTTGTCTGAAAGTGGCCCTGAGACTAAAGCACCCACAGCAAGCCCAACCAAAGCCGCACTTAAAACAGGTGCTAGTTCTTGAGCACTAACACCCCATTCCTGAATAATTTGTGGAGCGATCAATCCCATAACCACCACATCCAGACCATCTAATGCAATAATCGCGAAACAGAAAAATAAAATAAGTTTTTGAACTGTACCCATTTTATTTTCGTTGAGTATTGTTTTTACATCCGTCCTTTGCATCTGACTTGTGCTCATTAGATTCTCCTGAGAAAAGCACGAAGTGACCCTTCGGTATTTTTCTCAAAATACCGTTCCTTAAGGGCGTTTTTTAACTAAGCTGTTATGTTAAGGTGTGCGTAAAGCGGTTAAATGCACAGGTTTAACAATTTGATTGACTTGTGAGATCACCAATCCCTCCGATGCTTTTAAATAAATCTGAAATTCGGGATCGGTATCTCGAGCATGACTCCGTTTTTCATAATCATCCAGACTGTCATAGCCCCATAAATGCACCACCTGATTTAATGCCCCAATACTGGTGACATAGAAACCAAGAGGTTCACCCAAGTGTTTCTTTAAAACTGGCATGGCCAATTGATCGAACACTTCGAGAAATTTAGGCATACAACGCGGTGTAATGTTATAGATGCGATGATCTACAATCGGTTTATGAAACATGGTACGCCTCCTCCATGAGCTGGCTATTTACGGACTGTTTCTGTTTAGAAAGTAATAAGCCCTGACCACCCTTTGCTAAATCAGCAATATGCGACCCTGTGATATAACCAAAAGTCATAATTGGTCCAAGTGTAATGCCAGCTCCTGGATAATTCCCTCCCATAATGCTGGCACGATCATTCCCGACCGCATATAAACCACCAATTTTTTGATTGGACTGATCGAGAACTTCGCCTGTTACTGCGGTGCAGATTCCATCAAAAGTTCCCAAATCCCCCATAAACACTTTGACAGCATAAAAGGGACCTTGTTCAATCGGCGCCACACATGGATTTGGTTTATGTTCTGCATCAGCAAGATAACGGTTAAAAGAAGTAGAACCACGATGAAATTCAGGATCTTGACCTTTCACTGCGTCTATATTGTAACGCTCTACCGTTTTAACGAGCATATTGGCATCAATTCCAGCCTGCTGAGCTAAATCTTCCAGATGATTGCCTTTGATCAAATATCCTTTTTTTATTAATGAGCTTAATGGCATAGGTGCGGGCTTGGCATATCCCAAACCATATTTACTTATGGTCTTTTGATCACAAATTAGCCACATTGCCGTTTCATCAAATTGTTCACAAGCACGAAATAAATCTGCACCAACATCATGATATGAATTTGATTCATTGGTAAAACGCTTACCATTTTTCAAAACCCCAATGATGCCAGGTTTATAGCGATCCAATAAATGTGGAAATACTCCAAAACCATCTGCATACGGAACCTTAGAAACCGGCATCCATGCAGAAGTATCTTCATATTTAATATCCACGATTCCTCCTACTGATTCAGCCAAACGACAACCATCTCCCGTATTGGTTTTTGGAACAGGTGAAATATGTTCACCCCCACGTTTGATATGTGGATAAGCCTGTTTTAATCGTTCAATATC
This sequence comes from Acinetobacter guerrae, assembly GCF_009372255.1. Taxonomy (GTDB): domain Bacteria; phylum Pseudomonadota; class Gammaproteobacteria; order Pseudomonadales; family Moraxellaceae; genus Acinetobacter; species Acinetobacter guerrae. The sequence goes on from NZ_LXGN01000034.1 coordinate 294,185, forward strand.
ATGTGAAAAACCACCACAGGCCAATACCACACCATGCTTCGATTTGATTTGAGATAAATGCTGCTGATGTTTAACTTTTACGCCTGTCACTGTCCCCTTTTCAGAAATTAACGCCTGAACAGCAGTATCGGTATAAATCGGAATATTTAGATCAAATGCAGACTTTGCTAAACGTGCAGCCAAAGCATTACCACTGGTAACATTAGTTCCTCTTCCATAACGTGCTAATTCTTTTAAGTGAATTGCCAGTCGTTTCGCCACGTACATAAAGGAAGTAAAGGACTTGGTTGCATTAAAAAAATGCTTCAAATCGGCATTGGATGAATTAAACATCATTCCAATAAAAGTAATGGTTTTGAGGGGGGGACGTAGGCGTTTCATGTTGTCACCCAAACCACGAATATCATAAGGAACAGCCAACACTGAACGGCCGATATCCATACCTCCTGGTGCATCAGGATGATAATCTGGATATAAAGTTGGAATAAATTTTACCGTAGTCTCTTTTTCAAAAAACTTTAACATTTCAGGTGCGTAGTCTAGAAATGCATTTACTGCATCGTCATTGAAAAATTGTTTAGTTTCATGCTTTAAATACGTAAGTGCAGCCTCACGACTGTCGTGTATACCGTTTTGTTTAGCATGATGATTATTAGGAATCCACAGCACTCCACCAGAAAAAGCCGTTGTACCTCCAAAGACCTGATCTTTTTCCAATACAATTACATTTAAGCCTTTTTTTCTGGCAGTAATGGCAGTCGATAAACCACCAGCCCCTGCACCGACAACGATTAAATCACATTCAAGCTGTTCGGATAATGGTATATTCATAGTGTCACTCCTTGCGACAGTTGCATACGTTCATTCGCCTGAGCGATGAAGGCTTCACAATCCTGCTGTGATATCCAGAACGTTTTTTCTTTTTATTAAACTACTGAGCAAACTTAATTCCGACCAGATCACTTTGTTCTTATTCAGGCGATGATCGCGCAAATCAACCTTATATCGTGCATTGTTTATAAAAACGGCAGCCAATTATTATTTTTATTAAATATTTTAAAAAACAATAAATTAAAATTTATATATAAAAAAAGCGTTCATTAAGAACGCTCTTATAAGCTCAATCAGAGTTAAATCATGTCCCGAATTTCTTTAGCAGCTTCTTGCAACATGGGTAAAACCGTATTGACTAGATAGTGGTCGTTCACTTTACTCATCGGAGCCACTGCATTGAGTCCTGCTACGATATCACCCATTTGGTTAACAATCGGAATCGCAATCGCAGTGACCCCCAATTCATATTCTTCAGCAGAAATACAGTAGCCATTCATTTTAATCATATCCAATGCTGCTAAAAAAGCCTCCTCCTCGGTATAGGTATAAGCAGTAAATCGCTTTAAACCATATAACCTGATCCAGTTCTTTTGTTCTTCAAGTGATTTATGTGCCAGTAAAATTTTACCTGTCGATGAAGCATGTGCTGGAATACGATTGCCTAAATGAATTCCAAATGGGCTTATTCGGAAGTTGGCATTTTGTGGGACACTTCGGGCAATTGGAACGACCTCGTAGCTATCCTGTACCACGACTGAAAATACGAGTGAGGTTTTTTCGGATAAATGATTTAGAACAGACTGTGCAACTTTTGGTAAATGTGCGGTACTGAGAAAAGCCCCTGAAAACTTTAAGACTTTATGAGTGAGCCAATAAAAATAATCATCACTGTCTAAGTAGCCCAGAAATTTGAGGGTCTTTAAATAACGGCGCGCCGCAGTTCGGGTAATATCTGTACGCTCTGCAACCTGAGTCACATTGAGGCGCTGGCGGTCTGTGCCAAATGCTTCAAGAATACTCAGCCCTTTTGCCAGACCTGCAATATAGTCATCGTATTTAATAGTTTCTTGTGAAAGATCATGTTGAATAATTTGATCCCGCATTTTTTTTCCTTGTCATTCCCTGTCCGATATTCGCTCAGTATGTCTGAAGATCGTCTAAAATCACAGCCATGATCTAGAGCAAAAATAACTAAGCACGTAATTTAAAGATAAGGAACACATCAGAATCAGAGCATGTATGCCATGCACATCGCTTCGATCAGAATTTGGAATTAAGGAATCGTATTATGTCTAGATTAAAAAATAAAGTCTGTATTATCACTGGTGCAGCTTCAGGTATGGGAGAATCAGAAGCACAGGCCTTTGCACAACAAGGTGCCAAATTAATTATTGCAGATTTAAACCTTGAACAAGCGAATCAGGTTGCACAAAAAATTGTTAATGCTGGAGGTGAAGCATTTGCATGTCAGGTCAATGTCACCAAGCTAGATCAATTGCAACATCTAGTTGAATTTAGTATTGCGAAATTTGGGCGCATAGATGTACTGCTTAATAACGCAGGTATTTTTGATAAATATACCAATAGTCTAGACACTAGCGATGAACTATGGGATGCCATGTTTGACATTAATGTCAAAGCAGTGTTTCGTTTAAGCAATCTGGTTTTGCCAAAAATGATTGAACAAGGTTCTGGAACCATTATAAATATTGCATCTGTAGCTGGCTTAGTCGCACAAATGGGTGGAGCATCCTACACTGCATCAAAACATGCAGTCATTGGTTATACCAAACATTTGGCTGCGGTATACGCCAAACAAGGCATCAAGATTAATGCCATCTGCCCAGGTACTATTCGCACGCCTATGACCGCAAAAATGCTGGAAACCCGCCCAACTGACAAGATTCCATTAGATCGTTTTGGTGAAGCATCTGAAGTTGCAGATTTAGCCATTTTTTTGGCATCTGATGAAGCACGTTTTATGAATGGTGCCTGCGTCACTATTGATGGTGGATATACTATCGTTTAATAAAAACCCTAGTTCAATTTAAATTTGAACTGGGGTCGAAATATCATATGCTAAAAGACTTGATTAATAAGCGCGTGACTCACCTTGTTCATGTAAAAAATCCTGAATAAGTTTCACGACTTGTTCAGGTTTTTCTGCATGTAACCAATGTCCTACACCTTCAATGGTTTTAATTTCAGCCAGTGGAAATTGTTCACGAATATTTTTTTCATATTCTGTTTGAATATATTCAGACTTCGCGCCCTGAATAAATAAACACGGCTTATTCCACGGCTCAATATCATTCCAGCCAGTCAAATTTGGATATTGTTTTTCAAGCGCATCGACATTAAATAACCAATGCCCCTGATTAAAAGATTTGAGTAAAAACATAATCACGCCATCTTGTGGAATGTATTGTTTCATAATCTCTGTTGCTTGCTTACGACTCAACTCATGCGGCTCTGCACGAACAGCATTAATTGCATCCAGAATATCTCGATGACGATGCCCCTGATAAGCCACAGGGCTGACATCTAGTACAATCAATTTATCGACACGATCAGGATATAATCCTGCGATTTTCATGGAAGTTTTTCCGCCCATTGAATGACCAATTAAGCTGAATTGTTGAATACCAAGCTCATCTAAAGTATCGATAACATCCTGCGCCATAATTTCATAATTCATTTCATCACTGTGCGGTGATAAACCATGATTACGCAAATCAATTTGAATGATTTTATGATTGGTATTCAAGGCTCGAGCAATAACACCCAAATTCGACAAACTACCAAATAAACCATGTAATAAAACCACTGGTGTGTTACTGGTTGCATGATCTGATTCGACGATATGAGTATTAAGTATCATAAGGATTTCCCTGTATTTATTGCTCTATAGCTTAGACTAGCTCGGCTTGATCGTTTTTTTCAAGCGACAACTACATTTCAGTAGCAAAAAGAAAGCTCTCCATTGAGAGCTGTTGTTTTTTAATACAGATTTATGAAGCTAATGCCATTTTTTCAGCGCGCTGCTGAAGTTTTTTGACAGCTTCACGTGCCTGTGCGGCTAATTCCCACATATCCAGATTTGGGATGTGATTGTTTTCAATCACTGTCTTACCGCCAATCAGCATGTGTTTAATTTGTGCCTGACCACCACTGGCGACAGGTCCAATTGCCATATCGTGCAACCCCATATAGCGTGGATCATCCAGTTGATAAACCACCAAGTCAGCCTGCTGACCGACTTCAAGCGTACCAATATCAGATAAACCCAAAACCTGTGCCCCGCCTTGCGTCCCCCAACGAATGACATCCTCGACGGTCGCCGCATCAGCCCCGCCTTCAAACGTCCCACCATCATACTTTGGTTGGGCAAACATACCTTTACGGGCACGCTGTAACATCCATGTTGCATGAGTTTCTGACAACATATCTGCGGCTTCATTGGATGCAGCACCATCCACTCCAATTGAGATATTCATTCCCGCTTTTTCTAGAGTTACCACATCTGCAATGCCACTGCCGAGCCGCGCATTACTTTGTGGGCAATGTGCAATCCCTGTTTTAGTTTGCCCTAAAAGCTGAATTTCTTCAGGAAGTAACTTAACCAAATGTGCAAACCAGACATCTTCACCGACCCAGTCATGCTCAGCACAAAATTGAACTGGCGTCATGCCAAATTTGGCCCGCGCCGCATCCAGATAGTCCACCGTTTCAGATAAATGACTATGTAAGCGAATGCCTAAACGTCGAGCAACTTGTGCCGTTTCTCGTAATTGTTCTGGTGTAGTGGAATGTAATGCCGTAGTTGGCGCCATTACAATTCTTTTAAAGGCTTGTGGGCGACTATCATGATATTTACTAACTAAACGTTCAATATCAGCAATCACATTTTCAAATTTTTCTGGACGTAATGCCTGCGGAAGTTCTGCTTCCAGCCCACGGGTTAACGTCCCGCCACCACGACACAGGATAAAACGTAAACCTAGTCGATCGGCTTCATCGAATAAAATTTCCGCGCCATCAAAAGGCATATTTGGCCAATATAAATAATGATGATCTGCGACAGTACCACAGCCTGATCGCAACAGTTCAATCAAACCAATACGCGCTGCCAATCGAAAGCTTTCTTCATCAAAAGCCCCACGAAACCGATAGGGTGTGGAAGCCAACCACGGCGTCAAACTTTGATTAAGGCCTTGCGGCTCACCTTTCAAAAGAGACTGAAACAAATGATGATGGGTATTTACCCAAGCAGGATAAATCACACAATCTCGTGCATCGATTATCGTTTCATTGGTCTGCAAGCTGAGTGATGAGCCAATCTCGGTAATAACGCCATTTCCAATACGTATACAGTCTGCCTGAATACGTGCTGCTTCACCTGCCAGACCTGTTAAAATTGCGTGTGCATTTTTAATTAGATAATTCATCAGGTCTGCTCACTCTCATGCCATTTGTTTAAAAACATTTGACTTAACATTGACATCGCAACAAACAAAACCAAACCTGTACATGTAATCAAGAAGAGTGCTGCAAACATTAACGGTAAATCAAGCTGAAAACCTGCCTGTAAAATCTGATAAGCCAATCCTGCGCTGGTTCCACCAGTTCCAGCAACAAACTCGGATACCACTGCACCAATTAAAGCTAAACCACTTGAAATACGTAATCCACCAAAGAAATATGGCAAAGCATTTGGTACACGTAAACGCATTAACTCCTGCCAACGACTGGCTTTATTGATACGAAATAGATTCAACAAACCTGCATTGACACTGCGTAAACCTAAGGTGGTATTGGTTAAAATCGGGAAAATAGCAACCAACATGGCACATACCACCAAAGCCAAAGTCGTGTTCTGAATCCAAATAATGACTAAAGGCGCAATTGCAACAATCGGTGTGACCTGAAATAAAATGGCATAAGGCATAAAACAGGCTTCAATCACGCGGCTTTGTACAAATAAGAAAGCAATCAGCGTTCCAATCACAACGGCGCAAATAAAAGCCAGCAATGTCACTTTTAAAGTCACCCACAAACTGCCAAAAAGTAAGCCTGACTGAGACACCAGTGCATGACCAATATCGGAAGGTTTTGGAATCAGATAAACAGGGACATTGAGCTGTTGCAAACTAATTTGCCAGATCAATAATAAAATAACGCCCAAAGCCAATGGTGCAGCAATTCGTCGAAAAGTTGGATGATTCATTAAAGGTTTAACCATGATGCTCCCCTCCACTGGCTTGCTCTAATACTTCAGATAAATGCGCACATTGCTTCATGAAAATATCTGAGTTTCTAAAATGTTCATCGCGATGATCAGGGCCTTCAATCTGAATATCAGCAACTACTCGACCAGGACGCGCACCCATCACAATGACACGTGACGATAAAAAAACAGCTTCATAAATACTATGTGTGACAAAAACAATCGTCAGATCACGCTCAGACCACAACGTCCGAATATCACTGTCCAAACGATGGCGAGTAAATTCATCCAAAGCACCAAAAGGTTCATCCATCAACAATAAGTCTGGTTCCGTGACCAATGCACGAGCCAGTGATGCGCGCATCTGCATGCCACCAGAAAGTTCTTTCGGATAAGATTCACCGAATTTACCCAAACCAACAGAGGTTAAAGCTGCGGTTACTTTTTGGTTGCTGATATGTTTAGACACATGTCGCAAATCCAGAGGTAAACGCACATTATCCTGAATATTTGCCCACGGCATTAAGGTTGCTTCTTGGAACACCATTGCCATTTTGCACTGGGATTGCATATCAGTTTTACCATTCCAGCGCACCTGTCCCGCAGATGGCTGCTCAAGATCGGCAAACATTTTGAGTAAAGTACTTTTACCGCAACCCGATGGCCCAAGCAGTGACACGATTTCACCGCGCTTAATATCCAGATCAAACCGCTGTAAAGCATGTGTACCATTCGGATACACTTTTTCTACGCCACGCACCATCAGCATAGGGCTACTCAGGTTTGCACTGGGTTCTGTCGTAATACTGACCGAAACTGCTGAATTCATATGAGGTTCCCCCTCTGGCATTGATTTACGATCTAATCGATTGACTTAGTTTTTCTTGGCAGTGGGTTTAACAAACTGAGTGGTATAAGCCGCTTTCCAATCCACTTTGGCATCCAATAATTTAGACTGCACCATAAAATCACGCGTTTTCTTCCAGCGCGCATCTGTCATGACACCAATGCCCATCGTTTTTGCATCACCACCATCAATCAGACCAAGCTGCTTCATTTGCGTAACAGCAAAAGCTAAAAGTGGATCATCCATATTTGGATTTTCTTTTTTAATAATGGCATTTCCCGCAGCAGGATTTTTCAGATAGCTTTTCCAACCTTCCATAGAGGCTTCTACAAAACGGCGCATCACGTCTGGTTTGCTCTGTAAAAGATCATTACGGGTCACTAAGATTCCGCCATAGGCTGGATAGCCATCATTGGCAAATAAGAAAAATTTACTTGAAGGTTCTGCTTTCTTGGCCTGAAATACTTCTGAAGTCGCATAGGCCTGTTGTGCAACATTTTTACCTGCTAAAAACGGCTGCATATTAAAGGTATAAGGACGTGCTTGAGAGTTGTCTAATTTATATTTACCACGTAACCACGGCCACCAACTTGCCTGCCCACTGGTCGAAACTAAAACGGTTTTACCTTTTAGATCAGCCAGTGATTTTACATCGCTATGGGTAATGACACCTTGTGGATCAAACTGAAAAGGTGCAGCAATGGCTTTGATTGGGAAACCACTTTCGATTCCCTTTAAGACTTGTAAATCATAATTGATAATGACATCGGCGCGTTTAGCCAAGAGCAAGGTCATGTTATTGATTTGAGGGCCACCAACTTTGATGGTGACATCTAAACCATGTTTTTTATAAATCCCTTCTGCCAATGCTTGATAGTAGCCGCCTTGTTCTGCCTGTGCATACCATGTGGTTTGCAAAACAAGCTTATCATTTGCTTGAACAAAAGAAGTGAAAAGTAATGATGCGGCAACCACAGCCAAACGCGTTTTGCCTAAACGGTTATAAATTTTCATAATAAAAACCCCTGATGAATAGGTGAAAGCTTTTGCTATTCATTCAAAGGAGGAATTGAGTACGTTGGTCAATTTATTTTTGACACACTCTCAAGGCTTTTATATAACAAATAAAAACCTTGTCCCCCTAAGAGGAACAGCTTGCGCTGTAGAGCAATGTCCCATGCGACTGAACGCACTAACCGCTTATACTCAATTAGATATAAGCAAGGGCTATGCCAAAACAAATTCAAGATTAAGATATAAATAAATTGATATAAAGCTATTATGAAATTGATATATTTTAGTGGTAAAAAAATACGATCACTTTATTTATCAAAGTCTTAATTAAAATTTAGATATGACAATATGGTCACCAAATCAAGTTTAGCTGTAATCAAAATCGAAGCATTACCCCACATTCATTATTCACTGAACACAATGTTCTTTAATCAGCAGTACAGTCTCGTTTCATGGAATAAAGATAAAATGCATTAAATTGCATCTTTTATGTGCAAAAAATTTGTTTCGCTATATAACAAGTCAGAAAATAAATCTATTTGCACATCAGCTTATGCCTGAGCCAAAAGTTTACGTGCTTCAATCGCATGCTTTTCGCCTGAACCATATTCAAGTTGTTGTATCGGTAAATGCAGACTATAAAAAATTTGTCGCTGTTCGCAAAGCTCAACCAAAGCCATCATCCAGCTCAGTTTTTGTTCATGTTCCTGACATGGGATGTGCCTGTAATCAATTTCAAACTGATGCTGATCCGATTCATCTTCAAACATTTTGACAAACAAGCCTTGTCCTCGAGCAACCTGTTTCCATGAAACCGCCTGAAATGAATCTCCCTCCCTAAAATTACGAAGTTCACGAAACTCTTGCAGGTCATGCTGATTCAACTGATGTTGTTGTTTATATTCAAGCTCAAGATCCAAACTTTGCGGCGCAATCCAGATTTCGCGCTGTAAATAGAGATAAGTCCAAGCTCGTACTAGTCCAAACGGATACGTTGAAAAAATCTGGATCGCAGGAAATTCAAATTTACCTCGATGTGTTGGCGAAAAAACCAGTTCGACTTCTTGAAACATTTGATCGATAACAACAGTCTGTTCTTGAACACATATTCGTATTTGAATAAATCGTGTAATGACTCGTTGTTGTTTAAAATGCAGCTTTAAAATTAAAGGATGACCCAGTTGCCCCACATCAGGATAGATCATTTCAATGTGTAATTGATGAAGTTGCTTAAAGGTGAGATAAAAACTGATACATAGCACCGCACTAATCAAAAAACAAAAACCCAGTATCAGATTATTTGCATAGTTGATGCCTGCGATAAATGTGATCACAATCAACGCCAGATATAAAAACCCTTGTTGATAAATAAAAACTAAAATATCACTTTGTTTTAAAATCTTAAATTGATCGGCACGGAAACGTTTGGCAAACCATTTCTGAAAACCAGATTGCATGGCTGATTCTCCAACTTATAGTGTATCCACAGCGTCCAAACATTGTCGTGCTTCATATTCAGTCATATTCATACGGTGCGCAGCGACCGCCACAAAAACGGCTTGTATATCATCTGTAATGACATAACTCCGTTTTTCAATGAGTGCATAAGCTTGTGCTGCCAATTTTAAAGCTAAAACACCACGTGTAGATAAGCCATGCCGCTGCTTACGAGTTTGTTCTGCCAAATCTAGTACGTACTCCAATACTGCATCACTCAGATAGACTTTTTTTACAAGTTCTTGGAGTTCAATAATTTCTTCGGCATAAAACACGGGTTGGATTTGAGCAACCAAATCCTGTCTCGATGCCTGTTGTAATAATAATTTTTCAGCATGTCGAGATGGAAACCCGAGTGAAAGACGCATTAAAAAGCGATCAAGCTGAGATTCTGGTAGTGCATAGGTTCCGCTCTGAAATAAAGGATTTTGCGTGGCAACCACCCAAAATGGCCGAGGAAGATCATAACGTATACTGTCCACAGTCACAGCCCCTTCTTCCATGGCTTCAAGTAAAGCACTTTGGGTCTTTGGACTACAGCGGTTAATTTCATCTGCAAGAAGAATCTGAGTAAAAATTGGTCCCTGTTTAAACTCAAAAATATGCTCTTTTTGATTAAACATATTAATACCAATCACATCACTGGCAAGCATATCATTGGTAAACTGAATACGTCCAAAATCTAGTCCAGCCAATCGTGCCAAAGCACTGGCTAATGTGGTTTTACCTAAACCAGGTAAATCCTCAAATAAAACATGCCCTCCTGCCAATAAACAAGTCAGCGCAAGTTGCGTTTGTTTTGATTTATCTAAAATAAGTTGATTAATTTGTTCTAAAAACTGATCAATCTTGGGGCTATATTGTGTAATTTTCTGGTTCATCTCTAAATTCCCCTGATTTAGTTCAGGTTTTTTTAGTTTTTCCATGCCCCACATCACAAATTTCCTTAATTAAAAAAAGGTGTATGAATCAACATACACCTTTTTTATTTTTTTCTAAAGAAATGAAAAAGATATCAACATGGACATTTTTTTAAATTACCACTGGATGGATAACGTGAATCCACACAGTGACGATAAAATGTCTTGGCATCCATCGCTTCCAAATCTGGATGATGTTTACGCATATGCTCAAGGTAAGTGTCGTAATCAGGCACACCGACCATTAAACGAAAGCTTTGCTGTAAACGCTTAAATAGAGTTGCAATACGTGACCAATTCTTTGGAGAAAGTAATAGGTCTTTTTGCGACATAATGGTCATCTTAATAATTTTTACAATCACCGCACGACCATTTTGAGCGATTTTCAGATTCATGATCATTCACCTCGCGTTGAAGCAGGTGCTACCGTTTCAACATCTGCATACACAGCAGGAGCTTCATGGGTCGTCGGTTCACGACTCGCCAAAGCACGACGGATCACACCAATCGAGGCAATCACCATCACCACCGCCACAATCATAAAGAACGCGCAAAGCACGGCATTAATCTGATTAGATAACACCACAGTTTGCATTTCAGCCATTGTTTTGGCAGGAGCTAACATTTCACCACGCCCAATCGCATCTGAAAAACGGTTTGCTTGTGCAAGGAAACCGATTTTCGGATTTTCATGGAAAATCTTTTGCCAGCCCGCAGTCATACACGTCACGAGTAAGAAAATTGTAGGGACAATCGTGACCCAAACATATTTCTCTTTCTTCATCTTAAATAGAATAACTGTGCCTAGAATCAATGCCATTGCTGCGAGCATTTGGTTACCAATACCAAATAAAGGCCACAATGAGTTAATCCCACCTAATGGATCGACCACACCCTGATAAACGAAGAAACCCCATCCACCTACCGCGACCGCAGTACCAATCATATTTCCAACAAATGATCCTGACTTTTTAATCGCTGGAATAACAATCCCAACAGTATCTTGCACCATAAAACGGCAAGCACGGGTACCCGCATCTACCGCAGTTAAAATGAATAATGCTTCAAACAAAATGGCGAAGTGATACCAAAATGCCATCATTGAACGATTGTTAAAAATTTCAGAAATGATATGCGCCATACCAATCGCGAATGTTGGTGCACCGCCAGTACGTGACAAAATCGTGGTTTCACCGACTTCCTGAGCCAGTAAAGTCAGCATTTCTGGTGTGACTACAAAACCAATATTACGCACGGCTTCTGCTGCACTTTCAACCGTTGTGCCCAATACCGCCGCTGGAGCATTAATGGCAAAATAAACACCTGGATCAAGTACTGTTGCACAAATCATAGCCATAATGGCAACAAATGATTCCATGAGCATGCCACCATAACCAATCACACGAATATCTTTCTCATTTTCGATGAGTTTAGGCGTTGTACCACTTGATACCAGTGCATGGAAACCAGAAATAGCACCACAGGCAATTGTAATAAATAGAAATGGAAATAAACTACCTGCAAAAACGGGTCCTGTCCCATCAATAAAATGTGTTACTGCTGGCATTTTTAGCTCTGGTAATGCAACAACAATACCAATTGCCAAGCCAACAATGACCCCAATTTTAAGGAAGGTCGATAAATAATCACGTGGTGCGAGTAGTAACCAGACAGGTAAAACTGAGGCAATAAAACCATAAATGATCAAACACCATGTTAACTGCGTTCCAGTTAAAGTAAATAATGGCCCCCAATATGGGTCAGCAGCAACATGTCCACCATAAATGATGGCCAACATCATTAATACAAAACCAATGATTGAAACTTCTGCAATTTTTCCTGGGCGTATATAGCGCATATATACTCCCATAAATAGTGCAATTGGAATCGTTGCAGCAATACTGAAAACGCCCCACGGACTATGTGCAAGAGCTTTTACTACAACAAGTGCCAAGACTGCCAGAATGATGATCATCACTCCCAACGCACCTAGCATAACCACGACACCCGCAAATGTGCCAAGTTCTTGTTTTGCCATTTCGCCAAGTGATTTTCCATCTCGGCGTGTCGAAATAAACAAAACTAAAAAGTCCTGAACAGCACCCGCCAAAACCACACCCACCAATAGCCAGATGGTTCCTGGTAAATAACCCATTTGGGCAGCCAGAATTGGACCAACTAACGGCCCCGCACCTGCAATTGCCGCAAAATGATGGCCAAATAAAACGTATTTATTGGTCGGTACATAGTCCAGACCATCCGCCAAGCGATGCGCTGGTGTCAATCGTCTTGAGTTGAGTTCGAAAACACGGGTAGCTATAAATAGACTATAAAACCGATATGCAATGCTATAAACACAGACTGCGGCTAACACCATCCAGACCGCATTAACATGTTCACCACGACTTACTGCCAGTATTCCAAAAGAAATGGCACCAATAATCGCGACTAGACTCCAGATTAATTTTGAGGGGAGCGTAGATTTCCTTTGAATTGTATCCATTCATGACCTCATTATTTATGATTAACTGCCCTAAAATTCAGATCCATCTTTTATAGAGAATTTCCCTGCGACTTTACTCCTCATCTTGTTATTTTCATCTAATACTTTGGCATAAAAAAAGGGATGATTGCGATCATCCCTTTCATAATAGTCTATTTTTAAACCATTATGCACGCTCTAAATAGTCACCAGTACGGGTGTCTACACGAACGCTTTCTTCTTGCTGAACAAACAACGGTACGCGAACCACAGCACCTGTTTCAAGTTTTGCTGGTTTACCGCCACCGCCAGATGTATCACCACGTACACCTGGATCAGTTTCAACAATTTTTAAAACCACAAAGTTCGGTGCACTTACATTTAATGGTACGCCATTAAACAGCATAATGGTGCATTTCTCATTTGAGTCATCTTTTAACCATTTAGCAGCATCACCCATTGCAACTTTATCTGCAGCAATTTGCTCAAAAGATACAGGATCCATAAAGTTCCATAGTTCGCCATCGTTGTATAAGTATTCCATTTCTACTTCTACAATATCGGCAGCTTCTAATGAATCACCTGACTTAAATGTTTTTTCTAAAACTTTACCTGTTTTAAGGTTACGAAGTTTTACACGGTTGAATGCCTGACCTTTTCCAGGTTTAACATATTCGTTTTCCATGATTGAACATGGGTTACCGTCAAGCATGACTTTAAGGCCTTGCTTGAATTCATTTGTAGAATAACTGGCCATGACTGGCACACTCCAAACTTACTAACTTAAATGTATTAATGCTAGACTAGCATTATTTTTTCCGTGTCGCATGATAAACTATTTGTATCAAGAGCAAAACTGGCAAAAACAACTCAATGATCTAATCATTGATCCATTAGAGCTGTTAAATCTATTAGAGTTGCCTAAAGAACACTTGTTATCTGGTGCCATTCTTGCATCCAATGATTTTAAATTGCGTGTACCACGAGCCTTTGTAAAAAAAATGAGAAAGGGCGATGCACACGATCCGCTACTGCTTCAAATTTTACCACATCATCTTGAGTTACAAGAACATCCTGAATTTGTTACCGACCCATTAGGAGAAGAAGCCGCCAATCAACTTCCAGGCGTGCTGCATAAATATAGCTCCAGATTTTTGCTAACCTTAACAGGTGCCTGTGCAGTTCATTGCCGATATTGTTTTCGCCGACATTTCCCCTATCAGGAAAATTTACCAAAAAATGAAGATTGGCTAAATATTAAGGCTTATATCGAAGATCATCCTTTAATCAATGAGGTGATTTTAAGTGGCGGTGACCCCCTTACTTTGTCCAATCGTAAATTACAACTCTGGCTTGAAAGAATCGAATCACTGCCCCAAATAAAAATTTTGAGAATTCATTCACGAGTTCCGATCGTTATCCCCAACCGTGTCGATGAAGAGCTGATTTCTCTATTAAAAAACAGTAGGCTACGCATTATAGTGGTGGTACACTCAAATCATGCTTCAGAGCTTGATGACTATACCTGTAACAAGCTTGCGGCGTTATCATTTGAACACATAACTGTGTTAAATCAGGCAGTTTTTCTTAAGGGTGTGAATGATAACGCACAAACATTGATTAATCTCAGTCATCGATTGTTTGAAGCTCGTGTCATGCCCTATTACTTACATGTTTTAGATAAAGTAAAAGGTGCGCAGCACTTTGATGTTATATCATCAGAAATTGACCATATTTATCAGGAAGTCTTGGCGAATTTACCGGGTTATTTGGTTCCTAAGCTGGTTAGGGAAATCGCAGGCGAAAAAAATAAAACACCGCTATTTGGGGTTTCAACATTTTGAGTTGAATAATAAATTATGATGAATCAAACTTTTACGGATATTTTTGAAACATCTACTGCTTTAAGTCGAGATGAATTAAGCTTTAGTGAGTCTAATGTTAAAGCAGTGTCTGACTGGGTTTCGTCATTATCCATCATGCAACTGGGGGATACTTCACGTGCTTTATTTTCTGCATTGATTGAACTTTCAGAATTAAATTGCTCTGAAACTTTACGGTTTGATTTATTACAAACCATGCATCCTGTGCTTGAAAATGTTTTAGCAAGCTTTGAAAAACATTTTTTCAATCAAGGTCTCATCAATACCGCTCGAAACGAGCATATTATTGAATTGGCAATCTTGTTACGTAAACACTTTGCTGGCATCTATATTGATATTGTAAGACGTAGTACCGAGCAACTCGAACAAAATAAATTTTCTGTTTTTGCATTGCATAAAAAGAAAAATCTACAAACGGCACGTACACTCGCAATATTTTATGGTCTACGACAGCTTACCGAGCTGCTGTATCAGGAACATATGCTCTACAGTGAACCCATGGCTGGACAATGGTTAATTGCCCATTATTTATATAAAATTGCAATGAAAGCACATGTGCATTTAACCAATATAAATCAAGTACAAGGTACTCAAAATCAACTTAGCAATATTACCCAAGCATATGCACAATTAATTTTACTGGATATTTTAAATACCAATCAGATTCGACAAGCTGAAATTCAAGCTTTATATCAATGTAGTTTTGATTGGGCTAAAAAAATACAAATTTATCCAAAAGAAACGACCTTATCAAAATATGTGATTGATACAGAAAAAGATCATCCCCCTGTATATAACAAACATCAAAATTCAGGTTTTACACCTTCTATTTATATTGTCATTCAAGATTTACTCGAACATATCACTGCGACTTTACATCGAAATGCAGATTATCTTTCACAAACCGAAAAAATTTATTTAAGCCCCGCATTGAAATTTCATGTGCAAAACATTCTCGGAACTATTGCCGAACGGCAACATGAACGCTATGAATATTCCGCTCAATTACATATATGTTTTGGCTTACTCACGGCACATTTTTATTTATCCAAAGCCAAAAATTTTAATGAAACTTTGCAGCTTGATAGTCATTACGGTTTTCAAAATAGTTCAAGAATGGCATCTGGTTTAACCCAACAAGAATCATCCGCCAGTGTACCCAATAATCAAAGATTGAATCGTGAAGCCAAACTCATTTATCAGACGGAAGTACTTGATATCAGTGTAAATGGTTATCGAATTAAATGGACTGAAGAAGCACCTAAGAATTTGAGAACTGGTGAATTTATATTGGTTAAGGAAAACACACATAGTCAATGGCGTGGTGGGGTGATTCGTTGGATTAAACAATCTGCTGAAAAAAGTCTGGAAATTGGTCTGGAAATACTGGCTCAGGATATTTTTCCCTGTGCAGTTCGCGTGCAGGCAGACCGTCATAGCAATAACTACTATCCAGCTTTGTTGATGCAAAGCCAGAATCTTGATCAGGTCAAAACCACACTGATCTTGCCTGGTTCACAAATTTTTAGGGAACAACAAGGCATACATTTAAGGTTAGAAAAAGAAGAGTTCAAAGTATATTTGCTCAAAGCACAGCTGATTACGCAAAGCTTTGTACAGTTTGACTACGAACTTTTAGACGATCAACAGCAGAACAGCCTGAAAGACTTTATGTTTAAACAGGCCAAAGACTCAGATAATCAGGATTTATGGGAAGCTTTAAAGTGAGAAACTCGTTACTTTCTAAAAAGTTAAAATTAAGCAAAACTCGTTTACTCATTATTGATGATAACCAGCTTCGTTATAATCAAATTATTGAGTTATTTGAATCAAAAAGTTATCAAATTCAAGCTACTTTGCTTGATGACCTGAATAGTTTTGAAAAACAGCTCAATATCGGTTGGGATATTGTCATTTTTGGACGGGCTTACGATCTTAAACTAGAACAAGTCGTCTCACTCATTCAAGCATCGGCACAACCCAACTTACCCATTCTATTGCTTAGCCCCGACTCATATACGTCTACTGAATATCTAAGTTATATTCATAAAGGTATTTATGAAATCATTGATCTTAAAGCCCCAGAACAACTATACATTGCGTTGGTTCGAGCATTATCCTATAGTCGTCTGCAACAAAATGAACAGCGCTTACTAGAAGAGCTAGATACAGCACATTCTCATGTTCAATCTAAAGTCAAGGAAAGCAACAAAGCGGTTGCTACGCTTCAGGAAGGGATTCACACCAAAGCCAATGCTGAGTATTTAGCACTGTTTGGCTTAAAAAATGAAAATGAACTCATTGGGCTTCCTATTTTAGATATTTTGCAACCTACAGATTTGAGTCATTTTAAACAAAAATTCAAACGGGTTTCTCAGGGATTATTCGATCAAGCCTCTCTTGATATTGTATGTAGAAATCCTGCTATTGCAGCTTCAAATCCGCTAAAAATCGAATTTTTACCGAGTGATGAAGAAGATGCAGTTCAATTGACTATAGAATATGATGACAGTAGTACGGTCGCGCCAGTCAGTACTTTGCCTATATCTCAATCCAATGAAAATGAAAAACTCCCTCCTACAATTCATGCATTTAATGCGATTAATCGCCAGCTAAGTAAACAACCTGCAAATGCCAATGCATTGGTGGTCATTACCCTTTCAAGCTGCCCAGAAGATGTGTTTAAACATAATTTTGAAACAATCAAAACCTATTTTTCTAGTATTTATGGTTTTATTAAAGAACAGGTGAATGTTTCAGTTTTCAAAATTAATGCTGTGTTGTATGTCGCTTTGTTTCAAGCTGAATCTGACCAAGTGCTGAAATCACAGTTAATCAGCTTAAAATCATTAGAAAAGCCTCAATTATTAAGTGTAGGTAATTCGACTCTACCCTTACACTTATTTTTAGGATATATGGTTTTAAATCAAACGAATATTACAGATGAAAAAAGTTTTGATCATTTGTTGGAACAGGCATTTGCTCAACGTTTGCCAAACATGGAACAAAGTTTATCTCAACCTGATTTAGGTCAGGCTACGGTTCTAGAAAAAATCAATATAAGCACTGAGAGTATACCTAAAGTTCAGCAATCACTTCTTCAAGCACTTCAGCAAAAGCTAGATGCAGGTGATATACATCTAAAATATCAACAACTGTATGATAAACAAGATAGCAACCTCTATACCTATGAAGTGACCAGTGGCTTTATTTACGACAATGCATGGCAAGATATTAACCAATTATCAGATTTGCGTGATGATCCAGAGCTTTCTATCAAAGTTGACCGTTGGATTCTGGTTGAAGCATGTAAGCAGCTACATAACTTTTTAACGCAATACCCAACAGCTAAACTGATTATTAACTTAAATCGTCACATTTTGTTAAATGACAAACAGTTACCAGAGTTGATGGGGAAACTTCTAACCATTGTTGGCAGCCGAGCCAAAGCGCCTCTTACTTTACAATTTTCAGAAGAATCTATTAGTCAAAATTTGCCTTTAGCTCAACAACAATTTGCCAAATTAAAGCAAAACGAAGTTGAAATTTCTGTGCGAGACTTTGGTATTTCGATGTATTGCGAATCTATTTTAAGTCAGATTGACCTTGATTATTTAAGTTTGCATCAGAATCTATGCAAAATGTTAGGTTCAGATAAAGAGTTAACTCAGCTTCAACACAAACTTGAAAATTTCCACAAAATTAAAGCTGTTGAAATTCTAGCTAAAGATTTAAATGATATGACCATGTTTGCAAATGCATGGAACATTGAAGCGCGCTATTTACAAGGTGATTATTTCCAGAAAAAACTAGATCGCCTGACCGATGTACAAGATCAATAGATCTTAGAAAATCGTGTAGATCTTTCGACATACTATTTATTTCAAAGTTAAAAAAAGAACCGCAATAGCGGTTCTTTTTTAACTAATTATGGACTTAGAATAATCTTACCAATAGAAGTTCAAACCAACTTTACCAACTGGTAACCATTGGTACTTATCATCATTACGGATTTTGTCTTCTTCTGCTGCCAGATCTCGGTCAAAATCTGCTCCATTTACGTTAACAAAAGTTCCATTTGCACTTAAATTAACTTTTGGATTACCAGTATAGTATGCACCTACTTCCGCAAAAGCACCCCAGTTTTTATTGAATTTTGGTGCAAAACCAAAACCAACATAAGGTGCAATATTGTTCTCATAGTTCATCTTACCGTTGACTTCACCGTTAAAGTTATAGTTATTGCCATTAACTTTAATAGTGCCATCACTAGATCGTTTAGTTAAATCATAGTCATTATCTAAATAAGCTGCACCTGCTGCTACATAAAGACCTTGTGCCCATGGATTCGCACTGGCACCCCAAGGACGAATTTCAGCGTTTAGATAAGCTAATTTATTGTCCATATCTAAATCATATTTAGTGCCATTGATTGAAACATCATCAGTCCAAGAAATGTCACCGCCGTTATAACCTAAAGCTAACCCTACATATGGATTCGCTTGCCAAAGTAAAGCACCACCATAGCCTGTTGTACCAATTTCGGCACGAACACCCACTGGTAGTAGTTGTTTTTGATCAAAAGCATAATGATCCTGTACCACAGTATCATCCGCCATTGTTGTACTCGCTACAGCCGCTAAAGCACTAGCAACTGCAATTAGTTTTAATGTTTTCATTGCCATCTCCTCAAAAGATTTTTATCAAACTTTCATCTAAAATGAATTTTTTTGTGTAGTGGTATCTTATGAGAAAGATAGAGCAGGTTTTATACAAGAATTGATCATTTTCCGTTAAGTTTTGATACAAATGCGTTTGGTTATTGTTTTTCAATAAAAATTATTTTTTTAATTGTGTCATTTAAGTCAATTACCAAAAACGCTTAAGTTTATCTTTTTAAATGAAACTTTGACATTCACAAGATTATTTTTGGTAATTCGTGTAAAATTATTCAAATTTTTTTGGAAGGAAGAACATGACTCAGCTTTCTACAATCATTGAGCAAGCGTTTGAAGATCGTGCGAATTTGAGCGCAACGGATTGTCCAGCAGAAATTCGTGATGCCGTAGAGCAAGCGATTTCTGGTTTAGATAACGGTACATTGCGTGTTGCTGAAAAAATCGATGGTGAATGGGTTGTTCATCAATGGCTTAAAAAAGCAGTATTGTTATCCTTTAAATTAAATGATAACAAGCCTATCGAATCTTGTGATTTACGTTTTTACGATAAAGTAGCAACTAAGCATGCAGGTTGGACTGAAGAACAGTTCAAAGCTGCGGGGGTACGTGTTGTACCGCCTGCTGTAGCGCGCCGTGGTAGTTTTCAGGCAAAAAATGTAGTTCTTATGCCTTCTTATGTCAATATTGGTGCTTATGTAGACGAAGGCACTATGGTTGATACATGGGCAACTGTAGGTTCATGTGCGCAAATTGGTAAAAATGTTCACTTATCTGGCGGTGTAGGGATTGGTGGTGTTTTAGAGCCTTTACAAGCGAACCCAACGATTATTGAAGATAATTGTTTTATCGGGGCACGTTCTGAAATTGTTGAAGGTGTGATTGTTGAAGAAGGTTCTGTGATTTCAATGGGCGTATTCATTGGTCAATCAACCAAAATCTTTGATCGTGAAACTGGCGAAATTCACTATGGCCGTGTACCAGCAGGCTCAGTGGTTGTTGCGGGTAGTCTTCCATCAAAATGCGGTACTTATAGCCTTTATGCTGCGGTAATCGTGAAAAAAGTGGATGCCAAAACTCGTGCTAAAACCAGTTTGAACGATTTACTTCGCGCTGACTAATTGCATTTATTTGCGGAGCTTAATTGTTCCTCGTCTCTACGCTCAAATCTGATCGTAGGGATTTTTGTTTTCTAAAATGTGGTATTTCTGCAATGACTTCTCTACGTTCAACGACTATTCCGGTATCAGATCCTGCGGCGGGTCTTCGCATTACGGAAATTTTTTATTCCTTGCAAGGAGAAGCTAATACCGCAGGTTTGCCCACTGTTTTTATTCGTTTAACAGGCTGCCCTTTACGCTGTACTTATTGTGATACCACATATTCTTTTGAGGGTGGTGAGCGTCAGTCTCTAGATCAGATTATCGAAACAGCTTTATCGTTTAAGACACCTTATATTTGCGTTACAGGTGGTGAACCTCTTGCTCAACCTAATTGTTTGCATTTATTGACACGATTATCAGATTTGGGCTGTCAGGTATCTTTGGAAACCAGTGGAGCACTGGATGTATCTAAAGTTGACCCTCGCGTATCTAAAGTTTTAGATTTAAAGACCCCCACGTCTGGTGAAGAAAAACGTAATCTTTTGACCAATCTGGATTATTTGACTCAGCATGATCAAATTAAATTTGTGATTTGTAACCGTGAAGATTATGAATGGTCAAGACAGCAATTAAATGATTATCAACTTGATCAAAAAGTCAGTACAGTGTGGTTTTCCCCTGCTTTTGCAGTTGAAAAAACTTCGGTTAAACTACCCCAGTTAGCGCGTGATATGGCGCAATGGATTCTAAATGACCATCTCCCAGTACGTTTTCAATTGCAATTACACAAATTGCTTTGGAACGATGAAACAGGTCGTTAATCCAGTTTATTTTGTTAGTTATTTTTGGAGAATATCATATGCGCCCTCGTGCCATTGTTTTATTATCAGGCGGCTTAGACTCGACGACTTGCCTAGCTTGGGCACAAGCGCGTTATGAATGTATGGCGCTCAGTTTCATGTATGGACAACGTTCTACCACTGAACTGGATGCAGCCAAAGCACTTGCTCAACGCGCTGGAGTTGAACATCGTGTTATCAATATTGATTTGGGAAATTTAGGGGGTTCTGCCCTGACCGATCATAATATCGATGTGCCTGACCATGAGCAAGAAGGTATTCCTATTACCTATGTACCAGCCCGTAATACCATCTTTTTATCTTATGCACTTGCTGCTGCCGAAGTTTTTGGAGCTGAAGCGATTGTGATTGGTATTAATGCGGTTGACTATTCAGGATATCCAGACTGCCGTCCAGAATACATCGACGCCTTTACAAATATGGCACGATTGGCAACAAAAGCAGGTGTAGAAGGAAAACCTCTTACATTTGAAACACCTTTGTTACATTTATCCAAAGCGAATATTATACGTTTAGGTATTGAACATGGCGTAGACTATAGTCAAAC
Organism: Acinetobacter guerrae; assembly: GCF_009372255.1. GTDB lineage: Bacteria > Pseudomonadota > Gammaproteobacteria > Pseudomonadales > Moraxellaceae > Acinetobacter > Acinetobacter guerrae. The sequence continues at coordinate 316,075 of NZ_LXGN01000034.1, forward strand.
TGTCTCATGCTATCAGGCGGATGCTGAAGGTCGTGCATGTGGGAAATGTGATAGTTGCCGTTTACGTAAACAAGGGTTTATTGAAGCTGGCGTCGCAGATCCTACACGCTATATACCATAATAATCAGGTAATATTTATGAAATTATTCAACACAAAACTTATCCTTTCTTCAATTATGGCTGCTGCTGCATTTACAGCAACGCTTACCCATGCTGCGGATGAAAACAAGCTGCAACAAGCCTACAAGAGCACAAATGTTAAAGGTGCTTTAATTAACCTTTGTAAAGACGAAACAGGTAAAGGCAATAAACTCTCTGCTGCTGAAGTTAATAAATATTGTACTTGTGCAGTAGAAGCAGACGGTAAAATGACAAATGCACAAAAATGGGAAGTACAAAGTGCTATTAATGCCAAGAAAAGCCCAAGCTCTCTAGCATTTGTACAACAGCAAAATAAAGATCTTCAAGCCTGCTTTGGCCCACAACTTACCGGTAAGTTAAAAGGCTTAACTGAAGAAGCAATGAAGTCTGCTCAAGGCAAGAAATAAGCAGAACTGATGTGATTTGCTAGCCACTTTATGTGGCTAGTTTTTTATGGAAAATATGGAGAATAATAATGAGCATTGAAAATATTTCATTACCCAATCAAACTTTCCCAACAACGCATGGCGAAATTAATTTGGCAGATGTCGCTGCCGAATGGTTAATTATTTACTTCTATCCAAAAGATTCGACACCAGGTTGCACCACCCAAGCCGTTGGATTTTCATCTTTAAAAGATCAGTTTGATGCATTGGGTGCAACTGTAATTGGTGTATCTCGTGATTCAGTCAAAGCCCATCAAAACTTCACTGAAAAGCAATCTTTGAGTATCGATTTAATAAGTGATAAAGATGAAATTCTTTGCCAACACTTCGATGTGATTAAAGAAAAAAATATGTATGGTAAAAAAGTGATGGGCATTGAGCGATCAACTTTTATTTTTCATAATAAACAATTAGTTAAAAGTTATCGCAAAGTCAAGGCCGCAGGACATGCTGAACAAGTTTTGGAAGATTTAAAAACCCTCCAATAAGACCTGTTCAATGATTTTAAGATGTAGCATCCTTGCATCTACGCTACATCTTATTCAAGCTACTTTTAATGCTTAAACCAGATTTGATTTATCATCTCGCAAATATTTTTCTTGTAATTGCCGATAGATTGAAGATTTCTGAAAATTTTCCAAAAACTGAATAGTTCCCTTTGGAAACGCCTGTTTTTGGATTTCACCACGATAATATGCTTCCCGTATTGGGGTTGCTGACATAGATTCTTTTAAACTGTCTAACTCAACCATGATCCATTCTGGAAAAAGTTTTAGATAATACGAAGATTCATCTTTAAAATGTCCGATCAACCCAATTTTGCTATTTGGCTGAACAATTTGATTTACCCGTAGTTTTACCTGCTTAACCCATTTTTCATCATCATAAACATCAATCACATGTACAAAATGAATCCTTTTTTGGTCATCTTCCGAAAAGTTAGATAAAATCATTTCTTCACGTTCTTCTGCCAAAAAGGGATTTTTAATATTGCGCTCAGGTTGTGCAGATCCTAAAGCCAAAATAACGTTCTGACTTTGTTGTAATGCAATTTCAACGGTTTGCATATGAGCCAGATGGAACGGCTGGAAACGCCCAATAAAAACGAGATAATCAAATGTGTACATAAGCCAACTTAATTTTTTTATGAACTCACCAGTAGTCATTTACAATCAAATTTACGACATAATGGCAAACATAAACCCAAGATTGAAAGCAAGGATAGTACGATGACACTTCGCTGTATTCAACAACCCCATCAACATTTAAATGCAAAACTTGAAAATGGCATCCTGACTTTAGCCATAAATCGCCCTGAAGCTAAAAATGCGCTATACGGTGAATTGTATTTATGGATTGCTCAAGCACTTGATGAAGCAGATCAATCCAACCAAGTTCGTGTTGTTATTTTACGTGGCGCAGATGCAGATTTTTCAGCAGGAAATGACATGAAAGACTTTATGTCATTTATTCAAAAACCGCATGAAGGTAAAGCAGGAGATCAGCCTCCTTTTGTTTTACTTAAATCTGCTGCCAAATTATCTAAACCACTTATAGTTGCCATTAAAGGGGTTGCTATTGGTATTGGTGTGACTATCTTATTACACGCTGATATTGTATATGCCGATCAAACTGCGCTATTCCAGATTCCATTTGTAAGTCTCGGTTTATCTCCTGAAGGTGCTGCAAGTCGTTTATTGGTGAAACAAGCAGGTTATCACCGTGCCGCAGAGCTTTTATTTACTGCCAAAAAATTTAACGCTGAAGTTGCTGAAAAAGCGGGACTGGTCAATCAAATCAGTGAGGATGTTTATGCATTGGCTGAACAAACCGCCCAACAATTGGCTGCCCTACCACTTGCATCTATTAAGCAATCTAAAGCTCTCATGAAACACGATCTTGATGAGATTGTGCAATGTGTTGATGACGAAGCCGAGATTTTCATGCAACGTGTACGCTCGCCAGAAATGAAAGAAGCTGTACAAGCTTTTATGGAAAAGCGTAAGCCAGATTTTTCTCAGTTTGATTAAATCGGTGTCGTGAATAGCAAATAGATTAAATATTCCTGAGAATTAAATTCTGCGTTTAAAAATCATTTAATGAAACGCAGTTAATCTCAGGAACTACACTTTTTTACCCGCATAAAATAATTGAGTGATATCCTCATTCATGATCTTTAACGACTCAATATTTGAACTATTATGGCAAATTCAGAAACACTTTCTCAAAACTCCCAATCAGATTCGGATAAAACACGTTATTTTGAACCTGCACCACAAGATATCGATGTAGAAAACTTTCGTAAAGTGGTTGAAAGTCGCCGATCTGTACGCAAATTCACCGATAAAGCCATTCCAACCGAAGTGCTTGACGCATGTCTTGACTTGGCGCTTCTTGCACCAAATTCCTCCAATTTACAACCATGGACATTTTATGTTGTACAAAATGCGGGCAAGAAGAAGCAGTTAGTTAAAGCTTGCTTGGGTCAACTTGCTGCAAAAACGGCTGCAGAACTTATTGTATGTGTTGCACGAACAGATCGTGTCGATGAAATGGCGAAAAAGAATATTTCAGAATTTCCATTTCCTGAAGCCCCTGAAATGGTTAAAAAATACTATCGTTTCATTCCTTATAACTATAAAACTGGTTATTTCAATGCACTCGGTAACTTTAAAAAAGTTGCCTTTAAAGTGGCACGTAGCCTAGATAAACAACTTCCTGTCACTGCATTTAACCCTGCCGATGCACAGCTTTGGGCAAGTAAAACCACCGCATTGGCTTGTGAAAATCTGGTGCTTTCACTACGCGCTTATGGTTTTGATAGTTGTATGATGGAGGGTTTTGATGAGCCGATGGTTCGTAAAATATTAAAACTCAATGATCAGCAATTCCCCGTGATGGTCATTGGCGCAGGCGAACGTGCTAAAGACGGTGTGTTCTTCCCTCAATATCGTTTTGACCGCGATTTATTTATTCAAAAAGTTTAATTATTGAATATCTAAGATTTGAATAAACTCAAAAGCAGGCTCTTCGTATGGATGGCTTGCTTTTAATGCCGTTGCAACTGCACTGGCATTTTTTTCGGGAACAATGGTTTCCACTCTCCATTCTTCGAGCTGTTCCAATTCATCCAATTTGCCTAAAAATGGATTTGCACCTTTAACTGGCTTGAACTGCCCTATACCTTTCACTTGCCATGCGCAATGTTGATAGTTACCGATTCCACCTGCTCCAGCTTCAAAAATAGCTTGTTTAGTCAATTCAAGATGAGATTCAGGTACGTAATAAATCAGTTTAAGCATAATCCGATATAAGATGAATACGTTAGGTTTATCTTAAACGATTTAGTTTCAGGATTAATCGTTATGATTGTAAAACCAGATAATTTCCTAAAATCCATAACAATTCGGCTGTAATAACCGCACCAAACCACATCCAGCCTTTGCGTTTTCGAGATCGCATTTGGTTATTTTTTTCCATGCATTAACTCCAATTTCATATTTGTTCTGATGTCTAGTAAATGCAAAACTTATACCAACCTAAGCGAAGTAAAAAATCAAAGCATCTAAATGTATTTATGAAATGATTTTTATTGATTGGGTTATTTATATTTTATAAACATTTTATTACTTTTTATGAGTGTCGAAGAAAGTTCTAAGAAAAGTAAGCGCTTCTTTAAAAATTTCATGCCAATCTTCACTTGGTTCTTCATGCACTGAATACCAGAAGAATTCAAATGTTAAGCCTCCATCATCAAGACAGAAGTAAGTCCATGTATCTGGCGCAGTTTGATCTATTTCACAGTAATAAAAATACCAATCTTGTTGAGTAGATTTGAGGACGAGGCTTCCTATAAATTTTGGATTATCTCGTGCAATCAAACCAGATTCTTCATATAACTCACGAATTGCAGCATTTTCATAGGTTTCATTTGGCTCTATGCTCCCTTTCACCAATTGCAGGCCTGCTAAAGGATGCCTGAAAGCCAATATTTCTAAAGTCTGTGCTTTTCGTCTTATTAGAATTGGAACGACTTTTTTAATCATTGTAAACCCAATAAAAAAACCATCTTTGATTGATTTAATCAAAGATGGTTTTTTAATCACTAATTTATATTAACCAATAAACTTACGTGCATTACGGAACATACGCAACCATGCACCATCTTCAGTCCAGTCTTCTGGTTTCCAAGAATGCTGTAAAGCACGGAAATTACGCTCTGGGTGTGGCATCATAATCGTAGCTCGACCATCTTTCGAGGTCACACCCGTGATCGCTTCTGGTGAACCATTTGGATTAAGCGGATAATGTTGCGTCGGTTGACCTAAGCTATCTACATAACGCAAGGTCACTTGATCATTGCTATTCAAGCTAGCCAAGTGTTCATTACTTGCAACCACACGCCCTTCACCATGCGCCACTGCGATTGGCAGAATAGAGCCCTGCATATCTTGTAGTAATACAGAAACTGACTTTTCTACGCGAACATTGACTGCACGAGCTTCAAAAACTTCAGAAAGGTTGCGGTGGAAACGCGGCCAGTTTTCTGCACCTGGAATCAGTGGTGCAAGTTGTGACAGCATCTGGCAACCATTACAAATACCTAAGCTAAAGGTACTTTCACGGTTAAAGAAGCTTTCAAACTGATCACGCAATTTTGGATTAAACAATACTGACTTCGCCCAGCCACCACCTGCACCAAGCACGTCACCATAAGAGAAACCACCACAAGCGACTAAACCTTCAAAGTCTTGTAGATCAACACGACCTGCCAATAAATCGCTCATGTGCACATCGACAGTATTGAACCCAACTTTGTCAAATGCGGCTGCCATCTCAACATGACCGTTGACACCCTGCTCACGCAAAATCACCATATTAGGACGGCGTGTTGCGATAAATGGTGCTTCAACAGGTTCGTTTAGATCGAAAGTTGCTTGTGCAATTAAACCTTTATGGTTTTGATCTGCAATAAGTGCAAATTCCTGATCGGCTGTTTCTACGTTATCACGTAGACGCTGGATCTGATGTGACACTTCTGCCCATGCTTGTTGTAGTTCGGCACGCGCTAATATTAAACCATTGATACTCAGTTGATCAGTGTTATTCACACGTCCAACCAAATGTATAGCATCTCTTAAATTCGAGCTTTCAATTTCAACTTGTAATGCATCCCAATCAGTGGCTTTAAGTTGTAAAACTGCACCAATTTCTTCTGCAAATAAACTTTCAATTGTTTGTGGTTCTAAAGCTGCACCTAAACGTGATGCAAACATCATTTCAGCCACAGCAGCCAACAAACCACCATCACCAATGTCATGGTAAGCTTGTATCAGACCGCGATTATTCCAATCTTGTATCAGATTAAAGAAATCTTTTAAATCTTCAAAACTGTCTACATCTGGCGTAATCGTACCAATGGCTTTATACACTTGGGTCAAAATCGATGCACCAATACGGAATTGACCTTTAGACAAATCAATACGTACCAGTACAGAACCATCAATATTTTTAAGTTCAGGTGTTAATGTTTTACGCACGTCACTTACTGGTGCAAATGCCGTAATCACGCCAGACATTGGGGAAGTGACAGCTTTCTCGATGCCATCATCATTCCATGTAGTACGCATAGAAAGTGAATCTTTACCTACAGGAATTGCAATTCCGAGTGCTGGACACATTTCCATACCAATGGCTTTTACGCCATCAAACAAGGCTTGATCTTCACCTTTTTGACCTGCTGCTGCCATCCAGTTTGCAGAAAGCTTAATATCACCCAATTGTTCAATATTTGCCGATGCAATATTGGTAATTGCTTCCGCAACCGCTAAACGCGCCGATGCAGCAGGATTTAACAATGCCACAGGCGGACGTTCACCCATTGCCATTGCTTCACCTGTATAACCTTGCAAACTGGTCGTGGTTACTGCGGCATCCGCGACTGGAACCTGCCATGGACCGACCATTTGGTCACGCGCAACCATACCCGTAATTGAGCGGTCACCGATCGTGATGAGGAATGATTTGGATGCAACGGTTGGATTTTTCAAAACACGGAAAATTGCATCTTTTAAATCAATTTTTGATGTATCAAACTCGTTGCCTGTACGTTCAACAGTTTCATACGAACGCTGCATACGCGGTGTACCACCAAGCATGACTTGCATTGGAATATCTACCGCATTGTCATGGAACAATGGATCTTCAACAGTCAAATGACGTGCTTCAGTTGCTTCACCCAAGACCGCAAACGGACAACGTTCACGCGCACAAATTTCTTCAAACAATTCTAACGATTCTGGGCGAATCGCAAGTACATAACGTTCTTGTGCTTCGTTTGACCAGATTTCCATCGGGCTCATGCCACGTTCCAACGATGGAATCTTACGCAAGTTTAAAATCGCGCCCAACTCATGATCATTGACCAGTTCAGGCATAGCATTGGATAAACCACCTGCACCGACATCATGAATCGATACAACTGGGTTAAAATCTTCCATGCGCCAACAAGTATCAATCACTTCTTGGCAACGGCGTTCCATCTCAGGGTTTTCACGTTGTACCGAAGCAAAGTCCAGACTTTCACCCATCGTACCGCTATCAACAGAAGATGCTGCACCGCCACCTAAACCGATCAACATCGCTGGGCCACCCAGAACGATCAGTAGATCTCCTGGTTGAATGGCATCTTTTTCGACATGGTCAGGACGAATATTCCCGTAACCACCTGCAATCATGATCGGTTTATGGAAGCCTTTGACTTCGCCATTGACGTTTTGTTCAAAAGTACGGAAATAACCATTTAAGTTAGGACGACCAAATTCGTTATTAAACGCCGCGCCGCCCAATGGCCCTTCAATCATAATTTGTAATGGCGATGCCATACGTGAAGGTTTGCCGTAATTATCTTCCCATGGCTGCTCAAAACCCGGAATATTCAGGTTAGAAACAGTAAAGCCCGTTAAACCTGCTTTTGGTTTACCACCGCGACCTGTTGCACCTTCATCACGAATTTCACCGCCCGAGCCAGTTGCAGCGCCTGCAAAAGGAGAAATGGCAGTCGGATGGTTATGGGTTTCCACTTTCATCAAGATGTGAGCAGCTTGGCTCTTATATTTATATATAAAATGACCTGTTTCATTGTCTTTCTTTGGGTAAAAACGCTGAGTGTCATAACCTACAATCACAGAAGCATTGTCTTTATATGCCGACAATACTTCATTCGGTGATTCTTTATAGGTATTTTTAATCATCTGGAACAAAGATAATGGCTGTTTTTCACCATCAATTGTCCATTCTGATCCAAAGATTTTATGACGACAATGTTCAGAGTTCGCCTGAGCAAACATCATCAATTCGATATCGTTTGGATTGCGCCCCAAGTCTGTAAATGCTTGAGTTAAATAGTCAATTTCTTGATCAGACAAGGCAAAACCAAACTCATTATTGGCTTTGACAAGTGCTTGTTTTCCCTCACCCAAAATATCAATTGAATTTAAAGGTTTTGGCGGCGTTTCTAAAAATAAACGATGGGCATCTTCGATCTGGCTGAAAACTGTTTCAGTCATACGGTCATGTAGAGCCTGTTTAACCTCATTACTCAGTTCAGAAACACCTTTTAAGGTATATAAAATACCACGTTCCAAACGATGCACTGGCGTATTACAGTTTTTAAAAATATCAGTCGCTTTAGATGACCACGGCGAAATGGTTCCAATACGTGGAGTCACCAAAACCTGAATTTCATCATTGGTCACTTGGCGCAATTCAAATACGCTGCCATCATTTAGAAGTTGCAATGCAGATTGATGCTGCTGCTCGTCGAGCGCTTGATCAAACAGGTAAACCCATTGGCTGTCAAAGGCTTGGACAGAACTGATTGAAGATAAACGTGTTAATAGTTGAGCTTTCTTGAATGAAGAATGTGCTGGTGCACCGGCCACGATAAACATGTTGATTTTGGCTCCACGGGCAAGTCTTTTGGACTTTACCGCAATGTGACTTTAGAGAGAGCGCATATTCTACTGTGAAAAGGTCAAATCAGCTAGATGGAGAGCATGGATTTCTCCTAAGTTCTTCTATTATGACTTATATTTATTTCAAGAATGCATTCGCAGTAGGCAATTGATCGCCTTAAATATATACCTAAGAGATAAATTTATATGCAACAAAACACTTCAAATGTATCTGGATCTCATCTTTGACCCTGATTTCTATGCTCATGATCATAAATTACAAGCTAAAGAAAAGAATAGCTCAAATTTGGAATTGACCATATAAGCGATTCTTTTCTTATTTTAAGTTTAGCTTTAACGTATATTTAATAAATGTTGACGCTTTTTCACCTGCTGCCCAACCTGTCCTACCAACGACTCGACCACGCCATCAACATCTGATTTGATCTGTTGTTGAATCTTCATCGCTTCAAGAACGAGTAAAGTCTGTCCTTTAACCACCTGATCACCAACATTCACCAATAAGTTAACAATTGCACCATCCATTGGCGCACGGATTTTACCATCGCCTATCACTTCAACTGCTTCAGGGGCTGCATAAGTGGTATTTTCAATTAGTAAATTTCCATTATCTGTATCTAGATAAAGCTGATTTTGATCAAGCACATAATCCAGTTTACGGCGTACACCATCCACATGATAAATGATCTGTGTTGCATTAATCTCATGAATATAAATAAGTATTTGCTGGTCACATAAAGAAACTGTTACTTGATCATGCTCAGTTTGCACACGCAGCGATATGTGCTGATCTGCACATCTGAGTTTTAATGGAAAAGGAATCTTAATTCCAGTTTGAAAAGCGGATTTTGCTAGATTGGTCTGAGTAAATAGTGCTGCCGAAACTGCGAATATTTCAAGATTTGGCACACATTGATGCAGGCTAATATCATCCTGAAAATATTGCTGAATAAATGCAGTATTGGTATCACCCGCTATAATTATGGGATGGCGTAATACATTCACCAAAAACTGTTTATTGCTATTTACACCAAGTAATACACAATCCTCTACAGCACGAGCTAACAAGCGAATTGCGTCCTGACGGGTTTTACCGTAAGCAATCACTTTAGCGACCATAGGATCGTAATATGGACTAATTTCGCCTTGTGGTAACATGCCATGATCAATACGCACGTTTGGTAAATGAGCAGGTTGCCAACGTAATACTTTTCCAGTTTGCGGCAAAAAATCCTGACGTGGGTCTTCTGCATATAAGCGTACTTCAATGGCATGTCCATTGAGAGTCAATTGATGCTGCTGTAAAGGGAGAACTTCACCATTTGCTACTCGTAATTGCCATTCAACCAGATCTAGTCCAGTCACCATTTCTGTCACAGGATGTTCAACCTGCAAACGAGTATTCATTTCAAGGAAATAGAACTCCCCCGATTGATCTAACAAAAACTCAACTGTTCCTGCACCCACATAATCACAAGATCGGGCGGCTGCAACGGCCGCTTCACCCATTTTCTGGCGTAATTCAGAAGTCATCACGGGACAAGGCGCTTCTTCTACAACTTTTTGATGACGGCGTTGAATTGAACAATCTCGCTCAAATAAATACACATAATTACCATGCGTATCACCAAAGACTTGAATTTCTACATGACGAGGGGCAATCACCGCTTTTTCAATGATTAATTCACCTGAACCAAAAGCATTTTCAGCTTCGGAACGTGCTGTTTTTAAAGCTTCCAGAAGTTCAGACACTTGATGCACTAAACGCATACCACGTCCTCCACCACCAGCGGAAGCTTTAACCATCACAGGAAAACCAATTTTTTTTGCTTGCTCTGCTAAATATTCAATGTCTTGTTGATCGCCCTCATAACCAGGAACGCAGGGTACACCTGCCTCAATCATGGCAATTTTTGATAAACGCTTGCTCCCCATTAAATGAATGGCGGCTGCATTTGGACCAATAAAAGTAATCCCATTGTCACTACAAGCTTGAGCAAAATCAGTATTTTCAGACAAAAAACCATAACCTGGATGTACCGCATCAGCCCCTGTTTTTTTGCAAGCTTCGACAATATTGGCGATAGATAAATAAGATTCAGAAACTTTGGATGCTCCAATATGCACTGCTTCATCGGCAACTTGAACATGGCGAGCATTTTTATCAGCATCTGAATACACAGCCACGGTTTGATAGCCCATTGCTTTCGCTGTTTGCATCACTCGAACTGCAATTTCACCACGATTTGCCACTAATACTTTTGAAAATGCCATTTTTTAAATCCCTATTCAGCCCAATTTGGCAAGCGTTTTTGAATGAATGCCATTGTCCCTTCTTGCCCTTCAATACTGGCAACGGCTTGGGCAAATTGATGCGCAGCATCATCCAGCAAAGTGTCTAAAGGCTCAGTGAGTGTTCGATGTAATAAAGCTTTGGTATTTCGAGATGCTAATGGCGCAGCACGTTTAATCTGTTGAATGGTGTCACGAAGCAATTGCTCAAGCTCAGTTTCATCACGCACCACTTCATGAACTACACCTAATTTGAGCGCAGTCTCACCATTAAAGCGTAAACCTAGCAATGCCAAACGACGTGCTTGAGTTAATCCAATTCGTTTTACAACAAAGGGGGCAATTTGCGCGGGCAACACCCCTAAACCTGTTTCAGGTAAACCAAAATAAGCATTGTCACGGCTGATTGCGATATCAGAAACACAGACCAAACCGAATCCGCCACCGAGCACCGCACCCTCCAAAATTGCCACAACCGTTTGCGGAGCCTGATCTACTTGTTCAATCATGGCACCAAAACAGCGATTAAAATCAACATAGGGCTGTAAGTTCTCTACATTGGTAGCTTCAGCACGTAATGCCGACATATCTTTAATATCGCCCCCAGCACAAAAGTGCCCGCCCTTACCGCGTAAGATCACCGCGCGGATCGAAATATCGTCTGCAATCTGAGCAAAGACCTGTTGGATCGCCTTGACCATTTTTAAACTCATGGCATTGCGACTATCTGCACGATTTAGCCAGAGCGTTAAAATACTGCCTTGTTGTTCAAGCTGGATACTGTCGTCCACTGCTAAATCACTCAGAGAAGTTGAAAGTGTCATGTTTCTTCTCCTAGTTTTTCTGTTTTTTTGGCAAAATATCCATGAGCTTGCAGATGATGCCTAACATAATTTCATCTGCACCACCCCCAATCGAACCTAGACGACCGTCACGGTACAATTGCGATGCAGGGTTATCCCACATGAAGCCATTTCCTCCCCAATATTGCAGACAACTATCTGCCACTTCACGCGTTAAACGCCCTGCTTTAAGTTTTGCCATCGATGCCATCATGGTGACATTTTCACCCGCAATGTGTTGCTCACAGGCTTGATAGGTCAGAGCTTTTAAGGCTTCAACTTCAGTCATGAGTTCAGCAAATCGGAAGTGTACATATTGGTTATTGATGAGCGGCTGTCCAAACGTTGTACGTTCTTTGGTGTAATCAATAGTTTGTCGAATGACTTTTTCTAAACCACCAATCGCATTGGCACAGGCCCACATACGTTCCTCTTGAAACTGCATCATTTGCATCATGAAACCCATGCCTTCTGCACCAACCAAATTACGCTGTGGCACTCGAACATTATCAAAATAGACTTGAGCAGTCGTGGTTGAACGCATTCCCAATTTATTGAGGGGTTCTGAAAAACTAATTCCTGCGGTTTTTGCAGGAACAATTATCATAGACTTATTGACGTGTGGTTTATCATCAGAAGTATTGGCAAGCAAACAGAAGAAATCTGCTTGAAGTGAATTGGTAATCCACATCTTACTGCCATTAATCACATAATCATCACCGTCTTTTTTTGCTGTAGTTTTGACTGCTGCTACGTCTGAACCCGCATGAACTTCTGATACAGCAATCGATGCCACATATTCGCCACGAATCGCAGGATTTAAAAACTCCTCTCTTAATTCCTTACCACCAAAACGAGCAAGCGCAGGTGTTGCCATATCGGTTTGTACACCAATGGCTAATGGCACACCGCCACATGCAGCGCGCCCCAATTCTTCTGCCACGACAAGATTATAAGAATAATCTAAACCTAGACCGCCATTTTCTTCAGGTTTACAGATACCGAGTAAGCCTAAATCTGCCATTTTCTTAAACACTTCATGAATCGGGAAACGCCCTGCTTCTTCCCATTCTGGAATAAACGGATTGAGTTCATTTTCTACAAACTGACGTGCGGTACGGCGTAAAGCATCATGCTCTTCGGTAAATTTCATTATTTTTTTCCTTAAATTAAATCTTGTTGATTCAATCTCCCCAACCTCTTTTGACGACATAGTAGAGAAATAAATTCCTCTATAAAAAGCTTAGCAAAAGAGATTTCTCAGGGATGATTTCTTAAAATCTCGACACACCAAAACGAGTGGGATTTAACTCTCGTTGCTGTGCTTCATAAATCGTTTGTAATAAAAATATCAATACCTTACGTGTATCACGCGGGTCGATAATGCCATCATCATGCAACATCGCAGTATTGAATAAAGCTGTTGATTGCTGTTCCAGTTTCACCGAGGTACTTTGCTCAAGAAGATCTAGCATTTGCGGGTTAGGTTCCATTCCCGACGCTTTTTGCTTAGCTTCAGCGACAATGCGTAAAACTTTACCTGCCTGCGCAGCCCCCATCACCGCAACATGTGAATTTGGCCAAGCAAAAATAAAATCAGGCGATAAACTCCGTCCACACATTGCATAATTGCCTGCCCCATAAGAGCCAGCCACAATAATCGAGATTTTTGGTACGGTTGCATTTGCAACAGCCTGAATCAGTTTAGAACCATGTTTAATAATGCCATTTTGTTCAGCATCGGTTCCCACCATAAAGCCAGTCGTATTATGCAAAAATAAAAGTGGCCGTTGGGTTTGCTCACAAAGATGAATAAACTGAGCTGCTTTTGCTGCACCTTGTGGTGTGATCGGGCCATTATTGCTAATCACGCCAACATGCATCCCGCCTATTTTTGCCCAACCACACACCGTTAAAGCATCATATTCCTGTTTAAATTCCAGAAAATCTGAATCATCGATCACACGTGTAATGATTTCTTTCATATCAAAAGGTTGCTTTGGGTCTTTTGGGATAATACCGAGCAATTCTTCGATTGAATAATGAGGCTCTTTGTAATCATAAATAGGCTGTGTGACGTGTTCTTTCCAGTTCAGATGCTCAAAAATTTCGCGGGCAATACGAATACCATCAGCATCATTTTCCGCCAAATACTCTGCCACACCTGACACTTGGGTATGCATTTCTGCACCACCTAACTCTTCAGCCGTTGCAACTTCACCAGTCGCTGCCAACAGTAAAGGAGGACCAGCGAGTAGCATTTCAGTTTGTTTGCGAACCGCAATTACATAATCGGATAATCCCGGTTGATAGGCCCCACCAGCAGTCGCATTACCATGCACCACCGAAATTTGTGGAATACCTGCCGCAGACATGCGAGCCTGATTGGCAAAAGTCATACCGCCATTAGTAAATACTTCCGCAGCATAATTCAGATTTGCACCGCCACTTTCAGTCAAGGTAATAATCGGTAATTTTTGTTCAAGCGCAATTTTTTGTAAGCGTAAAGATTTTTGTACGCCCATTGGAGATATGGTTCCGCCTTTAATTGCACTGTTACTGGCCGTTATTAAAGCTCGGACACCACTGACAAAACCGATTCCCGCAATAATGCCACCTCCTGCATCCGAGCCATCTTTATCATCATGCAGGTTATAACCAACTAGACTGCATAGCTCAATAAAAGGTGAATTGGCGTCAAGAAGTAAGCGCACACGTTCATGCGGTAAGATTTTGCCTTTTTTATCAAATTTGGGCTTTGCTGCATAAGATTTATCAATCCCTTTTTGCTGTATAGCACGAACATCTGCAAGCTGGTTCAGTAAAGCTTCGCGATTTTGTTGGTATTGTTCATTTCCTACTACAATTTCAGATTGAAGAATTGTCATAATTTAATCCTTCTTTTCGAGTTGGTCTTTTAGTACCTCTGGAATAAAGGCACGATGGAAACCGTTAAATGACTGGCTATTGGTTGCATCTGCCAATGGATACATACGTGTTCCTTGCGAAGCTGCGCCATCAACTCTTAAAGTGACACCTGAAATAAACGCTGCTGCATCTGATAACAAATAGCAAATCGCGGATGAAATTTCAGATTCAGTCCCCATTCGTTTTAGGGGGACATTCCCTGCCAAGCTTGGAATAATCACTTTGGCAAAGTCACCACTATAATTGTCCATTCCTGATGAAATGATCCAGCCAGGTGCAACGGCATTGACTCGAACGCCTGAACGACCCCATTCAACTGAAGCTGTTTTGGTTAGATTGTCTACACCTGAACGCGCTGCACCTGAATGCCCCATACCTGGCATTCCGCCCCACATATCTGCGGTCATGTTAACAATGCTACCGCCATGTTTTGCCATCCATTGATTGTATGCTTCGCGCATTAGATAAAAAGTTGAATGCAAGTTATTACGGACTACAGCATCAAAACCATTTGCAGAAATACTGTCTAAGCTCGAAGGAAACTGTCCGCCTGCATTGTTCACCAAACCATCAAGTTTGCCGAACTTTTCGATGACATCAGCAATCATATTCTTGACAGCTTCTTCATCACGGTTATCACAAACGGTGAAATGGACTTTGCCCCCATCGTCACTGATCTCAGCAGCGGTTTTTTCAAGTTTTTCAATTTTTCGCCCTGTAATCACAACTTGCGCACCTAGTGATGCAAGTTCGTGTGCTGTGCAACGCCCAATACCAGAACCACCACCCGTGACGATAATCACTTTGTCAGCAAATGCATCTGCCCTAAAAATTGATTGATAGCCCATTTTGCGTTCTCTCCTTACTTATTTTTCTAACAATTGCTGTGGTAATTTAACTGGCATATCCAATAATTGCTGTGCAAAAGCTTTCCCTTGCGGATCAATGCGTAAACTGGCAATTCCACCTCCACCCAATGCATTTTCCAGTATAAAATTTAAAGCATTCATAGCGGGTAATTCATAACGAATGACTTTGGATGTATTTGGATCTAAAACATGCTGCATATAATTTGCAACATTCGATTCAGTCAACGCTGCCCGAATCCACGGTAAATATTCTGCTTTACGCGCAATCACCCCGATATTGCTATGATTACCCTTGTCGCCACTTCTGGCGTGAGCAAGATCAATCAATGCAACCTCTATTTCATCACCCTGATATGTGGCAACTTCACCCACTGGATGTTGCTGAATGTTGTGTGTAGTAGAACCTTGCGGGATTTGAACAGGATGACGCTGCCCTGCAAAATCCACTTCAACATTGACCTGATTTTTATCAATTAAAAAAGAAAAAAGTTTAATTACAGGCGAAGCTTTGGGGCGACCACCCACAATCCCCGCTAAAGCAGGTGCCATGCCTGTTGATGCTTGAGCGATTTCAGAAGCAAAGAACATACAGGCTTCTTTAAACAAATGTTTAACCGCAATCTTAACCACCACTTCACGGCTATCTTTTATTCTTGAATGAGCACCATATGTACTTTCAACACCTAAAATTTCCACCGATTTTTCACTAAAAGGAGGTACTGAACGTAAAGCTAATACTCTTTCGCATTTTGTTAAAATTGCATCGGCAATCATCTGGGCTTTTTCTGGTGCTTCGCGACCTGCAATTAAAAAACTGACTAAAACGCGATAACCATCGGCATAAGTCGCACTGACTTTATATTGCTGCGTTGCTGCTGTTCCTGTTGCACCTGTTACTTTAACTCGATGTTCACCTACCCGTTCTAAATGAACTTGACTAAAATCTGCCGTCACATCTGGAAGTAAATACGCTTGTGGATTGCCAATTTCATACACAATTTGTTCAGCAACGGTTGCGGTTGAAACCAAACCACCAGTCCCTTGAGGCTTAGTCACGATAAAAGAAGCATCTGCGCTGACTTCTACAATTGGAAAACCCATATTGTCAAAGCCTTGTACCAATCTCCAATCTGTAAAGTTTCCGCCTGTACATTGTGCGCCACATTCAATCACATGCCCTGCCAATGAACCTTGTGCCAGCTTGTCATAATCATCGAGTGACCATTTAAACTCATGCAATAAAGGTGCAAGCACTACTGCCGAATCGACAACTCGACCCGTAATCACAATATCAGCCCCTAAATTCAACGCATCTCGAATTGCCACAGCACCTAAATAAGCATTGCTACTGGCAAGCTGTTCAGGTAATGGTGCGTCATTAAACATTTCATGAATATTTTGCTTTAACAGCTCAGCCTGTTGTGCTAATAAATTATCCCCTAAAACCACCGCGACTTTTAAATTCAGCCCTTTTTCATCAATAATTTTCTGTAATGCATCACGACACGCTAATGGATTTACTCCCCCTGCGTTACTAATTACTTTGATTTTTTTATTCGCAATTTTTTCAATCAGAGGTGACATCACACGACTGACAAAATCTAGTGCATAGCCATGATTTGGATCCGTCATCATCGCCTTTGCCATAATTGACATGGTAATTTCAGACAAATAATCAAACACCAAGTAGTCTATATCACTTAAATGTACCAACTGAAATGCAGCAGTATTGGTATCGCCCCAAAAACCTGACGCACATCCAATTTTAATTACCTTTTGATCATCCTGTTTGATACTTGTCATGTGCTTTCTCATTGTTATTTCTAAAAACGCTTCAACATTACCAAGCAAGTGCTTGGTTTGTAAAGTGCATAATGCTATGCTGTATTGGCAAAAATAGACAAAATCAAGCAAATGCTTGTTATAAAAAGATAAGACAATTCATGAAATGAATTTTGTTACAATACCTTTAGACTTGATAGGATAAATAGACTGGCATGATTGCAACTTCAATTGAGCAAATTCCCAAAATTGTATGTTTTGATGAAAGCCCACGTGGACGTTTATTGCTTGGTGCTGCCTATCTGTTTTATAAGCAAGGTTATGATAAAACCACTGTACGCCAACTTGGTGAGTTCATTGGAATTCAGTCAGGTAGCTTGTTTCATCATTTTAAAAGTAAGGATGACATTCTTGCTACCGTGATGGAGCAAACCATCATCTATAACTTTGCACGTTTAAAAGAAGCCGCTGAACGCTCGCATGATCCTGAACAGCAATTACGTCATTTGATCAAAGCTGAGCTAGTTTCGATTGCAGGAGATACAGGTGCTGCCATGGCAGTACTGGTTCATGAATGGTTTTCTCTATCAAAAGAAAAACAAGATTATCTTCTAAAAATGCGTAATGAATATGAGCAAGTATGGCTAGATGTAATTGAAAAATTACGTGCGCAGGGTAAAGTTAAACATGATGCTTTTATCTGGCGGCGTTTGCTCGGCGGTGCTATTTCTTGGACAGTCACATGGTATAAGCCAGAAGGGAAAATTAGCATTGAAGAGTTAACTGAAATGGTTCTGGACATGGCGATAAAACCAGTATAAAAAACAAAACTGCAAAAAAAAGCTTAAACATGTGTGTAAAGCATATAAGTATTCATACCGTCGGTGAGGATGAAATTTTTGCAGAACTAGATATCAAATATATTATCTATTCTATCCAAGAAATGATTTTAAGGGGCTAGTAAATTAATACCCCAGTTGCCGACTCACCAAATCTTTCATAATTTCTTCAGCACCGCCACCAATCATATTGACTTTGACCTCGCGGTAAATCCGTTCTGATTTTGTGCCACGCATAAAGCCCATGCCACCCAAAGTCTGAACCGCTGCATCCGCGCAAAATTGCATCGTTTGAGTTGCGACATTTTTTAACATACAAATTTGAGCAATGAACTCATTTCCCTGCAATTCAGGCTTACCCAAACGATAAGCTGTATCTTCTAACAATGCACGAGTTGTAGTAAGACGCGTTGCCATCTCGACCAGCTTATGTCGAACGACTTGATGATCAATTAAGCGCTTTCCAAAAGTTTGACGTTGTTTCGCCCAGTCCAGAGCTTCTTCATAACACACCAAAGCATAACCATAACTACTTGCTGCAAGAAAAAAACGCTCCATATTAAAATTATTCATGATCACAAAAAAACCCATATTTTCTGCACCAAGCAAATGTTTGACGGGGACTCGCACATTATCGAAATGCAACTGTGCGGTGTCCGATGCCCACCAGCCCATTTTATCCAGTTTGGTTTTGGTAATACCCTCACTGTGTGCATCTATCAACAACATGGAAATACCATTCGCCCCCTTAGCATGAGGATCTGTTCTTACTGCAACGGTATAATAATCTGCACGAATACCTGAGGTAATAAAGGTTTTTTCGCCACTAACAATATAATCATCACCCTCTCGTATTGCTTTAGTTTTGAGAGTCGCAACATCTGATCCACCACTTGGCTCTGTAATCGCTAAAGCAGAAATTTTTTCTCCAGATAAAATTTTTGGTAAAACTTCAGCTTTAAGGTCTTCTTGGGCAAAGTGCTGAATTGGTGGGGAGCCAATCGTATGCGAAAGCAACGATGCCGCTAAACCACCCGATGCACATTTCGCCAACTCAATCGAAGCAAGTAAAGTATAAAAAGCATCGGTTCCTGCAACTCCACCATATTGCTCATCAAATCCCACCCCTAATAAGCCAATATCTGCTGCTTTTTGATAAAGCTCACGAGGAAAAGTTTCCGCTTCATCCCATTCGTTGATAAAAGGAATAATCTCTTTTTCCGTAAAGCGTCTCACACTGTGAGCAAAAGCTAAATGTTGCTCTGTGTAATATAAAGGATTGAGTTGCATAGTTGCATCCTGCAATGACTGATCATTGTTTTTAAATATTTATATGGCATCTAAAGTATCAAAATCACCAAAACCAAGCAAGCGCTTGGCAAAATAAAACTTAAAATATATTTACTTGGTTTCTATTCAATGATTTAAAATACTTTGAAAATAATCTAAATATTTTTCAATAGCATAAGCCAAGAACTAAAGGTTATGATCAATTAACATTGTATTTATTTATCTTTTTTCTGAGGCTAAGTACACGTTACCCCCTTAATATTTACTACTTTTTTAGCATTCATCATCACGACTGAATCAGCAATATTTTCAATGATTCGGTTCAGTGATTGAGTCGATGCCGCTACAATATTATTTATTTTTCTACTTTCACCCTGAATAGGTACAGTAAAACTGGTTCTACAACTCAATGAATGATTCTGTAAATTGGTTTGAGGCGAAGCAGATGGAGTCATTGCAACAGGTACATCTGCTTTAATAATCCAAGTCACCATCACATTTATATAGTGATTATCAGAATTGGAAGACATGTGATGAGTAGAATCATCAATCACATCAAAATTTGAAAAATCTGCCGCAATACGATATGCCATTTGACCTGCCGTCATCCCACTATTATAACGATCGACAGCACCTAACTTTTGTTGTAATCCAGCCGATAAACCATCACGTAATTGGGTACTTAAAGTCGACGTCCAGCGGTCATTGTCCAATACTTTAGATTTCCCTTGATGATCCTGCACCACAATAGATGCCCGATCGAGACGATCAGGCAATCCTACAGGCAATACTTCAATCACTTGTACACCTGAATTCACTATCGGTGTGACTTTAGACTGTAACGTATAATAATTTGGTGTAGGTGAACTTGAGCAAGCACTGACCAATACCCCTACTACTATCGTCATGACTGATAGTCTTAAAGCATTTTTATTTTTCATTACGATCTACCTCAGGAGTTTTACCTCGAATCAGAGATTCAGGATGCTGTTCAATATAATCTGCCATTAACTCTAAAGAGGCGGCTGCACGAGTCATTTGCTGCAAGGCACGGCGCACATCACGTTGCATAGGTGCATCACTTGAAAGAATTGATTCGGTAGAACGTAAAGTACCACGCACATCATTCAAGGTAGACTGTAATTCTGGTGCAACTTTACCATCGAGCTGTTGAACAAGCTGATTGGTCGAATCGATCGCATTATTCATATTCCCCAATGTTTTACGCATATCCTGACCAATTTCAACCAATGGGAATTTAGTCAATTTATCTGCAATTTGAGAAACCTGTGCCTGTAAACCTTTTAACTCAGATGGCATAGTGGGTACTTCAAAGCGACCCGTTGGCAATACTTTTATCGCTGCTGGTTTAGCCTTAGGGAACAGATCAAATGCAATATAATTTTGACCAGTCAATAAATTGCCTGTTCGCATTTGCGCTCGCCAACCGTTTTGAACAAAGCGTTTAAAAATTTCACCATCAGGATCCATATCCTGACCGTGCGCTAATCGGGATGGGTAAATGTTGCCTTCGGCACGCATACGTACATGCGTATAATTACGATCAAACTCAGCATTGATCGACTTAATATCACCAATATCAATACCCATAAAGTCGATTGGAGCGCCAGCACTCAAGCCACGTAATGATTGATCAAAGTACATTACAACTTTAATTGCTTTACCATCAGGATCTTTTAAAGCTTCTGATTTAGAATCCCATAAATTAAAATGAGTTAAATTCTGGGCGATCGGCGCATCGGAATTATCAGGATATCCAAAAGCAATACCGCCTGCCACGATACTTGCCAACGATTGGGTGTCGAGATTAAATCCTGATGCATTCAGGGTTACATCCACACCACTAGCCTGCCAAAAACGTGCATCCTGCGTGACAAATTTATCATATGGCGAACGGATAAATGTTTGAAGATCAACATGTTTACCATCTTGCGCCAAATTATAAGCTGTAATTTGACCGACATTAATTCGCCGATAATAAATAGGTGACCCAATATCAAGTGAACCTAGATCTTTTGCCTTTAAGAAAAATCTTTTACCTGGGACATCAGAGGTGACAACAGGGGGTATTTCCAAACCATTAAACTCTTCTTTTTTCTCTTTGGCTTTACCGCCATCGACTTCAATATATGAACCAGAAAATAAAGTGTCTATTCCTGAAACACCACTTGTACCAACCCTTGGGCGAACCACCCAAAAACGCGAATCTTTTGCAGCAAAATTACTGGCATCCTTGCGTAATTCTATTTTGGCAATGACGTGCGAACGATCATCTGAAAGTGTAATTTCTCGAACTAACCCGATGTCAACCTGTCTGTATTTTACTGTTGTTTTTCCAGCAACCAGACCCTCAGCAGATCGAAATGAGACATAAATTGTTGGCCCGATTGCCAGAATTGATTTAATTGCCAATGAAAGCGCAATTAACAAAGCAATCAAAGGAATCAACCAGATCAATGCAGGTCGCCATTTGCCCTTTTTTTTCTGAGGCTGTGGCAAAGTTGCTCCTACCTGATGATCTGTTTGTTTCAGATCATGATCTGAGTTGCTATTCGTTGTATTATTTTCCGTCATCATTCATATTCTTTTTTAGCGAGGCTGAAAAAAATCATTTTTAGATGGTAAATGATTTATCTGATTAATCATGGTCTTTTTCGTAGAATTAGGTTGCTTGTGTAATTTATTTTGAGAGGCGTAATAATTGTCCCAAATAATTCGTGGATCAAAACTTAACGATGCAAACATGGTCAATACAACCACTGCACCAAAAGCAACGGCGCCTGGCCCCGCTAAAATAGTTGCTAATGATTGAATTTGTATCAGTGCAGTTAATAACGCAACCACAAACACATCAATCATCGACCAACGGCCTACGAACTCAACAATACGATATAAAACACTACAATGGGAAGGTAACATATTCCATTGCGCAGAGGATTGCATTCGCACCACAAATACCAAAAAGTACAAAATTAGTAATTTCACCATTGGGATAAATATACTGGCAGTAAAAATTACGGCTGCAACAAAGTAATCGCCACTTTGCCAAAAGTAAATCACCCCACTCATTATTGTATCTTGTTGATGCCCCAATAATGAATCTGTAATTGTCATCGGCAATACATTTGCAGGAATATACAAAATGGTCGCGGCAATTACCAACGCCAATGTTCTGCTTTGGCTATGATCTTTGCGGATATGTAATGTACTTCGACATCTGCTGCAATATTGAGGCTGATCTGCTTGATGATTTTGTGAATTGAGCAAACCGCAACAATGACAGGAAACCAATGAAAGATTGATCGCTCTGGGTGTAACATGGTCAATACGGGCATCATCATCGGCGACATAATCATCTTGATGCAACTGCTGTCCAATCTGTTTGATCTTTTTCATGACATACACCGATCAACTTCATCCCAAATATCCTGAACTTTGACAGATGCGATATACACCAACAACAAACTTAATATCGCAAATGCCCATAAAGCGATACCTGGAATTACCACCACCATTCCCATCAATTTAACTAAAGTCACCAGCACCCCAATTAAAAAAACTTCAACCATCCCCCATGTTCGAAATACATAGATTATTCTTAACGCAGGGATCAAGTATTTTGGTCTGGTTTTAAAGACACTAACTGATGAAAAGATATAAGCCAATAACAATAAATCGGTCAGTGGAACAATAAACGTTGTAATCAAAATGAGAACGCCGACAAAACCTCGATCGATATGAAACATAGTCAAGGCTGCACCTAACAATGTCGTTTGAGATACATTGCCATTGAGTTCTACACTTACGATTGGAAAACTATTGGCTACAATAAAAATAATTAAGGCAGTAATGACCAACGCTAATAAGGTATTAAAAGGTTTGACCTGCCGATAAAGTTCAGCACCACAACAATTACAATATGCACGTTCCCCACGTTCAAGTTTTACTTTTTGATAAACCGCATCGCATTCTTCGCAGCAGCATAATGTTTTAAGTGACAGACTACCTGTACTTAACTGATCCTGATCAGAATTTTCTAAAAGTGAATACTTGGCAGTAGGCTCGCTCATAAACTAATCATGCTCTTTTATTGTTTATTTAATAAATTCGATATTTCCAGAAAACTTATCAGATCGTGTGAAATGATTTAGATTTTTTTCGTATTTTAAATACTTACATCCCATTGAATGAAAAAAAATGTTTTTATCCGCTCTTTTACAAGATCGCGCTCACTGTTATTTTATATCTTATCAAATATAGACAGACAACGATTGATCTGTTTCAGACAGACTTGAATTTTGTTACTTTGAGAACGCCATAAAACCCTGATAATTTAAAATCTGAGTAAATCTTTTAATTTGATTAAAACCAGCTTGCTCCAGCACATCAAAAGTTTGTTGTTCAGATAGTGCATAAAAATCATCTGACATACGCTTAAGCATTGCACTTGTTTGCACTTCGGTAAGTCCGTTACTTTCACCGATATTTTTTAAAGCATGTTGTTCTTGTTCGGAAGAAACTTCGGTTAAATCAAAAGTTAGAAATAAACCTTTTGCTTTAAGTCGCTTTTGAATCGCATGGAGGAACAACAACTTATTACTAAACGGGACAAAATGTGTCACCAATATTGAAAGTGCGGCATCGAAACCAGTTTTATCTTCTAAATCTGACACATCACCCAAAACAAATTGAACACGATGCTCTACATTCAAATCATGAATCGTTGCTCGTGCTTTCTCTAGCATCGTGGCCGATAAATCAGTTGCGGTAAACTGCCAATCTGGAAAAGTTTCCAATAAATAACGAAGTTCATAACCTGTTCCACAGCCAACCACTAAAATATGGGCAGATTCAGAGAGATAGGTTTTTAACAAGGCTTGTATCTGCTGATGCACCACTTCGTAACCTGGAATTAATTGACGAATATGTTGATCGTAACCATCCACGACTTGCTGTGATGTAAAATCTTTTGCCATATTATTTTATCCTTCTTATCTGTTTAGAACTTAGAATGGTGCCTGTCAATAATTGCATCACTCATGATTTGATAAATTTCTTTTAAATCTGTCCGATTAGCTTGTTGTAGCATATGTTGATGCATCTTAAGAATATTGTGATCCTCTCGAACTGCAGGCCCTGTTTGAACTTGTCTAGGATCATATTGTGTGGCTTTTTTAGCGGTCTCAAGAATTAAGGGATAAAGCAAAGAAAAATCGACTTTTTGCTGATCCACAATTTGTTTTGCCATGTCGTAGCAATAATTACTAAAATTACAAGCAAAAACCGCAGCCAGATGCAAACTTAAACGTTGTGAAGATGAATAAGCATAGACTTTACTACTTAGGCTATTTGCTAATTGTTCCAAGATTTCCAAGCTGTGCTGTTTAGTCGCCTCTATAAAAAAAGGAGTTTCAGCCCAATTAATTTCACGTTCAAAACTAAAGGTTTGCAGTGGATAAAATACACCTGCATTTGGATGTATCTCTGACAACACTTTAATATCTGTACTTCCCGAAGTATGAACAATCAAAACTTCAGATAATTGTGCTGAAATAGATTGCGCGACGGTTGCAATAGACTGATCACTCACTGCAACAATGAGTAAATCTATTTCTGAACTAAATTGATGATGGTCATCAATTGCTTGCGCTCCAACTTGATTGGCAAGCTTTTTTGCATGTTCGGGATTACGACTCTTGATTTGTACAATTTGATGCTGTTGTGCAAAGGCTTTGGCTAAATGTGTTGCAACTTTGCCAGAACCAATAAAACTAATCCGCATATCTCATCTCATTGATCGCAATAGGCGTAAGCATGCCAATAAAGAAAGGGCGAATCAATCGCCCTTTACAACTATCATGCTTTTACTCAAATCATTTAATTAAATGTATTATTTAAATAGACAATACGTTCCATAGTTCGATAGTTAAAGCACTTCGTGTATTGTATCTCTATGTTTTGATCGCTTAATGCCTGATCCCAGTAATTAGATTGTTTTTGATAAGTTTCCTTTTCTTTTTCAGGAATTTCATAGACAGACTTTTGAGCAAGAACTTTACAATCTACATCACGCTTTTCAAACCAGTCTGCTTGATCTTGTTTAAGTTGATCGCGCTGTTCTTCTGTAAAGTTATCCCACGTTTGATTCAGTCTTTCAACTTGTCTCTGATTTTCAGCATCTAATTCTTTTTTACGAATATCCATCGCCTGTTTTGCGAGATTGTATTGTGCAGCCACTTTTTGGTCATTATGGTCAATCATGGATTGATATTCTTTATTCTTTTCAACATAACTTTCAAAAAAAACTGCTTGTTCAGTGATAAAGGCGACCCCTTCCAATATCTCATTTTGATTCAGTACACTCAAACTCAAACCTTCTTTATCAGTCTTCGTGATATCATATAATAAATCACCACGCAATTCGTCATCAGTTACTTTCAAACCTGATTCATTATTATCTAGATAATCTTTCACAGTTGAATATCCGTGCTCTTCGCTATTCTCAATATAGACCTGATAAGCATTTTCTGCACGTTGCATTAAACCTTTAGGAAAATGTACAACCAATTGACTTTCACAGTTAAGTTGTTTTTCTGTTTGAGTATCTTCGGTCAAAGTTCGAATCGTTTTTATCTCAAACTTTAAGCTTTTATTAATGTTTTCTAGAATATTTCGATCAGCTTCATAATACCCAGAAGATTGGCGCAGTTTTTTCTCCATGACTTTTATATATTCAGACTTCAAATAACCTTGAATTTTATTAAGATTATCTTGATTGGTACAACTAAAATCTGCAACATTCTGAGCTTTATTTTCGGTTTTTTTATTTATAACGTAGTCACAACCACTGAATAAAACCCCAGTTAACAATGTCATTAAAATGATAAAATTCTTCATATTTTTTGAATCATAACTTTTGATTACTTGTATGAAGTACAGCCTAATGATATTACACCTACTAATCAAGTATATTGATTATTTTCGTATTAAACGCTAATTTATTTGTTATTTAATGATAAATATTTAAAATAATTACGCATTCTATCTAAAAATATAATTACTATGTAAATAAAAAAATTTCTACAACAACCTTAATGAATGTTAAGAGTATGACCAAAAATATAATCTTCTTTAGATTGAAAAACATAACTAAAACTACAACTCATCATAGAATCACAGCCTGCCTGAATTTTAAAAATCTCACAAAGATCAATAATATAACACTCAAACCACTCACTTTTCTGATTAAAAGAATGACGTGATCTAAGGTTAGAATAAAGTTTCTTTAACAGCGGTGTAATTGCTTCTACATGTGGACTAAACAACCATATTAAAATTTCATTTTCTTCGCATGCTTTAACTTGATATTCACCACAGTGATCTGGTTGTATAGAATAAAGTTGAATTTTATTGGGCTGATTATATGAATAAAGAAGTTTAGTGATCTGTATCTGAAAGTTTTCTACTTCTAGTTCTCTTAACATTCTTGATATTTTTAAACATTTAGGTAAAGTTTCAATTTTTGATTTCGCCAATTTTATAAAAAAATCAATTGCCCGGTAAATCAAAGTGACTTCACCTGCCCCAGTAATAACACCATTTTCCCATAAATATAATTTAGTCATACCATCAGAAAAAGAAAGTATATTTCCATCCTTATCTATCTTTACACTTCTGTTATCTGCTGCAATAATAACACTATCTTCAAGTTGAATCGCAATAATAAATGTCATATGCTAAAATAAATTAATAATTTAATTTTTATTGTATATTTTTTTATATTTAATAACTAGGGGAATAATTTTATGGCTAGTGGGTCTCAAATTATTATAAACAAGAATGGAGTTACCGTGATTACTCCAGGAAAGTTCGAATCCAAAGCAGGACAACATAAATTTGAGAATGGAGCCATAGTAAAATACCAGCTTCCACAAATCCCAGATATGAGCAACCCTTATGTTTTACAATATTTAGTTAAAAATAAAAAAAATCAGGCTATGGTAAATAAACCATATTTGTCTATAGATGAAGATGGAAATATACGAAAAGGGAAAACTGATGAAGATGGTTTTATGCAGTTGACTAAAATGCCCTCTCCTCAAAAAGTCACGACTTGGGTCATGATGAATGAAATTGAACAAGCAAAAGAAGAAGATATTGAGGATTAAACATGAGTACTCATTTCAGTCGCCTTAAACTCATCATTCAGGATCCACTTAAGTTCAAAGACTTAAATTATAAATTTATAGTGAGCAATAACCATACTAAAAAAGCAACTGTCTTTGATGGACATTTTAATGGACAAGGCCTAACAGAATGGACTGAAATCTACAATTTAAACACTACTTTAATTTATGAGATTTACTTAGGTGGAAAGTTACTTCAAAAGGTGGCTGCCAAAGCTTATCCCAATAAGAACAAACATAATGTATTTACAGTTAAGACCACGACCGAAATCACCAAAAATATAAAAGAGAATATTAAAGAAATTTATCTAAATGATGGTGAAGTTGCATAGTATCTCATCAAAAATACTGAAACTATGCTGAATTGGTCAAAAAAAGTATTTAAAAGACCACTGATTCCATCAGATTGGGACATTCTTAAAGCAAATAATACTCATATTTCTGACATAGCCCCTATCAAGTTATTAACGCCAGGTACGGTTGTTATTCTTTCCAATTCAACTACGGCCAAAGCCTTACCAAAATATAAAAAATATGCACAAGAAGCACAGAAAAATTTAGATGAGATGCAAAAAGATAAAAATTTCGATGCAGTCTTTTTTGCTCAAAATTATGAGTTTTTTTATGATGCTATGCTAAATAAGAATAGTAAAATATCTCATCAAAATATTTTAGAAAATAATAATGATCCCTTGGTTCTTAAATTTGATCAGCATTCAAATGACAGTACTGCTGCTTGGGGATCCGTCCTAAAAGGTGGCATAGATGGTGCATTAAGTTTCTCTGATGGCATTGTTCAAAGAATGCATAAAATTCATGGAGAACTTGCCTTAAAAATGGCTGAGGAAAAAGCCAAAGGATCTAGTTTGGCTAATCCTAAAAACTTCAAGGCTTTTAAAAACAAGTATTCATATTTATATGATGAATTAAACAGAGAATCTCTAAAACAGATTTTTAAGTGGGATCGATCAATCAAGACTGACAATATGAGACGTATTATTAGCCAATCTACACTTGCAAGAGGAGAGGTTTATAAAGGTGGGATAAAAGAATATGTAAAAAAGATGAGTGAACTTGGGAAAATGAGTAAATATATAAAAGGTGGAGGATATTTATTCCTTGCTTTAGATGTTTACAATGCAAGAGATGCTATTGTCCATGCAAAAAATGAAGAAAAAGCAAAAACAACTGTTGTTGAAAGTTCAAAGATTGTTGGTGGTTTAATTGGCGGTAGTGCAGGAGCATTTATTGTACTTACAGTAGCCTCTGGTGGCACTTCATTAATTGTACTCGGTATTGCTGCGGGTGCTTCGGCTTTATTAGGATGGGGAGGAAGCGAATTATTTGGAGTCGCAGCAGACATAGCTTATGAAATTGCAGAAGTTAAAAGAAGTAAATGATTATGAATATATTTTTTATTTTATTTAAAGAGATCCCACTAATAATGTTTGGTTTCTTATTTTCTTTATTTTTTTTATAATTCAATACATTTACATAAACAAAAACCTGAAAGAAATTTGCAAAATTATGTTTAAATATGATGATCTTTATAAAGCCCCTTTGAATTATTTTGATTTTTATTTTCTAAGTGCCCTTCCCTTAGTTTTTTGGCGTGAAACACTCAACATAAAGAAAGGAACAAAATTCAAAAAACTTTATGGAAAAGAGTTTTATTTTAAAATTGAACGACATCAATTAAATAAACTACTTCACCAAAATCCTTATTTCTTTTACATTCAATATTTTGTATTTTTTTCTGGAATTTTCAGCTTGCTTTTTATGGCAATTGGCTGTTTTTTGATTAAATTTTCGTAAAATATTTAATTTTCAGCTATAAAGCAAATTTTTAGCTGTATGAAAATTAGTTAGCCATGAGATTTTAAGTTATATTGAATGCGAAACCCATAGTTTTTTAATGAATAACTTACTAACATGAATAAATTTTTATTATTTATAAAAACTATGCCATTTGTATTTTTGACTATAGTTTTCTCTTTTTTATATTTATTTTCTTTCGTAGTTCAGTACATTTATATAAACAAAAATCTAAAAGAAATTTGCAAGATTATGTTTAAATATGATGATCTTTATAAAGCCCCTTTAAATTATTTTGATTTTTATTTTCTAAGTACCCTTCCCTTAGTTTTTTGGCGTGAAACACTCAACATAAAAAAAGGAACAAAATTTAAAAAACTTTATAGAAAAGAGTTTTATTTTAAAATTGAACGACATCAATTAAATAAACTACTTCACCAAAATCCATATTTATTTTACATTCAATATCTTGTATTTTTATTTGGAATACTTAGTATGATTTTTATAGCTATTGCATGTTTTTTAATTAAATTCAATTGAACACATTTTATGATTACAAAATGCTTACCCAAAGCTCTATTGAGATTAGTTAAGAATACGTCGTTTTGTTACAATCAAAAGTTAAAACTTTTGATATTATTGAAGATAAAATGAGTAAATAATAGTGAGGATAATTTTTATTTCATTTAAATAGATCCCACTAATAATGTTTGGTTTCTTATTTTCTTTAATTTTTTATAATTCAATACATTTACATAAACAAAAACCTGAAAGAAATTTGCAAAATTATGTTTAAATATGATGATCTTTATAAAGCCCCTTTAAATTATTTTGATTTTTATTTTCTAAGTGCACTACCCTTAGTTTTTTGGCGTAAAACACTCAATATTCTTTCTCGATCATACCTATTCAAAATAAGTCCCCCAACTTAGTTGGGGGGGATTTTTTAAATAAAAAAAGTTTGAATGACTTTTCCAGTTAAAGTCTGATTTAAAAGTGGTGTATTTTTACCACTAGACAAAATACTTTTCTTTTCTACTGTCCACTGTAAATCAGGATCAACTAATACCCAGCCTTTTTCAGCCTGCCAACGCTCTAACATATTCGCAACTTGAGCAGGTGCTATGGTGACTTTCTCTACCCACTCAAGTGGTTCAAACAATCCTTCTTTGACCAATTGAACACCCAAAGCTACATAAGTATCAAAAGCACTAATTCCCGGCAAAGTTTCTGCAAATGGCATCATTTTCGCCGAACTACTTAAAGGTTCATGATGCGTACAAATTGCATCAATGACACCTGATTTTACTGCTTGGCGTAGTTGTTGTTTATCTTGCTCAGAACGCAAAGGCGGACGTACATGAGCCAATGAATTAAAACCATCAATTAAGGATTCAGTTAAATGTAACTGATGCATCGCAACATCAGCAGTTACAGGTAAGCCTTTGGTTTTAGCCGCTTCAATCAACTCAATTGATTTCCCAGAAGATAACAGTCCAAAGTGCGCGCGTACCCCAGTCGCTTCAATCATGATTAGGTATTTCGCAATCGCAATGGTTTCTGCAATCGCAGGAATCATCGGTAAACCTTGACGTGAAGCAATGAAGCCTTCATGCACACAGCCATCTTTGGCAATTTGTGCTTCTTCTGGATAAAACACTACGGTTAAGCCTAAACCTGCAGCATATTCCAGTGTGCGAATAACTACATCATCATCTTCAAAAGATGCATTGGCATTTGACACGGCGGTACAACCACCCTTTTTAAGTGCCGCCATATTAGCAGGTTGTTTGCCCATTAAACCTTGGGTCTGCGCGCCAATAATATGTAAATGAAACTGTCCATCCGTCCATGCTTTCTCAATTAAGCCATGAATCAAGGCACCATTGTCCTGCACAATCGGTTTAGAATCTGGTGGCGTAATCACATGTAAAATACCATTTTCACGTGCAGCCTTGCCTTCAGACTTCAAAGTACCATGTTGTTGTTGTCCTGGCTCTCGTACACGTGCGCACAAATCTACCATCGTTGGCATCAACCATTTACCTTGTGCATCGATACTTTCATCAATATGCTCAAGTGATTCAACACGTTTACCATTTTTTAAATAAACAGTTGTAATTAGGTCAATTTTCTCTACAGGATCAAGTAAACGGACATTTTCAAGTTTAATATTGCTCATGATGTTGATCCCTTATACCGCGACTGCTTCAATTAAACCCTGGTGCTGTAACTGCCCTTGCATTGTGAGTGCCAGAACCGCCATACGCACCGCAATACCATTGGTCACCTGATGCAAAATCACAGAGCGCGGGCCATCCGCAATGCTAGAATCGATCTCGACACCACGATTCATTGGGCCAGGATGCATCACAATACAATCAGGTTTAGCCAACGCCAAACGTTCCTGATTCAGTCCATACATACGATAAAATTCTGCTTGAGAAGACAATGCAGGCGAATCAATTCGTTCATTTTGAATACGTAGTGCGATGATGACATCACAATCTTTAACGCCTTCATCCATTTTATTGAACAAACGAACATGCTCACCATATTCAGTAAAACCAACAGGTAGCAATGTATTTGGGGCAATCACCCGTATATCTTTACAACCTAAAGTTTGTAAGGCAGCAACATCAGAACGTGCAACACGAGAATGTTTAATGTCACCAATAATTGCAACGCTGAGTTCTTCAAAAGGTTTATTGGTATCACGACGAATAGTCAGCATATCCAACATTGCTTGCGTTGGATGAGCGTGACGTCCATCTCCTGCATTAATAATCGCTAGATTTGGACAGACATCTTTAGCAATAAAATGTGCCGCACCTGAAGAGGAATGACGTACCACAAAGATATCTGCCGCCATTGCTTCCAAGTTCCAGAGTGTATCTCGCAAGGTTTCCCCTTTAGAGGTACTTGAACGTGCAATATCAATATTTAACACATTGGCAGACAAACGTTTCGCTGCCGCCTCAAAAGTAGTACGAGTACGGGTAGAATTTTCAAAAAATAAATTCATCACGGTACGCCCTTCAAGTAATGGCGTCGTGATCAACTGATTTTGATCATTTATAAAAGATTGCGCGGTATCGAGAATTTTTGTAAGCGTTTCTTTGGAAAGACCTTCGATGGTCAAAAAGTGTTTTAAATTGCCCTGCTGATTGAGCTGAATCTGACTCGGTGTATGCAATGCCGCCAAGTGCATGAGAGATTCCTTAGACGTTAAGTTAAGGCATTATACAGATATTTTTCTCAATCGGGCAGTTGAAGTTTTAGGCAAATGAACAAGTTTTCCCCTTGAAAATACGCTAAAATAACCGATTGCTTTAGCTGCTCTTGGAAAATTGAATGAATTCACCGCAACGTCTTTCTACATATTGGGTTACCTGTGCAGATGGACTGGAAACCTTATTGCAACAAGAATTACAAGGTTTAGGCATCGAGCAGACTGAACGCTTTGCAGGTCGTCTCATTTTTCAAGGATCTTTAGAACAAGCTTACCGAATTTGTATGTGGTCACGTCTAGCGTCACGCGTACTCAAGCCAATTCATACCTACGAGATCGAATTTAGTCATGATGCCCGTGATGTTGCAGAAGAACTGTACGAAGGGGCTTTAAATTTTGATTGGTCACTCATTTTTGCACCTCAAAGTACCTTTGCCATCCGTTTGCATGTCGAGCGTGAAATTAAAGTCAATACTCAGTTTGCGACACTTAGAACTAAAGACGGTGTAGTCGATTCTTTTATGGAAGCCGTTGGTCGTCGTCCTAGCATTGATACCAAACAACCCGAAATTACCTTGTTTGTATTGGCAGGTAAAACCGAACACACCTTTTGCTTAGACTTATCAGGTGATTCCCTACACAAGCGCGGCTATCGTCACTATATGACCGAAGCACCGATTAAAGAAAATTTGGCAGCCGCAATTTTACAAAAAGCCAAATTACAACAATTACAGCCCGATTTAATTCTCGACCCGATGTGTGGTTCAGGTACGTTTATTATTGAATCTTTGATGATTTTGACAGATCGTGCACCTGGTCTAGTTCGTCGTTTTGGCTTTAATGGTTGGCATGGGCATGACCGTGAACTCTGGCTTGAAATTAAAGCCGAGGCTGCACAGCGTCATGAGGTCGCTTTAGAAAAAAGCCTACCCAAATTTTATGCATATGATGCAGATTGGGAAGCCGTAAAAGCGACTCGTCAAAATATTATTGCGGCAGGTTTTGAAAAATTACTAGATCAAATCCAAATTGAAGAACGCCCACTTGCAGACTGGCCATCTTTTGAAAACACCTATAACAAGGCTTTCGTGGTGACCAACCCACCATACGGCGAACGTCTTGGCGATAAAGCTTCAAACCGTGCTTTTTATTTAGGTTTATCTGCCCTATTACAACAACATTTTCCGAATCAGCATGCTGCCGTGATTGCAGCACAGATTGAGCAAGCTGATGTATTGGCATTGAGCGATCCCGAAACCTTACGCTTAATGAATGGTAAATTGCCAATTTACATTCGTTTTGGGCGAGTAAAACCTGTCGCAAATCATCAGCCATTTTTGAGTAACTGGCATGCTGATCCTGTCGAAATTGAAGGCGCACAAGATTTTGCCAATCGCTTACAAAAGAATATGTCTGCCTTAAAAAAATGGGCTACAAAAGAACAAGTGTTCTGTTTACGCCTTTATGATGCCGATTTGCCTGATTTTAATGTCGCAGTAGATTTATACGGTGATCGACTGCATGTTCAGGAATACGCACCACCGAAAACCATTGATCCTGAAAAAGCCAAGAAACGGTTTAATTTAGCATTGGCTGCCGTTCGTGCAGTAACAGGGTTATCTCGCGAAGCGATATTTATTAAAACTCGTGCGCGTCAAGAAGGTAAAAACCAATATACCAAACAAAGCACTGCGTCTAAGCGTTTTATTGTTCAGGAAGGTCAAGCCAAGATTTTAGTCAACTTAACAGATTATCTGGATACAGGTCTGTTTCTAGATCATAGACAAATGCGTTTGCGCATTGCTAAAGAAGCACGTGGTAAGCACTTCTTAAATCTGTTTAGTTATACTTCGACTGCAAGCCTGCATGCCGCATTGGGTGGCGCAGCCAGCACGACGAGCGTAGATTTATCCAATACTTATTTGAATTGGTCAAAAGAAAATTTTGTTTTAAATGGTCTCACAGTTGACCATGCCGATGAACAACATATGTTCTTTGCCAGTGACTGTTTTGAATGGCTCAAAGAAGGTCATGAACAATATGACTTGATCTTTATTGACCCACCAACATTTTCAAACTCTAAAAAGTTTTATGGCACTTTTGATATTCAGCGTGATCATGTGTCATTACTCAAACGAGCAATGAATCGTTTAAGTTCTGAAGGGACACTATATTTTTCCAATAACTATCGTGGTTTTGAACTTGATGAAGAAATCGAAGCCCTGTTTGATGCTGAAGAAATCACCCATGATACGATCGGCCCTGATTTTAAACGAAATCAAAAAATTCATCGTGCGTGGAAAATTCAACATCTACCGAACTAAACGTATGTTTTGAGAAAATGTAATCCATTTAATAAAGCCTTTTGAGATTTCAATGGGCTTTATTTATTGATGGTAATCGTGACATCGCCTTTGGCATTACCAAGCTGTGGCCCACTAAAATTAAGCTTATCCATACGGACTTTTTCTTCGTAAGGCGGCAGTTCTGGAATTTGTTGCTGTAGATAGGTACTTGCACGTGTTGGTTCAGTAATCTTTTTTTGTTCTTCATACTCAGAAAGAACACTCGCATCAAGATTATCCTGAGTCAATTGTTTGGTATGTTTTTTGGCAATATTCTGGTTTAGATTTTTTTGCTCAGATACTGGTTTTTTTGCGTCTTGTTCAACTGCCTTTACTACAGGTGGTGTTACACGTTCGAGTGAATCGCTTTCATTTCTTAAGACATTTTCATTTAAAGGTGTCGCAGAAATTGTATAGCCTGAGCACCCCAAACTTCCTAGCAAAACAATCATTGTATAGAGTGCAGATCCTTGACGTTCCATCACGTGATTCTTCCTTTATTTACTCAGTTCTTCTTATTTAATTTTACGCTAACAAGATTTGATTTAATCTGCAATGCTTAGAAAGAACTTCCCGATAATCTGTCGGTTATATCCATCTATCAAGATGTAAAAAAGAGGATGTATTAACCACATCCTCTTTATAAAGCTTCACACTCAGTCAGAAATTAACTCAGTTTTAATTTATCAAACACGAGATGACCATGATCACCTTTGATAATGATATTATCTCCCGCCTGAAATTCTGCTCCCAAAATTTTCTGTGCAAGTGGATTTTCAACTTGTTGCTGAATCGCACGTTTCAATGGACGCGCACCATAAACAGGATCAAAACCTGCATCAATCAGGATATCAAAAGCAGTATCATCCACGGTCAATCCAATTTCACGATCTGCCAAACGTGAGCGCAAACGATCAAGTTGAATATCGGCAATACCACGGATTTGTGATTTTTTCAGAGAGTGGAATACCACCAACTCATCAATACGGTTGATAAACTCTGGACGGAAATGCTGGCTCACAGCCGACATCACTACAGCCCGCACTTCATCATCAGTTGCACCTTCCCCTAGCTCACGAACATCTTGCGAACCTAGGTTTGATGTCATGACAATCACAGTATTCTTAAAGTCAATCACACGACCTTGTGAATCAGTTAAACGCCCATCATCCAGAACTTGCAATAAAATATTAAACACATCTGGATGCGCTTTTTCGACTTCATCGAACAATACCACGCTATAAGGTTTACGACGTACTGCCTCAGTGAGTACACCACCCTCTTCGTAGCCAACATAGCCTGGAGGCGCACCAACCAAACGACTCACCGAATGTTTCTCCATAAATTCGCTCATATCGATACGAATCATGGCATCGTCACTATCAAACAGGAAATTTGCCAATGCTTTGGTCAACTCTGTTTTACCCACACCTGTTGGCCCAAGGAATAGGAATGAACCACTTGGTCGATTTGGATCAGACAATCCAGCACGAGAACGACGAACCGCATTTGAAACAGCCACAACAGCTTCATCCTGCCCGACGACACGGTTATGTAAAAACTCTTCCATATGTAGAAGCTTTTCACGTTCGCCTTGCAGCATTTTCGCCACAGGAATACCGGTTGCTGCGCTGACCACCTCAGCAATTTCATTTTCCGTTACTTTGGTACGAATGAGTTTTGGCTCTTCGTTTTCTTCAGCAACTTCAGCTTGTTCCAGACGTTTTTGCAACTCAGGAATGACGCCATATTGTAAACGTGCAGCTTCTGCCAAATCGCCTTCACGCTGTGCCTTATCAAAAGCAATACGCGCATGGTCAAGCTCAATTTGGGCTTTCTTGTCACCTTCGACCAGTGTTTTTTCCGCTTTCCAGATCTCTTCCATATCATTGTATTCTTTCTCAATGATTGAAATCTGTTCTTCAAGATGATTAATTTCCGCTTTACTGCCAGCATCTTCATCACGTTTTACCGCTTCAAGCTGCATTTTTAACTGGATAATACGACGTTCCAAACGATCTAAAGCTTCTGGTTTAGAGTCGATCTCCATTTTAATACGCGATGCTGCTTCATCAATCAAATCGATGGCTTTGTCAGGTAGCTGACGATCTGTGATATAACGATGTGACATTTTTGCCGCTGCAATAATTGCGGAGTCAAGAATTTGTACACCATGATGTGCGGCATATTTCTCTTTTAAACCGCGCAAAATCGCAATGGTATCTTCAACACTTGGTTCATCGACCAATACTTTTTGGAAACGGCGTTCAAGAGCAGCATCTTTTTCGATGTATTGGCGATACTCATCTAATGTCGTTGCACCGACACAACGCAGTTCTCCCCGTGCCAATGCAGGTTTCAGCATATTACCTGCATCCATCGCACCATCGGTTTTACCTGCACCAACCAAAGTATGTAATTCGTCAATAAATAAAATCACATTCCCATCTTGTTTGGCCAGATCATTAAGTACCGCTTTTAAACGCTCCTCAAATTCACCACGATATTTTGCCCCTGCAAGCAATGAACCTAAATCTAGCGATAAAACACGTTTATTTTTTAGGCTTTCTGGAACTTCACCATTGACAATACGTTGAGCCAAGCCCTCAACAATCGCGGTTTTACCCACACCCGGCTCACCAATCAACACAGGGTTATTTTTGGTACGACGTGACAAGACTTGAATGGTCCGACGAATTTCATCATCACGTCCAATCACAGGGTCAAGTTTACCTGCCAAAGCACGTTCGGTTAAATCAATCGTATATTTATTTAATGAGTCACGTTGATCTTCGTGATTATTACTCATGACTTTATCGTTGCCTCGAATAGATTCAATAACTTTACGTAAAGCGTCTGTCGTTACACCTACGCTGTTTAATAAGCTTTTGGTACTGCCTGTTTCAGTGAGTGCCAGAAGTACCCAGTCAGTCGATAAGAACTCATCACCTGCCTTTTGTGCATGTCGATCTGCCAGATTCAAAACCTTAACTGCTTCAGGATTTAAATTCACATCACCCGTCGGATTGGCAATTGTTGGTGCATCTTTAAGGGCTTGTTCGAGCTTTTGTTTTAACTCTGGTAGCCGCGCACCCGATTGCTGCAACAGGCTTAAATTTGATGGTTCTTCCAGTAAAACAGTAAGAATATGAACACCATCAATAGCTGTATGGTCTTTGCCAGTAGCCAAAGATTGTGCATCTGATAAAGCTTGTTGCAATCGATTGGTAAATTTCTCAAAACGCATTATTGTTATTCCTCATCATCAATTTGTTACTTGCTTTATACATGGGAACGCTTTTATGGATTTCAATCATTTTTTATAAATTTTCATTATATTTTTCATAAGCTTATGTTAAAATACAAGCATAATGGATCTCCATTGTAATATGGGTTCATTTCCAAACATTTTCAAGTGATCTATAGTCAGTTTTTGTTAATCGAGTGTCAAAGCAAAATATCTCGAATACACACATAAAACAGCAGATTATTCAAAAACAATCTGTTAAAAATATTTCATAACTATTTATTGTTGATCTCTATGTTAAAAAAATACGTTTATTCTGTGATGGGCTTTATGTTGATCTCATTACAATCTATTCATGCTGAATTACCACAGGATTCTCGCCGTCCCGGTGGGATTGCGGTTATTCCACTGGGCCAAGAGATTAAAAATGTTCGCTTTAATCAGCAAAATATTCTGATTAGCAATGAAAATACCCAACGTTATGCCATTCTAGGGATTCCATTAAATACGCCAATTGGTACTTTAAAACTAGAGACTAATACTCAACCAATTCAGATCGAAATAAAACCTTATGCATATGCAGAACAACGTATTAACGTCAAAAATCAAGATTATGTGAATCCTTCAGATGCTCAATTGACACGCTATGCCAATGAAGCCAAAGTGCAAAATGATGTTTATAGTTCATTTACACCAAGTACATGGCAAGCACTGCCTCACTTTATTCGCCCAACCTTAGGCCAATTCAGTAATTCTTTTGGGCGCAAACGTTTTTTTAATGGTGAAGAACGAGCACCACATTCAGGGTTGGATATTCCTGCACCCATAGGACAAAAAGTTGTTGCTCCTGCCGACGGCATTGTGGTGCAAACAGGCGATTACTTCTTCAATGGAAAAACTGTGCTGATTGATCATGGACAAGGGTTAATCAGTATGTTTTGTCATTTAAGTAAAATTGAGGTCAAGCAAGGTCAGCACATTCGTCAAGGAGAGGTTTTAGGATTAGTCGGAAAAACGGGGCGTGTCACGGGGCCACATCTACATTGGGGAATGAGCTTAAATAATGCACGGGTAGATCCGCAATTGTTTTTAAAGCCTTAATTTTATTGTTCATTTTTTTGATTAGTTTTCTCGTCACGTTCAATGATGATGCAACTCACTTAAACAAATGGCGTATAAGTGAATTGCATACATCAATAAAATCAAAGAAAAGATATAAATTGACTGATTTGTATTAAGCGTTGATGATTACCATTCATAACGCAATCTAAATAAATGCATATCTGGTGTAGCATAACTATCCTGAGTATATAAGCGTTCATAATCAAAACCAAATCCATGCTCAAAACGAACTGCAACACCCACTCCATGATCACGTCGTGAAAAATCATAGCCACTACTATATTTTAAATAATTGCCCATGACATAAGGCTGTACAAATTTAATGCCATGATCAGCAATCTTAAATTGATAGCCTGCATAATATTCAAAGCCATAGGCTTCGGTGTTTAAAAAGTTTTTCAATGATGCTGATGGCATTTGACTCAACGCATCATAGTTTGGCAAGAGATTTTTATACCAGCCACCTCCAATACCAAACACCCATTGACCATTAAAATAAAATAAGGAGGTTGCAATTAAATTTTGATCAAATTTTTGTTGTTCACCTACTGCCGAAAGGCTGGCTGCATTATGCTTCCATGAAACTGCCCAACTGGTATTTTTATTCAGATGAATCTCAATCGCGGCTTCCTGACCTGATTGACGCTGGTACTGCAGACCCTGTATCTGCGTATCATCTTTAAACAAATAAGCCGCATAATAATCAATCAAACCTGTTTTTTTCTCGTATCTCAGTGTTTTACTCGCAGCTTGTGTGCCATCATAATAAGCCACTGGGCTCCAAGTTTGTGCTTGACCCAAGGTGTCATAGTCCCAAAGATCGGTTTTGATGCCGACCACATCATAATACAGGCTATAAATTTTTCCGTACTTTAAGGTACCGTAGCTTTGGCTTGAAATGCCCATATAGGCTTGTTCAGTTGTAATATTTTTATCAGATTGCGCATAATGACCTTCCCAATCCAGTATTTTGGGTGGATTAATATAATTTTGATAACCCGCTAATAAACTATATTCATCGTTAAATTTATAATAGGCATTAGCATATATGCGACTGGTTGCACTATAGCCGTTACGTCGATATTTTTGGCTTTCATTTGACTCATTATATTGATCAAAATTAAGTGCTTGTAAGCGTAGGCTGCCCGAGGTGGTCAATTTAAACTGATCATGATCGGTAAAAATGGAACTTTGATCAATAAGACTTACCTCGGCAAACGCCGTTGTTGAAATAACAAAACTTGACGCAATAAGTAACCGATGGTATTTAAGATTAAACTTAACCATTTGTAAAATTATCCTGTATATTGCTGCGCTTTATTCCAATATTTGTGAGAAATACGCATCTAAAATATTGTAGTGATGAATGTTTTTAAGCTCGGTAAAACTCACCAAGTCCTGATCAATGCTGCGCCTTTGTTCAAAATAATGACGACTTTGCCATTTCAGTTCATCCAATTCTTGTTTTCCGCAATAAATGCGATAAGTTTTTTTAAACCGATCAAGTACAGAAATCGGGCTAAACTTCATAATTTCATTTTCAGATAAACTCAGCGCTGCATTTAAATGAGTATTTTGAATCGGTGCCAGATCATAAATTCCACTTAATAATGCAGCTTCAGTGATTAAAGGGTGATCAAGTGCCATCGCCGCCAAGTGCGCACCCGCTGAATGTCCGACCAGTAAGACCTGATTGGTGATCCAAGCTTGTTGTTGAAGAAAATCCAGTGCTGCTTTCACTTGAACAACCATTTCACCAAGCCGACTATGCGGTGCTAAATCATATTCAAGCAGAACGCATTGCATGTCTTTAGCCAATACCTCAGCCGCAATAAATGCAAAATCCGATTTATCACACCATTGCCAATAACCGCCATGTAGAAAAATTAAAGTTTTCTTTGCATGATCTAAAGGGAAATAATCAAAATTAGCGCGTTGCTGTTCAGCATATTGAATATCCCGAATGCAGTGATGCTGCTGATAACTCAAAAGACTACGCTTTTGAAAAGCAATGAGGATCTCTTGCTCATTGCTAACTGTTCTGGAATTATCGTAGAGTCTCATCGGATAACCCTGCATTAGTTTTCTGATATCTTTTCTTTATTGGGAAGGTCTATCCTTGTTGCGGTTGGTCTTAAGTAAAAAAATAGCACTAGAATCAAAATAAATGGTAAGCCAAATTGTAGGGTCGATTTAAATTCATGCGTAAACCATGTGGTGATGGTAATACTCAAAATACTAACAAGACCAAAAATTGAAATTAAACTGCTCGCAGGTATTCTAAATTTCAATGCAATTTTATTTTTGGCTAAATTTTTTCTAAAAAATAAATGGGTGACAAAGATACTGCCCCAAGTAAATAAAGCACCAAACATGGATAAAGCAATCATGATCGGAAAAGCTGAAGCAGGATCTATAGTATAAACCACACTTGCAACCCCAATCCCCGTCGCAGAAAGTAAGAGCGCATTCATCGGGACACCATTACTACGAATTTTTCCGAAAATTTTGGGTGCATCACCAGCACGAGATAAACTAAATAACATCCGCGTTGAGATATATAACATACTGTTCATGGCAGAGAGAGCAGCCACAATTACAATAAAATTCAGAATACTATCAGCATATGGAATTCCCACTATTTTCATGACCATCACAAATGGGCTAGTTGCGTCTTTGCCAATCAGTACCGTCCACGGCACTAAAGCCACAATTAAAGATAAAGAAAGTAGGTAGAATAAAATTAAGCGGATGGCTGTGCTTTTAAAAGCATATTTGACAGCTTTTTCAGGGTTAGATGCTTCACCCGCAGCTACAGCAATCATTTCAATACTTAAATAGCTAAAGATTGAAATAATAACGCCGATCCAGACACCACTAAAACCGTTGGGAAAAAAACCACCATGTGCAGTGAGATTGAATACAACATGGCTACTTTGTTGATGATTTTGGGTCAGAATAGCTATCGCTAAAAGTATAAATGCAATAATGGCGAAGATTTTAATGGTTGAAAACCAGTACTCGACCAAACCAAATGCCTTAACACTATAAGCATTAACTGCCAGTAATGTCCCAGAAAAAAAAAGGATCCAGACCCATGAAGATACATGCGGAAACCACATTTTCATATAATCGGCGACTGCGGTAATTTCTGTTCCAACAGCCAAAACAATACACGCCCAATAACTATAGCGAACTAAAAAGCCAGCCAAGGGCCCAATATAATGCTCCGCATAAGCACCAAAAGAACCTGATGTAGGATGTTGAACCGTCATTTCAGCTAAACACGCCATTAACGCGAAAGCAATCAATCCGCCAATGGCATAACTTAAAATCACCGCTGGCCCTGCAAAACTGATGGCAAACTTACTTCCCATAAATAGCCCAGTTCCAATTGCGCCGCCAATCGCAATCATACCCATTTGCTTTGCAGTTAACTTTTTATGTAATCCCGCTTCACGAGATTGAATCTTATTAAAATTATCCATAAGGCTCTCCTAGCCATATACAGATTTTGAAAGTGACCTTTAAGCTTTAGGTCACTGCTGCCCGAACCAAATAGCTTTCATTTTTCCATTCGTTATGAAGCATGATGGCTTTTAATTGTTGAACAGCTTGCCAAATATCTTCAAAGCCAAGATATAAAGGTGTTACACCAAAACGTAATACTTCTGGTTCACGATAATCACCAATGACACCACGCGCGATTAACGCCTGAATAATTTCATAGCCATGTGCATGGCGATAACTGACATGACTACCTCGATCATGCTGATCTAATGGAGTAATCAGTTCAAAACCGAATTCGGCACATTCCTGATGCACTAAAGCAATAAATAAATCGGTAAGTTTTAGTGATTTTGCACGAATTTTCTGCATTGATGTTTTCAGAAAAATATCCAATCCACATTCAATCAAACTCATGGAAATAATTGGCTGCGTTCCACATAAATAACGGCGAATACTATCAGCCGGTTGATAATGTTGCGCCATATCAAATGGCTTCTTATGCCCCCACCACCCCGATAAAGGTTGCCAAAATTTTTCGGTATGTTTGGCATTAACCCAAAGTAAAGCTGGTGAACCTGGGCCACCATTTAGATATTTATAAGTACAACCAATTGCAAAATCACTTTCCGACTGATTTAAATCCATGGCTACTGCACCAACTGAATGACACAAATCCCAAATGACCAAAGCATTTGCCGCATGTATCTGACGGTTAATATCAGTCATGTCATATAAATAACCAGTACGATAATTCACATGGGACAAAACTACGACCGCAACCTCTGAGGCTAAAACCTCAGCTAAATCATCTGCGCCATTGATTAATTCAATTCGATAACCTTGATTGATCAGGTCAATAAAACCTTCAATGATATAAATATCAGTGGGAAAAACTTCTTTCTCAGCCACAATCACTTTCCGATCAGGATATTTTTCAGCCTGAATTTTTACCGCAGCAGACAAAACCTTAAAAAGGTTTAAAGTTGTGGAGTCTGAAATAATGGTTTCACCAGCATTTGCACCAATCAATTGCCCAACTTTATCGCCCAAACGTGTAGGCAACCCCCACCAATCTGCTTTATTCCAGCTATTAATTAAATCCTCACCCCATTGCTGCTGAATAATATGCTGTGCATAAGCCAGTGATTTTTTGGGTCTAGCTCCCAAAGAATTGCCATCC
The DNA here is from genome assembly GCF_009372255.1 of Acinetobacter guerrae. Taxonomy (GTDB): domain Bacteria; phylum Pseudomonadota; class Gammaproteobacteria; order Pseudomonadales; family Moraxellaceae; genus Acinetobacter; species Acinetobacter guerrae. The sequence goes on from NZ_LXGN01000034.1 coordinate 360,138, forward strand.
AGATAAACCACGCCCTCAGGCAATACAAATTCATCTTTTAAATGTTTTAACTCGTCTTCTTCATCCCAATAACAGCATTGTTCATGTGTAATCATCTAAGGTTCCATCCTGATCTTAATCAAATTTACCATTCGATTTTATCACGGCATTTTTTATGATTTATTCGATAATTTATATTAAAAACACTTTAAAACAGTATATTATTCTAATAATATAAAATTTATTTAAATTTAATTCGAATGATGAATATTGATACCATTGACCATAAAATTCTTAATTTTCTACAAAAAGATGCACGTTTAAGTAATCAGGAACTCGCAGATTTAGTCAATCTATCGGCTTCTGCTTGTCATCGGCGAGTAAAAATTTTGGAATCAAATGGAATTATTGAAAAATATCAAGCAAAGATTAATTATGAAAAATTGGGCATCAAAATAGAAGCTATGGTTGAAATTAAACTGGCGCAATTGAGTGAAAATGAACACAATGCATTTTTGGCTCAAATTGATCGTTTCGAAGAAGTCATCAATGCCTATATCATTACGGGCGATTCAAATTACGTGTTACATGTCGCAACGCAAGACTTAAATGCTTTTTCTCAGTTTATTGTACATAAACTCAATAAAGTCAAAGGTATTATGAATATCAATTCTAAAATCATTTTAGAAAAAGTGATTCAGAAAAGCATAGTGTAATGTTAGATTGCATAAATAAAGCTTCTGATTGAAAATACGCCCCATTCAATCCAAGAATTTTCTAAAATACTTCGGCGCATCTTCATAGCCTTGAGCAAGATAAAACTGATGCGTCTGCTTTCGATGATCACTTGAATGTAATTCCATTCGATCACAGCCACGCTGTCGTGCAATCTCTTCGGCAGAGTCTAACAATACCTGACCAACTTTTTGTCCTCTAAATTTTTCATCGACACACAAATAAGCGACCCGTGCAAAATCACCTTCTATAGCAATTTGCGCAATAATACTCAAAGATAAAAATCCTACAACCTCATGCTCAATTTGAGCAACAAAAATATATTGATGAGGATCATGCATAAATGCCTTGATTTTTTGTGAAATGAAATCAATCGATTGAGCATAACCCAATTGATCCAGTAGAGGTTGTAATGCTTGGGCATCTTCTAGTTTTGCTTCACGTATTTGCACCACAGTAATTCCTTCTTTATCTTTTGATGATATCTAAAAGAAAAAGCTGACAGTTTGTCAGCTTTAACCTTACAGATTTAATCAAATTATTTTCAAGCTAAACTTATTCAGCTTCAATAATTTCAAAGTCATGCGTAATATTGACACCACCATCAGACAGCATTTTACTGGCTGAACAATATTTCGCTGCCGAAAGCTCAACTGCTTTTGCCACCTGTTTTTCTTTCACTGCCTTTCCAGTCACCACAAAGTGCAAATGGATGTCGGTAAAAACTGCTGGAATGGCATCGGCGCGGTCTGCTTTTAACTCACATACGACATTGGTCACATCTTGACGTGATTTCTTTAAAATAGTCACAATATCAAACGAAGCACACCCACCAAGTCCCATTAAAATCAGTTCCATCGGACGTGGGCCACGGTTTTCACCACCATATTCGGCAGAGCCATCCATCACCACTTGATGACCACTTTCAGATTTCGCTTCAAAAGCAACATTCTCTAGCCAATGAACACTTGTTTGCATTGCAACTACCCAAAAAAAATTATAAATTTACATAGTTCTTGTACACTAGCATAAAATGAGTTGATAAGGAATTTCATCTCTTGTGTGTGAATACGCTCATTTAGGTCTTGTGCGATCTTTTTTATATATCCTAATCGGAAAACTTAAGCATGACGTCAAACTTTTCACAACTCAGCACCGATGCTTTGTCTCCAGGTCAACTACCAGAGTCAGTCAAGGCGCTTTTAAAACGTGCTCATATTAATCGCTATCCAAAACGCACGACAATTGTTGACGCAGGTACTGAATCAAAATCACTTTATTTGATTTTGAAAGGCTCCGTTTCAATTATTTTACGTGAAGATGATGAACGTGAAATCGTGGTTGCTTATTTGAATCCTGGAGACTTTTTTGGGGAAATGGGTCTCTTTGAAGCAAATCCACAACGTACAGCAGAAGTACGTACGCGTGATGTCTGCGAAATTGCTGAAATTTCGTATGACAACTTTCATGAACTCAGCAAGCAATATCCAGATTTAAGTTATGCGGTATTTGCCCAACTGGTACGTCGCCTGAAAAATACCACCCGTAAAGTCACAGACTTAGCTTTTATCGATGTATCGGGTCGTATTGCGCGTTGTCTCATCGATTTATCAGCTCAACCAGAAGCCATGATTTTGCCGAACGGTCGTCAAATCCGTATTACGCGTCAGGAAATTGGACGTATCGTAGGCTGCTCACGCGAAATGGTTGGCCGTGTTCTTAAGACACTTGAAGAACAAGGCATGATCGAAACTGATGGTAAAGCGATCCTGATTTTTGATACATCATTGGAAGAAAACTCTCTCAATGATACGGATTTCGATGACGAAGAATAAGTTTTCATTTTATAAGATAAGAAAAGCAAACTTTATGGTTTGCTTTTTTTTTATAAAAAATATTTAAGATACAAAAACCTACATACAGCTTAAACGAAATAATTTAAGTTTAAAAATGCTACTTTTCAATCAAAATTAAGGATCAGGTTATGCAATATCATGCACTGGGTGATTCAGGCATTCAAGTTCCTGAAATTTGTTTAGGTACAATGACGTTTGGAGAACAGAACTCTCAGCCAGAAGCATTTGAACAACTTAGCTATGCCCTTGAAAATGGTTTATATTTTTGGGATACCGCAGAAATGTATTCGGTTCCCCCAAAACCTGAAACCTATGGAGCAACTGAAACCATTTTAGGCAATTGGTTTGCACAATATGGTCAGCGTGATAAAGTGTTTTTGGCTTCCAAAATTGCAGGGCCAGGTTTTGGTGGTAGCCATATCCGTGAGGGCAATACTCGATTTGGTAAACACATCGAACAAGCGCTAGATGGCTCTTTAAAGCGATTACAGACTGATTATATTGACCTGTATCAACTGCACTGGCCAGAACGTCATACCAACTTCTTTGGAGGTTTAGGCTTCGCCAACGCAGAAGCTGCGACTCACTATGGAATCGAAGCCATGCAAGACACCTTATTGGCACTACAAAAAGAAATTGAACGTGGACGTATTCGTCATATTGGCTTATCCAATGAAACGCCTTGGGGAACGATGAAGTTTCTACAATTGGCAGAGAAACTTGGTGTTGCTAAATTTGTGAGCGTGCAAAACCCCTATAGCTTACTAAATCGTAACTATGAAATTGGCATGTCTGAAATTGCCAAATTTGAAGGTATTGGATTGTTGGCTTACTCACCTTTGGCCTTTGGTTACTTGACAGGCAAATTTCGTCACGGCGCACGTCCAGCCAATGCTCGCGTAACTTTATTTTCACGTTTTACCCGTTACAGCAACCCGCAAAGCGAATGGGCAACTGAACAATATGCGCAACTGGCTGAAAAGCATGGTTTGACTCTGACCCAAATGGCACTCGCTTTTATTAAACAACAGTTCTTTGTGACCAGTACCATCATTGGTGCAACGAGTTTGGATCAGCTAAAAGAAGATATTCAGGCTTTTGACATTACTTTGGATGAAGCCGTGTTGAAAGGGATAGAAGATATTCATACTCAACAACCTAACCCCGCTCCTTAAAACAGAACAGGATGCTTGATGGCATCCTGTTTTTCTATTTCAATTTCATTAACGACGATTATTATAAAGTGTCATCGCTGCTGGCAAATTTTTACGCATATCATTAATACGTTGTACGTTTGAAGGGTGTGTTGATAAGAAAGATGCACCACTACCTGCCCCATCTAACTTGTTCATTTTTTCCCATAAGGTAATCGCAGCTTGCGGGTTATAACCAGCTTTTGCCATCAACATTAAACCACCATAATCGGCACGACTTTCAAGGCTGCGTGAATACGGTAAACCCACACCAACCTGACTTCCTAGATCCAGCGCGGCTGAACCCAACTGACCAATACTTTCTCCCGCATAAGCCTTGCCAATATTGAGTGCCAATCCAGTAAGGGCTTCTGCACCAATCTTACTTTTTGAATGTTCTTCTAATGCATGCGTCATTTCATGCCCCATTACCGCAGCAATTTCAGCATCACTTAGATTGAGTTTATTGACAATACCTGTATAGAACACGACCTTTCCACCAGGGGCCACATAAGCATTCACTGTATCTGACTTAATCACAGCAAGCTGCCATTGAAATGGCTGACCTGTTTGATTCATCTGGTTTGCATAAGGAACCAAACGCTGCATCACTGTATTGATACGACGATACGTGATAGAGGAAGTATCTAGCTGCCCCTTTTGCTGTGCTTCGGAGGTCATTTTGCTAAAACCTTGCGCAGCTGTTGCATTTAGAGTCGCAGAATCTGCACCCGCCATATCTGCGACTGTGGCACAACCACCAAGAGTTAATATGCTGGCAGTTAAAAGACTTATGGCTATTTTTTTATTCATCAAAACTACTCCTCACAAGACAAAGCAATTTAACTTGCTGTTTTGACGCGCATTATAGATAAATGTTAAGAACAAATGAGATCAATATCATTAGATTTATGTAATTCTATCTAAAAATAAATAAAATCCATGAAATTAAACAAATGACATTCATAACAAAATAAAACGCAACAGGTATTTAATTTTATCTTCAAGATTTACATCATTTCTTTTAAACAGCAAATAGGCATTTTGCAATAAAATTATAGGCACTATGACACAGGCAATAATGACAGTTAAGCCCATAAATGCAGCCATAAACAAGTTTGGATCATTGGTTTGTAAAGCAATAATCCACATGGCAATTGTGGGGGCACCACCAATCGCAAATAACAGCGAATAGAAAATTGTTTGTGCAATGTGTGGTTGTAGCTTCATGCCGACGTTATTTTCCTGTTTTTATATAAAAAATCAGTTTTATCATAAAAGAAAAGCACCTCGTTAGGTGCTCTCTTTAGTCGTAATGACAAAGTTTCTACTAAGAATAGATTTATGCTGAAAATGGATGACGCAACACAATCGTTTCAGCACGATCTGGACCAGTCGAAATAATATCAATTGGACACTCAATCAGTTGCTCAATACGTTTCACATAGGCCAACGCATTTGCAGGAAGTTGATCTACACTGGTCAAACCAACCGTTGAATCTGTCCAACCTGGCATCGTTTCATAAATTGGTTTTAGGCTTTCAAATGAAATTGCATCTGAAGAACCAATACAGCCTGAATCTGTATTTTCATAACCAACACAGATTTTAACTTCTTCCAAGCCATCTAAAACATCAAGTTTAGTCAAGCAAATACCTGAAAGTGAGTTTACATCGACTGAACGGCGTAAAATTTCAGCATCAAACCAGCCACAACGGCGTTGGCGGCCAGTTGAAGCACCAAACTCATGCCCCACTGTACCCAAATGACGACCAATTGCGTCACCAGTATCAGTGGCAGCATCATAGTGCAATTCGGTTGGGAATGGACCTGCACCAACACGTGTCGTATACGCTTTAGTGATACCAAGTACATAATCGAGATGTAAAGGCCCCATACCCGAACCAGAGCTTACTCCGCCCGCAGTGGTATTTGAACTGGTCACATACGGATAAGTACCATGATCGATGTCAAGCAGTGAACCTTGCGCACCTTCAAACATGATGGCTTTACCATCTTTACGATAGTCGTGTAGCACCTGAGTCACATCGATAATTAATGGTGCTAAAACTTCACGCCATTGATTACAAAGCGCCAATACATCTTCAAACTTAACGGCTTCTACGCCGTAAAATTGAGTCAATTGGAAGTTGTGTAGCTCAAGCATTTCCTGAAGTTTTTCTTCAAGTGCAGCGCCACCACGAACCAAGTCTGCAACGCGTACAGCGCGACGTGCAACTTTATCTTCGTAAGCTGGGCCAATTCCACGACCTGTCGTACCAATTTTTGCATTACCACGTTTTTTCTCACGTGCCTGATCCAATGCAATGTGGTTTGGCAAAATCAAAGGGCAGTTTGGAGAAATACGTAAACGCTCTTTCACAGGAACGCCTTCTTTTTCCAAAATAGCCATTTCTTCGATTAACGCTGCTGGTGAAAGTACAACACCATTTCCAATTAAGCACAGCACGTTTTCACGTAAAATGCCTGATGGAATGAGGTGCAAGACAGTCTTCTTTCCACCTACGACAAGAGTATGACCCGCATTGTGTCCGCCTTGATAGCGAACCACAGCTGCCGCCTGATCTGTGAGCAGGTCGACGATTTTGCCTTTACCTTCGTCGCCCCATTGGGTACCAAGTACCACAACATTTTTGCCCATAATAGCCTCATTACATCATGCTGTTAAAATTGAACGTCTATTTGCTTTGCATGTCTGGCAAATAAACCCTTAAATCTTTTCAATCTGCCATGTGCCGTTTGCATCCACCATTTTGTGTGTTGCATAAGGAACAGAGCTTAAATCATCATTGCCCAACAACTGAATCACGGGTAAGCCTTGCTGACGTGCATGCTCAATCGCTTCAAGCAGATTTTTATCGTGACCATTTGGCGCAACAACCGTTTCAATCTGTTTAAACTGACCTGCACAGAGTGCATATAAATCGCAGCTAAAACCAGTTGCAGGACGCGCACGACCAAAATGTTCACCAATACCATCATAGCGTCCACCCTGTGCCAGTGGTGCTGCACGATTTGGTGCATATACGGCATACATCAAACCTGTGTGATAGTGATAGCTTCGAAGCTCTACCACATCAATACCAATACGTAACTGCGGCCAGCGTGACTGTATTTGACGCAACGTGGTTTTAAGTGCATTTAAAGCAGTCTGGAAAGCTTCATCATTCAGTACATCGGCACTTAAATGATTTTGCAATGCATCAAGATCACTTGCATAACGACCAAGTGCATAAAAATCTGAACCAAAAGGTAAATTTTGAGTAAATTCTTCTAATTCTGGTAAGGCTTTTCTCTGATATAAATCAGATAAGTCCTGCTCAGTCTGTTTATTTAATCCTGCTCGTGCTACAAGACTACGAAACAACCCGACATGCCCCAAATCAAGATGCACCCCATCTAATGCATCTGCTTGCTTGATTAATCCCAGCATAATATCGATCATTTCAACATCAGCTTCAAGGCTGTCATGACCGTAAAGCTCCGCCCCTAACTGTAAAGGCGCTCTGGAAGAATTAAAATTTTGCGGCTTAGTATGAAGCACAGTGCCCGCATAACAATAACGCGCAACACCTTCAACAGAACGAACGTGCGCATCAATACGAGCAACTTGTGGCGTCATATCTGCACGAACACCGAGTAGGCGCCCAGAGAGTTGATCAATAACTTTAAACGTAACCAGATCCAAATCATGATTTGATTCAGATAATAAAGACAACGATTCGATATATTCGATAAATGGTGTGTACACCAACTGATAACCACGAGATGCAAGAAAATCCAAAGCATCTCGACGAAGCGTCTCTACGACTTGCGCTTGTTCTGGTAATACATCTGCTACCCCATCAGGTAGCAACCATGTCTCTGAAATCGGCATGTTTCGAACCTAAAATTTGCTCAAGGCGGAATCTATCCGCATAAAAAAATCGGGAACACACCCGATTTCTCCAAGTCTAACACGATAGTTGTTGGCATGCACCTGAGAATTTTAGGAAAATTAAATTTATGACTTTCCTGTCCATTCCATCTTTATTTCAGGTCATCTTGCTCGAACTCATTGATCCGTTTAAAATCTTCTGCATGCCCCACATATTTAGTGATGAGTGCAATCAATTCTGCATTTTGCAACTCTAAAAGTTTCGATTTTTGCACTGTTTGATTGAGCAATTCTCGATCAAGCTGAACACTTTTTGCAAGATCCTGCATAATTTCAAGCGTTTTTTTTAGGTTACTTTCAAGCATAACCAGTTTTTCTTCAAGCTTATGATGCTGACTTTCATCTTGTAGTAAGTTTTGTTCTTTACGAAATTGCAGAACAATTAAAATTAAAACTGCAATCATTAAGATCACGATAAATAGCCATACAAGCATCCTGTTCCCCTTATTTTATTGCATTCTTCAATTATATTTATAAAGGCAGATCAAAATATAAATGTCAATTTGATTTAAAATACAGTGTTTTAAATCAGAATGTAAACAATTAACCACTTCACTTAATTAAATGACTCACACAAATCCAGTAAGCGATTTGCATATCCCCATTCGTTGTCATACCACGCAAAGACTTTTGCTTGACGACCAACCACCAATGTTTGATTCAAATCTACAATTAGTGAATACGGCGAGTGATTAAAGTCACTAGAAACCAGTTCTTCATCGGTCACAGACATAATTTCTGCATAATCGAACTTGGCTGCTTTTATCAGCACTTCATTTAAATGATGTGCATTTATTGGATGTTGCGAAACAAAACTTAAGTCAATTGCAGCGACATTAATCGTGGGCACTCGCAATGAATAACCATCGATCCGATTTTCCATTTTCGGCATGACTCTTTTCAATGCATTGAGTGCACTCGATGTGGTTGGAATAATATTTTGACCCGAAGCGCGAGCGCGACGTAAGTCACGATGCGCATGATCGAGGACTGACTGGTCTGCCGTCACAGCATGAATTTCGGTCATCAGTGCAGTTTCTATACCAAATGCATCATCAATAATTTTCACGAGCGGCACTAAAGCCTGTGTTGTACAGGACACACTTGAGATAATACGGTCTGTAGGTTTAACTTCTGATTGATTCACGCCATATACAATCGCTGCATCCACCTGATCGAATGGCGCTGCTCCAATAATGACGCGTTTAGCTCCAGCACTCAAATGTCTGATTGCATCGGCATGCGAACGGAATAACCCCGTACACTCTAAAACGACATCTATATCCAATGCTTTCCATGGCAAATTTTCGGGTGCTTCTTCACGAAAAACCCGTACCGCAAGCGCTCGACCAAAAGCCTGAATATGCAAAACAATTTGGTCATTTTCAATCTTGATCGAAGCTTCACCATGAAAACGACCATGTGTTGTATCGTATTTAAATAAATGAACCAGCGTTTCTACATCTGCTATGTCATTGATTGCCACGATATCAAAATTAAACTTTTTGGGATTTTCAAACCAAGCACGTAATACATTTCGGCCAATTCGACCAAATCCATTAATGGCAACACGTTGCATGGTTTATCCTTTTGTATAAGCGATCTGACTATATGTTAAAACATTGATTATCACGATGATACAATTGAATCGAGAGTTTAGACGAGTTTGCTATTTTTTAACCAATCAGAAACGAGCACTTAGTTTAAATCTTGCTTTCGATTTAAGCTGAATCACCCTAACAAATATAGGTATTCTGGAAATTTACTGCTTTTTTGCTCACGAACGCTCACATTTATCGATCAAACTATTGCATAGAATTGTCATGATTTCTCGGTAAAATCATTGGTTGAACAGGCTTTTTCCGTTATAATTTGGCACTTTTGAAATCTACGCCACGCATTCATCCTTAATCGTTTTTGTTTAAACGATGTGCTGTCTGCATATAGCCTATTTGAATTTATGGAGTGACTTGGTCGTGAGTACTCGTTTTATGACATCAGCTGAAATTCGTGAAGCTTTTTTGCGTTATTTTGAATCGCAAGGCCACACACGTGTCGCGTCGAGTTCACTTGTACCTGCCAATGACCCAACATTATTGTTTACCAATGCAGGCATGAACCAGTTTAAAGACTGTTTTTTGGGTCTTGAAAAACGTGATTATGTTCGAGCCACTACTTCACAAAAATGCGTGCGCGCAGGTGGTAAACATAACGATCTGGATAACGTCGGCTATACAGCACGTCACCATACTTTCTTTGAAATGTTAGGTAACTTCTCGTTTGGCGATTATTTCAAACGTGATGCACTAAATTTTGCATGGGATTTTTTAACCAGTGAACAATGGTTAGGTTTACCTAAAGATAAACTTTATGTCACGGTTTATCATACCGATGACGAAGCTTATGACATCTGGAACAAAGAAATTGGTTTAGCGCCTGAACGTATTATCCGCATTGGCGATAATAAAGGCGAAAAATACGCATCTGATAACTTCTGGGCAATGGGCGATACAGGGCCATGTGGTCCTTGTTCTGAAATTTTCTTTGATCATGGCGATCATATCTGGGGTGGATTACCAGGCACACCTGAAGAAGATGGTGATCGTTTCATCGAAATCTGGAACAACGTCTTCATGCAGTTTAACCGTACTGCGGATGGCGTATTACACCCACTTCCAGCACCTTCTGTTGATACAGGCATGGGCTTGGAACGTATTAGTGCAGTATTGCAGCATGTCAATTCAAACTATGATATTGACCTATTTCAACATTTGATCAAATCTGCTTGTGAAATTATTGGCGTTCAAGATGAAGCTCAACCTTCACTGCGCGTAGTAGCTGACCATGCGCGTTCTTGCTGCTTCCTGATTGCTGATGGTGTTAATCCGTCTAATGAAGGTCGTGGCTATGTATTGCGTCGTATTATTCGCCGTGCAGTACGTCATGGCAATAAACTCGGAGCAACAGGTACGTTCTTCTATAAAATGCTTCAACCTTTAATCGATGTCATGGGTGATGCTTACCCTGAACTCAAAAATGATCAGGCACGTATCGAAGCGACTTTAATTAAAGAAGAAGAACAATTTGCTAAAACGCTTGAACAAGGTTTAAAACTGCTTGAAGGTGAACTTGCACAACTTACTGGCAAAGTGATTGCGGGCGAAACGGTATTTAAACTGTATGATACTTATGGTTTTCCAACCGATTTAACCGCTGATATTGCCCGTGAGCGTGATTTAGAAATCGATGAAGTCGGTTTTGAGCGCGAAATGGAAGCACAGCGTCGTCGTGCACGTGATGCAGGTAAGTTTGCGGTCGACTATAACAGTATCGTCAAAGTTGAAGGTCAAACTCAATTTGACGGTTATGATGCAACTGCTGGTCAAGGTCAAATTATTGCAATCTATAAAGACGGCGAACAAGTTGACGAAGTGGTTGAAGGTGATGAAGCCTTAATTGTTTTAAATCAAACCCCTTTCTACGCAGAAAGCGGTGGCCAAATTGGCGATACTGGTATTTTCAAAAACGATACAGGTATTTTTGAAGTTCAGGATACCAAAAAATCTGGTGGTGCATTTGTCCATCAAGGTATCGTCACGATGGGTAGCTTAAAAGCGACGCAAAATGTCGATGCAGTTGTTAAAGCAGACATTCGTGCTGCAACAGCGCGTAACCACTCTGCAACTCATCTTTTACATGCTGCCTTACGTCAAATTTTAGGTACACATGTTCAACAAAAAGGTTCATTGGTTGCCAGTGATATTTTGCGTTTTGACTTTGCAAATGATCAACCTGTGACATTTGAACAACTGCAACAAGTTGAGCAATTGGTGAATCGCGAAGTGATTGCGAATACACCAGTTGGCGTTGAACTACTCGATATTGAATCTGCCAAAGCCAAAGGTGCCATGATGCTGTTTGGTGAAAAGTATGGCGACGAAGTTCGCGTCCTTTCAATGGGTTCAGTAATAGACGAGCGCAACTTCTCAATTGAACTTTGCGGTGGTATTCATGTACAGCGTACTGGCGACATTGGCCTATTCAAAATTACTTCTGAAGGCGGTGTTGCGGCTGGTATCCGTCGTATCGAAGCGGTCACAGGCAGTAAAGCACTTGAAATCGTGCAAAAAGCTGACACAGATATTCAACATATCAACAGCTTATTAAAAGCCCAAAAAGATCAAACAGTAGAACGTGTTCAGGCTGCGGTAGAACATACTTCAGCTTTGCAAAAGCAAATTGAACAGCTTAACCAAAAGTTAGCGAACTTTCAGGCGACTGAACTTTTAAGCCAAGTTCAAACCGTTGCGGGTCGTTCTACCCTCATCACGACTGTTCAGAACATGGATGCGAAATCACTTCGTAACTTGCATGACAGTGTGAAATCAAAATTAGAGGATGCCGTGATTGTATTGGCAGGTATTGAAGACGACAAAGTCAGTCTGATTGCCTCTGTAGCAAAACAATACACAGCACATCTAAAAGCAGGCGATATCATCAAATATCTTGCAGCCGAACTTGGCGGTAAAGGTGGTGGTAAACCTGACTTAGCACAAGGTGGCGCGCCACTAAACGAGAAGTTTGAACAAGTCATGACAGCTCTCCCTGTCTGGCTTGGGCAGCAATAAGACTTCACTTTTGTGTAACTGACCCTGAATTAAGCCTCTCAGGGTCATGGCTTATATGGAACAACTATGGCACTAATCGTTCAAAAATATGGCGGGACCTCAATGGGGACTCCCGAGCGCATTTTAAATGTTGCTCGTCGTGTGAAGCGTTGGCATGATCACGGCCACAAAGTTGTAGTGGTGGTTTCGGCAATGAGTGGTGAAACCAACCGCTTACTTGCACTTGCTAAAGCCATTACCGAAACACCTGATCCACGTGAGTTAGACCAAATGGTGTCTACAGGTGAACAGGTGACGATTTCCATGTTAGCAATGGCACTCAATTCGATTGGTGTAGAAGCTAAATCTTATACTGGTCGTCAGGTTGGGATCAGAACTGATAGCGCGTACAATAAAGCACGTATTGAAGCGATTGATACCGATGTAATGACTGCCGACCTTGATGTAGGACGTGTATTGGTTGTTGCGGGCTTTCAGGGTGTCGATGACGAAGGAAATACCACAACATTAGGTCGTGGTGGTTCAGATACAACAGGTGTTGCACTTGCAGCAGCCTTAAAAGCCGATGAATGCCAGATTTATACTGATGTTGATGGTGTTTATACCACTGACCCACGTGTTGCCCCAAAAGCCAAAAAAGTGGATCGTATTTCTTTTGAAGAAATGTTGGAAATGGCCTCTTTAGGCTCTAAAGTCCTACAAATTCGTTCAGTTGAATTTGCGGGTAAATATCAAGTTCCACTTCGTGTATTGTCTAGTTTTGACAATGATAACGATGGTGCATTTGATGAAGACTTTAAACAAAACGTAGGTACATTAATTACCACTGAGGCGGAAGACAACATGGAACAACCTATTATCTCAGGTATCGCATTTAACCGTGACGAAGCGAAACTCACTATTTTGGGTGTAGCAAATGAGCCAGGTGTTGCTGCTAAAATTTTAGCTCCGATTAGTGCTGCAAATATCGAAGTCGACATGATTATCCAAAATGTCGAAGAGGATGGAACTACTGATTTTACCTTTACAGTCAATCGTGGCGATCTTGCTAAAGCTGAAAAAATTCTAAAAGAAACAGCTGCAAACATCGGCGCACGTGAAGTTGCAACACGTGATGATATTGTAAAAGTATCTATTGTTGGCGTAGGTATGCGTTCGCATGCAGGTGTTGCGAGTAAAATGTTTATCGCTCTTGCAGACGAAAGTATCAATATTCTGATGATTTCAACATCTGAAATCAAAATTTCAGTCTTGATCGAAGAAAACTATTTAGAGCTTGCTGTACGTACTTTACATACCGCTTTTGGTCTAGATCGTGAACACGGCGAAAGTAGTGCCCGCGCATAAAGTTTAACCAAACAAACTGTGAAATAGATCACTTTTCAACAAATTGTGTCAAAAATGCAGAGCCACTGTAGTTTTTTCTATAGTGGCTCTGTTATATTAGCATCTAAGTATTTAGAAAATTTCGACAGATTCGGTAAATATAACACTTTTTTTGTTGATTCTGTTAAAGATTTCTCTAATTCTGAGGTTGTAATTTCAGTTTATTAAATCACTATCGCAGGTTTAGCGTTTTAGCAAGGAGATAAACATGCTGATTCTGACCCGTCGTGTCGGAGAAACATTAATGATTGGGGATCAAGTCAGTGTAACTGTGCTTGGCGTTAAAGGTAATCAGGTTCGTATTGGTGTGAATGCACCAAAAGAAGTGTCTGTGCACCGTGAAGAAATCTACCAGCGTATTCAACACGAACGTGCCATGCATGAACACCTTCAGCATCTTGATCAAGATTATCAACCTTCATTTGAAGACGATAATTTCTCTCAAAACAATTTTAATCGTTAAGAATAAAGTATTGTATTGATGATTAAAGCGGCTACCAAGCCGCTTTAAATATTTCCGAAGATGTTATTTTATAACAGCGCAAGTGCTTTTTTTACGGGTGCATAACTACGGCGATGTTCATCAATCACACCATGCAAAGCAATCGCCTCAAAATGTGCTTTGGTCGGATAGCCTTTATGCTTGGCGAATCCAAATTGAGGATATTTTTCATCTAGCTCTTTCATTTGTCGATCGCGAGCAACTTTTGCCAGAATACTGGCAGCACTAATTTGTGCATGAGTCGCATCCCCGCCTACTATTGCTTCACAGCTAATGCATATCCCTTTAGGAATTTGATTACCATCAACAAGGACTTTAGTTGGTTGAATTTTCAAATTTTCTACCGCACGATTCATCGCAAGAAAAGTAGCCTGTAAAATATTTATCTGATCAATTTCGGTATGTGTTGCCTCAGCAATTGACCATGCTAATGCCTTTTCCTGAATTTCAACGAACAATTTTTCACGTTTTTTCTCAGTGAGTTTTTTTGAATCATTCAATCCTTCAATGGGATTATCAGGATCCAAAATCACAGCCGCAGCAACGACTGAGCCTACTAAGGGTCCACGCCCTGCCTCATCTACACCTGCAATTATCATGTTCATCAATATCATTTAATTCTTACTAAAGGTTTCATTTACACACGCTGTAACTGTTTTTGAAACCACCTGCCCAACCATAGTCGCACGTGCATTTGGATCAAATGTTGCATTGGCCAAATCTGCCGCAGTTACGCTATACGGTGCTTTTTCACTCACACAATTACAAACTTCTGTTTCTATATTTTGCTTTTGTTCAGTGGTCATGAGTTTAGATGCTGTTTGCCATGCAGGAATCGTATTAATTTCACTCACACATTTTGCATTTACAGCTATTTTTAAAGCAGCCATACCCAACTGTTCTGTGGTCGTGGCTGTATTGGTATTCATTGAACCATCAGTCGCACAGCCAGCTAAACCCAGTGTTAATACTACTGCACTTAAAAGATATTTAGTCATAGATAGATCCTATTAAAAAATTTTCCGCTATTTTGCCTAAAGCCCAAAAACTATGAAATATATAAATTGTAGAAATGCATGAATTATTTTGAATTACTGTTTATCCATCGTTTCATTTAAAAAACGCTTCGTTACAACAGACCCATTTTTCAAAATCATCTTCTCGTCTATTCTCGCGTCATAATTAGCAATTGAAAGGACATCATTTTCATGTCTAACTCTAGCCAGTACTACACAAGAACGGCTCAATATTTACACTGGATCATGGCCATTATCTTTATTGCGGCGTGGATCATTGGTTTTTATAGTGGCAACTTTTTAAGCTATGAAACAGATGGCAGTTTTAAAGGTGATGTCATCACGCTTCACAAGAACATTGCAACGACGATTATTTTCCTTGTCATGATTCGGCTCTTTTGGCGTTACACTCATCCAGCGCCTCAACTTCCAGACAGCATGTCTCCTTTGATGAAAAAACTAGCACATGTAGGTCATTTAGGTCTGTATTTTATTTTGTTGGCTTTGCCAATTACAGGTTGTTTATATAGCTGGAGTGCTGGGCACCCTGCACCAGTGCTTTATCTATTTAATATTCCCCAGTTGATTAATGAAAATCCTGAAGTGATGGCAATTGTTAAACCGATGCATATTTACCTGTCATGGTTTGCAGGTTTACTTGTTGTAGGTCATATTCTAGCAGCACTCAAGCATCATTTTATTGACAAAGATCATGTGTTGATCAGCATGAGCAGACAACCTAAATAACGACACAAAATTGTTCAAAAAAAACGCATCAAATTAAGATGCGTTTTTTTGCTTTAAAATTTTTAGCTTCATCTTTATAACTGTTGAATGGCAGCAATCCATTTTTGCTTTTCGGCTTGATCTATAAATGATGCTTCAAATGAGTTGATTGCTAATTGTTTCAGCTCATCATTAGATAAATTCAACGCTGCATGAACCGCAAGAAAGTTATCATTCATATACCCACCAAAATACGATGGATCATCTGAATTAATGGTGACATGAACACCTTGTTTGAGTAAGCGATGAATATTATGCTCAACCATATCATCGACCACACATAACTTTAGATTACTAAGTGGACAGACAGTTAGAGGCATTTTCTCATCAATGAGACGCTGCAATAAAGCTGGATCTTCATCTGAACGCACACCATGATCAATACGATTGACCTGAAGCAAATCTAGTGCCTCCCATACATATTCTGGCGGCCCTTCCTCACCTGCATGCGCAACAATTAAAAAACCTGCTTCACGGGCTTTTGCAAAAACTCGTTCAAACTTGGACGGTGGATGCCCAACTTCGCTTGAATCTAATCCAACCGCAATAATATCGTCTTTAAAAGCGAAAGCTTGCTCAAGTGTCTTAAATGCATCTTCTTCGCTTAAATGGCGCAAAAAGCACATGATCAGTTGTGAACTAATACCGAGCTTATCTTTCGCATCTATACAGGCACGCTTCAAACCATTCAAGACTGTCGAAAACTCAACACCACGCTCAGTATGTGTTTGTGGATCAAAAAACATTTCTGTATGTACAACTTTATCTTCAGCACATTTTTCAAAGTATGCCCAAGCTAGATCATAAAAATCCTGCTCATATACCAAGACATTGGCGCCAGCGTAGTAAATATCTAAAAATGACTGCAAATTATGAAAGTTATAAGCTTGCTTAATTTCTTCAACCGACTGATAAGGAATCTGAATATGATTGCGCTGTGCAATTTCAAACATTAATTCAGGCTCAAACGTCCCTTCAATATGCACATGTAATTCTGCTTTAGGTAAAGCGCGAATTAACTCAACTTGATTCATAACCACTCCAAAATAACAAAGGGTGCAGAAATGATCCCTGCACCCTTTTTACACACAAAAAATTAACCACCAAATACAGCAAACTTAAATGCCCAAAGTAACGCTACAATCCAGACCATATATGGAACAGTTTTCGCTTTACCTGTAAGTAACTTGATTAAGGCATAACTAATAAAGCCCATTGCAATACCATCTGCAATCGAATAAGCAAATGGCATAAATACAATGGTCAAAAACGCAGGAACAGCTTCTGTAATATCTTCCCAATCAATATTGGTAATACCTTGAATCATCAACACACCAACAAATAAAAGTGCTGGAGCAGTTGCAAAACCTGGTACAGATTGAGCAAGAGGAGCCAAAAACAAACAAGCAAGGAATAAACAAGCGACAACCACCGCAGTCAAACCAGTACGACCACCTGCGGCCACTCCCGATGCAGACTCAATATACGGTGTAGTCGAAGAAGTACCTAAAGCAGCACCCGCAACAATCGCTGTCGAATCTGCAAACAATGCCTTTTTCAAACGCGGTAACTTACCATCGACCAATAAACCTGCACGATGTGAAACCCCAACAAGTGTTCCAGTACTATCAAATAAATCGACCAAGAAGAAAACAAAAATTACCCCAATCAAACTCGCAGTAAATAATCCTTCAAAATCCATTTGTAAAAACGTAGGCGCTAAAGATGGAATCTCACCGACGACGCCTTTAAATTGATTCAACCCCATCAAGGTTGATATTGCGGTAATGACTAAGATACTGATAATAATTGCACCACGGATTCTAAAATGATGCATCACGACGATCATTAAAAAACCTAATAAAGACAATAATACTGTAGGCTGTTTAATATCACCCAGACCAACCAAAGTCGCAGGGTTGGCTACAATAATGCCCGAATTTTTGAGTGCTACTAGCGCAAGAAATAAACCAATCCCTCCCCCAATTGCAAACTTGAGTGACATGGGTATAGCATTCACAATGGCTTCACGAATCTTTAAGAAACTGATGGCCAGAAAAATAAGACCCGAAATAAAAACTGCAGCTAATGCCGTTTGCCAAGGCACACCCATACCTAAACAAACTGAATAGGTAAAATAGGCGTTTAACCCCATTCCTGGAGCAAGTGCAATCGGATAATTGGCGATCAGCCCCATGACTAAACAGCCAATTGCAGCAGCCAGACAGGTTGCCACAAATACCGCGCCGTGATCCATGCCAGTTTCAGACAATATAAGCGGATTGACAATAATGATGTAACACATCGTCAAAAAGGTCGTTACACCTGCAAGTACTTCAGTTCTGAAGCTTGTCTTATTTTCGCTTAATTTAAATAAGCGCTCTAACAAGTGTGCTGAAGGGTTAGGAGTTGACATAACATAGTCCCTAGAAAAAGTTTGAGCATTCAATATTGCTATATGTACATCATCTTAAAGTGAATATTTATTTGAATACACTTTTAAAGACTGAATGTGGTCGTGCTATGGATTAAGCAATCAGCATGCCATTAATAATATTCAAAGGGTTTTCCCCATATCACAATAAATACTATATTCAGGATGCTATAAACCAAACTGCTCAGCCAGAACACAAAAAAGCTGCATAGGCCTATGCAGCTTTACGTATACGTTAAGGAATATGATCTTAAAAATATCAATGTCATATCTTTAATGTCATCCCCTAGCAAATAGTATAACACAATGTTTTTTACTTTTACTTTATGAAAGCAAACAACCCTTCTTATAAAAAAATTTAAAAATCAATATGTTAAATAAAAAACCGATCATTGTATTAAATTTTGACGATGCGCACGGGACAGCGATGAACGCTGTGTATAATTCGGATTATTTTCTATGACTTGAAGGCTATGCTCCGCATCAGTGATCACTTTACTGACTTGTTCTTTCTTCTTCATCTTGGAATCCAGATAAATACTATAACCAAGCAAGATCACTAGACTAGCAAAAACCATCACGAGTATATTTCTCATAAGGTATATTCTTGTTATTCGTCTAACTGTGTTTTATTTTACCAAAAATAGACAAAAAAGCGACATATTTAACAATTAAAAAACTGATTGCCAATTTAGCTATTATATGACAGCTAAAAAATACACTTTTTTGAAATTTTTGTCCCTTTTACATCAATCATTTTATAAAATGGAAAATATAATCTTTCCACGTTATTTTGTTGTTAATACCCTGATTTTAAAATTATTATTTAAATAGCCAAAACTTTATTTCATCTACTTTAGGCTTTTAAAAGTCGTTCTCCTATACTTGTACTTTATAACTTATTGCTTTAAATAATTATATTCATATGGTTGTGCTCACTTAAGGGTTAAAAATATCAATTTTGTACTTTTTTAACATTTAAAAAATTAATCTATGACGTTAAATTCCTTCATTTTCATTATAAAAAATAGGTAGTTATTCAATATATAAGACCTAACAGCTTATTCTATAAATTATTGTAATATGATGACAAAATCATGAACTCAATCAAGTTAATTGCCTTAAAAGGCTAAATTATCAACACCTTTATCATTATACTTTTACGCTTTGTAAGATTGGCAGAAAATGACTTTTTTTGTCAACATACAAATATGTGTTCGATTACCAAGCAAAACATTTTTAACGCTTATAAGCTCGACAAAAATTCGTGTATGTTTCGAGCTTAAAATGTTAGACTTGCGCCTTATTTCTAAATTCATTTCATTTTATGCAAATTACGCCACCTTGATTGATCTCACTTCTTAAATATCAATTGAATTCATCACTGTCTAGTGATGTGGTGTCGTTGTATGTGTAAATATCACATCACTAGCCTTTTATAACAGATAATTTTATAGGCTATTTATGTTTCAGCAAATTCGTCAAGAATGGTTCTCTAATATTCGTGGAGATGTTCTGGCAGGCTTAGTTGTGGGACTTGCTCTGATTCCAGAAGCGATTGCTTTTTCCATTATTGCAGGTGTTGACCCTCAAGTCGGGCTATATGCTTCGTTCTCTATGGCTGTTGTGATCGCTTTTGTCGGTGGCCGCCCAGCGATGATTTCCGCAGCAACAGGTGCTATGGCTTTGCTGATGGTAACTTTAGTGAAAGAGCATGGACTGAATTATCTTCTTGCAGCAACAATTTTGACTGGGATTATTCAAATTATTGCTGGGCAACTTAAACTGGCTAAACTGATGCGCTTTGTTTCTAAATCGGTCGTGATTGGTTTTGTGAATGCGCTTGCGATTTTAATCTTTATGGCACAACTTCCCGAATTGATACACGTCTCAAGTCAGGTCTACCTTTTTGTGATTTTAGGTTTGGTAATCATTTATGGATTCCCTTATGTGCCAAAAATTGGAAAATTGATTCCATCCCCGATGGTCTGCATTGTTGTGATTACTTTTCTCGCTTTATTTTTAGATTCACATGTAAGAACCGTTGGTGACATGGGTCATTTACCCAATAGCTTACCGCATTTCTTTATTCCAGATATTCCGTGGAATCTTGAAACTTTATGGATCATTTTACCCTACTCCTGCGCATTGGCTGCGGTGGGATTATTAGAATCCATGATGACCGCAACAATTGTAGATGAACTGACGGATAGCTCAAGCGATAAACATCGTGAATGTAAAGGTCAGGGTTTTGCCAATATTGTGACAGGTTTTATGGGAGGCATGGCGGGTTGCGCCATGATTGGGCAATCCATGATTAATGTAAAATCGGGTGCTCGCAAGCGTCTTTCAACCTTAGTGGCAGGTATTTTTCTACTGATATTAGTCGTGTTTATCAGTGACTGGTTGCGTGTGATTCCTATGGCAGCATTAGTTGCAGTAATGATTATGGTGTCAATCAGTACCTTTGACTGGGGATCGATTAAAAACTTTAAACGAAATCCTAAAAGTAGCAATATCGTCATGATAACCACAGTGATCGTGGTGGTTGCGACTCATAATTTAGCGATTGGGGTCTTGGTCGGAGTTCTGTTGTCGGCATTATTTCTGGCTCAAAAACTCGAAAATGATGTGTATATTGAAACTTCACTTCATGGTAATAGACGTATTTACGATGTTCGTGGGCAGTTATTTTTTAGTTCATCTGAGCGTTTTATCCGTGCATTTGACTTTCAGGAAAATGTTGAGCAGGTCATTATAGATTTAACCCATTCTCATATTTGGGATGTGACGACTGTAGCAACACTTGATAGCATCGTTGAAAAGTTCGAGAAAAATGGAATACAGGTCACTGTAAAAGGTTTAAATGAAGCGAGTTCCATCATGATTGATAAATATGGTAAACACGCCAAAATTTAAAAAATATAAAACCGTGCAATTTGAGTTTTGCACGGTTTTGTTTTAGACACAGAGATCTTTAAAACTGGTAGTTTAAACGGACTAAATAATTTCGTGGAGTACCTGGCATAGAGTTAGAACGCCAATACTCTTTGTCGGTTAGATTATTTACCGCAAAAGTAATGCCCCAATGTTCATCTTTATAACCCAATGCAGCATCTAAACGTGTCCAGCCATCAATTTTGCTAAGATTGTTATCTGCGGTATAAAACGAACCCACATAAGTTCCACCAACTTCAACATAGACTCTCTCAACAGGGAGATAACGTATAAATAAATTACCCGTATTTTCAGAAATATTGGCAAGACGATTATCTTTTAAACGACTCGCTGGTGTCACATTGGCACGAATATCTTTTGTCCATTTGGCATCGGTATAACCATATCCACCACGCACAAAAACATTATCTAGCACACGACCAATAAAACTGAACTCAACCCCCTTTGATTGTTGTTGTTGACCGACTTGCCATTCATTGGGTTGGTTTGTTGGATCAGGACGATAACGAATATTGTTCTTGGTAATATCAAAAACCGATAATTGTGTGTTTAAGCGCTGATCGAACCAATCGCTTTTAACTCCTATTTCGTATTGCTCATTGTATTGAGGCTTCGCATCATAAACACTGGTATCATTTACATTCGGGTCAATGCTAATTGTACCTCGCCCGCCATATGGGGCAAAGCTTTTACTGTACGACGTATAAAAACTATGATTATCGGTTGGCTGCCAAACAAAACCGACATTAGGGCTTAAACTTTCACCATTATAACTTTTTGATATATCTACAGGTTTACTGTTAGCCACAAATGCCTGTGTTTTAAACTCAAATGTATCGTAACGAATACCCAGCATCATTTTTAATGTTGGTGTAAGCGTTATCAGATCTTGTAAGAAAAACGCAAGATTTTCTGCATCATGATGATTAATTGTAGTGGTGGTTTTATGTGCATTTTCAGGCAAATCATCATAATAGTCTGAAGGCTGATAAGGATTAATATATCCATAATATGTTTGAGTGCCGCTTGAATAGTTGCCAAGTTTTGGATCACGATCTTCATGTGTCCAATCACTTCCAAACATAATTTGATGTTCAAAACGTCCTGTATTGAATTTACCCGTAATATCAAAGGTATTAACCAATGTTTTATTCATGGTTTCTTGCCATGCATAACTTTGGCGCAAATATCCTTTCCAAGTACACGCTGCGCCTGTAATTTGTTTACCGTTCAGATCACACCATGTTCCGCCGAAGAAATTATCAAAATTTTGATAGGCTTGACGGTAGCTTGCCGCCCAATGAAATTTCCAGTTGGGAGCAAATTCATATTTAAGATCCGTCCGAATAGTTTGCAACTCATCTTCAATATAATCGGTTGGACGGGCAAATCCTGTTTTTAACGATACATCTTTTGGCAAGTTTTCATAACTTGGCCCCCGATCAGGTGTGCGATCTAATTTATCGTAGGTGTATTGTGTGGTCCATAATAAAGTTTGATCATCATTTCGATAACTAACACTTGGAGAAAGAAGTTCAATTTGAGAGCCAATTCCTTTACGAAAACTGTTGGTATCCGCTTTTTCACCTGTTAAACGTACTGCCCAGTTATCATTTAAAGCTCGATTAATATCTATGGTTGCCCCAACATTATTGTAGGAACCCGTATAAAGCCCAACCGTACTTTTTGAATCAAAATTGGCAAATTTTGTGACCATATTGATCACGCCACCACCTTGACTTCGACCATACAGAACTGAAGCAGGCCCTTTTAAGATTTCAATTCGTTCAACATTGGCTGTGCTACGGCGTAACTGACCGCTTTCACGCACGCCATCACGGTAAATGTCACCTGCATCTGCGGCAAAACCACGTAAATAAATGCCATCACCACGAGTATCGTAACTGGTCGATACTCCGGGTGTGCCTTGCAGCATAATACTTAAATCGTTAGCACCATATATTTTATATTTTTGCACATCGATAGTATCGATGGTTTGTGGAATATCTTTCTTCTTTAGACCATTACGCGTGACATTTGCTTCATCATAGTCGATATAACTTTTGACTGGATCAAGTTCGCTCATTGCTTCAATTTTAATGGTAGGCAAGACTGCTTTAGTCGTTTGTAGCTCATCAGTATTTAGCGATTCATCAAGATCTTTTGCAAATCCAGAATGAGTTTGCACAATCATCATTGCTAATAGACTCAGCTTAAAGGCGCTTATAAGCTTCATTTTTAAATTAAATTGATTCATTAGAAAAATTACTCAGACTTAAAATATTTAGTAAATAAAAACCTGTGCATACTAATAAAAAACATTCTCATTTGCATTACTGTTTTAATACAAATTGATCATTCTGAGTACAATCAATTAAGCTATTTTTAATAATCATCTTCTAGAAATTGAAAATTCAACTATATTTTTAAGAAAAAAAATACAATCTAATGTGATAACAAACTAAATATAAATAAGAAAATTTTAAAAAAAATGAAACTTTTCCAATAAAAAAGGGATAACCGAAGTCATCCCTAAATATTACATGTTTTGATTAATTACGCAGCAGACCGCTCATTCTCTTCAAGCATTTTACGGTCAACTTCTTCAGGATTATTAAGAGCATTCTGAAGTTTTTGCATATCCAATGCTCCCACCCATTTAGCAACAACGATAGTCGCTACACTGTTTCCAGTTAAATTGGTCAAGGCACGAGCTTCAGACATAAAACGGTCAATACCCAAAATAAGCGCTAAGCCTGCAACAGGAATATGTCCAACTGCCGATAATGTAGCAGCCATTACAATAAATCCTGAACCTGTGACACCAGCTGCACCTTTAGATGAGATCAACAATACAACCAACAAAGTAATCTGATGCTGAATATCAAGCTGTGTGTTGGTCGCCTGAGCAATAAAGATCGCCGCCATGGTCAAATAAATCGATGTACCATCCAAATTAAATGAATAGCCTGTCGGAATAACCAAACCTACAACTGACTTTTCACAACCTGCGATTTCGAGTTTTTTCAGCATACGCGGTAATACGGATTCTGATGAAGACGTCCCTAATACAATGAGTAATTCTTCACGAATCAGGCGTAACATTTTAAAAATGCTAAAACCACACAAGCGACTGATAGAACCTAATACAACGAAAATAAACAACAAGCAAGTGGCGTAGAAACAAAGAATAAGTTGACCAAGTTGTACCAACGATCCAACACCATATTTACCAATGGTAAATGCCATCGCACCGAAAGCACCGATCGGTGCAAGCTTCATGATCATATTCACGATATTAAAGAATACATGTGAAATTTGATCAATCAGTTTCAGAACAGGTTTGCCCGCATCGCCAAGTTTATGAAGTGCGAAACCAAAAAGGATAGCAAACAATAAGACCTGTAAGATTTCACCATTGGCAAACGCACCTACGACCGTCTCAGGAATGATATGCATCAAAAAGTCGACGGTAGATTGGGACTGACCCGATGCAACGTATTTCGCAATCCCTGCTGTATCAAGTGTTGCTGGATCAACATTCATACCCACACCAGGTTTGGCAATATTAATCACCAACAGACCTACAATGAGAGCAAGAGTTGAAACGATTTCGAAGTAAAGTAACGCAATCCCACCTGTCTTACCGACAGATTTCATACTTTCCATACCTGCAATCCCACTGACTACAGTACAGAAAATAACAGGTGCAATAATCATCTTAATCAGACGAATAAATGCATCACCTAACGGTTTAAGTTGTTCACCTAAACCTGGGATATTTTCTTTGACACCATCTACGATTTGCGTGGTACTCGGATAAAAATGTCCGACCAAGACACCCGCAATAATGGCAATGATCACTTGAAAATAAAGTGATTTGTAAATCGGTTTTTTAGCCATAACTTTACGTCAACAAATATTTCTAAGCCCTTAGAAATATATCTATAAAAATATCTATAAAAAATTTATAGACAGCCCTTTAGCCCACTTGTCTGGATGACTCATGGCGGAAGTTCTTTTACAAGAAAACTTTCCTTAAGATGAAAAACAATATGTTTTTCAAAACAGTCTCACGACTTAAAACGTTCCGATCAAACTAGAACTTAATCTGTTTAAAGAAAAATGGGAGGTAACGAATAAATCGTTAATAAAAATTAAACAGTACTAAAATGCCGAGAGTTTACTGCAATTCCTCTTTTTATCGGTTACAAAATCCATTTTTCGGCTATTTTTTAAGCAAAAATAGTGTAGACATTAGTCTAATGCCCTTAAGAATAATTCTTTCATTTTATTTTTATGTCATAGTGATGCTATTCATTTTTCCACGAAATATTGACCGCATATGAACACTAAGAAAAATCTATATAAAGACAGTGAACATCCTTTTGCCCAATATGTGCGTATATTGGGCAAAGGTAAAACAGGTTCACGGTCTTTAAGTTATGAAGAAGCTTATGCCGCTTTTTCCATGATTTTAAAAGGTGAAGTTCTGGATGTTCAACTTGGTGCTTTTTTAATGCTGCTTCGTGTTAAAGAAGAATCTGTTGAGGAACTGACTGGTTTCGTGCAAGCAACTAAGGATCAGCTCAACTTTGCACCACTTGCAGTCGATCTGGACTGGTCATCTTATGCGGGTAAACGCAAACATTATCCATGGTTTTTGTTGTCCGCACTCACGCTAGCAAAACATGGTTATAACATTGTCATGCATGGTGCTGCGGGACATACCATTAACCGCGTATATACTGAACAAGTGTTAGAGTATCTGGGATATCCAATTTGTCAGTCTGAACAAGATGTTAAGCAACAATTACAGCAACAACATTTTGCTTATTTACCATTAGAGGCAATTTCTCCTGTACTCAATGACATGATTTCTTTACGTAATGTCATGGGGCTACGTTCCCCCGTTCATACTTTAGCGCGTTTAATCAATCCCTTTAATGCTAAAGCCACTTTACAAGCCATTTTTCATCCTGCTTATCGTAGTTCACATCAGCAAGCAGCATATCGACTAGGCTATAAAAATAGTGCGGTAATTAAGGGTGAAGGCGGTGAATTTGAGCGGAATCCAGATGCTAAAACGCTTATTTGTGGAATAAAAAATGGCGAACTGTATGAATACGAATTACCTAAATTAACACCAGAACGCAGCCCGACCGAAGAAGAACTTGATTTAGAAACATTTAAACAAGTCTGGTTAGGGCATACTCGCCATGAATATGGTGAAACGGCACTTATTGAAACAATGGGTATTGCACTGTACAGCATGAATATCGTTGAGGATTATGCTCAAGCGATGGACAAAGCAAAAGAGCTTTGGAATACCAGATTCGACAAAGCTCTTTAAATAGCTTTAAAACCGATGCGTTTTAAATAAAACGGATCGGTTTAAATTCAGGTTCTGGCAGGTGTGAATCACACTCCTCACCTTCTTCCTTTTTACCTTTATCGATATAACCTGTACGCTCTGTTTCGGGTACATTCTGGTGTTCCCACGCAATGACCGCTTGCATACAAGTCTGGCGTTGTTCCTGAGTCAGAACTACACCATTTGGCCATTTACCAATTTCGACTGCCGTTTTTAAACGCTGTACGATATCTGGATCTAAAACGGCAAGCATTTGTTCAATATTCATGCGTCATCCTGCTGTTGAAATGAGTCAAAATCCTGATTCCAGCCAAGCTTTGTACGGCAAGCCATATAAAAGTCATAACCGGGTGGATGCAATAAGTTTAACTTAAATGGATGCTTTCGGATATGCACCGTGTCACCGACATTCAGAGAAATACTGTTTTGTCCATCTGCGCTCACCATCGGTAAAACGCGATTTTCTCGAATCGTCAGTTTAATCTCGCTGTGTCCACTCACCACGATTGGACGCGAAGATAATGTATGAGGATGCATAGGAACTAACGCTATCGCATCCATGCCAGGATGCAATATAGGCCCCCCACCTGACAGTGCATAAGCGGTAGAACCCGTTGGGGTTGATACAATCAAGCCATCGCTGTGCTGACGATAAACATACTGACCATCAATATTGAGTTCAAAATCAATCATATGAACTGATCGACCAGAATGCAGAACCACATCATTGAGCGCAATCGCATCATAAATCGTTTCGCCTTTGGAACGTACTTCCATTTCCAGTAAAAAACGGCGATCTAATTGAAAATGTCCTTGCAAAACCTGATCAAGCTTAAAAATAACTTCAGACGGGGTAATATCGGTTAGAAATCCTAAACGTCCACGGTTGACACCGATTACAGGGGTATTATGTCGAACCAATGCGCGTGCCGCATGCAATAGCGAACCATCACCACCTACGACAATGACCAGATCGACCACTTCTCCCAACAAATTACGACTGACACTTTGTGTGTTGTTGTCTGGAACAAGTGCTGCGGTTTCCTGATCAAAAACAGGATGTAAGCCCAAATGCAAAAGATGGTCATGAATTAAGCTTAGTGTCTCAACCACTGATGATTTATCAGGACGACCAATTAAACCAATATTACGAAAAGATTTGGCTGAAAGATTTGCAGACTGCATTGTATGCCTATAAGTTAAAGCCAGTATAGGGTTTGTCTGTGAAGCATCTCACATCTTTTATCAATGTATATTCACAGGATTCAGATACCCGCTTTCAACGCCTTTGTCGCTATTCAAAGATCCATACTAAGTTGAAGTGAATCTCTTGAATGGCAAAATAACGATGAACCAAAGATCGACATATAACATGCGATTTGTGTAGCTAATATAACACAGTAAATTTAAAATCGTATGCAATCCATTGGATCTGTTTATCTTTATAAAAAAATCATGATTATCAAAATGCTGAAGCAAATATAAGCTTTCGGATAAAATCTGGTTTTTTTAGCTCGTTCACAGATTTATTATTGCAAAATATATAAAAGCTATCGCATGATTAGCACACTTTGTTGGCTTTTATGACAGATTTATGAAGTTTGAACGTGGCATTGGCTTTTTTGCGCTTATCTTTTCAGTCATTATTATTGGCGGTTTTCTTGCATTTAGTATCTATTTAATTCGTCTGGATAACATTATTCGCGATAAGTTTGAAGGTAAACGCTGGGATATCCCCGCAAAAGTTTTTGCACGACCTTTAGAACTTTATACCAATGCGCCTGTCGACCAAGCAGATTTTACTCAGGAACTTGGATTACTTGGTTATAAAAACGCTCAGAATTACACGAAATCTGGTAGTTACGTGGTTCAAGGCAATACCATGTATGTGCATACCCGTGGTTTTGACTTTGGTGATAGCAATGAACCTGAACAGGTTTTACAGGTTTCTTTTGCCAATGCCCAAATCGCAGATATTCGCGCGACCAAGCCTTCTTCTACAGGAATCGCGCGACTTGAACCACTTTTGATTGGTGGGATTTATCCGCAGCACAATGAAGATCGAGTACTGATTAAACTCGACAAAGTTCCAAAAACCTTGATTGAAGCTCTTGTTGCAACAGAAGATCGTAACTTTTATAGCCATCATGGTATTTCTGTACGAGGTACTGCACGTGCTTTAGTGAGTAATGTCACAGGCGGCAGACGTCAGGGTGGTTCTACGCTGACACAACAATTGGTCAAAAACTTCTATTTGAGTCCAGAACGTACACTAAAACGTAAAGCCAATGAAGCATTTATGGCGATGTTACTAGAGCTACATTATAGTAAAGATGAGATTTTGGAAGCTTACTTAAATGAAGTCAATCTAGGACAAAATGGCAGCTATTCTATTAATGGCTATGGCTTGGCTTCCCAGTTTTATTTTGGTCTCCCGCTACGCGAATTAAACATTGCCCAACAAGCTTATCTTGTTGGTCTGGTACAAGGGCCATCGTTATATAATCCGTGGCGTAACCCTGAAGCGGCACTCAAACGTCGTAATATTGTGCTGAATAACATGTTGGTGATGGGTTACTTAACTCAGGACCAATATGATAAAGAAAGCGCGCGTCCTTTAGGCGTGGTGGCTAAACCAAGTCTTGGGCCAGCAAAATTTCCAGATTTTCTGGATATCGTGCGCCGTCAACTGCGCTCTGAATATCAAGAAAATGACTTAACCAATCAAGGTCTACGTATTTTCACAACCCTTGATCCGATTGCTCAAACCCGTATTCAGGATGCATTTAAATCGAGTGTCGAGCAGATTGCGAAACGTAATCCTGCGCGCCTAAAAGATCTACAAGGTGCGGTTCTAGTTCAACATCCCGAAAATGGAGAACTAATTGCTGCTGTAGGCTCTACACAGGACTTTACTGGATTTAACCGTGCCGTGGATGCAAAACGTCAAGTTGGCTCCTTACTTAAACCCGTGATCTATTTAAGTGCCATTGAGTCTGGACGTTATACTTGGGCCAGTCAGATTCAGGATGCTGCTGTGAATATTCCGGTGGGCGGAGATAAAAGCTGGACACCCAAAAACTATAGTGGCGGTGAACATGGCGTGGTCACCTTACAGCAGGCATTGGCAAACTCATATAACCTTTCAGCCGTGCGTTTAGGGCAGGAATTTGGTTTATCTGCCTTTACCAATAACCTGAAAAAATTTGGAGTTAGCTCAGATATTCCAAACTATCCTTCTGCATTTTTGGGTGCTGTAAATATGTCACCGATGGAAATGCTCAGTATCTACGGAAACTTTGCAACTGGCGGTTTTAAATACCCGACTCGCGCGATTCGTTCAGTCGTGGATGCCAACGGTCATGTATTGGAGCGCTTTGGTTTGAATGTTCAACAAACCATTGACCCATCTGCTGCTTATATTTTGAATTACGGTTTGCAACAAGTTATGCGTTCAGGTACAGGTAAAGCCGCTTACAGCACCTTGTCATCTGACTTGAATTTGGCTGGTAAATCAGGAACAACCAATGATACACGTGACTCATGGTTTGCAGGTTATTCAGGCAATCATCTTGCTGTGGTATGGCTTGGTCTGGATGATAATAAAATCACAGGTCTAACGGGTTCGTCAGGTGCCTTACCTGTATGGACGAATGTCATGAAACAATTGCGTCAACAACCAGTTAACTTACGTCAAACAGATGATGTGCAATGGCAATGGATTGACTCTGCTACAGGTCATTTATCAGCTCAGGGTTGCGAAGGTGCAATGTATATTCCACTCATGCGTAATAATGTGCCGCGTCAGGCAACTGTGTGTGGCTTACCGCATTATCATGTTGAACCAACTTACAATTCTGATACGGAAAACGGTGATACAAGTGCTCCTGCGAACGATAGCATGGACAACTATATTCGCGACAGTGAAGATCAAATGCAAAATGATCTCTCCAATAATCGCGTAATTTCCAGCGGTAGTTATTCGAACTAATGATGTGGATTGGTAAAAGAGATTTTAAAGATATGTGGAAGCAAGGTTTTTTAGCATTAACAGTCGTTTCTTTTGTGGGATGTTCAACATTTCCCTTACATGAGGAGCAAAAAAAAGCGCCAGAAAAGCCTGCTGAACCTGCCAAGAAAGCGGTACAGACTCCTGATGGTGTCAAAATTACTCCGTATCAGCAGGATGAAATTAAGCGTAAACAAATGCGGGTTGTAGTTCCTGAACAAAAGCCACAACAGCAGTTTAATGATGGACGATCTTTGCCTGCCTTTAAAAATCTGATCCAACAAACTCAGACAGCCTATAGCCAACAAAAATGGGACGATGCTGAACGTTTTGCTTTACAGGCTCAGCGTTTAGCACCACAGGCTGCTGAAACCTTTATGTATCTGGCTTTAGTCGCCAATCAAAAAGGACAATATAGTTCGGCAGAATCACTGGCAAGACGCGGTTTAAGCTATGCACAATCTGCGCCAATGAAAAAACAACTTTGGCAGGCTATTTTAGTCGCGGGGCAAAAGCAAAATCATGTTCAAACGGTACAACAAGCTCAACAGGCCTTAAAATCACTTTAAGGCTTGTTGTAGATAGTGCAAGCATCTGAAGTTTTTATATGAATTTAGAAATTACGAATGCCTGCAATTCCGTAAGCACCATGTTGCTGTGCTTTCATAAGATCATCAGGATGCAAACCACCCAGCGCAAAAATCAACACATTCGTTTGTTTCGCCCATTCTGCTAAAACCTGCCACCCAAGTGCTTTCGCCTCTGGATGTGTTTGTGTGGTCTGGATTGGACTGATCAACACCGCATCACAGCCGACTTGCTCGGCATGTTGCAACGCAACCAAATCATGACATGCAGCGATGTAACGTGTACCTCGCTGCAAATCCCCTTTTCTGCATTGCATTAATTGATGCTGCTTTAAATGCAGCGTTTTGATCAAAGGCTTTAAATCACTAGGTAGTTGTTGGAAAGCTTCAATATTTAAAATCAGTTTTTCCAAATCATCTGGTGAATATTGAAATAAATCTTGAGTTTGAAGTTGTTCTGTTTCCGTACGCCAGTAAAACAGTCCATGTTGATCTGGCTGAAATTCCGATAATTGATGACTAATTTTGATGAAATTTGACCAAACTAAACGCTGAATAATGCAATCATTTGCTTTGGGGAAATTGAGCTGCGTGAGTTGCTCACGACTGTACCACGTCCACGGCTGTTGAATTAAAGTCAGTAAATTTTCTGGCACATAGGCATAAAACAGATGAAGATTAACCACAATATCGTCATATTCATGCTGAATACAATCAAACGCATACCATTGTTTTAATCCAATACCAACTTCTTCATAAATCTCACGGCGACAAGCTTCTTCAGGACTTTCTTGCTGTTCCACTTTGCCGCCTGGAAATTCGTATTTATTGCCTTGATGTTGCTTTGCTTCACGCCAGCCCACCAGTACTTTTCCACGATGAAATAATAGTCCAATTGCAATGTCGATCACAGGTTTTGGCATAGCGTTTAGGTCTTCCTTAATTTTACCCAAGTGTAAGCAAATTTTATTTTTTATAAAATATTCATTTTTTCATTGACAGGCCTATTCGATAATGATTATCATTTAAATCGTTAGCTAAAACACCACGGAGCACAACAAATGAACGCACCTTTTAATTTATTTACTCGTAGCAATGAAACAGCCCAATCTTTACCAATGTTGCATTCAAACAATCTATTTGCCCTAGGTCGTGAAATTCGCATCATGCATGCGGGTGAAGAATACCGTTTACGTTTAACCCGAAACAATCGTTTGATTTTGACAAAATAATAAGAACTATCGTCTAAAATAATAATACTCGTGGGCAAATAAAATACATGAACAGTATGGTTAAGCCATACTGTTTTTCTTTATGCCAAATCTGAATTTATTACACACTAAACATTTTAATGGGCATACACCATCTAAAAATAAACCTTAATCTTCTGCTAAAGCAAAAACCAGTTGTACCGATAATCCACCATGTTCTCCAGCATGAAAATCCAGTTTTGCATGATGCAACATTACAATTTTTTGGGTAATAGAAAGTCCAAGACCAGTACCCTGCTGCCCTGTGCCCAAGCTTCTAAAAAAACGTTGACCAAATCGCTCTAAAATTTTCTGGTCAATTTTCTCGCCGTGATTTTGAATGGTCAAACGCAGTTGTTTTAGATCTTGCTGTGTATTTTCAACTCGAATATGAACTTGTGAATAAGCAGGTGAATAGCGAATTGCATTATCCAGTAAGTTTCGAATACAGGTAAACACAAGTTCATGATTGGCATTGATATACGTTTGTGTTGCATTAAAATCGCAAATAACTTGAACGCCTTTATCCTCTGCAAATAAAGATAATGCAGTGATGACTTCAATCACGATTTCATCTAGCGATAGCAGCGTTTTGGTGAGTTGCTGTTCATGGGCAGGATCTAAGCGTGCTAAAAGCAGCAAATTTTCTAAAACCTGCGTACTGCGGTCGACATCATTTTGAATCTGGCCTAAATCTTTCTTCAATTCTGGAATATCATGATATTTTCGTTGGATCAATTGCAGACGCATTTGTATTGCAGATAATGGAGAACGTAATTCATGTGAAGCATCCGCAGTAAATGCCTGCTCTGCCAATAATGCCCGATCCAGTCGTGTTAAAAGTTGATTTAAAGCATCGATGACAGGTTCAATTTCTTCGGGCATTTGAGCAGTGGTAATAGGTTGTAAGTTCTGTGCCGACTTTGCCTCAATAGATTGAGATAAATTTCGTAAACTTGCCAAATCGCGATGAATACCCCAACGTACCAACCCCCATTGCAATAACCATAAAATGATCAGAATTACCAAGTACCAGATCAGGCTTTGCCAGATTTCATCAAAGCGTGCTGATAAAGGCTGAATCACAATAGATTTCAGTCCTGTTTCAGCTTTATCCTGCCGATAAATACGCCAAAGATGTCCATCTTTCCATAACAAGGAAAAATCTGTTTCAACGTCTAAATTTAGAGGTAAAGCATCATGATCTGCGGATTGAGTAAGCAGTTGATTATTCCAATACAATACATATTGCAGATCGAACTCATCACTTAATTCATCTAGTTGCTGACCTGAAGGTAAATGTATGTCTGAAAGTAATAACATATCTGAAACCTCGTCCATGATTTCATCTTGTACTTTCATGGTGTGATAACAGGTCAAAAACACCAGCAACATAAAAGCAATTACGCCTGCAACAACTCCACTCCATAGCGTTGTTCTGATGAGTTTCGACTGTAATGACAAAGACACTGGACGATTCATTATTTATTCACCCATTCGATAGCCAAGACCACGAATGGTTTTAATCAAAGTTGTACCGATTTTTTTACGCAACTGATAAATATAGACTTCGATGGCGTTACTCTCAATTTCTTCACCCCATGCATAAAGCGATTCTTCAAGTTGTTCACGTCTTACAATACGTTCGGGGTATTGCATCAATTTATATAAAATCTGGAATTCTTTTGCGGTTAAATCCACGATGTGCTCATCTAGCAATACGGTTTTAGCGTGTGTATCCAGTTTGAGTTGTTTCCATTCTAAAATATGACTATTTGCACGTTGTTGGGAACGTAACTGAGCGCGTACGCGGGCAGAAAGTTCATCCAGACTAAAAGGCTTAACCAGATAGTCATTTGCTCCCAAATCCAAGCCTGTCACTCGATCTTCAATTGTATCTTTGGCAGTGATAAAAATAACAGGAGTAATTGGCTGGTGTTTGCGTAAAGCGAGTAGTACATTATCCCCTGTCGCTTTAGGTAAACCTCGGTCTAGCAAAATACAGTCATACTGGTGTTGCTCAATCGCGGCAATGGCATAATCGCCACGTTCAACCCAATCCACACGATAGCCATCCATTTCGAGCCATGATTTTATGCTTTCAGCTTGGGAACGATCATCTTCTGCTATTAATATGCGCATGGGCTATCTCAAGTGCTTTATCATTAAATAGATCTGTTTTTCACTATAAAGTAAAAAAACCACAGATCCAAAATCAGACCTGTAGTTTCTCTGGAGAACAACTTTTTAAGATTTTCGATCAAAATTGAACACGATCAACATCAATTTCAACACGTTTTGTCGGTAAACGGTCAATATCGACTTCACCGATCAACGTTACGGTCGTAGTGGGCGAAATTGCACGACCTTGCCATAATTCATCATCGATATCGACTGTAATCGTGCCTGTGGCATCTCGGAATTGATATTTTTCATCTCCCAAAGATTTAACCACCTGCCCTTTAAGCATTACAGGCGCATCATCTTTCATAGTCAAGGCTTGCTTCACACTCGTCACTTTTGTTGGTGCTAGAGCAGACTGATTAACAGGTGTCTGCGCAGATACATAACCAGTGGTCGCTAAAGTTGCAGCTAATAAGATATTACGCATCATATTCATTTTAATTACCTCATTTGTGTCGGGGTATTGAGTTGATTCATTCAATACGCATAAATTAAACAAACAAGATGAGGTGAATCTTAGGAAAATTTGTGCTTAGGCTATTTAGCTAAGTGGAACAACACGCAAAACCTCTTCTAGCGTCGTAACACCTTCAATCACTTTACGCGCACCTGCAATGCGCAATGGTTCTACACCTTCTTTTTTAGTTTGGGCACGTAATTCATTTAAGGTCGCATGTGCACTAATTAAATGTTTAACTTCAGTACTTACAGGCATAAATTCATAAATACCAACACGTCCTTTGTAACCCGTGTTACGACATGCTTCACAGCCTACTGCACAATAGACAGTTTCAGGCATATCCATAATGTAATCAAAAGTCAGGTGTTCCCACTCCTGTTCATTAATCTGGGTTTGCACTTTGCAATGCGGGCATAACTTTCTGACTAGACGTTGCGCTAATACACCCAAAATGGTTGCGGCAGTCAGAAATGGCTGGACACCAAGATCATGCAATCGGGTTAAACTTGATGGTGCATCATTGGTATGTAAAGTGGAAAGTACCAAATGCCCTGTTAATGCTGCTTGTATCGCCATATTGGCGGTATCCTGATCACGTACCTCACCCACCATGATGATATCGGGATCCTGACGCATTAAAGCTCGGACACCATCGGCAAAACCAAGTTCAATGGCAGGGTTGACCTGCATCTGATTAAAACTGGGTTCCAACATTTCAATGGGGTCTTCAATGGTACAGACATTAACCTGTTCAGTTGCCAATTGTTTTAATGATGAATAAAGTGTCGTGGTTTTACCTGAACCTGTCGGCCCCGTAACCAAGATAATGCCGTGACTATGCTGAGTGAGTGTATTCCAGTCATTGAGTAAACGTCCTTCAAAGCCCAATTGCTGAAAACTGCGTACCAGAACTTCTGGATCAAAAATACGCATCACCATTTTTTCACCAAATGCAGTCGGCAAAGTCGAAAGACGTAGCTCTGTTTCTTGTCCTTTAGGTGTTCGGGTTTTTAATCGTCCATCCTGTGGTTTACGCTTTTCTGCAACATTGAGTCGTCCCAAAATTTTAATCCGCGCAATAACCGCAGTTAGTGTATTTGCAGGCATGTTATAAATGGTGTGTAAAACACCATCAATACGGAAACGAACCTTGCCTGTATCTTTACGTGGTTCAAGATGGATATCACTTGCACCCTGTTCAAAAGCAAATTGCAAAACCCAATCAACTAATTTGACGATGTGTTGATCATTGGCATCAGGCGTTTGCGTATCGCCTAATTGTAAAAGTGCTTCGACGCCTTTATTTTCCCGATCATAACTACCCGAATTTTGCGATGAATTGACCGCGCGACTGACCTGATAATATTCAACCAGATAGCGATGTAACTGTTCAGGATTCAAAATCACTCGTTCAATTTTTTTGGGACTCAAGCTACGCTCAAGATTCACCAACCAGTCTGTCATAAACGGTTGGTCTGTCCCGATTAAAATTGAATCTGCTGTAATACCAACGGCCAAAATTTTATTTCGTAAAGCAAACTCTTGTGACATCACCGACGTCAATTTACCTACATCTGCTTTTAGTGGATCAATCACATAAAATGCCAGATCTGATTTTTCCGCAAGCCATTGACTTAAACGTGTGCTATTTAAAATTTTGTCAGGTGATTGTTGGTCTTTAAGATTGAACTGAGCAATCCATTGAATTGGATGCCATTTCAATTGATCTTTTTGTCGATGTGTCGTTTGAATCAATAATTTATCACGCTCGGTGATGCGACCATCTTTTAATAATTGTTCTAAACACCAAACCGTATCTATTTCAAAATTAAACTTCATTGTTATACCCCAAACACTCTACACAATATAGCAGAGTTCATTTGCAATGTATTTTTTAGTCTTTAAATTAGGTATATGCAGCACTTAAAAATTGTTTTAAAGTGCCATAAAAAGCACCAACAAAATATCCATATCATAGGCGGCTAAATGAGTTCGATTGCATTTAAAAACTTTCATGAGGCAGGACAAGCGGTACTGCATTTTTTACATCAAAAATTTGGTTTTGATTTATGGATGATCACGCGTGTAGAAGGCAATGACTGGATTGTCTTGCAATCTGAAGATCATGGTTATGATGTCAAACCTGGCCGCGTTTTTAACTGGGCAGATTCGTTTTGCTCACATATGGTATTGGGTCATGCCCCACGCATTGCGCCACGTTCCGAAGATATTCCTCTCTACGCTTCTGCGCCCATTGCCCAACAAGTCAACATTAAAGCCTATATTGGTCAGCCTTTGGTTAAAGAAGATGGCAGTCTATTTGGAACATTATGCGCGATTGATCCAGAACCCAAGTCTGAACAAATTATCGAAGATGGTGGTTTAGTTGAATTATTTGGTAATTTACTCAGTCATATTTTACAGCGTGAAATTCGTGAGAATGAACAAATTCGTTTGCATGAGCGCTTACAAAATGAAGCCGTCATTGATGCTATGACAGGTGTCTACAATCGCCGCGGCTGGAATCAATTTCTTTGTACAGAAGAAGAACGCTGTAAAATTTATGGTCATCCTGCTGCCGTGTTGATGATTGATCTCAATGGTTTAAAAGCAATCAATGACCAACAAGGACATGCCGAGGGCGATCGTTTTATTGAACAAGCAGCGTTCATTTTAAGAAAATCGCTACGTCAGGAAGATTTACTGGCACGTTTAGGCGGCGATGAATTTGGAATCCTGATACTGGGTCACGACCATGACAATCTGGAACACTTAAAACAGCGCTTACTTGAACATTTGGCAGATGCCAAAATCAGCGCTGCAATCGGCTATGCGATGCGTCATCCAAGTCATGGACTCGAGGACGCTTGCAAATATGCAGACGAACAAATGTATATTCATAAACGAGAATGCAAAATGCATTAAAACGATCATGGTACTTGGGCAAAATCAACAATTTCAATGTATTGTTTATTTACACTGAAACTAACATCAAATTGAGCAAATTTCATCTTGTAGATTCGATGAATATCATCCTGATAGGCAGGACGAGGATCTAAAGATAAAACTTGCTCAAGATCTTGAACCAATTGTAGATTTAGCTGTAATTGCTGCATAAAAATTTGTTGCTGTTGTAAGGCAGATTTATTCCAGATCACTTGTTTTCGTTCAGGCTCAAGTTGGGCATAACCACTCTGTGCCTTTTCAATAGCATCTGAATAATGAATATAAGGCTTAATATCCAAGATGGGCGTTCCATCAAGTAAATCACTGCCTGTCAAATAAATTCGAAGTGCTTTGCCTATTTTTTCAATTGATTTAAATTGCACCACGGATAACCCAATGGGTGCAGGTCGATACATACTACGGGTAGCAAAAACGCCGATTTTTTTATTTCCGCCCAAACGTGGTGGACGTACTTGTGGACGAAATTTTTCAATTTTCTGCTGATTTTTATTGTCATGAAACTGCCAAATCAACCATAAATGGCTAAATTCCTCGATTCCTTCAAATGCCAAAGGATCATTATAGGGTTCGTACATTTCAATGTATGACTCTACCTGCACCAGATTGGGCTGGCGCGGAATACCAAACTTTTCACGGTAAGGCGAATGCATGCTGCCGATGATTGGCAAATTTACGGAATTCATCATCACTTTTTCTTATAAACACAATTAAATATATTCAGTTTATCGAGAATGATTTTAGATTAGAATAGCAACCTGTTTTCTTTTGATCGTGATTGAGATCTTTAATGGCTGCTTTTAATGTTGAACGCATCACCCATGTTCACCACTGGAATGACACTCTTTTTAGTTTTAAAACAACACGCGATACCGCACTACGTTTTAAAAATGGTCAGTTCGTCATGATCGGGCTTGAGGTCAATGGCAAACCGTTAATGCGTGCCTACTCAATTGCCAGTGCCAACTACGAAGAAGAACTTGAGTTTTTCTCGATCAAGGTTCAAGACGGTCCACTCACCTCTATTTTACAAAAAGTACAAGTGGGCGATGAAATTTTGATTTCAAAAAAACCGACAGGCACTTTGGTACATGATGATATTAATCCAGGTAAAAATCTGTATTTCCTTTCTTCAGGTACAGGTCTTGCACCATTTCTATCTTTGATTCGTGATCCTGAAACTTACGAAAAATTTGAAAAAGTGATTTTGGTTCATGGTACACGCTGGATTAGTGAATTGGCTTACCAAGATCTAATTTTGAATGAATTGCCAAATAATGAATGGTTTGAAGAACTCGATATCAAAAACAAATTGATCTACTACCCAACTGTGACACGTGAACCATTTGAGAATGAAGGTCGTGTCACGACTGCCATTGAAACTGGTGCATTATTTGAAAAAATTGGTTTACCACCATTTAACCCAGAAACTGACCGCGCAATGCTTTGCGGTAGCCCGCATTTCTTAACTGACGTAGCTGCACTTTTAGACAAAGCTGGTCTTAAAGAATCTCCGCGTATGGGCGTTTTAGGCGATTACGTGATTGAACGTGCGTTCGTTGAAAAATAATCTGCTTTTGTGACAAAAAAACCGAGAAAATTTTCTCGGTTTTTTTATTTGGCTCATTAACGTCTAATCAAATTTTATGACGTCGCTTTCAGTTCACCAAAAGCAAAATTGGAAACAGATAATCCACCCATAAATTTAGCTTCATGATAATTACGCGTTGCCTGTTCACCCTCTGCTGCACCAACTGCAACCATTAAAGGTAATAAGTGTTCCTCACGTGGATGAGCAATACGTGCTGCTGGAGCAAGCTCCCACTGATTCAGGCGTTCATTACGCTCACTACCTTGCTGTTCAACAACAGTTTCAAACAACCATTGATCAAATGCGCGTGACGGTTCTGCCGCATGTGCATTGAACATACGTAAGTTGTGATAGCTGAGTCCACTCGCCACAATCAACACATTTTCATCACGTAACTGCGCTAAAGCACGTCCCATTGCGATATGTTGTTGCGGATCAAGCCCTTTTTTCAAGGATAATTGCACCACTGGAATGTCCGCAGCAGGGTTAATGACCTGCATTGGAGAAAACATGCCGTGGTCATAACCGCGTTGCGCATCTGTAGCAACCGCAATATTCGCTTGTTCAAGTAACGCTACAACACGTTCGGCCAGTTCTGGTGATCCAGATGATTCATAACGCACCTGATAGGTATGTGCAGGAAAGCCACCATAGTCATAAATCATATCGGGCTGTAATGCAGTTTGAACCGTAAATTCTGGCGCTTCCCAATGCGCAGAAATCATCAAAATGGCTTTAGGTCGTACTAGCACAGAATCTAACAAATCGCCCAGTGATTGGGCCAGATTGGCATAAACTGTATTCAGATAATCAGGCATCCACGGCCATGGCCCACCACCATGCGAGACAAAGAATACAGGTTGTCGATAATGTATGGTTGTCATAGAACTCCCCTCTCCCAAATCATTTATTTCATTACTTATATCTATTTAATAGACTTATAAGTGCAACAACAACGATAAAAACAGAACAATTCAACGCATTATTAGAACGATAAATCCTGACCGAATTGCTAGGTTGAGTCCAACACAGACTAAACTTAAAATAATCACTTATATTTTATATGCCTTTAGTCATTTTATGAAAACTGAGTTGCTCTCTCCAGCTGGATCATTAAAAAATATGCGTTATGCCTTTGCTTATGGCGCTGATGCTGTTTATGCAGGTCAACCACGTTATAGCTTGCGGGTCCGTAACAACGAATTTGATCATGATAATCTTCGTATCGGAATTAACGAAGCACACGCTTTAGGCAAAAAATTTTATGTAGTGGTCAATATTCAACCACACAATAGTAAACTCAAAAACTTTATCGCCGATCTACAACCTATTATCGAAATGCAACCAGATGCACTGATTATGTCTGATGCTGGCTTAATCATGTTGGTGCGAGAGCATTTTCCAGAAATGCCGATTCATTTATCTGTTCAAGCCAATGCAATCAATTGGGCAACGGTAAAATTCTGGAAAAACTATGGTTTAACTCGTGTGATTCTTTCACGCGAACTTTCGATAGAAGAAATATCAGAAATACAAAAACATGTGCCAGATATTGAACTTGAAGTGTTTGTACATGGCGCTTTATGTATGGCTTATTCAGGTCGTTGCTTGCTGTCAGGTTATATGAATAAACGTGATGCCAATCAGGGCACCTGTACCAACGCTTGTCGATGGGAATATAAAATTCATGAAGCCGTGGAAAACGAAACTGGAGATGTTATTCCCACCAAACAACTCGCATCCACACAAAGCTGTTGTCATCCCAAAGAGGATCAAACTCCGTTCATACAATCTGTTTTGGTACAACGCAATGATGAGGAAATGTTTGCTGCTGAGGAAGATGAACACGGCACTTATTTTATGAACTCGAAAGATTTACGTGCCGTGCAGCATGTAGAGCGTTTG
This sequence comes from Acinetobacter guerrae, assembly GCF_009372255.1. GTDB lineage: Bacteria > Pseudomonadota > Gammaproteobacteria > Pseudomonadales > Moraxellaceae > Acinetobacter > Acinetobacter guerrae. The sequence continues at coordinate 401,893 of NZ_LXGN01000034.1, forward strand.
AGTCAGATGGGTATTCACTCCCTAAAAATTGAAGGTCGCACCAAATCTTATTTTTATTGTGCGCGAACTGCGCAGATTTATCGTAAAGCGATTGACGATGCTTTGGCGGGTAAACCTTTTGATCCGAGTCTAATGAAACTTCTCGAAGGTTTAGCAAATCGTGGCTACACCGAAGGCTTTTTGCGTCGCCATGTGCATAGTGATTATCAAAATTATGCCGATGGTTCTTCACATTTTGATTATCAGCAGTTTTGTGGTGAAGTACTAGAACGCAATGGCGACTACATCAAAATTGATGTAAAAAATCGTTTTGATGTTGGTGATGCTTTAGAGCTGATGACACCACAAGGAAACATTAGTTTTATTTTAACTGAAATTTTGGACAATAAAGGTCGGCAAATTGAAAGTGCCAAAGGCTCAGGGCATGTCGTTGAAATTCCATTAGATCCACGTATTGATATTAAATATGCGCTTTTGATTCGAAACCTACCTTATGCTGCAGAACAAATTTCTTCGTCCGCTTTAGCGTACGCTGCGGAGTAATGATGGCTTTATTGATCACTTCTGAATGTATCAATTGCGATATGTGTCTACCCGAATGCCCAAATACTGCAATTTTTGAAGGCAAAAAGGTCTATGAAATTGATGCAAATCGCTGTACAGAATGTGTGGGATTTTATCCTGAACCAACCTGTATCGCAGTCTGCCCAATCAACTGCATTATTGCAGACCCTAACCATGTAGAAGATCAAGCAGAGTTACTGGAAAAGTTTAAAAGACTAAATATTGTCTCTGGTCGATTTTAAAAGAACATAAAAAAAGAACTTGACTGTTAGCGGATCAAGTTCTTGTAAAATAAATCTAAATTTGAAAACCTTTAACGTTGAAAGCAAAGCAGTCGGAACTCCTTTGCTTTTTATGGCTTAACTATTCCGAATAATATA